>NZ_JAOWCB010000034.1 GCF_026420845.1 Streptomyces sp. PR69 | reverse complement strand
GTGCTCCTCATGCTCGCTCGCGCCTGGAACTGCGACGGCGCGGCCCGGCTGCGCCTCCCGGGGGAGGACGGCCGTGGCCCGCCTCTCCCTCTGATCCTCCCACGTCCCGGCCCGCGACCCGGCGCGTGGTCCAGTAAGCGGACGGTCCGGGCGGAATCCACCTGTCAGCGGGCGGCGAGCGCCCGCTCTCCGGCCTCCCGCATGGCGGCCAGCGGAGCGGGGGTCCGTCCGGTCATCTGCTCGACCTGGAGCGCGGCCTGGTGGACGAGCAGATCGAGGCCGCCGACGACGGCTCCGCCGCGTGCGGACCAGGCGGCGGCGAGCGGCGTCGGCCAGGGGTCGTACAGCACGTCGAACAGGGTGCCGGGGTGCTCGGGCACAGACTCGGCGAGTGCGTCCGCGGCGCCTGCGGGAGTGGTGGCGATGACGAGCGGGGCGCTGAGCGCGTCAGCGGCGCGGCTCCAGTCGGCGGTGCACACCTCCACGCCGAGCCGCCGTCCCCAGCCGCGCATCTCGTCGGCACGGGCCTCGCTGCGTACATAGGCGGTGACGGGGCCGGTGCAGATCCGGGCCAGTGCGGCCAGCGCCGAGGAGGCGGTGGCGCCCGCCCCCAGCACCGCGGCCTCGTCGGCCTTCTCGATACCTCGCTCCCGCAGGGCGGCGACCATGCCGGGGATGTCGGTGTTGTCGCCGGCCTTGCGGCCGTCGTCGGTGAAGACGACCGTGTTGACGGCCTCCACGGAGGCCGCGGTCTCGGTGATGGAGTCGAGCAGCGGGATGATCGCCCGCTTCAGCGGCATGGTCAGCGAGAGCCCGGCCCAGCTGTCGTCGAGACCGGCGACAAAGCCGGGGAGCGCCGCCTCGTCCACCTCGAAGCGGTCATAGGACCACTGGTCGAGGCCGAGCGCGGCGTATGCGGCGCGGTGCAGCACCGGGGAGAGCGAGTGGGCGATGGGTGATCCGAGGACTGCCGCGCGCTTGGCTGTGCTGCTGCTCACTGACCCTTGTTCTCCTGTGCCTCTTCGTACTTCCGCCGGTTGCGTTCGTGCTCTTCGTTGGTGACCGCGAACAGCGTCTCGTCCTCGGTGATCGAGACGAAGTAATACCACGGTCCCGGTGTGGGCTTGAGCGCCGAATTGAACGCGGACTGACCGGGGTTGCCGATGGGGCCGGGCGGCAGGCCCTTGATGTCGTAGGTGTTGTACGGGTCGTCGATCTTGCGCAGATCGTCGACCGCGCCGATGTCCAGCCTGCTCTGGTCCTTGAGATAGTTGATCGTCGAGTCGAATTCCAGGCGTCCGACGGTCTCGACGTTGTCCGGCTTGAGCCGGTTGTAGACGACGCGGGACACCTTGTCGAAGTCGTGCTTGTACTTGCCCTCGGCCTGGACGAGGCTCGCCACGGTGAGCACCTGGAGCGGGGAGTCGAGCCCGAGCCGCTTCGCCTCCGCCTTGAGGTCCTGCCGGCCGAACTCCTCATTGGCGCGGGCGACCATCTTCCGCAGGACGTCCTCCGGCTTCATCCCCTTGGCGACGGGGTAGCTGGCCGGGAAGAGGAAGCCTTCGAGCGGGTCCTTGATGTCCTTGTTGTCGTTGGCCCACTCCGGAAGGCCGAGGTTCTTGGCCTCCTTCTTCGCGACGGCGGCGGTGGTGCCCGCCTTCACTTCGAGCCGCTTGTCGATCTGGTCGTAGATGAAGGCGTTCCGCTTGCCCTCGGGGATGACGAGGTTGTTGCGGCTGGCCGGGCTGAGCATCAGCTCGACGGCGCTCTTTGCGGACATCTCCTTCTTGAGGAGGTAGACGCCCGCCTGGATGGTTTTGCCCTTGGGGTTGGCGTTGGCGGCCGAGACGAAGGCGTCGGTGCTCTTGACGACGCCCGCCTTCTTGAGGATGGAGCCGATCTCGCCCAGGCCCGCTCCTGCCGGGATCTCGACGTCCACCTGGCCGGCGCCGCCGCCCGCGTAGTCCTCGGGCGCGCCGAAGCGCCCTTGCCAGAACTGGTAGCCGAAGTAGCCGACGCCGCCGAGGGCGCCCGCGAACACCGCTGCGACGACAAGGCAGGCGAGTCCGTTGCGGCTCTTCTTCTTGCCCGGGCCGTGTCCTTTGCCCTTGCCGCGGCCGTCACGGCCGCCGCCGCGCCGGGACGGGGCGGCGACATCGTCGCCGTCGTCATCGGCGCCTGTGAAGAAGGGGTGCTTCTCCTCTTCCTGGTCCCCGGACTCCCAGTCCGAACCGGCCTGCGGGGCGGGGTCGGGCTCGGGGGCGCTGCGGCGCTGGCGCGGGGGCTGCGGTGGGGGGTACGCATCGGCTGTGGCGTAGGGGTCGGCGTCAGGGCCGCCATAGCCGGGCTGCTGCCCCCCGTAGGTGTCGGCCATGCCCGCCCCGTAGGGCATGGCCGTCTGCTGTCCGGTGTCCCAGGCACCGTACTGTTGCCCGTACGACTGCTGATCGTACTGCTGCTGTCCGTAGTCCTGGCCGTACTGCTCGGACCGGCCCTGTGGCTGCTGTTGCCCGTATTGCTGCTCGTTGTACTGCTGTGCGCCGTGCTGCTGGGCGTCGTACTGCTGATACGGATCGTGCTGACCGCCGTACTGCTGCGGCTGCTGGGGGTACTGGCCATAGCCCTGCTCCGGCTGGCCGGTGTACGGAGCATGGCCGGCCGAGGCCTGCTGTCCTGACCATCCCTGGTCCCCGTACAGGGGGTCCTCAGGGTGCCATGGTTGGGAGCCGGGGCCCCGGCCATACTCAGTCATCGATCCCCTAGGGCCACGAGGCAGCCATCCGACGAGCCGTCCTCTTCGCTGAGCGGCGGCTGTTCGAACACCGCCGCTTGGCGCGGAACGTTACCGTATCGCGATCAGACAACCACTTCGACGCCCTCGCCGGGCGGGGCCCCTGACGCCCGTTCGGCCTCCAGAGCGTTCTGCAGGATCACCACGGCGGCCGCCTGATCGATGACAGAACGGCCCTTTTTGGACTTAACGCCCGAAGCCCGCAGCCCCTGACTGGCCGTCACTGTGGTCATCCTCTCGTCGACCAATCGGACGGGCACGGGGGCGATGGAGCGGGCCAGGTGCTGCGCGAAGATGCGGATCTTGGCCGCGGCGGGGCCTTCCCGCCCGCTGAGCGAGCGGGGCAGGCCCACGATCACCTCGATCGGCTCGTACTCCTCCACGAGTCGGCGCAGTCGCCGGTGGGCGGCCGGGACATCGCGTCCCGGCACGGTCTCCACCGGCGTGGCGAGGACCCCTTCGGGGTCGCACGAGGCGACCCCGATCCGGGCGTCCCCGACGTCGATCGCGAGGCGGCGGCCTCTGCGCATCGCGGCGGTCATACCTCTGCCCTGCCCTCTTACGCGGTCTCGGCGACGAGCCGCTCGACGGCGGCCATGGCGTCGGCTACGGCGTCCGGGTTCTGGCCGCCGCCCTGGGCGACGTCCGGCTTGCCGCCACCGCCGCCGCCCAGCGTCTTGGCGGCGGCGCGCACCAGGTCGCCGGCCTTGAGTCCGCGCTCACGGGCGGCCTCGTTGGCGGCGATCACGGTCAGCGGGCGGCCGCCCGCCACGGTGAACAGGGCGACCACCGCGGGGCGGTCGCCCGGGATGCGGCCGCGGACGTCGAGGACCAGCTTGCGCAGATCGTCGGCGGAGGTGCCGTCCGGGACCTGGCCGGTGACCAGGGCCGTGCCCCGGACGTCCCGGGCGCCCTCGGCGAGCCCGGCGGCGGCGGCCAGGACCTTCTCGGCGCGGAACTTCTCGATCTCCTTCTCGGCGTCCTTGAGCTTGGCGAGCATGCCGGAGATCTTCTCGGGCAGCTCCTCGGGACGGCCCTTGACCAGTTCCTGGAGCTGGGCGACGACCGTGTGCTCCTTGGCGAGGAAGTTATAGGCGTCCACGCCGACCAGCGCCTCGATACGGCGCACGCCGGAGCCGATCGAGGACTCGCCGAGCAGCTTCACCAGGCCCAGCTGGGCGGTGTTGTGCACATGCGTGCCGCCGCACAGCTCCTTGGAGAAGTCGCCGATGGTGACCACACGCACCTGCTCGCCGTACTTCTCGCCGAACTCGGCGATGGCGCCCTGCCGCTTGGCCTCGTCGATCGGCATGACCTCGGCATGCACCTCGAGCTCGCGGGCGAGCACTTCGTTGATCTTCTGCTCGACATCGGTGAGAACCGTGCCGGGCACGGCGGACGGAGCGCCGAAGTCGAAGCGGAAGCGGCCCGGAGAGTTCTCCGAACCGGCCTGGGCGGCCGTGGGGCCCAGGGCGTCGCGCAGCGCCTGGTGGGTGAGGTGGGTGGCGCTGTGGGCGCGGGCGATGGCGCGGCGGCGCTTGACGTCGATCGCGGCGTACGCGGTGGAGCCCACGGTCACCTCGCCGACCTGGACGGAGCCCTTGTGCACGGACACGCCCGGGACCGGCTGCTGGACGTCGCGGACCTGGACGACGGCGCCGCTGTGCAGCTTGATCCGGCCGGTGTCGGCGAGCTGGCCGCCGCCTTCGGCGTAGAAGGGGGTGCGGTCGAGTACGACCTCGACCTCGTCGCCCTCGGAGGCGGCCGGGGACGGCACGCCGTTGACCAGGAGGCCGACGACGGTGGTCTCGCCCTCGGTGTTGGTGTAGCCGGTGAACTCCGTCGCGCCGGAGCCGTCGGCGATCTCGCGGTAGGCGGAGACGTCGGCATGTCCGGTCTTCTTGGCCCTGGCGTCGGCCTTGGCGCGCTCCCGCTGCTCCTTCATCAGGCGGCGGAAGCCGTCCTCGTCCACGGTGAGGCCCTGCTCGGCGGCCATCTCCAGGGTGAGGTCGATCGGGAAGCCCCAGGTGTCGTGGAGCAGGAAGGCCTTGTCGCCGGACAGGACCGTGGAGCCGGCGCTCCTGGCCTCGCTGACCGCGCCGTCGAGGACGTTGGTGCCGGCGTTGAGCGTCTTGAGGAAGCGGGCCTCCTCGGCGAGGGCGACCGTCTCGATGCGCTTGCGGTCGGTCTCCAGCTCCGGGTACTGCTCGCCCATCGTCGTGATGACGGTGTCGACGAGCTCTCCGACGACCGGCCCGGAAGCGCCCAGCAGCCGCATGTTGCGGATGGCGCGGCGCATGATGCGGCGCAGGACATAGCCGCGGCCTTCGTTGCCGGGCGTGACGCCGTCGCCGATGAGCATGACGGAGGTGCGCATATGGTCGGCGACCACGCGCAGGGAGACATCGCTGTCGTGGGCGGCCCCGTACTGAACGCCGGTCAGCGCGGTGGCCTTGTCGATGACGACCCGCAGGGTGTCGGTCTCGTACATGTTCTGCACGCCCTGGAGGATCATCGCCAGGCGCTCAAGGCCGAGACCGGTGTCGATGTTCTTGCTGGGCAGCTCGCCGAGGATCTCGAAGTCGTCCTTGCCGGTGCCCTCGCCCCGCTCGTACTGCATGAAGACGAGGTTCCAGATCTCCACGTACCGCTCGTCGTTGACGGCGGGTCCGCCCTCGACGCCGAACTCCGGGCCGCGGTCGTAGTTGATCTCGGAACAGGGGCCACAGGGGCCGGGGACGCCCATGGACCAGTAGTTGTCCTTCTTGCCGAGGCGCTGGATGCGCTCGGCGGGGACGCCGACGACATCACGCCAGAGCCGCTCGGCCTCGTCGTCCTCCTCGTAGACGGTGATCCACAGCTTCTCCTCGGCGAGGCCGTAGCCGCCGTGCTCGACCGGGGTGGTCAGCAGCTCCCAGGCGAGCTTGACGGCGCCTTCCTTGAAGTAGTCGCCGAAGGAGAAGTTGCCGCACATCTGGAAGAACGTGCCGTGCCGTGTGGTCTTGCCGACCTCTTCGATGTCCGGGGTGCGCACGCACTTCTGCACGCTGGCGGCGCGCGGGAAGGGCGGCTTGACCTCGCCGAGGAAGTACGGCTTGAAGGGCACCATGCCCGCGGGGACCAGCAGCAGAGTCGGGTCGTCCGCGATGAGCGACGCCGAAGGCACGACGGTGTGCCCGCGCTCCTCGAAGAAGCTCAGCCAGCGGCGGCGGATTTCAGCCGACTCCATCAGTGGTCCTCATTCCGGTCGTATGACTTCTTGGGGTGCTGGGGTTGCGAAGGCTCGCTGTGTTCGAGGGCGGCCCGCGTCCGCTGCGGCGGAAGCGCGCGCGCTCGCGGCGGCGCGTCGACGGGCGTGTGCAGACCCAGGGCCTCACCGAGTTCGGCCTCGCGCTGGTTCATGGACGTACGGACGTCCAGCGCGAAGTCCCTGAGCCGCTGGCCGGTCTCGACGGCCTTGTGCCGGGCCTTGTCCGCGGCCTGCGCCGCCAGATTCTCCGGGGTCAGCTGCCGGAGCTTGCGGTTGACCTTGGTCGTGGCCCACACGCCGGCTGCCGCGCCCGCGGTGAACCAGAACGTACGGCGGAACATCGCAGCGTCAGCCCTTCCGCTTCTTTCGCCGCGCGGACGGCACGGTGCGTCCGACGATCACGGTACGGCGCTCCGGCTCGGCGGGCGCCCTGCGTCCGATGGCCCGGCGCACTCCGTAGCCGAAGGCCGCGACCTTGACCAGCGGCCCGCCGAACGCGGAGGCGACGGCAGTGGACAGCGCGGAGGCGTTGGAGGTGACCTCCTGGACGTCCGACGCGATGGCGTCGACCCGGTCGAGCTGGGTCTGGGCGGAGCGGACCGTCGCCGAGGCGTCCGCGAGCAGCGGCACCGCCTGGTCGGTCACCTCGGTCACCAGCCGGGTGGTCGCCCTGAGCGTCTGGGCCAGCCTCACGAGCACCACCGCGAGGAAGGAGACCAGGATCGCCCAGAATACGGCCACCAGGATCCCGGCCACCTCTCCACCGGACACGTCTCCACCGCTTTCTGTGTTTCTGGTGTTGTTTCTGGCGTCGCCCTCCGACCTTATCGCGCCTCAGGTCGCACCCCATACCGCATTTGCCCTGCCGGGGAAGGGGGTTATGCAAGCGGACTGTACGCAGCGCATACACGCCGGTACGCTCCGTGTCTCATGCGACGCTCCCGCAGTGACCTACCGGCCGAGCTGAACCGATTCATCGGACGGGCCGACGAGCTGGCCGAGCTCGGCAGGCTGCTGTCCCACAGCCGACTGGTGACGGTCGTCGGAGCGGGCGGGGTGGGCAAGTCACGACTGGCCGAGCGGGCTGCGGCCGCTCTGCAGAATCGGTACGGCGACGGGGTGTGGATCGCCGATCTGTCGATGCTGCGCGATCCGACGCTGCTGGCGCACACGCTGATCGAGGCGCTCGGCGTCACCGACCACACCAGCAGGCCGCCGCACGAGATCCTGGCCCGCCGACTCGCCCGGCGTGAGCTGCTGCTCGTCGTCGACGGCGTCGAGCAGCTCGCCCAGGAGTGCGCGGAGGTGCTGCGGGAGCTGCTGCGCGGTTCGCCGGGGCTGACGGTGCTCGCGACGGGCCGCCGACCGCTGCGGCTGGCGGGCGAGCAGGTGTTCCCGCTGACGCCGCTGCCCGAGGCGGATGCCGCGGCGCTCTTCACTGACCGCGCGGCCCGTGTGCTGCCGGGCTTTGGCCCCGGGGGAGACGACTGCGATCTGGTGCGGGAGCTGTGCCGGCGGCTCGACGGGATTCCGCTGGCGCTGGAACTCGCGGCGGCCCGGCTGCCGGTGCTGTCCCTGACCCAGCTGGTGCAGCGCCTTGACGACCGCTTCCGACTGCTGACCTGCGGGGCCGGCGGCGCCCTGCCGCGCCATCAGACGCTGCGCGCCGCGGTGGGCTGGAGCCATGAGCTGTGCAGTCCGCAGGAGCGGCTGCTGTGGGCGCGGCTTTCGGTGTTCGCGGGTGAGTTCGACCTGGAGGCGGTGGAGTACATCTGCACCGGGCCCGATCTTCCCGTGGAGTCCGTGCTGGATGTGCTGGGTGAGCTGATCGCCCAGTCGGTGGTCTGCCGCGAGGAGACCCCGGCGGGCGTGCGCTACCGGATGCTGGACACGGTGCGTGTCTACGGGGCCGCATGGCTGGCGGCGCTGGGGGACGCCGAGCGGCTGCGCCGACGCCACCGGGACTGGTACGTGGGGCTCGCCACCTGGTGCGAACTGGACTGGTTCAGTCCGCGTCAGGGCGAGGTGGCCGCGTGTGTGCAGAGCGCGTTGCCGAATCTGCGGGCGGCGCTCGAACTGTGCCTGGACACCGATGACGAGGCGCACCTGGGACAGCATCTGGCCGGGACGCTGTGGTTCTGCTGGGTGGGATGCGGCCGGCTGGCGGAGGGCAGGCACTGGCTGGACAGGGCCCTGGCGGCGGCCCCGGACGCTCTCGGCCCCGGCCGTCCGGTCCATGAGGAGGCGCGGCTCAAGGCCCTGTGGGTGCTGGGCTATGTGGCGATTCTGCAGGGCGACAGCGCGGCGGCCGCGGGAGCGCTGTACGAGTGCCGGGAGCGCGCCGCCCGGGCGGACCATCCGGTCGCCGCCGCCTATGCCGAACACCGGATGGGCTGTCTGGCGCTGGTGTCGGACGACATGCCGCGCGCCGAGAGGCTGCTGCGGTCGGCCCTCGGCGCCTATCGGCGGGCCGGCGAGCTGAACAGCAATGTGCTGATGGCCCAGGTGGAGCTGGCGATGGCGCTGGTCTTCCAGAACCGGCTGGCGGACGCGGCGGCGCTGTGCGAGGACGTGCGCGGCATCTGCGAGGACCGCGGGGAGGTGTGGACCCGTGCGTATGCGCTGTACGTACTGGCGTATGCGGCGTGGACGGACGGGGACCTTGAGCGGGCGCGCACTCTGCTGTCGCAGTGCATCGCCATCAATCACCGCTTCAACGACCTAGTGGGGCTGGTGCTGGCGATCGAGCTGCTGGCTCTGGTCACGGCGAGCGAGGGCGACCCGGCGGAAGCGGCCGTGCTGCAGGGGGCCGCGGCCCCGATGTGGGAGGCCGTGGGGCTGCCGCTGTTCGGGTCGGGCCACTTCGGGGCCCCGCGGGAGCTGTGCGCCCGGCGGGCGGGGGAGGCGCTGGGCGCCGAGCGGTATGCGGCCTGTGAACGCGAGGGCCGTGCGCTGACGCCGGAGGCGGCCGTACGGCGTGCGCTGGCGTCGCCTCCGGCGCGGCGGAGGGCTGTGGAGGCCCCCGGCGGCGCTGAGGGCATCGCCTGCGGCCGTACGACCACAGGGACAGGCACGGGCGTCGGCGCGGGCACCGACGCCGGAACCGGCACGGGCGCCGACACAGGCGCTGGCGCCAGCTCCGGCACCAGCTCGGGAACGCGAGAGCCCGCCGGCTCCCCGACCGGACAAGGCGGGGAGGCGGCGGGCTGAAGCGCGCTCGCTCTGACGGCCCGGAGGCCTTCGATCAGCGGGCGTAGTACTCGACGACCAGCTGCTCGTCGCAGATCACCGGGATCTCCTTGCGCTGCGGGTCGCGGTCCAGCCGGAAGGCCAGGGCCTTCAGGTTGACCTGCAGGTAGCGCGGGGTCTCGCCCTCGGGGGCGTAGCCGCCCTCACGCGCGACCTGGAAGGGGTGCTTGGCACGGCTGCGCTCGCGGACCATCACGACGTCGTCGGGACGGACACGGAAGGACGGCTTGTCGACCTTGGTGCCGTTGACCTCGATGTGGCCGTGGACGACCATCTGACGGGCCTGGTAGATGGTGCGGGCGATGCCCGAACGCAGGACCAGGGCGTCGAGGCGGCGCTCAAGCTCGATGACCAGGGCGTCACCGGTCTTGCCCTCGGCCTTGCGGGCGCGGTCGTAGGCGCGCGCCATCTGGCGCTCGCTGATGTCGTACTGGGCGCGCAGACGCTGCTTCTCAAGCAGACGCACCTTGTAGTCCGAGTTCTGCTTGCGACCGCGGCCGTGCTCGCCCGGCGGGTAGGGGCGGGCCTCGAAGTACTTGACGGCCTTCGGCGTCAGAGCGATGCCGAGCGCACGAGACTTCTTGACCTTGGGACGCGACTGGTTAGGCACGTTCTCCAGACCTCCGATATAGGTTAGGTTAGGCTCACCTTAGTAAAGGAGATCGCATGTCTCGCCCTGGGAACACCACGCCCATCACAGACAACGCAGACAGTGCCGACGCCCAGAGCATCGACATCATGACGGAGGTCCGATCAGATCGTGGTCAGCCGCGTCCCAGCGGGCTTGAAACCGCCCGGATGCCGTCAGCAGCCGAGCGCACACGAACTCTCGTACAGAGTACATGCTCCGCGGTGCTCCTCATCCCCGGGCTGGAGGGGGTGCCTCCCGAGCTGCTGATGCCGCACGCCCGTGCGACGGGCCCGGAGGGCGAGGTTTTCCTGCTGTATCCGGCGGACTCCCCCGCCGTGCGGGCCGCCACCCACGCCCAGGACGACGAGCTGCCCGCTGTGCTGGAGATCACCGATGTGGCGCCGGTGTCCGTCCCCCACCGTATCCGCGGGCGCGCGTGGGTCTCCGGCTGGCTCACCACGGCCCCCGGAGTGGCCGAGCCGGGTCTGATGATGCTCCGTCTGGAGGTCGGCGAGGCGTCGGTGGACGATCTGTGGGGCGCGCAGCAGATCGAGCCCGAGGAGTTCGCCCGGGCGTCCGTCGACCCGCTCGTGGCACACGAGGCGGAGCTGCTGCAGCATCTGCACGCCGCGCACAGCGACCAGGTGCAGTCGCTCTGCGGGCTGCTGGGCGAGCGCGCGGAAACGCCCGGCGACCCGTCCCAGCGGGCGGTGCCGCTGGCGCTGGACCGGTTCGGTCTGCGGGTGCGGATCACGGGGGAACGCTGTTTCGATGCGCGCTTCGACTTTCCCGAGCCGGTACGGGATGTCAGCGGGCTGCGGCGTGCGATGCATGCGTTGTTCGAGGCGGCGGCGGCCTGAAGGGGCGGGGCGGGTTGTTTCCCCTCCCCCGCCCCTTCCCGAAACCGGGGGCTCCGCCCCCAGCCCCCTTCGGGCGAGGGCTACGGGGCTGCCGCCCCGCGCCCCCAGCGCTTGGGCGCGCACATCCGGCCCCACCGGGGCTTGAGGGCGCGGGAACCGGAAACCCCGCTCGCCAACCCCTTGGGGCCCGCACCCCAGCTCCGCCGCCCCTTGAGCGCCCACACCCAGCCCCGTCGACACCTAAGGCACAAGGACCAGAAACCAGCCCCGCCGGCGTTTGAGGCGCAAGAGGCCGCACATTCAAGCCCCGTGGGGGTACCCCCGGACGGAGTCTGGGGGAGGCAGCTGGGGGAGATTGAGGCGCCGGGGGTCCGGGGGCGGAGCCCCCGGAGAGGCAGAGGCTTCAGCGGGGGTCGTCGCGGAGGCGGGCGCGGACCCGGTCCACCACGTCCGCGTACCGCGCCTCCGCGCCATACCGCGTGGGCTCGTAGTAGCGCCGCCCCTGCACCGCGTCCGGCGCGTACTGCTGGGCCGCGATGCCGCCGGGGACATCGTGCGGATAGACATAGCCCTGGGCGTGGCCGAGCTCGGCCGCGCCCTTGTAGTGGCCGTCGCGCAGATGGGCCGGGACGGGACCCGCCAGCCCGTTGCGCACGTCCTGCCGGGCCGCGGCTATCGCGGTCGTCGCCGCGTTCGACTTGGGGGCCAGCGCCAGGGCGATGGTGGCGTGGCTGAGGGTGAGGGCCGCCTCGGGGAAGCCGATCATCGCCACGGCCTGCGCGGCGGCCACCGCGGTGGGCAGCGCGGTCGGGTCGGCCAGGCCGATGTCCTCGCTGGCGGAGATCATCAGCCGCCGGGCGATGAACCGCGGGTCCTCCCCCGCCTCGATCATCCGGGCCAGATAGTGCAGCGCCGCGTCCACGTCCGAGCCGCGGATGGACTTGATCAGGGCGCTTGCCACGTCATAGTGCTGGTCGCCGTCCCGGTCGTAGGTCACCGCGGCCCGGTCGACGGTCTCCTCGACGGTGGCGAGGGACACCTCCTGCTCGCCCTTGTCGAGCGCGGCCCCGGCTGCGGCCTCCAGGGCGGTCAGCGCGCGGCGTGCGTCGCCGCCCGCGATCCGCAGCAGATGGGCCTCGGCCTCCGAGGACAGCTCCAGCGCCCCGCCGAGTCCGCGCTCCTCGGTCAGGGCCCGGCGCAGCAGCCCGCGCAGATCGTCGTCGGTCAGCGGCTCCAGGGTCAGCAGCAGCGAGCGGGACAGCAGCGGTGAGATCACCGAGAAGTACGGATTCTCGGTGGTGGCGGCGATCAGCGTCACCCAGCGGTTCTCCACCGCGGGCAGCAGTGAGTCCTGCTGGGCCTTGCTGAAGCGGTGGATCTCGTCGAGGAAGAGGACGGTCTCCTTGCCGAAGCCTCCGGCGGCGCGGCGCGCGCCGTCGATGACGGCCCGCACCTCCTTGACGCCCGCGGTGATCGCGGACAGCTCGACGAAGCGCTTGTCGGTCGCCTGGGAGACGACATAGGCGAGAGTCGTCTTGCCGATGCCGGGAGGCCCCCACAGGATCACGGACGACGCCCCGGCGGGCCCGCCGCCGGCCTCGCCGACGAGGCGGCGCAGCGGCGAGCCGGGCTTCAGCAGATGCTGCTGGCCGACGACTTCGTCGAGGGTGCGCGGGCGCATGCGGACCGCCAGGGGGCTGCCGGACGGGTCCTTCTCCCGGCGCTCCTCGGCTGCTGCGGTGAACAGATCGGGCTCCACGCGATGAAGCCTAGGTCAGGGCACTGACAATGCCGTCAAGCCGCCCGCGGTTCAGCCGGTCCGGGGCGGTCCAGCTGGCCCCGTGGTTGAGCTGGTCCCGCGGTTCAGCTGGTCCAGAAGTCCCACCAGCGGGTCAGGATCAGCATGCCGATGATCCCGATCCACAGCACCGGCGGCACCCAGTGGAACTCCAGCAGGCCCCGCCGCAGCCCCTCAGGCACCTTGATGATCCGGTGCCGGATGTTGTGCAGCGTCACATAGCAGAACATCACGATCGTCGCGACCCACGCCAGGCAGCACCACAGGCACAGCGAACCGATCACATACAGCGACTGGTACTGCAGCCATGTGCAGAACCCCACCCCGAACAGCGTCCCGGCATTCAGCCCCAGCCAGAACCAGCGCCGGTACCGCGCCCCCGCGAGCAGCCCCGCCCCGATCGCGATCACCGCCGCGTACGAGGCCAGCCCCAGCATCGGATTGGGGAACCCGAACGCCGACGCCTGCTCGCTCTCCATGATGTTTCCGCAGGACACAATCGGATTCAGACTGCACCCCGGCGTGAAATCCGGATCCTCCAGCAGCTTGAACTTGTCGATCGTGATCACCCAGGCGGCCAGCAGCCCCGCCGCACCCGTGACGATCAGCATCCAGGCGAACGCGCGACCGCCGCCGATCAGCCCCTTGTCCCCGTCCGTCTTCCGGTCGGAGGACACGTCGTCAACCGCTGCAGTCGCCATCCGTCAATCCGTTCCATCGCTCAGTAGCTGCTGGGCACGGACATTGTGCCGTACCCACCCAAGCATCCACCGTTCGGTTGACATAAGGATGGCTGGTTGGTCGTCCCCGGCGCCCGCGTGCTGCCGGAAAGCTGGGGTCCATGACAGAACTTGCGGTGAACGTACGCGGCCTGCGCAAGCGATACGGCGATGTGACCGCCGTGAACGGTCTGGACCTGGCCATCCGCCACGGTGAGGTCTTCGGCATCCTCGGCCCCAACGGCGCGGGCAAGAGCACGACCGTGGAGATCCTCCAGGGCCACCGTTCCCGGGACGCGGGCGAGGTGAGCGTTCTGGGCGCGGACCCGGCGTCCTCAGGCCGCCGGTGGCGCTCGCGGATCGGCATCGTCTGGCAGGATGAATCAGCCCCCGCCGAGTTGACGGTACGCGAAACTGTGACCCATTTCGCCCGCTATTACCCGATATCCCGCGATCCGGACGAGGTCATCTCGCTGGTCGGCCTCCAGGAGAAGGCACGCAAGCGGATCAAGGAACTGTCCGGCGGCCAGCGGCGGCGGCTGGATGTGGCGCTGGGGGTGATCGGCGCTCCGGAGCTGCTGCTCCTCGACGAGCCGACGACCGGGTTCGACCCGGCGGCGCGCCGCCGGTTCTGGGAGCTGATCCGGCTGCTGGCCGACGAGGGCACCACCATCGTCCTGACCACCCACTATCTGGAGGAGGCCGAGGCGCTCGCCGACCGGCTGGCGGTTGTCGCGGCCGGGCGGGTGGTCGCCGAGGGCACCGCGGCGCAGCTGCGTCAGGCGCATGGCCTTGAGGCGACGGTGGCCTGGACTGACCCGGACGGCACGGCCCGTTCCCGTACGACGGACACGCCGACCCGTACGGTCGCCGAGCTGATGCGGCGCTTCGACGGCGAGATCCCGGATCTGACCATCAGCAGGCCCTCCCTGGAGGACGTCTATCTGGGCCTGATCGGACAGCGGCAGTCCGCGGCGGCAACGGCGACAGCAATGGCGGCGGAAGGCGAGGCGCGATGAGCACGGCGACCACCGCGGCCGGCGAGCGCGGCGCGGCACACCACACCGCCCCCGGCACCCCGCCGGGCGCCTGGCGGCTCGGGCTGGCACGGGGAGCGCTGGAGGTGAAGCAGTTCTTCCGCCAGCGGGATCAGGCCGTGTTCACCTTCGCCTTCCCGATCGTCCTGCTCTTCCTCTTCGCGTCGATCTTCAGCGACGATGTGGAGGGCGCGGGCATCACCGCGTCGCAGCTCTATGTGCCGGCGATGATCGCGGCGGGCATCATGGCGACGAGCTTCCAGTCGCTGGGCATCTCCATCGCCATCGAGCGGGACGAGAAGCAGCTGCGGCGGCTGCGCGGCACTCCGATGCCGCCCGCGGCCTACTTCCTGGGCAAGGTGTGGCTGGTCCTGGTCACCGGGCTGCTGGAGACCGCCGCGCTGCTGACCGTGGGCGCGGTCTTCTACGGCGTCGACCTGCCGACGGAGCCAAGCGCCTGGCTGCGGTTCGGCTGGATTCTCCTGCTCGGACTGACCGGCTGCGCGCTGCTCGGCATCGCCATCAGCAGCGTGCCGAAATCGGGGCAGAGCGCGAGCTCCGTGGTGGTCTTGCCCTTTCTGGTGCTCCAGTTCATCTCCGGCGTCTATATCTCGATCGACACCATCCCCTCGTGGATGCTGAACATCGGAGCGCTGTTCCCGCTGAAGTGGCTGGCCCAGGGGCTGCGCGGGGTGTTCCTTCCCGAGTCGGCCATGGTGCTGGAGCAGGCGGGCGGCTGGGAGTACGGACGGGTCGCCTTGGTGCTGGGGGCCTGGTGCATCGGAGGATTGGCGCTGTGTCTGATGACCTTCCGATGGAAAAGCCGCCGGGACGGCTGACGGAGCCGGGGAGCGCGCGCGGGGCAGCGGCCGACGCGGTACGCGGGCCCTGCCCTGACGCGATACGCGGGACCACTCCGGGCCGGGCGGACGAGGCCCACGCCTGGATCCGCGACTTCCGCCTCTGGGACGCGTACTACGCCGTCGTCTGGGTGGCCACGCTCGTCCTCACCCTCGCCGCGCCCCAGCCCTCGCACGCCGTGCGGGTGACGGCCGGAGCGCTCTTCGCCCTGCTCGCCCCCTGGTACCTCTGGGCCGGCCGCCGCCAGCTGATCGTGCTCGGGCCGGACGGCCGCAGCGCCCGGCGGTATCTGACCGGCGCGGCGCTGCTGTTCCTCCCGGCCGCGGCTCTGGCGGGCGAGATGCGGCTCGCCGCCTTCGCCCTGGTGCCGCAGTGCTTCATGCTGCTGCCGACGCGGCCGGCGCTGATCGCGGTGACGGCCGTCAGCATCGGCCCGGTCGCCGGGTGGGCCCTGCTGTGGCGTCCGGACGGCCGGGAGTTGTTCCTCCAGACTCTCTTCGCTCTCGTCACCCTGGCCTTCTCCGCGATCTTCGGCAGCTGGATCACCCGCATCATCGAGCAGAGCGAGGAGCGGGCGGCCCTCATCGCCGAGCTGGAGGCAAGCCGCGAGGAGATCGCCCGGCTGTCGGCGGAACGGGGTGCGCTGGCCGAGCACGAGCGGATGTCCCGGGAGATCCATGACACGCTCGCGCAGGGCTTCACCAGTCTGCTGATGCTGGTGCAGGCCGTCGACTCGGAGCTGGAGCGGGATCTGCCCCAGGCCCGGCGGCATCTGGAGCTGATGGCCGCCACCGCCCGGCAGAATCTCGCCGAGGCGCGCGCACTGGTCTCCGGAGGCGCGCCCGCGGATCTCGACGGCGGCTCGCTGCCGGACGCACTGCGACGGCTCGCCGCACGCCATGGGCCGACCGCGGCCGTGCGGATCTCCGGCGCGGCCCGGCCGCTGCCCGCGGCGCTGGAGGTGGTGGCGCTGCGCACCTGCCAGGAAGCCCTGGCCAATGTCACCAAACACGCGGGCCCCGACGCCGGGGTGACGATCTCGCTCACATACGGTGAGACCGAGCTGCGGCTCTCGGTACGGGACACGGGGCGCGGCTTCGACGCCTCGGCACCGCTCGCGGGGTACGGCCTCAACGGGCTGCGTGCCCGAGCCGCGGAGGTGGGCGGCAGCGCGGAGGTGGTCAGCGCACCCGGCCGCGGGGCCGCCGTGTCCGTACGACTGCCGGCGCCGGAGCGCCGGCCGCCGGAGCCGGTCCCGGCGTCCGCCGACGACAGGAGTCTTCCATGATCCGCGTTCTGCTCGCCGACGACCATCCCGTCGTACGGGAGGGCCTGCGCGGGATGCTCGGCGCGGAGCCCGATCTTGAGGTGGTGGCGGAGGCGTCGAGCGGCCCCGAGGCGGAGGCGCTCAGCGCCGAACTGGGGCCGGACATCGTGCTGATGGATCTGCGGATGCCCGGCGGCGGAGGAGTCGAGTCGATCAACCGGATGCGGGCGGCGGGGCTGCCGTGCCGGGTGATCGTGCTGACGACGTATGAGACGGACTCCGACATCCTCCGTGCGGTGGAGGCGGGCGCGGCGGGCTATCTGCTCAAGGACCTCGCCCGTACGGAACTGGCCGACGCGATTCGCGCGGCGGCCCGCGGCGAGACGGTCCTCGCCCCCTCCGTGGCGGCCCGCCTGGTCGACCAGCTGCGCGGCGGCCGGTCCGAGCGTCCCAGGCTCTCGGAGCGGGAGACGGCGGTGCTGCGGCTGGTGGCCGAGGGCTGTACGAACGCGGAGATCGGCCGGCGGCTGTTCATCGGCGAGTCCACGGTCAAGACCCATCTGCTGCGGATCTTCGGCAAGCTGGGCGTCGACGACCGCACGGCGGCGGTGACCACCGCGCTGCGGCAGGGCCTGCTGCCGGAGTGACGGTGTAGGCGGTGTAGGCGGTGTAGCGGGTGTGGCTGAATTTCAGCCTCTCCGGCGCTTGAGGAGAAAGGGGGCGGGGGCGGAGCCCTAGCAGGGGGGAGTCAGCTCGCGGCCGCCTCCTCCGGGCCGCCGCCCGGTGGGCGCAACGCCCCGGACCGATCCCGTGCCGGTCCAGGGCGTCAGCTGACGGGTGGCGTCAGGCCAGGCGTGAGGTGAGCTTCTCCACGATCGCGTCGAGGGCGACGGGCTCCTGCTCGCCGGACTCCATGTCCTTGAGCTGGACGACTCCCTCGGCCAGGTCGCGTTCGCCGGCCACGACGGCGTACCGCGCCCCGCTGCGGTTGGCGGCTTTCATCGCGCCCTTGAGGCCCCTGCCGCCGAAGGCGAAGTCCGTGGCGACGCCCGCCTTGCGCAGCCGGGTCACCACGTCGAACAGCACGCGCCGCGCCTCGTCGCCGAGCGGCACGGCGAACACGCTCGTGGCAGCGGGCAGATCCAGGGTGATGCCCTCCGCCTCCAGCGCCAGGACCGTGCGGTCGACGCCGAGCGCCCAGCCGACGGACGGCAGCGCGGGGCCGCCGATCATCTCGGAGAGGCCGTCGTAGCGGCCGCCGCCGCCCACCGCGGACTGCGAGCCGAGGCCGTCGTGGACGAACTCGAACGTGGTGCGCGTGTAGTAGTCGAGACCACGCACCAGCTTCTCGTCGTCCTCGAAGGCCACACCCGCCGCGGTGAGCAGCTCCCGCACCTGGGCGTGGTAGTCCCGGCACGCCCCGCACAGGGAGTCGCGCAGCAGCGGCGCGCCCACGAGCTGCTTCTGCACCTCGGCGCGCTTGTCGTCGAGGACCCGCAGCGGGTTGATCTCGACCCGCCGCCGGGTGTCCTCGTCCAGGTCGAGCCCGCGCAGGAAGTCCTGGAGCGCCTCGCGGTAGACGGGGCGGCACTCCTTGTCGCCGAGCGAGTTGAGCAGGATGCGGAAGCGGCTCAGGCCCAGGGAGCGGTACGCCTGGTCGGCCAGGATGATCAGCTCGGCGTCGAGGACCGGGTCTTCCGCGCCGATCGCCTCCGCGCCGACCTGTGAGAAGTGGCGGTAGCGGCCCTTCTGGGGGCGCTCGTAGCGGTAGTACGAGCCCGAGTACCAGAGCTTGACCGGCAGATTGCCGGCCTTGTGGAGGTTGGCCTCCAGTGCGGCGCGCAGCACGGAGGCGGTGCCTTCGGGGCGCAGCGCCAGCTTGTCGCCGCCCTTGGTCTCGAAGGCGTACATCTCCTTGGTGACGATGTCGGTGGATTCGCCGACGCCGCGCGCGAACAGTTCGACGTTCTCGAATCCGGGCGTCTCGACATAGCCGTAGCCCGCGTTCCGCAGCGGCGCGGAGATGGCCTCGCGCACGGCGAGATAGGTCGCGGAGGACGGCGGAAGCAGATCGTAGGTGCCCTTGGGGGCCTGGAAGGTGCTCACGTGGAAGTCTCTCGTCACATTCCTCGTCGGGGAGCGGCGGCGCTCCCAAGGCCGGCGGCGACGTCCCGAAGGTACGGGTTGGTCGCACGCTCGCGGCCGATGGTCGTCTGGGGGCCGTGGCCGGACAGCACCACGGTCGAGTCGTCGAGCGGCAGGCACACCCGTGCCAGCGACTCAAGGATCTCGGCGTGGTCGCCGCCGGGCAGGTCCGTGCGTCCGATGGAGCCGGCGAAGAGCAGATCGCCCGAGAAGAAGACCGACGGGATGTCCGCCGTCTCGGGCATCTGGAAGGTCACCGACCCCTTGGTATGACCGGGCGCATGGGCGACGGAGAAGTCCAGCCCCGCGAGGCTCAGCGTCGCGCCGTCGGCGAGCTCCTGGACGTCGTCCGGCTCCCCCACGGTCAGCTCGCCCATGAGCGGCATGCCGATGGAGCGGCCGAGCGCCTTTTCCGGGTCGCTCATCATGTAGCGGTCGGCGGGGTGGATCCACGCGGGCACGTCGTGCGCGCCGCACACCGGGACGACGGAGGCGACATGGTCGATATGGCCATGGGTGAGCACGACGGCGACGGGCTTGAGCCGATGCTTCTTCAGCGCTTCTTCGACTCCCTGGGCCGCCTGGTGGCCCGGGTCGATGATCACGCACTCCTCGCCTGCGGCCGGGGCGACCAGATAGCAGTTGGTCCCCCAGGCCCCGGCGGGGAACCCGGCAATAAGCACATTCGTCCTTCGCTTGTCGTCCGACAGGAATGCCGCAAGCCCTGGCAAGCCCTGTTGACGATTGGATTGCAACAGCTCAGAGCCTACCGGCGGTGCTCGTCGCACAGCCAACCCGTATACGGTACGGGCACAGTCAGCCGGACAGACCACTCATCGCAGGAGAAGGAGAACACCCGGTGGCCAGCAGCGACCAGCGGCGGCGGGAGCTCGCCCGGAAGAAGTTCGAGCGCCAGCAGCAGCGGCGGGAGGAAGCCCGCAAGAAGGCCAGGCGGCGCAATGCGGCGATCGCGTCCGCCCTGGGCGTGGTGCTGATCGGCGGCGCGGTCGCCGCCGGCGCGGGATGGCTCTCCGGGGACGGCAACAAGGACAAGGAGAGCGTCGCCGACGCCGCGGGCAGCACTCCGTCGCCGGAGCCCACGGCTGCCGAGAGCAGCTCGCCCGCGCCGGAGATGACCATCGACAAGAAGGCGAAGTACACCTTCTCGATCGAGACGAACGAGGGCGCCATCTCGATCGCGATGGACGCGGCGAAGACCCCGCACACAGTCAACTCGTTCAAGACCCTCGCAGACAAAGGTTTCTTCAATGGCACGAAGTGCCACCGGCTGACCACGCAGGGCATCTACGTGCTGCAGTGCGGCGACCCCAAGGGCGACGGGACGGGCGGCCCCGGCTACACGATCCCCGACGAGAACCTGGACGCGCTGGGCAAGGCGGGCGAGGACGGGCAGGTCACCTACCCGGCGGGCACGGTCGCGATGGCCAACACGGGCGCCCCGGACTCCGGCGGCAGCCAGTTCTTCCTGGTCTACAAGGACAGCAAGCTGACGCCCACGTACACGCCGTTCGGCACGATGGACAAAGACGGGCTGAAGCTCGTGCAGGACGTGGCGAAGGCCGGAGTCGAGGGCGGAGCGTCCGACGGCGCCCCGAAGAAGCCCGTCACCATGGAGAAGGCCACCGTCCCCAAGGTGTGAGAGAAGGGAATTTCGGTCGCGCTGACTGCGGACAGCCGGGCGGCCGGTCGCCTAGATTGGCGTTGTGCAGCGTGGTCTGGAACCACGCTGCGGAGGGCGGGCGAGGCCCGTTCCGGGAAACTGTGGACGATGCCCGGGGGTGGACCCCCTCGCAGGCATCAGGTTGAGGAGGCGCTGTGAGCAGCGACCCGTGGGGCCGCGTCGACGAGACGGGCACCGTGTACGTGCGTACTGCCGAGGGCGAGAAGGTCGTCGGATCGTGGCAGGCGGGATCTCCCGAGGAGGCCCTGGCCTATTTCGAGCGCAAGTACGAGGGCTTGGTGGTCGAGATCGGCCTCCTCGAGCGGCGGGTGAAGACCACCGATCTGTCGGCCAAGGACGCCATGACGGCCATCGGCCATCTGCGCCAGCAGGTGGACGAGCACCATGCGGTGGGCGACCTGGAGGCGCTGGGCAAGCGCCTTGACGCACTGGTCGAGGCGGTGGAGAAGCGGCGCGAGGAGCGCAAGGCGCAGAAGGCCAAGCAGCACGACGAGGCCAGGAAGGCCAAGGAGGCGCTGGTCGCGGAGGCCGAGGAGCTCGCGCAGAGCGAGCAGTGGCGGGCCGCGGGCGAGCGGCTGCGAAGCCTGGTGGACACCTGGAAGGGGCTGCCGCGGCTGGACCGCAAGTCCGACGACGAGCTGTGGCACCGCTTCTCGCACGCCCGCTCGGCGTTCTCCAAGCGCCGCAAGGCCCACTTCGCCGCGCTGGACGCGCAGCGCGAGGAGGCGCGCAAGGCGAAGGAGAAGCTGGTCGCGGAGGCGGAGGCGCTGTCCAGCTCCACCGACTGGGGCGGCACGTCGGCCCGCTACCGCGAGCTGATGGCCCAGTGGAAGGCGGCGGGCCGGGCGCAGCGCGAGGCGGAAGAGGATCTGTGGAACCGCTTCCGGGGCGCGCAGGACGTCTTCTTCGCGGCGCGCAGCGGGGTCTTCGCCGAGCGTGACGCCGAGCAGTCCGAGAACCTCAAGCTGAAGGAGGAGCTGGCCGCCGAGGCGGAGAAGCTGCTGCCGGTGACGGATCTGAAGGCCGCGCGTGCGGCTTTCCGGTCGGTCAATGAGCGCTGGGAGGCCATCGGCCATGTCCCGCGCGACGCCCGTCCCAAGGTCGAGGGCCGTCTGCACGCCGTGGAGCGCGCCCTGCAGGAGGCCGAGGAGAAGGAGTGGCGGCGGACAAACCCGGAGGCGCGGGCCCGCGCCGAGGGTCTGACCGGCCAGCTCCAGGCCGCGGTGGACAAGCTCCGCGAGCAGATCGACACGGCGCGGGCGGCGGGCAACAACGCGAAGGCCGACAAGCTGTCGAAGGAGCTGGAGGGCCGCCAGGCGCTTCTGGACCAGGCGCTGAAGGGCCTGGAGGAGTTCGGCGGCTGAGGTTTCTCGGGGGCTCCGCCCCCGAGACCCCGGTGCTCAAACGCCGGACGGGCTGGTCTTGACCACCCGTCCGGCGTTTTGCGCACCCGGCACACCTGGGGCCCTGGCGGCACGAAGCCCCCTGAAGCCTACGGCCGCCTCGCCGACGTCACCCGGTACACGTCGTACACCCCTTCCACTCCCCGTACCGCCTTCAGCACATGCCCGAGGTGCTTGGGGTCCCCCATCTCGAAGGTGAAGCGCGACGTGGCCACTCTGTCCCGCGATGTCTGCACGGCCGCGGAGAGGATGTTGACGTGCTGGTCGGACAGTACGCGTGTGACGTCCGACAGCAGCCGGGAGCGGTCCAGAGCCTCGACCTGGATGGCTACCAGGAAGACCGACGACTGCGTCGGGGCCCATTCGACGTCGAGAATCCGCTCGGGCTGCTGCGACAGCGAGTCCACGTTCACACAGTCCGCCCGGTGGACGGAGACCCCGCTGCCGCGGGTGACGAAGCCGATGATCGGGTCGCCGGGCACGGGCGTGCAGCAGCGGGCCAGCTTGACCCAGACGTCCTCGACGCCCTTGACGACCACGCCCGGGTCCGCGCTGGAGCGCCGCTTGGTGCGGCCGCGGGTGGGCGGGGCGGCCTCGGCGATGTCCTCGGTGGCGGCCTCCTCGCCGCCCAGCGCCTGCACCAGCTTCTGCACGATGGACTGGGCGGTGACATGGCCCTCGCCGATCGCCGCGTAGAGCGAGGAGATGTCGCTGTACCGCATCTCGTGCGCGAGCGTGACAAGCGAGTCTCCGGTGAGGATGCGCTGGATCGGCAGGTTCTGCTTGCGCATGGCCCGCGCGATCGCGTCCTTGCCCTGCTCGATGGCCTCGTCTCGCCGCTCCTTGGAGAACCAGGCGCGGATCTTGTTGCGGGCGCGCGGCGATTTGACGAAGCCGAGCCAGTCGCGGGACGGCCCCGCGCCTTCGGCCTTGGAGGTGAAGACCTCCACCAGGTCGCCGTTGTCGAGGGTCGATTCAAGCGGCACGAGCCGGCCGTTGACCCGTGCGCCTATCGTGCGATGGCCGACCTCGGTGTGCACCGCGTACGCGAAGTCAACGGGCGTCGCCCCGGCGGGCAGTGCTATGACGTCGCCCTTCGGGGTGAAGACGAAGACTTCGTTGCGGGAGAGGTCGAAGCGCAGCGACTCCAGGAACTCCGAGGGGTCCTCGGTCTCCTTCTGCCAGTCCAGCAGCTGCCGCAGCCACGCCATGTCGTTGACGGCGTCCTTGTCCTTGCCGGAACCTTTGGGCACATCGGTGCGGATCTTGGACGCTCCGGCGACCGCCTCCTGCTTGTACTTCCAGTGGGCGGCGATGCCGTACTCGGCGCGGCGGTGCATGTCGAAGGTGCGGATCTGCAGTTCGACGGGCTTGCCGTTGGGGCCGATCACCGTGGTGTGCAGCGACTGGTACATATTGAACTTCGGCATCGCGATGTAGTCCTTGAACCGGCCGGGGACCGGGTTCCATCGCGCATGGACGGTGCCGAGGGCGGCGTAGCAGTCGCGGACGGTGTCGACGAGGACGCGGATGCCGACCAGGTCATAGATCTCCGCGAAGTCCCGCCCGCGGACGATCATCTTCTGGTAGACGCTGTAGTAGTGCTTGGGGCGTCCGGTGACGGTGGCCTTGATGCGGGCGGCGCGCAGATCGGCCTGGACCTCGTCGGTCACTATGGCCAGATATTCGTCGCGTTTGGGGGCCCGCTCGGCGACGAGCCGGACGATCTCGTCGTACATCTTGGGGTAGAGGATCGCGAAGGCGAGGTCCTCCAGCTCCCATTTGATGGTGTTCATGCCCAGCCGGTGGGCCAGCGGGGCGTAGATTTCCAGGGTCTCGCGGGCCTTCTTCTCCTGCTTCTCCCGCTTGAGGTAGCGCATGGTGCGCATGTTGTGCAGCCGGTCGGCGAGCTTGATGACCAGGACGCGCGGGTCCTTGGCCATGGCGACGACCATCTTGCGCACGGTCTCGGCCTGTGCGGCCTCGCCGAACTTGACCTTGTCCAGCTTGGTGACGCCGTCGACGAGGAGGGCGACCTGGTCGCCGAAGTCACGGCGGAGCGTGTCGAGGCCGTACTCGGTGTCCTCGACGGTGTCATGCAGCAGCCCGGCCATCAGGGTCGCCGGGTCCATGCCAAGCTCGGCGAGGATCGTGGTGACGGCCAGCGGATGGGTGATGTACGGGTCGCCGCTCTTGCGCTTCTGACCGCGGTGCCAGCGCTCGGCGACCTGGTAGGCGCGCTCGATCTGGCGGAGCGTGGAGGTCTCGATCTTGGGGTCGTTGCTGCGGACGATGCGCAGCAGCGGTTCGAGGACCGGGTTGTACGGGGAGGAGCGCTGGACGCCCAGCCGGGCGAGGCGGGCTCGCACCCGGTTGGAGGAGCCGCCGGACCGGGTGGTGGCGGGCGGGGGCGCGGGCCGGCTGACCGGTGCGGTCCCGGCCGGGGGCGTCGGCTTGGGCGCGGAGAGCGGGGGGAGAGGCTGGGCGCGTTCGGGCGGGGCCGGTGCGGGCTTCGCGGCCTTCGCGGCCGGCTGGTTCCTGGGCGTGACAGGGGCTGCCGCGGCCCTCTCGGCCTGCTGGTCGGGCTGCGCGGCTGCGGACTGGGCCTCGTCTGGCAAGAGCGCTCCTCGTGCGGTTCCGGGTCCCCCGGTCAGGCTCCGGAACAGCCATGGTATCGACCTCGGGCGTCTCTCTCGCCTCGGGACCGGAGGGCAGACACAACGCACGACGGGCGCCTGGGTGT
This sequence comes from Streptomyces sp. PR69, assembly GCF_026420845.1. Lineage (GTDB taxonomy): Bacteria > Actinomycetota > Actinomycetes > Streptomycetales > Streptomycetaceae > Streptomyces. The sequence goes on along the minus strand of NZ_JAOWCB010000034.1, from coordinate 33,024 downwards.
TCCCAGACGCCCGTCCAGATCCGGCGACGGTGGTTCCGCCGCAGGTCAGAGCGTGATCAGAGCCTCCAGCGGGGCCCCGCGCAGCGCGGTCTGCAGCCTGGCACGCCCGCCGAGGAATCCAAGCTCCATGAGCACCGCGACCCCGGCTACCTCGGCCCCGGAACGGCGGATCAGCTCCAGCGACGCCTCGGCGGTGCCGCCGGTGGCCAGAACGTCGTCGATGACCATGACCCGGTCACCCGCGGCCAGGTCCTCGGCGTGCACCTCGATCTCGGCCGTGCCGTACTCCAGCTCGTACGCCTGGGACAGGGTGGCTCCGGGGAGCTTGCCCGCCTTGCGTACGGGGATGAAGCCCAGACCCGCGCGCACCGCGACGGGTGCGCCGAGGATGAAGCCGCGCGCCTCCAAGCCGACGATCTTCGTCGCCTGGTGCCGGGCGCACAGCTCGGCCAGCGCGCCGGTCAGGGCGGTGAACGCCGCCGGATCCGCCAGCAGCGGGGTGATGTCCTTGAACAGCACTCCCGGCTTTGGATAGTCCGGCACATCCCGGATGCGGCTGAGCAGCAGCTCCCGCGGTGAGCCGGCCGGGTCCTGCGGCACGGCGGTCATGAGCGCTTCCGTGCGGTGCGGCCGGCCTTGCGCTGGCCGACGACCGCTCCGGCGGGCACGGCGTCCTCGGGGGTCTCCGTGCCGTCATCGCCCTCGGCGTCCGCTGCATCGCTCTTGGCCCGCTTGGCGAGCACCCGCTTCTTCAGCGCCTTCATCTGCGGGTCGCGTTCCTTGAAGTCGGCGACCAGCGGTGTGGCGATGAAGATCGAGGAGTACGCGCCGGCGGCAAGGCCGACGAAGAGGGAGAGCGAGATGTCGTTGAGCATGCCGGCACCGAGGACGCCGCCGCCGATGAACAGCAGGCCGGCGACCGGGAGCAGCGCCACGACGGTGGTGTTGATCGAGCGGACCAGAGTGGCGTTCAGGCTGCGGTTGGCGATCTCGCTGTAGGTCCAGCGGCTCTGCTTGGTGATCCCCCGGGCCCCTTCCTTGAGACCGTCGAAGACGACGACGGTGTCATAGAGGGAGTAGCCGAGGATCGTGAGCAGACCGATCACGGTGCCGGGCGTGACCTCGAATCCGACGAGCGAGTAGACGCCGACGGTGATAGTGAGGTCGTGGATCAGGGCGATCAGCGCGGCAAGCGCCATGCGCCACTCGAAGGCGATCGCCAGATAGAGCACCACGAGGATCATGAAGACGGCGAGGCCGGTCCATGCCTTGTTGGCGATCTGGGCGCCCCAGCTCGGTCCGACCAGCTCCGCGTTGATCTTCTCCGCGGGGACCTTGAGGTCGTCGGCGAGTTCCTGCTTGACCCGGTCGGCCTGCTGGGTGTCCAGCTCGGCGACCTGGATGCGGAGGCTGCCGTTGCCGAGCTTCTGGACGATCGCCTCATGGCCGGAGGCCTCGGTGGCGGCTTCCTGGGCGTGGGAGACGGAGGCGGTGGTCTTCGGGGTGGTGAAGACCGCGCCGCCCTCGAACTCGATGCCCATGTTCAGACCGCGCACCGCCAGGCCGACGATGGCCGTGATGGTGATCAGGATCGAGATCCCGTACCAGAGCTTCCGCTTGGCGACGAAGTCATAGCCGACCTCGCCGTTGTAGAGACGGGCGCCGAGGGTGCCGAGTCGCGACATCTCACGCCTCCTTCGGGTCGACGGTGGCGGGAGCGGTGCGACGGGACCGGCGCAGCGGGGGCTTGGCGCCGAGCCGCTTCGGGTCCAGCCCGGACCAGGGGTGGCCGTTCGCGAAGAACTTCTTCCGCGCCAGGATCGTCATGATCGGCTTGGTGAAGAGGAAGACGACGACCACATCGAGCAGCGTGGTCAGTCCGAGTGTGAACGCGAAGCCCTGCACCTTGCCGACGGTGACGACGAACAGCACCGCGGCGGCCAGGAAGGACACAAAGTCGGAGACCAGGATCGTGCGCCGGGCGCGCGGCCAGGCACGCTCGACGGCCGGGCGGAGGGTGCGTCCCTCGCGGATCTCGTCCCGGATGCGTTCGAAGTACACGATGAACGAGTCGGCGGTGATGCCGATCGCGACGATGGCGCCGCAGACGGCCGGCAGGTTCAGCGCGAAGCCGATGCCGGGCCCGAGCAGAGCCATGATCGTGTAGGTCAGGACCGCGGAGACCATGAGGCTGAGGATCGCGATCAGCGACAGGCCGCGGTAGTAGACCAGCAGGTAGATCACCACAAGGGCGAGGCCGATGGCGCCGGCGATCAGACCGGCCCGGAGCTGGTCGCCGCCGAGGGCGGCGGTGACGGTGGTGACGCTCTGCTCCTCGAAGGAGAGCGGCAGGGCGCCGTAGGACAGGATGTTGCCCAGTTCCTTGGCGGATTCCTGGTCGAAGCTGCCGGTGATCTCGGCGCTGGCGCTGAGCGTGGTGTTCACCTGCGGCGCGGAGGCCACCTCGCCGTCGAGGACGATGGCGAACTGGTTCTGCGGGGACGGCTGCTGCGAGAGGCGGCTGGTGATCGTCTGGAACTTCTTGGAGCCGCTGTCGGTGAACTCCATCTGGACGAGCCAGATGCCTCGCTGCTGGTCAAAGGCGCCCTGGGCGTCGTCGACGTCCTTGCCCTCGACCTCGGCCGGGCCAAGGATGTACTTCAGCCAGACGCCGTCCTGCTCACCGCAGGCGAGGATGTAGTCGCTGGGCTTGACGCCGTCCCCGAGGGTGCTGCGGACCTTCTCGTCGGTGCAGTCGAGCTTGGCGAAGCGGTCCTGGAGCTTGGCGATGGCGTCCGCGTCGCTGGTGGGCTTCTCCGACGGCTTGGGGTCCGCGGAAGGCTTTCCGTCCCCGGAGGCGGAGGCGCTCGGCGACGGCGTCTCGTCCTTCTTCAGGGCGTCGGTCACCGCACGGCCCTGGGTGGTGGCGGTCGCCGTGGGGGTCCCGGACGGCGAGGAGGCGGTGTCGCCCGCCGTCTCCTCGTCCTTCTTGCCGTCCTCCTTCTTGCCGTCCTCGGCCTTGTCGCCGGAGGACGCCGAGGGGCTGGGGGACGTCGAGGGGCTCGGGCTGGCCCCGGGGGCCTCGACGCCGCCGGCGGTGACGGAGAGCACCGGGCGGAAGTACAGCTGGGCGGTGGTGCCGACCTGCTTGCGGGCCGTCTCGGAGTCCGTGCCCCGCGGGATATTGACGATGATGTTGCGATCGCCCTGGGTCTGCACCTCGGCCTCGGAGACGCCCAGACCGTTGACACGGCGCTCGATGATGCCGACCGCCGTCTTCATATTGGTCTCGTTGACGGCGTCCTCTTTGCCGGGCTGGCTCTTGGCCTCAAGCGTGATGGTCGTACCGCCCGCCAGGTCGATGCCCAGACGCGGCGTGAGCTGACCCGCCCAGAACATGCCGCCTGTGAGCGCGACCATGGCGATCAGGATGAATGCCAGGGCGCGCCCCGGCTTCCCCTGCGCCCCCGCGGGCCTTCGGCCCCTGTTCGGTGCTGCCACCTTCTCGTTTCTCCCTGTCCAACCGCCCCGTGCCGGAATGTGTGCCGGGGCGGCCACGAAATCTTGTGGGGACCTGCCCCCGCAGACGTCAGCACGACCGGGGACCGCCGGGCGCCTGTGGGCAGCCCTGCGGTCCCCGGAACGCGGTTACTTCGCGTCGTCCGCCGCGTTGTCGCCGGCCTTGCCGTCCTTGGCGGCGGCGTCCTTGGAAACGGCCTCCCCTGCCGTCTCCTTCGCCTCGTCCGCCTCGTCGGCCGCATCGCCGTCGGCCTCCGGCTTCTTGCCGAGGTCGATCTTGGCGTCCTCCGACTTGTCCGCCACGTCGGTCAGCGAGGACGCGTCATCCGGCACGACCGTGCCGTCGGTCTTGAGGTCGTCGTCGCCGTGGACGATGCGGTTGTACTCATCGTCGGCGAGGACCGCGCCGATGGCGTTCTTCGCGTAGACGGCGTGCACGCCGGGGGCGACCTCAAGGAGGACCATGTCGGCGTGCACTTCCTTGACGGTGGCGTACATCCCCCCGATCGTCCGTACGCCGGTGCCGGGCTGCAACTGATCCCGCATGGCCGCAGCCTGCTGCTGCTTCTTCTTGGCGGAGCGGGTCATCAGGAACATGGCCCCGATGAGCACGATGAAGGGGAGGAGGGTCACGATATCCACGGGACGGAATTCCTTCGCACGACCGCGCTGGTGAGCGGCCTGATCTACGGGGGTGGGCGTGCCGACCTGGAAGGGCGGCATCGGCGGAGTCTAAGCGAGTCCGCATCAATGGAACAACGCCCAGCATCGCACCCTGGTTCCTGCCCGGGCGAGTCTCCTCGCCGTCACGTCCCGAACAGCCCCTGTTGTCCGCCTGCACCGGGGGACTGCTGAGGCGGTACGAGGCCGAGGTGGGCCCATGCGGCGGGGGTGGCGACCCGGCCGCGCGGGGTTCGGGCCAGCAGCCCCTCCCGTACCAGGAACGGCTCGGCCACCTCCTCCACCGTCTCGCGCTCCTCCCCCACGGCCACCGCCAGCGTCGACAGTCCCACCGGGCCCCCGGAAAAAAGGGTGAGCAGCGCGCTGAGCACGGCCCGGTCCAGCCGGTCGAGGCCGCGGGTGTCGACCTCGTAGACCCGCAGCGCGGCGGCGGCGATCTCCCGGGTGATCACGCCGTCGGCCTTCACCTGGGCGTAGTCGCGCACCCGGCGCAGCAGCCGGTTGGCGATACGGGGCGTGCCGCGGGAGCGCCCGGCGATCTCGGCCGCGCCGTCCCCTTCTATGGTCACGTCGAGGAGCTGCGCCGAACGGTGAACGACCCGCTCCAGCTCCACGGGCTCGTAGAACTCCATATGCGCGGTGAAGCCGAAGCGGTCGCGCAGCGGCGGCGGCAGCAGTCCGGCCCGGGTGGTCGCGCCGACCAGGGTGAACGGGGGCAGCTCCAGGGGGATGGCGGTGGCCCCCGGCCCCTTGCCGACGATCACGTCGACGCGGAAGTCCTCCATCGCCATGTAGAGCATCTCCTCGGCGGGCCGGGACATGCGGTGGATCTCGTCGAGGAAGAGGACCTCGCCCTCCTGGAGGGAGGACAGGATCGCGGCGAGATCGCCGGCGTGCTGGATGGCGGGGCCCGAGGTGATCCGTATCGGGGCGTTCATCTCCGCCGCGATGATCATGGAGAGGGTGGTCTTGCCGAGGCCGGGCGCGCCCGACAACAGCACATGGTCGGCGGTGGCGCCGCGGGCCAGGGCGGCCTTGAGGACCAGGTCGAGCTGTTCGCGGACCCGCTCCTGGCCGACGAACTCGTCGAGCGACTTGGGCCGCAGGGCGGCCTCGACCGCCTGGTCCTCGCCGTCGGCGGCGGCGCCGACGAGCCGGTCGGCGATGTGGTCGCCATCAGGGGCCTCGGCCGGGGCTGCCGTGTCGTCCCAGTTCACTGGATGATCACCTCGTGCGGTTCAGGGTCTGCAGGGCGGCCTTGAGGAGCCGGCCCACCTGCGGCTCGCCGCCCGCCTCCGCGGCCTGCGGGGTCACGGCCGCGACCGCCTCGTCCGCCTCGCGGGCGGCATAGCCGAGGCCGATGAGCGCGGCATGGAGCTGGTCGCGCCAGGACGCGGCGGCCGCCGCGGGGGCGTTCTGCCGGCCGATGTGCGCGCCGGCGGGCTCGCCGAGCCGGTCCTTCAGCTCAAGCAGCAGCTTCTGCGCGCCCTTCTTCCCGATCCCGGGCACGGCCGTCAGGGCCTTCTCGTCGCCGGTCGTCACGGCCAGCCGCAGGGCGTCCGGGCGGTGGACGGCGAGCATCGCCTGGGCGAGCCGCGGCCCGACGCCGCTCGCTGTCTGGAGCAGCTCGAAGACCTGCCGCTCGTCGTCGTCGGCGAAGCCGTAGAGGGTGAGCGAGTCCTCCCGTACGACAAGGGACGTGGCGAGCCTGGCCTCCTGACCGACCCTCAGCTGCGAGAGCGTGTCGGGGGTGCACTGGACGGCCATGCCGACGCCGCCGACCTCGATCACCGCGGCGGTCGGCGCGAGGGCGGCCACGGGGCCGCGAACAAAGGCGATCATGCGGTATGGCCTTTCGCTGTGTGCGTGGTCGAGCTGGTAGACGCCGCTTGGCACCCGGGCGCGGGCCCGGACTCGCGCGCCGCGGCCGCGGGGGCCGCCCGACGCATGGACTCCCCGCCGGGCCCCGCCGCCTGCCGGGCGGCGACCGGGTCCAGCCCTTGCCGGGCACCCGCGGCAGCCGCCCCGCGGGCCGACACAGGCTGCCCCGCAGACCCGGGCGCGCCTGCGTCGGTCACCGCCTGCCGCGCAGCCGGGTGCGGCCTCTGGGCGGACGAGGCGGATTCCCCGGGACGCGCCTGCTGGTCGGCAGGCACGGCCCGACGCGGCGGCTCCCCGCCGGGCACCGGCCCCTGCCGGGCGGCCGGGTGCGGCCCATTGGCGGACGCGGCGGATTCCCCCACGGACCCACGCGCGCCTGCGGCGGCCACCGCCTGCCGCCCTCGTCGGGCATCCGCGGCGGACTCCCCGGAAAGCGACGCTTGCCCGGCGGGTGCCGACTGACACTCGGGCTCCCCGCCGGGCCCCGCCGCCTGCCGGGCGGCGACCGAGTTCTGCCCTTGCCGGGCAGCCGCGGCGGACTCCCCGCCGACTGCCGCCCTACGGGCCGACACGGGCTGCCCCGCAGGCCCGGACTCAACTCCGGTGACCGCCATCTGCCGCGCAGCCGAGTTCCGCCCTCGCTGGGCAGAGTCAGCGGCCTCTCCAGGACGCGACACCGGCCCGCCGGGCACCGGCCCCTGCCGGGCGGCCGGGTGCGGCCCATTGGCGGACGCGGCGGATTCCCCCACGGACCCACGCGCGCCTGCGGCGGCCACCGCCTGCCGCCCTCGTCGGGCATCCGCGGCGGACTCCCCGGGAGACGACGCCGGTCCGCCGGGGGCCGCCCGACGCGCGGGCTGCGCCGTCGGCCCGGTTTGCTCGATGGGTGACGGCTGCTGGACGGTGGTCGCGTTCCGGCGGTCGGGTGCCGTCGAACGTCCGGCGGCGGTCGGCGGACCAGCGGGAGGCGTCGCCTTCCGCACCGGCTCGGGCTCGCGGGGCGTCGCCGACCGGCCGGAAGACGCCTGCGTGGGCGCGGGGCGACGGGTCCGGGCCGTCTGGGCGGCGACGGCCTGTTGCAGTCGGTTCTGCGCGGGCGCCCGCCAGATATGGCAGATCGCGAGCGCGAGCGCGTCGGCCGCGTCCGCGGGCTTGGGCGGGGCGGCCAGCCGGAGCAGGCGGGTCACCATCTGGCCGATCTGCGCCTTGTCGGCGCGGCCGCTGCCGGTGACGGCGGCCTTGACCTCGCTGGGGGTGTGCAGCGCCACCGGCAGTCCACGGCGCGAGGCGCACAGCAGGGCGATGGCGCTGGCCTGGGCGGTGCCCATGACCGTGGCCACATTGTGCTGGCTGAACACCCGCTCCACCGCGACCACATCGGGCCGGTGCTCGTCCAGCCACTCCTCGATGCCGCGCTCGACGGCGACGAGACGGCTGCCGAGGTCCGCGTCGGCAGGGGTGCGTACGACGCCGACGCCGCGCATGGTCAGCGGGCGGCCGGCCACCCCCTCGACCACGCCGACGCCGCACCGGGTCAGCCCCGGGTCCACCCCGAGAACGCGCACGTGCCCCTCCCTTCGTCTGTTTGTGCAGGCTATCGCCCGGCACTGACAACGGACGGGCCGACGGGGGTGTGTCCCGTCGGCCCGTCCGTCATCGGCCTGTGCGGCTCCCGCGTATGACGCAGGGTCAGGCGTCCACCTTCGCCATGATGTCGTCGGCGACGTCGAAGTTGGCGAAGACGTTCTGCACGTCGTCGCTGTCCTCCAGCGCGTCGATCAGCTTGAAGATCTTCCGCGCGCCGTCCTCGTCCAGCTCGACCTGCATGGTCGGGACAAAGCTGGCCTCGGCCGACTCGTAGTCGATGCCGGCCTCCTGGAGCGCGGTGCGGACCGCGACCAGGTCGGTGGCCTCGCTGATGACCTCGAAGCTCTCACCGAGGTCATTGACCTCCTCGGCGCCCGCGTCGAGCACCGCGCCGAGCACATCGTCCTCGGTCAGCTCGCCCTTGGGCAGGACGACGACGCCCTTGCGGTTGAACAGGTACGACACCGAGCCCGGGTCGGCCATCGAACCGCCGTTGCGGGTCATCGCCACGCGGACGTCGGAGGCGGCGCGGTTGCGGTTGTCGGTGAGGCACTCGACCAGCACCGCGACGCCGTTCGGGCCGTAACCCTCGTACATGATCGTCTCATAGTCGACGCCGCCGCCCTCAAGGCCGCCGCCGCGCTTGACCGCCGAGTCGATGTTCTTGTTCGGAACCGACTGCTTCTTGGCCTTCTGGATGGCGTCGTACAGCGTCGGGTTGCCGTCCGGGTCGGCCCCGCCGGTGCGGGCCGCGACCTCGATGTTCTTGATCAGCTTCGCGAAGAGCTTGCCGCGCTTGGCGTCGATCACGGCCTTCTTGTGCTTCGTCGTAGCCCATTTAGAGTGGCCGGACATCTGCCTGTCTCCTTCGCGTTACCCAACCTGCTGTGTTCGCCAGAGATCCTACCGGGATGGGCTCAGCCCGCCGCGCGCACCATCTCTGCGAACAGCGCGTGCAGCCGGTGGTCGCCGGTCAGCTCCGGGTGGAACGAGGTCGCCAGGACATTGCCCTGGCGCACGGCGACGATATGGCCGTCGTACTCGGCGAGCACCTCGGCCTGTGCGCCCACGGACTCCACCCACGGGGCGCGGATGAAGACGCCCTCGACCGGGCCGCCCGCGACGCCCGCGACCTCGACGGCCGCCTCGAAGGACTCGTTCTGCCGTCCGAAGGCGTTCCGGCGCACGATCATGTCGATGCCGCCGAAGGTCTCCTGGCCGGAGCGGGGGTCGAGGATCTTGTCCGCGAGCATGATCAGTCCGGCGCAGGTGCCGTAGACGGGCATGCCCGACCTAATGCGGGCGCGCAGCGGCTCCGCCACGCCGAACAGCGTGGCCAGCTTGGACATGGTGGTCGACTCACCGCCGGGTATCACCAGCGCGTCGACCTCGGCCAGCTCCTCGGGGCGTCTGACCGGCCTGGCCACGGCGTCCGCCGCGGCCAGGGCGATCAGATGCTCCCGGACATCGCCCTGGAGGGCCAGGACTCCGATGACGGGGGTGCTCATCGCTGCTTACCAGCCGCGGTTGGCGTAGCGCTCGGCCTCGGGCAGGGTGTCGCAGTTGATGCCCACCATGGCCTCGCCCAGGTTCCGCGACGCATCCGCGATGATCTTCGGGTCGTCGTAGAAGGTGGTGGCCTTCACGATCGCGGCGGCACGCTTGGCCGGGTCGCCGGACTTGAAGATGCCGGAGCCGACGAAAACGCCCTCGGCGCCCAGCTGGCGCATCAGCGCGGCGTCGGCCGGGGTGGCCACACCGCCCGCGGAGAACAGCACGACCGGCAGCTTGCCCAGCTCGGCGACCTCCTTGACCAGCTCGTACGGGGCGCGCAGCTCCTTGGCGGCGGCGTACAGCTCATGGTTGTCCAGGGCCCGCAGCTGGCCGATCTCGTTCTTGATCTGGCGCAGATGGCGGACGGCCTCCACGACGTTGCCGGTGCCGGCCTCGCCCTTGGAGCGGATCATCGCCGCGCCCTCGGCGATACGGCGCAGAGCCTCGCCCAGGTTGGTGGCGCCGCACACGAACGGGGTGGTGAAGGACCACTTGTCGGAGTGGTTGACCTCGTCGGCGGGGGTGAGCACCTCGGACTCGTCGATGTAGTCGACGCCGAGCGACTGCAGCACCTGCGCCTCGACGAAGTGACCGATCCGGGACTTGGCCATGACCGGGATCGACACGGCGTCGATGATGCCCTCGATCATGTCCGGGTCGGACATCCGGGCCACCCCGCCGTCCTTGCGGATGTCGGCCGGGACACGCTCCAGCGCCATGACGGCGACCGCGCCCGCGTCCTCGGCGATCTTGGCCTGCTCGGGGGTGACCACATCCATGATCACACCGCCCTTGAGCTGCTCGGCCATGCCGCGCTTGACGCGCGCGGTGCCAGTCGCCGGGGTGTCAGCGGCCTGCGAGGTGGTGGACTGCGTGGACACGGAAGACCTCACTCGATGAAGACGGTGTGTTGCCTCCCCGATGCAACATGTGCCTCCCAGTCCACGGCAAGGGCCAATGATGACCCGGTGGATCGTTTTACCCCCGCGTCAGGCGGCGCGGTCCGCGAGCGCGGCCGGGGGCTCGTCGTCCATCTCGAACGCCATCGGGAACGGGGCGTGGCCGGCGAGCCGGAACCAGCGGACCTTGCGGTGGCGGCGCAGTGCGCGGGCGGCGCGGACGGAGTCGTTGTGGAACCGGCGGGCCATGGGCACCCGGCGCACCGCCTGCGCCAGCTCACCCGCGGCCTCCTCGCCGCCGGGGACCTCACGGACCGCCTCCACCTGCTCCGGCTCGCCGAACACCGCCCGCAGCGCGGCGCTCAGCTCGCTCTCCGCGACTTCCCGCTGCTCCTCTTCCGCCTGGCGAGCGGCGTGCGCGGCTTCGTACAGCACGATCGACGCGGCGGGGTCGAGTACCCCGGAGGTGGCCAGCTCCTGGGTGACCGAGGCGCGCCGCAGCAGCTGCGCGTCGAGGGCGGCGCGGGCGGCGTCGATGCGGGCGTGCAGCCGGTCGAGCCGTCCGGCGGTCCAGCTGAGGTACAGGCCGATGGCCACGAGGGCGACGAAAATCCAGATCAGGGTTGCGGTCACGGCGGCCAAGGCTACCGGTGGGCCTGCGGCCCGCTTTCAGCCCCGGTCCCAGGTGCCCGGGGGCTTCCCGCCGCCCCTGGTCCCCGGGGCGCGGGCCCCCGCGGGGCGTGTCCCCAGCCCTGCCCTTCCCCCGTGCCCCCCGGGGGGCACAGGGCCCTCCCATCCCGTAACCGGGGGCAAGCCCCGGACCCCCTTCGGGCGGAGGGAGCGGGAAGCGGCCGCCCCCAGGGGCGGGGGCTCCGCGCCGCCGACCGCACATGCCCGCTCCTCCCGGTGCGAAGGCAGCGGGCCGACGCGTCCAGCTCTCTCCGGTCCCCTGGAGGAAGGGGCAGGCACCGCCTGCCCGGCCGTCGCAGGGGCCACTTCCCGACGCCCGCCCCAGCGTCGCGCGCGCCCGCTCCGGGGGGGTGGGTGTACGGCGGGTGGGGACGACCGGAGCCAGGACGGAGCTGAACTCGAGAGCCGGGCTCAGCCACAGAAGGCGCGCGGGGGCGAGCGGGCGCACCCGCGCAACGGACGCGGCCGTCGCAGGAAGCAGAGCAAGCCGTCGCCGCCGGGGCCGCTGCCCGCCGGCGGCGGTATGACCGGGCCTGCCCCAGCCGCCGGGCCGCCGCTGAGGGCGGGGCGCGGGCGGGACGCGCTCGGCGCGGCGCCGTCACGCCGCACCGTACGAGCACGCACGGCTGCCACCCGCGGCGGCCGGGCCGCAGGCACGGACCCAACACACCGGCCGGAACCGTCACCAGTGAAACGCGAACCGCCAGACACCACAGAGCTGCCGCCCGCGGCAGCCAGGCCGAGCCGCGCTCCTCCCCCCCCGAAGGGGGGCCGGGGGCACAGCCCCGGCCCGCCCGGAGGGTCAGTCGCGGGCCAGGCCGAATCGCGCGCGGAAACCCGTGCGTTCGTCCGCGGCGACCGACGCCGCGCCGTCCGTCACCGTCTCGTAGACCGCCAGGATGTCCGTGCCCACCGTCGACCAGTCGAAGCGCCGCACATGCGCGCTCCCCCGCTTCCGCAGCTCGGCGCGCCGGACTGGGTCGTGCAGCAGGGCGATCGCCGCGTCGGCCAGCGCGTCCGCGTCCTCGTTGGCGAAGAGCTCGCCGGCCGCACCCTGGTCGAGGACCTGGGCGAAGGCGTCGAGGTCCGCTGCGAGCACCGGCGCGCCCGCCGACATCGCCTCGACGAGGATGATGCCGAAGCTCTCCCCGCCGGTGTTGGGGGCCACATACACGTCCACGCTCCGCAGCAGCCGCGCCTTGTCCTCGTCGCTGACCATCCCGAGGAACTCCACCCGCTCCCGCATCTCACGCGGCAGCGTGGCGACGGCCTCCTCCTCGTCGCCGCGCCCCGCGACCAGCAGCCGGGCCCCCGGGCAGGCTTCGAGAATCCGCGGGAGGGCCTTCATCAGCACCGGCAGGCCCTTGCGGGGTTCGTCGATACGGCCGATGAAGCCGATCGTCTGCCCCTGCCACTCCGCCTTCGGCTCTGCCTTCTCGAAGAAGGCGACGTCCACTCCGTTCGGGATGACCACCGCGTCCCCGCCCAGATGCTCCACCAGCGTGCGCCGCGCGTACTCGCTGACCGCGATCCGCGCGCTGATCTTCTCCAGCGCGGGCTGGAGGATCGGATACGCCGCGATCATCGCGCGGGAGCGCGGGTTCGAGGTGTGGAAGGTGGCCACGATCGGACCCTGCGCCGCCCAGCAGCTCAGCAGCCCCAGCGACGGCGAGGCCGGTTCATGGATGTGGATGACGTCGAACGTCCCGGTCTGCAGCCAGCGCCGGACCCGCGCCGCTGACAGGAAGCCGAAGTTCAGCCGCGCGACCGACCCGTTGTACGGCACGGGCACCGCCCGGCCCGCCGAGACGACGTACGGCGGCAGCGGCGTGTCGTCGTCCGCGGGCGCCAGCACGGACACCTGGTGGCCGAGACGGATCAGATGCTCCGCGAGATCCCTGATGTGGAACTGGACGCCGCCCGGCACATCCCATGAGTACGGACACACGATGCCGATCTTCACAGCGACCCCTGTCCCCGGTCGGGATCGAGGTCCGCCAGCCACAGCCGCTGCAACATGTGCCAGTCCTCCGGATGGTCCGCGATGCCCGTGGCGAAGGCGTCCGCCAGCGCCTGCGTCATGACGGCCGTCTTCTCGCCTCGCGTACCCGTCTGGGGCACCTCGATGGGCGGATGCACCCGGCCGCGCATCACAGGCGGCTCGTCGTAGCAGAGCGTCGCCGGCAGCAGCAGCGCCCCTGTCTGCTGTGCCAGCATCGCAGGACCGGCCGGCATCCGCGCCGTGTCGCCGAAGAACTTCACCTCCACCCCGGACGCCGACAGATCGCGGTCCGCGACCAGGCACACCAGACCGCCCGCGCGCAGCCGCCGCGCCAGCGTCCCGAAGGCCGACCCTCCGGTGTGCGGCAGCACCTCCATGCCGAGGCTCTCGCGGTAGGCCACGAACCGGTCGTACAGCGACTCCGGCCGCAGCCGCTCGGCCACCGTCGTGAACGGGACGCCCAGGGTGCGCGTCACCCAGACACCGGCGAGATCCCAGTTCGCCAGGTGCGGCAGCGCCAGGATCACCCCGCGCCCGGCTGCCAGGCCGTCGGTCAGATAGTGCACGTCCTTCGGCTGGAAGGCGTCCCTGACCCGCTCCGCACTCCACGTGGGCAGCCGGAACGACTCCATCCAGTAGCGCATGTACGAGCGCATGCCGGCCTGCGACAGGGCGGCCAGCCGCGCCGGGCTCGCGTCGGGAACCACCCGCGCCAGATTGGACTCCAGACGCAGCACGCTCTTGCCGCGCCGCTTCCACGCGGTGTCGGCGATGCGCCGGCCCAGCCGGGCGGCCACGGGCTCCGGGAGCCTCTTGACCGTGCTCCAGCCGAGCCCGTACAGCGCGTCCACGATCCGCTCCTGCGCCGTCTGCCGCTCCCCGCGGTCTGTGCGCTCCCCGCGTGCCTCGCGTGCCCCGTGCTCCCCGTGGTTCTGCGTCATGTCGTCTCAGCCCCACTGTCCTGCGCGGCGTCCGCACCGGATTGCGCGTCCGCCTCGGCCGCCTCCCGGCGCACCGTCACCACGCGCTGCCCCAGCGTCACCAGCGAGCCCACGGCCACCAGCCACAACGCGATCGGCAGCAGCACGTCGATCCCGGGCACGCCGAACTTGTGCAGCCCCGCCAAGCCCGCCGCGACCAGCGAGATCACCAGCCGCTCGGCGCGCTCCACCAGGCCGTTCACCGCGACCGGCAGACCGATCGACTCACCGCGCGCCTTCGTGTACGACACGACCTGCCCGCTCGCCAGACAGAAAATGGCGACGGCACACAACACATTGTCGTCCCCCGCGCCCGCATACCAGAGCGCGAAGCCGCCGAAGATCGCCCCGTCCGCAACCCGGTCCAGCGTCGAGTCCAGGAACGCGCCCCAGCGGCTGGACACCCCCGCCTGCCGCGCCATGTTCCCGTCGACCAGATCCGAGAACACGAACAGCGTGATCACGACCGTGCCCCAGAAGAACTCGCCCCGGGGGAAGAAGACCAGCGCACCCGCCACCACCCCGGCGGTGCCGACCAGCGTGACCGCGTCGGGACTCACCCCCCGGCGGAGCAGAAACGCGGCGAACGGCGTGAGGACACGCGTGAAAAACGCACGCGCGTACTTGTTCAGCATGGCCTTCCCGAGGGTCGGTGGGCCGCATGGCCCCTTCGGCCACCGGCTGGCCCATCGTAGCCACGCCCCGCCCCCGCACCGCGCGCACCCGCCCCCACGGCGGCGTACGACGTATGGACGCACCATGGCCTGAGTGGAAAGCTCGAAAGACCACCGCGGGCATCGACGGAGCTGCACGCGGCTCCCGCGTCCCGCGCCCACACCTCACCGTGCACTGAGTCGGGAGGAACACATCATGGGCGACAAGACGAACACGCACCCCGGAGCCGCCGGCAGGGCTACAACGGCCGACCGGCCCGCCTCCGTACGGAATGTGGTGCTGGTCGGCCACAGCGGATCGGGAAAGACCACCCTGGTCGAAGCTCTCGCCCAGGCCACCGGGGCACTCAACCGCGCCGGGCGCGTCGAGGACGGCGCCACCGTCTCCGACTACGACGAGATCGAACACCGGCAGCAGCGCTCCGTACAGCTCTCCCTCGTCCCCCTCGAATGGGACGGCTACAAGATCAACCTACTCGACACCCCCGGATACGCCGACTTCGTCGGAGAGCTGAGGGCCGGTCTGCGAGCGGCGGACGCGGCCCTCTTCGTCGTCTCGGCCGCCCAGGAGGCCGACGCCGTCGCCGGCTCCTGCCGCGCCGTATGGGAGGAGTGCGCCGCCGTCGGCATGCCCCGCGCGATCGTGATCACCCACCTGGACACCGCACGCACCGACTACGAGGAACTCACCCGCGTCTGCGCCGAGATCTTCGGAGGCGACGACCCCGACGCCGTACTGCCCCTGTACCTCCCCCTGTACGGCCCCCAGCACGCCGACGGCCACGCGCCCGTCACCGGACTGATCGGACTGCTCTCCCAGAAGGTCTTCGACTACTCCTCCGGCGAACGCAAGGACACCCCGCCCGACGCCGAACAGACCACCGTCATCGAAGAGGCCCGCAACCGGCTCATCGAGGGGATCATCTCCGAGAGCGAGGACGAAACCCTCATGGACCGCTACCTCGGCGGCGAGGACATCGACCTCACCACCCTCATCGACGACCTCGAGAAGGCCGTCGCCCGCGGCGCCTTCCACCCCGTCCTCGCCGCCGCGCCCGCCGTCAACGGCGCCCGCCAGGGCCTGGGCACCATGGAACTCCTGGAGCTGATCACCCGGGGCTTCCCCACCCCCCTGGAGACCACTCCCCCGGCCGTCACGACCCCCGAAGGCAAGTCCCGCCCGCAGATCACCTGCGACCCGGACGGGCCCCTGGTCGCCGAAGTCGTCAAGACCGACTCCGACCCCTACGTCGGCCGCATCTCCCTCGTCCGCGTCTTCTCCGGCACCCTCCGGCCCGACGAGACCGTCCATATCTCCGGACACGGCCTCGCCGACCGCGGCCACGAAGACCACGACGTCGACGAACGGGTAGGCGCCCTCACCTCCCCCTTCGGCAAACAGCAGCGCACCATGGCCCACGCCATCGCGGGCGACCTGGCCTGTGTCGCCAAACTCAGCCGCGCCGAGACCGGAGACACCCTCTCCGCCAAGGACAACCCCCTGCTCATGGAGCCCTGGAGCATGCCCGACCCGCTGCTCCCGCTCGCCATCCAGGCCCACAGCAAAGCCGACGAGGACAAACTCTCCCAGGGGCTCGCACGGCTCGTCGCCGAAGACCCCACCATGCGCCTGGAACAGAACCAGGCCACCCACCAGGTCGTGCTCTGGTGCCTCGGCGAAGCCCACGCCGACGTCGCGCTCGAACGGCTCCGCAGCCGCTACGGCGTCCAGGTCGACGTCGTCCCCCACAAGGTGTCCCTGCGCGAGACCTTCGCCGCACCCGCCGCCGGACGCGGCCGCCATGTCAAACAGTCCGGCGGCCACGGCCAGTACGCCATCTGCGAGATCGACGTGGAACCCCTGGCCGCCGGCTCCGGCATCGAATTCGTCGACAAGGTCGTCGGCGGCGCCGTGCCCCGCCAGTTCATCCCCTCCGTGGAAAAAGGCGTACGCGCCCAGGCCGCACGCGGAGTCGCCGCCGGCTACCCCCTCGTTGACGTACGCATCACCCTGCGCGACGGCAAAGCCCACTCCGTCGACTCCTCGGACGCCGCCTTCCAGACCGCAGGCGCCCTTGCCCTCCGCGAAGCCGCCGCGGACTCCCGCATCGACCTGCTGGAACCGGTCGCCGAAGTCCAGGTCCTCGTCTCCGACGACTACGTCGGCTCCGTGATGAGCGATCTGTCCGGACGGCGCGGCCGCGTCGTCGGCACCGAACAGGCCGGGGGCGGCCGCACCCTCGTCCGCGCCGAAGTGCCGGAGCTGGAGATCGGCCGGTACGCCATCGACCTGCGCTCCATCTCCCACGGCACCGGCCAGTTCAGCCGCAGCTACGCCCGCCACGAGCCCATGCCCGCCCCACTCGCCGAGAAGCTCCGCGAACAAGCCGAGAACGGCTCATAGGCACGACATCGCGCGGCGACAGCGACACATGGCGGTACACAGCGGCCTGTAGCCGAAAGCCAGAAGACGCCCAAGACGCCGCAGCCCCGCCCCCGATAGGCTGGAGTGCCCAGCTCATCAGGTGTGCGGGGCACGGCAGTTGGGAAAAGGCCGAGATGCGACAGGCATACGGCGACGCGGGGCGATGGGGGCGGATGTGGCGGACGACGGATTCGATTTCACTCCCGGGGCACAGATCCCGCTCATCGGCTCGGCCGGACAGACCGCCGCCACCCACGCCCTCGCCTCCGCCGCCTATCGCGACAGCCCCGCCGAGGACATCCTCAAAGCCAACAGCGAATGGCATAAATCAGAGGTCAAGAAGGGCAAGTTCTCGCTCTTTGAACCCAACCTCGGAGAAGCCTTCTCCCGCGCCGTCCAGACGCGCATGCTCGGCGGCGGACGCGGCGCGCTCATCCAGTCCTTCGGCATCGAACCCCAGGTCGTCGTCGAACACGCCCTCGCCGCCAGCCGCATCCGCAAGGAACGCGACGCCAAACTGACCGCCATCACGGTCATCTGCGGGCTGCTCTTCCTGCCCGGACTGCTGCTGTGGGCGGCGGTCTTCCAGCTCCGCCGCACCCTGGCCGGCGCCCAGAACAAGAACGCGGGGCTGCTCGGCGCCCTCCTGCTCATCGGCATCGGCGTCGTGGGGTTGGTCTTCTTCATCCGGCTGCCCTTCACCGGCTTCCTCGGCTATTACCTCCGCGCCATGGTCATCGCCCCGGTCATCGGCTGGTTCCTCGCCAAACGGATCTGCGAGGCCACCGCCAAAGACCTGCGCGACCGCTGGGAGGGCCTGCTCTCCGGCGGAGGCATCGGCGCGAAGGTCCCCGAAGCCGTCCCCGGCAACCCCGGCGAGACCGCCGCCGAGCAACTGCGCCAGGGCCTGTCCAAGCTCAGCGCCGAGCAGCAGTCCAACGTCGTCTTCTACGCCGGCCCCAAGGGCATACTCGGCATGGGCACCCGCTGGGGAAGCTGGCAGCTCGCCGAAGAGCTCATCTCCAAGGAACCCGGCAAGGACATCAACCAGTTCCGCAGCTGGGACGTCATACGGGCCATCCACGACCGGCTCAAGCTGCTCCAGCGCGGCCCCCTGCACTCCGGCGGCTTCCCCACGCCGTCCGTCAAGCACTGGATCGTCGCCCCCGTCGGCGAGAACGCTGGCGCCGTCTCCCGCCCCGAAGGCCAGGAAGTCGACGCCTTCCAGATCCGCAGCCACGAAATACAGCGCATCTGCAACGAGCAGCAGTTCGGCAGCGGAAACCGCCACTACCTGGGCGTGCAGTTCACCCTCTGGGACGGCCAGCTCGTACTCACCATGATGATCAACGTCACCGTGCTGCACGAGACCCTGCGCGTCGAGGTCACCGGCCACGCCCTCGGCCCCGTGCACTCTCTCTTCACCAGCAAGCCGGAGCCGAAGACCAAGACCGTGAGCAAGACGATCCGCTTCTGGGAGACCCGCAGCATCGCCCTGCCGCTGGTCGAGACCCGGGAAGTCGTACGGCTCATGGTGCGCGCACCGCTGACCTGGTACCCCCCGCTGCTGGAGTTCCTCGGCGGCAAACTCGTCCTGCCCGAACCCTTCGGGCTGCGCCACGCCTGGGCCGAGAAGCCCTGGCGGCACCGCTTCATGGCCGACGACGCGATGCGCGCGGCCACCCCGGTGCTGCGCGTGGCCCACGCCGCCGCCCTGAAGGTGCTTGAGGAGAACGGCGTGGACACGGAGCGCTTCGGCAACCGCTCGATGGCCGTCAGCGGGGCGGTCCAGGACGCCGCCCCGAAGAAGGCGGACGTCTACGACGCATAGCCGGAGGCGTCACCGGGCTCATCGCCGGGCATGTCGCCCGCGCGCTAGGCGGGCCACGCCTCCGCGAGCATGGTGCGGGTGTCGGCGAGCAGCTGCGGCAGCACCTTGGTGTGGCCGACCACGGGCATAAAATTGGTGTCTCCGCCCCAGCGGGGAACGATGTGCTGATGCAGATGCGCGGCGATGCCCGCGCCCGCGGCCACGCCTTGGTTCATGCCGATGTTGAAACCGTGCGCACCGGAGGCGGCACGCAGAGTGTGCATGGCCTGCTTGGTGAACGCCGCCAGCTCGACGGTCTCGGCATCGGTCAGATCCGTGTAGTCGGCCACATGCCGGAACGGCACGACCATGAGATGGCCGCCGTTGTACGGGTAGAGGTTCAGCACGGCGTAGACGCTCTCGCCGCGGGCGATGATCAGCCCGTCCTCATCCGACTTGGCCGGAAGAGAGCAGAAGGGGCAGCCGTCGTCGGCCCCCGGCCCGCTCGGCTTGTTCTCCCCCAGGATGTAGGCCATCCGGTGGGGCGTCCACAGGCGCTGAAAGGCGTCCGGCGTCCCCACCCCGATCTGCTGCTCCGGCTCAGTCGTCATACCGGCCAGCATATTCGCCCGTGGGAGGGTGGAAAGCGCCGAGGGGCGGTCCGGGAAGGACCGCCCCTCGGCATGTACAAGATCACACCTGGACGCGACGCTCCACGACGTCCGCCAGCTTGGCCAGCGCCTCATCGCGCGGGATCCCGTTCTCCTGTGATCCGTCTCGGTAGCGGAAGGAGACCGTGCCCGCCGCCATGTCATCGTCCCCAACGATGATCATGAACGGCACCTTGAGTTTCTGATTGGTCCTGATCTTCTTCTGCATACGGTCGGAGGAGGCGTCCACCTCGACCCGCAGGCCCTTCCGCTTCGCCTCGGCGGCGAACTCCTCCAGGTACGGCACATGCGCGTCGCCGACCGGAATGCCGACCGCCTGCACCGGGGCCAGCCACGGCGGCATCGCGCCCGCGTAGTGCTCCAGCAGCACGGCGAAGAACCGCTCGATGCTTCCGAACAGGGCCCGGTGGATCATGACCGGACGCTGCTTGGAGCCATCAGGCGCGGTGTACTCAAGGTCGAAGCGTTCGGGCAGGTTGAAGTCGAGCTGAATGGTCGACATCTGCCAGGTCCGGCCGATCGCGTCCTTGGCCTGGACGGAGATCTTCGGACCGTAGAACGCAGCGCCGCCCGGGTCCGGGGTGAGCGGCAGGCCCTGCTTCTCCGCAGCCTTGCGCAGCACCTCGGTCGCCTCTTCCCAGACCTCGTCCGAGCCGACGTACTTCGTCTCGTCCTTGGTGGAGAGCTCCAGATAGAAGTCGGTGAGGCCGTAGTCGCGGAGCAGGTTGAGGACGAAGGTGAGGAGCGAGTCGAGCTCCTCGGCCATCTGCTCCTTGGTGCAGTAGATGTGCGCGTCGTCCTGAGTGAAGCCCCGGGCGCGGGTCAGACCGTGCACCACACCCGACTTCTCGTACCGGTACACCGTCCCGAACTCAAACAACCTCAAAGGCAGCTCACGGTACGAGCGGCCCCGCGCATCGAAGATCAGATTGTGCATCGGGCAGTTCATGGGCTTGAGGTAGTAGTCCACGCCCTCGTCGAGCTGCATGGGCGGGTACATGCCCTCGGCGTACCAGTCCAGATGGCCCGAGGTCTCGAAGAGCTTCCCCTTGGTCGCATGCGGGGTGTAGACGAACTCGTACCCGGCCTCCTCGTGACGACGCCGCGAGTAGTCCTCCATCACCCGGCGGATGATGCCGCCGCGCGGGTGGAAGACCGCGAGGCCGGAGCCGATCTGCTCCGGGATGGAGAAGAGGTCCAACTCAGCGCCCAGGCGGCGGTGGTCGCGCTTCTCGGCCTCCGCGAGGAATTCGAGGTGGGCCTTCAGCTCGTCCTTGGACGGCCAGGCGGTGCCGTAGATGCGCTGAAGCATGGGGTTCTTCTCGCTGCCGCGCCAGTACGCGGCGGCGTTCCGCATCAGCTTGAACGCCGGGATGTTCCGGGTGGTCGGCAGGTGCGGGCCCCGGCAGAGATCTCGCCAGCACAGCTCGCCGGTCTTGGCGTCCAGGTTGTCGTAGATGGTCAGCTCGCCCGCGCCGACCTCCACATCCGCGCCGTCCTCGCTGGAGGCGGAGCCCTTGAGGCCGATCAGCTCCAGCTTGTACGGCTCGTCCGCGAGCTCTTCGCGGGCCGCCTCGTCGGTGACCACGCGGCGCGAGAAGCGCTGGCCCCGCTTCTGGATCTCCTGCATCTTCTTCTCGATGGCCTTGAGATCCTCGGGGGTGAACGGCTTCTCGACGTCGAAGTCGTAGTAGAAGCCGTCCTTGACCGGCGGGCCGATGCCGAGCTTGGCCTCCGGGAAGAGCTCCTGCACGGCCTGGGCCATCACATGCGCGGTGGAGTGGCGCAGGATGTCGAGGCCGTCCGGAGAGGAGATCTCGACCGGCTCGACCTCCTCGCCGTCCTTGATCTCGTACGCCAGGTCCTTCAGCTCGCCCGCGACACGTGCGGCGATGATCGTGCGCTCGCCGGAGAAGAGGTCGGCGGCCGTAGTGCCCGTCGTCACCACGCGCTCTTCCCGCTCGGAATCGCGTTGGATGATCACACGGACGTCTGACACCGGTCTCTCCTGACTGAAGGGGAAGCGCCGCGCTGGCTCGCGTGCGCACGTCGAATCGTACCGAGCCGGGCCGACCGCGCGCGAAACGGTTTGCCGCCCCTCCCGTCACACGCCCCTCACGTCACGCAGCCTTCCCGACACACGGCGCTCAATCGCCGGAGCCGCAGGCGTCCTCGAAGAAGTCCAGGTTCTCGTAGAGCGATTTCATCAGGCGGTCCCGCTCAGCCTCGTCGACCTGGACGGGCACCACATGGGAGGCGTCGCTGAGCCTGCGGAAGCCGCCGCGGCTCTCCAGCCGGCCGACGACGCGGATCGGCAGTCCGACCAGATGAGCGTGGCCCGCGGTGCGGTACGCGTCCTCGTCCAGGGCCACGCGGACGTGCGGCACCTCGGCCCCAGCGAGCACCCGCAGCCGTACGGTGCCCTCGCCGCGCGGCCCGGAGCGGCGCATGCGGACGACCGCGCCGGTGATGCGGACGGGCACTGAGGGCTCGTCCTTGAGGTAGCGCGCGCCGGCCTCGCGGAGGGCCGGGAGGTCACCGGGTGAGAACTCGACGGGCTCGCCCCGGGGCGCGCAGCCCTGTGGCACTCCGGCGGCGGGCGACCACTCGACCGCGATCCGCGCCCCTTCCGATCCGCGGACCAGAGCGATGACGGCCTCGGTGAGCTCCCGGCTGACGCCCGCCTGCACCGCGGTGTCGAAGGCTTCCATGCCGCCGGTCGCGCGCTGGTAGTCGATGGCTTCCCGGGCGGCCTGGAGGGCGTGGTAGAGGCGTACGGCGATGGGGCGGCAGGTGTCGACGGGGGCGAACGCGGTGAGCGTGCGGCCGCCGGCGGCGGGGGCGACGAGGACGCCTTCCAGGGACGCCTGGGCCTGCCTGCGGTGGCGCGCGCCGTAGTAGCCGGCACGGCCGCGGACGGCGAGGGCGGCGGCGAGCAGCGTCTGGCGGGCGGCGGTGCGCAGTTGTTCCTGCACGGTCCAGGCGGCGGCTCCGGAGGGCCCCTGGGGTACGTCGCGGTGCCAGCGGATCTCGTCGGCGGCGAGGGTGAGGCCGAGGAGGACCTCGCGGGCGGAGGGGGCTGAGCTGCGTTCAAGGGCGGTGAGGGCTTCGCCGATGAGGTCGTCGCAGTCGGGGAAGGAGCGGCTGTCGGGGACGAGGAGGCTGGTGCCGACCGTGGCGGAGCCGCCGGGTGGGGTCCAGCGGGCGTACCGTCCGGGGGCGCCGCCCCGGCGTCGCCAGCCGTGGCGGGCGAGGAGTGCGCTGAGGACCGCGGGGTCGATCCGGGCGGGGTCTGGAGGCGCGGTGTCTGGGCGCGCCGGGTCGGGGCGCGCGGCCGTCGGATGCCAGCCGGCGGCGGGCGGTTCGCCTGTGGGGCGGGGATGCTCACGTGGGCTGTGTGGGATGTGTGGGGTGTGTGGACCGTGCATCAGGGTCTCCCTCCCGCCCCGACCCGGGTCATGATCTCGCAGAGCGCCCGGTCGTCGAAGATCCGCGAAGTCGGTATCCGCACATTGGTTCTGCGCCGGCCGGTCACGGGGTGGCCGGCCAGATTGGTCCAGTAGCAGCAGTGGCGCAGATCGAGCCGGTCATGACTGGCCCGCAGCCACTCGTCGCGGGTGCGCGGCACGAGCATCACGACGAGGATCTTGTGCACGGAGACCGGGGTGCGGGCCAGCTTCACCAGATGGTCGTTGTCGAGGGTGAAGGAGAACGCCGGGGCCGGTGGGTGCGGGGGGATCTGGTAAGTGCATTTGAGCTGCACCTTGATGGTGACCTCGTCGTCGACGGCATGGCCTGCCGAGCTGTGGCTGACATGCCAGTCGATGCCGTTGTCCGGGAACGGCTGGGAGAGCGAGCATCCGGCCGCCGCCGCGACGGCGTGCAGATAGCCCACCTGGAGGGTCTCCATACAGGCGGTGGTGGCGAGTGCGCCGCGCAGCGGTGCGGTCCGCTGGGGCAGCAGCCCGCCCGATTCAGGCTGCGCGAGCGCCATGGCTCCGTGTGCCTTCCCGGCAGTGCTGTGCCGATCGATTCCCCGTGACGGAACATCAACATTTCTGCCCGTCATCTGTGTTGTGACCCGACAGTCCTCTGCGCAAACGGCGTACGGGGCAAACAGCCCGGGTATCACCGTTTCGGGCAGGCGGACGACGCCATCTGCCCGGCACGTGCGAGGAGTTCGGGGATGACGCGCTGGTATGACGGCCCCCTGGCCGCATTTGACACGGAGACGACGGGTGTGGACGTCGAGGAGGACCGCATCGTCTCGGCAGCGCTGGTCGTGCAGGACCTGGCGGGCGGGCGGCCGCGGATCACGCGGTGGCTGGTCGATCCGGGTGTGCCGGTGCCGGCGGAGGCGACCGAGGTGCACGGTCTGACGGAGGAGCATCTGCACCGCCATGGCCGGTGGCCGGCCCCGGTGATGGAGGAGATAGCGCGTGCGCTGGCCGAACAGTGCGCGGCGGCGCGGCCGCTGGTGGTGATGAACGCCCCCTTCGATCTGACGCTGCTGGACCGGGAGCTGCGCAGGCACCGGGCGTCGTCGCTGTGCCGCTATCTGGAGAATGTGCCGTTGTGCGTGCTCGATCCCCGGGTGCTGGACAAGCATCTGGACCGCTATCGCAAGGGGCGGCGCACGCTCGCGGACCTCTGCGCGCAGTACGGGGTGGAGTTGGCGGGTGCGCATGACGCGGCGGCGGATGCCACGGCGGCGCTGGAGGTCGTGCGGGCGGTGGGGCGGCGGTTCACCTCGCGGCTGGAGCGGTTGTCGCCCGCGGAGCTGCATACGCTGCAGGCGGTGTGGCATGCGGCGCAGGCGCGCGGTCTGCAGGCGTGGTTCGCGCGCAGCGGGATGCCGGAGGAGTCGGTGGATCCGGCGTGGCCGCTGCGGCCTGAACTGCCCGCCGCCGCTTGAGCCGTACGAGCCGGATCAGCCGCAGGACCGCGTGCGCGGCGGGGCCGCGTGCGGCTGACCGCGGCTGAGTGTGTCAGACGCGTCAGGCCGGTCCGTCAGTGACGGACCGGCCTGCTGCTGTGGGCGATACTGGGTTCGAACCAGTGACCTCTTCGGTGTGAACGAAGCGCTCTCCCGCTGAGCTAATCGCCCGGGAACGCACTGAACCATACAGGCTGCCGAGGCGTTCGTTCAAACTCCGCCCCTGCTGAGGAGGGCGGTGAGGCCGCGTCTGCCGCTGCGCATCATGACGGCGTGGTTGGCGCGGAAGAGCGGCCGGCAGGGCAGTGCGAGCACCCGCATAAGGGGTCTGCGGACATCGACCTCCTGCTCGTACACGGCCCGGGCGCCCGAGCCGTGCGCGGTGACCGTCCAGCGCGCCCAGCCTTCCAGGTCGCCGTGCAGGGCGATCTCCAGGACGCGGGCGTGCGGGTCCTGTCGGGTGGCGCGTGCGGTGACGCGCAGGTCGTACGGGAGGAATGAGCGGAAGCGCGCGCTGCCGCCGTCGTCGCCGCGGGCGGTGACGGAGCGGACCTGGGGCCACCAGCGCGGGTATTCCCCGGCGCGCTCCAGTACGGCGTAGACGGTGTCGGGCGGCGCGGGCAGCTGCCAGACGGTGCGGAAGCGGAAGTGGCTGAAGCGCATGGGGAAAGTGTGCGCCGGGCTCAGTTGCCGCACTCCGGGCGCAGCTGCCGAGCATGCCGTGCGAGGGGTCCGGCCCGCCGCCGCCCGTGCCTGTCAGGCGCGCTGCGGCGGCCGGACTGCCGCGGCGGGGCGGGGACGCCGAAGGCCCTGGGGACGGGTGTCTCCAGGGCCTTCGGTCCGGGCAAGTGGGCGATACTGGGTTCGAACCAGTGACCTCTTCGGTGTGAACGAAGCGCTCTCCCGCTGAGCTAATCGCCCGGGCGCACCGCAAACATTACCCCATGTCAGCGGGTGCTTCTGACCACTTTTCGGTGACTAGTCGATGGCCCATGGCATGACGATGCCGAACTTCCACACGTAGATCGCGAGCAGCCCGCCGGCGAGGATCAGCCCCACGGTGGTGAGGATGATGTTCCGCCGCCGGACCCTGGGGTCCAGGGCGTGCTGGGCGGCTTCGGTGACCTTGCGCTTGGTCCAGCGCAGCACGATCTGGGCCCAGACGAACTCGGTGGCCCAGATCGCCATGCCTGCGAAGATCACCAGCCAGCCGGGGCCGGGGAGCACCAGCATCGCGGCGCCGGCCCCCACGACGGCGAGACCGACGACGAACACGCCGACCTGCCAGCTCAGGTGGAGGGTCCTGGAGCGCTGGATGAACTCCGGCGCCCGCGAGCCGAGCCGCGGCTCCTCCTCGGCCGGGGCACTCGCCGCCTCGGCGATTCCCCTGGGAGCGGCCTTGTCCCGACCGGCCTCGGCCGAGGCCGTCACATCCCCCGTCGCGGGCTGTGAGGCCGTCGCCGCGACGCCCTTCCCCCGCTCGTCACTCTCCGCGCTCATAGAGCCAAACCTACCGGATCGATCGACTTCACTGGAATGGCCGTATAGCACAAAGCAGTCCAGGCCCGTATGAGCGACTTGAAGAAACACAAAACGGTCAGAGGGGTTTACAACGGCACCGTAGGTGGCATGTCGATTTCGCCGACGTGCGAATCCCCGAGCGCACACTGAGCGAAAGGCCCTGGCGCTTATGAACACCACGGTCAGCTGCGAGCTGCACCTGCGCCTCGTAGTTTCGAGCGAGTCTTCACTGCCTGTACCCGCGGGCCTGCGGTATGACACGGCCGACCCCTATGCCGTGCATGCCACCTTCCACACCGGAGCCGAGGAGACGGTCGAGTGGGTGTTCGCCCGCGACCTTCTCGCCGAGGGGCTGCACCGGCCCACCGGCACCGGCGACGTCCGGGTCTGGCCGTCCCGCAGTCACGGCCAAGGCGTCGTCTGCATCGCGCTCAGCTCTCCGGAGGGCGAGGCGCTGCTGGAGGCCCCGGCGCGGGCCCTGGAGTCGTTTCTGAAGCGGACGGACGCGGCCGTGCCGCCCGGCACCGAGCATCGCCATTTCGATCTCGACACGGAGCTGTCGCACATCCTGGCCGAGAGCTGAGCCAGGCCGAGCGCCGCACGGCGCCGTCTTACTCGGGGAGACGGCGCCGCGCACCAAGACCACGCATCAGGACTGACGCGCAGAGTCATATACGCCGGACGCCGACGCCGTCACCGCCCGTATTCCCGCCGCGGTGACGGCGTCGGCGCACTGTTTGGGCGAACCGCTAGAGTCAGCGCAATTCGACGGGCGCCCGCCCGAAGCCGGCCAGGGAGCGAATCGTGCTGATCCCCCACGACACCCGTATCGCCCTCGACGCTGTCGTCGATCTGGTGAACACCGAACCTGCGGACGACCGGGACGAGGCGCTGCCGGACGTCGCGGCGCTGTACGCGTACGCGGAGCGGCACACCATGAGCGGTGTGGGAACGCTCGGGCCGAAGGATCTGCATGCCGTGCACGCCGTGCGGAGCCAGTTCTCGGAGATCTTCGCCGCCCCGGACAGCCGGACCGCGGCCGGGCTGATCAACAAGCTGGTGGCGGCCGCGGGCACCACCCCGCAGCTGACCGATCACGACGACTACGACTGGCATGTGCACTACTTCGCGCCGGGCGCGTCGATCGCCGACCATCTCGCCGCCGACTGCGGGATGGCGCTGGCCTTCATCGTCGTCGCGGGCGAGCAGGAGCGGCTGCGCCGCTGCGAGGCGCCCGACTGCGGCCGCGCCTTCGTGGATCTGTCACGCAACCGCTCGCGCCGCTACTGCGACAGCCGCACCTGCGGCAACCGGCTGCATGTCGCCGCGTACCGGGCGCGCCGCCGGGAGGCGGCGCGCTGAGCCCTGACGCCTGCGCCTGGCGGCTCCGGGGTGCGTTCACAACAGGAAGAGATCGTGGACCGCGGCCATGAGCAGCAGAAAGCCGATCACTCCGAGGAAGATCATCAGCGGCGGCTGGGAGAGCGCGAACAGACAGCCTCGCGGCTGCTCGTCCGGCTCGGTCGGTGCGGGGGACTCGCCCCGGGTGGTCTCGAGCATCTCGGGGCCGATGATGACGCAGCACACAGCCCGGTGATCACGTAACCCGCCCTGGAGGATGGTGAGTTCACCACTTCCCGCCCAGTGGATCCCAAACTGTGAGATCTTGATCGGTTCACCGCGGGCGGGGGCACAGGCGCATCAGATGCCGTGCTTCTTCAGGATCGCCTCGATGTCGCTGAAGTCGTCTCCATCGTCGGCTGCCCTGGACTTCGCAGGCTTCGCAGACTTCGCGGGCTTTGTGCCCTTCGCGGGCTTCCGCTGTCCGCCGGCCGCGGGACTGCCCGCCCCAAGGGACGGCTTCGAGGCCCCCGACTCCACGGCCGGGCTCTCCTTGCGCGCCCCGAGCGAGCGCCGCTCGACGGCCCGCGTGGTCATGAACAACAGCCAGGCCCCGCCGAGCAGGCCGAAGCCGACCCACGCCGTCGGGCTGAAGGCGGTGTCGACCGCCCACTCCACCGCGCCGGTCAGCACCAGCCCGAGGGGCACCAGCGAATACGCGGTGATCCGGGCCGCGGCGAGGAAGCGTTTGCGGTAGGCCGTGATCGCGGCGATGCCCAGGCCCGCCGCGGACACCGCGGAACAAATGGTCTCGGCAAGCATCCGGTCCTCCAGGCTCGGCGGCATGAGCGGGTACGTCCCCTTCCATCCTGCACCGTGCGGCCGTCTGGGGGCCATGCCCCCGAGGCGACCTCAGGGAGATCTCCGGGGCGGCCTCCTCCGCAGGTCCCGGTCCCGTCCGGCGGTCCCGGCCGCGGCCGCCGGGCGACGGCCTGGGAGACTGACCCCATGAACGACTCCACTGCCGCGCAGCCCGCCCCCCGCCCGGTCCTCGAGGTCTGGTGCGAGCTCCAGTGCCCCGACTGCCGGACCGCTCTGGCCGATCTGCACGCCCTGCGCGCCCGCTACGGCGACCGGCTGGAGCTGCGGCTGCGGCACTTCCCCCTGGAGAAGCACGCGCACGCCTTCGCCGCGGCCCAGGCCGCCGAGGAGGCCGCCGTGCAGGGGCGGGGCTGGCCGTACGCGGAGGCGGTGCTGGAGCGGATCGCGGAGCTCGACGCCGACGGCGAGCGGTTCCTGGTGCGCCTGGCTCGTGAAATGGGTCTGGACGCCGAGGAGTTCGACACGGCGCTGATCGACGGCCGGCACACTCTGGCCGTGGACGCCGACCAGGCGGAGGGCAAGGCCATCGGGGTCACCGGCACGCCGACCTATGTGATCGACGGCCGGCGACTGGACGGCGGCAAGAGCCAGGACGGGCTGCGGGAGCGCATCGAGGAGATCGCCGACCGGCTGCTCGCCGCGGCCTGACCGACCTCAGAGGAGCGGCTTGGCGGCATTGACGGCAGTGACCCGGTAGCCGAGCGACTCGTACAGCCGGACGGCCGGGGTGTTGCCGGCGAACACATGGAGCCCGATCAGGCTCAGGCCCGCGTCCCGCGCGATGTGCTCGGCCAGCAGCATCAGGGAACGGCCATGCCCCTGCCCGCGGTGTGCCGCGGCGACTTCGACGTCGTACACATATGCGCCCGGCTCCCCCGGCCGTACCTCGGCCCGTCCGACGAACAGCGTGCCCAGGCGCTCGTCTCCGCGGCTCAGCACGCGCAGCCAGATCCCGGGTGTGGCCAGGCCCTGCGGAAGGGCTCTGTCGTGGTCGGCCGCCGACTTGGCGCCGGCCTCCCGGAGGGTGAGGCCGCGGTCGGCCCAGCTCTGCGCATAGCCCGCGACGGCCGCCTGCCGCCACGGCCCGAACTCCGCCTCGCGCATGGGGCGGGCGACCGTCCCCGGCGGCAGCGGCGGCGGGTCGGCCGGCACCTGCTTGATCATGTTGCGGCTGCGTTCGACATAGCCGAGGGCCGTGCTCAGCCGGAGCGCGGCGGTCGCCTCGGGCGGCATGGAGACGATCACCTGACGGCAGCCCCAGGCGCGCAGCACCTCTTCGGCGGCGAGGGCGGCGACCGTGCCGCGGCCGCGCCGCCGGTCGGCCTCGTCGATGGCCAGGGAGCGGATGGTTCCGGCAGTGGGGCCCAGGGAGTGGTGGGTGGCGAGTTCGACGGCGCCGACGGGGCGGCCGTTGACACAGACCTCGTAGGTCCGCGAGCGGCCGCCCGCCGCCTGGTGCTGAATCGGCCCGGTCGGCCGCAGGGTGGTGGTCATCAGGGGAGTTCTACCGGCCCTGCGGCGGGTACGTCACCACGTTTGCGCGAACGCGCCTGTGAGGTCAGGACGGCGGCCAGCGCGCCAGGGCCGCGGTCAGCGCGCCAGGGGGTCCCAGTCCGCGGCCGCGCGCTCCTCGAAGATCCGCATGGCCTTGGCGGTCACCGGCCCCGGCCCGTCGCCGAGGGGACGCCCGTCGATGCCGACGACGGCCTGGACGTCGCGCAGGGTGGAGGTCAGGAAGATCTCCTCGGCGCGGTCCAGCACGTCGAAGGGCAGCTCCGTCTCCTTGGCTCCGGTCCACTCCACGGTCAGGGCGCGGGTGATGCCGGCGAGGCAGCCGCTGGCGACGGGCGGGGTGTGCAGCTCGCCGTCGAGGACGACGAAGACATTGGAGCCGGTGCCCTCGCAGAGCTGCCCGACCGTGTTGGCGAACAGCGCCTCGGAGGCGCCGTGCTCCAGCGCCCTGGCGAGGGCGACGAC
Organism: Streptomyces sp. PR69; assembly: GCF_026420845.1. Lineage (GTDB taxonomy): Bacteria > Actinomycetota > Actinomycetes > Streptomycetales > Streptomycetaceae > Streptomyces. Next base: position 2,994 of record NZ_JAOWCB010000034.1, on the reverse strand, counting down.
GTTCTCCGCGTACGAGGTGGTCTTCAGTCCGGCCAGGGCGCCGCGTTCGTTGCGGGTCCAGGGCACGGTGATCACGGAGGTGGTGTCGGGTCTGCGCGGGGTCTCGCCGAGGGCGACGACGAGCGTGGGGCCGGCGGCGCCGCGGTCGGAGCCGAGCGGGGAGGTGCCGCCGGTATAGGTGATGCGCAGCCGCCCCAGCTCCATCGGGTTGGCTTCCAGCACGGCGGCGCAGGCGCTGCGCACCGTGTCGGCGTCGGGCTCCGGCAGCCCGAGGCCGCGGGCCGAGCGGGCCAGCCGGTCGAGGTGGCGGGTGAGCGCGAAGGGCCGGCCGCGGACGGCCTTGACCGTCTCGAAGATGCCGTCGCCCACGGTCAGCCCGTGGTCGAGTACGGAGATCAGCGCGTCGTCCGCGTCCCTGAGCCCGCCATTGACCCACAGCTTCATCCGGCCGTCCTTCCGATCGCCTCGTACGCTCCCGACGCTACCGCGAGCAGCCGGGCCGCCTTCAGTTCGGTCTCCTGCCACTCCCTCTCGGGGTCGGAGCCCCAGGTGATGCCGGCGCCGGTGCCGAAGCGCAGCATGCCCTGCGGGCGGTCGATCCAGAAGGTCCTTATGCCGACGGCGAGCTCCGCGCGGCCACGGTCGGCGTCCACCCAGCCGATTCCGCCGCAGTACGGGCCGCGGGGCGCGGTCTCCAGGGCTTCGATGATCCGCAGTGCGCTGGACTTGGGCGCGCCGGTCACGGAGCCGGGCGGGAAGGTGGCGGCGAGCAGCTCGCGCCAGCCGGCGGCCGGGGCCAGCTCGCCGCGCACGGTGGAGACCAGATGCACCAGTCCGGGGTGCGGCTCCACGGCGCACAGGTCGGGGACGGTGACGGTGCCGGTGGCGCAGACCCGGCCCAGGTCGTTGCGGACCAGGTCGACGATCATCACGTTCTCGGCGTGGTCCTTGTCGAGCAGGTCCTCCGCGGTGCGGCCGGTGCCCTTGATGGGGCCGGACTCGACGGTGCGGCCGGTGCGGCGCAGATACAGCTCGGGCGAGGCGGTGGCGATCTCGACGCCGTGGGCGGGCAGCCGGATCGTTCCGGCGTACGGCGCGGGGTTGCCGCGGGCCAGCAGGGCGGTCAGCGCGTCGACGTCCGCGCCCGCGGGGTCCGGCAGGGGCGCGGACAGCACCCGGCAGAGGTTGGCCTGATACACCTCCCCCGCCGCGATGTGCTCGCGGATACGGCACACTCCGGCCGTGTACGCGGCGCGGTCGAGCGATGACGCCCAGTCGTCGGGGCCGGGGCCGCACCAGCGCCCCGGGATGGGCTCCGGCACCGGTTCGAAGCGTACGTCTCCGAAGCGGGCGCAGGTCAGACGGCCTTCGAAGTCTGCGGCGACGGCCCAGAAGCCGGTGGAGTCAAGGGCTTCCGGGTCACTGGTGACATCGCGCAGATCCGAGGCGACGATGCGGCCGAAGCGGGCCAGAGGGGCGAGGTCGTACACGTCTGCGAGTGTAGGGCGGCCCGGGAAAAGGGGCGGATCAGCCGCTTCGGCTCGCACACACCTCAGCACGCTGCGAAAACGCGTTTTTGTGCTGGCCCAGGAATCCGCTAGAGTTCAACACGTCGCCGGGACGCGCGAGCGGGCCGGAAACGACAGGCGGACGTGGCTCAGTTGGTAGAGCATCACCTTGCCAAGGTGAGGGTCGCGAGTTCGAATCTCGTCGTCCGCTCGAAGTGGGGGATCCTTCCCGGGCCCCTGCGCTCCAGGTGGAGTGGCCGAGAGGCGAGGCAACGGCCTGCAAAGCCGTCTACACGGGTTCAAATCCCGTCTCCACCTCCAAGGACGATTAGCTCAGCGGGAGAGCGCTTCCCTGACACGGAAGAGGTCACTGGTTCAATCCCAGTATCGTCCACTGGACCTGCACAGGTCCCCCGCGCGATTAGCTCAGCGGGAGAGCGCTTCCCTGACACGGAAGAGGTCACTGGTTCAATCCCAGTATCGCGCACGCAGTGCCCGCGGCCGGTTGGCCGCGGTCCCGAGGACGATTAGCTCAGCGGGAGAGCGCTTCCCTGACACGGAAGAGGTCACTGGTTCAATCCCAGTATCGTCCACCGCCCGGAACCCCGGCCGCATGCAGCGGCCGGGGTTCTCGCGTAACGGGCCCTGGAGGGGCTGAGGGGCTCAGGAGGAGAAGAGCATCCGGCCGAAGCCCTTCTTGCGGTAGTGCCCGTGGTGGCCGTGGTGACCGCCGTGGTGCGGGGCGCCCCAGGCGGGAGCCGGGGCCGCGGGCGCCGGATAGCCCTGCGGGGCCGGCGGCGGGGGCGGGGCCTGCTGCTGCCACTGCGCCTCCAGGCGGGTCAGCGACTCCAGCTCCCCGTAGTCGAGGAAGATGCCGCGGCACCCGCTGCACTGCTCGATCTGGACGCCGCTGCGGTTGTACGTGTGCATGGGTGCATGGCACTTGGGACACTGCATGCTCTGCTCAGCTCCTCGCCGGTCGGTCGACGTCGCCGGGACTCCTGCCCCGTGACGAGGAGTTCAGCCTACGGGGCGGATGCGCACCCCAACTCGGGCGGGAGGGCGGCGATCCGCGCACAGGCGTCGAGCATGAGCTGTTCCACCTCGTCCGGTTCGCGGCGCTCGGCGGCCGCTTTGGCCAGGGCGAGGGCGGCCGTCTGAACGGTCAGCGCACGGGCCGGCACATCCAGCCGGGGCCAGGGGTCCGCCCCCGTCCCGGCGGGCACGGCGGGCCCCCGCGCGGTCTGGTACGCGCCGAGGAACCGCTGCCAGATGTGCGGGGGCAGCAGCCCTGCCGCGTACCAGGCCGCGGGACGGGCGAGGTCCCAGGCGGGGTCGCCGAGGCCCAGATCGTCGACGTCGATCAGCAGCCAGGGGCCGTCCCCGGCTCCTGCGGACGCGGGGTGGCGCACCAGCTGGCCCAGATGCAGATCCCCGTGGCAGAGGGCGCCGCCGCGGGGCGCGGGCGTCTCGCCGCGGGCCCACG
>NZ_JAOWCB010000033.1 GCF_026420845.1 Streptomyces sp. PR69 | reverse complement strand
GCCCCGGGGGCGTGGGGGGACCCCCACTTCCCGCAACTGGGGGCAAGCCCCCAGACCCCGTACGGCCTTCGGCCGTGTCCTCAATCGCCGGACGGGCTTAATTTGGCTGCGCCAAATCCCAGCCCCGTGGGGGTACCTCCGTGGGGGCGCCCCCGGACGGAGTCTGGGGGAGGCAGCTGGGGGAGATTGAGGCGCAAGGGGCTGCACATTTCAGCCCCGTGGGGGCACCTCCCAGCGGTAGCTGGGGGAGTTTGAGGAGCGGGGGTCCGGGGACGGAGCCCCCGGAAAACGGGGTCCGGGGGGCGGAGCCCCAGTTGCGGGAAGGGGCCGGGGAGGGGGAAGACCCGCCGCGTCAGTGCCCCGCCGCCTCCACCAGCGCCCGCATCACCCGCACGTCCTGCCCCATCTCCGGGTGCCACTGCACGCCCAGCACCCACCCCCACCCGCACCCCTCCCCGGAGGGTTCGAGCGCCTCGATCGTGCCGTCCTCGGCGTAGGCGGCGGGGATGAGGCCGTCGCCCACGCGGTCCACTGACTGGTGGTGGTAGGTCGGGACCGCGGAGTCCTCCGGCACGATCGAGGCGTACCGCGTGCCCGGCACGGGCTTGACGGTGTGTTCGCCGAACACGCCCGTCGCGCCGAGATGGCCGTCGAGATGCTGCACCAGCGTCCCGCCGAGGGCGACGTTCAGCAGCTGCATGCCCCGGCAGATGCCCAGCAGGGGAGTGCCGGACGCCAGCGCCGCGCGGATCAGGGCGAGCTCCCAGGCGTCCCGCTCCCGGGCGGGCGGGCCCGTACGGGGGTGGGGCTCGGCCCCGTACCGTACGGGCTCGACGTCAGGGCCGCCCGCGATCACCACGCCGTCGAGCCGGGCGACGGCGGCCTCGGCCAGGGCCGGGTCGTCCGGCGGGACCATCGCGGCGAGGCCGCCCGCCGCCTGCACCAGCCGGGGGTATCCGGCGGGCAGCAGGGCGGCGGGGAGATCCCACACACCCCACCGGGCGGATGTCTCGAGATAGGTGCTGATCCCGATGAGCGGCTTGGACACGGTGACGGCTCCGTCCTTCACGTGCGTTCACTTGTGTTCATTTGCGTTCGAGTTCGGCCTCGGCCGCGGCCAGCGCCGCGAACTCCTCCTCCGGCGCCTGCGCCACCAGACGGTGCCGGCTGTAGAAGGCGAAGTAGGCGAGGGCCACGGCATAGACGAGCAGAGCGATGAGCGCCGCGTCCTTGTCCACCAGGAATGTCGCGACCAGGGCGGCGAGCGCCAGCGCGAAGGCGGTGGACGAGGTCAGCACTCCGCCGGGGGTGCGGTACGGCCGGTGCAGGCCGGGCTCGCGGCGGCGCAGCGCGATATGCGACAGCGCCATCATCGCGTACGAGATGGTCGCGCCGAACACCGCGATGTTCAGCATCCGCGCGCCGTTGCCCGTGCCGGCCGCCAGGGCGAAGCCGATGGCCCCGGGGATCAGCAGCCCCAGGTACGGGGACTTGCGACGGCTCGTCAGGGACAGGAAACGCGGCAGATATCCGGCGCGGGAGAGCGCGAACAGCTGGCGGGAGCCCGCGTAGATGAGGGAGAAGAAGGACGCGACGAGGCCGGCGAGCCCCGCGTAGTTGACGAAACGGCTGAGCGCCGTGGGGTCGCCGTCGCCCTGGAGCGCCACGACCAGGGGGTTGCCGGCTTCCTGGATGGCGGCGGAGCCGCGGGCGCCGGTGGCGGCGAAGAAGGTCAGCACCGCCAGCAGGACCAGGATCGACATGGAGACGGCCAGCGCGCGGGGCATGGACCGCACCGGGTCCTTGGCCTCTTCCGCGGCCAGCGGCACGCCTTCGACACCGAGGAAGAACCACATGCCGAACGGGAACGCCGCCCAGATGCCGAGCAGTCCGAACGGAAGCCAGGAGGAGGAGCCGAGCGCCTCGGGGTCGACGGGGATGTCGTCGAGGCCGTCCGCGCTGAACTCGGTGAACGCGCCGACGGCGAAGATGAGCAGGGCGGCGACCGCGATGGCCGTCACGATCAGACTGAAGCGGAGGGCTTCGCCGACGCCCCACAGGTGGATGCCGATGAAGACGGCGAAGCAGGCGAGATAGACCGGCCAGCCGGACTCCAGGCCGAACAGGCCCAGGGATTCGACATAGTCGCCGATGAAGATGGAGATCGCGGCAGGGGCGAGGATGTACTCGATGAGGATGGCGGTGCCGGTGAGGAAGCCGCCCCAGGTGCCGAGCGCGCGGCGGGCGAAGCCGTAGCCGCCGCCGGCGGTGGGCAGGATCGCGGACAGCTCGGCGAGGGCGAAGACCAGGCAGGCGTACATCACGCCCATCAGCAGCGTGGCGGCGGCGAGTCCGCCGAAGCCGCCCTTGGACAGGCCGATGTTCCAGCCGGAGAAGTCCCCGGACACGACATAGGCGACGCCGAGCCCGGTCAGCAGCAGCCACCCTGCGCTGCCGCGGCGGAGTGTCCGCCGGTTCAGATAGGCGTCGCCGTCGCCGCCGGCGGATCTCGGGGATACGGGGGGCGCGGTGCGCGAGGTGGTGCCGTCGGCCATGAGTCGCTCCTGGCAGAGGTCCAATGGTTTGGGTCGACACCATTGCGGTCCGCGGGGCTGCGGCGCAAGCCCTGTGCGTAAACCTGACGTTACGTATCGGCGGCTGTGGATACCGGTGACCGGCGCGGGGGCGAAGCCCCCGCACGCAAAAGGGCCGGCGGGCTACGCGAGGAAGCCCCGCAGCAGCGCAGCCGTGCCCTCGCAGTGCTCGCGCATCACCTCGCGCGCCCCGTCCGCGTCCTGCTCCAGCACCGCCTCCACCAGGGCCGCATGCTGCTGCTGCGAGTGCTCCAGGTTCCGCACCAGCAGCGGGATGCAGTCCAGCAGATCGTTCACCCGCGCCCGGACCGCCGCGTACTGCGCGGTCAGCGACGCCGACCCGGACAGCTCCGCGAGCGTCAGATGCAGCAGCGTGTCCAGCCGCCGGTACTCCGTCAGCGGCGCGTCCTGCGTGGCCGCCAGCGCCGCCCCCAGCCGGTCCGCGGCCTCGTCGGTCAGCCCGTGCGCCGCGCACAGCCCCGCCGCGCCCACCTCCAGCACCTCCCGGAACCGCAGGGTGTCCTCCACGTTCACCGCCGCCAGCCGCCGCCGGAGCTGTTCCTCGACGGGGCTGCCGCCGCCGCCGGGATCGGGGCGCGGCAGCACGAACGTGCCCCCGTACCTGCCCCGCCGGCTCTCCACCAGGCCCTGCTCGCCGAGCACCTTCAGCACCTCGCGCAGTGTGACCCGGCTGATGCCCATCCGCTCGGCCAGCTCCCGCTCCGCCGGGAGCCGCCCGCCCGCCGGGACCAGTCCCAGGCGCAGCAGCTGCAGGATCTGCTCCAGCGCCTCCTCGAAGCCGTTTCCCGCGCGGACCGGCCGCAGCACCGGGGTCAGCGCGTCCTCCGGCACGGACTTCTTCGCCACCTTGCGGTTTCCCCTTCCCAAGCAATGGTCTTCAGCAATACCTTATGGCTTCCGGCTGACCCAAGGAGGCGTAATCCGTGGCAGACCGCAAACCCCCGCTCTCCGTGGAGGAGCTGCGCGCCCTCGTCGCGAGCGGTGAGATCGACACAGTCGTCCTGGCCTTCCCCGACATGCAGGGGCGGCTCCAGGGCAAGCGGTTCGCCGCGCCCTTCTTCCTCGACGAGGTCCTGCAGCATGGCACCGAAGGCTGCAACTACCTCCTCGCCGTCGACGCGGAGATGAACACCGTCGACGGCTATGAGATGTCCTCCTGGGACAGGGGTTACGGCGACTTCGCCATGCACCCCGACCTGGCGACCCTGCGCCGCGTCCCCTGGAACGAGGGCACCGCGCTGCTCGTCGCCGACCTCGCCTGGAGCGACGGCGCGCCCGTCGCCGCAGCGCCCCGCCAGATCCTGCGCCGCCAGCTCGAGCGTCTGGCAGAGCACGGCTATACCGCGCACGTCGGCACCGAGCTGGAGTTCATCGTCTTCAGGGACACCTATGAGCAGGCCTGGGACCGCGGCTATCAGAGGCTCACCCCCGCGAACCAGTACAACATCGACTACTCCGTCCTCGGCACCGGCCGGATCGAGCCCCTGCTGCGCCGCATCCGCAACGAGATGGCAGCCGCCGGGCTCACCGTGGAGTCCGCCAAGGGCGAGTGCAACCCCGGACAGCACGAGATCGCCTTCAAATACGACGAAGCCCTGGTCACCTGCGATCAGCACGCCGTCTACAAAACCGGCGCCAAGGAGATCGCCGCCCAGGAGGGCTGCTCGCTCACCTTCATGGCCAAGTACAACGAGCGCGAGGGCAACTCCTGTCATATCCACCTCTCGCTCCAGTCCCTGGCCGAACCGGGGCGCAATGTCATGGCCGGGGACGGTCCCGGCGGCATGTCGCCCGTCATGCGGCACTTCCTCGCCGGGCAGCTGGCCGCCCTGCGCGACTTCTCCCTTCTCTACGCCCCGAACATCAATTCGTACAAGCGGTTCCAGCCCGGCTCCTTCGCTCCCACCGCCGTCGCCTGGGGCTACGACAACCGCACCTGTGCGCTCAGAGTCGTCGGCCACGGCCGCTCGATGAGATTCGAGAACCGCCTCCCCGGAGGGGACGTCAACCCGCATCTGGCCGTCGCCGCACTCGTCGCCGCCGGGCTGCACGGCATCGAGCAGCAGCTCGAACTGCCCGACGCCTGCCCCGGCAACGCCTACACCGGCGACTACGCCCATGTCCCCGCCACCCTGCGCGAAGCCGCCGAACTGTGGGAGACCAGCCCCATCGCCAAGGCGGCCTTCGGCGACGAGGTCGTCGCCCACTACCGCAACATGGCGCGGGTCGAGTTGGCGGCCTTTGACGCCGCGGTGACCGACTGGGAGCTTCGCCGCTCCTTCGAACGCATGTGAGGAACTACGTGTCGTATCCGCAGCACCCGCAGTCCCCGCAGCACCGGACGCCCCCGCACGAACCGTACACACTGGACGTCCTCAACCCCGCCACCGAGGAGGTCGTCGCCACCGTCCCCGGCGCCACGGCGGCGGACGTCGACCGCGCCGTCGCCGACGCCGTACGCGCCCAGCGCGCCTGGGCCGCCGCCGCGCCCGCCGACCGGGCACGGCTGCTGCGCCGTTTCGCCGCAGCCGTCGACGGCCATGTGGAGGAGCTCGCCCGCCTGGAGGTCCGCGAGGCCGGGCACACCATCGGAAACGCCCGCTGGGAAGCCGGCAACGTCCGCGATCTGCTCGACTACGCGGCCGGGGGAGTGGAGCGGCTCGCCGGCCGCCAGATCCCCGTCCCCGGTGGCCTGGACGTCACCCTCCTCGAACCCCTCGGCGTCATCGGCGTCATCGCGCCCTGGAACTTCCCCATGCCGATCGCCGCATGGGGCACGGCCCCGGCCCTCGCCGCCGGAAACGCCGTCATCCTCAAACCCGCCGAGACCACCCCGCTCACCGCGCTCCGGCTCGCCGAACTGGCCCTCGAAGCCGGGCTGCCCGAAGGGCTGTTCCAGGTGCTGCCCGGCCGCGGCGGCCTCGCGGGCGACGCCCTCGTACGCCATCGCGACATCGCCAAGATCGTGTTCACCGGCTCCACACGCATCGGCAAGCAGATCATGTCGCTGTGCGCCGAGCGTGTGAAGCGCGTCACCCTGGAACTCGGCGGCAAGAGCCCCAACATCGTCTTCGCCGACGCCGATCTGGACGCCGCCGTCGCCGCCGCCCCCATGTCCTTCCTGGACAACTCCGGCCAGGACTGCTGCGCCCGCACCCGCATCCTCGTCGAGCGCTCCGTCCACGACCGCTTCCTCGAACTCCTCGCCCCCGCGATCGAGTCCGTCGTCGTCGGCGACCCGGCGGACGAGAAGACCCAGATGGGCCCGCTGATCTCCAAGACCCAGCTGGAACGGGTGCGTTCGTATGTCCCCGAGGACACACCCGCCCTGCGCGGCAGCGCCCCCGAGGGACCCGGCTTCTGGTTCCCGCCCACCGTCCTCACCGGGCTCGCGCCCGACGCCCCCTGCGCCGTCGACGAGGTCTTCGGCCCGGTGGCCGTCGTCCTCCCCTTCGATGACGAGGCCGACGCGATCCGCTTGGCCAACGCCACCGAATACGGGCTCTCCGGCTCCATCTGGACCAGGGACGTCGGCCGCGCGATCCGCGTCTCCCGCGCCGTCGCCGCCGGCAACCTCTCCGTCAACTCCCACTCCAGCGTCCGCTACTGGACCCCGTTCGGCGGCTACAAGCAGTCCGGCCTCGGCCGGGAGCTGGGCCCCGACGCCCTGACCGCCTTCACCGAAACCAAGAACGTCTTCATCAGCACGGAGGCCTGAGCACCCATGCGCGACACCACGTCCACGACCGAGAACATCTGCCGCCGTCTCATCGGCCGCACCGCGGTCATCACCGGCGCCGGCAGCGGCATCGGCCTCGCGGCGGCCCGCCGGCTCGCCTCCGAGGGCGCGAACGTCGTCTGCGCCGACATCGACGAGACGGCGGGCAAGGCGGCCGCCGAGGAGGTCGGCGGCACATATGTACGCGTCGACGTCACCGACGCCGAACAGGTCGAGGCCCTGTTCCGCACCGCGTACGACACCTACGGCAGCGTCGACGTCGCCTTCAACAACGCGGGCATCTCGCCCCCCGACGACGACTCCATCCTTGAGACCGGCCTGGAGGCGTGGAAGCGCGTCCAGGAGGTCAACCTCACCTCCGTCTATCTCTGCTGCAAGGCCGCCATCCCCTATATGCGACGGCAGGGCAGGGGCTCCATCATCAACACGGCGTCGTTCGTGGCCGTGATGGGCGCGGCGACCTCGCAGATCTCCTACACCGCTTCCAAGGGCGGCGTGCTCGCCATGTCCCGCGAGCTGGGCGTGCAGTTCGCCCGCGACGGCATCCGGGTCAACGCCCTGTGCCCCGGACCGGTCAACACCCCGCTGCTCCAGGAGCTCTTCGCCAAGGACCCGGAGCGCGCGGCCCGCCGGCTGGTGCACATCCCCGCGGGCCGGTTCGCCGAGGCCGAGGAGATCGCGGCCGCCGTCGCCTTCCTCGCCAGCGACGACTCGTCGTTCGTCAACGCGGCCGACTTCCTGGTCGACGGCGGGATTTCGGGGGCGTACGTCACCCCCGTCTAAGGTGTGCGCATGAGCATGACCACCCCGCCCGGCTGGTACCCGGACCCGAACACGCCCGGCGTCGAACGCTGGTGGGACGGCGTCGCCTGGGCCGCGCACACCCGCGCGGCCCAGGCTGCGCCGGCACAGGCCGCCGCCGCGCTGTCCACCGTGCCGATGCACCTCTCGCCGCCACCGCCGGGCGGCGGCCGGCCGGAGCGGCGGCGCGGGCGGCTCGTCGCCTTCACCGCGGCGGGCGTCGTGTTCACGGCGGCCGTCGTCGCCGTCGCCGCCGTGATGCTCCGCGGCGGCCGCGAACCCCTCCCCGGCGATGCGTCGCAGGCCACGCCGAGCGCCTCCGAGGCCGCCGCCGTGACTCCCACGAAGGCTCCCGAGCCCTCGGAGACCGCTGCCGACCCTGAGGACGCGGCCGTCCTCGAAGACCAGCTCAACGGCATCGCCATACCCATCCCCGACGGCTGGGAGAAGTCCAGCAGATCCTCGGACATCGGCGCGACGATGGTCACGGACGAGAGCTACGACTGCCCCGGCGGCACTTCCTCCCTCTGCCGCCACGGACGTGTCACCTCCATCACCGCCGACGCCGGCGCCAAGTCGCCCGAGGAGGCGGCCAGAAAGGACATCCCGCAGGCCGCGGACAAGGCGTACGGGGAGGAGATCCTCGGCAGCCAGCCCTACGGGGGCATCACCTCGCACACCGAGGTCAAGGCCCAGTCCATCGCGGTGGCCGGCCGCGCGGGCCATCTGGTCCGGTGGCGCGTCCACACCAAGGAGGGCCGCGGCGGCTATGTCCAGTCCGTCGCCTTCCCCTCCGCCATCGGCACCGAAGCCATGATCGTCGTCCGCCTCGCCTTCGACGCGGGGCCGGACGGTCCGCCGCTCGCGGCCATGGACACGATCGTCTCCAGCGTCAGGCAGCTGGGGGACGGGGCGGGGGAGAGCGGGGGTGTGGGGGGCGGGATCACGCGGGATCCGCGGACGGGGTAGCCGGTGGGGGCTGCTCAGCACCTGGGGCTGAAGCCCCAGCCCCCCGTTTCCCGGGGGCTCCGCCCCCGGACCCCCGCGCCTCAAACTCCCCCAGCTACCGCTGGGAGGTGCCCCCACGGGGCTGAAATGTGCAGCCCCTTGCGCCTCAATCGCCGGCGAGGCTGAATTTCCGGCCCCCGCGCCTCAATCTCCCCCAGACTCCGTCCGGGGGTGCCCCCAGGCGGGGCTGGGATTTGGCGCAGCCAAATTAAGCCCGTCCGGCGATTGAGGACACGGCCGAAGGCCGTACGGGGGTCTGGGGGCGAAGCCCCCAGTTACGGGAAGGGGGGGTCCCCCTACGCCCCAGGGCGTAGGGGGAGGGGTAGGGGAAACCGCCCCGCAGGGCTACAAAAACGTCCGGCCCTCCCCCCGGTACGTCGGCGCCGCCCCCACCACCCGCTCCCCCTCCACCAAATGCACCGCATCGAACCGCTCACACAGCTCCCCCGCCTTCGCATGCCGGAACCACACCCTGTCCCCGATCAGAAGATCGTCGGCCGGGGCGCCCAGCAGCGGTGTCTGGACCTCGCCCGCGCCCTCCTGAGGGTCGTAGCGCAGGCCTTCGGGGAGATACGGGACCGGCAGCCGGTCCGCGCCCGGTGCGCCGGAGGCGGGGTAGCCGCCGCCGAGGACCGTCACCGCGCCGACGCCGGGGCGGCGTACCACCGGCTGGGCGAACAGCGCGGCCGGACGGCCCGTGAACGAGGTGTAGTTGTCGAACAGCCGCGGCATATAGAGGCCGGAACCCGCGGCGACCTCCGTCACCACGTTCTCCGCCGCGGTGTGCTGCACGCTGCCCGTGCCGCCGCCATTGACGAACTCCAGCCCCGGCGTCACGGCCCGTACCGCCTGCACCACGGCCGCGCGGCGCGCGGCGAGCTCCCGGCGGGCCGCACGCTGCATCAGCCGCACCGCCCGGGACCGCAGCGGCCGCCCCGCGACGCTGTCGCCCACGCCCGCCACATGCCCCTCGTATGCCATCAGCCCCACTAGCCGGAAGCCCGGGCGGCGGGCGATCGACCGTGCGAGCTCCGCGAGTTGCGCGGGCTCGCGCAGCGGGGAACGGCGTGCCCCGATCCGTACCCGGCCGCCCAGCAGCCACAGCGCCGTGTCGAGTTCCAGACAGAGCCGGATCTCCTCGCGCCCGCGGCCGCGCGAGCGGTCGATCAGATCCAGCTGCGCGGGGTCGTCGACCATCACGGTCACCGCGGCGGCCAGTTTGGGGTCGGCGGCCAGTTCCGCGAACCCGGCCCGGTCCGCCGACGGATACGCCAGCAGGACGTCATCGAAGCCCGCGCGCGCCAGCCACAGCGACTCTTCGAGAGTGAACGACATGATCCCGGCGAAGCCGTCGTGCGCCAGCGCCCGCTCCAGAAGCGCCCGGCAGCGCACCGACTTGCTGGCCACCCGGACCGGTTTGCCCCCCGCGCGGCGTACGAGGTCCTCTGCGTTGGCGTCGAACGCTTCGAGATCGACGATCGCGAGCGGGGCTTCGAGATGCGCGGTGGCCTGGTCGTACCGGGCCCGGTCAGCGGCACGCGGAGTCATGGCCTGAGCTTGCCAGAGAGGTTTACCCGAGGGTAGGGGGATGTTCTGCGCAGATGCCCCGGAGTTCCGGTCTCATTGCCTCCCCGTATGGAGCAGCCCGTAGAGTGACCACACACGGTGACGAACCGGGTTGCCCTGGAAGGCGATCCGCCGGTGCAGGTATGTGAACGATGGGGGCGGGATGAGCACGGAACCACACCGCCCTCCTGGCCGCCCCACCTCCCGGATCGACTCCCTCATCTCACCGGACCCGCGCGCTCCGTTCCCGGAAGCCGACGACCCCCGCGGTTCCATACGTTCCTCGCGTCCGTCACGTGCGTCGAGTCCATCGCGCCAGTCCGCGCCCGGCGAGGCCCTCCCTGCTCAGCGGGACCAGCACCCCGGCGACGCCCACACGCCCGGCGCAACGGCGGCCGGACAGCGGCCCGGGCCGTCCGCCGCTCCCGCCGCGGGTCCGCCGAGCCCTGGGCCTTCGAAGCACCCCGGCGACGTCCTCCCCGAATCCCGTGCCGGGGAGGGGGACACCCCGGACACCGACGTCACCACCCGGCTCCGCCCGCTCGGCGGCGCGCGCTCCGCACAGCCGCCGGGTGTGCCCCCGCAGAGCGACGCCTCCGCGCCCGTCACACCTCCCGCGCCGCCCCGGCGCAGGCCCGTCGGCGCCGTCGACCTCTCGCCGCCGCCCGGCGCGACGCCGGGCGTCACCTGCGAAGGGCCGAGGTATCACCTGTGGGCGCCGCCCGAGCACCCCGCCGAGATGACCACGCGGCTGCGCCCCATCCGCCCGCGCCGCCGTGGCAGAACCGCCGCAGCCGTCGTCTGCGCCGTCCTGGGGGTCGGGCTCCTCGGCGGCGCGGCCGCGGGAGCCTGGCTCATCGGTGACGCGAACGCCGACCCGGCGGCCCGCAGCGGCTACGCCCAGGCCCGCGATCTGTGGCACAGCGTCCCCGTGGACACGCTCTTCCCGCGCGCCCTCGACGGCGACCGCGCAGGCCCCGGCGGCGCCGACCGCGCGTGGAGACGGATCGCCGTCGCCCCCGACAGCGGCTGCGCCGAGGCGCTCGACCCGCTGCTCGACCAGACGCTTCAGACGGTGGGCTGCAGCCGCCTGGTGCGGGCCACCTACACCGACACCACCGCAAGCGGCGTCATTACCGTCGGTCTGGTCTTCACAGAGGCCGACGAGCAGGCGATGCGCGAGCTGAAGGCCCGCTTCGCTCGCGAGGGGCTCGGCGAGCGCACCGATCTGATGCCGCGCGCCCTGTCCGCCACGGGCACCGTCGCCGCCGGATTCGGCGATCCGCAGCGGGCGAGCTGGACGGTGAACGTCCTCACCGACGCGCCCGTCGTCGTCTACGCCGTCTCCGGCTTCGCCGACGGCCGTCCCGTGGACAAGCCGGAGCCCGCGGCCGAGGCCACCGCCGAGGGCGCGACCTCCGCCCCCGCGCAGTCCGGCCTCGGCCATGAGGCCGAGGGCGTCGCGGCGGCCGTCGAGCGAGCCCTGCGCACCACCGTCCGCCCGTCCGCGGAGGACCGCACATGACCGACCGCATCCGGCGGCCCCGCGCCCACCGGCGGTCCGCATGCCGGCCGTCCGCACACCCCGTCCACGGTCTCCCCGTCCACGGTCTCCCCGTCCACGGTCTCCCCGTCCACGGTCTCCCCGTCCACGGTCTCCCCGTCCACGGTCTCCCCGTCCACGGTCTCCCCGTCCACGGTCTCCCCGTCCACGGTCGCACGCAGCCCGCGCACCAGGCCCCCGCACCTCGCGGCCGCCGGCTCGCCGCCGTACTCGCCGCGGCCGTCCTCGCCCTGCTCCCCGCCGTGCCCGCCCACGCCGACGGCATCCGCGACCAGCAGTGGGGCCTCGACGCCCTGCACACCGAAGAGGCCTGGCGGACCACCAAGGGCGAAGGCGTCACCGTCGCCGTCCTCGACACCGGAGTCGACGACCGCCACCCCGACCTCGAAGGCTCCGTCCTGCCCGGCAGGGACTTCATCGGTTTCGGCGCCGTGCGGGGCGACCGTGCCTGGGCCCGCCACGGGACCGCCATGGCCGGCATCATCGCCGCCCATGGACACGGTCAGGACGGCGGATCCGGAGTGATCGGGATCGCTCCCGAAGCGAAGATCCTTCCCGTCCGGGTGATCCTCGAAGGCAGCGACAAGGCCCGCGAGAAGGCCCGCACCTCCCGCGGCAGCGCTCTCGCCCAGGGCATCCGCTGGGCCGCCGACCAGGGCGCGGACGTCATCAACCTCTCGCTCGGCGACGACAGCGAGTCCGCCCACCCCGAAGCGGGTGAGGACGCCGCAGTCCAGTACGCCCTGTCCAAGGGCGCTGTCGTCGTCGCCTCCGCCGGCAACGGCGGAGAGAAGGGCGACCACATCTCCTACCCGGCCGCCTACCCCGGAGTGATCGCGGTGACCGCCGTGGACCGCGCGGGCACCCATGCCTCCTTCTCCACCAGCCGCTGGTACGCCACCGTGAGCGCGCCCGGCGATGACATCGTCATCATCGATCCCGACCGCAAGTATTACGAGGGCTGGGGCACCAGCGCGGCCGCCGCGTTCGTCTCCGGCGCCGTAGCCCTGGTTCGCTCCGCCCATCCGGATCTCACCCCCGCTCAGATCAAACGGCTCCTCGTCGACACCGCCCGCGACGCGCCCGACGGCGGCCGCGACGACGCCAGGGGGTACGGGCTCGTCGACCCCGCCGCTGCGATCGAGGCGGGGGCCCGGCTGCGCCCCGCCGACCCCGTGGCGGCCGTGTCCGGGTACGACCGCCAGTACTTCGGACCCGGCCCGACCCCCGAACCCGAACCGGAGAAGACCGCCGGCCGGCTCGCCCCCGCGGCCGCGGGCCTCGGCGCGCTGGCGCTGGCCGGCGCGGTCGTGCTGTGGCGCACGAGCCGCCCGCGGTATCTCTGACGGCCGCGGCTGTGGCCTCCGTATCTGTGACGGCCGCAACCGTGACGGGCGTGCCTTGCACCCGACGCGGCGGGGCCATACCCGGACGCTAGGCTCGTCGGGTGGCGCTCAAGAACATTCCCGACCCCGGCTTCTCCGACGACGACGGCACCGCCGACCCCAGGCTTGAGGCGGCCCTTGCCGCATGGGCCGAGGACAGGGCTGCCGAACCCCGTGTCCTGGAGGCCCTCAGGGACGCCCGGCTGCTCGTGCCGGTCGTCGCGGTCCTCGGAGACGTCGAACAGGACGAGCAGACGGGACTGCGCCGTGAGAAGACCAGCGACATGGCCGTGCCCACGCTGACGGCGGGCGACCGGCGCGCTCTGCCCGCCTTCACCTCCATCGCCTCGCTGGCCCGCTGGGACCCCGAGGCCAGACCGGTCGCGGTCCCGCTGCACCAGGCGCTCCAGGCGGCAGCCCACGAAAAGGCCGACACCCTGGTCCTGGACCTCGCGGGGCCCGTCCCGTACCAGCTCACCGGCCCCGCCCTGCTCGCGCTCGCCGAGGGCCGCACCAGCGCCGATCCGCTCGACGACCCCGCGGTCACCGAAGCGGTGCGCGCCGCCGTGGCCGCCGAGCCCGCCGTGGTCCGCGCCCACCTCGGCAGAGGCCGCGCCGACGGGACCCTGGCCCTGGCCTTCGCCCCGGACGCCGCGCCGGCCGAGGCCGCCCGGCGCGTGGCCGAGGCGCTCGCTGCCGACGATGTGCTGAGGGCCCGCCTGGTGCGGGGCCTCGACCTGGCGGTGGTGCCGGCCGAGGCCGCCGTGCCGGGCGAGCCCCTGTTCGTACGCGACATGCGCGGTTGAGCGGTCGAAAAGCGGTCGAAAAGCAGTCGAGAAGCGTCGAGAAGCGTCGAGAAGTGCTTGAGAGCGAGTGGGCGGGTCAGCCGAAGACCGGGCCCGTGTACTTCTCGCCCGGTCCCTGGCCCGGCTCGTCCGGCACCAGGGACGCCTCGCGGAAGGCGAGCTGCAGCGACTTCAGCCCGTCGCGCAGCGGCGCCGCGTGGAAGGAGCTGATCTCCGTCGCGCTGGCGTCCAGCAGCCCGGCCAGGGCGTGCACCAGCTTCCGGGCCTCGTCCAGGTCCTTGTGCTCCGCGCCGTCCTCGGTGAGCCCGAGCTTCACGGCGGCCGCGCTCATCAGATTCACCGCGACCGTGACGATCACCTCGACTGCCGGGACCTCCGCGATGTCGCGGGTCATGGCGTCGAAGTCGGGGGCGGCCGCAGGGGAGGCCGCCGGGTCATTGGGGGAGGTCGCGTCACTCATGACGCACACGATATGCCCCGCCGTCCGCGCCGCCGCCGCACCCGTCGGTTAGCCGCTTCCCCCGGGAGCTGCTAACCTTGTGTGACGACCGGCCGGATCCCGTGTGAGCTCACGCAGACGCTCACACAGATTCAGCCCACAAGTGGAGGCTCCGCTCTCCCACCTTGCCGTCCTCTGGGGCGGCGGGTCACCGGTCAGGCGGTGCCCATCGTTCCGTACGGACGATGGAAGCCGTCCGATGCGCGCCCCGCGGCACACCGCGGCGGTGCTCCGGTAGTGATGGAGCAGCCGCCTGTGTACCGTCCGGGGCATTTTTCGTGCTCCGGTGTGGTTGGTCCTGCTGAAACAGATGTTGCTCGGCTGTCCGCCGGACGGCCGTGTGGTGCTACCGAGGAGGATCCATCAGCGCCGAGCCCCGCATCAACGACCGGATTCGCGTTCCCGAGGTGCGACTTGTCGGTCCCAGCGGCGAGCAGGTCGGGATTGTCCCGCTTGCCAAGGCCCTGGAGCTTGCGCAGGAGTACGACCTCGATCTCGTCGAGGTCGCGGCGAACGCCCGTCCGCCCGTGTGCAAGCTCATGGACTACGGGAAGTTCAAGTACGAGTCGGCCATGAAGGCCCGTGAGGCGCGCAAGAACCAGGCGCACACGGTCATCAAGGAGATGAAGCTCCGGCCGAAGATCGACCCGCACGACTACGACACCAAGAAGGGTCACGTCGTCCGGTTCCTCAAGCAGGGCGACAAGGTCAAGATCACGATCATGTTCCGTGGTCGTGAGCAGTCCCGCCCCGAGCTTGGCTTCCGTCTGCTGCAGCGTCTCGCCGCAGACGTAGAGGACCTCGGCTTCATCGAGTCGAACCCGAAGCAGGACGGGCGGAACATGATCATGGTTCTTGGCCCCCACAAGAAGAAGACCGAGGCCATGGCCGAGGCGCGTGAGGCCCAGGCCGCACGCAAGGCGGAGCGCCAGGGCTCGCAGGAAGACCGGGCGGCGAGCGCTCCGGCCGACACATCCTCCGAGGCGTGACCTGAGGGGCTGCCGGCACGGCAGCCCCGGGTCCGCTCGGAACCACACACTGAGGACTGACGCTCCCGCTGACCGGTGCCCGCACCGGGGGAGCGCCACTGACGAGGAGAGAACGGCGCGATGCCGAAGAACAAGACGCACAGCGGTGCCAAGAAGCGCTTCAAGATCACCGGCTCCGGCAAGGTGCTCCGTGAGCGCGCCGGCAAGCGCCACCTGCTTGAGCACAAGTCGTCCAAGCTGACGCGCCGCCTCACCGGCACCGCCGAGATGGCCCCGGGCGACGCCGCGAAGATCAAGAAGCTTCTCGGCAAGTGACGTCCGCCGTCCCCGCCGAATGACCGGGGACGGGACGCCGAGACCGGGACCTATTCGTTTCCGGGCCGTGTGAGGACACACCACGGCCCCGCTACAAGGAGTTAACAAGTGGCACGCGTCAAGCGGGCAGTCAACGCCCACAAGAAGCGCCGGGCGATCCTCGAGCAGGCCAGCGGCTACCGCGGCCAGCGGTCGCGCCTGTACCGCAAGGCCAAGGAGCAGGTCACCCACTCGCTGGTCTACAACTACAACGACCGCAAGAAGCGCAAGGGCGACTTCCGCCAGCTGTGGATCCAGCGCATCAACGCCGCTGCCCGCGCCAACGGCATGACGTACAACCGCCTCATCCAGGGTCTGAAGGCCGCCAACATCGAGGTGGACCGCAAGATGCTGGCCGAGCTGGCGGTCAACGACGCGAACGCGTTCGCGGCGCTGGTCGAGGTCGCGCAGAAGGCGCTGCCGAGCGACGTCAACGCCCCGAAGGCCCCGTCGGCGGCCTGACGGCCGCACCGACCGCGCCCCTCGGACGCCCCGGACCCGCAGGCTTCTGGCCTGCGGGTCCGCGCGTGTCGTCGCGCTGAGGGCTGCCGCGGCGGCCATGCCTGCGGCGTCCGGTGAGCGGCGGATTCGCACCCCCGCACCGGTCGGCGTACGGCGCGGCGCCGCCCCTATCCCCCAGAGCGCAGCACCCCGCGTTGCCCCGCTCGCGGGCGGGGCGGTGATCCGGCTGATCGCGATCCCGCTGAGCCCGGCCGGACCTGCGGACACGTGCCCGCGGGCACGTGCGCGGGAACCGGAGCGGTCGGCGAACGCCGGGCCGCGGCCGCCCGGCGCGGGAGTGCGTCCTGGGCGTGCGGACCCGCTGGCGGGCGTGTGCAGGTCCTCGCGGGGTACACAGGACGGGGGCCGCGCCCCGGCCCCGTACCGGCCCGCCCCCTACCGAACCGCACACGGCGCACACGCACACCGCACGCGCCCCGAGACGAAGTGAGTTCATCCCGCATGGGCACCGCCGACCAGGCCACACCCGAGCTGATCTCGCCGCGGTCGCCGCGCGTCGCCGCCGCACGCAGACTCGCCAAGCGCAACTTCCGGGGCAAGGACCGGCTGTTCCTCGCCGAGGGGCCGCAGGCCGTGCGGGAGGCCGCCGGGCACCGGGGGCCCGACGGCAGGCCCACGCTGGTGGAGCTGTTCACCACCGTCGAGGCCGCGGAACGCTACGGGGAGATCATCGCGGCCGCCCGCGCCTCCGGCGCCCGTGTCCACCACGCGTCGGCGGACGTGCTCGCCGAGGTCTCGCAGACCGTCACCCCGCAGGGCCTCGTCGGCGTCTGCCGCTTTCTGGACTCGCCGTTCGAACAGATCCTCGCCGCACGGCCGAAGCTCGTCGCCGTCCTGGCGCACGTACGCGACCCGGGCAACGCCGGCACCGTGCTGCGCTGCGCCGATGCCGCAGGGGCCGACGCCGTCGTGCTGACCGACGCCTCGGTCGACCTCTACAACCCCAAATCGGTGCGCGCGTCCGTCGGTTCGCACTTTCATCTGCCCGTCGCGGTCGGCGTCCCCGTCGAGCAGGCCGTGCGGGGGCTGCGCACCGCCGGAGTGCGGGTGCTCGCCGCCGACGGCGCGGGCGAGGACGACCTCGACGACCAGCTCGACGCCGGGTCGATGGGCGGGCCCACCGCATGGATCTTCGGCAACGAGGCATGGGGCCTGCCCGAAGAGACCCGCGCCCTCGCCGACGCCGTCGTGCGCGTGCCGATCCACGGAAGGGCCGAGTCGTTGAACCTCGCGACCGCCGCGGCCGTATGTCTCTACGCCTCCGCGCGCGCCCAGCGCGCCGGCCGCGCCCGCTGAGTGGGCGGTCTCCTCGCTGAGGGGGTCCGCGCCGTCACATCCAGCTAGTAGGGTGACGGGCTCGGGGGCCATACGCCTGGGGAGAGGGTGGGGTACGGGGATGGCTGTCCGGACGAGCGGAGCCGCACACGCAGACGCCGCACACGCGGACGCGGCCGTGCTGCGCCGCCGCGACGGATCCGAGCAGCTCGGGGTCGACCCCGACGAGCTGCCCGACGGCCTGGTCGTCGCGGACGAGACGGGCCGGGTGATCTGCTTCAACGCCGCAGCGGCGAAGATCACGGCCGTCTCCAAGGCGGAGGCCCTCGGCGCCCCCCTGGAGCGCGCCCTGCCGCTGGAGGACCTCAAGGGCCGCCGCTGGTGGCGGCTGACCGACCCGTACGGAGGCATCGCCACCCGCGTCGGACAGCCCGAGCGGAATCTGCTGCTGCCCGGCGGCCGGGAGGTCCTGGTCTCCGCCCGCTATGTGCGCGACCGCCCCACCGGGCCGATCCGGCGGCTGGTGGTCTCGCTGCGCGGCACCGAGGCCCGCCGCCGCACCGAGCGCAGCCACGCCGAACTGATCGCGACGGTCGCGCACGAGCTGCGCTCCCCGCTCACCTCCGTCCAGGGATTCACCGCGACGCTGCTCGCCAAGTGGGAGCGGTTCACCGACGACCAGAAGCGGCTGATGCTGGAGACCGTCGACGCCGACGCGCACCGCGTCACCCGGCTGATCGCCGAGCTGCTCGACATCTCCCGCATTGACTCGGGCCGGCTGGAGGTGCGCCGTCAGCTCGTCGACGTCGCGGCCGCCGTCGGCCGGCACATCCAGGCGCACATAGCGGGCGGCCAGTCGGCCGACCGGTTCCTGGTCCGCATTCAGCAGCCGCTGCCCGACCTGTGGGCCGACCCGGACAAGATCGATCAGGTGCTGGGCAATCTGCTGGAAAACGCGGTGCGCCACGGCGAGGGAACGGTCACCATTGAGGTGGCGCCCGCCTCGGCGCACGACGATCAGAAAGGGACGGCTGTCACCGTGAGCGACGAAGGCCCCGGCATCCCCGAGGAGTCGATGGGCCGTGTCTTCACCCGCTTCTGGCGGGGAAGCAAGCGCGGCGGCACCGGCCTGGGCCTCTATATCGTCAAGGGCATCGTCGAAGCGCACGGGGGCACGATCGCCGTCGGCCGCGGGCCGGGCGGCGGCGCCCAGTTCCGATTTACCCTGCCCGTCGGCGCCCCCGCGTATCTCAGCTGACCGCTCCCGGACCCTCCGGATCACCGCTGATACGCACCCCGGGCAGCCCACGGGCGCATCCGCGACTCCCCACCCCGTTAGACTCGGCCTTTGGCACCTTTGCGTCCTCGGTCGTCGAGCGGGGGCCCAGCCACCCCATCGGAAGTACGGGAAGAGATGTCGGCACCCAACAAGTCGTATGACCCGGTCGAGGTCGAGGCACTGAAACCGGAAGAGATCGAGCGCATGCGCGACGAGGCGCTCGCCGCCTTCGCCGCCGCCGGCGACCTTGAGGCGCTCGCCGCCGCGAAGGTCGCCCACACCGGCGGCACCTCGCCGCTCGCGCTCGCCAACCGGGAGATCGGCGCGCTGCCGCCGCACGCCAAGGCGGAGGCCGGCAAGCGCGTGGGCCAGGCCCGCGGCGCGGTCAACAAGGCGCTCGCCGCCCGCCAGGCCGAGCTGGAGGCGGAGCGTGACGCCCGTGTGCTGGTCGAGGAGGCCGTGGACGTCACACTGCCGTACGACCGCGTCCCGGCCGGCGCCCGCCACCCGCTGACCACGCTGTCGGAGCGCATCGAGGACATTTTCACGGCCATGGGCTACGAGGTCGCCGAAGGCCCCGAGGTCGAGTCCGAATGGCTGAACTTCGACGCGCTGAACATCGCCGCGGACCACCCGGCGCGCGGCGAGCACGACACCTTCTTCGTCCAAGGCCGTGAGGCGGACCAGGACTCCGGCGTCGTGCTGCGCACCCACACCTCGCCCGTGCAGGTCCGCTCCCTGCTCGACCGCGAGCCGCCGGTGTATGTCATCTGCCCCGGCCGCGTCTACCGCACCGACGACCTGGACGCCACGCACACCCCGGTCTTCCACCAGGTCGAGCTGCTCGCCGTGGACGAGGGCCTGACCATGGCCGACCTCAAGGGCACCCTCGACCACATGGTCCAGGCGCTCTTCGGCGGCGAGGGCATGAAGACCCGGCTGCGGCCGAACTTCTTCCCCTTCACCGAGCCGTCCGCCGAGATGGACATGGTCTGCTACGTGTGCCGCGGCGAGTCCGTGGGCAACCCGGACCGGCCCTGCCGCACCTGCTCCAGCGAGGGCTGGATCGAGCTCGGCGGCTGCGGGATGGTCAACCCCAAGGTGCTCATCGCCTGCGGCGTCGACCCTGACAAGTACAGCGGATTCGCCTTCGGGTTCGGCATCGAGCGGATGCTGATGTTCCGCCACAACGTCGAAGACATGCGAGACATGGTCGAGGGTGACATCCGGTTCACCCGGCCGTTCGGGATGGAGATCTGATGCGGGTCCCGCTTTCCTGGCTGCGGGAGTACGTCGACCTGCCGGCGACTCAGACCGGCCGTGACGTCCAGGCCAAGCTCATCTCCGCGGGCCTTGAGGTCGAGACCGTCGAACAGCTCGGCGCCGGGCTCAAGGGCCCGCTCGTCGTGGGCAAGGTCCTCACCGTCGAGGAGCTGACGGAGTTCAAGAAGCCCATCCGCTTCTGCACCGTCGACGTCGGCGACGCCAACGGCACGGGCGAGCCGCAGGAGATCGTCTGCGGCGCCCGGAACTTCGCCGAGGGCGACAAGGTCGTCGTGGCGCTGCCCGGCGCGGTGCTGCCCGGCGACTTCCAGATCGCGGAGCGCAAGACGTACGGCCGGATGTCGCGCGGCATGATCTGCTCCGGCGATGAGCTGGGCATGGGCGACGACGGCAGCCACGGCATCATCGTGCTGCCGCCGGAGGCCGAGATCGGCGCCGACGCCGTCGAGCTGCTCCAGCTGCACGACGAGGTCCTGGACATCGCCGTCACCCCCGACCGCGGCTACTGCCTGTCCATGCGCGGAGTCGCCCGCGAGGCGGCCACCGCCTACGGCCTGCCGCTGCGCGACCCGGCGCTGCTCGATGTGCCCGCCCCGAACTCCTTCGGCCACGCGGTCAAGATCTCCGACCCGATGGGCTGCGACCGCTTCACCGCGCGCACCGTCGTCGGACTCGACCCCGAGGCCCGTTCCCCGATCTGGCTGCAGCGCCGCCTCCAGAAGGCCGGCATGCGCCCGATCTCCCTCGCCGTCGACATCACCAACTATGTGATGCTCGAAATCGGCCAGCCGCTGCACGCCTATGACCGCTCCCTGATCGACGGACCCATCGGCGTGCGGCGCGCCGAGCCCGGCGAGAAGCTCACCACCCTCGACGGCGTCCAGCGCACCCTGGACCCCGAAGACCTGGTGATCACCGACAACCGCGGGCCGATCGGCCTCGCGGGCGTCATGGGCGGCGCCAACACCGAGATCGCCGACTCCGTCCGCGACCCCGAGACCGGTGAGATCAAGGGCACCACCGAGGTCGTCATCGAGGCCGCGCACTTCGACGCCGTCTCCATCGCCCGCGCCGCCCGCCGCCACAAGCTCGGCTCCGAGGCGTCCCGGCGCTTTGAGCGGGGCGTCGACCCGCAGGCCACGGCGGCCGCCGCCCAGCGCACCGTCGACCTGCTGGTGCTGCTCGCCGGCGGCACCGCGGAGGGCGGCGTCACCGAGGTCATCGCACCGACCGCGCCGCGCGCCATCACCATGGCCGCCGACCACCCCGACCGGGTGGCCGGCGTCACCTACGGCCGCGAGACCGTCGTACGCCGCCTCCAGGAGGTCGGCTGCGACGTCTACGGCCAGGACGAGCTGGTCGTCACCGTCCCGTCGTGGCGTCCCGACCTGCACGAGCCGAACGACCTCGCCGAAGAGGTCATCCGGCTGGAGGGCTATGAGAACCTGCCCTCCACGCTGCCCACCCCGCCCGCGGGCCGCGGGCTGACCCCGCGGCAGCGGCTGCACCGCCGCGTCGGGCGCGCCCTGGCCGGGGCCGGCTATGTGGAGGCGCCGAACTACCCCTTCATCGGGGAGAGCGTGCTGGACCAGTTCGGCCTGGACGCGGACGACCCGCGCCGCACCGTCGTGACGCTGGCCAACCCCATCTCCGACGAGGAGCCCGCGCTGCGCACCACGCTGCTGCCCGGACTGCTCGCCACGCTGCGCCGCAACCACGGCCGCGGCGCGTCCGACCTGGCGCTCTTCGAGACCGGCCTGGTCTTCCGGCCGACCGGTGAGGAAACGGTCCCGCCGGCCGCCCTGCCCGTCGACCGCCGCCCCACCGACGAGGAGATCGCCGCGCTGAACGCCGCCCTGCCGCGGCAGCCGCGCCGTGTCGCGACCGTCCTGGCCGGTGCGCGCGAGCAGGCCGGCTGGTGGGGCGAGGGCCGCCCGGCCGACTGGGCCGACGCGATCGAGTCCGCCCGCACGGTCGCCCGCGAGGCCGGCGTCGACCTCGTCCTCCGCTCCGACCAGCACGCGCCGTGGCACCCCGGCCGCTGCGCCGCGCTGTACGCCGCCGTGGACGGCGAGGAGACCCTCGTCGGCCACGCGGGAGAGCTGCACCCGCGCGTCATCAAGGCGCTCGGACTGCCGGAGCGCACCTGCGCGATGGAGCTCGAACTGGATCTGCTGGAGCAGGCTGACCGGGGCCCCGTGCGCGCCCCGGGCATCTCGGCCTTCCCCGTGGCCACCCAGGACGTGGCGCTCGTCGTCGCCGACGACGTCCCGGCCGCCGAGGTGGAGCAGGCCCTGAGTGACGGCGCGGGCGAACTGCTCGAGTCCATCCGGCTCTTCGATGTGTTCAGCGGGGAACAGATCGGCGAGGGCCGTAAGTCGCTGGCGTACGCGCTGCGCTTCCGCGCCGCCGACCGCACCCTGACCGTCGAGGAGGCCTCGGCCGCCCGTGACGCGGCGATCGCCCTGGCGGGCGAGCGCACCGGGGCGGTGCTGCGCGGGGCCTGAGCAGCGGAACGGCCCGGCTGAAGGGGCGCACACGGACCGGCCGTGTGCGCCCCTCCGCCGTATCCGACCGCCCCTTCTGCCGTGTGTCCGGGGCAACTCCGACCGGTGCTCACTCATTTGGGTGAGTTCGTCGGACGATGTTCCTTTCAGCCCTTCGTGCTCGACAGAATCGAGCCGGTCGAAGGTGCGGGCCGGTGCGCCGGACAGGGTCAATGAGGGGATCATCCGCATGATCCGTATCAGATCTCGGAGCCCCTTTCCGCTCTCTCTGTGGGGGAGATCCGCGAGGGAGCGCCAGGCGCGGTTGCGCCGACTGCTGCCGATCGCCCTGCCGGTGGGCTGGGCCGCGGCCGCCGTCGTCTGGCGGCTGGTCTGCGCCCCCGACGAACCGGACGGGCAGGGTGAGCGGATCGTCACCTCCGTCGTCTTCTTCGCCACGGGCGTCGCCCTCGTCCTCGGCGTCCGCCGCGGGCTCTACCGTGAACTGCGCCGCGTCCGCGAAGTCGCCCACGCCGCCCAGCGGGTCCTGTTGCGGCCGCCGCCGCCCCGGCTGGACGGGCTTGCGCTGGCCGCCGGACAGCTGTCCGCCAGCCGTGGCGCGGCCGTCGGCGGTGATCTGTACGAGGCGGTCGCCACCCCCCATGGCGTCCGTCTCGTGATCGGGGACGTCCGGGGCCATGGCATCGGCGCGATCGGGGCCGTCGCCGCCGTCCTCGGCAGCTTCCGCGAAGCGGCGTACGACGAACCGGAACTCTGCGGGGTGCTGCGGCGGCTGGACCGCGCGATCCAGCGTCATCTGGGGGAGCGGGCGGGCGAAGGCCATCCAGCGGCGCGGCTTGACGCGCACCCGGCGGCCGAGGAGTTCGTCACCGTACTGCTGCTCCAGATCGGCCCGGACGGCAGGCTCACGGCGCTCAACTGCGGCCACCCCTGGCCCTATCGGCTGCGCTGCGGACCGCAGCCGCCCGCCGCACTGCCGCTCGCGGACGCGGACCCGCTGCCGCCGGTCGGCATGTTCCCGCTGCCGCCGAAGCTGCCGGAGCAGGAGTGCGGAAGGCTGCTGCCCGGCGACACGCTCGTCCTGCACACGGACGGGGCGGAGGACGCCCGCGACGCATCGGGCCGCTTCTTCAGCCTGGACGCCGCGCTGACCGACGCCGCGCTCGCCTGCGACGGCACACCGGTCCCGCCCGCCGCGGTGATCCACGCCGTGCACACGGCGCTGCTGCGGCATACCGGCGGCCGGCTCACCGACGATGTGGCGCTGCTGGTGTTGCGCAACGACCGTGCCCGGGTGCCGGCGCAGCCCGGAGAGACCGCGGAGACCGCGCCGCGCCGCACCCGGCCGGAACCCTCCAATCGCTGACGTCACGTTTACGGACTCGGCGCGGCCGGGCGTCGTCCGCCCTGCCGCGGAGTGTCGGGCAGATCAGCAGGGCAGACGACGCGAGCACGGGCCGCCGCATGTTTCGAGGGGGAGCCGGCGGCCCCGGCCGCCTCTGTGAGAGGGAGACAAGTCAACCGGCGCACCCGGCACGGCGGCAGAGCGCACGGGGCACAGACGCGGGCACTTGATTCACACCCCGTGCGAATCGCCCTCCACTAGGCTGGGCGCACCGAGTTGACGGAGGGGCACCATGCAGCCCAACACCCTGCTCGACGCCCTGCTCGACGAGGCGGGCATCTCCCACGCCGGGCTCGCGGCCCGCGTCAACCACGCGGGCCGGGCCAGAGGACTCGCGCTGCGCTATGAGCACACGGCGGTGGCGCGCTGGCTGAAGGGACAGCGCCCGCGGGGACAGGTGCCGGATCTCATCTGCGAGGTGCTCGCGGACCGGCTGCGACGGCCCGTCACACTCGGGGACATCGGTCTCGCGGTGCCCGGGGAGCCGCCGCCCGCCCTCGGCACCCCCCTCTCCGGATTCGTGGAGCGTGCCACCGCGCTGTGGCGCTCCGACGAGCAGCAGCGCCGCCACCTCCTCCAGGCCCCCGCCGTCACCGGCACGCCCGCCGTGATGCCCGTGTGGGAGTGGGAGAACCCGCCGGAGGACGCCGATGTGTCACGCGCCGGACAGACCCGCGTGTCCATGTCCGACATAAAGATGCTGCGCGCCGCCAGGGCCCACTACGAGCTGATGTACCGCAGAGCGGGCGGCGTCGCCACCCGCTCGCGGATCGTCGGCTTCCTCAACGCCGAGACCGCGCCGCTGCTGCGCGGCGGCTACAGCGACGCCCTGGGGCGGCAGCTGCACCGCGCCACCGGCGGACTGGTGGCGGTGGCCGGCATCTGCGCCTATGACTCCGACGCCCACGGTCTGGCGCAGCGCTACTTCCATCAGGCGCTGCGGCTGGCGAAGGCCAGCGGGGACCGCGGGCTCGGCGCCTATGTCATCGCGCTGCTGGTCAACCAGGCCCTGTTCATGGCGGAGTACCGGCAGGCGGTGGCCTTCGCCGAGGCGGCGCTGCGCGGCGCCGGGCGGGAGATCACCCCGGCTCTCGCCGCGGATCTGCATGCGATGCAGGCCAAGGCGTATGCGCATCTGGGCGACGGGAGCAGCGCGCTGCGGTGCATACGGCGGGCCGAGCTGGAGGCGGAGCGGATCAGCCCGGGCACGGAGCCGGACGAGACCGGCTATGTCCAGCCTGGTCTGGTGAACGTCCAGGTGGCGGAGGCGCTGCTGAGCCTCGGTGATCTGCCGGCCGCGCGGGAGCACGCCGCGGTCGCGGTGGACGCGCCCGCCCATGACCGCGGACGCGTGCACCGGCTCGCCATGCTCAGCCAGATCGAGCTGCGGCAGGGCGAGGCGGAGCGGGCGGCGTGCACCGCCGCGGAGATGGCCGAGCGGGCCAGGGGGATGGAATCCCAGCGGCTGCGGGACCGGCTGCGGGCGGTGCGCCGTCATCTGGCCGCGAGCGGCTGCACCGACGCGGAGGAGGCGGCCGAACTGATCGACGGGGCGTTGCGCGTTCCCCTCTGATCGTGCTCCTGCTGCGATATTGCCACCGACTCATCGAAAGGTGGCAGAAGCGTGCAGTGGACGAAATTAAGCGAACAGACCGTGTATGAAAACCGCTGGTTCCGCGTCAATCTGGCGGATGTGGCGCTGCCCGACGGGCGGCGTCTTGACCACTTTCTGATCCGGCTCCGCCCGGTCGCCGCCGCCACCGCGGTCAACGCGGCCAACGAGGTGCTGATGCTCTGGCGGCACCGCTTCATCACCGACAGCTGGGGGTGGGAGCTGGCCGCGGGGGTCGTGGAGGACGGGGAGGACGTGGCCGCCGCGGCCGCGCGGGAGATGGAGGAGGAGACCGGCTGGCGGCCGGGCCCCCTCCAGCATCTGCTGACCGTCGAGCCGTCCAACGGCCTGACCGACGCCCGGCACCACCTCTACTGGTCCGAGGAGGCCGCGTACATCGGCCCCCCGGAGGACGACTTCGAGTCCTCGCGCCGCGAGTGGATCCCGCTGAAGCTGATCCCCGACATGATCGCCCGCGGCGAGATCCCCGCGGCGAACATGGCGGCGGGCCTGCTGATGCTGCACCACCTGCGCCTGGGCTAGCCCCGGCCCGCGCGGGAACGGGGTGCGGGGCTTTCCGCTCCGCACCCCGTGCACGACGTCCCCGCCGCGCGGCGGGGGTGCGGGGGCGGCAGCCCCCGCTTCAACCTCCCACCGCCTCCCAGAGCGCGACCGCCAGCGCCCCCAGCGCGGTGAGCGCGGCCACCGCGGGCAGGGGCCACCTGCCGTGTTCCAGCGAGCCGACGCGTGCGGCGAGGTCGGACAGGTCCCGGTCGATCTGTTCGTTGCGCTGTGCCAGCAGCGCGAGTTGGCCGTCGATGCGGGCCAGGCCGACGTCGATGCTGCGGCGCAGTTCTGCGAACTCCTCGACGACCACTAAGTGATCAGGGCCGGTGGTCACGGATGGACTCCTTAAGCAGGGGGAAAGTCGTGCGCGGACCCTTGGCTGAGCGAGTCCGAGTCAACTCCCCCTGACAGAAGGGCGGGAGTGTGTGCGCAGGGCATATGCGAGCACGCCCCGCACACTCCGTGTGAAGCGTTCCGGGTGGACCGGTCTCTCAGGAGTACGGGTAGAAGCCGGCTCCCGACTTCCGCCCCAGCCGCCCCGCGTCGACCATCCGCTGCAGCAGCGGAGGCGCGGCGTACAGCGGCTCCTTGAACTCCGCGTACATCGAGTCCGCCACGGACGCGACCGTGTCCAGACCGATGAGGTCGGAGAGCTTCAGCGGCCCCATCGGATGGGCGCAGCCGAGCTCCATGCCGTTGTCGATGTCCTCACGGCTGGCGATGCCCGACTCGAACATCCGGATCGCGGAGAGCAGATACGGGATGAGCAGGGCGTTCACCACAAAGCCAGAGCGGTCCTGGGCACGGATGGCGTGCTTGCCCAGCACCTGCTGGACCACGGCCTCGGAGCGCTTGACCGTCTCCTCGGAGGTGGTCAGCGCGGGGATCAGCTCGACGAGCCGCTGCACCGGCGCGGGGTTGAAGAAGTGGATGCCGATGACCTGGTCCGGCCGGGAGGTCGCCACCGCCAGCTTCACCAGCGGGATGGAGGAGGTGTTGGAGGCGAGGATCGCGTCCTGCCTGGTCACCACCTGATCCAGGACCTGGAAGATCTCGGTCTTGACCTGCTCGTTCTCCACGACCGCCTCGATCACGAGATCGCGGTCCGCGAACTCCCCGAGATCGGTGGTGAAGGTGAGCCGCTCCAGTGTCGCGTCGCGCTCCTCCTCGGTGATCTTGCCGCGCTCCGCGGCCTTGGCCAGAGAGTTGTACAGGCGGGTACGGCCGATCTCCAGGGCCTCCCCCGTGGTCTCGGCGACCTTCACCTCCAGGCCGCTGCGTGCGCACACCTCCGCGATGCCCGCGCCCATCTGGCCGCAGCCCACCACTCCGACGCGTGCAATGTCGGCCATTGAGTCCGTCACCTCGTGCCCTTCGCTCAGCTCCTGCGGCAGGCCCCCCGTACGGTTCCGGCGCCCGCCTCGACCCCCCGACGTTACTCCGACTGCCTCTGTGCAGGGCGGCCAGGGGCGGGCATGCTGTCCGGACATGGGAGCTGAAATCCGAACAGTCACCCGGCACACCGGGAGAAGAAGGCTTGTGCTCGGCGCCGCCGGCGCGCTGGCTGCCGCGCTGACGCCGGCCGGGGCCGCCTTCGCCGCATCCGCACCCGGACGTACACCCGCACCCGCGCGCAAGACCCGCCGGGGCCGGTGCGCCCGGGACTTCCGGGGCATGTGGGCGGCCACCGTCTCCAATCGCGACTGGCCCTCCCGGCCCGGTCTCGACGCCGCGCGGCAGCGCGCCGAACTGGTCGACCTCCTCGATGCGGCCGTGGTCCGGCGGCTGAACGCCGTCGTCTTCCAGGTCCGCCCCACCGCGGACGCCCTGTGGCCCTCCCCGTACGAGCCCTGGTCGCAGTACCTCAGCGGGGTACAGGGCCAGGACCCCGGCTGGGACCCGCTCGGCACGGCGGTGCGCGAGGCCCATGCGCGTGGGCTGGAGCTGCACGCCTGGTTCAACCCGTACCGGGTCGCCGTCCACGACGACCCGTCGCGGCTGGTGTCCTGCCACCCGGCCCGGCAGCACCCGGAATGGATCGTTCCGTACGGCGGCCGGCTCTACTACAACCCGGGCCTGCCCGAGGTGCGGCGCTTCGTCCAGGACGCGATGCTGGACGCCGTCGAGCGCTATGACATCGACGCCGTCCACTTCGACGACTACTTCTATCCCTATCCGGTCGCCGGGGAGCCGTTCGACGACGATGACGCCTTCGCCCGCTACGGCACGGGCTTCGAGGACCGGGCCGCCTGGCGGCGGGACAACACCGACCGGCTGGTGTCCGAGATGGCCGACAGGATCAAGGGCATCAGGCCGGGCGCCCGCTTCGGCATCAGCCCCTTCGGGGTGTGGCGCAACGCCGACAGCGATCCGCGGGGCTCCGACACCCGGGCGGGCGTGCAGACCTACGACGATCTCCACGCCGACACCCGCAAGTGGGTCAGGGAGGGCTGGCTCGACTATGTCGTGCCGCAGCTGTACTGGCACATCGGCTTTTCCGCCGCCGATTACGCGCGGCTGACGCCCTGGTGGGACGAGGTGGCCGCGGGCACCGGTGTGGACCTCTACATCGGGGAGGCGCTCTACAAGGCAGGCGCGCCCGGCCAGCCAGACGCCTGGCAGGACCCGGCGGAGCTGTCCCGCCATCTCACGCTCGCGGCCGCGTACCCGCAGGTCCGCGGCCACTGCTACTTCTCGGCGAGGGAGGTCGTGCAGGACCCGATCGGCGCGATGGCCAAGGTGGTCTCCGACCACTACACCGACCGGTGAGAGGTCTTGCGCCGAGTGCGTCTAGTGGTCGTTCTTGTCCGGGAAGTGGCGGACGACGGTGTCGGGACCGGGAGACATCAACGTCTCGTGCCCGTCCTCGAACCGGACCCGGAAGGGCGGCCCGCCGTTCTCACCCAGCACTTCGATGACCTCGGCCGTCCTGTCGTGCTGGCCGACGATCCTGCCGTGCACCACCAGCCTGTCGCCCTTGCTTGCGTGCATCGGGGTGACCTCCTCGAAGACGGTCGTCCGTGAAGCGGTGGTCCGTACTGAACAGTCTAAAGGCGCGCGGCCTGCTTGCACCTCAGTTGCCAGCCTTCTGAGTGACGGCGATGCACACCAGGACGGCCACGGCGGCCGCCGGCGCGGCGGGCGAGACGCGCTCGCCGAGCAGTGCGAACGACCATACGAGCGTCAGCAGCGGCTGGGCGAGCTGGAGCTGGCTCGCCCGGGCGATCCCGATCGCCGCCATGCCCCGGTACCACACGTACATCCCGGCGAAGCTGGACCCGGCCGCCAGCCACAGCAGCCCCGTCACGCCCCGGGCGGTCGGCGCCGCCGGCTCATGGGCCAGCGCGAGGGCCGCCCCGGCGAGCATCAGCGGCAGGGACAGCACCAGCGCCCAGCCGATCACCTGCCAGCCGGGCATCAGCCGCGCCAGCCTGCCCCCCTCGGCGTAGCCGACGGCGCACACCAGCAGCGCGGCGAACAGATACAGCTCGCCGGTGTGCAGCGCTCCGCCGCTCTGCCCCACGGTGAAGGCCGCGACGACCGCGGCCCCCGCACCCGCAGCCAGCCAGAACCTCCGTGAGGGGCGGTGGGAGGTGCGTACGGCGGCGACGGCGGCGGTCGCGAGCGGCAGCAGCCCCACCACGACGGCCGCGTGCGAGGTCGCCGACGTCTGCAGCGCGAGCGTCGTCAGCAGCGGGAAGCCGAGCACGACGCCGCCCGCCACCGCCGCGAGCGGGCCCCAGTGGCGGCGCTGGGGCAGCGGCGCCCGCAGCGCCAGCAGAAAGCCGCCCGCGATCAGCGCCGCGAGCACGCTCCGCAGCGCCACCAGCGACCAGGGGCCGAAGCCGTCCAGGCCCCAGACCGTGGCTGGAAAGGTGAGGGAGAAGACGACGACGCCGAGCGCCGCGAGGGCAGCGCCCGGGGTGGTGCTGCCGCCGATCGCTATCGCCGGAGGAGTAGTAGCGCTATTCTGTACCGTCATGCAAGAGCGTAGCAGTGTGGTCGAACTGGCGAATTCGCTGCGGCGGGAGCTGAAGCGCTATCCAGTCGGTGGAAAGCTGCCGTCCAGCCGGTCGCTCGTCGAGCGCTATCGGGTCTCCCCGGTGACCGTCTCGCGTGCGCTGGCGCAGCTCTCCGCGGAAGGGCTGGTCGTCACCCGGCCGGGCGCGGGCGCCTTCCGGGCACAGCCGCGTGGAGACGCCCCGACCCCCGCGGACACCTCCTGGCAGGAGGTCGCCCTCAGCGCCGACGCCTCCGCGGAACCCGTGCCGCGCGCGGTGGACGCCTCCGGCGTCCTGGTCACCCTCGCCGCGCCGCCGCCCGGCGTCGTGGAGTTCAACGGCGGCTATCTGCACCCCTCCCTCCAGCCGGAACGGGCCATGGCCGCGGCCCTCGCCCGCGCCGGGCGGCGGCCCGGAGCATGGGGCCGCCCACCCGTCGAGGGCCTTCCCGAGCTGCGCGCATGGTTCGCCCGCGGACTCGGCGAGACCGCATCCGCCGCCGATGTGCTGGTCACGGCGGGCGGCCAGTCCGCGCTGAGCTGTGCGCTGCGCGCCCTCGCCCCGCCCGGCGCGCCGGTGCTCGTCGAGTCGCCCACCTACCCCGGCATGCTGGCCATCGCCCGCGCCGCCGGGCTGCGGCCGGTGCCGGTCCCCGCGGACGACGACGGCGTACGGCCCGATCTGCTCGCCGCGGCCTTCGCCGCCACCGGCGCCCGCGTCTTCGTCTGCCAGCCGCTCTTCCAGAACCCCACCGGCGCCGTCCTCGCGCCCGGGCGCCGCCCCGAGGTGCTGCGCATCGCCCGCGACGCGGGAGCGTTCGTCATCGAGGACGACTTCGCCCGGCGGCTGGCCCACGAGGACGCCGGCGAGGTGCCCGCGCCGCTCGCCGCCCTCGACCGGGACGGAGTCGTCGTCCACGTCGGCTCGCTCACCAAGGTGGCCTCGCCGAGCCTGCGGGTGGGCATGCTCGCCGCGCGCGGGCCGGTGTTCGAACGGCTGCGCGCCATCCATGTCGTCGAGAACTTCTTCGTGCCGCGCCCGCTGCAGGAGACCGCCCTCGAACTGGTCGGCTCGCCGTCCTGGAGCCGTCATCTGCGGACGGTCGCCTCCGAGCTGAAGAGCCGCAGGGACACCATGGCCGCGGCGCTGCGGCTGCACCTGCCCGAGCTGTCCCTTCCGTATGTGCCCTCAGGCGGCTACCACATGTGGCCGCGGCTGCCCGAGGGCGCGGACGAGGCGGCCCTGGCGGCGGCAGCCCTGCGCGCCGGGGTCGCCGTCGCCCCCGGCCGCCCGTACTACTGCGCGGAGCCCCCGGCCGGCCGGCTGCGGCTGAGCTTCGCCGGGGTCGCGGGGACGGCGGAGATCACGGAGGGGGTACGGCGGCTGCGGGCCGCCTGCGACGAGGTTCTGCCGTCCTGAGACCGCACGGACGCGGCTGAGGCCGAATCGTTTCTTGACCAGGCGGGTCTGCATCAGCACGATCTGGCCATGGGTGTCCGGATCACGATGGTGGCCGCCGCGCGCAGCGCGTCCCTCCTTGCAGAGCGCTTCGGCGACGACCGGCCGCTCGACCACGCCGGCTGGCACGAGGTGCGGCTCGCCGCGCACGCCCTCGTGCCGCTGAGCGCCGCCGAGCTGCGCTACTGCTCGCCCACCCCGCGCTGCCGCGCCACCGGCGAGGCCCTCGGCTTCGCCCCCATGGCGCAGCCCGCCCTGCGCGACTGCGACATGGGCCGCTGGCACGGCTGCACGCTGGCCGAGGTGACAGCCCGGGAACCGGACGCGGTCGACGCCTGGCTCGCCGACCCGCGCTGCGCGCCCCACGGCGGCGAACCGCTGCTGTCCTTCATCACCCGCATAGGAGGCTGGCTGGACACCCGCCCCGCCGACGACGGCGGCTCCATCGTGGCGGTCGCCGAACCCGCCGTCGTCCGGGCGGCCCTGGTCTACGCCCTCAAGGCCCCGCCCTCCTCGTTCTGGAACGTGGAGGTGCGGCCCCTGTCGACGCTGACGCTCATGGGAATGCGGTCGCGGTGGAGCGTACGGCTGGAGATGGCGGCGTAGACGCGGTGCCGGTGTCCGGATCATTGCATAAAGCTGCGAAAGGCCGTATAGTCATGCCATCGAGAAGGAGGCTTCGATGGCGATTCGGGCGGCGGTGGCGGGAGCCAGCGGATACGCGGGCGGGGAACTGCTGCGTCTGCTGCTGGCGCACCCGGAGGTGGAGATCGGCGCCCTCACCGGCCACTCCAACGCGGGCCAGAAGCTCGGCGCGCTCCAGCCCCACCTGCTGCCGCTCGCCGAGCGGGTGCTCGAGCCGACAAGCGCGGCAGCGCTCGCCGGACATGATGTGGTGTTCCTCGCGCTGCCGCATGGACAGTCCGCGGCCGTCGCACAGCAGCTCGGCGACGAGGTGCTGGTCGTCGACATGGGCGCGGACTTCCGGCTCCGCTCGGCGGCGGACTGGGAGGCCTTCTACGGCTCCGAGCACGCCGGCGCCTGGCCGTACGGCCTGCCGGAGCTGCCGGGCGCCCGTGCCGCGCTGGAGGGGTCCAGGCGCGTCGCGGTGCCCGGCTGTTATCCGACGGCCGTCTCGCTGGCCCTGTTCCCCGCGTATGCGGGCGGGCTCACCGAGCCGGAGGCCGTGATCGTCGCCGCCACCGGCACCTCGGGCGCGGGCAAAGCGCTCAAGCCGCATCTGCTCGGCTCGGAGGTCATGGGCTCGATGAGCCCGTACGGGGTCGGCGGGGGGCACCGCCACACACCCGAGATGATCCAGAACCTCACCGCCGTGGCCGGGGAGCGGGTGAGCGTCTCCTTCACGCCCACGCTCGCCCCCATGTCCCGCGGCATCCTCGCCACCTGCTCCGCCAAGGCGAAGCCGGGCGCGACCGCGGCCGACGTCCGGGCCGTGTACGAGAAGGCGTACGCGGACGAGCCGTTCGTCAGGCTGCTCCCCGAGGGGCAGTGGCCCGCCACCGCGTCGGTCTACGGCTCCAACGCCGTGCAGATCCAGGTCGCCTACGACGCGGCCGCGGACCGCGTCATCGCGATCAGCGCCATCGACAACCTCACCAAGGGCACCGCCGGCGGCGCGGTCCAGAGCATGAACATCGCCCTGGGTCTCGGCGAGACCACAGGACTTTCCACGATCGGAGTCGCGCCTTGAGCGTCACGGCAGCACAGGGATTCACGGCGGCGGGGATCGCCGCCGGAATCAAGGAGAACGGCAACCCGGACCTGGCCCTCGTCGTCAACAGCGGTCCGCGCCGTGCCGCCGCGGGCGTCTTCACCTCCAACCGCGTCAAGGCCGCGCCGGTCCTGTGGTCCGAGCAGGTCCTCAAGGGCGGCGAGCTGGCCGCCGTCGTCCTCAACTCGGGCGGCGCCAACGCCTGCACCGGACCGAAGGGCTTCCAGGACACCCACGCCACCGCGGAGAAGGCCGCCGACGTCCTCGGCGTCGGCGCGGGCGAGGTGGCCGTCTGCTCCACCGGGCTGATCGGCGTACTGCTGCCGATGGACAAGCTGCTGCCCGGCGTGGAGAAGGCCGCGCGGGAGCTGTCCGCACACGGCGGCGAGAAGGCCGCCATCGCCATCAAGACCACCGACACCGTCCACAAGACCGCGGTCGTGACCAAGGACGGCTGGACGGTCGGTGGCATGGCCAAGGGCGCCGGCATGCTCGCCCCCGGCCTGGCCACCATGCTCGTCGTCCTCACCACCGACGCCGATGTGGAGGCCCCCGCGCTGGACAAGGCCCTGCGGCACGCCACCCGGCTCACCTTCGACCGGGTCGACTCGGACGGCTGTATGTCCACCAACGACACCGTGCTGCTGCTCGCCTCCGGCGCGTCCGGCGTGGCCCCGGCGCATGACGCGTTCGCCGAGGCGGTCCGCGAGGTCTGCGACGATCTGGCGCGTCAGCTCATCGGGGACGCCGAGGGCGCGTCCAAGGACATCCGCATCGAGGTGATCAACGCCGCGAGCGAGGACGACGCCGTCGAGGTGGGCCGCTCCATCGCCCGTAACAACCTCTTCAAGTGCGCCGTTCACGGCGAGGACCCCAACTGGGGCCGGGTGCTCTCCGCCATCGGCACCACTTCCGCCGCCTTCGAGCCCGACCGGCTCAACGTCGCCATCAACGGTGTCTGGGTCTGCAAGAACGGCTCCGTCGGCGAGGACCGCGACCTGGTCGATATGCGCTACCGCGAGGTCACCGTCACCGCGGACCTGGCCGCGGGCTCGGAGTCCGCTGTCATCTGGGCGAACGACCTCACCGCCGACTACGTCCACGAGAACAGCGCGTACAGCTCATGAGCACGACACGGAAGCACACCGCACTGCCCAAGGCCCAGACCCTCATCGAGGCGCTGCCCTGGCTGACCCGCCACAACGGCAAGACCGTCGTCATCAAGTTCGGCGGAAACGCCATGGTCGACGAGGACCTCAAGGCCGCCTTCGCCCAGGATGTCGTCTTTCTGCGGCACGCCGGCCTCAAGCCCGTCGTCGTCCACGGCGGCGGCCCGCAGATCAGCGCCCAGCTCGACAAACAGGGTCTGGTCAGCGAGTTCAAGGCGGGACTGCGGGTCACCACCCCGGAGGCCATGGACGTGGTGCGGATGGTGCTCGCCGGGCAGGTGCAGCGCGAGCTCGTCGGGCTGCTCAACCGGCACGGCCCGCTCGCCGTCGGCCTGACCGGCGAGGACGCCCACACCATCACCGCGACCAAGCACCAGCCGCGCATTGAGGGCAGGCTCGTCGACATCGGCCGGGTCGGCGAGATCACCGGGATCGACACCGGAGCGATCGAGGCGCTGCTCGACGACGGCCGCATCCCGGTCATCTCCTCCATCGCCCGCTCCGCCGACGACCACCACGTCTACAACGTCAACGCCGACACCGCGGCCGCCGCGCTGGCCGCCGCCCTCGGAGCGGAGACGCTGATGGTCCTCACGGATGTCGAGGGGCTGTACGAGGACTGGCCGGACAGCGACGAGGTCATCAGCAAGCTCACCGCCGCCCAGCTGGAGAAACTGCTGCCCGACCTCTCCAGCGGCATGGTGCCCAAGATGGA
This sequence comes from Streptomyces sp. PR69, assembly GCF_026420845.1. GTDB lineage: Bacteria > Actinomycetota > Actinomycetes > Streptomycetales > Streptomycetaceae > Streptomyces. Next base: position 27,545 of record NZ_JAOWCB010000033.1, on the reverse strand, counting down.
GGGCTGCCTGTACGCGGTGCGCAACGGCGTCACGACGGCCCGCGTGCTCGACGGGCGGGTGCCCCACTCGATCCTGCTGGAGATCTTCACGGACGAGGGCATCGGCACGATGGTCGTGGCCGACACAGACAGCGAAGAGACAGACGGCGGGGAGGCGGGGGAACCGGCATGAGCAACCAGGAGCTTTCGCGCCGCTGGCAGGGCGCGATGACGAACAACTACGGCACACCGGGGCTCGCTCTGGTCCGCGGCGAAGGCGCCCGGGTCTGGGACGCGGACGGCGTCGAGTACCTCGACTTCGTCGGCGGCATCGCGGTGAACGCCCTCGGCCACGCCCATCCGGCCGTCGTCGAGGCCGTCTCCCGGCAGATCGCCGCTCTGTCCCATGTCTCCAATCTGTACGTCGCCGAGCCGCCCGTCGTCCTCGCCGAGCGGCTGCTCCAGCACTTCGCCCGACCGGGCAGGGTGTTCTTCTGCAACTCCGGCGCCGAGGCGAACGAAGCCGCCTTCAAGATCGGACGGCTGACGGGCCGCCGGCATATGGTCGCCACCCACGGCGGCTTCCACGGCCGCACCATGGGCGCTCTCGCACTCACCGGCCAGCCGGGCAAGCAGGAGCCGTTCCTGCCGCTTCCCGGCGAGGTCAGCCATGTGCCGTACGGGGATGTGGAGGCGCTGCGCGCCGCGGTCACCGAGGACACCGCATTTGTCATCGTCGAGCCGATCCAGGGCGAGATCGGCGTGATCACACCGCCGCCCGGCTATCTCCGGGCGGCCCGGGAGATCACCCGTGCCGCCGGGGCGCTCCTCGTCCTCGACGAGGTGCAGACCGGCATCGGCCGCACCGGCCACTGGTTCGAGCACCAGGCTCACCAGGGCGTGGAACCCGATGTCGTCACCCTCGCCAAGGGCCTGGGCGGCGGTCTCCCCATCGGAGCGACCGTCGCCTTCGGCCAGGCGGCCGACCTCCTCAAGCCGGGCCAGCACGGCACCACGTTCGGCGGCAACCCGGTCGCCTGCGCCGCCGGACTCGCCGTGCTCGACACGCTCGCCGAAAACGGCCGGCTGGACGAGGTCAAGCGGCTGGGCGAGAAACTCCGCGAGGGAATCGAGTCCCTCGGGCACCCCGCGGTCTCCCATGTCCGTGGCGCGGGCCTGCTGCTGGGTATCGTGCTCAACGAGCCCCTCGCGCCCCGTGTGCAGCAGGCGGCTCAGGGTGCCGGTTTCCTGGTGAACGTCCCCGCCCCTGATGTTCTGCGGCTTATGCCGCCCCTGATCATCGGCGACGCGGAGGCGGACGCGTTCCTCCAGGCGCTCCCCGGCATCCTCGACGCGGGCTCGACAGGGACGGAGCCCGGGGCAGGACGATCCGGAGAATGAGACGACGATGACCGAGGCGCAGGACACCGAGCACGGAGGACCGGCGGTTCCACAGACCCGCACGGCCCGCCATCGCCGGATCGTGGACATCCTCAACCGGCAGCCGGTGCGCTCGCAGAGCCAGCTGGCCAAGCTGCTCGCGGACAGCGGGCTGAGCGTCACCCAGGCGACGCTCTCCCGCGACCTCGACGAACTGGGCGCGGTGAAGATCCGCAACACCGGCGGCGAGCTGATCTACGCGGTGCCGAGCGAAGGCGGATTCCGCACTCCGCAGGCTCCGCTCGGCGAGTCGGCCAAGGAGGAGCGCATGCGCCGCCTCTCCGGTGAACTGCTGATCTCCGCGGAGGCCTCGGCCAACCTCGTGGTGCTCCGCACCCCGCCCGGCGCCGCGCAGTTCCTCGCCTCGGCCATCGACCAGGCGGAACTCCACGCCATCCTCGGCACCATCGCCGGCGACGACACGCTCCTCCTGATCAGCCGCGACCCGACGGGCGGCCAGGCGCTGGCGGACCACCTGCTGCGGCTGGCCCAGAGCGGCCGCTAGCCGTCGAAGCGGGGGCTCCGCCCCCGGACCCCCGGCACAGCCTTCGGACGTGTCCTCGAACCCCGGACGGGCTGGAATTGGCTGCGCCTGAGTCCAGCCTCGCCGGCGTTCGAGGGGGGAGCCGAAAATTCAGCCTCGTGGGAGCACCTCCGTGGGGTCCCCCTGGGGGTACCCCCGGACGGAGTCTGGGGGAGTTTGAGGAGCGGGGGTCCGGGGACGTGCAGCGCGGGCGTCCGCTCAGTAGCGCGTGATCGCCGTCTCCCCGCCCGCCGTCCCGATCGCGATATGCGGCTCCCGCCCCCTGTCCACCCACGCCAGGATGCGCTCCATGGCGTCCTTGGGGACGGACACACAACCCGCCGTCGCGCCCTTCCCGTTGACGTGCAGAAAGATGCCCGCGCCGCGGCCCCGCACGGGCCGGTGGTAGTTGAAGCCGATGACCAGCGCCTGCGCGTACTGCGTGCGGTAGTCGGCCAGATGCTCGGACTCCGCGGCCCGGCAGTCCTCGGGCAGCCCTTCCACCCACCGGTTGTACGACCGTGACGCGTTGTCCTGGCACCACCAGGACGTCTGCGTCACCCTGCGATGGGGGTATTCCGTACCCGCGGGCGGGGCCTCGATGCCGAAGGCGTACGGCAGGTCGTACAGACCGGCGGGCGTGGTCGATGTGCCCTGCTCGCGGCGGTCGCCCGCCACCAGGCCGTTCGCCCCGAAGCGGGCCGGGGCCGACCCCGCCGCCACCCAGCGCCCGCCGCGCCGCCGGTCCCACCAGGTCACCCGGCCGGTCGTGGCGCCGGGGCCCGGCGCCTCGGCAGTGATCAGCTGACGGCCGCCTCCGGTGTCGGCCATCCGATGCGGCAGCGGCACGGGCCGATCCGCTGCGGCCGCGCCTGCGGGGGGCGCGGCCGCCATCGAGCCGGCGGCGAGCAGGAGCAGCACGGAGCGAAGTGCCGATGAGGGGCGCATGGTTCATGACCGTATGCGCACGGCCTGCCCGCCGCCGCCCGCACTGCGCCGTCCGGGCGGGCGAAGCCCCCCGTCAGTCCGCCCGCACGGGCAGCGGCAGCGGCAGGGGCGGCGGGCCGTCGAGGGAGGCTTACGCCTCGGCGAAGTGCTCGATGAAGTCGTGCCACGGCGGATCGTCAGTGCTGCCGCATCCGCCCCAGAACACCTTTGACAAAACATACGGAGGTCTGCATAGTTATACCCATCGTTGAATGCAGGGCATGCACCGTAAGGAGAAACCAGTGACCGAGCGCGTCGTACTCGCCTACTCGGGCGGTCTGGACACCTCCGTCGCCATCGGCTGGATCGCCGAGGAGACGGGCGCCGAGGTCATCGCCGTCGCCGTGGACGTCGGCCAGGGCGGCGAGGACCTGGACGTCATCCGCAAGCGCGCGCTCGCCTGCGGTGCCGTCGAGGCGGAGGTCGCCGACGCCAAGGACGAGTTCGCCGAGGAGTACTGCCTCCCGGCGATCAAGGCCAACGCCCTCTACATGGACCGCTACCCGCTGGTCTCGGCCCTCTCCCGGCCGACCATCGTCAAGCACCTCGTGGCCGCGGCGCAGAAGCACAACGCCTCGATCGTGGCCCACGGCTGCACCGGCAAGGGCAATGACCAGGTCCGGTTCGAGGCCGGCATCGCCTCGCTCGCGCCCGATCTGAAGTGCATCGCACCGGTCCGCGACTACGCGATGACCCGCGACAAGGCGATCGCCTTCTGCGAGGCGAAGCAGCTCCCGATCGCGACCACCAAGAAGTCCCCGTACTCCATCGACCAGAACGTCTTCGGCCGGGCCGTCGAGACCGGCTTCCTGGAGGACATCTGGAACGCGCCGATCGAGGACATCTACGAGTACACCTCCAACCCGGCCACCCCGCGCGACGCCGACGAGGTGATCATCTCCTTCAAGGAGGGCGTGCCGGTCGCCATCGACGGCAAGCCGGTCACCGTCCTCCAGGCGATCCAGCAGCTCAACGAGCGGGCGGGCGCGCAGGGCGTCGGCCGGATCGACATGGTCGAGGACCGGCTCGTCGGCATCAAGTCCCGCGAGGTCTACGAGGCGCCCGGCGCCATCGCGCTGATCACCGCCCACCAGGAGCTGGAGAACGTCACCGTGGAGCGCGAGCTGGCCCGCTACAAGCGGCAGGTCGAGCAGCGCTGGAGCGAGCTGGTCTACGACGGTCTGTGGTTCTCCCCGCTCAAGCGCGCCCTGGACGGCTTTGTCAACGAGGCCAACCAGCATGTCACCGGCGACATCCGGATGACCCTGCACGGCGGCCGCGCCGTCGTCACGGGCCGGAGGTCCGACCAGTCGCTGTACGACTTCAACCTCGCCACGTACGACACCGGGGACACCTTCGACCAGTCGAAGGCCCAGGGCTTCATCGACATCTTCGGCCTCTCGTCGAAGATCGCGGCACGGCGTCAATCGCGGGCATAGCCCGACAGCCCGACGTGACCTCGCCTGAGGCGTTCGCTCGTTACACCGTGCGTCGCGCTGCCTCCCCGCCCCCTCCGCGGCCGGGGAGGCAGCGGCACATCCACCCCTGTTGAGGAGCTAGAGCAGTGAGCAGCAGTGACAACGGTGACGTCCGGCTCTGGGGCGGCCGCTTCGCCGACGGCCCGGCCGAGGCGCTGGCCAAACTGTCGGCGTCGGTGCACTTCGACTGGCGTCTCGCCCCGTACGACATCGCCGGCTCGCGCGCCCATGCCCGCGTGCTCCACACGGCCGGACTGCTCACCGACGACGAGCTGACCCGGATGCTGGCGGGCCTCGACCGGCTGGAAGCGGATGTCGCCGACGGCTCCTTCACCGGCACCGTCGCCGACGAGGACGTGCACACCGCCCTGGAGCGCGGACTGCTGGAGCGGCTCGGCCCCGACCTCGGCGGCAAGCTGCGCGCCGGCCGGTCCCGCAACGACCAGGTCGCCACCCTCTTCCGGATGTATCTGCGCGACCACGCCCGGATCATCGGCGGGCTGATCACAGAGCTGCAGGAGGCGCTCGTCGGGCTGGCCGAGGCGCATCCGGACGTCGCCATGCCGGGCCGTACGCACCTCCAGCACGCGCAGCCGGTCCTCTTCGCCCACCATCTGCTCGCCCATGTCCAGTCCCTGTCCCGGGACGCCCAGCGGCTGCGCCAGTGGGACGAGCGCACGGCCGTCTCCCCGTACGGCTCCGGCGCGCTCGCCGGCTCCTCGCTCGGCCTCGACCCCGAGGCGGTCGCCAGGGACCTCGGCTTCGAGCACGGCTCAGCCGGCAACTCGATCGACGGGACGGCCTCCCGTGACTTCGTCGCGGAGTTCGCCTTCATCACGGCGATGATCGGGGTGAACCTGTCGCGGATCGCCGAGGAGATCATCCTCTGGAACACCAAGGAGTTCTCCTTCGTCACCCTCCATGACGCCTTCTCCACCGGCTCGTCGATCATGCCGCAGAAGAAGAACCCGGACATCGCCGAGCTGGCGCGCGGCAAGTCCGGCCGGCTCATCGGCAATCTGACGGGGCTGCTGGCCACCCTGAAGGCGCTGCCGCTCGCGTACAACCGTGATCTGCAGGAGGACAAGGAGCCCGTCTTTGACTCCTGCGACCAGCTGGAGGTGCTGCTCCCGGCCTTCACCGGGATGATGGCCACGCTCACCGTCAACCGGGAGCGGATGGAGGAGCTGGCTCCGGCCGGCTTCTCGCTCGCCACGGACATCGCCGAGTGGCTGGTCCGCAAGGGCGTGCCGTTCCGGGTGGCGCACGAGGTCGCGGGGGAGTGCGTCAAGGAGTGCGAGCGGCACGGGATCGAGCTGGACCAGCTCACCGATGAGCAGTTCGCCAAGATCTCACCGCATCTGACGCCCGAGGTTCGCACCGTGCTGAACGTCCCCGGCGCGCTCGCCTCCCGCAGCGGCCGCGGCGGCACGGCGCCCGCGGCGGTCGCCGTGCAGCTCGCCGAAGTCAAGGAGGATCTCGCGGTCCAGCGCGCCTGGGCCACGGCCAAGCGGTAGCGCTGCGCCCGTCTCTCCTCTCCGTTCTCCGTTACGCCGCCCTGCTCGTCCCGAGCAGGGCGGCGTCGCTGTTTCATCTGAGGCACTCACCTCCCGAGTGAGACATCCATGTCTCATATGGGATATGGTTGTCTCATGGCTATGGATCGTGATCAGGTACTCAAGGCCGCCGCCGCTCTGCTCTCCCGTAAGTCGACCGCCACGATGGACGAGGTCGCCCGGGCCGCCGGCATCGGACGCGCCACCCTGCACCGGCATTTCGCCGGGCGGGACGCCCTGGTCAGAGCCCTTGAGGGGCTCGGCATCCAGGAGTTCGAAGCGGCCCTCGACCGGGCCCGGGTCGACGAGGGCGGTGCGAGCGACGCACTGCGGCGGCTGATCGCCGAGATGGAGCCGGCGGCCGATCTGCTGGCCTTCCTCGTCACCGAGAACCAGCTCTTCGAGGGCGACCAGGTCAACGAGGGCTGGGCCCGGCTGGACGCCCGGGTCGCCGCCCTCTTCCGGCGCGGCCAGGAACGGGGCGAGTTCCGCATCGACCTCCCGCCCGCCTGGCTGACCGAGGCGCTGTACGGCCTCATCGGCGCCTGCGCCTGGGCCGTCATGGACGGCCGGGTCGCCAAGAACGATTTCCAGTACATGATCGCCGAGCTGCTGCTCGGCGGAGCACAGCGGAGTGTGGAGCAATGACCAGTACCGTCCGGCGCGCTACCGGGACGGACGACACCCTGCACCGGCCCGGGCGCTGGCTCGCCCTCGCGGTGCTGGCCCTGGCCGTGCTGCTGGTGGCCGTCGACGCCACGGTGCTCGGCCTGGCCACGCCGTTCCTCAGCGAGGACCTCGGACCGTCGGCCACCCAGCTGCTGTGGATCGGCGATGTCTACTCCTTCGTCATCGCCGGACTCCTGGTGTCCATGGGCAGCCTCGGCGACCGGATCGGCCGCAAAAAGCTGCTGCTGACCGGAGCGGTGGCGTTCGGCGCGGTCTCCGTGCTCAACGCCTACGCCACCACCCCCGAGCTGATGATCGCCGCCCGTGCGCTGCTCGGCGTCGCCGGCGCGACCCTTATGCCCGCCACGCTCGCGCTCATCCGGAACATCTTCCACGATCCCCGGGAGCGCAGCCTCGCCATCGGCATCTGGGGCGCGATGGCCTCCGCGGGCGCGGCCGTGGGGCCCGTCGTCGGAGGATTCCTGCTGGAGCACTTCTGGTGGGGCTCGGTCTTTCTGATCAACCTGCCGGTCATGGCCATCCTCGTCCTCGTCGGCGTCAAGCTGATACCCGAGTCCAAGAACCCGGTCACGGGCCCCTGGGACCTGGCCAGCGTCGCCCTCTCGCTCATCGGCATGGTCGCCGTCGTGTACGCGATCAAGGAAGCGGCCACCCATGGCCCGAGCTGGCAGGCGGGAGCCGCGGCGGTGATCGGACTGGCCGCTCTGTACGGATTCGTCCGCAGACAGCTCACCCTGCCCGCGCCGCTGCTCGATATGCGGCTGTTCCGGCACCGGGGCTTCTCCGGAGCCGTCCTCGCGGACCTGCTGACCATCCTCGGCCTGTCCGGTCTGGTGTTCTTCCTCTCCCAGTTCCTCCAACTGGTCCAGGAACGGCGGCCCTTCGAGGCCGGACTCGCCGAACTGCCCGCGGCGATCGGCGCGGTCGCCACCGGACTGGCGGCGGGCGCCGTCGCCCGGCGCTTCTCGGTACGGGGCGTGGTGGCCGGCGGCCTGGCCGCGGTGGGCCTCGCGCTCGGCGGGCTGACCCTGGTCAGCCAGTCCACCGGCTATCCGCTGCTCGGCGCGATCCTGCTGGTCGTCGGCGCCGGGGCCGGCTTCTCGTTCACCGTCACCGCCGATGTGATCCTCTCCAGCGTGCCGAAGGAGCAGGCGGGGGCGGCCTCCGCGGTCTCCGAGACGGCGTACGAGCTGGGCGCGGCGCTCGGCATCGCGCTGCTCGGCTCCATCGTCACCGGCGTCTACCGCGGCTTCGCGACGCCGGACGGAATCCCCGTGGGGGTCGCGTCCGCCGCGCATGAGTCCCTCGGCGGCGCGGTGGAGGCGGCGGCCGGGGTGCCCGGCGAGACGGGCGCGGCGCTGGTCGCCGCGGCGCAGCGGGCCTTTGTCGACGGTCTGCATGTCGCCGCGGCCGTCAGCGCGGTGGTGCTGCTGGCCACTGCGGCGGCGGCGTGGTTCCTGCTGCGGGGCCAGCGCCTTGAGGCGCACGCGGACCACCCGTAACTGGGGCTCCGCCCCCGGACCCCCGCGCCTCAAACGCCGGCGGGGCTTGAGTGTGCTGCCTCTTGCGCCTCAAACGCCGGCGGGGCTGGGTTTCTGGCCCTTTGCGCCTCAAGTGCCGACGGGGCTGAATGTGTGCTTCCAACGTCGGCGGGGCTACGGCCCTACCGGGGGTCTGGGGGCGAAGCCCCCAGTAGTTATGTAGTTACGCCGCCTTCGCCTTCGTTGCGTACATGTCGACATACTCCTGCCCCGACAGCCTCATGACCTCCGTCATCACCGAGTCCGTCACCGCCCGCAGCACATACCGGTCCCGGTCCATGCCCTCGTAGCGGGAGAACTCCATCGGCTCGCCGAAGCGGACCGTGACCCGGCCGGGGCGGGGGAGGCCCGCGCCGCCCGGCTGGAGCCTGTCGGTGCCGATCATGGCGAAGGGCACGACCGGCGCTCCGGTCATGAGCGTGAGCCGGGCGATGCCGGTGCGGCCGCGGTAGAGGCGGCCGTCGGGGGAGCGGGTGCCTTCCGGGTAGATGCCGAAGAGCTTGCCCTCCTCCAGCACCCGACGGCCCGTCATCAGCGCCGCCACACCGCCGTTGGCCCCGTCGCGGTCCACGGGGATCATGCCGACGCCGGTGAAGAACCAGGCCATCAGCCGGCCCTTGAGGCCCTTGCCCGTCACATACTCGTCCTTGCCGATGAAGTACACCGGGCGGTCCGTGACCAGCGGAAGGATCATCGAGTCGATGAAGGTCAGGTGGTTGCCGGCGAGGATCACCGGGCCCGAGTCCGGGATGTTCTCGGCGCCTTCCACCCGCGGGTGGAACATCAGGCGCAGGATCGGTCCGAGCACTGCCTTGATGAGCGACAAGCGGGACAACGGGTCCTCCGGTGTCATGGACGGCGGGCGCAGGACCGCAAGGTCCGTGCAGGTGAGGACGATACTCGCGGGTCTCGGCAGATCGCACATCGGGTTCACAGATCGGATACGCAGTGTTGACGTACGTTGCCCGGGCGTTGGCCCCCGGTCTGCCGTGCGTCAGGGGCGACCGCCTACCATCGGACGCTGCTTGTCAGGTGCAGGACCCTCAGCGAGAGATCAGAGGAGAGTCGATGACCAAGGGCGCGGACAGAACTCCGGGACGACGGACGGTGCTGGGAGCCGCGGTGCTCGGCGGCACGGCCGCACTCGGGGCGGGTGTGGCCGGAGCCTCTCCGGCGGCCGCACAGGAGCACGGCCGCGGCCATGGTCATGGCCGCCGCCCGGGCTCGTACAGGCAGCTGCCCGTCCCCACGGTCATCGCCCACCGCGGCGCCAGCGGCTACCGCCCCGAGCACACCCTCGGCTCCTATCAGCTCGCGCTCGACATGGGCGCGCACGTCATCGAGCAGGACCTGGTGCCCACCAAGGACGGCCATCTCGTCTGCCGTCACGAGAACGACATCACGGGCACGACGGACGTCGCGGACCACCCGGAGTTCGCCTCCCGCAAGACGACCAAGACCGTGGACGGAACGGCCATCACGGGCTGGTTCACCGAGGACTTCACCCTCGCCGAGCTGAAGACGCTGCGCGCCAAGGAGCGCATCCCCGCCACCCGCCCGGACAACACCCTCTATGACGGCCGCTGGACCATCCCGACCTTCGAAGAGGTGCTGCGCTGGGCCGACAAGGAGGGCCGCCGCCGCGGCTGCCCCGTCTGGCTCCATGTCGAGACCAAGCACCCCACCTACTTCCGCGAGCTGGGGCTCGGCCTGGAGGAGCCGCTGGCCCGGCTGCTGCGCCGGTACGGACGGCACCGTCACAACTCGCCGGTCTTCCTTCAGTCGTTCGAGCCGACCAGCATGCAGCGGATGGCGAAGCTGGTCTCCTCGCCGCGTGTGGTGCTGCTGTGGACCGCGGACTACCGGCCCTGGGACTTCACGGTCACCAAAGACCCGCGCACCACGGCCGATCTGATCACGCCCGAGGGCCTGAAGTGGATCGCCTCCTTCGCGCAGGGCATCGGCCCCGTCCTGGACCTGGTCATCCCCAAGGACGCCGACGGCAAGCTCGGCACGCCCACCACCCTCGTACGGGACGCCCACCGCAAGGGGCTCATCCTGCACCCCTACACGATGCGCAACGAGAACACCTTCCTGCCCGCGGACTTCCGGCGCGGCACGGACCCCGACGCGTTCGGCGACGTCTTCGGCGCCTACCGCACATACCTCGCGACCGGCATCGACGGGATCTTCACCGATCACCCGGACACCGGTCTGCTGGCCGCCGCGGACTTCCACGGCTGAACCGCCGCGACCGGCCATCTCGGCTGCCAGGGCCCTGCGCGTCAACTGCGATCCGCAGGGCCCTGCGTACGGGTGACACTGGCGTCGGGCGGAAACCGCCGCCGCGCCGTGGCACGTCCCGCGGGGCATGACGCTTCTCGACGAAACGGCGGCCTCCGCCCATGTCGTCAGCGCGCTGCGCCCGCTGGTGAACGCCGAGGCCACCGCCGAAGCCCCAGCCGCCGCCATGGAGCCAGGCGACCTCGAACAGGCCGTCTGGCTGCGGCTGCTGGAGCGCCTCGACGGCGACGGCCCTCCGCCGGACGCGGCCCGCTGGGTCAGACGGGCGGTACGTGCGGAAGCGCGCCGCGCCCGCAGGACGGCGGCCCGGGAACTGCCGTACGCCGAAGAGCCCGTCACCGACCCCGCACAGGACTGTGCGGGCACCCCCGAGCCGGCCGCCCTGAAGGCCGAGCGGCGGCGGGCGATCCGGGCCGCCGTCGCCCGCACGCCTGGCAACTGCCCACGGCTGCTGACTGCGATGTTGTCCCCAAACGACCCGACCTACCGAGAAATCGCAGGAGAGTTGGGTATCTCACAAGGGAGTTTGGGGCCAATGCGTTCCCGTTGCCTGGGATGCCTGCGCAGAATGCTCTCGGCAGAGGTTGCGGCTCCTGAACTTCGGGGAAAGGAGCGGTAGACAACCGGCGGGACAGGTGAGCGGGAGGCATGCGCACATGGGCATGAGCGTGACCATCTCAGCGGCGACGGAGCAGGACGCGGAGCACATCCTCAAGCTCCAGTATCTGTGCTACCAGAGCGAGGCCGAGCTGTACGGGGACTACGGCATCGAGCCCCTCACCCAGACGCTCGACGACCTCAAGGCGGAAGTCGCCCGGGGCTGCGCCCTGGTGGCCAGGCTCGGCGACGAGGTGGTGGCCTCCGTGCGCGGAGAGGTCGACGGGGCGGGCACGGCCCGTATCGCCAAGCTCATCGTCCACCCCAGAATGCAGCGCCATGGCCTGGGCGGGCGGCTCCTGGACGCGATCGAGGCGTTCTTCGCCGAGGACCCGGCCGCCAAGCGGTTCCAGCTGTTCACCGGGCATCGCAGCGAGGGCAATCTGCGGTTGTACCGCAGCCGGGGCTATGCGCCGGTCTCCAGCGAGCGAGCGGGGCCGCGGCTGACGGTCGTCACCCTGGAGAAGGACGCTGTGAAGGACGCCGTGAAGGCTGCGCAGCCCGAGGCCTGCGGAGCCACAGCATCCCGGTGACCGGCAGCAGCACCGGAATGAAGACATAGCCCATGCCGTACGTCGTCCACACCGTGTCGTCGGGGAACAGCGACGGCTCCAGCAGCGTCCAGGTCCCCACGATCAGCACGCCCGCAAGCTCCGCCGCGCAGCACGCCAGCGCCGCCCTGCGGGCCGTCTCACCGCCGCGTACCAGCGTGTAGGTGATGAACGCGTACACCACGGCCGCCACCGCGGACAGCGTGTACGCCAGCGGCGCACGGTCGAACTCGGTGAGGATCTGGTAGGCGGAGCGCGACACCGAGCCGACGGACATCACTCCGTACAGCCACACCAGCAGCAGGCCGGGGCCCTTGACGAGCTGACTCCGCGGGGTCTTCGACGCCTCTGCCGGGGCGGTTGCCGGAGCGTTCGCGGGGCGGTTCTCGGCGTGGTTCTCGGTCATGGAAGCCCCTCAGCCCTTCCAGATGTCGTAGAGCCGCACTTCCAGCACCGCCAGCACGATCGCCCCGGCCGCGACCGTCGCGGAACCCCACCGGGTCCGCTCCGCCAGCGACAGAAACCCGGCGGCGGGAACGGCGGCGAACGAGCCGATCAGATACGCCAGGAAGATCGCCGTGCCCTCGTGGGGTTCCTCGCCCCGCGCGAGCTGGACGACGCCGACCGCCAGCTGGGCGAAGGCCAGCAGCGTCACCACGGCCATGCCGAGGAAATGCCAGTCCTTGGTCGGCTGGTCGCGGTAGGCGGCGAAGCCACACCAGGCGGCGAGGGCGACCGCGGTCACACCGATCGCGATCGTCAGGGCGTCAAGCATGGCTCAGAGAGTATTACGGGCTGAAAGGCCCGATGCGGGCGGGCCCGCGGGGTGACCGGAGGCAGTGGTCTTGACCACAGCCCGGTGTGCGCGCCGGACGGCCAGGGGCTGCCCGCCCTGTCGCCGGGCTCACGGTGTCCGCACAGGTCAGGCCCCTGGATCACGGCCCGCCCCCGGTCGGCTCGCACGTAGGGCATACGCCCACACCGTCCCTATGCCGCGTTGCGCGCGTCCGGAATGCGGACATGCGTGATCGGTTCATCAGCCCGTCTGCTTTACTTGCCGCCATGACCAGGACGAGCAGCCGCACCCTTGCGACCGAGGCGAAAACGACGCCCGGTGCTCGTTGTATGTGTCGAATGTGCGCCTTCTGAGGGCCCCTGCCGCACGCTCGCGCCCCGAAGCGAGAATCGACAGCCACGCCGTGTCCGGCGTCCGCCTGCGCCCAGCCGCCGCCCCCGGACCGACACCCCGCGCACACACCGCCCGGCCGCCCGGCCGGACCCGCCGTATGCGCCCGGCTGTCTGCCGACATTCCACACCCGAATGCCCCGTGCGCGGCGCACACACCGCGCCGCGCACTCGACAGCGACGGAAACCCCTGTGATCACCACAACAGGCCTGACCAAGGTCTATCAGTCACGAGGCCGCGAGGTCACCGCCCTCGACGGCGTCGACCTCCAGGTGCGAGAAGGCGAGGTCTTCGGCGTCATCGGCCAGAGCGGCGCCGGGAAGTCCTCCCTCATCCGCTGCGTCAATCTGCTGGAGCGCCCCACCGCCGGCACCGTGACCGTCGACGGCCGGGACCTGACCGCCCTCGCCGGCCGCGGCCCGCGCGCGAGCAAGGAGCTGCGCGCCGCCCGCAGCCGCATCGGCATGGTCTTCCAGCACTTCAACCTGCTGTCCTCACGCACCGTCCAGGACAATGTCGAACTGCCCCTGGAGATCCTCAAGGTCTCCGGCGCGGAGCGCTCCCGCAAGGCCCTGGAGCTGCTCGACCTGGTCGGCCTCGCCGACAAGGCCAAGGCATACCCCGGACAGCTCTCCGGCGGCCAGAAGCAGCGCGTCGGCATCGCCCGGGCGCTCGCCGGCGACCCCAAGGTGCTGCTCTCCGACGAGGCCACCAGCGCCCTCGACCCCGAGACCACCCGCTCGATCCTGACGCTGCTGCGCGACCTCAACCGCGAACTCGGCCTCACCGTGCTGCTCATCACCCACGAGATGGATGTCGTCAAGACCGTCTGCGACTCGGCAGCCCTGATGAAGAAGGGCAAGGTCGTGGAGTCCGGCACGGTCAGCGAACTGCTGGCCACCCCCGGCTCCGAGCTGGCCCGTGAGCTGTTCCCCGTCGGCGGCCGCGCCTCGGGACCCGACCGCACCGTGCTCGACGTGACCTTCCACGGAGAGACCGCGACCCAGCCGGTGATCTCCCAGCTCTCGCGCACGTACAACATCGACATCTCGATCCTCGGCGCCGCGATGGACACCGTCGGCGGCCGGCAGATCGGCCGTATGCGCATCGAACTGCCCGGACGGTACGAGGAGAACGTCGTCCCCGTCGGCTTCCTGCGCGAACAGGGCCTGCAGATCGACGTCGTGGACGACACCTCGTCCGCCGCGGCGGACGACAGCCCCGACCTGGTCGAGGAGGCCGCCAAGTGACCTGGTCCGAGATGCAGCCGCTGCTTCAGCAGGGCACCCTCGACACCCTCTACATGGTGCTGTGGTCCACGCTCGTCACCGTACTCGGCGGGCTCCCGCTCGGTGTGCTCCTCGTGCTCACCGACAAGGGCGGACTGCTGCAGAACATCCCCCTGAACCGGGTCGTCGGGGTGATCGTGAACATCGGCCGCTCCCTGCCGTTCATGATCCTGCTGATCGCGCTGATCCCGTTCACCCAGCTTGTCGTCGGCACCTTCATCGGCCCCACCGCGATGATCGTGCCGCTCGCCGTCGGCGCCATCCCCTTCTTCGCCCGGCTCGTCGAGACCGCCATCCGCGAGGTCGACCACGGGCTGGTCGAAGCCGTCCAGTCGATGGGCGGCTCCATCCCCGCCGTCGTGCGCAAGGTTCTGCTGCCGCAGGCCCTGCCGTCGCTGGTGTCCGCCGTCACCACCACCGTCATCGTCCTCGTCGGCTACTCGGCGATGGCCGGCGCGGTGGGCGGCGAGGGACTGGGCTCCAAGGCCGTCACCTACGGGTTCCAGCGCTTCGAGACCCAGTTCATGCTGATCACGGTCATCATCCTGATCGCGATCGTGACCGCGGTGCAGCTCATCGGCGACACCGTCGTACGGCTGCTGGCCCGCCGGGGCCGCGCCGCCGCCTGAGCGGCCGCCGCACCCCTTTCCCGGCACCCACCGGCCCGCACTCCTTGTCCGGGCGTCAACCGCACCACCAGAAAGAGGCACTCTTCGTGCTCAAGAACATCAAGAACACCAAGCTCCCCCTGGCCGCCTCGGCCTCCGCCGCGCTCGCCCTCGGCCTCACCGCCTGCGGCACCGCCTCCGACCCGGACTCCGGCTCCGGCAAGGCCGACGCATCCAAGCCGCTCGTCGTCGCCGCGTCCCCGACGCCGCACGCCGACATCCTCACCTACGTCAAGGACAAGCTCGCCGCCAAGGCCGGCCTCAAGCTGGAGGTCAAGGAGTTCACGGACTACGTCCTGCCGAACACCGCCACCGAGAGCGGGCAGGTCGACGCCAACTTCTTCCAGCACCGCCCCTACCTCGACGACTTCAACAAGAAGAACGGCACCCACATCGTGCCCGTCGCCGACGTCCACCTGGAGCCGCTCGGCCTCTACTCCAAGAGCGCCAAGGACCTCAAGGACCTCAAGGCCGGCCAGACCGTCGCCGTCCCCAACGACACCACCAACGAGGGCCGCGCGCTCAAGCTGCTCGCCGACAACGGCCTGATCACCCTCAAGGACGGCGCGGGCGCCGACGCCAAGCTCTCCGACATCGCCGACCCCAAGGGCCTGAAGTTCAAGGAGCTGGAGGCCGCCACCCTGCCCCGCGCCCTGAACGACGTGGACGCCGCCGTCATCAACGGCAACTACGCCATCGAGGCGGACCTCAAGCCCGCCGCCGACTCCCTGGCGCTGGAGAAGGCCGAAGGCAATCCGTACGCCAACTTCCTCGCCGTCAAGGAAGGCAACGAGAACGACCCGCGCGTCAAGAAGCTCGTCGGGCTCCTCAACTCGCCCGAGGTGAAGAAGTACATCGAGGACACTTACGACGGCTCCGTCATCCCCGCCTTCTCAGCCGCCGGGTAACCGGCAGCCGCTGACGGACCGCCAGGCCCGCGCCCTGTGAACAGCGCATTTCAACACCGCGTTGGAAAGTCTGTGCCGGGGCGCGGGCCTCGCTGTCCCCCGGGCAGTACCGGACCCGGCCATGCGCGCTCCCCGCCCGATGTTGCATGCTGTGCCTTCACGGCTACACACCACACGAGCCACAACGCCCCACGCGACAACAGCGGTCACCACTCGGCGACCGGCACGCCAGACCGGCATGGAGATGCGCATGACGACCTTCCCGGACGTGTCCATCAGCACGGAGCGGTTGGTGCTGCGCCCCTTCGAAGCCGCCGACGTCCCGGCGCTCACCGAGATGATGAACGACGAACTGGTCACCGCCTGGACCTCCGCACCCCACCCCTACACCGCCGCCGACTCCGAGACCTGGGTGCGCACCACCGCCCCGGCCGAGCGCCGCGAAGGCCGCGGCATCGTCTTCGCGGTGACCGAGTTCCTCACCCAGCGGCTCGTCGGGATCGTCCAGCTGCAGCACACCAACTGGCGCACACTGTCGACCGAAGCCGCCTTTGTCACCGCCCCCTGGGCGCGCGGCGAGGGCTACGCCACCGAATCCCTGCTCGCCGTCGCCCAGTGGCTCTTCCGCGACCAGCGCTTCGAACGCCTGGAGCTGCGCACCGCCGCCGACAACACCGCCTCCCAGCAGGTCGCCCAGAAGATCGGCTGCATCAGCGAGGGAGTGCTCCGCAACGCGTGGATAGCGCGCACCCAGACGGAGGACGGCAGCTGGACCGACATCCGCACCGATCTGATCGTCTGGAGCCTGCTGCCCGAGGACCTGGAGGGCGCGGCCGACCAGCTCGCGGACGCCGGATACGCCTCCTTCACCGACTGGAACTGACCCCGGCAGCCCGCCGGCCGCGGCAGGCGGCGACGCGACGCCGCCGGACTCCGGGTAATCTCACCGTGCCCGCAGCCTGCGGGCGGCTCACCAGCTGCGACGACACCAGGAGACTGACGACGATGGCCGACCGGGTCACGGTGATCGGCTGGGACGGCTCGCCCCTCACCGCCGCGGCCGTCTCCGCCCTCTCCGCCGCCACCCTCGTGGCCGGAGCCGCCCACCACCTGGCCCTCCCCGAGGTGCCCGGCGAGGCGGAACGGATCCGCCTCGGGAGCGTCGACCTCGCCGCCCGGCGGATCGCCGGCCACCGCGGCACCGCGGTCGTCCTCGCCGACGGAGACCCCGGGTTCTTCGGAGTCGTCCGCACCCTGCGTGCGCCGGAGTACGGGCTTGAGGTCGAGGTGGTGCCCGCCGTCTCCTCCGTCGCCGCCGCCTTCGCCCGCGCGGGAATGCCCTGGGACGACGCCCAGATCGTCGTGGCTCACGCCCGCACGCTGCGCCGTGCCGTCAACGTCTGCCGGGCCCACGGCAAGGTCGCCGTCCTCACCTCGCCCGGCGCCGGCCCCGCCGAACTGGCCCTCCTGCTCGACGGAGTGCACCGCACCTTCGTCATCTGCGAGGAACTCGGCACGGAACGCGAACAGGTCACCGTCCTCACCTCGGACAAGGCCGCCGACCACGTCTGGAGCGACCCCAACGTGGTCATCGTCATCGGCGGCGCGGGCGGGGGCGGCACACCGTCCGGCAACGGCGCGGGCGGCTGGGCCATGGGCCGCGACCTGGGCTACCCGCCCCCGGTGCGGGGTTGGGCGCTCTCCCCCAGGGAGTACGGGGCAGGGAACGCGGATAGGGGGGACAGGGGGGACAGCGGCGGCGAAGGGGCTGTCGGGAGTCCGGGCGCCGCCCCCGAACTGCGCGCCGCGCAGCTGGCCCGCCTCGGGCCGCGCTACGGCGACCTGGTGTGGGACATCGGCTGCGGCAGCGGCGCACTCGCCGTGGAGGCCGCCCGCTTCGGCGCGGCGGTGATCGCTGTCGACGCCGACCCCGCCGCCTGCGCCACGACCGAGGCCGCCGCCCGCCGTTTCGGCGTACAGCTCCAGACGGTGCACGGCGACGCCCCGCAGGTGCTCGAACGGCTGCCCGAGCCCGACGTCGTACGGGTCGGAGGCGGCGGCGTCGCCGTCGTCACCGCCTGCGCCGAACGCCGCCCCGAACGCATCGTCGCCCATGCCACCACCCGCGACGAGGCCGAGGCCGTCGGAGCGGCCCTGGCCGCCGGCGGCTACACCGTCGAGTGCTCGCTGCTCCAGTCCGTCGAACTCGACACCGCCGACTGGGCGGAGCGCGACCGCTGCGTCGTCTTCCTGCTCTCCGGCAGGGCCGCGCCCCGGCAGCCCGACCGCGCCCCGTGACCCCGCGGAGGGGCGGCGCGGGGTAGGCTGGCCGATCGTTGTACCGCAGCCGGGCGTTCAGCAATTAGTTCACCAATGTCCGGAAAAAGGGGCCGCATTGGGCTCCGGCTGTGGTAGGTCGGAATCGGGGGGCGCGCGACGTGGCGCAGTCCACACCGAACCGCGGCAGAACTGCGTGCCGCAGAGGCGATCGGCCGCGAGAATGCTTGCTGCCGGGGGCCATCGTGCCGCGTGGCGCACCCGCTCGTTCTTGTTGACGGGCGCGGGGTGCGCCGCTGTGCGAGCGCCCCGGCCATAGGGCGAAGGATCACAAGCGATGGGCGAGGGGTACGCATGACTGACACCGGCCAGGTCCCGGGCGAGGGGCTGCCGGAGAACGCCAGGCTGGTGGAGCAGCCGGGCGTCCCCGCTCCGGGCGCGTACACCTTTCTGGACTCCTCTGACACCGCCGACGAGGACGATCTGCTGCTGATGCCCGGCTCGGCGGGGGCGTGGAGCGACCCGCAGCCGGTCGCGCCGCAGCCCATGCCCGCGCCAGCCTCCGCGCCCGTACCAGCGCCCGCGCCCGTACCCGTACCTGCGTCGCCGGAGCCCGCCCAGGCGCAGGCGCCCATGCCGGTGCAGCAGCAGGAGGAGCAGGCGACTGCGGAAGCCGCCGCGCCGGTCGCCGCGACGGCCGCGCCGGAAGCCGTGGCTCCGCAGGAGCCCGTGGCCGTGGCCGAGCCGATGGCCGTCGCCCCGGAGCAGCTCGCGGCCCAGCAGCCCGCCGCGCCGCAGGCTCCCGTCGTCGCGCTGCCTCCGCAGGCTCCCGTCGCCCAGGAACCTGCCACGGCGGAGCAGTCGGTGACGTCTGAGCCGGTCGCACCGCAGGCGTCCGTGGCTGCGGCCACGGCTGAGCCGGTGGCTGCCGCGGCGGAGCAGCTCGCGGCCCGGGAGCCCGGCACGCTGCAGGCCCCCGTCGCCCAGGAACCCGTCGCGGCGGAGCCGCAGGGGGCGCCGGAGCCGGGGGACCGGACCGCCGAGCGCGCCGCCGCTGCCGTGCGGCAGCCGGCCGCGCCGCAGAGCGCCATGCCGCAGGAGTCCCTCGCACCCGCCGCACCCGCCGCACCCGCCGCGCCCGCGCCGGACGAGCAGGTGCCCGGCGCGCACGAGATGGGCGGCCGGGACTCGGGCTCCGTGGACCTCGGGGGCGTACGCACTCCGCCGGTCGCCACGACCGCCGCGCCGACGCCGGCCCCCCGCCGTCCCCTGCACATGGGTCCGCCCG
Source organism: Streptomyces sp. PR69 (assembly GCF_026420845.1). Classification (GTDB taxonomy): domain Bacteria; phylum Actinomycetota; class Actinomycetes; order Streptomycetales; family Streptomycetaceae; genus Streptomyces. The sequence goes on along the minus strand of NZ_JAOWCB010000033.1, from coordinate 8,222 downwards.
TCCCCGAGCCGCCGAGCGGGGTCGTACGCTCCCTCGCCGACCGCGGCCCGGCGGCCGTGCCGCAGGCAGCGCCGCAGCCCGCCGAACCGCTGCCCGCTCAGCCCGTGGCCGCCGAGCAGCCGCCCGCCGAGCCGGTGACGGCAGAGCTGGAGCAGCCCGCGGCGGCGGAGCCGGAGCAGGCTGCCGCGGACCCTCAGGACCCGCCGGCGGTCTCGGGGCTCGAATACCTGGACGTGCCGAGTGAGGACGCGGCAGCCGTGCTGCCGGGACCCCAGCTCGGCGAGATCCCGCCGCAGGCGGGCATCCCGTGGGACCCGCAGCCCCCTGTGGCTCAGCTGCCTCGTCAGTCACCCGAGACCCAGCAGCAGCCCGAGCCGCCTGTCGCCTCAGCAGAAACGGTCGTCCCAGCGGCGACGACGGGGGAGGAGCCCCAGCCCGCGCCGGCCGCCGTCGTGCCCGCGCCGCGTTCGGTCGAGCAGCCGACGGAGCCCGCGGAGCCCGCGGAGCCCGCGGAGTCGGCTCCGGAGCCCGTCGCACAGCACGCGGACAGGGCGGCCGAGCCGGAGCCGGAGCGTGAGCCGCTTGCGCCGGAAGCGGCGGCCCCTGAGCCCGTACCGCAGTCCGACCCCGACGCCGGGCCCGAGACCGAGCAGCAGGCGGAGCCGGTGCGGCAGCCCGAGGCCGCCGACGGCGAACCGGCTGTGAAGGAGCAGGAAGAGCAGCAGCAAGAGCAGCAGGAAGAGGCGCAGGAACAGGAAAGTGCGCAGGAAGCGGCCGCGGAGCCCGCAACCGTCCCGGCCGCCGCGCCCGAGGACGGGCCCGCGCCCGGCTACGCCGACGCCGAGCGGGAGGCGGTGCTGCGCGTGATGCGCGAGCGCCGCGACATCCGCAACGGCTTCCGCTCCGACCCGATCCCGCACGATGTGCTGCTGCGGGTCCTCGAAGCGGCTCACACCGCCCCCAGCGTGGGCCACTCCCAGCCCTGGGACTTCGTGGTCATCCGCTCCGCCGAGACCCGCCGCACCATGCACGAGCTGGCCCAGCGGCAGCGGGAGGCGTATGCGAAGTCGCTGCCGAAGGGCCGCGCCAAGCAGTTCAAGGAACTGAAGATCGAGGCCATCCTCGACACGCCCGTGAACATCGTCGTCACCGCCGATCCGACGCGGGGCGGCCGCCACACCCTCGGCCGGCACACCCAGCCGCAGATGGCCCCGTACTCCTCCGCCCTCGCCGTCGAGAACCTGTGGCTCGCCGCCCGCGCGGAGGGCCTCGGCGTGGGCTGGGTCAGCTTCTTCGACGAGCGTGAGATGGTCCGGGCGCTCGGCCTGCCGGAGCACCTTGAGGTCGTCGCGTACCTCTGCGTCGGATACGTCGACGAATTCCCGGAGGAGCCGGAGCTGATGCAGGCCGGCTGGTCCAAGCGACGCCCGCTGTCGTGGGTCGTCCACGAGGAGACCTACGGCCGGCGCGCCCTGCCGGGCGAGGAGCCGCACGATCTGCTCCAGGAGACGGTCGGCAATATCCGCCCGCTGGACGCCAAGGCGCTCGGCGAGGCGTGGGAGCGGCAGAAGCGCATGACCAAGCCGGCCGGGGCGCTGGGCATGCTGGAGATCATCTCCGCGCAGCTCAGCGGGCTGTCCCGGATGTGCCCGCCGCCGGTCCCGGAGCCCGCGGCCGTCGCGATCTTCGCGGGCGACCACGGGGTGCACGCCCAGGGTGTGACCGCCTGGCCCCAGGAGGTCACGGCCCAGATGGTCGCCAACTTCCTCGGTGGAGGGGCGGTGTGCAACGCGTTCGCCAACCAGGTGGGCGCGGAGGTCTGCGTCGTCGACGTGGGCGTGGCCGCGGACCTGCCCGCGACGCCCGGCCTGCTGCCGCGGAAGGTCCGCCCCGGCACCGCGGACTTCACCACCGGGCCCGCGCTCAGCCGCGAAGAGGTCCACGCGGCGATCGAGGTGGGCATCGAGACGGCGCGGGATCTGGTGGCCGCGGGCAACAAGGCCCTGCTGACGGGTGAGATGGGCATCGCGAACACCACCGCGTCCGCGCTGCTCATCGCCGTCTACACGGGCATGGACCCCAGCGAGATCACGGGCCGGGGCACCGGCATCAACGACGAGATGCTCGCCCGCAAGGTCGACGTCGTCCGCCGTGCCCTGGAACTCCACGCCCCCGACCCGGCGGACCCCGTCGGAGTCCTCGCGGCGGTGGGCGGCCTTGAGCACGCGGCGCTGGTCGGCTTCATCCTCGGCGGCGCGTCGCTGCGGACGCCGGTCGTCCTGGACGGGGTGAGCGCGGGCGCGGCGGCGCTGGTGGCGCGGGCGATCGCGCCCGAGGCCCTCGCCGCCTGCATCGCCGGCCACCGCAGCGCGGAGCCGGGCCATGTCGCCGCCCTCAACAAGCTCGGGCTGCGCCCCCTCGTCGACCTCGACCTCCGCCTCGGCGAGGGCACGGGCGCGCTGCTGGCCCTCCCCCTTGTGCAGAGCGCGGCACGCGCGATGCACGAGGTCGCGACGTTCGACTCCGCGGGCGTGACAGAGAAGTAGCCCCCGCACCCGAGTCCGCCGTCCCGCACCGTTCGGGGTGCCGGAAGGTCCCCCGGGCCGCGCCTGGCGAGGTGTTGGAAACGGGCGGGTGGGTGGGAATGGCGCCTGCCCGGGCCTCGGGTGGCTGGCACGAACCTGCGGGGTCGCCGGGGAGGCCCCCGGCCCGCGCCGGGTGCGGCTCCGGGGCCACTGGCTCGCGCCTGGGCGCCTGCCTGGGCCTCGGGTGGCTGGCACGAGCGTTCGGGGTGCGGGAAGGTCCCCCGGCCGCGCCTGGCGAGGTGCTGGAAACGGGCGGGTGGGTGGGAATGGCGCCTGCCCGGGCCCCGGGCAGCGGGTACGAACGGGCGGGGTCGCCGGGGAGGCCCCCGCCGCGCCCCGGCACCCGCGCCTTGTCAGGTGCCCGACGCCCACAGGCGTCACCCGCACCGTAAGGTGGGGCGACGGGGTCTGCCACCCCGCCCACCAGCCGCTTCACCGCCGCAGCGGCCCGCCCGCCCGTCCCGCACGAGGAGCCCGCACCACCATGGCCGAGCATGTGGAGCACGCTCAGTACGCCGACCCAGCCGACCCAGCCGCCGCCGTCGGCGCAGGCGACCCGCACCCCGCCTACCCCGTAGGGCTCCGCCTCTCCGGGCGGCGCGTCGTCGTCCTGGGCGGCGGCCAGGTCGCCCAGCGCCGCCTCCCCGCCCTGATCGCCGCTGGTGCGGACATCATCCTCATCTCGCCGTCCGCGACACCTTCCGTCGAGGCGATGGCCGAGGCCGGTGAGATCCGCTGGGAGCAGCGGCGCTACCAGGAGGGCGACCTCGCCGACACCTGGTACGCCCTCATCGCCACCTCCGACCCCGCGGCCAACAACCTCGCCTCCGCCGAAGCCGAACGCACCCGCACCTGGTGCGTACGCTCCGACGACGCGAACGCCGCCACCGCCTGGACCCCGGCCACCGGCCGCTCCGAAGGCGTGACCGTCGCGGTCCTCACCGGGCGCGACCCACGGCGCTCCGCCGCCGTGCGCGACGCCATCGTCGAGGGCCTGCGCGACGGCACGCTCGCCGCGCCGCACCACCGCGAGCGGACCCCTGGCGTCGCGCTCGTCGGCGGCGGCCCCGGCGACCCGGACCTGATCACCGTCCGCGGCCGTCGTCTCCTCGCCGAGGCGGACGTCGTCATCGCCGACCGCCTCGGCCCGCGCGACCTCCTCGACGAACTCCCGCCGCACGTCGAGGTGATCGACGCCGCGAAGATCCCGTACGGCCGTTTTATGGCCCAGGAGGCCATCAACAACGCCCTGATCGAGCACGCCAAGGCCGGCAAGGCGGTCGTCCGCCTCAAGGGCGGCGACCCCTTCGTCTTCGGCCGCGGCATGGAGGAGGCTCAGGCCCTCGCCGAGCACGGCATCCCCTGCACCGTCGTCCCCGGCATCTCCAGCTCGATCTCCGTGCCCGGCGCCGCGGGCATCTCCGTCACCCATCGCGGTGTGGCCCATGAGTTCACGGTCGTCAGCGGTCATGTCGCCCCCGACGACCCGCGTTCCCTCGTCGACTGGCAGTCCCTGGCCAAGCTGCGCGGCACGCTGGTCCTGATGATGGCGGTCGACAAGATCGGCGCGATCGCCGAGGCGCTGATCGCGCACGGCAAGGACCCGGCCACACCGCTCGCCCTGATCCAGGAGGGCACGACTTCCGCCCAGCGCCGGGTCGACGCGACGCTGGCCACCGTGGCGGAGACCGTCAGGACGCAGGACGTACGGCCGCCTGCCGTCATCGTGGTCGGCGACGTCGTCACCGTCGGCGTCGGCGCGCCGGACCAGCCCGAGTGACCACGCCCGTTGGCGCCGCACCACCGAAGGGGCAGTATCACACCGTGGCCGATCTCATCACTGTCGAGGACCCCGACGACCCGCGCCTGCGCGACTACACCGGCCTGACCGACGTCGAGCTGCGCCGCAGGCGCGAACCCGCCGAAGGGCTGTTCATCGCGGAGGGCGAGAAGGTCATCAGGCGCGCCAAGGACGCCGGCTATGAGATGCGGTCGATGCTGCTGTCGGCCAAGTGGGTCGACGTCATGCGCGATGTGATCGACGAGCTCCCGGCACCCGTGTACGCGGTGAGCCCGGAGCTCGCCGAACGCGTCACCGGCTACCACGTCCACCGCGGCGCGCTCGCCTCCATGCAGCGCAAGCCGCTCCCCGCGGCGGAGGAACTGCTGCGCACCGCGCGCCGCGTGGCCGTCATGGAGTCCGTCAACGACCACACCAACATAGGTGCGATCTTCCGCAGCGCCGCGGCCCTCGGCATGGACGCGGTGCTGCTCTCGCCCGACTGCGCCGACCCCCTCTACCGCCGTTCCGTCAAGGTCTCCATGGGCGCCGTCTTCTCGGTCCCGTACGCACGGCTCGACTCCTGGCCCAAGGGCCTGGAGGCGGTGCGGGAAGCCGGCTTCAAGCTCCTCGCCCTGACCCCCGACGAGAAGGCCGCCGCCATCGACGAGGCGGCCCCGCACCGGCTGGAGCGCGTCGCGCTGATGCTGGGCGCGGAGGGGGACGGGCTGTCCACCCAGGCCCTGGTCGCCGCCGATGAGTGGGTACGCATCCCGATGGCGCACGGCGTCGACTCGCTCAATGTGGGGGCCGCGGCCGCGGTCGCCTTCTACGCGGTGGCCACGGGCCGCCCGCGGACATGAGCCGCGGCTGACCCGGCCCGCGCGGGGAGGCAGGGCCGGCCCCGGGGGGGATCAGAGCTGCTGTGCCAGGGCGATCCCCAGCGCCACGATCAGCGTCACCACGACGAAAACGACGATCCGCTGCCGCAGCAGCCGTGGATTGGCCGGCCTCCGGCCGGTGGAGGTGGTCCGGACGGGCGCCCCGGTCCGCCGCGGCCGGCCGTTCGTATGAGGCGGACGGGAGCCCCGAGGGCCGCTGGGCGGGGCGGTGTTGCGCCCCGTCGTACGCGGCGGCTGCGGACGCGGCACCGGCGTGCCGCCCGTACGCCGCTCGGCGCGTTCGGTGTACCGGGCCGTGGGCCGCTCCGGCGCGACACGCTCCCTCTCCCTCTCCCGGTCGCGCTCCCGTTCCCTGTCATGGCCGCGCTGCGCGGGCGGCCGTGTGTCGGACAGCCCCTGCGCCTCCCTGGCCGCGATCTCCTTCAGCCGCATCGACAGCTGGAGGGTGCTGGGGCGCTCCTCGGGGTCCTTGGCCAGACAGGCCCGTACCAGCGGGGCCAGTGCGTCGGGGACCCCGTACAGCTGCGGCTCCTCGTGCACCACCCGGTAGAGCATGACCTCCGAACTGCCGTGCCCGAAAGGGGAGTCCCCCATGCCCGCGTACGCCAGCGTCGCACCGAGCGAGAACACGTCCGTCGCCGGTGTGACCGCGGCCCCCCGCACCTGCTCGGGCGCGAGGAACCCCGGGGACCCGACCGCCGTGCCCACATGCGTCAGCGTGCTCGCGCCCGTCGCCCAGGCGATGCCGAAGTCGATGATCCTCGGCCCCTTGGGGGAGAGGAGGATATTGGAGGGCTTCAGATCCCGGTGGACGACACCGGCCTCATGCACCGCCACCAGGCCCTCCGAGAGCGCCGCGCCGATCGCGGCCACCTCGGCGGCCGACAGCGGGCCCTCCTCGGCCACCTTGTCGTGGAGGGAGGGGCCGGGGACGTACTGGGTGGCGAACCACGGGCGGTCCGCCTCCAGATCCGCGGCCACCAGCCGGGCCGTGCAGCCGCCCCGGATACGCCGCGCCGCGGACACCTCGCGCGCGAACCGCGACCGGAACTCCTGGTCCTCCGCCAGATCGGGCCTGATCACCTTCAGCGCGACCCGCTGGCCACGGCGGTCGGAGCCCAGATAGACCACGCCCATGCCGCCCGCGCCCAGCCGCCGGTGCAGCCTGAACGAGCCGACGACACGCGGGTCCTCGCGCCGGAGCCGCATCATCGCCATGTCCGTCCCCTATGTGTGGTGGAAGGCTCCACCCTGCTGCCCGGTCGTCCGTTTTCAACGTGGCACAGCTTACGTACCCCCGCCCCGGTGTGCTCATAGGCCGCGCCTTCCCGTACGTTCGGATGTCGTCGCCGACCGGCCCCCGGCATGCCACCCGGCCCGCCCGCACATGCCCAACGCGCCGTCAGTGAAGGTGAGTTGAGCGGCCCGTGCGGCCCGGCGCGGGGGAATGCCGGGCGCGTGATCGAACTCACCTGACCGCCCGCACTGAGCGACCCTTCAGGGAAGACCCCCAGGCGCACGTCCCCGTCTCCACCCAGGGGAGTACACGGCGCACGCGCGGGTCATCCTCCGGGAGGCCCGGCAATCGGTACGCGGGCATGACGTCCGGCCCGGCCGGTTTCCCTAATGTTGAGGTCAAGCGGCGGGCGCAAGCACTCGTCCCCCGAGGTCAGACGCCCGCCGCTGCCAACCACGACAGGAGAGGACCATGGCGGACACGGCTCCGCGGACACTGATCCGCACGCGGGAACGCAAGGCGCTCGCCGCGTTCGGCGGCCGTCCGTCCGGCACGCGCCACCCCCTCGTCGCAACGGCCATGGTGCTGCCGCTGGCAGCCCTGCTCGTGGTCGTCTTCGGCGGCTGGGACGCGGTGGTCGCACAGGCGTCGTCCGTGGGCGTGATGCTGGGGCGCTGAGCGGCGCCCCGGGCCCGGAAGAGCGGTCCGGGCCGGGGACATCCGGCCAACAGCCCCGTGGGGACGGGGGTGCGGCGGACGGCAGCGGTGGGCCGGTCAGCTGGGGAGCTGACCGGCCATCGCGCTGTCCGGGGTACGGGGTTGCTCCCCTGCCTCTCCCCCTACGCCCTGGGGGCGTGGGGGGACCCCCACTTCCCGTGACTGGGGGGGCAAGCCCCCAGACCCCCGGTTCGGGCTTCGGCCGTGTCCTCACTCTCCCCCAGCTACCTCCCCCAGACTCCGTCCGGGGGTACCCCCACGGAGGTGCCCCCAACGGGCTGAATTTGGCTACGCCAAATCCCAGCCTCGCCGGCGATTGAGGCGCGGGGGTCCGGGGGCGGAGCCCCCGTGAAAGGGGGTCTGGGGGCTTGCCCCCAGTTACGGGAAGGGGCGGGGCAGGGGAAAGACCCGCCAGACACGGCCCGCGCCCCCGGGCGTAAGGTCCGTACCGACGCCGCCCCGGCGCATGCCGTAACCCATGCCCACGCCACGCCGTGCCGGCGCCCGGAGGGGGAGACCGTGACCGCACCCGCCGCGCCCCCCTCCTCCATCGTCCGCCTGCTCGCCGATCTCGCACAGTCCGTGGCCCACGCCCCCGCCCCCTCCCGCCGGCGGTCCCCGTGCCGCGCCTGCGGGCAGGCCGCGCAGGTGCTGGCGGAGCGGGACGACGGGACCGTGGTCCGCCATGACGCGGTCGTGGCCAAGGCGCACGCCCCCGGCACCGACCCGGACGCCCACCGCACCCGGCTCGCCGTCGCCGCCCACCCCCGGCTCGCGGGGATCCTCCTGCCGCCGCTCCCCGCCGACGGCGCACACGTGGCCGGCAGGCCCGTCAGCGCCTGGCCGTACGGAGTGCCGGTCGACCCCGGCGACCCGGACGCCGCCCCCTGGGAGCAGGCCGCGGCCCTCCTCGCCCGGCTGCACCGCACCGCCCCGGCGGAGCTGCCGGGCCTGCCGGGGCCCCTGCCCGCCATGCGCGGACCGGCGAAGGCCGCGCAGGC
>NZ_JAOWCB010000032.1 GCF_026420845.1 Streptomyces sp. PR69 | reverse complement strand
GTTCGGGCGGCTGCGGCCGAGGTGTCCGCCGGAACAGTCCCCGGCGCGGCAGCCCCGAGCCGCGCCGGACTGCGGCCGGGCGTGGGCCCGGCCGCGGGCGGCACGCCGGGGTTCGCCGCGTGCCTGCCGCCAGGCTGATGGCGCAGGCTCATCGGCGGGACAGGTACGCCTGGAAGGCGCGGTACAGCGTGTGGTTGGCGGTGCCGGTCAAGGGTGTCTCCCACTCCCCCAGGGTCTCGACGACCTGTCCGCCGGTGCCGAGCTTCCAGCGCAGCAGGCCGAACGGGCGTTCGTCAGGGTCGAGAGTGGAGGGTACCCCGCGCATGTCGTAGACCTCCGCGCCGCGTTCGTGTGCGTCAAGGAGCATCCGCCACTGCAGGGCGTTGGAGGGGCGGACCTCGCGGCGGTGGTCGGCGGAGGCCCCCGTCTGGTACCAGACGCGGCTGCCGACCGTCACCATCGTGTGCGCGGCGAGGATCTCGCCCCGCCAGCGGGCGAGGTAGAGCTTCATCCGGCCGGGCTCCTCGGCGTTGAGGGCCTCGTACTGGCGCTCGTAGTACGCCAGGGAGCGGCCCAGCCGGAAGCCGTCGCGCTGTTCGGTGATCCGCAGCAGCCGGTAGAACTCGGGCAGGTCGGCGGCCGTGCCCAGCGACACCTCGACGCCTTCCTTGCCGGCGCGCCGCACATTGCGCCGCCACTCCTGGTTGAGGCCCGTCCACAGGTCGTCGGCGGTGCGGCCGGTCAGCGGCACCCTGAAGACATGGCGGGGCTGGGCGTCCCCGTCGCCGCCCGCGCCGCCCGCGCCGTCCTCGCCGCAGCGCCGCCAGCCGCGGGCCCGCAGCCGTTCCGCGACGGCCGCGCCCAGCGGGTCGACCTCGCAGGCGAGGACGTCGGAGAGGCGGCGGCCGCGCCCGGTGAGGGACTTGAGGCGGGCGGCGTTCCAGCGCCGGTACGCGGGCGAGGGGCCGATCCGCACCGCGAACGCGCCCGACGCGCGCAGCTGGTGCAGCAGCGGGGTGAGCCAGCGGTCGAGGTCCGGGTCGGCCCAGTCGGCGACCGGTCCTTCGGGCAGATAGGCGAAGTGCTTGCGGGTGCCGGGGAGCTGGCGCAGCAGCACCAGGGCGGCTCCGGTGAGCCGCCCCGCCTGCGGCCCCGTCCGCGGGCCCCAGCCGAACAGCTGGGAGCGCCAGCCCTCCTTGACGTCGGCCCAGGAGGGACACTGCAGAAAGCTCGCGCCGAGGGCGGCGCCGGTGCGGGACGCCAGGAACGCACGGTATTCCCCGGCGGTGACCGGCCTCAGCCAGATCCCGCCGGCCGCCTCTTCCCGGCGCCCGTGCCCTTCCCGGCGCCCGTGCGCTTCCCCGTCTGCCGTTGCGAGCAGCGCTGACACTGCGCCTCCCTGAGTTACGCGATTGGGTCGCCGGAAGGCTCACAGCCGGACGTGACCGGTCCGCGCGGCGAATGTGACGGGACGACGACCGTTCTGCCCCAGAGGCGGTCACAGAGCCGCTCGGCCCGCTTCCGCGCGGCCGCTGCGGCCTAGAGTCCCTGAAGTCCCGGCGATCTTCCCGGCGTTCTTCAGCCGCCGGCCCTCGCCGCTCCACCCGCCGACCCGGAGGTCCCGTTGCGTTCCCGCCAGATACGAGGCCAGATACGTGTAGGACACATATGCGCGCTGCTCGCGGTCGCCGCGCTCACCGCCACCGGCTGCTCCGCCTCCGCGGACACCCCGGATGGGGAGTCGAAGGCGAAGGCGAAGACGGACGCCGCGCAGCAGGGCGCGGCCGCCCGGCAGGTCGCCGTCACGGTGACCCCGCAGGGCGAGCGGGCCGCCGCCGGAGAACCGGTGCGGGTCACCGCCGAGACGGGCGCCCTCACCTCCGTCACCGTCACCGACGGCAAGGGCCGCACCCTGGCGGGCACGACCTCGGCGGACGGCCGCACCTGGACCTCGGACCGGGTGGCCGCGCCCGGCGTCACCTACACGGTCAAGGCGGAGACCCGCGCCGAGGACGGCCGGGCGGGCACGGCCGGCTCGTCCTTCACCACAGCCCCCGCCGACAAGGTCAACAAGGTCGACTGGCGGCCGGGAGACGGCGCCACGGTCGGGGTCGCCCAGCCGATCTCGCTGGTCTTCGACCACCCCGTGAAGAACAAGGCCGCGGTCGAGAAGCAGCTCAAGGTGACCACCTCGAACAACACCGAGGGCTCCTGGGGCTGGCTCACCGACTGGTCGGGCAAGGACCGCGTCGACTGGCGGCCGAAGGAGTACTTCGAGCCCGGCACCAAGGTCACCCTGGACGCGCGGCTCGACGGCGTCGACTCGGGTGAGGACGGCGGCTGGTTCGTCCGCGACTACAAGGTCGGCTTCACCGTCGGCGCCCGCCAGATCGTCAAGGTCGACCTGGACGGCAAGCAGCTCACGCTGGAGCGCGACGGCACGGCGGTCCGGCGGATCCCCGTCTCCGGCGGCACGCCCGGCGGCGACAAGCGCTCCTGGCGCGGCACCGCGGTGCTGATGTCGAAGGAGGGCACGATCCGGATGAACTCCGAGACCGTGGGCCTCGGCAGCGCCTACGACAAGATGGTCGACTACTCGATGCGGCTGACCTGGTCGGGGATGTACGCGCACGCCGCGCCGTGGAACGCCAAGTACCTCGGCAAGGCGAACCGCAGCTCCGGCTGCATCGGCATGAGCGACCCCGACGCGGCCTGGCTGTACGGGCAGGTACGCATCGGCGATCCGTTCGAGATCAAGGGCGCGGACACCAAGGGCACGGTCGCCCCGCACAACGGCCTGGGCGTCTGGAACGTCGACTGGGCGGACTGGCAGGCCAAGAGCGCCCTGCGGTAGGCCCCGGCAGGCCCCCGGTCAGTCCCCGCCCGGTCCCGCGGGTCCCGCGCGGCTCAGCCGCCGAGCTCCCACAGCAGCACCTCGGCGGCCTGAGCCCCCGCCCGCAGCTCAAGACCGTCCTCGCCGGTGATCCGCGCCGAGTCACCGGGCCCGAGCTGCTCATCTCCCAACAGCGCCGCGCCGCGCACCATATGCGCATACGCGGCGTTCGCGCCCGGCACCGCGGTCCGCTCGCCGGGCGCGAGCCGCCGTATGTGCAGCAGCGCGCCCGCCTGCGGCAGGGCGTAGGGCGTGGAGTCGGCGATGCCGCGCACGATTTCGTACGAGGGCTCGCCGCCGGGGTCATGCGGCGCGAGCCACATCTGCACGAACACCAGCGGCTCGGGGCCGTCGTTGCGCTCGATGTGGCGCACCCCGCCGGCGGAGCTGAGGCGCTGGACGTCGCCGGGCCGTACGACGGTGGCGTGTCCGGCGGAGTCCCGGTGGGTCAGCTCCCCCTCGACCACCCAGGTCACGATCTCGGTGTGGCTGTGCGGATGCTCGTCGAATCCGGCGCCGGGCGCGAGGCGTTCCTCGTTGCAGGCGAGGATCGCGCCGAAGCGGAGGTTGTCGGGGTCGTAGAAGCTCCCGAAGGAGAACGCGTGCCAGGACTCGATGCCCGCGTCCGCGTCGCCCCCGCGGTAGCGCTCCCCTGCCCGCCGTACAGAAATCACGCCCCCACGGTATCCCCGCGCCCCCGCGCCGGAACCGCCGCGTCCGGTGTACGCCAGTCACCGCGCCGGCACCCCCGCGCCCGCGCGGACGCCGCACCCCGCGTCCGCGCGTACACCGGACCGCTCCTCCAGGGGGACTGCCGACCCCTCCAGGGCAACGCGGGGCATCGCCCCCTGCGGGCGCCGGGTCGGTCCGGCCACGGCGGGCGGCCCGCCCTGATATGCCCCGCACACCCCGGTAGCCCGGCTCGTACCCCGTACGCACGGGTAGCCCGACCCGCCACTCCGCGCACCCGTCCCGATAAGGCACTCTTGTCCCCGTGCCAGAACCTGCAGCGAACGACGAACACCCGCACTCCGCGACTCTGCGCCGGCTGGAGCGGTCCTCCGGCCGGCTCGCCGCCAGCGCCATCGCGCGCATGGACGAGACGCTGCCCTGGTACCGGGCGATGCCCCCGGAGAACCGGTCCTGGATCGGCCTGGTGGCACAGGCGGGCATCGCCGCGTTCACCGAGTGGTTCCGGCATCCGGAGACCCCCCAGGCGATCTCCACGGATGTCTTCGGCACGGCGCCGCGCGAGCTGACCCGGGCGATCACGCTGCGCCAGACCGTGGAGATGGTGCGCACCACCATCGAGGTCATGGAGTCGGCGATCGAGGAGGTCGCCGCACCGGGCGACGAGTCGGTGCTGCGCGAGGCGCTGCTCGTCTACGCACGGGAGATCGCCTTCGCCACCGCACAGGTGTACGCGCAGGCCGCCGAGGCCCGCGGCGCGTGGGACGCCCGGCTGGAGTCCCTGGTCGTCAACGCGGTGCTGTCGGGCGAGGCCGACGAGGGCGCGGTCTCCCGGGCCGCCGCCCTGGGCTGGAACGCGCCCGAGCATGTGTGCGTCATCCTGGGCACCGCGCCCGACGGGGACAGCGAGCTGACGGTGGAGGCGATCCGCCGGGCCGCCCGGCACGCCAAGCTCCAGGTGCTGACCGGGGTGCTCGGTGACCGGCTCGTGGTCATCGCGGGCGGGAGCGACAATCCGCTGCAGGTCGCCAAGGCGCTGATCGGGCCGTACGCCGCCGGTCCCGTGGTGGCCGGTCCCGTGGTGCCCGATCTGCTGGCCGCCACCCGCTCCGCGCAGGCCGCGGCCGCCGGGCTCAAGGCGTGTTCGGCCTGGCAGGACGCCCCGCGCCCGGTGCTCGCGGATGATCTGCTGCCGGAGCGCGCGATCGCCGCCGACCCGGCCGCGCGCGAGCAGCTGGTGGAGGAGATCTACAGACCGCTGGAGGAAGCGGGCTCGGCGCTGCTGGAGACGCTGAGCGTCTATCTGGAGCAGGCGAGCAGTCTGGAGGGCGCGGCGCGGATGCTCTTCGTCCACCCCAACACCGTGCGCTACCGGCTGCGACGTGTGACTGACGTCACCGGATGGTCACCCTCCGATGTTCGCTCGGCGTTCACGCTGCGGATCGCACTGATCCTGGGGCGTCTGGCCGACGCCGAAAGCCAGCCCTAAACTTTTGTCGAACACCAACAATTCCCCTGACGGTTCTTCGTCCCTGTCCCCACGGGCGTTTGGAGCCGTCCACAAGAGAGAGTGTGAGGGTGCTCGTACTCGTCGCTCCCGGCCAAGGCGCTCAGACGCCCGGCTTTCTGACCCCCTGGCTCGACCTCCCCGGCGCCGTTGACCGCCTCGCGGCCTGGTCCGACGCCATCGGACTCGACCTCGTCCACTACGGCACAAAGGCCGACGCCGACCAGATCCGCGACACGGCCGTGGCCCAGCCGCTGCTCGTCGCCGCGGGACTGCTGTCCGCGGACGCGCTCGGCGCGACGCCCGACGCCGTCGCCGGCCACAGCGTCGGCGAGATCACCGCGGCCGTCTTCGCGGGCGTCCTCGACGAGACGTCCGCGCTGCGTCTCGTACGGAAGCGGGGCCTGGCGATGGCCGAGGCCGCGGCCGTGACGCAGACCGGCATGTCGGCGGTGCTCGGCGGCGACCCGGAGCAGGTCGTCGCCCACCTTGAGGGCCTGGGCCTGACCCCGGCGAATGTGAACGGCGCGGGCCAGATCGTGGCCGCGGGCACGGCGGAGCAGCTTGCCGCGCTCGCCGAGAACAAGCCGGAGAAGGCCCGGGTGATCCCGCTGAAGGTGGCGGGCGCGTTCCACACCCGCCATATGGCGCCCGCGGTCGCCGCCCTGGAGGAGGCCGCCGCCTCACTCGCCCCGGCCGCCCCCTCGGTCGCGTACGTCTCCAACAAGGACGGCCAGGTCGTCACGGACGGCGCGGAGGTCGTGGCGCGGCTCGCAGGCCAGGTCGCCAACCCGGTCCGCTGGGACCTGTGCATGGAGACCTTCCAGCAGCGCGGCGCGACCGCCCTGGTCGAGGTCTGCCCCGGCGGCACCCTCACCGGACTGGCCAAGCGCGCCCTGCCGGGCGTCAAGACGCTGGCGCTGAAGACCCCCGACGACCTCGAAGCGGCCCGCACGCTCGTCGCCGAGCACGCCGAGCACTCCGCCTGAGACAAGGAGCCGTAGAGCATGTCGAAGATCAAACCCGCCAAGGGAGCGCCGTACGCGCGCATCATGGGCGTCGGCGGCTACCGTCCCACGCGGGTCGTGCCCAACGAGGTGATCCTCGAGACGATCGACTCGTCCGACGAGTGGATCCGCTCGCGCTCCGGCATCGCCACCCGCCACTGGGCCTCCGACGAGGAGACCGTCGCCGCCATGTCCCTGGAGGCTTCGGGCAAGGCCATCGCCGATGCGGGGCTGACCCCGCAGCACATCGACGCGGTGATCGTCTCCACCGTCTCGCACTTCAGGCAGACCCCGGCCGTGGCCACCGAGATCGCCGACAAGCTCGGCGCGGGCAAGCCCGCCGCGTTCGACATCTCCGCCGGCTGCGCCGGCTTCGGCTACGGCCTCACCCTCGCCAAGGGCCTGATCGTCGAGGGTTCGGCGCAGCATGTGCTGGTCATCGGCGTGGAGCGGCTGAGCGATCTGACCGATCTGGAGGACCGGGCCACGGCCTTCCTGTTCGGCGACGGCGCGGGCGCGGTCGTGGTGGGCCCCTCCGAGGAGCCGCATATCGGCCCCACGGTCTGGGGTTCCGAGGGCGACAAGGCCGAGACGATCAAGCAGACCGTGCCATGGAACGAGTTCCGCGTCGGCGATGTCTCCCGGCTGCCGCTCAACGAGCGGGGCGAGGTCAAGTTCCCCGCCATCACCCAGGAGGGCCAGGCGGTGTTCCGCTGGGCCGTCTTCGAGATGGCGAAGGTGGCCCAGCAGGCGCTGGACGCGGCCGGCATCACGGCCGCCGACCTGGACGTCTTCATCCCGCACCAGGCCAATATGCGGATCATCGACTCGATGGTGAAGACTCTGAAACTGCCGGAGCATGTCACGGTCGCCCGTGATGTGGAGACCACCGGCAACACCTCGGCCGCCTCGATTCCGCTCGCGATGGAGCGGCTTCTGGCGACCGGTCAGGCGAAGAGCGGGGACACCGCGCTCGTCATCGGCTTCGGGGCGGGGCTCGTCTACGCCGCGACGGTCGTTACCCTCCCCTAGGCGCTTGCGGATCTTCCCAAGCACCACACCCTCTGTTAACAGATAGAAGGAGCGCCACATGGCCGCCACTCAGGAAGAGATCGTCGCCGGTCTCGCCGAGATCGTCAACGAGATCGCTGGCATTCCGGTCGAGGACGTCCAGCTCGACAAGTCCTTCACCGACGACCTGGACGTCGACTCGCTGTCCATGGTCGAGGTCGTCGTCGCCGCCGAGGAGCGCTTCGACGTGAAGATCCCGGACGACGACGTCAAGAACCTCAAGACCGTCGGCGACGCCACGAAGTACATCCTCGATCACCAGAGCTGAACCTGATATGCGTTTGTCGCCACCCGGCGGTGGCGCCGTGACAATTCAGCACCCTCTACACGTGGAGAAAGAATTCCTGTGAGCTCGACCAATCGCACCGTGGTCGTCACCGGTATCGGCGCAACCACACCGCTGGGTGGCGACAGCGCATCGACCTGGGAAGGCCTTCTCGCCGGCCGGTCCGGAGTGACGCCCCTGGAGGGCGAGCGCTTCGCCGATCTGCCGGTCCGCATCGCCGCCTCGGCGGCCGTCGACCCGGGCGAGGTCCTGCCGCGCCCCGTGGCGCGCAAGCTGGACCGCTCGGCTCAGTTCGCGCTGATCGCGGCCCGTGAGGCCTGGGCGGACGCCGGTTTCACGGCCGCCGCCGGTGAGGATGAGTCCGTCGCCCCCGAGCGGCTCGGCACGGTCATCGCCTCCGGCATCGGCGGTGTGACCACCCTGCTCGACCAGTACGACGTGCTGAAGGAGAAGGGCGCCCGCCGGGTCTCCCCGCACACCGTCCCCATGCTGATGCCGAACAGCCCCTCGGCCAATGTGGGCCTGGAAGTCAACGCCCAAGCCGGTGTGCACACCCCGGTCTCGGCCTGCGCCTCCGGCGCCGAGGCCATCGGCTACGCGGTGGAGATGATCCGCACCGGCCGCGCCGACGTGGTCGTCGCGGGCGGCACCGAGGCAGCCATCCACCCGCTGCCGGTCGCCGCGTTCGCCAACATGATGGCGATGTCCAAGAACAACGACGAGCCCGAGAAGGCCTCCCGCCCGTATGACACGGCCCGCGACGGCTTCGTCCTCGGCGAGGGCGCGGGCGTCGTCATCCTGGAGTCGGCCGAGCACGCCGCCAAGCGCGGCGCGAAGGTCTACTGCGAGGCGCTGGGCCAGGGCCTGTCCGCGGACAGCCACCACATCGCCCAGCCCGAGCCGACCGGCCGCGGCATCGCCGCCGCGCTGCAGAACCTGCTCGACTCGACCGATCTCAAGGCCTCCGAGGTGGTGCACCTCAACGCGCACGCCACCTCCACTCCGCAGGGCGACGTCGCGGAGATCAAGGCGCTGCGCAAGGTCCTGGGCGAGGATCTCGACCATGTCGCGGTGTCCGCCACCAAGTCGATGACGGGCCATCTGCTGGGCGGCGCGGGC
Source organism: Streptomyces sp. PR69 (assembly GCF_026420845.1). Lineage (GTDB taxonomy): Bacteria > Actinomycetota > Actinomycetes > Streptomycetales > Streptomycetaceae > Streptomyces. The sequence goes on along the minus strand of NZ_JAOWCB010000032.1, from coordinate 55,938 downwards.
GGCATCGAGACCGTCGCGACGGTCCTGGCCCTGCACCACCGCACGGCCCCGCCGACCATCAACGTCGACGACCTCGACGAGGCGGTCGACGCGGACATCGTGCGCGGCGAGCCGCGGGCGCTGCCCGAGGGCACGGTCGCCGCGATCAACAACTCCTTCGGCTTCGGCGGCCACAACGTGGTCCTCGCGTTCCGCACGGTCTGATCCGGCGGACGGCCCCGCAGCCAAGAGCCGGGCCCGCACCAGGAAACCCTGGTGCGGGCCCGTTCGTCTTCGGACGGCCTGGCTTCAGACGACCTGGTGGAGCCAGCGGACGGGCGCGCCCTCGCCCGCGTACCGGAAGGGCTCCAGCTCGTCGTCCCAGGGCTTGCCCAGCAGCCTGGCGATCTCCGCCGCAAGGTCGCCCTCGCCCTGCGCGGAGCGGGAGAGGGCGGCGCGCAGCCGGTCCTCCGGGACGAGGATGTCGCCGTGGATGCCGGTGACCGCGTGGAAGATGCCGAGGTCGGGGGTGGCGCTGTAGCGCTCGCCCTCCGCGGTGGGGGAGGGTTCCGCGGTCACCTCGAAGCGGAGCAGATGCCAGCCGCGCAGCGCGGAGGCGAGCTTGGAGGCCGTGCCCGCTTCGCCCTGCCAGGAGAACTCCGCTCTCCAGGTGCCGGGGGCGGCGGGCTGGCGGATCCAGTCGAGCTGCACCCGTACGCCCAGCACGCCCGCGACGGCCCATTCGACGTGCGGGCACAGCGCGCGCGGTGCGGAGTGAACGTACAGAACGCCACGTGTCGTCACCGGGACCTCCAGTGTGGGACGAGGATCACCTTCCCCAGTGGCCTCAGTAAACAGCATCGGGAGTTAATCTCCACAAAAGGGACAGCTTGTGACGTGATGTAATTTACCGGAGCCGGTGGGCGAGGCGCGCCTCTGGGTCGACGGGAAAAAGCTACCGTGCGGCGGTGGCCCGGAGGTGACGTACTGTCGGTCCCGGGGCCGTACGCACGAAGCTTTCACCCGCCAGGACGTCTTGCGCCCGCCGTGCGATGACCGGCGATGACGCAGAGGGGCAGAGGGGACGGGGAGACGGACATGGGAGTGCGGAAGCGCCGACGAGGCGTGCGCACGGCGGACCTTTCCGAAGCGACGGCCTCCGGGGCGGCGGCCTCCGGGGCGGCGGGCTCCTCCAGAGCAGCCGGGTCTGCCGGAGCCACCGGGCCTTCCGGAGCCGGGCCTTCTAGAGGAGCCGGGTCCGCCACCGTGGCAGCCGCCCTCGCTGGTCTGCTCCTCTCCCTGGGCGCGGTCACAGGATGTGACGCGGCGTCGGACGGCCCCGACGGGTCACGCCGTACGGCCCAGAGCGCGCGCCCCTCCCCCAGTCCGACCCCGGTCTGGGACCGCAGCCCCGACTCGATCGCCGCCGTCGGCGATTCGATCACCCGTGGCTTCGACGCCTGCGGGGTGCTCGCCGACTGCCCGGAAGTCTCCTGGGCGACCGGCACGGACGCCTCCGTGCGCTCACTGGCGGTACAGCTCCTCGGTCCGGCGGGCGCGGCCGAGCGGAGCTGGAACTTCGCCCGCTCCGGAGCGACTGCCGGCGATCTGGCCGGGCAGATGACGCGGGCGGCCGAGAAGAAGCCGGATCTTGTGACCGTGCTGGCGGGCGCGAACGACGCCTGCCGGGCGACGGCGGAGCAGATGACGCCGGTCGCGGAGTTCCGCAGCTCCTTCGAGAAGGCGCTGGCGGCGCTGCGGCGCGCCTCGCCGAAGTCCCAGGTGTACGTGGCGAGCGTGCCGGACCTCAAACGCCTCTGGTCGACCGGGCGCGGCCATCCGCTGGGCCGGCAGGTGTGGAAGCTGGGCGTGTGCGCCTCGATGCTCGCCGACGCCGAGGACGACGGGCCAGAGGCGCGGCAGCGCAGGGCGGCGGTCCGGCAGCGGGTGGTCGACTACAACGCCGCGCTGAAGGACGTCTGCGCCCGGGACCGGCGCTGCCGCTATGACGGCGGCGCGGTCTTCGGGTTCCACTTCACGCGCGAGCAGCTCAGCCGCTGGGATCTGTTCCACCCCAGCAGGGACGGGCAGCAGCGGCTGGCGGAGATCGCCTATCGGCGCGTCACCGCGGCGGAGCCGCCCGCGTGACGGGAACGGACGCCCGGAGCGGGCATCCGGACCAGGGCGTCCGGACCGGGCATCCGGACCAGGGCGTCCAAGGCGAGGGCCCGCAAGGGGCGTGGCAGGACATGGATACCGGCCATGTCCTGTGGGGCGGGTGTGGTCTTTTGGACACCCCGTAGCGGGAGTTGTGACCGGCATGAATACTTCCCGGCACGCACGACCGCCCTTGTGGCGACCCGCCGACGGAAGGACCGACTCCCGTGTCACGCACTCCCGCACCCCGGATACGCCCCCGCCGCCGTACCGCCGCCGCGCTCGTCCTGCTCACCTCCCTGGCCGTCGCCTTCTCCCCGCCCACCGCACTCGCCGCTCCCCCGGCGGCGGGACCCGCGGGCGACGGCCCCGCCCCGGCGACCGTCGAGGAGCAGCGGCTGGAGCGCGCCGTGCCACAGGAGATCCTCCGGCGCAGCGGGTTCGACACGGCAGGGCGTGACTTCGCCCGGGCCCTGCGGCGGGCCGGCTCATACCGGGAGGCCGAGCGGGCCGCGGCCCGGCACGGGGCGCGGCTGTGGGACCGGGCGGTCGACCGCGCCCGCGGCAGGGGCCCGGCGCACGGGGACCTGAGCCGCGACGACGACCGTCCGCTGTACTGGGCGCGGCTGTCCATGACGCGGGAACTGCGCGCCTGGAAACCGGCGTTCCCGCTCTCCGACCGCGCGCGGGCACGGCTGCTGGACCGGCTGGAGACCTCCTCGCGCGGGCAGGACTCGATGGACTTCCCGCGGGGCAAGGGCTTTCAGCGGATCGTGCTGACGGGCTTTGACCCGTTCACGCTGGACCGCGACATCCGGATCAGCAACCCGTCGGGCGCGGCGGCCCTGGCCCTGGACGGCGCCTGGATCCGTACGGCCGGCGGGTGGGCCCGCGTCGAGACCGCGGTCTTCCCGGTGCGCTGGCGGGACTTCGCGGACGGCGAGGTGGAGCGCACCCTTCGCGGGCGGCTGCCGCAGGCGGATATGTTCACCACGGTGAGCCAGGGCCGGGTGGGCCGCTTCGACATCGAGCGTTTCAACGGCGCGTGGCGGGGCGGCTTCCCGGACAACGAGAACCTCTCGTCCACGGGCACGGTCCCGGTCGCCGACCCGGCCTCCCAGCCGCAGTGGACGGCGACCACCCTCCCGTACGAGAAGATCACCGCCGCCTCGACCGGCCGTTTCCCCGTGTACGACAACACGACGGTGACCGAGATCCCGGCGGGCGGCGCCGCCGAGGTCGTCCGCCCCGGCGGCCCCACGCCCGGCTCCACGGCGCGCAGCGGGGGCGGGGGCGACTATCTCTCCAACGAGATCGCCTACCGCGCCACCCTGCTGCGGGACCGGCTGGGCCTGGGCATGCCCGGCGGCCATGTGCACACGCCGGTGCTGGAGTTCGGGGCCGGCAACACCACGGAGATCACCGACCCCGACTTCGTACGCAACCGGCTGGACATCATCGCCCAGGTCCGGTCGATCATCACGGTGGCGGCGGACTCCTGAGAACGCGGCCCGCTGCCCCGCCTGGCGGGCGAAGCCCAGGGAGACGCCGAGACCGACGAGGACCGAGCCAATCGCGCGGTTGAGCGCCTTCTGCCAGCGGGGCATCGCGGCGCGCAGCCGGATGTCGGACGCCCGCGGCGACGCCCGCCGCGGAGAACAGTCCGGTGGACCGTCCGCGGAGGGCGCTGTTGCGCACGACCATGGCGAAGTCGGCGCCGGGGCTGATGACGGCGAGCACGGTGATGAGGGCGACGGCGAACACTTCTGTCATAAGCGTCGATGCTGGTCGCCGGGGGCGGGTGATCAACCGGGTTGTGGGCCGTCGCACAGCGGAAACGTTTATGCTACCGCCGGTGGTATCGTGAGCTTTATGAGCGGAACCACACGCAAGTACTCGATCAGCATGCCGGAAGAGCTGGCCGAAACCGTGCGTGCGCACACCGGCCCAGGCGGCTTCTCCGCCTTCGTCACCGAGGCCGTCGCCCGGCATATGGAGCGCATGCGGCTGCGCGAGCTCATCGAGCAGGCTGAAGCGGACCACGGCCCGGTGAGCCGTCAGGCTGTGGAGGAAGCTCGGGCGCTGCTGCGCAACGACGCCGCTGACAGCGCGGCCGACGTGTACGAGAGCCCGGCGACCGCCGACGACGTACGCCATGCAGACACGAAGGCGGCCGCCTGATGGCTGGCGGCACGCTGGTGCTGGACAGCGAGGGACTGTCCAAGGCCGTGGCCCGCGACCCCGCCCTCACCGCCTGGCTCGTGGCCGCCCACGAGGAGGACACTCGCGTGATCACCTCGGCCGCCACGCTGGTCGAGGCACGCAACCCCCGTACTCCGCAGGCGCGGTTCGACTGGACCGTCTCCAGGATTCATATCGAACCGGTCAGCGAGGAAATCGCCCGGGAGGCCTCCAAACTGCTGGCTTCCGCGAAGCTGCACGGCCACAAGTACGCCATCGATGCGATGGTCTCCGCGACCGCACTGCGCTTCCCCGGGCCGATCATCGTGCTGACGTCGGACCCCGATGACATCACGGCACTCTGCGGATCCCGGGTCCGCACCGTCAAGGTCTGACCGGCGGCCCGCCGTCGGTAAGCCGGGCGGCGGGGGCGGGCTCCCCGTCGGCCTCGTCGCCCCCGCCGTTCTCGCCGGCCTCACTCCGTGGCCCCTGAGGGTGCGGGCCGGGAGCCAGTTCGCGGGACAACAGCGTGGCCCCCGCGACCGCTCCCGGCATCAGGAACACCGCGACGAACGGGATCAGAAACGCCAGGGTCAGCGGCGCCCCGAAGCCGAGCGCCAGCATCCGGCGGCCGCGCAGCAGCTCCAGACGCTCCTTCAGCTCGATGCCGCGCCGCCCCAGCGCCACCGCCGTGAGCTCCTCCGCGAGGAAGAAGCCGGAGACGCAGAAGCCCAGCACGGGGATGACCGTCTGGCCGATGACCGGGATGAAACCGAGGGCGAAGAGCAGCACCCCGTACAGCGCCACCCGCAGCAGGATCCGCGCCGAGTCGCGCGCGGAGATCCACAGCTCCTTCCAGAGCGGCAGGCCGGAGGTCGGGACCTCGCCGCCCTCGCTGCGGTCGACCTGCTCGGAGAGCGAGTCGTAGAAGGGCTGGCCGACCAGCAGCGTCACCGCGGTGAAGGTGATCACCGCGAGGAACAGTCCGAAGGCGAAGACGAGCACGGTCAGCGTGGCGCGGAAGACGCCCAGCCAGGGCGAGGACCAGCCGTCGGCGAAAGGCGTGGCCCAGGCCGCCAGATCGTCCGCGCCGTAGCCGAGGCCGACCAGCGCGGCCGCGTACAGCACCAGGGTCACCAGACCGGGCAGCAGCCCGAAGCCGAACCAGCGGCGACGGCCTGCGACCCAGCGCTGGCCCTTCATCAAGTAGCCGAAGCCCACGCCGAAATCACGCATGCGGATACGGTACGCGGATACGGCACTCGGCGGTGCCGGGGGGGTCTTTCCCCCTCCCGAGACGGCACGGGGCCCGCGCCCCCCGCGGGGCGCGGGCCCGTTGGGCCGGCAGGCCGGTGGGACGTCAGGCGACGGAGACGTCGACCTTGATGTTGCCGCGGGTGGCGTTGGAGTACGGGCACACCTGGTGCGCCTTCTCCACCAGCGTCTTCGCGGTCTCCGCGTCGACGTTCGGGATGGACGCGGTGAGCGCGACCTCCAGCCCGAAGCCGCCTGCCTCGTTCTTGCCGATGCCGACCGACGCGGTCACCGTGGACCCGGAGATGTCCGCCTTCTCCTGGCGGGCCACCACACCGAGCGCGCCCTGGAAGCAGGCGCTGAAGCCCGCGGCGAACAGCTGCTCCGGGTTGGTGCCGGCGCCGCTGCCGCCCAGCTCCTTGGGCGGGTTGACGACGACGTCCAGCTGACCGTCGTTGGAGGACACCCGGCCGTCGCGGCCGCCCTCGGCGGTGGCGACGGCGGTGTAGAGGACGTCTATGTTCTGGATGGACATGCTTGAGGATTCCTCCTGGAGTGTCGCCGCGACTCGCGCCCACGATCGCGGCGGTCTGGCGTGAGCCTAGCCGGGCTCAGTGGGCAAGGGAAACGATCATCTTTCCGGTGTTCTCACCGCGGAGCATGCCGAGGAAGGCGTCAAAGCCGTTCTCGATGCCCTGGACGACGGTCTCCGCGTACTTCAGCTCGCCGGAGCGGATCCAGCCGGAGACGTCCTGGACGAACCGCGGCTGAAGCGCGGCGTGGTCGCGCACCAGGACGCCCTGGAGCCGCAGCCGCTTTCCGATGACGAGGGCGAGATTGCGCGGGCCGGGGGCCGGCGCGGTGTCGTTGTACTGGGCGATCGCACCGCAGAGCGTGGCGCGGCCGTGCACGTTGAGCGACGAGATGGCGGCCTCCAGGTGGTCGCCGCCCACATTGTCGAAGTACACGTCGATGCCGTCGGGGGCGGCCTGCTTGAGCTGCTCCGCGACGGGGCCGTTCTTGTAGTTGAACGCCGCGTCAAAGCCGTACTCCTCGACGAGCAGCTTGACCTTCTCGTCGGAGCCGGCGGAGCCGATGACGCGCGAGGCGCCCTTGATCTTCGCCATCTGGCCGACCTGGCTGCCGACCGCGCCCGCCGCGCCGGAGACGAAGACGGCGTCGCCCTCCTTGAAGGAGGCGGTTTCAAAGAGCCCTGCGTACGCCGTGAGGCCCGGCATGCCGAGGACGCCGAGGTAGGTGGAGAGCGGGGCGAGCGAGCCGTCGACCTTGGTGGCATGGCGGGCTTCGACATCCGCGTACTCACGCCAGCCGAGGCCGTGCAGGACGTGGTCGCCGACGGCGAAGCCCTCGGCGTTTGACGCGATGACCTCGCCGACCGCGCCGCCGTCCATGGGCTGGTCGAGCTGGAACGGCGCGACGTACGACTTCACGTCGTTCATCCGGCCGCGCATATAGGGGTCGACCGAGAAGTGCAGATTGCGCACCAGGATGCGGCCCTCGCCCGGCGCGGCGACCGGGACTTCACGCAGGGCGACGTCGTCGGCCGTGGGCCAGCCGTGGGGGCGGGCCGTCAGATGCCAGGCGCGGCCGGACGCGGGGAGTGCGGACATACGGCGATGCCTCCTAGAAAAGCTTCATGAACTGAAACAACCATGCGCCTGGATATTTCATGTTGTCAAGTATCTGGGTAGACTCCGTGTCATGGATTCAGCCAGCGCCGCCGCCTCGGCCCCCGCCCCCCGTGCCGACGCCCTCACCCTCGAAGTGGTCGAGCTGATCGGCACGGTCGTGGCCCGCTACCACGAGGAGTACGAGGAGGCCGCGGCCCAGCACTCCCTCACCGGCGCGCAGGCGCGGGTGCTGGGGCTGCTCACTCTGGAGCCGATGCCCATGCGCCGTATCGCGCAGAAGCTGAAGTGCGAGCCGTCGAATGTGACGGGGATCGTGGACCGGCTGGAGGCCCGCGGGCTGGTGGAGCGCCGCCCGGACCCGGCCGACCGGCGGATCAAGCTGGCCGCGCCGACGGCTCAGGGGCGTGAGACGGCCCGGCGGCTGCGGGACTCACTGGACTTCGCGCGGGAGCCGCTGGCGCAGCTGTCGGCCGAGGAGCGGACGGTGCTGCGGGATCTGCTGCGGCGGATGCTCGGCGAGGCGGCGTAAGGGCCGGAGCGGGCGGCGTGGCCGGCCGAGGCAGCGCGGCCGGCGGCCGGGGCGGTCACCAGCAGAACCAGAGGAAACAGCTCTCGTCCTCGGTGGGGGTGGGGGAAGGGCTCGACGTGGGATCGGACGGGCTCTCGCTGGAGGTCGGCGCGGACGCCGACGGGGAGGCGTCGTCGCCGGGAGGCGGGTCCGCGGGGTCGGAGGCCGTCGGGGAGGCGTCGCCGTCACCGGGCGACGCGGACCCCGACGGACGTATGCCGTCCGCGTCGCCGCCGTCGCCGTCGCCGCCGTCTTCGCTGTTCTCGCCGCCGGGAGCGGGGCTGCCGCTGCCCTCCCCGCCGCCCGGCGCGGCGGGGCCGGACGTCGCCGTTCCGGACCCGGTCGGCTCACCGGCGCCGGAGCTGCCGCTCGCGGAGGGCTCCGGGGAGCCCGACGAGATGACGGCGGGCCGGGTCACCTCGCCCGGGCCGTCGGGGGTGTCGTCGACCTCGGTTGGGAGCGGCGCGGTCTCGGACTCGTAGGAAGCTTTCTCCTTCACCAGGTCCGCGGGGCCGTCGCCGCCGCCGTACTCCGTCGCCAGCTCGGCCAGGCTGAGCGCGCCGGCCGCGAGCGCCAGCCCGAACGTGCCGATCACCGCCTTGCGGCCGCGCCGCCTGCGGGCCCGGCGCCCGCTGGGCCGCTGGCGGCGCGGGGTGTCCCGGCGCGCACGCCGGTGGGTGTGGTGGCCGCCGTCGCCGTACGTCTCCGACACGTCGGACAGCTCGAAGACCTGGTCCCCCGCGGGCGCGCCGAGGCCGCTGGTGTGGCGGTGCAGCTCCTCGGCGGGCGTACCGCACCCGGCGCAGGCGAGGGCGCCGTTGAGGTGCCGTCGGCACGGCTGGCAGTAATCCATGGCGCCCGCAGATTATGCGCCCGAAGGGCAGGCCGGCCGGTCCGCACTGTGAGGATCCTGTGTGGACTGCCTCGGTCCGGAGTATGTGGGCGGTCACCGGGAACGGCAGTATGTCGGCATGTCTGCCGATGCCACACCGTTCGGGGTGCGTGAGTTCCAGCTGGTGCTGCTGCGCCGCATGGCCGACTTCCAGCCGGGGCTGGTCGAGGACGCCCGGCGGGAGCTGGGAGCCTCGGTCGCCGAGATGCGAGAGGCCAACCGCCGCTGGCAGGCGATGGTGCGCGCGCCCCGGGGGCGGGGCGCGCTGGCCCGCTACCGTTCGGTGCTCGGCCCGCCGGAGCAGACCGCCCGCCGCCGTATCGGCGACCTTGAGTGCGATGCGCTGCTGTGGCCGCTGCCGCTCTGGCCGACTCTGCGGTTCGAGGTTCTGGCGGGGGACAAGGGCGCGGTGTGGAACGAGTGGCTGGTGCGCGCGCCGGGCACGCCCGGGCCGGCGCTGCGGGGTGAGGCGGACCTGGTCCCCTGGTCCTGCACGGTCGACGAGGCCGCCGCCGCGTTTTCTCCGGCGCGTCCCCTGGAGGGGTCCGCGCCGACACGGTGGCGGCTGCGGCTGACGATGCCCGACGGGCGGGAGCGGGTGGCGGAGTTCACGTGGGGGCTGTTGCAGCGGCTGCCGTGAGGGCGGGCGGGAGGGCGGTGCCCTTGCGGGCGTTCTCCCCATCCCCTCCCCCTGCGACGTGGGGGACCCCCGCTTCCCGAAACCGGGGGCAAACCCCCGGGCCCCGGGACTTCAGCAGGGCCGACGCCCGTGCCAGCGGGCGTGCCCGTGGCCCCGCGCGCAACGCCGGGCGCACCCCGCGTCGCGCCGCCCCCCACGGTGTGGGGCCGCCCGCACGAGGCGAGCACTCCGCCCACACCAAGAGCCGTCCCGCCCTCCCGCTCCCGCGCAGCGCGGGGCAGACACCCGACGCCGCCGAGCCCCACCCGAGCGGAGCGCGCCACGCGCTCCGGCCCCCTCCGCTCGCGGAACAACGAGCCGGAAGCGAGGTGCACGCAGACACCCCTGCCAACCGGTCACGCCCGGTACCACCCGGCTCCGCCCGTGCGGAGCACCGGGCCGGGGGCGAGCCTGAGACCGTGGAGGGCAAAGCCCCCCGGCACCCCGCCCGCGCGCAGCGCCGGGCGCACCCCGCGGCACGCCCCAGCCGCACCGCGGTGTAAGGCCGCCCGCACGAGGCGGGTGTTTGGTGCCTGTGCCTCGGGGCTGGCCGGCGGTGGGCGGGGGGCGCGGCCCCCGTGTGGGGCTGCCCGGGGAGCGGGGAGCTGGTGGGGTGTCAGGGGGTGTACGCCCGTGCGGCGGAGTTCAGCGCGCGCGCAGGGCGTCGTGATCGGAGGATGCGAGGAGAACCCCATTCGGGAGGACCCGTCGTGACCGTCAACCTTGAGCAGCTGCGCCGTTGCCATCTCGCCGTCGACATCGGAGCGGCCAGGACCCGCGTCTTCGTCAAGGGCGTGGGACTCGTCGTCGACGAGCCCAGCGTCGCCGCCGTCAACACGCGCACCGGCGCGCTCATCGCGGTCGGCGCGCTCGCCGAGAAGATGACCGGGCGCACACCCGACTACATCCGCGTCGCCCGCCCCGTCTCCGGCGGCACCGTCGTCGACATCGAGATGGCGCAGCGGATGCTGCGCCATCTCCTCGGCGAGAAGCTCCGTCGCCAGCTGCGCCGCAAGCCCCGGCTGCGCGCCGCCGCCTGCACCCCGCACGACAGCGATCCGCTGGCCCAGCGCGCCGCCGTCGAGACGCTCGTGGGCCTCGGGGCCCGCCGGGTCGAGCTGGTGGACACCCTGATCGCCGCGGCCGTCGGCTGCGGGCTCCCCGTGGAGCAGCCCACCGCCACGATGATCATGGTGTGCGGTGCGGCGACCACGCAGGTCGCCGTGCTCTCCCTCGGCTCGATCGTCACGGCCGAGCGGATTCCCGTCGGCGGGGACGCCATCGACCACGCCGTCATCCAGCATCTGCGGCACCAGCATGAGCTGATGCTGCCCACCCAGTCGGTCCGGCCGCTCCAGCTCGCCCTGCACGGCAACGGCCTGACCCCGCACGGCCCCGCCTCGACGGAGATCCACGGCCGGGACGTGGCCACCGGTCTGGCCCGTTCCGTGCACGTGGACACCGCCGCCGTGCGGGACGCCATCCACACCCCGCTGACGGCGGTCCTCGACGGCATCGGCAAGGTGCTGCGGGACTGCCCGCCGGACCTGGTCGCCGATCTCGCCGACCGCGGGATCATGATGGTCGGCGGCAGTGCGCTGCTGCCCGGGCTCGACCAGATGCTGCACAACGCGACCGGAATGCCGGTGCGGATCGCCGAACGGCCCGACGTCTGCGCCGTCCTGGGCCTCGGCGCGATGCTGGAGGGCAAGATCCAGCCCATGGTGCTCGACCCGCTGGCCGACACGATCCGCGTCAGTGACAGGAAGGAGAAGGCGGTGCGGCCCGAGCGAGCCGCCGCCCCGGCCAAGGCCGCGGGCGCAACCGCCCAGCCTGCCGCGGCGGAGTGAGGCCCCGGCTTCCGACACTGCTGGACGCCGTTCTCGCCGTAGGCTCCGACCTGGAGCTGCGCACCACGCTCCAGCGCGTCGTGGACACCGCCGCAGAACTGGCGGACGCCCGGTACGGCGCGCTTGAGGTGATCGACCCGGAGCGCGGCCGCCGCACCGGGCTTTACACCACGGCGATGTCCGACGCGGACAGGGAGCTGATCGGCCGGCTCGCCGCGCTCCTCGCCGACCGGGACAAGGAGGGCGAGGAAGGCCACGGGCCGCAGCCGCTGCGGATCGACGGCCTGGCGGAGGGCGGCCCGCGGATGCGGACGTTCCTCGGGGTCCCCGTACGCGTCCACACCGAGGCTTTCGGCCGGCTCTGTCTCACCGGGAAGCGCGAGGGCCCCTTCACCGGCGAGGACGAGGCGGTGCTCCGCGTACTCGCCTCCCAGGCGGGCATCGCGATCGGCAACGCCCGGCTGTACGAGACGGCCCGGCAGCGGGAACGCTGGATCGAAGGGGCCGCGGCGGTGACGACGGCGCTGCTCACCGGCCGCAGCGCGGACGACGCGCTGACGGTCGTGGCCGAGCGGGCCCGTATCCTCGCCGACGCCTCGGCCGGGGTGATCCTGCAGCCGACCCCGGCGGGCGGCATGGAGATCGTGGCCGCGTCGACGCACGGCGACCCGGGGGATCTGATCGGCACGGCGATCGCCCCTGGCTCGCCCGTGCTGGAGCAACTGCTCGGCGGGGAGCCGGTGTTCGTGGAGGACTCGGCGACCGATCCCCGGATGACCACTCAGGTGCGGCACCGGTTCGGGCCGAGCATGATGCTGCCGCTGCAGAGCGGCGGCCGGCTGATCGGCACACTGGCCCTGCCGCGCCGCCGGCACGGCCGCCCGTACACGGCGGTGGAGCGGCTGCTGGCCTCGCAGTTCGCCTCGCAGGCGGCGCTTGCGCTGGTGCTCGCGGACGCCCGGCACGACCGCGAGCAGCTCGCGGTGTACGAGGACCGGGACCGGATCGCCCGGGATCTGCACGACCTTGTCGTGCAGCGGCTGTTCGCCACGGAGATGATGCTGGAGTCGACGCGGCGGCGCGCGGCGAGCGAGACCGCTCGGGACACAGACACACTGCTCGGGCAGGCGGTGGACGAACTGAACGCCACGATCCAGGAGGTGCGGACGGCGATCTTCGCCCTTCAGCAGCCGCCGGCCGAGGCTCCCACCGGGTTCCGCGGCCGGGTGCTGCGGGAGACCGGCGGAGCGGCGGCGCTGCTGGGCTTTGTCCCCTCGGTGCACTTCACGGGCGCGGTGGACGCACTCGTCGCCGAGCCCGCGGCGACCGAGCTGCTCGCGGCGCTGCGCGGCGCGCTGGCGGCGGCGCACCGCCGGCCGGGCGTCTCCGCGGTCGAGGTGGAGATCGAGGCGACGGCCCGGCCTGCGGACGGCCGCAACACTGTGCGCCTGGCTGTCAGGGACGACGGCGTCCGCGACGACGGCGCGCCGGGCGGCACGGTGTTCACCTGGCAGCATCCCGGGTAGCGGCCTGGCCTCATGGCTGCGTACGGCGAGCGGGGAGCGGCGAACGGGGAAGCGGGGTAGCGGGGTAGCGGGGCAGCGGGGTAGCGGGGCAGCAGCGAAAATCAGTCGCCGGCCACGGGCCCCGGACCCGACAGTGGGGCCCATGGGCGAGTGGTGGACGACGGCGGCGGCAGGCGCGGCGGCGGGGCTGGGAGTGGCGATGCCGCTTGGAGCGATGGGCGTGCTGCTCATCCAGGAGGGCATGCGCGGACGCCGCGGCGCGGTGGCCGCGGCGACCGCCGTCGCCGTGGTGGATCTGGTGTACGCGGCCGTGGCCACCGCTCTCGGCCCGCTCGTCGCCGCCGCCCTCTCCGGCGTCGAGGCATGGGTGCGGCTCGTCGCCGCGGCCGTCCTCCTTGTGATCGCGGCCCGCGGGCTGCTGGCGTCGCGTACGCCTCCGCCCGCCGCCGCGGCCGCGGCCGGTCCAGCCGACGGGACCGGTCCAGCCGACGGGGCCGCCGGTGTCGCCCGTACCTTCTGGACGTTCGCCGGGCTCACCGCGGTCAACCCCACCACCGCGCTCTACTTCGCCGCGCTGACCACCGCGCAGGGGGCGGCGCTGCGCGGCCCCGCCGCCGGGGGCGTTTTCGTCGCCGGGGTGTTCCTCGCCTCCCTCCTCTGGCAGCAGCTGCTGATCGCGGGCTCCTCCTTCGCCGGGGCCCGGATCTCCGCGCGCGCCCGTGCGTGGACCTTCCGGATCGGATACGGCCTGGTGGCCGGATACGCGGTCAAGATCGCGCTGCCGTTGCCGTAGGCGCCGTTGCCGTAGATGTGGCCATGGGCACGCGCCCGCCTTGTTACGCACGAGTAGACAGGGGAATGCTGCCGCCTGGGGGCATCGGCGAACGACAGCCATGCACCCGTGTCCCAGCACCCGTGTCCCATGCAACGATCGCAGTGGTCGCGCGGATCGCGGCGACCGCACCGACCGGAGAGGACCAGTCAGCCCGTGAGTTCCCTCTTTCCCCGGCCCGCCGGCGCGGATCCGGACCGCGTCGCCCTGCGCTTCCCCGGCCGCTCCCTGACGTACGGACAACTGGCGGCCGCGGCACACCCGGTGGCCGAACGGCTGGAGAAGGGGGCGCGGGTCGCCGTCTGGGCTGTGCCGACGCCTCAGACGGCCGTCGCGGTCGTCGGGGCGCTGCTGGCGGGTGCGGCTGTGGTGCCGCTGAACCCGAAGTCCGGCGAGCGCGAGCTGGCCCATGTCATCGCGGACAGCGCGCCGGCCGCCGTGCTGGCCGCGCCCGGCGAGGCGCTGCCCGGCCGGCTCGGTGCGCTGCCGCGCATCGACGTCACCGCCGAGCCGGCCAACGACGACGGCGCGGGCGCAGGCACGGGCGCGGGCGCGGTGTGGGGGCTCGACACGGCGTACGACCCCGCCCTGCCCGCGTTCGTCGTCTACACCTCGGGCACCACCGGCCCGCCGAAGGGCGCGGTGCTGCCGCGCCGGGCGGTCGCCGCCACTCTTGACGCCCTCGCGGACGTCTGGGCCTGGACCGCGGACGACGTCCTGGTGCACGGGCTGCCGCTGTTCCATGTGCATGGGTTGATCCTGGGCGTGCTGGGGCCGCTGAGGCGGGGCGGGGAGCTGCGCCACCTGGGGAGCTTCACCCCGCAGGCGGCGGGGCGTGAGCTGGCGTCCGGCGGCACGATGCTCTTCGGCGTGCCCACGATGTACCACCGGCTGGCCCAGGCGGCGGAGGAGGACGGCGAGTTGGCCAAGGCGCTGGCCGACACACGGCTGCTGGTGTCGGGTTCGGCCGCGCTGCCGCTGCACGACCACGAACGGATCGCGGCGGCGACCGGCCGCCGGGTGATCGAACGCTACGGCATGACCGAAACCCTGATGCTGTGTTCTCCGCGGGTGACCCCCCGGACCCCCGCGTCCGTCCCGGTGGGCGGGCCAGCCCGGCCGGGGACCGTCGGGCCGCCGCTGCCCGGCGTGGAGCTGCGGCTGATCGCCGACGACGGCGCGGAGATCTCCGTGTACGACGGGGAGACCATCGGCGAGATCCAGGTGCGCGGGGACAGCCTCTTCACGGAGTATCTGAACCGGCCCGACGCCACCGCCGCCGCCTTCGACGGCACACGGCCCGGAGCCTGGTTCCGCACGGGCGACATGGCGGTCCGCGATCCGGACGGATATGTACGGATCGTAGGGCGCAAGGCCACCGATCTGATCAAGAGCGGCGGCTACAAGATCGGCGCGGGTGAGATCGAGAACGCGCTGCTGGACCACCCCGGTGTGCGTGAGGCGGCGGTGACGGGCGAGCCGGACGCGGATCTGGGGGAGCGGGTCGTCGCCTGGATCGTGCCGGCCGATCCCCGGACGCCGCCGCCGGCCGAGGAGTTGGCGGAGCATGTGGCCGGGCAGCTCGCACCGCACAAGCGGCCGCGTACGGTGCGGTATCTGGACGCCCTGCCCCGCAACGACATGGGCAAGGTCACCAAGCGGGCGCTGAACCAGGCGCTGAGCGGGCAGGCGTCCCGGCATGGCTGAGTCGAGGCGGTGGACGGCACGCGAGGCGATCACGCTGCTCTGCGACGACTTCACCGAGCACACGACGCGCGAAGAACCCTCCGGAGAGGCCGACCGCGCGAGCGACAGAACGATCGACGGGCCGATCGGCTGGGAGGGCTATGACGCGGCCCGCGCACGTGCCGAGCAGGCCACGGGCTCGACGGAGTCGGTCCTGTGGGGCGAGGGAACCCTCGGCGAGGACCGCCGCTGTGTGCTGCTGTCCTTCGAATTCGCCTTTCTGGGCGGTTCCCTCAGCCGCCGCGCCGGGGACCGGCTGGAGGCCGCCTACACCCGCGCCCGTGAGGGCGGACTGCCGCTGGTGTCGCTGATCGCGACGGGCGGCAGCCGGATGCAGGAGGGCATGATCGCGCTCAGCCAGCTGCAGCGCGCCGCCCGCGCCGGGGTCCTGCTGCGTGAGGCGGGCGTCCCGCATATCGCGGTGGTACGCGACCCGACCACGGGCGGCGGCTGGGCGACCCTGGGCGCGGGCGCGGATGTGATCCTGGCGCTGCCGGGCGCGCAGGTCGCCTTCGCGGGCTCCCGGGTACGTCCCAAGGACGCCGACCCGGCCGCGTACACGGCGGAGTCCCAGCTCGCGCACGGCCATGTCGACGCGGTCGTACGCCCAGAGCGGCTGCGCGAGACGGCCGGCTTCTGGGCCCGCGTCCTGGCCCCGGGCGTGTTCGACCCGCAGCCCGTGCCGCCGCCCGAGGCGCTGCCGCCGGGCGACGGCACACCGCTCCTCCCCCGCACCGGCTGGGAGGCCGTCCGCCGCGCCCGCGACACGCGGCGCGCACACGCCGAGGCCTATCTCGACCGGTACTTCGCCCGCCGTGAGCCGCTCAGCGGGGACCGCGGGGGCGGGGCGGACCCGGGGCTGCTGTGCGGGGTCGGCGTCCGGGCGGCGGACGGGCGCGCCGTCGTGTACGTCGCCCAGCGCGGCACGGCGACCCGGCCCGCCGGCTACCGGACCGCCGCGCGCGTCGTCCGGCTCGCCGACCGGTTCGGGCTGCCGGTGCTGACCCTCGTCGACACGCCCGGCGCGGCCAACGACGCCGCGGCGGAACGCGCGGGCGCGGGCGGGTCCATCGCCGAGGCATTCTCCGCGATGGCCGCCGCCCGGACCCCGCTGACCAGCCTCCTCATCGGCGAGGGCGGCTCGGGCGGAGCGCTGGCGCTGGCCGCACCGGGCAACACCTGGGCGACGCCCGACAGCTACTTCTCCGTCATCGCACCCGAACTGGCCGCCGCGATCCTCAAACGCACCCCCGACCGCATCCCGCGCACCGCGGATCAGCTGCGGCTGCGGCCACAGGATCTGGTGGAGCTGGGGGTCGTACGGGGCGTCGTCCCGCGGGCCGCGCGGGAGCAGGACGCCGCGCCGGATCAGGACGCCACGCCGGATGAGGGCCCCGCGCAGGATCGGGGCCCCGCATGACCGCGCTCGACGAGCGGCGCCGGACCGGGGCGCATAGCGTGAGACGGAGCAGACGACGGGAGGCAGGCAGACCATGGCCGCACTACCGGAAGGCGCCCCCTGCTGGGCGGATGCGGCGTTTCCGGACCTGGAGGCCGCGAAGAACTTCTACGCCGAGCTGTTCGGGTGGACCTATACCGACGCCCTGGCGCAGTTCGGCGGCTACACCCAGGCTCTGAAGGACGGGCAGCCCGTGGCCGCGGTCGAGACCATGCGGCCCGGCCTGGGCGGGGAGCCGTCCTGGAACCTGTACTTCGCGACGTCCGACATCGAGGCGACGACGGCGAAGATCCGCGACAACGGCGGCGCGCTGCTGATGGACCCGATGAAGGTCGGCGACTACGGGACGATGGTCACCGCGGAGGACCCCAGCGGGGCGTACTTCAGCGCCTGGCAGCCGGCCTCCCACAAGGGGTTCGGCCGGACGGGGGAGCCCGGTGCGTACTGCTGGGCGGAGGTCACCGCGCGGGACGCGGCGAAGGCCGACGCCTTCTACCCCGCCGTCTTCCCCCTGGAGGTGCGGCCGCTGGGGAACGCGCAGGGCGGCGAGGGCGGACCGGCCGGCTTCCATGTGTGGAAGGTGGCGGGCAGACCGGTGGCGGGGCGGCGCCATATGACGGACGACTTCCCCTCGGACGTACACCCGTTCATCAATGTGTACTTCGGCGTGGCGGACTGCGACGCCGCGGTGGAGACGGTCCGGCGGCTCGGCGGTCAGGTGCTCCAGGGGCATGAGCCGACGGACAGCCCGTTCGGGCGCTATGCGACGGTCAAGGACCCCCAGGGGGCGGTGTTCTCCGTGATCGATCCGGCGACGACGGTCGGCGAGCCGCCGGACCTGTCCTGAGGGGAGAGGCCGCCTTCGGCGGGTCGGTCCAGCGGCGGCGCGTGTCGCGGCCCGGAAGGGGGACGTTCGGCGTCGCTCACCCGGCGCAGCCCGTGCCCGGGCTCCTCCGGGGCGGACCGCCCCGCGGCCCGCTCCCCCTCCCCCGCCTGAAGGGACGCCGTGGACGACGGTGAGACCGGCGGAACGGCGGAGGGCGGGGTCTGCGCATCGGACGGTACCGAGGACGGGTGCGGCTGCGGGTGCGGGCTCCGGGTCGGCGCGCCGCGGCGGCCTGCGGCGGCGTCCTCGGCGGTGCTGACCTCTTCGGCGGTCGGGGAGTCCGCGCCCGCGTCCGGCTTCAGCCGCGGCGTGTAGACCGGGAAGTCGGTGAACCACCGCTGCTCCACGGAGCCGTCGCGGATCTTGATGACAACGTTGGTCCCGGCGTCGTCGGAGGCGGGGACGAGGGCCAGCGCCTCGTTCCAGCGGGGAATGACCAGGCCGTGGATCGTCAGGTCGTACCGCACGTCGTCCGCGTCGTCCGCGGATGCCCCGGCGCAGCCGCCCAGCCGGGCCACCCCGTCCAGTTCGCGGGAGCGAAGGCACAGTCCGGGGGCGGCGAAGGAGCGCAGCAGCCCGTCGTCCTCGTACAGCCAGCGCTGCGTCGCGGTCGAGGTGCAGCGGGACATGGCGGCCTCGACGCCCGACCGTGCCGTGCGGCCGTGGACGTCGAGACAGAGGCCGGTGCCCGCGTTGCGCAGCCTGGTCTCCAGCGGGCCGCCGGGATGGGCGGCGGCGGAGGTGCCGGACGACGGCGGGGACGGCGCGGGTGCGGAGGGGGCGCGGCTGGGCTGCTGCCCGCCGGGCGCGGGCGTCGCGGAGCCGGTGACCTGGCCGCTCGGGCCCGCGGGCCCCGCGTTGCCGCCGCCTCCACCGTCTCCGTCCTGGCCGCCGCCGATGAGCAGTCCGGCGACGACGGCGCACAGGACGACGAACAGGACGCCGGACGCCACCGCCCCCGCACCTGCACCTGCACCTTTGCCGGCACCGGCGCTGCTCAGCAGACGGGCCGGCCCGAGGCGGCGGAGCGCGCCGCGCACCCGGAGTCCTCGGGCCGCGATCCGGGCCGGCGAGACGCGCGAGGCCCGCGAGGCCCGTGAGGCCCGTGAGTGGCGACCGGCCGCCCGGGGCGAGGCGGCCGGGACAGCCGGGTCCGCTTCGGCGGCTTCGGCGGTCTCGGCGGTGCGCTGCTGTGCGCGCCGCCGCAGTCGGCCGGGCCGCCCGTCGAGATAGCCGCGGGCCGCGTGGCCGAGCACGCCTTCGGCGAGCAGCAGCGCCAGTCGCCCGTCGGACTGGCGGAGTTGCTGTGCGGCATAGCGGCAGTACGGGCACTGTGCGAGGTGCTGCCGAATGTCGGGAATGAGCGTGCCGCCGCGGCGCAGAGATATGTCGAGAAGACGACTGTAGTGGCGGCATTCCGCGTTCGGAGCCAGTTCGATATGCGCGCGTAGACAGCCCTTCCGGAACATTTCACGCGCCTGTTCCCGTTGGCCGGAGGCGCTGCGCGGGTCGACGCCAAGCAATGCGGCGGGAATCGATATGCCTTCCGCCTCGACCTCGGTGTGCCAGAGCAGTATCTGCACCGGTGCGGGCATCATCTGAAATGCACGCGAGACGAGGCGGCGGCTTTCTCCTGGGACGTCCGGATTCCGCAGCCCGGGCGGCAGCATTGCGGCGACGCGCGGGTCCGCCGCCCAGATCGCGGCGATTTCCCGTACGGTCACCAGAAGCCGGGGCCGGAGCGCGCCCTTGAGCCCGCCCTGCTCACGCAGTTCCCCGAGTGTCTGCCGGAAGGCGGCCGCCGCGAGCGTCCCGGCGGCACTCTCTGCCGGGCCTGCGCCCAGTGCGCCGCCGTCCGCCGACGCGCCGGGTGCGGGTGCGGGTGCGGGTACGGGTTCGGGCGCGGGTGCACACAGGGCGGCGTAGTCGCTGACGGCCTGCCAGTGCCGGGTCAGCAGCGCGGCGACGGCGAAGGTCTCGTCCTCGCCTCCCAGCAGGGCCGCAAGCGCCGCGTCACCGCCCTCGGCGGCTGCTGCGACCGGCACGGCGGGAGAGGTGTGGGGGGTGCGCGGATGCTGCATGGGTGTCTTTCCGTTCAGGGCACAGCGGTGAGGGGTGGAACCAGGCCACACTGAATTGGTATGGACCTGATAAGCAGCCGAATTCGAACTACTGAACAGAAACGCCATGTTCGGGCGTACGGAAGCTCACCCTTCCACAACACACGTACATGGAACAAGAGTTCCGGATCGACGGCCAATCGCGATCCCGGATGAGCAGAACCGTGCTATATCGAGCTGAAATTGACCCTGCGTCAAAAAGGCAGCGGCATGCCCGGCTCAGAGAGCCACCAGAGAGACCTCCGTGGCTTTGACACTCGTCCATACGGGCACCCCGTCGGCGAGCGCGAGTTCCGCGGCCGCCTCCGGGGTGATCTCCGCGACCAGATCAGGCACCCGGTCCGATGCCACGAGCACCCGCAGCCTGCTGCCGACCGCCGTGATCTCCCGTACGGCGCCGGGCCAGACATTGCGGGGACTGCCGCCGGGCCGGTCGCGGTGGACGGAGACCGCCTCCGGCGCGATGATCGCCAGCGCCCGCTCGCCCGCGGCTGGGCGTTCCCGCTCGCCGTCCAGCGGCCCCGCGGCGGCCAGCCGCCCTCCGCCCGCGAGTTCCAGCCCGTCCTCGGCGACCGTGCCCGGCCAGGCGTTGCGGCCGAGCATCCGGGCCACCCAGGCGGAGCGGGGATGCCGGGTGACCTCGGCCGGAGGGGCGTCCTGGAGCGCCCGGCCGCCGTCGAGCACCAGCACCCGGTCGGCGAGCGAGAGCGCCTCCACCGGGTCGTGCGTGACGATCAGACAGACGCCGCCGAAGCCGTCGAGATGACGCCGCAGCAGATGTCTGACGCGCCCCTTGGCGGTCTGGTCGAGGGCGGCGAGCGGCTCGTCGAGCAGCAGCAGCCGGGGCCGGGCGGCCAGGGCGCGGGCGAGTGCGACGCGCTGCGCCTGTCCGCCGGAGAGCTGCGCGGGCTTGCGGGCCGCGAGATGGCCGACTCCCAGCCGGTCGAGCCACTCCTGCGCGGCACGGCGCGCCTGAGCGCGGGGGACGCCCTGGGCGCGCAGCCCGTACGCCGTGTTGCCCAGGGCGCTCAGATGCGGGAAGAGCGCCCCGCTCTGGGGCACCCAGGCGACGCCGCGGCGGTGCGGGGGCAGGCCGGTCACATCCAGGCCGCCGAGGCTCAGCGCGGCATGGGAGCGGGGGGTCAGGCCGAGGAGGGCGCGCAGCAGCGTGGTCTTGCCCGCGCCGTTGGGTCCGACGACCGCGACGGTGACGCCCGGCTCCGCGTCGAGGGTGAGCCGGTTGAAGCCGGTGACGTCGGCGTGCAGCGCCCAGCGCCCGTTTACGGGGGCTCCGCCCCCGGACCCCGGCTCCTCAATCGCCGGAGGGGCTGGATTTTCCAGCCCCTCCGGGGGAGACGGAGGACACGGCCGAAGGTCGTGCCGGGGGTCTGGGGACTTGCCCCGCCCGCCGGATCCCGCGGCGCGCCCGCCGGGCCCCGCGGCCGACACGCCATTCCCCGCGGCGGGTTCAGTGAGCCCCGCCGTCGGCTCGTCGTCCGCGGTCCGCGCCGCCCGGCGGGCGTCGCCGTCTCCGCGCGCCCCGGTGCTGAAGCGTCCGCGGAGCGCGACGAGCACCGCCATGGCGATGGCGAGCAGCAGCAGCGAGAGCGAGGTGGCGGCCTCGGGCTGGTCCTGGAGCAGCAGATAGACCTGGAGCGGCAGGGTCTGGGTGACGCCGGGCAGATTGCCGGCGAAGGTGATGGTCGCGCCGAACTCGCCGAGCGCCCGCGCCCAGGTGAGCGCGGCCCCCGCGGCCAGGCCGGGGGCGACCATGGGCAGGGTGACGGTGCAGAACACCCGTACCGGCGAAGCCCCCAGCGAGGCTGCCGTCTCCTCGTAGCCCGGCCGCAGCCCGGCGAGTGCGCCCTCCAGGCTGATGACGAGGAACGGCATAGAGACGAACGTGGCCGCGACCACCGCCCCGGAGGTGTGGAAGGGCAGCGTGACGCCGAAGGCGTCGTCCAGCCAGGGGCCCAGCAGCCCCCGCCTGCCGAAGCCGAGCAGGAGCGCCACGCCGCCGACGGTGGGCGGCAGCACCATGGGCAGCAGGACGAGGGAGCGGACGAGGGCCTTGCCGGGGAAGTCCACTCGGGCCAGCAGCCAGGCCAGCGGCACCCCGAGCAGCAGGGACAGACCGAGAGACCAGAAGGAGACGACGAGCGAGAGCCGGAGCGCCTCGGTGACTCCGGGGGCGGTCAGATGCGTGCCCAGCTCGCCCCAGGAGGTGCGTACGAGGATCCCGGCGAGGGGCAGCAGCAGAAACGCGATCGCCAGCACCGCGGGCACGGCGAGCGGCAGCGGGGGGCGGGTGCGGAGGCGGGTGCGGGAGCGGGAGCGGGAGCGGGTGCGTTTCATCGGGGTGCCGGGTTCCTCGTGCGGGTGGCTCTCACGGCTTCTGGAAGCCCGCGTCCTGAAGGATCTTCAGCGCTTCCGGGGTACGCAGCCAGGCCACGAACTCCGCCGCCGCGGCGGCGTTCTCCGACGCCTTGAGGGTGGCCGCCGGGTACTCGGCGACGGCGTTCTGGCCGTCGGGGATCTCGACGGCGTCGACCTTGTCCTGTGCGACGGCGGCGTCCGTCCGGTAGACGATGCCCGCATCGGCCTCGCCCAGCTCGACCTTGCTGAGCACGGCGCGCACATTCGGCTCCTGCGAGACGGACCTGACGGTCACCCGCTGTGCGTCCAGGACCTGCCTGCTGTACTTGCCGACGGGCGCCTGGGGCGCGGCCAGCACCACCTTGAGCTTGGGGTCGGCCAGGTCGGCGAGCCCGCCGACCTTGTGCGGGTTGCCCTCGCCGACGGCGATGACGAGACGGTTCCCGGCGATGACCACCGGGTCGCCGGTCTCGCCCCTGACGTCGTCCATCGTCTTGGCGTCCGCGGTGACCAGGACGTCCGCGGGCGCGCCCTGCCGGACCTGCGCGGCCAGCTCCTGCGACCCGGCGAAGGAGAACGTCACGGCCACGCCCTTGTGCGACGCCTCATACGCGGCGCCCGCCGCCTTGAAGACGTCCGTGAGCGAGGAGGCGGCGAGCACGGTCAGCCGGGTCTCCTTCCCGGACGCCTCGTCTCCGCCGTCGCCGTCGCCGCCGCAGGCGGCCAGGGGCGCGAGCAGGGCGACGGCGGCGAGCGCGGCGGCGGCGCGGCGTCCGGCGGGTATCGCGGCTCTGGCGGCAGGGGTGCGCATGGCGGCGGAGCTCCTCGGAAGAGTCATGGGGTGTCGATATGGACGCTGGTCGACTTCACCCGGCCGGTGGCCCGCATCCCGACCTCAAGGCCCAGCTCCTCGACGGCCTCCCTGGTGAGCAGCGAGACGAGCCGGTGCGGCCCGGCCTGGATCTCGACCTGCGCGGCGACGTCCCCGAGCTTGACCGCGGTGACGATCCCCGGAAACGCGTTGCGGGCGGAGGTGTACGGCTCGCCGTCCTCGCCGTCGCCGCCCTGCGCGACCTCGACGGAGAAAGCGGCCAGATCCCGGCCGTCGATCAGCCGCCGCCCGCTCTCGTCGCGGTGCGTCGCGACCCGACCGGCGTCGGCCCAGCGCCGCGCGGTGTCGGGGCTGACGCCGAGCAGCCGTGCGGCCTGTCCAATGGTGTAGGACTGCATATGCGCCACCGTAGGCTGGTGATTCCGGCATCTGCAAGGAGAGTCCCCAATCTTCATGGCAAATGCCAGGCCGCCTGGGCGAAGCTCCAAACCCACCGCGACCCCTACCCAGGGGCTCCGCCCCCGGACCCCCGCGCCTCAAACTCCCCCAGCCACCTCCTCCAGCTACCACTGGGAGGTGCCCCCAGGGGTACCCCCAGAGGTGCCCCCCACGGGGCTGAGTTTCCGGCCCCCGCGCCTCAAGCACCCGCGACGCTGGAACGCCTCCGCACTTCAAGCGCTCACGGGGGTGAACTTCCAGCCCCGAGCCCCCAGCGCCGACGAGGCCGGAACGTGCGGCCGGCGGTGTCCTCAAACGCCGGACGGGCTCAATTGAGCCCGTTGGGGCACCTCCTGGGGTACCCCCAGACCCCGTCTGGGGGAGATTGAGGACACGGCGTTCAGGCCGTACAGGGGCGGCGGCGCGAAGCTGCCGCCCGCGAAGGGGCGCGGGGCGGCAGCCCCGCAGCCTCTCCCCCCGGAGGGGGTCTGGGGGCGGAGCCCCCAGTTACGGGAAGGGGCGGGGTGGAGGAAAGCCCCCCGCGTACGCCCTACACCGACGCCCGGACCCACTCGTCAGGCCCCGGATCACCCCCCTGCGCCCGCACCGCAAGCCGGTCAAGGTAGTGCTCCCACCCCTCCTCATGCGCCGCGCACGCCTCCGCGGAGGGCAGGCCGCTGTGCACCAGGGTCAGCCGGGACGCCTCGCCGTCCGGCTCAAGGGTGATCTCCACGATGCTGGAGCCGGGCGGCACGGGCGCGCCCTCCCCGGTCCAGCCCCAGCTGAAGACGAGACGCCTGGGCGGGTCGATCTCCAGCAGACGCCCGGAGGCATGGTCCGCTCCGGTGACATTGGTGTGGTACGGGCCTCCGGACTCAAAGATGAAGTCGCCGTCCACACCCATCCAGGAGAGCCAGCGTTCGCGGTCGGTGAAGAAGGAGAACACGGTGTCGGGGCGGGCGGCGATACGCCGCTCGACGGTCACGGTGTCCTGACTCATCGCCTCGGAGCTCATGGGCTCATTCCTCCCTCTCCGTCCTGCCGCAGCCTGACAGGACCGGCATCCGTCAGCGCTCCGAGGCGCTGAGAGACCGCCGCTGACACCGCCCCTAGGCAGGGGACATCTTGGGCATGTCGCCTTCGGTCGTCGACGCGTCGATGACCGAGAACGACGCGCCCTGCGGATCGCTCAGCGCCGCGAAGCGCCCGAACGGCGTGCTCATCGGGCCAAAGCGCAGCACCCCGCCGCGATCGACGGCCTTCTGCACCGCCGTGTCGCAGTCCTCGACGCCGAAGTACACATTGACGTAGGGCGGCACCTCGGGCGGGAAGTCCTCGTCCATCTTCATCCGGCCGAGCACGGTGGTGTCGCCGAGGTTGTAGACCTTGAAGTCGATCTTGTCGTCCTCCATGCGCTGGCTGGTGTAGCCGAAGACGGCGGGGAAGAAGGCGTCCGACTTCTCCGGCTCGCGGGTGAAGACCTCGGCCCAGTTGTAGGTGCCCGGCTCCCCGGAGGCCTCGAAGCCCTGGTGCGCGCCCGCCTGCCATACGCCGAACACCACGCCGCTGGGGTCGCGGGCCAGCAGCATCGATCCGAAGTCGCCGACCTGCATGGGCTCCATGAGCAGTTCGCCGCCATTGCCGCGGATCTTGTCGGCCGTCGCCTTGACGTCCGGCGAGGCGAGGTAGAGGCACCAGGCGGACTGCCCCTCGGCGCCCGGCATGGGCGGCACGACGGCGGCGACGGCCTTCCCGTCCTTGTACGCCTGCGTGTAGTTCCCGTACTCCGACGCAGCTTCTCCGAACGTCCAGCCCAGCACGGCGCCGTAGAAGCTCTTGGCCCCTTCGACGTCGGCGAACATGGCATCGGCCCAGACCGGCGTTCCCTCAGGTTGTGCGGCCATGACTCAAGGCTCCCTGCTCGACGAATGGTCCGGATTGTCACGCTAGCCACCCCGGCCGGCCGCCGCGGCCCTGGCTGATCCATGCGGGTGAAGACGGCAAAAAGCCCCCAGCGTGTCGCGCGTGAGGTGCGCCATGCCGGGGGCATGCTCGTCCCGGACAACCGAAACGTTCCTGCAGAGATACTGCGGAGTGGGGCGGGTGGGACTCGAACCCACGGCCGACGGATTATGAGTCCGCTGCTCTAACCGGCTGAGCTACCGCCCCCAACGGCGTGTCGCGCACATTTGTGCGCGCCGTCTGCCGCAGCATAGCCGCTCATACGATCTCCTGCCTCGACTGGTCGGCCATGCTCAACCATGAGGACCCCGAAGCGGGCCGACCGGTTCCCCGGCGCAGGGAAATCACATAGAAAAAGGACCCTCGCGGGTCCTCTTCCGTGTCCGCTCCCCCGGCTGGACTCGAACCAGCAACCCTCCGGTTAACAGCCGAATGCTCTGCCAATTGAGCTACAGGGGATCGCGCTCCCCCGACTGGACTCGAACCAGTAACCTGCCGGTTAACAGCCGGCTGCTCTGCCAATTGAGCTACAGGGGACTGCTGCGTGTGCACCGAACGTACCTACCGGGGGCGTCCCGGAGGGCGTGCGCTCGCTGCGACACATACATTAGCGCAAGCAGGGGGGTGCTCCGCCAATCGGTATGCCGCGGGCGCCCGTGGATGATCTCCGCGGCCGCCGGGTACGCGGCAGCCCGTGGGCACGACACGACGCCGGGCAGCCGAGGCAGGGCGCCGACGCAAGGGAAGGGTGGCAGCCATGCGGTACAAGCTCACGTTCCTGGCCGGACTGGCCCTGGGCTATGTGCTGGGCACGCGCGCCGGGCGCGAGCAGTACGAGAAGATGAAGAAGTCCGTACGCGACTTCAGCCAGAACCCGGCCGTCCGCAATGCCGCCGAGTCCGCCGCGCAGGGCGGCCGCGAGGCAGCAGGCCGGGCCTTCCACGTCGTCAGCGACAAGGTGGGCGACCGGGTCCCGGCCACCGTGGCCGATCGGGTGCGGTCGCTGCGGGAGCGCGGGCAGGCGGAGGCCGAGGACGACTGGGGCACCAGCAACACATGACATGACAGCCCCGCGCGTGCGGCAGAATCTCCGGACATGGGGATAGTCGCCGGGTTGGACAGTTCGTCTGGGTTCACACGCATCGTGGTCTGCGATGCGGACACGGGCGCCGTGCTGCGCCAGGGGTACGCACCGCACCCCGTAGAGGCCAAGGCCGTCGAGGTCGATCCGCAGGCCTGGCTGCTCTCGCTCGGCGAGGCGGCCTCGGGCGGGCTCCTCGAAGGCGTGGAGGCGATCGGCGTCTGCGCGCAGGCCCATGGCCTGGTGCCGCTGGACTCCGCTGGCGCCCTGGTGCGCCCGGCCCTGCTCGGCAATGACAAACGCGCCCAGGCCGCGGCCGCCGATCTCGTCGACGGCCTCGGCGGGCGGCAGGCGTGGGCCGAGGCCGTCGGCTCCGTGCCGCAGGCCGCCCAGCCCGTGGCGAAGCTGCGCTGGCTGGCGCGCACCGAGCCCG
The DNA here is from genome assembly GCF_026420845.1 of Streptomyces sp. PR69. Lineage (GTDB taxonomy): Bacteria > Actinomycetota > Actinomycetes > Streptomycetales > Streptomycetaceae > Streptomyces. Next base: position 29,035 of record NZ_JAOWCB010000032.1, on the reverse strand, counting down.
AGGCGGCGCAGCGCACCGCCGCGCTGCTGCAGCCGCACGACTGGCTGGTGTGGCAGCTGCTGGGCCGGCCCGCCCGCCGCACCACCGACCGCGGCGGCGCGTCCGGCACCGGCTACTGGTCGGCGGCGACCGGGGCCTACCGGCCCGACCTGGTGGAGCTGGCCATCGGCCACCCCTGCGCGCTGCCCGAGGTGCTCGGCCCCGCCGAAGCCGCCGGCATGACCCCCGAGGGGCTGCTGATCTCCGCGGGCACCGGCGAGACGATGGCGGCCGCGTTCGGCCTCGGCGTCGGCGCCGGCGACGCCGTGGTCTCGCTCGGCGCGTCCGGCTCCGTGACCGCCGTGCACCATGAGGCCCTCGCCGACCCCAGCGGAATGATCACCTCGCTGGCGGACGCGACCGGGATGCATCTGCCGGTCGTGCACACCCTCAACGCCGTACGCGCACTCCGCGGCACCGCCGAACTGCTTGGCCTCGACGGCCTGGAGGAACTGTCCGCCCTGGCGCTCAAGTCGACCCCCGGCGCGTCCGGCCTGGTGCTGCTGCCGTATCTGGAGGGCGAGAAGACCCCGCAGCTGCCGCACACCGCGGGCACCCTCAGCGGACTGCGCCGTGAGTCGATGAAGCCAGAGCATCTGGCGCGGGCCGCCGTCGAGGGCATGCTCTGCTCGCTCGCCGACGCCATGGACGTGCTGCGCGGGCGCGGAGTGGAGGTGCGCCGGGTGTTCCTGCTGGGCGCGGCCGCCGAGCTGCCGGCCGTCCAGGCCGCCGCCCCCGCGATCTTCGGCGCCCAGGTCGTGGTGCCGCAGCCCGCCGACTACGCGGCGCTCGGCGCGGCCCGGCAGGCCGCCTGGGCGCTGGGTGTCTCACAGGGCGCGCTGACCCCGCAGTCTCCGCCCGCCTGGCAGGGGGCCGCGGCGCAGGTCTTCGAACCGGGTGAGGAGCTGGCGGTGGGACAGGCGGTGCGGCAGCAGTACGGGGCGACGCGGGATCAGATCCATCCGGGCGCGTTCCCCGCGGGGGCTTGATTCCGGGGGCTCCGCCCCGGCCCCCGCTCCTCAGGCTCCCCCAGCTGCCTCCCCCAGACTCCTCCCCCAGCTACCTCCCCCAGACTCCGTCCGGGGGTACCCCCAGGAGGTGCCCCCAGGGGTACCCCAACGGAGGTGCCCCCAGGCGGGGCTCATTTCGGCGGACGCCCGGTCGGGTAAACCCTTGCCGGTTCGCGAGCGTTCTGGCGGAAGATGGTCGGGCTGCCCCTGACCGTGCCGTGCGTGTGCCCTGTGTGTGCCGTGTGTGTGCCGTGCGGATGCCGAGCCCGAGAGACCGCGTGTGCTGATACGAATCCTGCGGACGTACCTGCGTCCGCACCGCAAGCCCATCGCCCTGCTGGCAGTGCTGCAGTTACTGCAGACCAGCGCCACCCTCTATCTGCCCACCCTGAACGCCGACATCATCGACAACGGTGTCGTGCGCGGGGACACGGGCCATGTGCTGAGGGTCGGCGCGCTGATGACCGCCGTGAGCGTGGTGCAGGTCGCCTGCAATGTGGGGGCGGTGTTCTTCGGGGCGCGTACCGCGGCCGCCGTCGGCCGGGATGTGCGGGCCGATGTCTTCGACCGGGTGCAGAGCTTCTCCGCCCGCGAGGTGGGGCAGTTCGGCGCGCCGTCGCTGATCACCCGTACCACCAATGACGTCCAGCAGGTGCAGATGCTGGTCCTGATGGCGTTCACGCTGATGGTCTCCGCCCCGATCATGTGCGTGGGCGGCATCGTGATGGCGCTCGGCCAGGATGTGCCGCTGTCGGCGGTGCTGCTCGCGGTGGTTCCGGTGCTCGGCGTCGCGGTGTCGCTGATCGTGCGGCGGATGCGTCCGCTGTTCCGCACGATGCAGGAGCGGCTCGACTCCGTGAACCGGGTGCTGCGGGAGCAGATCACCGGCATCCGCGTCATCCGCGCCTTCGTCCGCGACGGCTACGAGAAGGAACGATTCCGCACGGCCAATGCCGAGCTGACCGGTGTCTCCATGTCCGCCGGCCGGCTGATGGCGCTGATGTTCCCGACCGTGATGACGGTGGTCAACGTCTCGTCGGTCGCCGTCGTCTGGTTCGGTGCGCACCGGATCGACGCGGGGGCGATGCAGATCGGTTCGCTGACCGCGTTTCTCGCCTATCTGATGCAGATCGTGATGGCCGTGATGATGGCCACCTTCATGTTCATGATGGTGCCGCGCGCCGAGGTCTGCGCGGAGCGCATCGAGCAGGTGCTGTCGACGGAGTCGAGCGTCGTGCCGCCCGCCGCGCCCGTGCGGCGGCTGCTCGGCCACGGCCGGCTGGAGCTGCGGGACGTCGGCTTCCGCTACCCCGGCGCGGAGGAGCCGGTGCTGCGCGGCGTCGGTCTGCTGGCCCGCCCCGGCGAGACGACCGCGATCATCGGTTCGACGGGCAGCGGCAAGTCGACGCTGCTGGGCCTGGTGCCACGGCTGTTCGACGCGACCGGCGGGCAGGTGCTGGTCGGCGGAGTGGACGTACGCGACCTGGACCCGGAGCTGATGGCGCGGACCGTGGGTCTGGTGCCGCAGAAGCCGTATCTGTTCTCCGGGACCGTCGCGTCCAATCTGCGGTACGGACGGCCCGGCGCGAGCGACGAGGAGCTGTGGCGGGCCCTGGAGGCGGCACAGGCGCGGGACTTTGTCGCGGCCCTCGACGGCGGACTGGACGCGCCCGTGGCCCAGGGCGGCGTCAATCTCTCCGGCGGACAGCGGCAGCGGCTGGCGATCGCCAGGACCCTGGTGCAGCGGCCGGAGATCTATCTCTTCGACGACTCGTTCTCCGCGCTGGACTACGCGACGGACGCCGCGCTGCGCCGGGCCCTGGCAGCCGAGACGGCGAACGCGGCCGTGGTGATCGTCGCCCAGCGGGTGTCCACCATCCGCGACGCCGACCGGATCGTGGTGCTCGACGAAGGACGGGTCGTGGGGACCGGCACACATGAGGAGCTGATGGACCCGGAACGCGGCAGTGACACCTACCGGGAGATCGTGCTCTCCCAGCTGACGGAGGCGGAGGCCGCATGAGCGGGCCGGGCGGACGGATGATGGCGGGCGGCTCTCCCGCCGACCGGTCCCTGGACTTCAAGGGGTCGGCCAGGCGGCTGCTGCGGGCGCTGGCCCCGCAGCGGGCCGCGCTGTGGACGATGCTGGCGGCGGGGCTGCTCAGCGTGGCGTTCTCGGCGGTCGGCCCGGTCATCCTGGGCCGGGCCACGGATCTGGTCTTCGCGGGCGTCGTCGGCCGGTCCATGGACGAGGGCGGCAGCAAGGCCGGGGCGATCGAGGAGCTGCGCGAGCGCGGCGACGGCGGCGTCGCGGACATGCTGACGGCGGTGGACTTCGTGCCGGGGCACGGCATCGACTTCACCGCCGTACGCGATGTGCTGCTGGCGGCGCTGGCGGTGTACGCGGCCGCCGGGCTGCTGATGCTGCTGGCCACCCGCATGTCGGTGCTGGTGATCAACCGCACCGTGTACCGGATGCGCGAGGAGGTCCAGGCGAAGCTGTCCCGGCTGCCGCTCGCCTACTTCGACCGGGCCAGACGCGGCGAGGTGCTCAGCCGGGCGACCAACGACATCGACAACATCTCGCAGACCCTTCAGCAGACGCTGGGCCAGCTGGTCAATTCGCTGCTGACGATCGTGGGCGTGCTGGCGATGATGTTCTGGATCTCGCCGCTGCTGGCGCTGGTCGCACTGGTCACGGTGCCGCTGTCGGTGTGGGTGGCCACCCGGGTCGGCAAGCGCTCGCAGCCGCACTTCGTACAGCAGTGGAAGTCCACGGGGCGGCTCAACGCCCATGTGGAGGAGATGTACTCCGGCCATGCGCTGGTGAAGGTCTTCGGACGGCAGGACGAGTCGGCGCGGGCGTTCGCGGAGCAGAACGAGGCGCTGTACGAGGCGGGGTTCAAGGCGCAGTTCCACAGCGGGGTCATGCAGCCGCTGATGTTCTTCGTGTCCAATCTGAACTATGTGCTGGTGGCGGTCGTCGGCGGGCTGCGTGTGGCGTCGGGCGCGCTGTCCATCGGGGACGTCCAGGCGTTCATCCAGTTCTCCCGGCAGTTCTCGATGCCGCTGACGCAGGTGGCGTCGATGGCGAATCTGGTGCAGTCGGGCGTCGCCTCTGCGGAGCGGATCTTCGAGCTGCTGGACGCGGAGGAGCAGGAGCCGGACGCGACGCCCGCGCTCCCGGCGAGCACGCGGCCGGTTCCCGAAAGGCCCGCCGGTCGGATGCGGCCCGCCGGGCAGGTCTCGTTCGAGCATGTGGCCTTCCGCTACGAGCCGGAGAAGCCGCTCATCGAGGATCTGTCGCTCACCGTGGAGCCGGGCCACACGGTGGCGATCGTCGGCCCGACCGGGGCGGGCAAGACCACGCTGGTGAATCTGCTGCTGCGGTTCTACGAGGTGACGGGCGGCCGGATCAGCCTGGACGGGATGGACATCGCGAAGATCCCGCGCGAGGAGCTGCGCTCGGGCATCGGGATGGTGCTCCAGGACACCTGGCTGTTCGGCGGCACGATCGCGGAGAACATCGCGTACGGGGCGGCCCGGGAGGTCACCCGCGAGCAGATCGAGTCGGCGGCGCGGGCGGCGCACGCGGACCGCTTCATCCGCACCCTGCCCGACGGCTATGACACCGTCATCGACGACGAGGGCGCCTCCGGCTCCGGGGTCAGCGCCGGCGAGAAACAGCTGATCACCATCGCGCGGGCGTTTCTGTCCGACCCGGTCATCTTGGTCCTCGACGAGGCGACCAGCTCGGTCGACACCCGTACGGAGGTGCTGATCCAGAAGGCGATGGCGCGGCTGGCCCACGGCCGGACCAGCTTTGTGATCGCGCACCGGCTCTCCACCATCCGGGACGCGGATGTGATCCTGGTGATGGAACACGGCTCGATCGTCGAACAGGGCACGCACGACGAGCTGTTGGCGCACGGCGGGGCGTATGCGCGGCTGTACGCGGCGCAGTTCGCACAGGCGGTCGCCGAGGTGGACTGACGTACCGACGTACTTTGTTCGGGTCGGAACATCGGACGGGGAGGTACGGGGGATGGCGGAGAAGAACCACTCGGACGACGGCTCGGCCGAGGGGGCGCGCGGCAGCGCGATGGCGGTCGGGCTGTCGCTGGGCGTGGCGGTGGGCCTGTCCCTGGGTGTGGCGCTGGACGACAGCCTGCTGGGGCTCAGCCTCGGCATGGGACTGGGCGTCGCCTTCGGCGCGGCCGTGGACGCGCGCCGGAAGAAGTCCGATTCCGACGACAGCTGACGGCACGGGGCGGCCCGCCGGGGAGCCAAACCCTGGGGGCGACCAGGGCGACACTTCCCAGAACCCGGCTCCCGTCGAGCCCACCGTGTTACGACTGCCCTCCGTGCTGGCGGGTGCGGCGGGAGCGGCATGTGCAGCGGAACTCGGTCGGCGGCTTTCCGGGAATCCGGTGGGCCTGGGCGGAGGCATGGCGTTCGGGCTGCTTCCCGCCGTGCAGTTCTACCTTCAGGAGGGCCGTCCGTACGCCCTGGTGGCGGCGGGCGCCGGGCTCTCGACGCTGCTGCTCGTGGCGATGCTGCAGGGGGGACGGAACCAGTGGACGATGTCCTGGCAGCTGCGGCGCAGGTGGAGCGGTTGAAGAAGTCCGGGGACGCCGTGCTGTTCGTCCCGGCAGCGCGGCGGGACACCAAGCTGGTCTCCCCGCACGCGTTCACGGGCCTGCAGGACATCGCCCTGGAGGAGACGCCGGAACGTTCCGGAACGCTGAAGGGAGTGGAGTGGGATGCCGCGCGTATCCGGACTGAGATGCTGGCCCGGCAGCGCATCCTGCTCGTCACCGACGCAGAAGACACGTCGAAGCCGGCGAGTTCGGCGCGGGACAGGATCAAAATCTCCACGCTTCGGGAGTACTTCCGACCGGTGGCCGATGAGCAAGTCCGCGGCCGGAGAGTGACCGTGTACGAGAGACGCACGCCCGGCCGGCCGTCGTGACCTCGGGCCTCAGGGCCGTGCGCGATTCGGTGGCAGCGGGCGTGGCTCCTCCGGGCCCTGACCGACCGACGGCCGACGGCACTCTCAAGGGCCGACCGCCGAGGACAGGCGGCGAACTGGACAGCCGCCCTCGCGCCGCGCGGGAGACGAGGAACACCCGCGCGGCCCGCTCCCTTGCGTGCCGCTCAACCGCTTAGCGCCCGCCGGTACTGGACCTGCTTGACGTGGAAAGTCCCAGATCAGAGGACTTGACCTAGTCCAGGTAGCCGCGGAGCTGGTCGGCGAAGGCGTGGTCGCGCAGCTTGCTGAGGGTCTTGGACTCGATCTGGCGGATGCGCTCGCGGGTCACGCCGAAGAGCCTGCCGATCTCCTCCAGCGTGCGGGGACGGCCGTCCGCCAGCCCGTACCGGAGCTGCACCACCTTGCGCTCCCGCTCGCCGAGCGTGGACAGCACGGCGTCCAGATGCTGGCGCAGCAGCAGGAAGGCGGCCGATTCGACGGGGGACGCGGCGTCGCCGTCCTCGATGAGGTCGCCGAGGGCGACGTCCTCCTCCTCGCCGACGGGCGCGTGCAGCGAGATCGGCTCCTGGGCGAGCCGCAGCACCTCGCTGACCCGCTCGGGCGGCAGGTCCAGCTGGGCCGCGACCTCCTCGGGCGTGGGCTCGTAGCCCCGCTCCTGGAGCATCCGGCGCTGCACCCGCACCACACGGTTGATCAGCTCGACGACATGGACGGGTACGCGAATGGTCCGCGCCTGGTCGGCGAGGGCGCGGGACATGGCCTGGCGTATCCACCACGTCGCGTAGGTGGAGAACTTGTAGCCGCGCGCGTAGTCGAACTTCTCAACGGCCCTGATCAGACCGAGGTTTCCCTCCTGGACCAGGTCCAGCATCGTCAGCCCGCGGCCGATGTAGCGCTTGGCGACGGACACGACGAGCCGGAGGTTCGCCTCGATCAGGCGGCGCTTGGCCATCCGGCCCATGACGACGAGCCGGTCGAGGTCGAGGGCGAGCCGGGTGTCCAGGTCGGGGGTGCTGACCAGCTTCTCCTCGGCGAACAGGCCCGCCTCGACACGGCGGGCGAGCTCCACCTCCTCGGCGGCGGTGAGCAGCGGTATCCTCCCGATCTCCCGCAGATACTGGCGGAAGAGGTCGGAGGACGGCCCGCCGCCGTCGATGCGGCCGACCGGCGTCTCCAGCGGTTCCGCCCGCTCCGGCTGCGGCTCCGGCTGCTCGTGCGCCGACTGCTCCTGCGCCGGGGGCGCACCGACGGATGCGGCGGGCGGGCCCTCCGGGTGCCGGACCGCCCGGCTCTGCGGGGGGACCTGCGCGATGAGATCAGTCTCGGTCTCGGTCAGGGTCTGGGTCTGCACGGGGGCGACCTCCAGGGTGATCGCTGCCGGTTCGGGGGCGTGCGGCAGCGGAACGGCGGCGGCCGCGTCGCCGCCTTCCGTCCCGTACGCGATGAGCGGATCCGCGGGGGTGTCTGGCCTGCCATCGCCAGCCCGGCCGCGCTCCGAGGACTCAGGCACCGCACCTCAGTGTGGGGTACGACACATCACTGCCACGAGGGGCGTGCGGTGACTTTTTGAGTCCTGTGCGTGACCGGATGGTTACCGAGGGGGCGTCTTTCCCTCCCCTCCCCTTCCCGAAACTGGGGGCAGGCCCCCAGACCCCCGGTACGGCCTTCGGCCGTGTCCTCAATCGCCGGACGGGCTGGATTCTCCAGCCTCGCCGACGCCAGAAACCCAGCCCCGCCGGCGATTGAGGCGCGGGGTCTGGGGCGGAGCCCGGTTCGGGAGGGGGCTGGGGGCGGAGTCCCCAGGAGAAGCTAGAGCGCCGCCGCGCCGTGGGTGCGCAGGGACTGGCCGTACTGCTGGAGCACCCACAACTCCTTCTGCACGGCGGACAGCTGCTCCGGGTCCGCGTGGGACCCCAGGCGGGCCAGGGTCCCCTGGATGTCCTGCACGCGGCGGTCGACGGCGCGCAGGCGGACCTGGACGAGCTGGACGCCCGCGTAGATCTCGTCGACCGTCTTGGCGTGGACGGCCTCCACGGCGAGCTCGGTGACCAGGGCGCGCACGGTGTCGTCCGGCGCCGCCTCGCGGACGCGGGCCAGATAGTCGGTGACGTCCGCCGCGCCCTGTTCCGCGCCGCCCGCGTCCTCGATGGTCTGGCGGACCGCGGCGTACGGCGGGGCGGTGAACTCGTCGACGCCGTAGGCGTCGAAGGCCGGGGAGACCAGCTCGGGGTGCTGAAGGGCGAGTTTGAGCAGTTCGCGCTCGGTTCGGTGGACGGGGTTGCGGAGGTTGAGCGCGGGGCCGGAGAAGCCGGAGGCGGTCCGCGGGCCGGCGGCGGCGTACGGGGCGGCGGGCCGCGTCTGCGGGCCCCCGGCGGGCCCCCGGCCGCCGCGGTCGCGCGCCCAGCGGGCGAGCTGGGCGACGCGCTTGACGACGAACTGGGTGTCGAGGATGCCCAGCATCCCGGCGAGCTGCACGGCCGACTCATGCTGGATGGCGACGTTCTTGATGCCCGCCACGATCGGCGCGGCCTCGTCGAGCGCGGCGGCCCGCCCGGCCGGGGTCTCCAGATTGTGCCGGGCGACGACATGGCGGATCGCGAACTCGAAGAGCGGGGTGCGGGATTCGACGAGCTTCGCCACCGCGTCGTCGCCTTCGGCGAGCCGCAGCTCGCAGGGGTCCATGCCGCCGGGCGTGATGGCGATCGACGTCTCCGCGGCGAACTTCTGGTCGTCCTCGAAGGCGCGCAGCGCGGCCTTCTGGCCGGCCGCGTCCCCGTCGAAGGTGAAGATGACCTCGGCGGTGGCGTTGTCCATCAGCAGCCGCCGCAGGATCTTGATGTGATCGCCGCCGAAGGCCGTGCCACAGGTGGCGATCGCGGTGGTGACGCCCGCGAGATGGCAGGCCATGACGTCGGTGTAGCCCTCGACGACCACCGCGGAACTGGTCCTGGCGATCTCCTTCTTCGCCAGGTCGATCCCGTACAGCACCTGGGACTTCTTGTAGATCGCGGTCTCAGGGGTGTTCAGATACTTCGGCCCGTTGTCGTCCTCGCGCAGCTTGCGCGCGCCGAAGCCGACGACATCGCCGGTGATGTCGCGGATCGGCCACATCAGCCGGCCGCGGAAGCGGTCGATGGGGCCGCGGCGGCCGTCCTGGGAGAGCCCGGAGAGGATCAGCTCCTTGTCGGTGAAGCCCTTGCCGCGCAGATAGCGGGTGAGGTGGTCCCAGCCGGCCGGGCTGTAGCCGATGGAGAAGTGCTGGGCGGCGCTCTGGTCGAAGCCGCGCTCGGCGAGGAAGACCCGGCCCGTTTCCGCCTCGGGGCCGTCCAGCTGCTCGGCGTAGAACTGCGCGGCGATCTTGTGCGCCTCGATCAGCCGGATGCGCTCGCCGCGCTGGTGGGAGGGGTTGTAGCCGCCCTCCTCGTAGCGCAGGGTGATGCCCGCGCGCGCGGCGAGCCGCTCGACCGTCTCCGAGAAGGACAGATGGTCGATCTTCATCACGAAGGCGATGGTGTCGCCGCCTTCCTGGCAGCCGAAGCAGTGGAAGAGTCCCTTGCTCGGGCTGACCTGGAAGGAGGGCGACTTCTCGTCATGGAAGGGGCACAGCCCCTTGAGGTTGCCGCCGCCCGCGTTGCGCAGCTGGAGGTACTCGGACACGACGGCGTCGATCGGGACCGCGTCCCGCACCGCCTTCACATCGTCGTCGTTGATCCTGCCTGCCACGCGTGGATTCTACGGGGCGGGTGAGGGCGCCCGGGGCGTGAGGGCCGCGGGCGGTTGCCGGATCAGGCGCTACGGGGCGTCGAGATGGGCGCTGAGCGGGGTGCCCGGGTCCGCCAGGGCCTCGGGGTCCACGGGCGTTCCGCTGCGGATCAGCTCCTGAATCGGGTCGGTGACATCCCACACATTGACGTTCATCCCGGCCAGCACCCGGCGGTCCTTCAGCCAGAAGGCGATGAACTCCCGCTTGGCCGCGTCCCCGCGCAGCACGACCTGGTCGTAGCTGCCCGGGGGCGCCCAGCCCGAGTACTCCATGCCCAGGTCGTACTGGTCGGAGAAGAAGTACGGGACGCGGTCGTACATCACGTCCTTGCCGAGCATGGCGCGGGCGGCGGCCGGGCCGCCGTTCAGCGCGTTCGCCCAGTGCTCGACGCGCAGCCGGAGGTCGAGAAGCGGGTGGTGCTGCGCGGCGACGTCCCCGGCGGCGTAGATGTCGGGGTCGGAGGTGCGCAGGGAGGCGTCGACGGCGATGCCGCCGCCGTGCGCCCGGTCCACCAGCGCGAGCCCGGCGGCCTCGGCGAGCGCGGTGCGCGGGGCCGCGCCGATGGCGGCGAGGACATGGTGGGCGGGGTGCTCCTCGCCGTCGTCGGTGCGGGCGGCGAGAACGACGCCGTCCTGGCCGGTGATCTCGGTGAGGCGGACGCCGAAGCGGAAGCGGACCCCGTGCTCACGGTGCAGCTCGGTGAAAACCTGGCCCACTTCGGGGCCGATGACCTGGTGGAGTGGGGTCGGCTCGGGCTCGACGACGGTCACCTCGGCGCCGTAGCCGCGGGCGGCCGCGGCGACCTCCAGGCCGATCCAGCCGGCGCCCGCGATGAGGAGGTGGCCGTTGTCCCGGCCCAGGGCGGCCAGCACCCGGCTGAGCCGGTCGGCGTGGGCGAGGCGGCGCAGATGGTGGACGCCCGCGAGGTCGGTGCCGGGGATGTCCAGCCGGCGGGGCTCGGCGCCGGTGGCGAGGAGCAGTTTGTCGTACTGGATGACGGCGCCGTCGCCCAGGTGCACGGCCTTGGCGTCGCGCTCGACGGCGACGACGGACTGGCCGAGGTGCAGTTCGATCTCGGCCTGTGCATACCAGGCCGGCTCATGGACGAAGACGCTGTCCCGTTCCTCCTTGCCCATCAGATAGCCCTTGGACAGGGGCGGGCGTTCGTAGGGGTGGTCGCGTTCGTCGCCGATGAGGATCACTCGTCCGGTGAACCCTTCGGCGCGGAGGGTCTCGGCGGCCTTGGCCCCCGCGAGTCCACCGCCGACGATGACGAATGTCCGATGTGCGTCGACCACGTGATGCCTCCTCGTTGCTTCCACGCTGCGCAGCCTTAAGCGAGCGTCCCGCACGGAGCGTGATGACGAAAGAGGGAGTGCCTCCCTGGCGTGTCATCGCGGGTGGGCCGGACGCGCGGGAGCCGCGGGCGACGGCTCAGCGGCGGCCCGGCACAGCCCGGCTGCCCCGGTGACCCCCGCGGCCCGGCGGCCCGGCGGCCCGGTAGCCCCTGCGGCCCGGCGGCTCAGCGACGGGCGGTGAGCCGTGTGTGGAGCGTACGGGCGGAGGCGTCGGTCAGGGACGCGATCTGGTCGACCACCACCCGCTTGCGTGACCGGTCGTCCGCCGCGGCGTCGAACAGCGCCCGGAACTGCGGCTCCAGCCCTTCGGGCGCGCGCGCCGTCAGGGCGTCGGCCAGCTCGGCGAGCACGATCCGCTGATCGGCGCGGAGCGCCTCCTGCTCGGCGCGCTGCATCACATAACGGTCGGCGACGGCCTTGAGCACCGCGCACTCGTGGCGCGCCGCGCGGGGCACGACCAGCTCGGCCGCGTACCGGGTGAGCCGGCCGGGGCCGTAAGCCTGGCGGGTCGCGGCCTCGGCGGCCAGACAGAAACGGCCGATGAGCTGGCTCGTGGCGTCTTTGAGCCGGGCCTGGGCGACGGCCGAGCCGTCGTAGTGGTGCGGCCACCACTCCTGGTCGATGAGCCGGTCGAGGGCCTCGGCCAGCTCCTGGGGATCGGTGCCGGCGGGGACGTAACGGCCGATCGCCACCGCCCAGATGGCGCTGCGCTCCTGTTCGGACAGCAGGCAGTTGGGGTCGATGTGCCCGGCGTGCAGCCCGTCCTCGAAGTCGTGCACGGAGTAGGCCACATCGTCGGACCAGTCCATCACCTGCGCCTCGAAGCAGGTGCGGTGGCCGGGTGCGCCGTCGCGCGCCCAGGCGAAGACCGGCCGGTCATCCTCGTACACCCCGAATTTCACCGAGGCGGGGTCCGTGGGGTGTCCGCCGCGCGGCCAGGGGTACTTCGTGGCGGCGTCCAGGGTGGCGCGGGTCAGATTCAGCCCCACGCTGACCAGCTCGCCGCGGTCTCCCCCACCGGGAGCGGGCGCGGGCGCGAACCGCTTGGGCTCGATGCGGGTGAGCAGCCGCAGCGACTGGGCGTTGCCCTCGAAGCCGCCGATGTCCTTGGCGAAGTCATTGAGGGTCTGCTCGCCGTTGTGCCCGAAGGGCGGATGCCCCAGGTCGTGCGCGAGGCACGCCGCCTCGACCAGATCCGGATCACAGCCGAGGGCCGCGCCGAGCTCCCGGCCGACCTGGGCGCACTCCAGCGAGTGGGTGAGCCGGGTGCGGGGGCTGGCGTCCCACGCCTGGGAGCGTGAGCCGGGCGTCACCACCTGCGTCTTCCCGGCGAGCCTGCGCAGCGCGGAGGAGTGCAGCACCCGCGCCCGGTCACGCTGAAAAGCCGTCCGCCCCGGCCGTTTGTCGGGCTCAGCGGCCCAGCGCTCGGCGGCCGCCTCGTCGTATCCGTCCGGCTCGGGGGCGGTGTGGTGGGGGGAGCTGGTCGCGATGGTGCCTGCCATGCACCGAAGGTAACCGGAAGCGGTGACATCGTGGCCGCGCGGGGTCCCGATCCGGACCCGCCTGCCGGGGGCTCCGCCCCCGGACCCCCGCGCCTCAAACGCCGGCGAGGCTGATTTGAGCTGGCCTCCAGGGCGCAAGGGAAGGGGTGGGGGAATCACCCGCCGGTCTGTGCGGCCAGCGCCGCGCAGAGCCAGTCGTGCGCGGCGCCCGGCGTCGGCTCCGGCGGCCCTCCGCACGGCGGGGCGGTCACCTCGGCGACCAGCGCAGTCGAGCGCCCCGCCCTGCCGCGGCGGCCGCCCGGCCCGCAGTTCGACGGCGGTCTAGTCATGCGCCTCCGCGAGACCGCACCGGTCTAGGCCGCGTTCCGGGGGTCTTTGCCAGAGGCTCCGCTGTTAGGGTGCGCCGATGTCATCGATCAAGCAGTTCCAAGTCACCTTCGACTGCGCAGAACCCGCGCGGCTCGCCGGTTTCTGGTGCGAGGTGCTGGGGTACGTCGTACCGCCGGTCCCCAAGGGGTTCGCCACCTGGGAGGACTGCCACCGCTCGCTGCCGCCCGAAGATCAGGTCACCTACTTCGCATGCAGCGATCCCTCGGGTGCGGGCCCGCGCCTGCTCTTCCAGCGCGTTCCCGAAGGGAAGATCGTCAAGAATCGAGTACATCTCTGCGTGCGGGCCGGCGCCGGACTCGTGGGGGAAGAGCGCCTCGCCACGCTGAAGGCCGAATGCGCCCGACTGGTCGCGCTCGGCGCGGTACACGTACGAACGATGCTTGCCGATGGCGAGAACGAGTCGTGCATCGTGATGCAGGACATTGAGGGCAACGAGTTCTGTCTCGACTGAGCAGACTGAGCAGACTGGGCATCCCAGCGGCCGGCTTCGACGCCCCGAAACGGCGGGGCGAGCTGGCCGCAGCGTCAAGTTCTGCGGGACGGCCCTCAGACGGCGACGAGGTGCGCTCGCGCACGGGCCCGCCGCGGGTGCGGTCCGGCCAGGGCGGCGTCGTAGCGGTGGAGGACCAGGCGGGCGAGGGCGGGATGCACGCCGAGGGGGGCCGCGGCGATCCATGGCGCGGCCGCGGCGCTGCGGGTGGCGAAGAGGCCGGGGGCGGTGAAGTAGGAGGCCACGGCGACGCGGTGGCGTCCGCGTGCGGTGAGCGCGCGGACGGCGGCCGGGACCGCGGGCGCGGCGGCGGAGGCGTAGGCGGCGACGACGGGGGTGTCGCCGAGACGTTCGCTGAGCAGCCGCGCGGTGCGGCGTACATCGGCGGCCGACTCGGGGTCGCGGGACCCGGCGGCGGCCAGTACGACCCCGGCACTGCGGGCGGCCCCGTCCTCCGGCCGCCAGCCGGCCTCGGTCAGCCGGTCGTACAGCGCTTCGACGAGCAGCGGGTGCGGTCCGAGCGGGGCCGCGATCCGCACATCCGTGCCGGGTATGCCCTCCAGGGCGGCCACGGCCCGCGGCAGGTCGTGCTTGACGTGGTAGCCGCGGCTGAGCAGCAGCGGCACCAGCACGGCCCGCGCCGGGCGACCGGGCCGGGACAGCCCGGCGAGGACGTCCGGCAGCAGGGGCTCATTCAGCTCGATGTGCCCGAGGCGGACGTCGAGCCCGGGCCGCAGCTCGCGGACCCGGTCGAGGAGCGCGCTGACGGTGGCGAAGGCACGCGGGTCACGGCTGCCGTGCGCGACGGCGACGAGCACGGGCCGCTCGGCCCCGCCGCTGCCGGGGCGGGGGCCGCGGGCGGTGTCGAGGACGGTGACGTCGGAGTCGTGGTAGGGCATGAGCGTGGGGTTCCGTTCAGTCTGACGTGTCTGAGCTGCGTGCCCAGCTGTGCGCTGACACGGTGGAGCAGCTGCGCCGCCGTATCGAAGGTTTCGGAGGAGTCGTCGGATACGACCGGATCGAGGGGCGTCGCAGGCTCCGTCATGAACCGATCCTGACCGCCCGAGGTTGCCGTGCCGTTGCATGGGGATGACGGGTGTTTTCCATGGGCTCACCGGTGGTTCTCCCGTGCTGTGCGGCCCGCTGTGCGCCCCGGCTCGCCACGCGCGTCGCGGGCGTGTGGCGGGCCGGGGCACTGGTCCGCCCCGCTGCTGGACGCCCGCGCGGCGAGGTCGCTGCCCCGGCGGGAGAACGCCTGCCTGCTCAGCCACCTCGGCCGCGCCTTCGCGGCCCTGGGAGACCGCGACGCTGAGCGGCCGGGGAAGCGGTGTTCCGGCCCGACCCCGTGTTTCTGGGAGCACGGGAGACCGGGGTGCGGGACGCGCTCGACGCGGCCGGGGGATGAAGGCTCGCGTACCGGGCAGAAGGCGGCCAGAGTGAGGCGTATGGACACCGACACATCAGCTCTGCTCGCCCGCCACTCCGAGGCGCTCGCGCTGTTCACCGAGCGGGTGCACGCCATCCGCGACGACCAGTGGGACGCCCCCACCCCGTGCACCGAGTGGTCCGTGCGCGATCTGGTCAACCACCTCACCGCCGAGCAGCTGTGGGTGCCGGACCTGGTCACCGACGGGGCGTCGATGGCGGACGTCGGGGACGCCTACGAAGGCGATGTGCTCGGCAAGCGGCCGCGCCACGCCTGGGACGCGGCCGCGCGGGCGGCGCGCAAGGCGTTCGCGGCCGAGGGCGCGCTCCGCGGCACGGTGCAGCTGTCGTACGGGGAGACCCCGACCTCGGCGTACTGCGCGCAGATGACGACGGACGCGATCGTGCACGCCTGGGATCTGTCCCGCGCCATCGGCGCGTCCGAGCGGCTGCCGGACGCCCTGGTCCACTTCGCGCTGGACGAGATCACTCCCTATGCGTCGGATCTGGCCAAGTCCGGGCTGTTCGCGCCGCCGATCGAGCCGCCGCCGGGCGACAGCGCGCAGTCGCGGCTGCTGGCGCTCACCGGTCGCCGGGGCTGAGCGCGGGCCGCCGGCACCGCGACCGGAGCTGAGCGCGGGCCGCCGGGCACCGCGACCGGGGCTGAGCCAGCGGGCGTCGGGCCCCCGGCGACCCGGCTGAGCAGGGCGCCCTCACGGTCGGCGGACACGTGGGCTGAGGCAGGCGTACCAGGGTCGTAATGCGCGGCATCCGGACATGTAACACAAGCGTTTCACGCTGGGGGCATGTCCGATGTCACCACCGCCGCCGACACCGCCACGCACTGCCCGTACTGCGCCCTGCAGTGTGGGATGAACCTCCGCGCCACCGGTGAGGCGGTCGAGGTGGTGGAGCGCCCCGACTTCCCCGTCAACCGGGGCGCGCTGTGCGGCAAGGGCCGCACGGCCCCCGCGCTGCTCTCCTCCCGGGTACGGCTGACCGAGCCCCTGGTCCGTCGCCCCGCCACAGGCAAGCTCGAACCGGCCACCTGGGAGGAGGCACTGCGGACGATCGCGGACGGGCTGCGGGGGGCCAGGACGGCGTACGGCCCCGACGCGGTCGGCGTCTTCGGCGGCGGCGGGCTGACCAATGAGAAGGCGTACACGCTGGGGAAGTTCGCACGGGTGGTGCTGGGCACCTCGCAGATCGACTACAACGGGCGCTTCTGCATGTCGTCGGCCGCGGCCGGGGGCATCCGCGCCTTCGGCGTGGACCGGGGGCTGCCGTTCCCGCTGGAGGACATCCCGCGCACCGGGTGCGTGATCCTCGTCGGTTCGAATCTGGCCGAGACGATGCCCCCGGCGCTGCGCTACCTCACCGAGCTGAAGGAGAACGGCGGCAAGCTGATCGTCATCGACCCCCGGCGGACGAAGACCGCCGAGCAGGCCGATCTGCATCTGTCCCCGCGCCCCGGCACGGACCTGGCGCTGGCGCTGGGACTGCTGCATCTGGCCGTCGCCGAGGGGCGTACGGACGAGGACTTCATCCGGGAGCGGACCAGCGGCTGGCCCGAGGCGCGGGCGGCGGCGATGGCGTACTGGCCGGAGCTGGTCGAGCGCATCACCGGGGTCGGCGTGCCGGAGCTGCGCGAGACGGTGCGCATGTTCTGCGACGCGCCGACCGGGATGGTGCTCACCGCGCGCGGGCCGGAGCAGCAGTCCAAGGGCACGGACACGGTCAGCGCCTGGATCAATCTGTGTCTGGCGACCGGGCGGGCCGGACGGCCGCTGTCCGGTTACGGCTGTCTGACCGGCCAGGGCAACGGCCAGGGCGGGCGTGAGCACGGGCAGAAGGCCGACCAGCTGCCGGGCTACCGGAAGCTGGACGACCCGGCGGCCCGCGCGCATGTGGCGCGGGTGTGGGGCGTGGAGCCGCAGACTCTGCCCGGGCCGGGGCGCAGTGCGTACGAGCTGCTGGACGCGCTGGGCCGGGATGTGCGCGCCCTGCTGCTGATGGCCTCCAACCCGGTGGTGTCCGCGCCGCGCGCCGCCCATGTGGAGGAACGGCTGAGGTCGCTGGACTTCCTGGCGGTGGCGGATGTGGTGCTGTCGGAGTCGGCGGCGCTCGCGGATGTGGTCCTTCCGGTCACCCAGTGGGCGGAGGAGACGGGCACCATGACCAATCTGGAGGGCCGGGTGCTGCTGCGCAGGCGCGCGGTCGATCCGCCGCCGGGGGTGCGCAGCGATCTGGAGGTGCTCAGCGCGCTGGCGGGTCTGCTCGGGTGCGAGAAGGGGTTCTCCACGGACCCGGAGGAGGTCTTCGACGAGCTGGGGCGGGCTTCGGCGGGCGGCGTCGCGGACTACTCGGGCATCACCTATGCGCGGATCGAGGCGGAGGACGGCGTGTTCTGGCCGTGCCCGGCGGAGCCCTCTGCGGCGCCCGCTGCGGGGGGCGCTGCGGCAGCGGAGCCTGCCGGGGCTGCCGTGGACGACGCGCGGGTCGCCGTGCCCCGAGTGCCGCGGGCCGGCGCCGACAGCGCGGGGAGGACCCCGGACGGGGGCCGGGGTCCCGCCACGGGCCCGGCGGAGCTCGGCGCAGGCGTGGGCGCGGAGCCCGGCGCAGGCATGGGCGGCGCAGGCATGGGCGGCGCGGGCGGCGCAGGCGTGAGCGCGGAGCCCGGCGTGGGCGGCGCGGGCGCGGAGCCCGGCGCAGGCATGGGCGGCGCAGGCGGTACGAGCCACGGGCCGCATCCCGGCACCCCGCGGCTGTTCCTGGAACGGTTCGCCACGCCCGACGGGCGGGCGCGGTTCACAGCGGTCGGGCACCGGGACGCCGGGGAGAGCGTCGACGAGGAGTATCCCGTGCTGCTGACGACCGGCCGGGTGGTGTCCCAGTACCAGTCGGGCGCGCAGACCCGCCGGGTCGAGGAGCTGACCGCCGCCGCGCCGGGGCCGTTCGTCGAACTGCATCCGAAGCTCGCGGAGCGCATCGGCGCCGCCGAGGGGGACGCCCTCGCCGTGGTGTCACGGCGAGGGCGGGCGGTCGGGCCCGCGCGGATCACCCGCGGTATCCGGCCGGATGTGGTCTTTATGCCGTTCCACTGGCCGGGCGAGGGCCGCGTCAACTCGGTCACGAACCCCGCGCTCGACCCGGTCTCCCGTATGCCGGAGTTCAAGGTGTGCGCGGTGCGGGTGGAGCTGGCGGAGTCCTGAGCCGTTGACCGCGCGCGCGGACCCGCGGTCAACGGGTCGCCGTCGAGCCTGGCCGCGGCAGACGAGCCCGGGCCCGCGGGTCAGCGGCCGGAGGCGGTGCTCCAGTCGCCGCCCGTGATCAGCACGCCGGAGGCCCGGAGCCGCTCGGCCAGCGGCGGGGCGGCGAGGTACACCCAGGCGCGTGCGGCCGTGCCGTCGCGGCGGACGACGTCGCGGACCACCCGCTCGTACAGATTGCGGGGGTGTCCGGGCGCGATGTACTCCTCCAGCCGGTCGAGCACGGCGAGCAGCCGCGCGTACTCCCCCGGCGCCGCCGTCACCAGCTCGCCCGCCACCTGCCCGCAGGCCGGGTCCATGGCCGGGTCCATGGCCGGGTCCGGGGCCTCGACCGCGTACGGATAGCCGGGGCCCTCGTACAGCTGCGCGCCCACGAGCCGGGCGGGCTCCTCGGCCGCCGTGCGGCCGGCGAGGAACAGATCGTGGTTGCGCTCGCCGGGGCGCAGGGTGCCGTAGACGAAGAACGGCAGCTCCGGGCTGCCGGGCGGGGCCGTCACAGGGCGGCGGTCTCCGCGGCGACCCACTCCAGGTAGGCCGTGCCGCCCCGCACCACCGGGGTCGCGATGACCTCCGGGGTGTCGTAGTCGTGCGCGGCGATCAGATGGGCTTCGAGCGCCTCGTAGCGATGCCGGGTCGTCTTGAACAGGATCTGCCACTCCTGCGCGGTCTCGATCGCGCCGTTCCAGCGGTAGACGGAGGTGACGGGGGCGGAGATCTGGGCGCAGGCGGCGAGCCGCGCCTCCACCGCGCCGCGCGCCAGCGACTCGGCCTTCTCGGCGCTGTCGGTCGTGGTCAACACGGTCAGCACGGTCACAGCGTTCGCATCCAGGCTCACTCGGCGGGCTCCTTCGCTCGGTTTCACTCGGCTCACATACGACGGGACGAACATCACGGCCGGTCATGCCACCGTACGCACGGCTGTTACACAACCTCCCGGTATCCGTGATGATCTCTGCCTACCGTCTACTCAGTCCATGCCCGCCCCGCACTCCTCTCTGGCCCGCCCTCCATGACGCCACGTGCGAGCTATCTCCTCTGGGCCCTGACCACGGTCACGGCCGTGGTCGGCGTGCTCGTGCTCGGTGGGTGAGCCGAGCACGCCGGACCGGCGTCGGCAGTCGCTGATGCGGCTTTGCGGGCTGCGCGGCTGCGCGGCTATGCGGACTATGCGGCGTAGGGGCGGACCGCTTTGGCGTCCCGCAGGGTCCGCGCCCACCAGGACAGCTGGTCGAGCATGCTCTTCGCCGCGCCGTTCGCGGCGTCGGCGGCGATCGGGTCCTTGTGGCCCCCGGCGTCGTCGAACTGCGCGCCCGCGTTGTGGAAGGAGACCGTGTCGCGGACGGTGACGGCGTGCAGTTCGGCGAAGACCTGGCGGAGCTGCTCGATGGCGCGCAGCCCGCCGGAGATGCCCCCGTACGAGACGAACCCGACGGGCTTGGCCTGCCATTCGCCGTAGTGCCAGTCGATGAGGGCCTTGAGGGACGCGGGGAAGGAGTGGTTGTACTCGGGGGTGACGACGACGAAGGCGTCGGCCCGGTCCAGGCGCGGCGAGACCTTGGCGAGCTCGGCGCGCACGGCCGGGCCGGGGTTGAAGGAGAGCGAGGTGGGCAGCTCGGCCTCGGCGACGTCGATGAGGTCCACGGTGAAATCCTCGCGCTGGGCCGCGCGGGAGAGGAACCACTCGGCCAGGACGGGGCCGAAGCGGCCCTCGCGATTGCTGCCGAGGATGACGGCGAGACGGAGCGGCTGCGGCCTCGACTCCGACCGCGTCGGCTGCTGCTGTTCTGCTGTGTAGTCCATGCGCACGAGGCTCGTACTTAAAGCGTGGTTGAGGTCAAGCTACGCTGGCCCGCATGACGCAACTCGCCTGGAACGCCAAGGAAGCCACGATCGGTGAACTGGCCGAGCGCAGCGGCGTCGCCCCGTCCGCGCTGCGCTTCTACGAACGCGAGGGCCTGATCGCCTCCCGCCGCACCACCGGCAACCAGCGCCGCTACAGCCGCGACACCCTGCGCCGGGTCGCCTTCATCCGCACCTCCCAGCGCCTGGGCATCCCGCTCGCCACGATCCGCGAGGTCCTGGCGCTGCTCCCGGACGACCGCACCCCGACCCGGGAGGACTGGGCCCGTATCTCGGAATGCTGGCGCGAGGACCTCGACACCCGCATCCGCACCCTCCAGCGGCTGCGGGACCACCTCACGGACTGCATCGGCTGCGGCTGCCTGTCCCTGGACAGCTGTGCGCTGTCCAACCCGAGCGACGAACTCGCCGAACAGGGTCCGGGGCCGCGGCGGCTGGTCGGAGACTGAGCATGCCCTGAATGGGCGAAGACAGCCGGGTTGACCCGTCCCCGAAGGGGTACCGCTCCCGTACCACGGTCCCCTTCGGGAAACCGCTGCACGTGCCCCCGCCGTTCGACTTCGACCTCGACACGACGGGCTTCCTGGGCACGGACGGCACTGCGGTCGAGGACTGAGGACTGAGGACTTACGGCAGCGTCCGTCACCCGTTCGGCACGGCGGGGCGAACCGCCCCTCTGATGGGCCATCACTCCGGGTATGACCTGCGGTGACGGTCGGCGTCCAGCGCGACACGCCGAAGCCTGGGCGGGGATCTGATGAGCTATCAGCAGGCGTGGGGCGCACGGGGCGCATTACCTCGGAAGGGATGGCATCGCACCGCCGCGCTTCCGGAGGAACACCATGCGCACCACCGCCCGCCTGCTGACCGGCGTCGCCTTCGCGGCCGCCTCGATCGGGGTCTGCGGACCCGGAGCGCACGCCGGGGAGAGAGATGCGCTGGAGGTGTTCCCGTCGTCCGCTTCGCCGGGCGAGAGCGTCACCGTGAACACCACCGCCTGCGGCAAGGGCGGGCGCGGCGTGGGCGAGGCGCGGAAGCTGGGCGTGCCGGAGTTCCTGCTGACCCCCGCCACCCACAAGGAGGTCGTCACCGGGAGTTTCACCGTGCCCCGCAAGGCCGAATCCGGGACTTACAAGATCTCCGTGAGCTGCGACAACGGCAAGAGCGCCGCCGGTGATCTGGTGGTGCACCACCGCGACGGGCGGGACCACCACACCCAGCCGACGCACCGCCCGCCGCACCTCCCGACCCATGCCCCCACCCATCACGGCATGCGGCCCAGCGGCCATGTCCACACCGGCGTCGGCGGCAGCGTGGGACCGGACTACCTCCAGATGGCGGCGGGCGGGGCCGTGATCGCCGGGGCCGCCGTCGCCGGGGCGCTGATGCTGCGCCGCCGGGCGAACGGCACACGGAACCACTGACCGCGTCGGGATCCGGCCGTGTCCACGCCCAAGGCAGCGCCCCGGACGTCCTCCGACGCCGCGTTTGACGCCACGTCCGGGACGGCATCCGGGACGGAGCCCGGGGCCGATGACGCCACCCGAAAGCGGAGCAGGGCCTGGGGCATAGCCATCGCCCTCGTCATGGGCGTCTGGCTGATCCAGAACGGCTCCGTGGACATCACCCCGCCCGTCCCCTCCGCCGAGCAGACCTTCGCCGCCGGTCCCGGCCTGCACGCCCAGTCGGCCGCCGATCCGCTGCCGCCCGCCGCGCCCATACAGCTGCGCATCCCCGCGATCGGCGTCGACACCCCGCTGATGCGGCTCGGCCTGGACAGGGGCGGCAGCCTGGAGGTCCCGCCCGCCGAGAACGGCAATCTCGCCGGCTGGTACCAGGACGGCACTCCCCCAGGCGCGAACGGCACCGCCGTCGTCGCCGGCCATGTCGACAACTCGCGGGGGCCCGCGGTCTTCTACCGCCTCGGCGCGCTAGGGAAGGGCGCCCTGATCGAGGTGATCCGCGCGGACGGCCGCACCGCCGTGTTCACCGTCGACGCGGTCGAGGTGTACGACGCCGAGGGCTTCCCCGACGACAAGGTGTACGGCCCCCGCGGCCGCGCCGAACTGCGGGTGATCACCTGCGGGGGCGCCTTCGACGAGAAGACCGGCTACCGGGGCAATGTGGTGGCGTACGCGCATCTGACCGGCGTCCGGGAACCGGGGGCGGCGGGGCGCGGCCGGGAGGTCTAGGACGAGTCCGGCGGATCGCGGTGCGGCCGGTTGGCTTCTCCCCTGCCCCTCCCCCTACGCGCTGGGGGCCCTCCGGCGGTGGGGACGTATTGGCGTGCACAGGGGTTGTGTGTTTCGGCCAGGGTGGCGCATTGTGGTCGGCATATCGCCCCTTCTGCCCCCGCAGAGGAGATAGTTCGCTGCGTTCTGCCGTCCTTCCGCGGCAGCGAGCGGCCAATACGCCCCGGCTGATCAAGTCGCCCAGGTCAGCTGGGGCGTCACTCGCGTGTGGCTCGTATTCGTCGCCGCCGCGCTGACAAACGTAACGGTCTTACGGTCCGGAGACCGTAAGACCGTTACCGTTACCCGAACTCTTCAGCAGGGGTACCGTTCCCAGTGGACGCTAGGAATGGAGACCAGTATGCCCCGCTGGAGTGACTACACCACAGGCGCACGCATCAAGATCCTTCGTGGCAAAGACATCCGGCAATCCGACCTCGCAGAGATGACCGGGCTGTCTCTGCCCACCATTCAGCAAGCCGAGCAGGACAAGCGGCTCACCCTCCAGACGCTCCTCCTGATCGCCGACGCCCTTCGGGTGGACACGTCCGTCATCCTCGGCCAGCAGGCCCCACGCCGGGCGATGGAACACGACGACCGGACAGTCATGCGCACCCTGTCCCAGACTGTCCACGACGTGGCCGCGGGCATCCTCCCCGACACCGTGACCGCGCCCAGCCTCGAGACCCTGACCGCCAGCAGCCAGCGCCTGTGGAAGCTGTATTGGAACGGGAAGTACGTCGAGGCAGGTTCACTTGCAGCGCCGCTGCTCGCCGAGACCGCGGCCCGGCTTCACGACCAGCCGGCCGACGAGCAGTCAGGGACATGGGGGCTGCTGGCAGACGGCTACCGGCTCGCCGCCTACGTGGCCAACCTCATGGGGTCCCGAGACCTCGCCTATGCCGCGATCGGGCACGCCCAGCACGCTGCCGCGAAGGCCGCCGACAGCCTGCGCACCGCACTCGTCATGTCCGGCAGGTCCTGGGTGTATCTCAGGGACGCCCGCCTGCCGGAAGCCCTTCGCCTGGCGGAGCAGGCGGCAACGGACATCGAACCACGCTTCTCCAAAGCCACCACCGGTGAACTCGTCGCCTACGGATCACACATCAACTTCGCCGCCGTGGTCGCGTCCAGGATGAAGGACAAGGAGAGGGTGAAGGACTACCTCTCCCAGTCCCACGCCACGGGTGCCCGCATGGGCAAGGAGGCGAGGGAACACGGCACGGTCTTCGGCCCGGTGACCGCGACGACGCAGGCAGTCGGCATCAACGTTGCACTCGGGCAGTCAGGCAAGGCCCTGTCGCTGATGAAGGACATCAACCCGGACCACGAAGCCGCGCTGTCCAGCGCCGCCCGCCACCGCTACGCCATGGACAAGGCCATGGCGCAAGCAGACGCGAAGATGTGGGACACCTCGCTGGACACTCTCGAATCGGCGCTGCTCGACGCCCCGGAATGGGCGCGCCACCAGGCTCTGCCATCGATCATCGTGCAGAAGGTCGGCAAGGCATCCACATCACGTCTGCGGCGTGTGTCGAAGCTGATCGGCGTGGCCGCCCCTGGCGCGGACAGCTTCCAGCCCGCCACAACCAGCACAGCCCTGTAACTCGTACGTCCCGCACGAGCAAAGCTAGTTGACCCTGCAACAGCCATACGCCCCGTACGACTGGCGAACTGACTAATCGTCAGAGTCGTACGGGGCGTTTCTTCATGCCCAACCGAGTCGGCGGGATCGTACCCGTATGACTCGCACCCATCAGCAGTGCATCAGACGAGCAACGCTCGCAGACGCCGCCAACGGCATCCTTCCTGATGCTCCCACCGGGGTGTCACGAATCCGAGTAGTCCTCTACGGACGGGCCGCGATCAGGCTCCGCGCCTACGCAGAGGCTCGGGACTGGACCGTCGTGGGCCACTTCGGTGCCGAATTCGCTTTGGGCACCGCCCTGGCCGACCAGCCGCTGTGGCCGAGCATCGCTGCGCTCTTCGAGGCGCACCGAGCCGAGGGCATCGTCACCGACCTCACTGCCAGCGAGGCCGACGTCGACGACTGGATCAAGCAGCGCGGCGCGTTCGTGGCACGCCTGATCCCCGCGGGTCACCACGAGACCCCGGCGACCGCCTGACACGGTCCCGGGGCATGGCCGACTAACGAGGAGTCGACATGCATTGCCTATCACACGCGCTCGCGTGGGTGAGAGCCGTTCTGCTGGGGCCCGCCGCGCCTGGACGGCACGCGCGCCCCAGCCCCGGCCAGTACACCCGTCAGCCGCACCGCCCGTCCCAGACGCCGCAGCACGGTCCGGGCAGTGCGCGGAGCTACGTGTCGCGGCCGCGTGCCGTGTCCCACGTCCTGGCGCACGAGGTGTATCTGGACTCCGGTGTGCTGGTGCGCCCCTATGTGCTGTCTTCGCGCGAACGGGCGGCGGCGCTGTCCCACCCCGGCGGGGTGATCGCATGACCGCATCGGCGCCGGTCCCCGTCCACCTGCCGGAGCCCAGCCCGCTCCCCCCAGCTGAGCCCGCGCCGGGATGCGGCGTGTGCGCCGCTCTGGTCAGGCAGCGCGCCGAAGCCCTCGCCGCCGGCGACCAGTCGAAAGCCCTCGACCTCAGCATCGAGATCCGCAACCACCCCCACAACCCCGGGAGTACCGCGTGAGCCCCGCCACGAGCCCGGCACGGCTCAACACCAAGGAGATGCGGGCGGACGCCCGGCAGCTGCTGGACTCCCCCGCAGACGGCCCGGCGCACGACGGGCTGAGCGAGCTGACGCTGCGGATGCGCGGGCACATCATGCGGCTCACCCCCGCCGTGGAGGACGCGATGGCCGCCCACCCGCACAACGACGACGTATGGGCGAACGCACTGGACAGCGTCGCACGGGCCGGATTCCGGCTTCTCGAGGAGCCCCCGAACAGCAGCCTCACCCAGGCCATCGCCTACGCACAGCGCCTCGCCCGCGCCCTAGTCGCCCTCACAGACGCCCTGACCCGCCTCGACCAGGCAAGGCACCCATGACGCGCCGCCGACCCGACAGCCACCCGCGGCGGCCACACACCATCCGCTGACCACCCGCACCACACCCAAAGCGACCGCAACGGGTTGAGCCTCGCGCGCAGGAGAACACCCGCCCCGGCCGGAGGACTGGGAAAACCCTGCCGGGGCGGGCAACGCCCCAGTGGGGCGTGGCTGGTGAGCGCAGAGCCAGCCGTGCAAAAGGTGCGGGCACCCGCCCGCGCCGTCACCACGAACACATGCAGAGAGGAGGAGCCCATGGAGTCGAAGTCCGACCGCGCCATCATGGCCGAGCCGGAGTGGCTGACGCAGCTGGATCTGGCAGAGATCGTGACGCCCGGCAGCGTCGTTCGCATCGAGGATGTGGAGGACGAGGGTCCGTGACCCGCATGTCCCGGCACTCTGCGGCATGACCGGCAGCGGGCCGTTCGCCCCGGCAGGTGTCGTGGACGTGTGCTGAATGCCGCGGCGCTGGACTCCCAGCACAGAGACCGGTGCCGCGGCTCCCTATCAACATCAACGACCGGCAGGCAGGAGCGCACTGGTGATTCACGTGTACGTCGGGCCGACGCTGCCTCGTCATGAGCCGCTGCTCACGGTCCCCGGAGTGCGGCTGCGTCCGCCCGTACGCCATGGCGACCTGTTCGATGAAGCGATCGCGGAGAGCGACACGGTAGTCCTCATCGATGGTGTCTATCACCAGGTGCCGGCCGTGCGGCATAAGGAGATCTTGGCCCTGATGAGCCGCGGCGTCCGGGTGGTGGGCGCGGCGAGTATCGGTGCTCTACGTGCTGCGGAGCTGTGCGATTTCGGGATGGTCGGTGTCGGCCGTGTCTTCGCCGCCTATGCGTGCGGTGATCTGGTGGGCGATGACGAGGTGGCCGTGGGACAGGAGCCCGGTGCGGAGATGAGGGCCCTGACCTGGCCGCTGGTGAATGTGCGGCACGTCCTTGGAGCGGCGGAGCGCGAGGGCGTGATGACAAACGTCATGGCCGTTCGGCTGCTGACCCTGCTGCGGGCGGTGTACTACCCGCAGCGCACGACGGCCGCGGTCCGGGCTGTCAGCCTCAGGTACGGGGCTGCGGACTTCGCGGCGTGGCTCGCAGAGCGGCGTCGAGCCGACCGGCACTTCGGGGATCTCAAGCGACTCGACGCCCTTGAAGCAGTCCAGACCGCCCTGGACGGCATCCCTTCAGCAGCGGGCTCGCTGTCCGAGGCGCGGCCCGAGACGTGCTATTACCGGCGATGGGCCAACCACTTCGAGACCGAGCGGGTGAACGGGCGAGAGGTGCCTACCCTGCACCGGCTTGCCTACCAGCAGATCTTCGATCCGCACTTTCCTGGCGTCTGGGATGACTACCTCGAGCATCTGTCTCGACATGCCGACTCTCCGGGGCAATCGGTGGCAGCCGAAGCGGCGGGGAAGATCTTCGTACCCGCGTGCATCCTGTTCCGGCCTCCGGTCGACCTGCGGGACAAGGGCCTGGTCCGGCGTCTGCTGACGCGTGAGACGGAGGCGGACCGGGCGGCCGTCGTGCGTTACCTGGCATGCAACGACCAGGCCGGTACTACCTGGGGCGCCTTCAGCGCCGAGGCCGTCGACGAACGGGCCACCCGCAGCACGCTGCTGCGGTTATGGCGGTGTGATCCGGATGAACTCGAAGGCGCAGCGGCTGCTCGCGGATTCCGCAGCGCCGCGCAGGCGGTGGGGTCGATGAAGCACTTCATGGCGGGACTTCTCCACGACCAGGCTGGGAAAATCGAGAGGGGGCCGACGAGCAGTGTGCTGCGGTGATGATCTCCTGGACGGCACGGAGCGTGCTCGGTGCCCCGAGGACACCTGGGCGGCGCTTGCTCCGCAGCTGCCACGGTTCGGGATCACGAGAGTTGCCCGTCTGACCGGACTCGACTATCTCGGCCTGCCGGTGTGGACGGCCATCCGGCCCGCTGCCGAAACCCTGGCCGCTTCCCAGGGCAAAGGGGCCACAGACCTGCTCGCGAAGATCTCGGCGGTGATGGAGGCGGTCGAGCTCTGGCACGCCGAACAGCCCATGACGCCCCTCTTCACTGTCCCCGCCTGTGACGTCGATCTGCCGTACCCGCTGGCGGCGCTGCCCGTGAGGGTGTGGCACGACGGCTTGACGGGCGTGGCGCTGGACTGGACGGCCGGCACAGGAGTGCGCAGTGGTCGGGCGGTGCCCCTCCCCATGGGCCTGGTGGAGCGATCTGCGAGCCAGCCGGTCTGGAAGCCGGACGTCTTCCGGCCCACCAGCACCGGCCTTGCCTGCGGCAACACCCGCGATGAAGCGCTGCTGCATGCCCTTTACGAAGTCATCGAACGCGACGCTCTGCATACAGACGAAGTGGCAGGCGGAGGACACCGCACCCTGATCACCCCGGAGTCCGTCACCGAGTCGTACAACCGCAGGCTTGTGCAGAGGCTGGCGGCCGCTCGTGTCGACGTGGAGCTGGCGGTGGTGGACAACGCCTACGGCCTGCCGGTGTGCCTCGCCTACATCTGGTCCGAGGATTACCCCGTCTGGTTCGCCGGTTCCGGATGTCACTCCAGCCCCCACATTGCTCTGGCCCGAGCCATCACCGAAGCCGCCCAGTCCCGCCTGACCTGCATTGCCGGGACACGCGACGACCTGCCCTCGCACGCGGTAGCCCTCGACGCCGCCATCCCTCACCCGCGCAAGGCGAAACGGTCGCGCCCTTGGGGCGAGCTGATGGAGCGGTACCGGCGGCGGCGTGGCCGCTTCGCCTCCGACGTCCACACCGTCGCGACGCGCATTGAGCGGGTCACCGGCTACGAGCCCATGTGTGTCGACCTCTCCGAACCCGACTCGCCGGTCGCGGCAGTCAAGGTCATCTGCCCCGGAGCGCGGTCCCGGACCGGGAGGGCGATTCCCCGATGACTCAGCTGTCAGCCGCCGAACAGGAACTTCAGCGATTGTTCGACGCCTTCCACGCGGCACGCGCCTCGTCGGACCTCGCCTTCCGGCTGTACGCCGAGGCGCTGGGCGACGCCCACGCTGAGGAAGTCGCCGCGTCCAGCTCCTGTGACTGGACGCTCCTGGGCACGCTCGTGAGCAGGCTGCGCCTGCGGCCCGGTCAGCTTCTCGTCGACATCGGCTGCGGCACTGGCGGGGTGGGACTGTGGCTGGCGCGCGCGCTCGCTGTACGCCTCATCGGCATCGACATCGCGCCCACTGCTGTAGACCTCGCCAGCGTCCGCAGGTCCCAGTTCGTGCCGCCCGAGCGTGCCCGCTTCCACGTGGGAACAGTGGAGGCAACCGGTCTCGCGGATCAGGAGGCACACGGCGCCGTCTGCGTGGACGCCATGAGCAACGCCCCCGACCGCGCCACCGCACTGGGAGAAGTACACCGCATCCTCGTCCCCGGTGGCCGCGCAGTCGTCACCCGCGCTGTACGCGGGAACCCTGGCCAGGCGTGGCACCAGGCCGAGGCCGCCGGGCTGGAGATCGAGCACATCGACGACCGACCCGAAGAACCCGCCATGTGGCGTCGCCTGTACGCACTGTGGATCAGACACGAAGCCGACCTCCGCCGCCAGCTCGGCGAGGACCAAGCACAGAACATGCTGCGCGAAGCACACCGGATGCTGCCCCGCCTCGACGGCAGACGCGCACTGGCCGTGACCCTCCGGCGGACGGAGTAGGCGCACTCA
>NZ_JAOWCB010000031.1 GCF_026420845.1 Streptomyces sp. PR69 | reverse complement strand
CTCGGGCCGAGGCGCGACCAGCCGCGCCGGTCCCTCTGCGCGCTCGGCGGCCACGGCGCGCTCGGCGGCGTCGGCGGGCGGGGCCGCGATCTGCCGTGCGACCGCGTCGCCCGCGGCACGGACGGAGACCGGTCCGCCGTGGGCCGTCGTCGCGGCCGTTCCCGCGACGGCGAGCAGCACCGCCCAGACGCCGAGCAGCACCTCAAGGAACGCACGGGGCGGACGCATGCGCTCTCGCATGGTCACCGCCCCCCCCGTAGCCCCGAATCCACTGTCAGATTCGGTCAAGCCTAAGCGAAGTGCGACCGACGGAGCATCACACCCCGTCTGAGCAACGGCCGAAAAGCATCACCGACGACCCCCTCCCACAACGGTCCCGCTGTTTTACGATCACGGCGCACGGTCCCCGCACCTTCGCCACCCACGCCCTGGAGGCGCTTTGTCCCGGACGACCAGCAGCCGCGCACCCCGCCGTATCCGCGCCGGGGCCACCTCCGCGGCGGTCACTCTGTTATGCGCCGTCGGCTGCTCCTCGGGGGCGGACGGACCGGGCGAGGCGGCAGGCGGGGTGCCCGTCGTCGAGAAGGGGAAGCTCACCACCTGCACCCATCTGCCCTATCCGCCGTTCCAGTTCGAGCGGGAAGGCGCCGTGGTCGGCTTCGACGTGGCCCTGATCGACCTCGTGGCGGAGCGGCTGGACGTCGAGCAGAAGATCCTCGACACCCCCTTCGAGAACTTCAAGACGGGCGCGTTCCTCAACTCCGGCGAGTGCGATCTCGCCGCCGCCGGAATGACGATCACCGAGGAGCGCAAGAAGAACGTCGACTTCTCCCTCCCGTACTTCGACGCCACCCAGGCGCTGCTGACCGCCAGGAAGAGCGGCATCACCTCGCTCGCCGACGTCAAGGCCCAGAACAGGAAGCTCGGAGCGCAGGCGGAGACCACGGGGGAGAGCTATGCCGCTTCCCAGGGGCTCGACCCGGTGGCGTTCGAGAGCTCCGACGCCGTCCTCAACGGACTGCGCACCGGCCAGGTCGACGCCGTCGTCATCGACTACCCCGTGGTGCAGGGCTGGCTGAAGGACAAGGCCACCGCCTCGGAGTTCACCCTCGGCCAGAACATCGAGACGGGCGAGCAGTACGGCTTCTCGGTCAAGAAGGGCAACGACGCACTGCGGGCCGCGATCGACCAGGTCATCCGTGACGCGCGGGCCGACGGCGCCTACGACGCGCTGTACGAGAAGTGGATCGGCCCGCTGCCCGGGAACCAGAGCGGGTCGTGACCCCGCGTCTCACCCGGCGGCAGCGCCGCCGCGTCGCGCAGGGCGTCCAGTACGCGGTCTTCATCGCGGTCGTCGCCCTCATCGGCGTCAGCGCGGACTGGGGCCGGCTGCGCAACCAGTTCGCGCAGCCGGACCTGGCCGCACGGCTGTTCCCTGACATCGTCGCCGTCGCCCTGCGCAACACGGTCGTCTACACACTCTCCGGCTTTGCCTTCGGCCTGCTGCTCGGACTGGTCATCGCCCTGATGAGGCTGTCCTCCGTGGCGCCCTACCGCTGGGCGGCGAGCGTCTACATCGAGATCTTCCGGGGGCTGCCCGCCCTGCTGATCTTCATTTTCGTGGGCGTGGCGGTGCCGCTGGCGTTTCCCGGCGTCGAGATACCCGGCGGCACCTACGGCAAAGTCGCCCTCGGACTGGGACTGGTGGCCGCCGCCTATATGGCGGAGACCATCAGAGCCGGCATCCAAGCCGTGCCCGGGGGACAGCTGGAAGCGGCACGGTCGCTGGGCTTCTCGCACACCCGCGCCATGGTGTCGGTGGTCATTCCGCAGGCGTTCCGCATCGTCATCCCGCCGCTGACCAATGAACTGGTGCTGCTCTTCAAGGACTCCTCGCTGGTGCTGTTCCTCGGCGTGACGCTGCAGGAGCGTGAACTGACGAAATTCGGCAGGGACCTGGCGAGCCAGACCGCCAACTCCACCCCGATCCTGGTCGCCGGCCTGTGCTATCTGCTGGTGACCGTGCCGCTGAGCTTTGTGGTGCGACGCCTCGAAGCCCGAGCCGACGAGGCCAGGTGAGCCAGGTGAGCCAGAAAACCACTGAGAGCGGCGGGCCGGAGATCCGGATCCGCTCCCTGCGCAAATCCTTCGGGGACAGCGCCGTGCTGCGCGGCATCGACCTGGACGTGGAGCGCGGCGAGACGGTGTGCGTCATCGGCCCGTCGGGCTCGGGCAAGTCCACCCTGCTGCGCTGTGTCAACCTCCTGGAGGAGCCCACCGGAGGCCGGGTGTACGTCGGCGGGACGGAGGTCACCGACCCGGACGTCGACATCGACGCCGTACGCCGCCGCATCGGCATGGTCTTCCAGCAGTTCAACCTGTTCCCGCACCTGACCGTCGCCGAGAACCTCACCCTGCCCCAGCGGCGGGTGCTGCGCCGCGGCACGGCGCAGGCCATGGCCGTCGCACACGAGCACCTGGAGCGCGTCGGGCTGCTCGACAGGGCCCGCGCCTATCCGGCGCAGCTGTCAGGGGGACAGCAGCAGCGTGTGGCGATCGCCCGGGCCCTCGCCATGGGCCCCGAGGTGATGCTCTTCGACGAGCCGACGTCCGCGCTCGACCCGGAGCTGGTCGGCGATGTCCTGGCCGTGATGCGGCGGCTTGCGGACGAGGGCATGACGATGATGGCAGTCACCCATGAGATGGGCTTCGCGCGGGAGGCCGCCGACCGGGTCGTGTTCCTGGACGGCGGCGTCGTCGTGGAAGAGGGGCCTGCGGCGCAGGTCGTGGGGGCGCCGCGGCACGAACGGACCAGGACCTTCCTCCAGCGCGTCCTCGACCCGGCTGCCGCCCGCGAGCCCCGCCCGGCGGACGACGACGCCGACCCCGCCCTGTGACCTGCCGCCGGCCCGCTCCGTACCATGGTGGTATGCGCGGTCGTGAGCTGTCCCGGAGCTTCTACGAACACCTCGTCGCCCCGCTCGTGGACGGCATTCCGCACTCCGCCGCCCTCCTCGGCGACGGCTCCGAGGTGCTGGGCTTTGACGACGACGTCTCGACGGACCACGACTTCGGGCCGCGCCTGACGCTGTTCCTCCCCCAGAGGGCCGACCCGGACCTGGTCCACGAGGCGCTGGCCGCGCTCCCCGAGACCTTCAACGGCTACCCGGTCGAGCGCCGCCGGGTGGAAGTGGTGACGGCGTCCGCATACTTCACCGAGCGGATCGGCGTGGACCCGGCGGACGGCATGGGCCTCGCGGACTGGCTGCTCGCCCCCACCCAGCGGCTGGCGGCCCTGGTGGAGGGCCCCGTCTTCCAGGACCGCGCCCAACTGCTCCAGGACCGGCGGGCGGCGCTGCGCTGGTATCCGCCGGACGTCTGGCGCTATGTGCTGGCGGCCGGCTGGCTGCGCATCGCCCAGGAGGAGACCTTCGTCGGGCGTACGGGCATGCTGGGCGACGCGCTGGGCAGCACGGTGGCCAGCGCCCGCGCGGCCCGCGATCTGATGCGGCTGGCGTTTCTGGTGGAGCGCCGCTGGGCGCCGTACGGGAAGTGGCTGGGCACGGCGTTCGCCCGGCTGCCGGTGGCTCCGCGCGTCGCCCCGCATCTGCACGCCGCGCTCCACGCCCGCGCCTGGCGGGCGAGGGAAGCGGCCCTCAACGCCGCGGCCGGAGCCCTGGCCGCGGCGACCAACCGGCTGGGGCTGGCGGCGGAAGTCGACCCGGCCCCGCGGCAGTTCCATGCCCGCGACATCCAGGTGCTCGATGCCGCCCGGCTGACGAACGCGCTGGTCGCCCGGATCACCGACCCCGAGGTGCGGGCCCTGGTGGACCGGCTGGGACCGCGTCACGACGGCACTGCCGGGCGGCTGCCGGGCGCGATCGACCAGGCCGTGGACTGCGCCGAGATCCTGATGCACCCGCCGAGCTGCCGTGCGCTTGCCCCCGCCCTGGGGCTGTGAGCCGGCGCCATAGGGCCCTGTGGCGCCGGCCGCCGGCTGACAAGGCACCTCACAAGGCACCTCACAAGGCACCTCACAAGGCACCTCAGAGGGTGTCTCAGAAGGCGAACACCGCCGTCTCGCCCAGGCTCGCGCGCATCTCGCACGGGTTGCCGAACGTCTGCGACCAACTCACTCTCCGGCCTTCCCAGACGCCGTCCGCGGTCATCACGACCGGGTTGTACTCACGGGTGCAGAAGGCGTGCGGGTCGGGGTCGGACAGCTGGGTGAACTCCGCGTTCACCGACCGCAGTTCCGCACAGGCGTCCTCGGGGGCCGGGTGGCTGCCGCCGGGCGCGGGCGCGCAGTTCAGGGTCACGGCACGGTCGACGACGGCGGTCATCGCCGCCTCGCCCCAGCCGTGCGTGAGCACCAGGGACGACGGGGCGTACAGACTGTCCGGCTGGGCCTGTGCCGTGCCCGAGGAGGCGGTCAGAGCGCAGACGGCCGCAGCGGCGGCCACGCCGATCGTCTTGCGAATGTGGCGCACGTGAACTCTCCTTTGTTTCCGGCTCATTGCGGTGGGGAGTCTTGTCGACGCACAGGGTGATCGCACATCGGGGCTTGTGTTTCCGGACGGCTGTTCGTCTCCCGCGGTGGCCGAATGATCATTCGCGCAGCTCAGAACATATGTACGGGCCTGCTGTCAGATGTCCAGCATA
The DNA here is from genome assembly GCF_026420845.1 of Streptomyces sp. PR69. Classification (GTDB taxonomy): domain Bacteria; phylum Actinomycetota; class Actinomycetes; order Streptomycetales; family Streptomycetaceae; genus Streptomyces. The sequence continues at coordinate 60,932 of NZ_JAOWCB010000031.1, read as the reverse complement.
TGGACGACCTTGGGTGGTCCAACCGGAAACAACTTGCTGACCTGCGAAGACGGCGGCATGGCCGAATCTTTGAGGCTACATGCTTCGACTGGAAAGCATCGCCGCTCGTATACGGAACCGGGGATTCGTTCCACGCCGGTTCACCACGAGGGCATAGGGCGGCCACAGAAGCGGGCCCCGGCCGCCAACGGCCGGGGCCCGCCCTTCGGGAGGCACGGAAGGTGTGTCAGGGGGTCATACGCTCACAGGCGCTGCCACAGAGCCGGTACGTTCGGCGGCTCCCACCCCTGCTGAGCCTGGTGACCCTGGATGCAGCGGTAGCTCGCCCCGCCGTAGGTGACCTGGTCGCCGGCGCTGTAGACCGTGCCCGCGGCCCAGCTGCCGCCAGGCTCGCCGGGGTCGCCCGGGTCCCCGGGGTCGCCCGTCGTCTTCAGCGTGAGCCCGAACTGCTGCAGCAGCGGGTTGATCGGCTGATGGAACGTTGTGCCGCCCGACCGGCAGTTGCCGGAGCCGCCCGAGGTGACGCCCTGCGCCTGGCTGCCGGATATGTAGGAGCCGCCCGAGTCGCCCGGCTCCGCGCAGACCGAGGTCCGCGTCACTCCGGAGATGGTGCCCTCGGGGTAGGTGACACTGGTGTTGTGCTGCTGGATCGTTCCGCAGTGCCAGCCCGTCGTGGAGCCCGACCGGCAGATCGACGCGCCCACCGGCGCCTGCGTCGATCCGGCCACCTGCACCTGCTGGCCGCCCTGCCCCTTGACATAAGGCGTCGCCGTCCAGCTGCTGTTGGCGGCCACCCATGCCATGTCGCGGCCGGGGAAGATCGACCCCTGGAAGGAGCCCTGTGCCACCTGGTTGTAGCCGCGGGTCGCGGTGCCCGCCCGTCCGCAGTGGCCCGCGGTGGCGAAGCCCTGCTGGGCGCCGCGCGTGACGGAGAAGCCGACCGAGCAGCGGCCGCCGCTGCCCATGTAGTACGCGTCGCCGCCGCGGATGTCATACAGCGGTCGGGGCCGTTCGGAGTCGGGAGTCGTCTCGATGCGCACCAGCGAGCGGTCGATCCCCGCGCGTTCGACGAGGTCGAGCGCGGCCGACCGCTCGACGGCGTGCACGGTCACGCTGTTCGCACGGACGTCGACATACCGGACGGGGGCGTCGAGCGCGGACGACGGCGCGGCTTCGGCGGCCCGGTCCAGCGCCCGCTTCGCCGCGTCGAGGTCGGACAGCGTGTGCTCGACGAGCGCCGCCCGCGCGCCCTTCGCCTCGATCGCCCGGGCGTCGGCCGGATCGACCGTGGCCACGGTCAGCCGCGCGGAGTCCGCGCCCTGCACCCATGCGCCGGCGAAGTCGCCGCCCAGCGCGGCCTGCAGACGGCCCGCGACGGCGCCGGCCTCGGCCTCGTTGGCCAGCCTGCGCTGTGCCTGCCGCAGGCTGCTCAGCCCCAGATCACGCTGCATCGCCCGCAGCAGCTGGGGATCGGTCTGTGTAACGGCGAGGGTCTCGGCGGCCGACCGCTCGCCCGGGAGGTGCCCGGCGGGCTGCGCCGACGCCGAGCCCGGCAGCCCGGCCAGCACAAGCGCGCCGACCGCGGCCAGGGCGGCGCACGCGGTCTTGGCGTGTCTGTGGAGCATGGAGTCTCTCTCCTCGGTTTCGGTGGGGGAGGTGCCGAAACCGTAGGGCGCGCCACAGGCCGTTCAGTAGATGTCAGTTGCCCCCTCTGCCCGGCGTTATGGAAGCCCCGAGGGGGTGCGGACCGGCGCGTCGTACGCCGTGTTCGCCGACTGCCGGGCCAGCCACCGCGTGTAGCTGCCGCTGCGCCCGGCGGCCTCCGCATGCGCGGAGCGCGCCTTCGCCAGCACCTCGGGGGCGCTCCGCGCGGCCGGTGAGGCCGGGTGCCAGCCCAGCAGGTGACGCCAGGTCAGCGGGGCGCCGTTCAGCGGCACGGTCACCATCCCCGGCGTGTCGGGGAAGGTGGCGCGGCACAGTCCCACCGCCCGGCCGACCTGGACCAGATGCACACAGGAAGCGGTGTCCGTCTCGTACACGCACGCCGGGGCGAATCCCGCACGGGCGCAGGCCGCGGTGAAGCAGTCGGCGAAGCACCCGTCGCCCGGCACATCGGTCCAGGCTTCCGCCGCCAGCTCGGCGAGATCGAGCTGCGGCCGCCCGGCGAGGGGATGGTCGGCGGCGAGCATGACAAAGACGGGGTCGACGGCGACTTCCCGCCAGATGAGCCGCTCGCTCTCCGGCGGAGAGGCCGCCCCGCACGCGCCCACGAGCGCGAAGTCCAGTCTGCCGTCGGCCGCGGAGGCGGCGATCTCCCGTTCGGACCAGGAGGTCTGTGTGGTGACCGGAGTCCCCGGGTGGGCGGCGGCGAGCCGGTCCACCAGTGCGCCCAGCAGCGGGCCGTGCGTGCCGCCGAGCCGGAACCGGCGGCGGTCCGCGGCGAGCGAGAACCGTACGGCGTCCCTCTGCAGTTCGCTCACCGCGGGCAGCACGATCCTGGCCCGGTCCAGCACCAGCTCACCGAGGGCGGTGGCCCGCACCCCGTGCCGCCCGCGCTCGAACAGCGGCCCGCCCAGAGACCGTTCGATCCTCTTCAGCTGAGCGCTCAGGGCGGGCTGGGCGAGGCCGAGAGCGGTGGCCGCCTTGGTCAGGCTGCCCGCATCGGCGATGGCGCTGATCGTCTTCAAATGCCGCAGCTCCAGGTCCATAAGGCGAGCTTCACCGCATGGCCCGAACAGGGCAATACTCTGGTCCAGACCAGATTCTGACCGGAAATCAACTCGCGGCCGGTCCGCTCCTTCTGCTCCCGGCGGCAGGGGGACATCACGATCCGTGCGCTCTCTCTCACAAAACGTCGCGGCGGCTCGGGCCTGCCTGTCACACTGTGTAAGCCTTGATGACCGTACCCGGAGGGGAAGTTGGTGCCATGTCCGGCGAAGCGGACCGGCCGTACACCAGGGAAGAAGTGCTGCACGGCATCGCACTGATGCAGGCGCACCTGAAGGAGGACACCGACGCGCTCGCCGCCCTCCACGGCGAGGAGGAGGACGAGGAGGCGGCCAGGGAGATCACCCGCGCCATGTACGCACTGGCCCATCTGCTCGTCTTCGGCGCGGTCATCCCGGAGATGTGGGTCATCAAGAAGGGCCTCAGCTTCGGCAACACCAACAACGTCCCCGAACTCCGGCTCGCGCTGCTCATGGTGGAGCGGATCGAGCAGCGGATCGAACTGGCCCATGTCCACCCGGTGGTCGGCGCCATGTCCGTGGGCGATGTGATGGGCCTGATCGTGCGCTGCGTCGGCAAGGACATGGACGAGGTGCCCGACTTCCTCGACGTCGTACGGGAGCGGACGCTCCGCTCGATGACCGCCTGACTCGCAGGGTGCTGACTCACAAGGCGCTGACTCACAGGCGCACGCGGGCGGCGACGGGCAGATGGTCGCTTCCGGTCGCCGGCAGCGTACGGACCTCCGCCACGGTCGCCGACCGGGCCAGCACCTGGTCGATCCGCGCCACCGGGAAGCCCGCGGGCCAGCTGAGCGCGAATCCCGACGCGGGCGCGGCCGTCTGAGCGAGCACCGGCGCGAGCGCCCGGTCGTCAACCGTGCTGTTGAGATCTCCGAGCAGGATCACCCGGTCCAGCCGCTCCGCCGTCAGGGCCGCCGCGAGGAGGGCCGCGCTCTCATCCCGCCAGGCGGATGCGAAGCCGCCCTTCAGCCCGATGCGCACCGACGGCAGATGGGCGACGAACACGGCGACGTCCCCCCGCGGCGTGCGCGCCGTCGCCCGCAGCCCCCGCTGCCAGCCGTCCCCGATGCCGTCCGGTTTGATGTCCAGGGGGCGTACGTCGGTCAGCTCGTACGCCGACCAGAGGCCGACCGTGCCGATCACGGCATGGTGGGGAAGGCCGGGGCCGAGCTCCGCCTCGTAGACCGGCCGGGCGGCGGGCGTCACCTCCTGCAGGCCCACCAGCTCCGGCCCGGCGGCGCGCAGCGCCCGTGCGGTGCCGCGCGGATCGGCGTTCTCATCGCTGACGTTGTGCTGCACCGCGGTCAGCTCGTACCGCCCGCCGCCGCTGTCGGCGGGCAGCAGCAGCCGTCCGAAGACGGCGAGCCATACGGCGGCGGCCAGCGCCGAGGCGAGCAGCGCGGACGCCGACCGGCGCAGCAGGGCCAGGCCCAGCAGGACGGGCGTCACCAGCCCGAGCCAGGGCAGAAAGGTCTCCAGGAGGCTGCCGAGGCGGCCCGGAGTGTTCGGCACGGCGGACGGCCATGCGAGCAGCAGCGCCGCACATGCGGCGGCCGCCGCCGTGGGTCTTCCATACGTCCAGCGCCATCGTGTGCCGCCGCTGCCCGGCCTCATCGGCTCCCGCCCCGCCCCTCTGTTCGATCATGTTCGTCTGTCTGTACTGCGACGCGGCGGTGTGCGCACCGGGTTCCCGTGCCGACCGGCGGAAGAGAGGGCCCGGTGGCCCGTTGACCTTAAGGCCCGAATAAGCGTATATAGGACTTAAAGGGCAGATAAAGGCTTCTCAACAGGAGGCGGCCCGCAATGACCACCCACCCGAGCAGCATTGAGCAACACCCCGACCTGGCAGAAATGCGCACCCGTTTCGAACGGGCGACGAGCACCCCCATCGCGCAGGGCGTTGAGGCCCTGGCTCTGCTCACAGGTCTGTACCTGGCGGCATCGCCATGGATCGTCGGCTTCAACGGCCTCACCACGCTGGCCGTGAGCAACCTGATCGTCGGCGTCGCCTATGCCCTGTGCATGGGAGGATTCCGCTCGGCATACGAGCAGACCCACGCCATGGCCTACTGCGCCGTCGCCATCGGTGCATGGACGATCATCGCTCCTTGGGTCGTGTCCGGAGCTGTGGACACCACCCGCACCATCGTCAACAACGTCATCGTCGGCGGCGTGGCAGTGCTGCTCGGCCTGGCGATGACCGCGGTGGCGGCGGGCCGCCGCGAACGGGCCTAGGGCCGCCGCGAACGGCCTAGCGCCCTCGCAGTCGCCCAGCCCCGACCCCCACGGTGCGCACGCACACTGCGCCTACGCACCCCACGCCCCGGCCGGTCTCCGGCCGGGGCGCTCGTGGACTTCGGCCCTGATGATGACCACAGTGCGTCAGCTATGTTGAGCACACGTGGGATGAGAAGGAGGCACACCGGTGCCATCAGGGCAGCAGGCACGCGCGCAGGCGTCCGCGATCACTCCGGGCCGGCACTTCCCGGGCGAGGAGCCGACCCCCGCCCAGACCGTACGCACCCTCTTCGGGGGCCATCGGCTGTCGCCCGCGCAGCGGCGCATCGCGCAGTACATCACCGACCACCTCACCGAGGCGGCGTTTCTGTCGATCACGGAGCTCGCGGAGCGCGTGGGCGTCAGCCAGCCGTCGGTGACCCGTTTCGCGACCTCCCTCGGCTTCAGCGGCTTCCCCGCGCTGCGCGAGGCGCTCCAGCCCATCGCCCTGAGCGCCGTGGCCGGCACTCCGGACATGCGCAGGGAGGACCGCCGCAATGAGCTCCAGGCGGCCGTGGACGCCGAGATCGCCAATCTGGAGAGCCTGCGCCGGGTCTTCGCCGACACCGACCAGGTCCTCGACGTCGGGCGCGAGCTGGCCCGCTCCGTGCCGCTGACCGTGCTGGGCCTGCGGATCTCCGTCTCCCTCGCCGAGTACTTCGCCTACGCGGCGCGCCGCATCCACCCGGACGTGCGGCTCGTCTCACGCGGCGGCAGCGTGGCCAATGACGCGCTGCTGCAGTCCCGTGAGGCGGGCGGCAGCTGGGTCCTGGCCTTCGCGATGCCCCGGCACGCCAATGAGACCCTGGCGGCGATGCGGGCCGCGCGCAGCACCGGGCTCCGCGTCGCCCTGATCACGGATCTGTCGCTGGGGCCGCTGGTCGAGGAGGCCGACATCGCGTTCACCGCCGGGACCGGATCGCGGCTCGTCTTCGACTCCTATGCGGCGCCGGGGGTGCTGACCGCGGCGATCCTCCAGGCCATGGCCGACGCCGACCCCGAACGCACCCAGCTCCGCCTGGAGAAATACGAACAGGCGGCGGAGCAGCACGACTTCTTCCTCGAGTGACTGACCGCGCGCCGACCGCGCACCGACTCAAGGCACAGCAGCCTCCTCGGCGGGCCGGGGAGGATATTTTCGGCCCGGCGAGTGCATGAAATTTTTCATGCCCTTGCCTACTTGGCGGTAAATATATTTACTGCGTGGTGGAGCCCAGGGCCCCGGAGCAGCTGAGCCGGAACAGCACATGCGACGGAGCCTCAAGGGTCAGGTGAACCGAACACCAAGGGACGGCCTCCTCCTCGCCGCCCCAGGGTGTTCAGTTCGGGCACCGCACACCCCACGGATGCCCCCGGCGGCCCCGGCCAACCCCTGGGCCGGGCCGCCGGCAGCCGCCTGACCGGCTTCTGCGGACCTCAGCCGGCCGTCCTCGGCGGCGGCGCCTCCGCTCGGCGGAAGTACCTCAGGTCACGGCCCTTCCACGACGCCCAGCTGCTGCATCAGGCCCATGTCGTCCACGTTCCACCAGCTCTCCGCGAGCTTGCCGCCCTCGCAGCGGAACGTCGCATGGCCGGTTCCCGACACCTCGCGGTCCGTCGCCTCGATGCCCTTGTACGTGCCCACATGACGGCCCTTGAACGAGAACCGCAGGCACACCGTGTCGCCCTCGGCGATCATGCTCTCCACGGTGGCGCTCGGCCGGAACGCCTCCATGATCTCCCGGTTCTCCTGCTTGGCCCGGGCGAGATCCACGTCGTACGAGGACAGGGAGGGGTCGTGCTCGCGGTAGCCGGCGGTGCACAGCCCGTCCATCGCGTCGATGTCGCCCTTGTTGATCACTTCCTCCACGAAGGTCTTCACGGCGATCTTGTTGAGCTGCTCGTCCCGGACGACGTCGAGGTCCATGAAGGACGGCATCTCGTCGCAGAGCGCCACCATCTCCCGGAAGATCCGGTCGGTCTCCGGCAGGTTGGAGTTCTTCATCGCCTCCTCGTACGAGGGGAACTCCACGATCTCCAGGACATGCGTGGAGTCGGAGCGGTCCCGCCCGACGATCGAGTGGGTGGCGGTCCGCTTGCCCTGGGTCGCCTGGACCCAGCTGTCCATCAGGCCGTTCAGCTCATCCAGCCTGCTGGTCTTGCAGTCGATGATCTGGACGAAGGTCATGACGCCTCCTGTCGCGAAGCACGGCCGTGTCGGCGTGCTGTTGTTGCCCGGCGGCCCGCGGCTCCCGCCGCCCTAGAGGCGGTGGAGGCCGTGCCGGAGGCGGCGGCGCAGAAGTCTTCGCACCCAGCGCACCGGCCCGAACGGCCCGTCGGCGGAGCGCGGCGCATGCTGGGCGCTCGCCGGCGGCCCGGGCGGCACGGGAGGGACGCGGAGGACCTGGCCGTCGATGTGCATGGCGCACACGGGGACGCTCCCGGACGGCGAGGGAGGATCGATCGTGACGGTGAAGGGCCGCGGCGGATCGCCCGGCAGTTCCGCCGCCAGCACGGCGGGCCCCTTGGCCGAGCCCCGCCGGTAGCCGACGACCTTGCCGTCCACCAGCAGCTCGATGTCCCGGGCCGCGTGTCCGGGGCGCACGGTCACCGAGTGACCGTCGCGGTCGAGGTGATAGCGGTGAACGCGGGCCATGAGGAGCCTCCCGGACCCGGACGGTGCGTCTGTGTCAAGCGTACGCATCCGGCCCGCCAAGGCGCTCCCCGGCGAGGGTCAGCATGCCGTCCGGCGTCAGCCCGACACGGGAGCCGAACGGGCGGCTGACCCGGTCGAGGACCGTCCGCAGCCATGCGCGGTCCTCCTGGGCGGCATGCTCCAGCCGCATCCGCCGCGCCTGCAGCACGGCCATCCGCACCTCGCGGACGGCGGCCCCGCCGGGGGCGGCGGCGTCCACCGACACCAGATACAGCAGCCGCAGATCGTCCCGGTACGCGTCGTGCCCGCTGATCCCCTCGTAGTCGTCGACCAGATCGCCGCAGCCGTAGAGGACCAGCCCGCGGCCGTACGCCTCCACAGGGCGCGGATGGTGCGACGAGTGGCCGTGCACGATGTCGACCCCGCCGTCGAGGAGGGCGTGCGCGAACCGCACCTCCTCGCGGGCCACGCGGTAACCCCAGTTGGGCCCCCAGTGGACCGAGGCCACCGCCACATCGCCCGGCCGCCGCGCCCGGCGGACCCGGCCGGAGATCTCCGCGGCGGCGTCCTGCGTGGGTCCGGCCACCCAGTCGACTCCGCTGCGGTCCTGTCCCGCGGCCCAGCCGTCCGGGACGCCGCTGGTCGGCATGGCGAAGGAGAAGACGAGCACCCGGCCCGTGCGTTCGCCCGACCCGTACGGGACGCTCGCCGGCTGCCGCGCGGCCCCCACATCCCGCCCGGCGCCCGCGGTCACCAGCCCCGCGCCCCGCAGGGCGTCCAGGGTCTCAGCCAGCCCGCTCCGCCCGAAGTCCAGCACATGGTTGTTGGCCAGCACACAGACGTCGGGGCGGGCCGCGGCCAGACACGGCAGATTGGCGGGGTGCATCCGGTAGTGGATGCCCTTGCCTGGCGCGAAGTCGTCGCTCGTGGTGACCGAAGTCTCCAGATTGACGATCCGGACGCCGACACCGGCCGCATCGAGGACGTCCAGCGCCTCCCCCCACGGCCAGGCGAAACCCACGGGCCGCGGAATCGGCCCGTTCACGCGCTCCGCGAGGCCCACGTAGGCGCGTGCGTCGTCCATGTAGGGCTCGTGCAGCTCCGGATCGCCGGGATGCGGCAGAATCTGATCGACCCCGCGGCCCAGCATCACATCGCCGCAGAGAAACAGCCTGACCAACCCGCCGGCCATGCTCCCAGGTTAGGCGCTGCGCGGCGGCGCTGACGCCCCGCGCCCCTGGCGGTCGCCGCTTCACGCCGCCCGCCCCTGCACGGCCTTCGGCCGTGTCCTCAGTCTCCCCCCAGCCACCTCCCCCAGACTCCGTCCGTGGGGACCCCCACGGACGTGCCCCCACGGAGCCCCCACCGGGCTGAACCGGGCTGCGCCAATCAAGCCCCGCCGGCGACTGAGGCGCAGAAGTCAGAAACCCAGCCCCGCCTGGGGGTACCCCCGGACGGAGTCTGGGGGAGTTTGAGGTGCGGGGCCTGAAACCCAGCCCCGCCTGGGGGTACCTCCGGACGGAGTCTGGGGGAGTTTGAGGCGCGGGGGTTCGGGGGCGGAGCCCCCGGGAGACGGGGTCTGGGGCGGAGCCCCGGTTACGGGAAGGGGCGGGGTGGGGGGAAAACCCACCGGCCACCGCCTACTCGCGCAGCACCCCGACCTTGTCGATCCGATGCTCCGGATTCCCCTTGGCATCCCGCCAGAAGTTACCCGCCGCATCGTCCTCCGGCGTCGCACAGGTGGAGATGGTGATCATCGCCTCGGTGGGCTTCTCGCCGGGGAAGCCGGGCACGGCGGCCCGCTGTTCGGCCAGCGAGCGCTCCGACCGGAACGACGTCGTACGGGTCTCGGTGATCTCGTAGGCGTAGACCGTGCCGTCGAACTCGACGTACACCATGTCGCCCTCGTCAAGCGACGGCAGATCGCGCAGCGGGCCGCCTGCCGACAGCCGGTGCGCCGTGACCAGGTAGTTGCCCGTCTCGCCAGGGCCGACGCCGCCCCCGTCGCCGTAGGGGCTCGCGGCCACGCCGCGGTCCTGGATGCGGGTGCCCGGCCAGTCGTCGGTCGTGCCCTCGTACGGAACGACCCGCAGGTCCTTCACCCCGATCGCGGGTATCGACAGCGACGCGGCCTGGGTGCGCGGGTCGGCGGAGCCGCTCGGCTCGGCAGAGGGCTTCCGGTCCTGAAGGGCCGCGGCGGCCGCGGCGTCCGCAGCCGGAGACGGCGCGGCAGAAGGCCCGTCAGCCGGTGGGGCAGCCACCGCGGCCGGAGCCGCCGCGGCGGACTCGCCGTCTGCGGGGCGGCCGCCGGAACACGCCGCGAGGGCGATGACCAGCGCGCTCGCGAAAGAGGCGGCGACAGCTCGGGACAGGGACATGACGCTCCCATGCTGAGAGGAACGGAGCGCCAAAGTCCAGAAGTATCACTGACGGTCAGCGGATCACGACTGGCCGCACTGCGCCGGCGGCCGTAGATTCCGCGATATGAGACCGCAGCCGGCGTCGCCCTCACCTCGGCCATGGTGGCGCTCACCGTGACCACCGGCGTCGTCGAGGCCGTCAGCTTCCTGGTGCTGGGCCCCGTCTTCACCGCCGTGCAGACCGGCAATCTGCGACGGGAGTGGTCCTCGGCACCCGCTTCATGGCGCGCACCGAGGCCCGCGGACACCGCTGGCTGATCGGCGCCCTGTGCGCGGAGGCCGCCCTGCTGGGCGTCGCGGGGCTGGCCGGCTGGGGCATCGAGGCGGCCGGCCGCACCCTGACCCCCAGGCACTGCGCGGTGACCGCGACCGTGGCCGCGGCCATGGGCCTGCAGGCGGTCGCGGCCATGAGGGCCCGGGTGCGGGATGTGCCCACGGTGGTGGTCACCAGCACCCTCACCGCCTTCCTCAGCGTCCCGCCGCGCGCCCCGTCCACGGCGAAGACTCCCTCCGGCCCCCGGCATCAGGGCAGGCGGGCGGCCGCCGCGGGCGCGATGTTCACCGGCGGACTGCTGGGGGCGTGGCTGCTGCACCGGAGCGTCAGCCCGGCCGCCGTGCTGCTCGCGGCGACCGGGGAGCGCTGGCCGTCGGGCTCGCCTACGGCTACGTCCCCCACCGCCGCGCCTCCGTACCGGACTGACCGCGCCCCGCCCGCCCGTACGCCCCCGACACGCACGCCCCGCCGGCCCCGCCCGTACGCCACCGTCCGCATGCCGCCACCTCGCACGGGTACCCGCCCATCCCCGGCGATAGGACGGTGGGCACCGTGCAGCAGCAATGCCCGGCCCCGGCGCGCCTCACGCCGGCAGCCCTGCGGCTGTCCGTGCGGGCGCTGCTGACGCTGCTCGTCTGTCTGCTCGCCCTGCCCGCCGCCGCGGACCGCCCCGCACAGCCGCAGGACCGCCCCACCGTCCTGGCCACCCGTGTCGACGACACCATCACACCGGTCATCGCCGCCCATATCGAGGACGGCATACGCGAGGCGGAGCGCGAGGGCCACGCGGCGCTCCTCGTCGAGCTGAACACCCCGGGCGGGCTCCTCACCTCGACCCGGGAGATCGTCCAGGGGTTCTTCGGCGCCGATGTCCCCGTGATCGTGTACGTCACCCCCTCCGGAGCGCGCGCCGCGTCGGCGGGCGCGTACATCACCATGGCCGCCCATATCGCGGCCATGGCGCCCGGCACCCACATCGGCGCGGGGACACCCGTCACCGGCGAGGGCGAGACCGCCAGCGAGAAGGTGGTGAACGACTCCGCCGCGTTCGCCGTCGCGATCGCCGAGCAGCGCGGCCGCAGTGTGGAGTTCGCCGACGACATGGTCCGCGACGGGCTCTCCGTGTCCGACCGGGAGGCGCTGCGGCGAGGCGTCACCGACATCACCGCGGCCTCCCGCACCGAGTTGCTCGCCGCTGTCGACGGACGGACCGTGACCCTCGCGCAGGGCCAGCAGACCGTGCTGCACACGGAGGGCGCGCAGATCGAGGAGTACGACCTCGGCTTCTTCGGCGAGATACGGCAATTCCTCGCCAGCCCCGAACTGGCCTTTCTCTTCCTGTCGCTCGGCACCCTCGCCGTGATCTACGAACTGGCCAGCCCCGGCATGGGCTTCGGCGGCATCATCGGGGTGGTCCTGCTCATCCTCGGCTTCGTCGCCCTGAGCGTGCTGCCGTTCAACGCGGCCGGCCTGCTCCTGCTCGGACTGGCCGCGGCGCTCTTCGCCGGAGAGGTGCTGACACCCGGCGTCGGAGTGTTCGCCGCCGGGGGAACCGTCGCCCTGGTGCTCTCCGGCGTCTTCCTCTTCCGCGGCGAGACGGGCGTCGACCCCGCCGTCCTGTGGCCGACCGCCCTCGTCGTCGGCGGGGGCTCCCTCCTCGCGGGACGCCTCGCCTGGCGGGCCCGGCGCGCCCCCGTCACCAGCGGCGGGGACGTGCTGATCGGCCAGGAGGCGACGGTCGCCGCCGCCCGGGGCGACCGGGCCCAGGTGCTGCTCGAAGGGGCCTGGTGGACGGTCCGCAGCCGCGACGGCAGCCCCCTGGTGAACGGCGCATGGGTGCGCGTCGTCGCCCGCGAGGACCTGGATCTCGTCGTAGAACCCGCGCCTCCCCCCGGCCGGAGTCCGTCACACCCGAAGGAGAGTCCGTCATGAACGCCGCCTGGACAGGCATCGCCGTCGCGGCCCTCATCGTGCTGCTTCTGCTGATGATGTCCGTGAAGATCGTGCCCGAGTACGAGCGCGGGGTGATCTTCCGTCTCGGCCGGATCATCGGCGCGAAAGGACCGGGGCTGTTCTTCATCATCCCCGTCGTCGACCGGCTGGTACGGGTCTCCCTGCGCACGGTCACCATGGACATCCCGCCGCAGGACGTCATCACCAAGGACAACGTCACCGTGCGCGTCAACGCCGTGACCTACTTCAACGTCGTCGACCCCAACCGCTCCGTCGTCGCCATAGAAGACCATGTCAAGGGCACCTCGCAGATCGCCCAGACGACGCTGCGCAGCATCCTCGGCCAGGTCGACCTGGATGAGCTGCTGGTCAACCGCGACGAGATCAACCAGCGGCTCCAGCAGATCATCGACGAGGTCACCAACCCCTGGGGCGTCAAGGTCACCCTGGTCGAGGTCAAGGACGTCGAACTGCCCGAGGCCATGCGCCGGGCCATGGCCCGCCAGGCCGAGGCGGAGCGCGACCGGCGTGCCAAGGTCATCCACGCCAAGGGCGAGTTCGAGGCCGCCGAGACCCTGGCGGACGCGGCGGTACGCCTTGAAGGCCACCCGGCCGCGATGCATCTGCGCATCCTCTCCACCATGAGCGAGATCTCCAGCGAGCGGAACTCCACCCTCATCTTCCCGCTCCCGATGGAGGTCCTCCGCCTGGTCGACATGCTGAGCCAGAGCGGCGGCCGCCCAGCCGGGCTCGCGGCGGAGCGGCAGGCCGGGGAAAGCGGATGACCACGACCGCACCGGTGCGCCGCCCATGGGCCGAGCGGCGGGCCGTCGGCAGCGCACCGTGCGTCTCACCGCCGGCCGCGCGCGGTCAGAGGCCGTGCCGCCGGGCCCCGAGCACCCGCTCGCACACCGCCCGTTCGCTCTCCGGGGAGAACGGCCCGCGGCGGGCGGCCACGGCCCGGCGGGTCTCCTCCGCGACCAGGTCCGCGTTGACGGCCGCGGCGGTCCGCGCCCCCGCCGCGGCGACGCCCACGACCTGCTCCATCAGCTGGACGGCGTTGCCGGCTGCCCATACGCCCGGGACGGCCGTCGCCCCCGAGGCGTCCACGGCCAGGGCACTGCCGATGACATGGCCGTTCGACTCCTGCTCGACCGGCTCCAGCCCGAGCGGGGCGAGGAAGCCGACCCGTGCGGTGAAACGCGGGGCGACGGCAAGCGCCCGGCACGGCACAGTCGTTCCGCCCGCCAGCCGCACTCCGCTCAGCCTGCCGCCGGCAGCCGTCTCCACCGCCGCCACCTCGCCCTCCACGACGCCGATGCCCCGCGCGGCGAGCTGCTCGTACTGCTCCTCGTCAGGCTCGGGCGCGGTGTGCCGGAAGTAGGTCACATCCTCGCTCCACTGCCGCCACAGCAGCGCCTGCCGCACCGCGAGCGGCCCCGTCGCCAGCACCCCGACCGGCTGGTCCCGCACCTCCCAGCCATGGCAGTACGGGCAGTGCAGCACGTCCTTGCCCCACAGCGCGGCCAGCCCCGGCACCTCGGGCAGCTCGTCCACCAGCCCCGCGGTCACCAGCAGCCGCCTGCCGTGCACCGCGCCCCCGTCGTCCAGGGCGATCCGGAACCCTCCGTCGTCGCAGCGCTCCACCGCCACGGCCGACGCATCCCGGAACACCCCGCCGTAGCGCCGCACCTCGGCCCGCCCGGCGGCCAGCAGCTCACGCGGGTCGACACCCTCCCGGCCCAGATAGCCATGCACGCCTTCGGCAGGCGCGTTGCGCGGCTCGCCCGCGTCCACCACCACGACCGACCGCCGTGCACGCCCCAGCGTCAGCGCCCCGCTGAGACCGGCCGCCCCGCCGCCCACGACCACGACGTCGTAGCGCTTCTCGCCATCCTGTGAGGTTTTCATCACTATTGCTCCCATTCCATCCCATCATGCGCCGTACCTCCGTTTCCGAAGATGCGGAGATGGTGCGCTCACTCTCCTGGGCAGAGCAATGTTCTTTGCCGATCCGGCAAACAGCCCCCATGCCGGAACCGGCGGAACGCGCGGCAGCCGCCACGAGGCCGCCGCTCCGCTGTGTGTGCATGTGGTCACACGGATCGATGTGTTGCGGCCGGGTCGGCCTGGGCAGGAGGTGGTGCGGGGTCGCGGGCGGTCGCCGCGGTCTGCACAATAACTGCGTTGCAGACGCGAAGGGATGGCAATGATCCGTGTCTTGGTTGTGCATGAGGAGCGGCTGTTGAGGTCCGCGCTGGAAGCCCTGCTCACGTCGGACTGCTCGCTGGAGGTTTCCTCCGCTTCCTGGGACGCCGCCTGGCGCGGCGGCGATGCCGCGGACGGGGACGGGGACGGGGGCGGAGACGGGAACGTGGACGTCTGCGTCGCGGACGCCGACTGCCTGGGGGCGGCGGCCCTCCCAGGCGCCCGTACGGGAGCCGGTAGGGGTGCCGGTACGGGAGCCGCGGCCGCCGCCGGGGTGGCCGACCGGTCCGGAACGCGCCGCACCGCAGGCGCCCTGGTGGTGCTCGCCGCGCCGCAGCGCCCCGGCACGCTGCGGCGTGCCTTCGACGCCGGCGCGGTCGGGTACGTCGACAAGCAGGGCTCGCCGCGCCGATTACTGCAGGCCGTCCACCAGGTCGCGCAAGGCGAGCGGTTCATCGACGAATCGCTCGCCTTCGGCTTTCTGCAGGCCGCCCAGATGCCGCTGACCCCGAGGGAGCTCGCCGTGCTGACCCAGGCGGCCCACGGGGCGTCGATCGCCGAGATAGCGGTCTCGCTTCATCTGTCGCGCGGGACGGTGCGCAACTACATGGCGGCGGCCACCCGCAAGGTCGGCGCGCGCAACCGGGTTGACGCGATCCGCATCTCCCAGAGCGCGGGCTGGATGTGACCGGCCCGCCCCCGCTCAGGGTCCGCCCTGCCAGTGGGCGAAGAGCTCGCGGTAGCGGGCCGACCGGCGCAGCAGCTCCTCGTGCGTGCCGCACACGGCCCCCGCCGGGTCCAGTACGAGAACGCGGTCCGCGCGGCGGGCGGACGACAGCCGATGCGCCACCACCAGCAGCGTTCCGGGCCGTTCGGCCAGCGCACGTTCGGCCCGCGCCTCGGCCGCCGGATCGAGATGACAGGTGGCCTCGTCCAGGATGAGCAGCGGGGCGGGTGCGGCGTAGGCCCGCGCCAGGCACAGCAGTTGACGTTCGCCTTCGGAAAGCACAGCCGGGTCGAGCATGGCGTCCAGACCGCCGATGCGGGCTGTCAGCGGGCCGAGCCCCAGGGCGTCCACGGCCGCTGCCCCGTCGCTGGAGGAGGCGTCGGGGTTCAGCTGCAAGAGGTTCTCACGGACGGTGCCCGTGAACAGATACGCCTGTTGCGGTATGAGCACACGCCGCTGCGCCAGTTCGGCCGCGGTCATGGCGTCGACCGGCTCTCCCGCCAGCCATACGGCCCCCTCGTCAGGGGTGAGCAGTCCGGACAGCACATGCGTCAGCGTGGACTTGCCGGCCCCGCTCGGCCCCACGACGGCGAGGTGCTCGCCGGCCCGCACCGTCAGATCGAGACGATTCACGACCGGGCGGGTACGCGGCCCGTACGACACGGTCACCGCCCGGCACTCGACCGCCGGGCCGCTTGCCGCCGGGGCTCCGCCCCGGACCCCGTTTCCGGGGGCTCCGCCCCCGGACCCCCGTGCCTCAGTCTGCTCCGGATTTCGTCCGGGGGTACCCCCGGACGAAGCCGGACTGCGCGGCCCCTCGCGCCTCGAACTGTCCCGGACGGGCCGGAAGATCCAGCCCGTCCGGCGTTTGAGGACACGGCCGAAGGCCGTACGGGGGGTCTGGGGGCGTGCCCCCGGTTGCGGGATGTGGGGGTCCCCCACGCCCCCAGGGCACAGGGGGAGGGGCGGGGGAGAAGCCCCCCGGTCCGCCGCGCGGGCCCCGGCCTCCGCCGGCATGGGCGGCTGCTGACCGGCCAGGCGGTCGAGCACCACCAGCAGCCGCGCCCCCGCCGCCCCCACCGCCGTCATCAGCGCATGGAGCGCGGGCAGCAGCGCCTGCGCCAGATAGGCGAGCGCGCCCAGCAGCGCGCCCGCGGTGACGCCCTGCTCCAGCAGCCACGGGGTGGCGGCCAGCAGCACGAGGACGGGAAGCTGCCCGGCCACGCCCAGTGCCAGCGTGCGGACGGCCGCCCAGCGGGCCAGCGACCGCGCCGCTGCCGCCGCCTGCCCGATCAGGTGCTGTGCCTCCTGCTCCATGGCGGGCTGCGTGCCGCACGCCACGATGTCCCGCAGCCCGGTCCGCAAGGACCCGGCCAGTTCGGCGAACGCCTCGTCGCGGTCCAGGAACCGCCGCTGGGCCGCCGCCATCGGCCGCAGCGTGGCGAGGAACAGCAGCAGTCCCGCGGCCAGCGGCGGCAGTACGACCACGAGCAGCTGCGGTGCGAGCGAGACCAGACCGGCCAGTGCGCCCGCGGCGGTGAACACGAACGACCGGGCGGTGAAGACGAGTCCGGCGAAGGAGTCCCGGGCGATCTCAGTCTGGTGCGTCAGCCGCGAGACGACCGCGCTGTGCCCCCGCGTCGCCGCCCGCGCCGCGCCGCCCTCGGTCGCCTCGTGCAGCGCGACGGCCACGGCTCTGCGGACCAGACCGTCCCGCAACGGCTCAACCAGCTCCGCCAGCTGGGCGAACACCCCTCGCACGACCGGCCCCCCGGCCAGGACCGCCACCGCGGCGGCCGTCAGCCACAGCAGCCCCACGTCCGTGCGTCCCGCCAGGAACCCCCGGTCCAGGGCCTGCGCCAGACAGTAGCCGCCGAGGAACGTCTGCGCGGACTCCAGCAGCGACCACACCGCCAGCCTGGCCAGCACGCCCTTGCGGCGTGCGAGGAAACGCCGGGCCTGCGGGAGCAGCCGGGCCGACGCCCCGCGCCCGCCGTCCGTTCCGCCACCGCCCGCACCCGCGCCCAGGCCGCCGGGGCCGCGGGCCAAAGTGACGGTGAGCTTCTGCGCCGTCGCCGCCCGGGCGGCAGCGATCGGCTTCATGGGACAGGCCGCCGTTCCGCCGAATCCCCACCGGGAAGCGCGCCGCCACCGGGAGACGCGTCGTCACCGGGAAGCGCGCCGTCACCGGCAGCCGGGTCGTCACCGGCGAACACGGCACGGTACGCGGCGTTCCGCCACAGGTCGGCGTGCCCGCCCACCGCCCGTATCCGCCCGGATTCCAGCCACACCACCGCATCCGCCCGGGCGGCCGAGGACGGCCGGTGGGCGACGATCAGCCGGGTGCCGGGACGCACCTGACGCACCAGCGCCCTGACCACCTCCCGCTCGGTCGCCGTGTCCAGACTGGATGTGGCGTCGTCGAGGACCAGCAGCCGCCCCGCATGGGCGAAGGCCCGCGCCAGCCCCAGCCGCTGAAGCTCGCCGCCGGACAGCGGAACCCGGCCGACGGGCGTGTCATAGCCGTGGGGAAGCAGCCGCAGGAAGCCGTCCGCGCCCGCGGCCCGCGCCGCCGCCCTGACCCGCGCGGGCGAGACGGTCTCGGCCCCCCAGGCCACCGCGTCGCCGACGGCGCAGCCGAAGAGCACAGGCCGTTCGAAGGCGTACCCGACCTCGCACCGCAGCTCCCGGTGCTCCACCTGGTCCAGCCGTACCCCGTCGAGGAGCACCTCGCCCCGGTCGGGATCGGCCAGCCGTCCGGCGACCGCCGCCAGCGTCGACTTCCCCGCCCCCGAACGCCCCACGACGGCCACGGTGCTGCCTCCCGGCACCAGCAGATCGACCCCGTCGAGCACCCGCCGTCCGTCGCGCTCCACCCGTACCCCGCGCAGTTCGAGCGTGCCCGCGCCGCCGCGCGGCAGTCGCGTCCGCCCGTAGCGCACGGCCTCAAGCGCCAGCAGCTCGGCGGTGCGCCGGGCCGCCGCCCTGCCGCGCACCAGCGCTCCGAGATGCCCGGCGACCGCGCCGGCGCCCGCCGCGAGAGCCGCGTAACGGGAGGCCGCCAGCAGCTCGCCGACGCTGAGCCTGCCGGAGCCCACACCGGCCCCGCCGACCGCCAGCACCACGGTGATCAGCAGCGGCATCAGCACACCGCTGCGTGCCACCGCGCTGCCGTGCACCCGCCACATGCGCCGCCCCTGTACGGCCAGTTCACCCAGCGGCGCGAGGATCCGCTCCCGCTCCCGGCCGGCCGTCCCGGCGGCGGCGATCGTCCGCGCCCCGCCCAGGGCTTCCAGCAGCCGGGACGCGATCTCGGACTGGACGCGCTGATAGCGGGCGACGCTGTCGGACGAGTGCCGGGCGAAGGCGCGCAGCAGCAGCGCCAGCGCGGGCAGCCCGGCCGTGAACGCCAGCCCGGTCCACGGGTCGATCACGAAGAGGGCGATCAGCGCTCCGGACGGCGCGAGCACCGACGCCGCGAGCTGTCCCGCGGCGGCCGGCGCGGCCCCCGCCTCGGTGGCGTGCGCCGACATGCGGGTGGCCACATCGCCGGGGGAGAAGCGCGCGGCCCGGTCCGGCGCCGCCGCCAGCAGCCGCCGTACGCCCGCGGACCGCAGCCACGCCGTCGAGTGCGCGCCCGCCGCCCCGGACAGGAAGGCGAGGGCCGCGTCCAGCAGCACCTCCGCGGCGAGAAGGACCGTGCAGACCGGCAGCCAGGTCCGCGCTCCGGGCTGCTGCCGCAGCAGCAGATCGAGGGTGTGGCCCAGGGCGGCGGGAAGGGCGAGCGAGACGGCGGCGGAGGCCGACGCGCACAGGAACACGCCTGCCGTGCGGCCCGCGCTGTGCCGGGCGGCGCGCAGCAGCAGGCGGTCCGCGGACGGCGCGCCGTGTGCGTCCGCCTCCTCGCGTGCGCTCATGGTGTGGGGCCGCTCCTCGCGTCTGCGTCGGTCGCGTCGTCGCCTCCGCACGGCGGACCGCAGGCCCCGGACCGACGAGGGGCCGGGACCTGCGGCGGGCGATGCGGGGTCAGTTGCAGGTGGTGACGCTCAGGGAGCTGTCGCCGCACAGCAGCAGGCTGGCGCGGCTGCCGGTGGCCACATCGCCGACGGCCTCTTCCTTCGGGGTTTCCAGGGACTGCAGGTCAAGAAGCGTCATCGTCGTTTCCTCTCCTTACGTGGGGACGGTGTTTTCTGCCTCGGCCCCGCGAGGGGCCGGCTTGTGGGGCCGCTTCAGCGGCGGCAGGAACGGCAGATGCGCTCCGCCGTCGCCCAGGGCGGCGGCGAGCGCCAGCAGACAGCCCGCGGATCCGGTGGACAGATCCATGGACAGCCGCATCATCTGCTCTCCGGGGAAGGCCAGGTGGCCTCGGTAGCGCATCGCGTGCCACGCCAGGGCGTCGATCTGCCGTCGCACATCGGCGGGGCCGGCGCCCGGGCCGGGCGCGGTCGTACGGCTCAGATACAGCACCATGCCGGCCGCACCGCGGAACAGCCCGGGCTGCGCGCAGAAGGTCGCCTGCGCCGCCCGCACGATCTCGGCGCGGGCCTGCTCGAACCGTGCGTCCGCGCGGTGCCGGAGGAAGTCGTCGAGGACCATCCCGATGCCGACGCTGCCCGCGCCCAGATACGGCATGGTGCGCCAGCCCTCGTCGACCTGGAGCGTGCCGTACGCGCCGGTCACACAGCGCTCCAGGTCGCGGCGGAGGGCTTCGCCGGCCAGGTCGAGCAGCCCGCTGTCGCCGGTGCGTTCGTACAGGCGGAGAAAGAGCAGCGCCGGACCCGACGCGCCGTGCAGCAGCCCCGCACGCCGATACCCGCCCGCGGCCCCGGCAGCCCCTGCGGACCCGGCCGCCTCCCGGCCGTGCGGCCGCATCGGCAGGGCCGCCAGGTCCGCACAGCGCAGCGCCGCCTTGTGCAGGGCCTGTTCCCCGGTGGACGCGGCGAGCGAGTCCAGCGCGAGCCCGAGGCCGGCGGCGCCGCTGTGCAGACCGGGGCCCAGCGCGTCCCACGGCTGTTTGAGGACGAGCTCCGCCAGCTGAAGGGCCCGCTCTCGGCGGCCCAGCCGGTCCAGGGTCCAGGCAAGCCCCGCGAGACCGTCGAAGAAGCCCAGCGGAGTCCCCGACTCGGGCTGCGCGGTGCGCTTCAGCAGCCACTCCTCCGCCTCGTCGCACCGCGGCGCCCCGCTCTCGCCGAGCGCGTACAGCACTCCGGCCGTGCCGTAGCCGAACGACAGCCCGCCGCCCGCCGCGGCGAACTGAGCGATGTCGCCCGGGAAGAAGCGGTCGTCGCGCTCCGGCGTGGCCGCGGCGAGGATGCCGCGCACCAGGGAGTCCCGGCCGGCCGGCCAGTCGCCGGGCTCCGCCGGCAGATACCGCCTCCCCGGGGGCTCCGGCGCGGGACGGCCGGACCGGACGGCGGACCGGGGGCCGGACCGGGAGGCGGACGGCTCCCGCAGGATCTCCTCCACCCCGCGGAAGAGGAACTCCCGCGCGACGGGGAACTGTCCGGCCGCCGCCTCGGCCAGATGCGCGGCCTTGGCGCGGTCGACCGCGAGCAGACTGGTCAGCGGGATGAACAGCGCCAGGCGCAGACACGCCAGGGCGTACCGGTCGACGTCGAGGCCCCGCCGGTCCGGCGGCGCGACAAAGCCGGGGTTGGCCACGGTCTGCCGCCCGTCCTCCTCCACGGGGCGGGCCGCCTCGAAGTCCAGGAGCACCGCTCTCGACTCGTCGTCGTCGAGCATCACATTGAACAGATGAAGGTCGTTGAAGACGATGCCGCGGCCGTGCACCGCCTCGACCGCCTCCTCCACCAGTCCGTGCACCCGCACCGCCCACGCGGCGTACTCCGCCAGCCGCTCCGGCCCGGGATCGGCGTCGATCAGCGGATGGCGGCGTGCGAAGAAGGAGTTGAGCGGCTTGCCGGCGATATGCTCCAGCACCAGGAAACGGTGGTCGCCGAGGACGAACGCGTCCTTTGCCTCCGGTGTGCAGCGCAGGCCCGACAGCCGCTCCAGGGCCGCGCGTTCCCGCTCCAGCCGCCGCACCGCGTCCGCGCCGTCCGCCGCCAGCCCGGCGAACGGCCGCGCCTCCTTCAGCACCACCCGCTCGCCGGTGCGCTTGTCGCGCGCCTCGTACACCCCGCCGCCGTTGGAGAAGTGCAGCGCCCGCTCGATCGCGTACGGCAGTCCGGCCACTTGGGGGCCCGAGGCGCGGGCCTCGACATGGGGACGCAGAAACGCCGGCAGGGCGACCCAGTCCGGCACCTGGAAGGAGGGGCCGCGCACATCGGGCACCAGCGTGCCGTCGGGCCGCCGGACGGCGGGGGTCAGCTCGCCGCGCTCGTCATAGCAGTGCCGCCGGGTGAAGCTGCCGTACCGCAGATACACCGGGCCGCCGCCGAAGCGCACATCGCTGAGGATGTACGGGCCCTCCTCACCGGCGAGCAGACCGTCCAACTCGGCCGCGACGACGCCGCACCGGCTGTCGTTGGCCGGGTAGACGGTGATGAACTTCCCGCTGCCGCTGCGTTCGGCGTACTTGGCGTTCCGCGTGTGCAGCAGATAGGGGCTGGGCACGAACTTGAACGCGATGCCGCGGGCGACACAGTGGTCCCACACCCGCTCCAGCACCGACGCCGCGTTGTCCAGGCACGCCGACACATGGATTTTCCACCCCTGGTCGGGCAGCCGGCAGTCCGCCGGCCGCAGCGCGAGCCAGTCGCCCGCCCGGTGGCGCTGCCAGCCCTCCGGGACCGGCCGCCGCGCCGCCGCGTACACCGAGTGACGGCCCTCGCCCGAGACGGAGGCCAGCCGGTGGGGCGCGTCATAGAAGTGCCGGTCCGCATCGCAGAACACGGCATACCCCTTGTCCACGCACACTCCTTTCGGCCGGCGGCAGGTCGGCGGTTGCGGACGACACGACGGTGGCACGGGGCGGCTGAGGACCGACAGTCACAACTGTCACCATCCGCCCGTGCGGTACGCACGAGTACGGCCGCGGGCAAGCCCCTTCACCCGATGGAGGGGTGACATGCCGCCGCGGGCGCGGATGGCCCCGGGCGGCTCCTGTGCCGCCCCTACAGTCGCCGCGTGCTCAACCAGCCCGCCGCCACCGCGCCCACCGGGGCCTCCCGCACCGCGGACACCCCCCGCCTGCCGGGTCCCCGCCGCCCGCGCCGTTACGGCCTGCCGCGCCGCCGCCTCGCCCGCGCCCGGCTGCCGCTGTCGGTCACCGCGGCATCCGTGCCGCTGTACGCGCTGTGGGCCGGGTGGCTGGCCACGGGCGCCGGGGACCTGGCGGCGCAGATCGCCTGGGCCTCCTTCGCCGGGCGCCATCCGGGCGGGGCGTACAACCTGTCGTGGTACGGGGGCATGCACCCGGCCAACTACAGCCTGCTGACACCCCATCTGATGGCCCTCGCAGGCGTGCGGGCGGTGTCCGTCTGCGCGGGCCTCGCCGCCACCTGGGCCCTGACCCGCCTGATCTGCCGCGTGCCACGGCTCACCGCGCCGCTGTGGCCCTCCCTCCTGGGCGCGGTCACCGTGTGGTGCAACATCGCCTCAGGCCGCACCACGTTCGCCGTGGGACTGGCCGCCGCCTGCTGGGCCTGCCTGCTGCTGCGCAGGCCCCTGCCGTGCGCGGCGGCCAGCGCGCTCACCGCCGCCTCCAGCCCGGTGGCCGGACTGTTTCTGCTGGTCGTCGGCGCGGCCCAGCTGCTGCTGCGCCGCCCCCGCGCCGCCGCGGCCCTGCTGCTGCCGGTGGCGCTGGTGCAGCTCTGCGTCGCCCTCGCCTTCCCGTACTGGGGTGAGCAGCCCATAGACCTGCGCACCGCGGCCCTCCCGCTTCTCCTCTGCGCCGCGACGCTCCACGCCGCGCCCCGCTCCTGGACGCTGGTACGGGCCGGGGCGGCCCTCTACGCCGCGGGCGTCGTCCTGGCGCTGGTGCTCACCACACCCGTCGGCTCCAACGTCGACCGGCTCGCGCTGGTCGCGGGCCCGCCGCTGCTGCTCACCGCCCTGCTCACCGCACCCGGCCGCGACCCCCGCGCCGACACCGCCCCGGCCTCGCGCCCCGCACGCCGCGCCGCCGTCCTCCTCGCCGCCGTCCTGGCCGGTTCGGCATGGACGCTCGGCAGATGCGCCGACGATCTGCGCCACTCCGTACACGTCCCGGCCTGGGCCGGCCACACCCGCGCGGTGACCGAGGAACTGCGCCGCCTGGGCGCCCACCGCTCCCGCATCGAGGTCGTGCCCGCCCGCGACCACCGCGAGTCCTGGCTGCTCGCCCGCCGCTTCCAGCTCGCCCGCGGCTGGAACCGCCAGCTCGACGTGGAACGCGCACGGCTCTTCTACGACGGCACCCTCGACGCCCGCACCTACCGCGCCTGGCTCGACCGCTGGGCCGTCGGCCATGTCGTCCTGCACACCGGCCGGCCCGACGGCCCCGCCGCCGCCGAAGCCGCGCTCATCGCCACCCGCCCCCCGTGGCTGCGGCAGGTCTGGCACGACGACCACTGGACCGTCTTCGCCGTCGACGGCGCGACGCCGCTGGCCGACGGATCCGGCCGCATCGTCCGCGCCGCGCCCGCCGAAGTGGTCCTCACCGTCGACCGCCCCGGCCCCGTCACCGTACGCGTCCGCCATTCCCCCTGGCTGCGCGCGGACAACGGCGCCGCCGTCCGGGCCGACGGCGAATGGACCCGGCTGACCGCCCCGCGGGCCGGCCGCTACCGGCTCTGGGCCCCCTACCTCCGCCTCTGACCACCCATCCGCCCTCGCACGGCACACCGGCTACCCTCCCTCCATGAGCGACAGCCTGCGCGCCCCGTTCGGGAACTTCACCGCCGTCAGCCCCGCCCTGGACGCCGCCGGCCTCCTCGCCGGCCCGGTGGCCGAGGCGCTGCGCACCTGGGACAAGCGGGAAGCGGCCGCATCCGCGCTGTATGCGGACACCGACCCCGACAAGGCCGACACCGCCGTCTTCTGCGAGACATACGATGTGTCGCCCGGGAACTCCGCCAACTGCGTCGTGGTCGCCGCGAAACGAGGCGGCGTCACCACCCTCGCGGCCTGTCTCGCCCTCGCCCACAGCCGGGTCGACGTGAACAACGCCGTCCGCCGCCGCCTTGAGGCGCGCAAGGCCTCGTTCGCGCCGCGTGACACGGCGGTCGCCGAGACCGGCATGGAGTACGGCGGCATCACCCCCGTCGGACTGCCCGCCGGCTGGCGGCTGCTCATCGACGACGCGGTCGCCGCCGTCGACTGGGTCCTCGTCGGCAGCGGTCGCCGCCGAGGCAAGCTGATCCTCCCCGGAAACGCCCTGGCCCAGCTCCCCGGAGCCGAGATCCTGCCCGGACTGGGCGTGCGGGCCGCCGACTGAGCCCCCGTCAGGGAAGCGGGAGCGGCTGCACGCTGAGGCGACCGTATGAAGCCGCCTGAACCGCCCGCGCCCCTCACCCCCGCGGGCTCTGCACCACCTCGACGCCCTCCGGCACACCGCTCACCCGGGGCGCCGACGAAGGGCTGACGCGCAGCGTGCCCAGCCGCGGAAAGGCCGACAGCCAGGCGAGCGAGCCGCCCAGGTCATAGCCGAGCCACAGATGCGTCACCCGCTCCCGCGGCAGCGTCCTGGTCAGCTCCTCGGGGGAGAGCGGCCCGGCGATATGGACCCGGCTGCGGCCGCCGAGGGACGCCAGGGCGCGCAGTTCCTCCCGGTCGGTGACCGTGAAGTACAGATCCCGCTCGTCCAGATGGGCGATGATCTCCCTGGCATAGCGGGCCGTGTCGAACCGCCGCCAGGCGTACGCCAGCTGAGCGCGCGTCTCCAGACGTGTGCGGTCCCGCAGCCCGGCGAGATAGTCGATGGCCATGTCGTCCGCGACCGAGCTGGCCGTGATCGCGAGGATATGGGCCTCGTCGTCGCCGACCGCCGCCGGATCGGGCAGCATCTCCAGCACGATCGGGCCGATCCAGCCCAGCGCCCGCGCCGCGGCCGGAGTGGTGGGCCGGACGATGTCGCGGGTGAAGCGCTGCACCCGGGCCCGCACCTCCGGGTCGATCTCGCTGGCGTGCTCCAGACAGGCCGCGGCGAGCAGTTTGCGGTGACGGGAGGCAGCGGCCCGCAGCCCCGGCTGCGGGGCCAGCAGCCTGGTCAGCAGGTCCGCGCACTCGTCGGGCCGCGACAGCGACACGGCCATCCGGAACACATCCTCCCACTCCGTCAGATGCGCATGGTTGAGCAGCAGTCCGAAGTCATGCCGCTGCACCGTCGCATCGGCCGCCAGATAGTCCTGGAACGTACGGTGGATGAAGTCGACCGCGCCCGGCGCGGGTTCACGCAGCAGACCCGTCCGGTTGAGCAGATGGCGGTAGATCTGCTCCGCGTCGCCCTGACGGGCGGCCTCCGGCACCGCCGGCAGATGCTGCGCCAGGATGTCCACGGCCACCTCCCGGTCCATCTCGGATCTGCCGTTGATCAGCATCCAGTGCGCCAGCTTCTGCAGCAGCTGGATCTTCGGCTGGCGCGGCAGATCGATCCCGTCGGTCGGCACCAGCACCGCACGCTCCCGGTCCCGGCGCTCCAGCAGCATCGACAGCGCGGCGTCGTACAGCTCCTTGCGGCCCTTGGGCAGATAGCCGCGCCGTTCCCGGTGCAGCGCGCACAGCAGCCCGCACATCAGCGGATTGGTGGCCAGCCGCCCCAGATCACGGGTGATGCGCACCGCGCTGATCAGCGTCTGCTCATAGCGCTCCAGCCGTTCCGCGTCGGCGCTGGGCGCCTGCCGGGCGGCATGGTGCCAGCGCTGGATGAACGCGGCGACGTCGTCCCGGCTCATCGGCGCGAGCCGCAGCTCCGTGAAGCCCTCGGCCGCCAGCCAGTCCTCCCGCACCGCCGACGGGCGCGAGGTCACCAGCCAGACATTGCCGGGATACAGGGCCGTCCACTCGCGCAGCCGGTGCCGCAGCTGCTCGCGCTGACTCTCCGGCGCCTCGTCGACCCCGTCGAGCAGCACAAGACCACGCCCTGCCGACAGCACCCGGTCCGCCCACCCGGCAGGCTGCGCCTCCGCCCCCGGATAGCCGACGGCGCGCAGAAAGTCTCCCGGCGTGGGAAAGCCGTCCCGTACGAACCGCCGCACCGGCAGCATGAACGGCACCCGGCGGTGCAGTCCGGCCAGCGGCTCGGGCAGCTCGCCCCTGGCGGTGGACACCGCCAGCCACTGCATGAGCGTCGTCTTGCCCGAACCCGCCACGCCCCGCAGCAGAATCCGCGTCAGCCCGGACAGCGCCTGAGCGGCCGGGACCGCCGCGCCCGCCTCCTGTGGCTCATCGTCCCCAGCCGGCTCGCTCTCGCACCGCAGACCGAGATAGGCGGTGCTCAGCGGCCAGGTGTCGGGGGAGTGCGCCAGATCGATGCCGAAGATCGTCAGATGGTTGTGAAGCACCGCCGTGTCCCGGGCGAACCGCTCCTCGAACGCGGCGTCCGCCCCGGCGGGCGACGGAACGCGCTCCGCCAGACGCCGGTACCGCTGCTCCAGATCGGCCAGAAACCGCCCGTGCTCCACCAGTGTCCGCGCCGTGAACTGGGAACGGCTGCTGAAGAACTCCAGCACATGGCGGGACGCCACCTCGATCAGCAGCCCGTACAGCAGCGCCCCGTCCGCGCTGAGCTCCCGCTCGGCTCCGGGCGTCGAGGAGCGCAGATGCCGGGCGAACTCCTCGGGCCGCAGCCCGACGGCCTGCACATCGCTCATCTCGATCTCGCCCATCGCCCGCAGCGTGCGGGCCACGGCATCGGCCACGGCCGGCTCCTCCTCCGGCGCGACGGGCGGCTCACCCGGGCCGTGTACGGCACGGCGCACCAGCTCGGCGGCCAGCCGGCGCAGATCGGCCTCTGTCAGGGTGCGCTTCTCGCCCCGGAAGGACACCAGCCGCGCGATGCGGACGGGCCGGCCGACGAGCCCCGCCCCCGGACCGCCGCCGGCGAAGAGCTTCTTGACCAGATGCGAGACCACCGGCTGAGACAGCCGTCCGACCACAAGTGCGGGATCCATCCGCGTAACCCCCCGAAGAACTGGCACCCCATCACATACAGATCCCGAGGGTAGTTCCCCGCGCGCGCCAGTGGCGGTGATCGTCGCACAGCGGCGCGGAGTGCCAGACTGGAGACAAGATCTTCGGTCGGCGGCTGCGTGAGGTGCACTGATGAGCTGGGAATCGTGGACGACGACGGGACTGTACGCGGGAGCGGGAGGGGTCCGCACCGACGAGGCCGGCGTGCTGACCGGCGATGTGACCGTGCATACCACCTGGTCGAAAGGCGAGGCGCAGATCGCGGTGCAGTACAGCGGGGCGACGGACTGGTTCACCATGGCCGGGAGCCCCGTGTCGTGCGACACCGCGGAGCAGAGCCGCCGCCTGCATGACGCCGTGGTCGCCGCGATCCGCCGCGGCGGCGGCGCGACGGTCCCGACCGTGTGGTGACCCCCACGCCCCCGCCGGGGCGGCAACCCCGAATCCCCTGCCCTGGGGGCCTGCCCACATGCGTGCCCCTGGCCCGGGCGCGGGGCCCGGAAGCAGAGCCTCGGTCGGTGCCCGAGGCGCGAGGCCCGGCAGTTCCAGCCCCGCTGGCGTATGAGGCGCGGGGCTCGGGGATCGGGCTTCGGCCGGTGTTTGAGGCGTGAGGCCCGGTAATTCCAGCCCCGCCTGGGGGTACCCCCGGACGGGGCTGGGGGAGTCTGAGGCGCGGGGGTCCGGGCGCGGAGCCCCCGCACGGGTCTGGGGCGGAGCCCCAGTGCGACGCCCGGCCGCGGCCCAAGGGCCCAGCCGCCCCCCGCGCGTCGCTGGCCCGGCACCGCCCGCGGACACGGTTCCATGGGACCCGCCGCCCGACCGAAGCGAGGGAACGTGTCCGAAGAGGCCCCCCGCGCCAGCCCGCCCGACCGGCTCCAGGCCGATGCCATCGGCTTCACAGAAGCCCTGGTCATCGGCCTGAACTCCACCTCCCCGGCCTACTCGCTGGCCGCCGTCATCGGCCCGGTCGTGGCGCTGGCCGGCGTCCACGCGCCCGGCGTGATGCTCGCCTCGTTCGTGCCGATGGTGCTCATCGCCTCCGCGTTCTACTACCTCAACAAGGCCGACCAGGACTGCGGCACCACGTTCTCCTGGGTCACCCGGGCGATGGGCCCCTGGGCGGGCTGGTTCGGCGGCTGGGCCATCACCATGACCGGCGTGCTGGTGATCGGCTCGCTCGCCGACGTCGCCGTACGCTTCGCCCTGCTCGCCTTCGGCCTGGACGGCTGGGCGGACAGCGACGCCGTACGCCAGACCCTCGCCGTGCTGCTCATCGTGGTCATGACGGCCATCTGCGTGATCGGCACCGAGGCGTCCGCCCGCGTGCAGGACGTGCTGATCGCGGCGCAGGTCGTGCTGCTTCTGGTGTTCGCGGTCGTCGCCCTGTACCGCGTCTACGCGGGCGCCGGCTCACTCGGGTCCGCCGAACCGGAGCTGATGTGGCTGAATCCCTTCGGGGCCGGGGGAGCGGCGCTGACCGGCGGACTGCTACTGGGCGTGTTCATCTACTGGGGGTGGGAGTCGGCGGTCAACCTCACCGAGGAGACCGAGAACTCCGCCAGCGCCCCCGGCAAGGCCGGCATCTGGTCCACGGTGATCCTGCTGGTGACCTATCTGGCCACCGGCTTCGCCGTCGTCGCGTACGCGGGCGCCGCCTACCTCGCCGAGAACGCCGGCGAAGAGGAGACGATCTTCGCCCTGCTGGCGGGCGAGGTGATGGGAGGCTGGGACTGGGTGGTGCTGATCGCCGTCTCCACCTCCGCCCTGGCCTCCACCCAGACGACGATCATCCCCGCCTCCCGCACCGCCCTGTCCATGGCCCGGCGGCACGCCCTGCCCGCCCACTTCGCCCATATCCACCACCGCCATCACACCCCCGACGTCAGCACCTGGTGGGTGGCCGCCATCGCCGTCGCCTGGTATCTCGCGGTCAACCAGATCAGCGAGAACGCCGCCTTCGACTCGCTCACCGCGCTGTCCCTGCTGATCGCGTTCTACTACGCCCTCACCGGCGTGGCCTGCGCGGTCTACTACCGCAGGCTTCTCACCCGCAGCCCGCGCACCTTCGTCCTCGTCGGCCTCGGTCCGCTGACCGGCGCGGCGCTGCTCGTCTGGCTGCTGGCGGAGTCCGTCATCGATATGTCCGACCCCGCGAACTCCTACAGCGGGGAGTCCTGGCTCGGCCTGGGCCCGCCGCTGGTCATCGGCATCGGGATCACCGCCGTCGGCGTGATCGTCATGGTGCTGTGGCGGCTGACGGCGGCACCCTTCTGGTCGGAACGCCGCGAGACGGCCGACCCCCGCCTGCTGGACGCCGGCGCGGGGACATGACCGCGCCGCCCCTCACCCCGGTGCGCCTCACCGCGGCCGTCGGCCCCCGGTGCTTGACTGAGCGCCGTGCCACTCGACCGCTACGGCGTGCTGTCCGGAACGCTGCACCGCCACTTCCGCGACGAGCCCGACACGCAGGGCCGCTGGTTCCACGTCAATCTGGAGGTCGACGCGCCCGCCGGCCGCTACCGGTGCGCCGTCGACGTTGACAGCAAGCAGTCCGCCACCGGTGTGCAGTGGCGGACACTCACGCTTCCCGCCGCGGTCCTCGGCCCTGTGGCCGCCCTCCCGCCGGGCTGCCACGATCTCGCCCGCACCCCGGAGTCCGGCGCCCTGGACTTCGTACGGCATCCCGCGCTCTCGGGCCGCCGCCCCGGCTGCACCGCGGCAGGACCGCGGGCCCTGCCGCCCGGGCTCCGCAGACTTCTCGGGCTCCTCGGGCTCGCGGACAGGCTCGCCCCGAGGCGCCCCTGGATCTCCGGCTCCAACCTGGACGCCGCCCGCGCCCTGGAACCGATCCTCGTGCCGGGCAGAGCCGTCCTCGTCTACGGAGAGCCGTTCGACCGCGGCCTCGGGATGCACAACATCCACCAGAACCAGGGCGACCCGCCCGGCAGCCAGTGGTGGGACGAGAACGGCGTCTGGCAGGACGGTGCGACCCTCACCCGCAGGGACGACGGCCGGTACGACGTGTTCCTGTCCAAGTTCTCCACCCAGGCCGACCGCACCGACGACGACGGCCACCCGGTGTAGCGGCGGCGGACCCTGCGCCGCGGCCCTTGCGCGGCGGCAGACTCACCGGGCCGCGAGCACCACCCACACCGGCCCGCGGGCGAAGTTCAGCCGTTCCCCCGAAGGCGTGGTGAACGCCG
Source organism: Streptomyces sp. PR69 (assembly GCF_026420845.1). GTDB lineage: Bacteria > Actinomycetota > Actinomycetes > Streptomycetales > Streptomycetaceae > Streptomyces. The sequence goes on along the minus strand of NZ_JAOWCB010000031.1, from coordinate 30,413 downwards.
TGCCGCCGTCCGCCGCCGGCCGGCTCCACCGGGCGTCATGCCCCCGGCCGTCCCGCAGCACCAGAGCGGTCCCCGACCCCACGGTCTCCGTGTACGGGGAGACGCTGCCGGACCGGTCCCTGAACTGTGAGCCCCGGACCTCCACGTGCTGCACCACCACGGTCGGCGCGCCGAGGCGCGCGCCGTCGGCGTCCCGCGCCGGAGCCCCGTCCATCGACACCAGCCAGCGCTCCTGCTCAGGCGACCAGGTGAAAGTGAAACGCGCGGACGGGAAGCTCACCGTGTGCTCGTCCAGCGGCTGTCCGCCCGCCGGGGCGGGACCGAACCGGAAGCCGATGTCCCGCGGCCGGTCCGCCTCCGGAGCGGCCGCCAGCGCCCGCTCCGGCCGCAGATACAGATTGTGCGGCGCGGCCCGGCCGGCGTCTCGTACATACGCCTCCGGCGCACCCCACGGCGGCAGCGCGAACAGCGGAGCCTCCTCGACCAGCGGCAGCAGCGCCGACTGGGCGCCGGAGAACGCCAGCGCCGGGCGGCCGAACTGCCGCAGCAGTTCGATGTCCGACTCGCGCGCGCTGCGCACCGGTCCCGCCGAGGGCGGCTGCTCGGAGGAGTAGACGGCGAGGAGGCGGCTCAGCCCCGCCTCGACCTGCTCGACATACACGATGTCCGCGGCGGCCAGCCCGGTGGGCGGCCGTGCCGCCCGCACATTGTCGATCTTGACGGCGAGCACCGGACCCGGCTCCGCCGTCAGCCCGGTGAACGGCGACACGGCCTTCTGCGCCGCCGTCTGCCCGGAGGACTTGCGGTCCTGCTCGCCCGCCGTGCACCCGAACAGCGCCGCACAGGCGACCGCGCATGCCGCCACGGCCGCCGTCACACCGCCGGCCCGGCGCCGCCTGTGTCTCCTTGCGCCCATCGGCAACTGCTCCCTGTCTGACTCCAGTGCACCACACCACGCCACTGCGGGCCGTGTGGACACCAGGCCGACCCATACGGCCCTGTCGGCGCGAGCGCCCGCGGAGGAAGGCTGACGGCACGTGCTCCGCACCGGTCAGCCCACCCCCTCGGAGGCATGCATGCGCCACACCGCCGCTCCACCCTCAGCCGCCGCCCCGGCCGCGTCCGACGCCCGGCCCCCGGCCGGTGCGCTGTCCGGCGACGAGCTCGCCGCCCTCGACGCCCACTGGCGGGCGGCCAACTATCTCGCCGCCGGCCAGATCTATCTGATGGACAATCCGCTGCTCGACCAGCCCCTGCGGCCCGAGCACATCAAGCCCCGGCTGCTTGGCCACTGGGGCACCTCGCCCGGACTCAACCTGATCTACACCCACCTCAACCGGGTGATCCGCACAGACCGCCGGGACGTGCTGTGCGTGTGGGGGCCCGGCCACGGCGGCCCCGCCGTCCTCGCAGGCAGCTGGCTGGACGGCTCGTACACCCGGACGTACCCCGACGTCACCCGCGACGCCGCCGGCATGGCGCGGCTGTTCCGGCAGTTCTCCTTCCCGGGCGGCGTGCCCAGCCATGTCGCCCCAGAGACCCCCGGCTCCATCCACGAAGGCGGTGAACTGGGCTATGCCCTCTCCCACGCCTACGGCGCCGCACTGGACAACCCCCACCTCCTGGTCGCCTGTGTGATCGGCGACGGAGAGGCCGAGACCGGCCCGCTGGCCGCCTCCTGGCACTCCGACAAGTTCCTCGACCCGGTGCACGACGGAGCGGTGCTGCCGATCCTCCACCTCAACGGGTACAAGATCGCCAATCCCGCCGTGCTCGCCCGGCTGCCCGAACCCGAGCTGGACGAGCTGCTGCGCGGCTGCGGACACCTCCCGATTCACGTCAGCGGCGACGAGCCGCCCGCCGTGCACCGGGCCCTGGCCGCGGCCCTCGACCGCGCGCTGGAGCTCATCGAGCGAATCCAGCGCACGGCCCGCGCCGAAGGCGGCGTCGAACGCCCCCGCTGGCCGGTCGTCGTGCTGCGCACCCCCAAGGGCTGGACCGGCCCCGCAGGCGTCGACGGGCAGCCCGTCGAAGGCACCTGGCGCTCCCACCAGGTGCCCCTGGCCGGGGTCCGGGAGAATCCGGACCATCTGCGGCAGCTGGAGGACTGGCTGCGCTCCTACCGTCCCGCGGAGCTGTTCGACGCCGACGGCCGCCCCCGCCCCCGCGTGCTGGCCTGCGTCCCCGACGGCGACCGGCGGCTGGGCGCCACCCCGTACGCCAACGGGGGCCTGCTGCTGCGCGAGCTGCCGCTGCCGCCGCTGGAACGGCACACGGTGCCGGTCGACAAACCCGGCACCGTCCTTCATGAGCCGACCGCCGTCCTCGGGACCTATCTCGAAGAGCTGATGAAGGCGACCGCCGACCGCCGCGACTTCCGTCTCGTCGGCCCCGACGAGACCGCCTCCAACCGGCTCCAGGCCGTCTACGGGGCGACGGGCAAGGCCTGGCAGGCAGACGTCCGCCCGGTCGACGAACACCTCGACCGGCACGGGCGGGTGATGGAGATCCTCTCCGAACACACCTGCCAGGGCTGGCTGGAGGGCTACCTCCTCACTGGCCGCCACGGCCTGTTCTCCTGCTACGAGGCCTTCGCCCACATCGTCGACTCCATGGTCAACCAGCACATCAAATGGCTGCGCGTCACCCGGCGGCTGCCCTGGCGACGCCCGATCGCCTCCCTCAACTATCTGCTGACCTCGCATGTGTGGCGGCAGGACCACAACGGCTTCTCCCACCAGGACCCCGGTTTCATCGACCACGTCCTCAACAAGGCCCCGGAAGTCGTGCGCGTCTACCTCCCGCCCGACGCCAACACCCTGCTGTGCGTCGCCGACCATGTGCTGCGCAGCCGCGACCGCGTCAATGTCGTCGTCGCCGGAAAACAGCCCTGCTTCGACTGGCTGACGCCCGAACAGGCCCGCGCCCATTGCGCACGCGGCGTCGGCGTCTGGCAGTGGGCGGGCTCCGAGGACGGCCACCGCGACCCCGACGTGGTGCTGGCCTGCGCCGGGGACGTCCCCACCCAGGAGGTCCTGGCCTGCGCCCTGCTGCTGCGCCGCCATCTGCCGGACCTCGCCGTGCGCGTCGTCAACGTCGTCGACCTGGCCCGGCTGCTGCCCCGCGAGGAACACCCCCACGGCATGACCGACGCCGAGTACGACGCCCTGTTCACCCGCGACAAGCCGGTCATCTTCGCCTACCACGGCTATCCGTGGCTCATTCACCGTCTGGCCTACCGGCGTGTCGGGCACCCCCAGCTGCATGTCCGGGGATACAAGGAGATCGGCACCACGACGACCCCCTTCGACATGGTCGTCGGCAACGACCTCGACCGCTTCCGGCTCGTCATGGACGTCATCGACCGTGTGCCGGGCCTCGCGGTGCGCGCCGCCGCCGTACGACAGCACATGGAGGACGCCCGCACCCGGCACCACGCCTGGATCCGCGAACACGGCCAGGACCTGCCCGAGGTCCTGGACTGGAGCTGGACGGGCTGACCGCCGCCGGGACCGGGGTCCGCCGCGACGGGCCACGGGAAGGACGATCCATTGACGGACCCGACGGACCCGACAGACCCGACGGACTCGGCACAGGACGCGGCCCGGCTGGACGCCATGCTGCGCAGCCCGGGATACCTCAAGGCCCTGGCCCTGTGCGCCCTGATCGGCGCGCCGATCTCCCTGCTCGCCTTCTGGTTCCTCGCCGGCCTGCACGAGCTGGAGCACGCGCTGTGGCACGATCTGCCGCAGGCGTTCGGCCATGCCTCCCCGCCGTGGTGGTGGCCGCTGCCGCTGCTGGCGTTCGCCGGAGCGGCCGTCGGCCTGATCGCGGCCCGGCTGCCCGGCGGCGGCGGTCATATCCCCGCGGAGGGGCTGAAGGTGGGAGGCGCGTCGTCCGGCGCGCTGCCGGGCGTGCTGCTCGCCGCGACCGCAAGCCTGCCGTTCGGGGCCGTCCTGGGGCCGGAAGCCCCGCTGATCGCACTGGGCGGCGGACTGGCCGTCCTCGTCAGGGATCTGACGAGAGCCCCGGCGACGCCGCGCAGCACGGCGCTGCTGGGAGCGGCCGGCTCCGCCGCCGCGATCTCCGCCATCTTCGGCAACCCGCTGATCGGCGCCGTGCTGCTGATCGAGGTGGCGGGGGTGGCGGGACCGCAGCTGATCGCCGTGATGCTGCCCGCGCTGCTCGCCAGCGGCCTCGGCTATCTCGTGTTCACCGGCTTCGGCCGGTGGACCGGGCTGGAGACGGGCAGCCTGTCGCTGAACCTCTCCTCCGCGGCGCCCCGCATCGACGCCGGGGACGTGCTGTGGTCGGTCCTGCTCGCCATGGCCGTCGGCGCCGCGGTCCGCGGGATGTTCGCCGTCGCCCGGCCGGTGGCGGCGTTCGTCGCCGCACGGCCGATTGCACGATCCGCCGGCTGCGCGCTGGCGGCCGGGGGCTGCGCGGCCCTCTACACCCTGATCACCGATCGCACACCCGTTGACGTCGCCTCCTCCGGCCAGGCCACGATGGCCGAGCTGGCCGCCGATCCCCATGCCTGGGGCGTGGGCGCGCTGGTCGCCGTACTCCTGTTCAAGACCGCCGCCTACGCGCTCAGTCTGGGCAGCCTGCGCGGCGGCCCGGTGTTCCCCGCGCTGTTCCTGGGGGCCGCGGCCGGAGTGCTGCTCGCACCGCTGCCCGGTCTTGGCGTCGTCCCCGGCATGGCCGCGGGGATGGCCGCCGCGGCGACGGCCGTCCTGCGGCTGCCGGTCAGCTGCAGCGTCCTCGTCGTCCTGCTGCTGGGCAGCGCGGAGATGATTCCGGTGGTGCTCCTCGCCGCGGTGACCGCCTTGGTCACCGCCGAGCTGCTGCCCCGCCCGCGGGCGCTTTCGCCCCGCTGACCAGCCGTCGGCAGGCCCTGGCGATATCCTCGGTGTGGGGAGGACCGGTCCGCCGGAGACCGTCCAGGGAGCGACGCATGCGGATGCACTGGGATGCGTTTCTGGAGGCCGTCCAGGAACGCGGCGAATACCCCTCGCGGGACGAGGCCGAGCGCGCGGCCCGTGTGGTGCTCGGGCTGTTGGGCGCACACCTGGTGGGGGAGGTGCGCAACGAACTGGCGGACCGTCTCCCGGAGACCCTCGCGATCGTGCTGCTCAACCCTCTCCAGGCACATGAGCCGCTGTCCGCCGAGCGGTTCATCAGAGCCACCGCCGCCTGGATCGAGGGAGCCAGCCAGCAGACGGCGACCTGGGATGTCAGCGCCGTGCTGAGCGTGGTGGCGGACACGGCCGGGGACGATCTGCTGAGCCGTGTCCTCATCCAGCTCCCGCCGGGCTACGACCTGCTGTTCGGCCACCCGCAGGCCTCCTGACCGCCCGGCCGTCAGGCTGCTATCTTAGGTAAGCCTTACCTAAGGAGTGCTGATGGCTGGTGCCACAACCAGGACGGCCCGACCGACCCGCGCGGAGCGCATCCGCTCGATCATGACCAGTGCCGCGTCGCTGAGTCTGACGACACAAGCCGCCTGCTATGACCTGATCGCCGTGCACACCGTCGACCAGCGGGGGCGGTTGAGCCTCCATGTCCCGGGCGAGAGCCCGCTGGCCGCCGAGGCCGTCTGCTCCCCGCAGGGCGCCCTGCCCGCGCTGCTGCAGTTCACCGACATCGCCCCGGTCGCGGTGCGGGACCGTCTCAGGGCCCGGGTCTCCCTGTCCGGAGCGCTGACGACGTCCGTCACCCAGCCCACCCCCGGGGCGCTGGTGCTCCGGTTCGACGCCGGGCAGGCCGCGGTGGAGTGCGACGGGGCGGTCGAGCGGGTGGGCCTGCGCGACCTCGCGCTGGCCGAACCCGATCCGCTGGCCCGGGAGGAGGCGGGTCTGCTGACGCATCTGGACGCCGGCCACCCGGACGTGATCGAACACCTCGGCCGTCTGGCCGACCCCCCGGCGCCGCAGAACGCCCTGCGGGTACGGCCGTACGCCCTCGACCGCTATGGCTTCACCCTGCGCTGCGAGGACGCCGCGGGCCATCGCGATGTGCGCGTCCCGTTCCCCGCTCCGCTGCACACGGCCGACGAGATCGGCCCCCAGGTCGACCGCCTGCTGAGCCGCCCCCGCTCCCGCCACTGCCCGCACGGCCGCGGCGCCGACGGCTGAACACCGACGGCTGAGCACCGACGGCTGAACACCGGCAGCTCAACACCGGGGGCCGAACACCAACGGCTGAACACCGGCGGCCGGCTGCGGCGGATCACGGCAGAAACGGCCGCAGCAGCTTATGCAGATGCGTCAGATGCCGTACGTCCTCCCATGCGGCGAACTCATGGTCGGCGTAGTCGAATCCGGGTGTGACCACCTCCGCCACCAGCGCATAAGACGCTCCGTCGACCAGGCGGGACCCCTTCCACACCCCGCCGGGGACGAGCAGGAACGTACACCCGCCGCGGTCGAGGACGACCCGCTCCACGGAGCCCTCGCCGGTCAGCGTCAGATACTCGGCAGGCCCGCCGTCGATGAGGAAGTGGAGGATGTCGCTGCGGTTGCGGTGCAGCCTGCCACACGGCTGCTCCCGCGTGAGCAGATAGTGGATGGACGTGGCGAGCGGCCGCTCCCCGCCCGGCAGGGCGACCGTCCGGGAACTGGCGTAGATGCGCCGGTAGTAGCCGCCCTCGGGGTGCGGCTCCAGCCCCAAGTCCCGCCTCCAGTCGCGCACCGCGCCCGTCCCTTCCCCATCGGGTCACATCCCCTGACGCAGCCTAGGCCGTGTCGTCAAAGTCCCGTCTGCCGGGCGACGCCTGGCGCGCACCCTCGCGGCGTTGTCGGTCGTCCGGCCCGCCCTCCGGGCGGACGACGCTACTTTGACGACACTCCCCAGGCCGATGCGCTGAGTCAGCGCACCGGCCAGGCCCCGCCGCCCAGCGCCGCGATCTCCGCGGCCGAGGCATTGCCGCCCGTGCACACCACCGCCACCCGCTGTCCCGCGAAGCCCTCCGGGTCGGCCAGCACGGCCGCCAGCGCGGCCGCCCCCGCCCCTTCAGCCAGTGTGTGCGCATGACTGGCCAGCAGCCGCTGCGCCGCGACGATCTGCTCATCGGACACCAGCCGGAACTCGGCGAGACGCGCGCGCAGCAGCCGCTGCGGCAGAACGAACCCGCGCCCGGTGGCCAGCCCCTCCACCGCGGTCTTGTCCGGCCGCTCCACACAACGCCCGGCGCGCCATGAATCGTGCGCCGCGGGCGCGGCGGCCGACTGGACGGCGATCACCCGGCAGCCGGGCGCCAGCTCCGCGGCCACGATGCCAGCCGCGGCGGCCCCGGTGCCGCTGCCGACCGGCACCACGACCGCGTCGAGCCCGTGCCGGGCCTCGAAGATCTCCACATAGGCCGTGCCGACCCCGGCCAGCAGAGCAGGCGTGTCCCCGGGGCTGACCAGGTGGCCGCGGCCGCCGGCCGCGAGCTCCTCGGCCCGTTCCTGCGCCGCTGCCATGTCCGCGCCGTGCAGCACCGCGGACGCCCCCAGCGCCCGCACCGCACGCACCTTCTCCGCGCTGGCAGAGGCGGGCATCACCACCGTGCAGGGGGCGTCGAACGCGGCACAGGCGTACGCCAGCGACTGCGCATGGTTGCCCGTGGAGTAGGTGACCAGTCCGCGGGCCCGCTCCGCGGGGCTCATCCCGGCGAGCAGCGTCAGCCCGCCGCGCACCTTGAACGCCCCGACCGGCTGGACGTTCTCGTGCTTCACAAAGACCGTCGCTCCCGTCACCTCGTCCAGCGCGGGATAGGACCACATCGGCGTCACGGGCAGCAGGCCGGCCAGCAGCTCCCGGGCGGCCAGCACATCGGCGTAGGCAGGTTCACATTCCATGCCGCCATCGTCACGGCCGCCCCTCTCATAGGTCCAATGCCATTTCTCGCGCATACTCATCAATCAGATTGATAGATTCAGACCATGCTCGACACCAACCGGCTCCGTGTGTTCGCCGCGGTCGCCCGGCACGGATCGGTCACGGCGGCGGCACGGGCGCTGAACTACTCCCAGCCGGCGGTCAGCCACCATCTGGCGCGGCTGGAGTCCGAGACCGGCAGCCGCCTCGTCCAGCGCGTGGGCCGCGGCATCCGGCTGACCGACGCGGGACGGCTGCTCGCCGAGCGTGCGGAGGAGATCCTCGGCCGCCTCGACGCTGCAGAGGCCGAACTCGCCGCACACACCGGGCTGCGCGCCGGCCGCGTACGCCTGGCCGCCTTCCCCTCGGCGCTCGGCACCTTCGTCCCCGCGGCCGCCGCCGCCTTCACCGCCGCACACCCCGGCGTCGAGCTGCGCTTCACCGAGGCCGAACCGCCCGACGCCGTACGGCTGCTGCGCGCGGGCGAGGTCGACGTCGCCCTGCTCTTCAGCTACCCGGACGCCGCATTCCCCGACGACGCGCTGCGCCACACCCCTCTGCTCACCGAGCCGATCTGCCTTGTCACCCCCGCAGGCCTGCCCGGCGACACCCTCGCCGACCACGCGGGCCGCCGCTGGATCACCGGCTGTGAACGCTGCCGCCGCCAGCTCGTGCGCTCCTGCGCCGCCGCCGGATTCACCCCCGACATCGCCTTCACCACCGACGACTACGTCGCCGTACAGGCACTCGTCGCCGCCGGACTGGGCGTCACCACCCTGCCGGCCCTGGCGCTGGCCGCCCAGCGCAACCCGTCGGTGCGGACGGTCCGCCTGCCCGGCTGCGTACGGTCGGTCAGCGCGGCCCTCCACGGCGACGCGCCCGACCCGCCCGCGACCACGGCGCTCCTGGAACACCTCGCACACGCCGCGGCGACGGCACTCGCCCCGTGACCGCCTCCGTCCGCGGCTACTCGCTGCGCTCGGCGCGCTCGCAGACGGGGCACACGATCCGCCGCCCCGGCAGGTCCGCGCTGCTTTTGCCCAGTCCGTGCGGCTGATGCACCTCGCGCGTCTCGATGCGGACATGGAGGGAGCACAGCCCCGCCCCGCACTGGGAGCAGACCGCCTCGGCGGGATTCGTGGTCCCGGACACCCGCCGGCACTCGTAGCAGTTCATGCCCGACCTCCGTCGCCGCACCGCCGCCGCTGCCAAAGCGGCGCACCTCGCACCGGCCGCCGCCCGCCGCCGCGGCGAAAGCGGCTCGCGTACGCCCGGCAGCGCGCCGGGTACCCGCCCCCGCCGCGGCGAAACCCCGGTCGGGCGAGAGCTGCTCCGGCGTACGCCCCGGACGGAGGCGTCGCGCAGAGGCGTCGCGCAAACGAGTCGTGCCGCCGCGCACTGTACGGCGTTCGCCCGGCGCGCGCAGTCCCTATCACGATGCGCCACATGAGACGCCCGGCACAGACGATCTCTTAGCCGCCCCGTACACTCGGCCCCCGTTTGCACACCACATGGGGAAAGGACCCACTCGTGAACCAGCCTTCCGCGGACAGAACAGCGGATGCCTCCGACGCCCCGATCTATTCGAGCCTCATCCGGGAACTCGGCGACATCCCCGCGCAGGTGCGCCGGACGGCCGAGCAGACCATGGAGGAGGTCGACCGCGCCGTCGACTTCGGCTCCGCACGCGGAACCGTCGCGTAAGTCACGGCGGCTGCGCCGAGCGCAGGGCCGCGGCATGGCTCAGCGGCCCGCCTCGGCTCCCCGGAGCTGCCGGTGGGTGACCCGGATCTTCGACTGCCGGTGCGGCAGCCGCTCCCAGTCGTCCTGGAAGCAGGCAGTGAGCCCATGCCGCTCCGCCAGCCGGATCAGCGTCTCCGTGCGGTAGTAGAAGTCCTCACGCAGCACCTGGTGTTCGGCCGCCTCCGTGCGGTCGAAGGTGAAGTCGAACTTCCCTCCGGGGGCCAGTACGCGCCCGACGTGCGCCAGGCACTCGTCGATGACCTCCAGGGGCGAGTGCGAGAACACACTGTGCGCGTGCACCACCGTGAACCACGCGTCCGGCAGGAAGTCGAACGTCAGGTCCTGCACCGCCGTCAGATACGGCATCTTGTCCTGCAGGCCATAGCGGACCAGGGTCTTCTTCGCCTCGATGAGGATGTCGGGCGAGATGTCGATCCCGTAGTAGTGCCCGGGTTCCAGATGATCGATGAAGCGCCACCCGGCCCTTAGATTGCCGCAGCCGATCTCCAGCATCCGGTCCTGCGGCGTGAGCCCGTGCCCGACGAGATAGTCGAACTGCATCCGGCCGATCGCCAGCCAGCGCTCCTGCGACGGCGAGCCGCCGACCGCGGCCTCGGGGCTCCTCGCCGTGTCCGAGGCCATCACGGCCCGGTAGTAGCCCACATGGTTTCCACGGTGCCGGACACGCAGCAGACCGTCGCGGCCGGCCCGCCTCAGATACGGCAGCAGCCCTCCGGGATGCCTCAGCAGGTACCGCATCTTGTGCCGCAGGCTCGAACGGTTCGCCGACAGGCGTGAAGTGGTGTTCTGCGGCATGACGGGGCTCCCAGTCGTCGTCCACGCAACGGCATCCGGCGTGACGGTCCGGGGATCCGCTGCGCGTTCCCTGCGCACCGCCCCGCAACCTTACGATCACCGATCGTAGCCAGTCGGGCCCGTTCCGCCGCCTCGGACACACCGTCCGGCAACGCCTCGCGCTGCCTGTGCCTGCCGCGGCCGGGCGCCGTCCCGCCACGCAGCGGCCGGACGCCGGACGCCTGGATCAGCGCCAGCGCGACTCCGCTGAGGAAGCGCCGCCGAGCGCGCCGGCCGTCATCACGTCGCCGGCCAGTCGCCCCGCCGCATCACGTCCAGCACGAGCGCTCCGATGTTCCAGGCGTCGTCCACACCGCTGTGATGGCGGCCGGCCAGGGGCAGGCCCGCCACGTGCAGCGCGCGGGCCATGCCCGGCCGCTTTGTGAGCCCGTGCGAACGCGTGAACTCGGCCTTGGCGTTGATGTGCCGTCGTGAGAACGGATAGCGCGTGTTCCCGCGTTCGCACTGGAGGGCGAACTGCTTGCGGTCGTAGTCGCCCCAACTCGCCCACGCGCGGGACCCGGCCCGCTGGTCCCGTGCGAGGAGGGCGCAGGCCTCGGCGAAGGTGACGCCGGCATCCACCTCGGACTGGGTGAGTCCGGTCAGTTCCGTGCAGAACCCGCTGATCCGGGACCTGGCCGGGCGCACCAGCATCCGCTGCCGCGCCACGCGCTCACGGGCGACCGTGTCGACGACGCAGAGCCCGATCTCGATGATCTCGCTCATCTGTCCCGGCGGCGGCTGTCCTTCCCAGCAGGTGGCCTCCACATCGACCACGTTGAGCAGGCGTCCGAACTCTTCCTTCATGGCTGTCAGACCTTAAAGGCCCGCGGAGCGGATCTCATCCGCATTGCGGCCGGGCGGACTCCGCCCGGCCGCAAATGCGCCTGCGTGCGGCCCCCTTCGCCGCGGACCCCGCGGGCCGGCTTCAGGTCCGGCCGCCGGCCCGCGGCTCCCGGGTCAGACGCCGATCGGCACGCGCAGCACCTGCCCGGGGAAGATCAGATCCGGATCGCTGATCTGCGACGGGTTCGCCCGGACGATCCGCTGGTAGAGCGTCGGATCGCCATAGTGCATCGCGGAGATCGCCGACAGCGTCTCTCCCCGCGCCACCGTGTGCTCGCGGTATCCGATGTAGCCGGGCACGATGCGCGGGCCGTAGAGAACCGGGACGGTCACCGTGTTGATCTCGCTGCCGTCCTCCGCGCTGATCTCGAAGACCTGCACCAGCAGCCGGTCCAGCCGGAACGACGCGCCGCCGACGTCCGCCTGGAACTGGAACTGCCCGTGCTCTCCGGTCCCGCCGCCGACCATGAAATGTCCGGTGACCTCGTCATGGCCTTCGCCGATCCGGTAGTTCAGCGTGGCCTCGAAGCCGACGCCGATGCCTGCTGCCAGCACTGGATTGCCGACCAGGTCCAACTCCCGCGGCTGGTCGATGCGGATGGTCACAAAGCCTCCCCTGCGGACGGATCCGGCATACCCTCACTGTCTGCCCGCGCCCCCGCCCCGGTCAACCGTTTCACCGCGCGCGCCGGGTCGCTGCGCTCCGCGCTCCGCTCTCCGTGACGTCATGCCCCTGTACATCACACGCCCTGAGTGCTGTCATGTACACGACATCTCATGCTGTGTCAGAACGTCGAGGAGGACGGCATGAACCCCAAGTCCCTGTTCTTACGCCTGCCCATGGCGGCCGCCGGCGCCATGGCCCTGCTCGGCCTCGCCCTGGGGCCCGCAGCGGCCGCCGGCGCCGACCTCAACCTGGACTGCCAGGCCACGCCCCCGGTCGGCTCGGCACAGACGTTCAGCCTTGGCGCCTCAGTCGACGCCACCGCGCCGGACACCGTCCCGTCCGGCGACGCCTTCTCGGTGGCGCTGGCCGTCGATCCGATGACCGTGCCCACCTCCGTCAGCGGCTACACGGTCAAATCGATCCAGGACATCACCCTCAAAGCTCCCGTCCCCGCCCACGCGACTCTCACCGGCACACATCTCTCCGGCGGGTCCGGCATCGACTCGGGGACCCCGGAAGTGACCGTCGAGGGCGACGAGATCGTGATGACCGTACCCGGCCCGATCAGCGGCGGCCGCACCTTCACGCTCCCCACGCTGACGCTGGACCTGACGGCCGGCGCATCCGGCAACACCGTCGAAACCCGCCTCGCGGGCACCGGCTACGGCGACCCCGGCCTCACATTCACCGCCCGCGTGCCCGTCGTCTTCGTCACCGTCAGCGTGCCGACGGCGTGCTATCCCTCGCCGAACCCCGTCCTCAGCTCCACGGCCATCGGCTGACGCCCCCGCCCACCGCGCGGACGGCAGCGGACCGGCGGGGCAGGCGGGAGTGGCCCGCCGGTCCGCATGTCGGCGACGCCCCATACGATGACCGGCCATGAGCACGAGCGAGTCCCGAAGACCCCTGGTCGACGGGCGTTTCGAACTGATCTCCCGACTGGGCAGCGGCGGCATGGGCACCGTATGGCGGGCCCGTGACATCGCCCTGGACCGCGAAGTGGCGCTCAAAGAGGTCCGCCCACCCGACCCCGCCGTCGAAGAGGCCACGCCGGGCCTCGCCGCACAGGCGCGGGAACGCGCCGTGCGCGAGGCCAAGGCGCTGGCGCGGCTGTCGAATCCCCACGTGGTGACGATCCATCACATCGTCGACCCCTCCGACGGCACGCACCCCTGGATCGTGATGGAGCTGGTCGAGGGACGCTCGGTGTACGACCGGCTCACACAAGGCCCCATGCCCGTGCCCGAGGTGACCAGACTCGGCCTCGAAGTGCTCTCCGCCCTGCGCGCCGCCCACCGCGCCGGCATCCAGCACCGCGACGTCAAACCCGCGAATGTGCTGCTGCGGCCCGACGGCAGCGCCGTGCTCACCGACTTCGGCATCGCCGTACTGCGCGAGTCGACCTCCCGTCTCACCTCCACCGGGGACCTGATCGGCTCCCCGGAGTACATCGCGCCCGAGCGGGTGCGCGGCGAAGAAGGCAACCCCGCCTCCGACCTGTGGTCGCTGGGCATGCTGCTGTACGTGGCGGCCGAGGGGCGCCACCCGCTGCGCCGGGCCACCAGCCTGGCGACCGTGATGGCGGTCCTGGAGGACCCGATCCCCGCCCCCGCCAGGTCCGGCGCACTGACGCCCGTCCTGACGCGGCTGCTGGTCCGCGATCCCGCGGAACGCCCCGACGCGGCGCGGCTGGAACAGCTCCTGCGCACCGCGCGGGACACCCCGCCCGCCACGGCAGAGCAGCACGACGCCGCCTCCCTCCACCCGTACGCCGCCGGGAACGCGCCCGCGCCCCCGCCCGGGACACCGGCCGCCGGCGCCCCCCGCACCACCACCACCCCCGCCGCGGCGGTGTTCGGCCCGCCCGCGCCCCCGCCTTCCGCGCCCGGGCCCCCGCGCCGCCGCGGCCTCGCACTGTCCCTCGCCCTGGCCGCGGCGCTCACCGCCGGCGGGGCCGGACTGGTCTACGCCGTCCTGCCCGGCGACGGCGCACACGACAGGGCGCAGGCGCAAGGCCCCTCAGCCTCCCCGGCCCCCGACGGCAAGCGGAGCGGCGGCCCGGCCAGCCCTGCGGCCGCCTCCGCCGGCCAGGGCTCCCCGAAGGCCGGCCAGGGCTCCCCGGAGCCGGACGCGGACGGCGTCACGCCCCGGCCGAAGGGCAGCCTGCTCACGCCGGAGAACGCCCGCACGGTCGTCGAGGCGTTCCGGGAGGCGAGCGGCGTCGCCGAGTTCCGCGAGCTGATCGTCTACGAGGGCTACGCCGTCGCCTCGATCCCCACGAAGGCCGGGGCGAAGACCTACGACCGATACGAGTACCGCGGCGGCGCCGCCCGCCGTACCGGCCCCGGCGGCACCATCGACCCCGACGAGCCGGACGAGCAGCCCCTCGACCCCGCCGCGATGGACTGGGACGGCCTCCCCGCGCTGATCGAACGCGGCGAGCGGGAGCTCAATGTGGAGAACCCGACGATGCGATATGTGATGGTCGACCGCTGGACCTTCAACTCCGACCGCCCCACCCTGCGCTTCTACCTCGTCAACGCGTACAGCGCGGTCGGCTACCTCGCGGCCGGCGCCGACGGAAAGGTGGTGGAGAGCTACCCCGCGGACTGAGGAGCCGCCGGGCGGGGTGAGGAGACAGCCGGCAGGAGGCAGGTCAGGAGGTGACGGTGTAGCAGGTGTACGCACCGCTGACCGTCGTCTCGGTCTTTCCGGCGCCCGTCGAGACGACCACACTGGTCGACCCGGTGAACGAGTACGGCCCCTCGGCGCCGCTGCCGCGCAGCCACTCTCCGGGAGCCTCGGCATAGGCGCGTCCGCACTGCTCGTCCCCGTAGTCCTTCCCGCTGTCCGCCTCCTTCTTCCCGGGGAAGGTCAGGTCCACCGACGTCTGGGCGAACACCCGCAGGTCATGGGGCTCCGAACAGCCGACCGGGCGGACTGCCCCGATGGTGTCGAGCCCCGTGTCAGCCGCGGCGCACTGCCCGCCCTTCAGTGTGCCGACGGGGGCCAGCACCGCCTCCGCCGCCTCGACACGCGCGCCGTCCTCGCCCGGGACCCGGTACCGGACCGGTTCGCCGAACGCCGTGAGTTCGTACGAGGCGTCGAGGCGCGTCACGCCGCTGAGGACCTTCCTGTCATGCAGGCGCGCCAGAACCGGCCCCAGGTCCGCGGTCGCCTTCGCCAGTCGGCCCTTGGCATCCAGCGTGACCGTCAGCCACACCGGGTCCGGCCCCCATTTTCTGGCAACGGCCCGCAGATTCCCGGGCAACAGCTCCGCGGCCACCTCGGGAAGGGCGGTCACCCGGTAGACACGGCTGCCGTCCGGCTGCCGCCGGGGTTCCTGCCGGGGGATCGTACGCGGGACGAGATCGGCGAGCGTGCCGCTGAAGGGCGCCGCGTCGCCCGCCGCGTACGCGGTGAACGAACTCGCCGCCGGGCCCAGTTCGCCCGCCGTGACGGGGCTGAAGCGCAGCCAGGCCGAAGACGCGCGCTGGGCGTAGACGTCGTCGGCGACGGTGGCGAGGGTACGCCGGTCCGTCGTGCCCGGCACACCGAGGTGCCGCTCCGCGCTCTCGGGAAAGTCCGCGTCGACGCGGAGGCCGCTGGTGGCCAGCGAGGTGTCCGCAACGTAGTTCTGGCTGCCCTCCGTCCGGTGCACGGCCTCACCGGCGGCCGAACCGAACGGGCTCCGCCTCGCTTCCGCCGCCAGCCGCCGGCCCGCACGCGGCCGCGCCGACGAGTGCCGGCAGCAGCACCAGCAGCGTTCTCCAGGATCTCCCGGTCGTCATTCCCACCCCTCGTCCATGTGTCCGCCAGGCGTCATCCGCGACCCCAGCGGGCCCCACCAGCACGAGACGATCACGAAGTCCGCAGGTCAGGCAGGCAGCGGCCGGGACCGTCCCCGCCCCCCGCAGGCAGCGGCAGCCGGTGCGCACCCCGAAGATCCGACCTAGACTGAACAACGCAGTCATATCCCTGTAAAGGGGGACGATCCATGTCGAAGCGTGGGAACAAGCGGCGCGCCCGCAAGGGCAAGAAGGCCAACCACGGCAAGCGTCCCAACGCCTGAGCGCCGCGGCCCGCGGCGTTCAGCCGCGGAATCCGGCGGGCTCGCCCAGACGCCGCGCGGCGGTGCGCCAGGCGGCGGTGACCGCCCGGTGCGCGGTCGCGGTCGCCGCTGTGACGTCGTCGGGCAGCCGCAGCGGGGCGCCGAGGTGGACATGGAGACGGGGCCGCCGCACCGGAGCGGTGACCAGTCCGGCGATCTGCTTCAGCCCGCTGCCGGACGTGATCCGCCGGGCGCCGGCCTGGCCGAGAGGGACGATCTGCGCACCGGCCGCGGCCGCGAGCCTGGCCGGCCCGCTGCGGAACGCCTCAGGAGCGGCCTCCGCGGCGTCCCTGCGGCGGGGGAGACGGCCCTCGCCGTAGACGAGCACATGCCGCCCGGCGGCGAGAGCGCCTGCCGCGGCCTCCAGCGCGTCGGCGGCCCGGACGGTCCTGCGATGCACGGGCACATGCCCCTCACGGGCCAGCAGCGCGCCCAGCACGGGAACGCGCCACAGCCCCGCGGCGGCGAGGACGACCGGCTCGATGTCCACCCGGCGCAGCGCGGCCAGGACGACTCCCGGGTCGGTCAGCGAGGTGTGGTTGGCCACGATGACGGTTCCCGGGCCGCGCGTGGCGCGGTAGTCGGAGGTGACGGTCAGCCGCCCCAGAGCGGGAACGGCGGTGGCGGCGATACGGCTGAGCATGCGGAACCCCGGAGGTCGGACGACGTGGTGATCCACATCGTCGCCGAAGACAGCGCGGGCGGCCTGAGTGCGCGTACTCACCTTGTCCGCACGCCGCGCGGCACACCTCGCCGTGCCGGGCGAGGGGGCGTCGTCACCGGCGGGCGCGGCCGGGCGCCGACCCCCGCTGAATCGCGGTGACCAGTCCGGCGAGAAGCTTCGCCCGCTCGGCCATGGCCGACACTGCCAGGAACTCGTGATCGGCGTGGGCGCCGCCCCCGACCGCTCCGAGGCCGTCAAGGGTCGGCACCCCCAGGGCCGCCGTGAAGTTGCCGTCGCTTCCGCCGCCGACCGCCCGGCCTTCGAGGCCGGGCAGCAGCTGCTGTGCCGCCGCGAAGAGTCCGGCCGACGCCGACTCGGGCATCGGGGGCCGGCTGACGGCTCCCTGAACCGTGATCTCCGCCCCGTCGAGATGCGGAGCCAGTGACGCGAACGCGGACTCGATGCGTTCCTTCTCATCGGCCGACTCGACCCGGACGTCGACGACGACGGTCGCCTCCGCGGGAACGACGTTGTCCAGGGTTCCCGCGGACGCGACCGTCGGAGTGACGGTCGTGCCCGCGTCGGGCCGGGCCAGTGCCGCGATGTCCAGCACCTGGTGTGCCGCCTCGATCAGGGCGTTGACCCCGGCCGCGGGCTCAAGGCCCGCGTGCGCGGCCCGGCCCGCGACAGTGACGCGGAACGTCCCGCAGCCCTTGCGGCCGGTCTTCACGCCGCCGCCGTCGGCGGCGCCCTCGCATACCAGTACAGCCCCGCAGGCGAGGGCCCGTTCTTCGATCAGGGCCCGCGAGGAGCGGGAGCCGACCTCCTCGTCGGCGGTCACCAGGATCTCCACGCCCGACCGGTCGTCGAGCGCCGCCAGGCCGTGCACGGCCTGCACCAGACCGCCGAGCATGTCGAACACTCCGGGGCCGGTCGCATACCCGTCCCTGACCGTGAACGGACGGCGCTCCAGGGTGCCGAGGGGAAACACCGTGTCATGGTGACCGAGGATCAGCACCCTGGGATCGCCGCCGGCGGACCAGTGGACATGCGGCCCGGCTTCGCTCTCCACGAGGACGGCCTGCCCGCCGAGGCGGTTCTCGATGACGGCGGCGACCGCTTTGGCCGACGCCGCCAGGGCGTCGAGATCGCGCGAGGGGGACTCGGCCTCGACGAGTGTCCTGAGGTCCTCAAGCATCGCGTCAACGTTCACATCGTTCACAACGTTCACATCGGCGGTCTGGTGCGTCGTCATGCCGCAACGCTACTGGCACGCCGCGGCGGCGCCCGTTCAGTCGAGGACCGCGGTGGCCTCGACCTCGACCAGATGATCGGGTATGTCCAGCGCCGCCACGCCCAGCAGCGTGGCCGGCGGCGCCGGGGCCACGCCCAGCTTCGCGGCCGCCCGGCCGATCCCCTCCATCAGCAGAGGCATCTTGTCGGGGGTCCAGTCGACGACATGGACGTTCAGCTTCGCCACGTCCTCGAAGGAGCCGCCGGCCGCAGCCAGGGCGGCGCCGACATTGAGGTAGCACTGCTCGACCTGAGCCGCGAGGTCGCCTTCGCCGACCGTGACGCCGTCGGCGTCCCAGGCGACCTGCCCGGCGACGAAGACAAGCCGCGAACCGGTCGCGACCGACACCTGCCGGTATGCGTCGACTTCCGGCAGTCCGCTGGGGTTGATCAGGGTGATGGCCATGCTGTGCCCGCCTCCGTCGCGACCAGAGTCGCTCTCTTGTGGTTACTCGGAAACCGTAGGAGAGTGAGCGCTGACATGGAAGAACGCACTTTAAAGTGACTGGGGAACCGAATGGTGACCAAGCAGTTCAGCGGCTCGCCCGACGACGCGGATCTGATGCGCGCGGACTCTCTGGCGCGGGAGATCTTCTCCGACGTCGCCAACAAGTGGGCGCTGCTGATCATCGAGTTCCTCGGCGAGCGCACCCTGCGCTTCAGCGAGCTGCGGAACGAGATCGAGGGCATCAGCCACAAGATGCTCACCCAGAATCTGCGCATGCTGGAGCGCAACGGCCTGGTCGAGCGGACCGTGCACCCCACCGTGCCGCCCAGGGTGGAGTACACCCTCACCGAGCCGGGCCGGGCCCTGCGGACGACGATCGACGGACTGTGCGACTGGACCCACCGGCACCTCGGCCATATCGAGGCCTCCCGCAGCCGCTTCGACGCCTGACGGATGGGGCGCCCGCCGCCCCCCCCCAGGGCGGCGGGCAGGCGGCCCGGAAACCGCGGGATCCCGTCCAGCCTCCTCGGCCGAACGGGATCCCGCCCGCACACCGGAACTCACCCGGGAGAGTCCGGAACTCACCCGGCGAGCATCGCCGCCAGCACCGAGCGCCAGTCCTCGCCCGGCCGCTCCACCAGCTCCTCCGCCAGGGCCTCGGCCCGATAGCGCCAGCGCTGGCGGAACGGCGAGGACGCCGGATCCGCCGCGGGCACGACGCGGCTGCCGCCGCCCAGCAGCCGGGTCAGTTCGGCGGCCACCTCCGCCCAGCTCACATGGCCGCCGATGGCGTTGACCACCCCGTGCGCCGGATTCTCCGCGCAGGTGACCAGGGTGCGGGCCAGGGCGGCGGCATGCACCCACGGCGTGCCGTACCAGCCGCCCTGCGGCAGCGCGATCGGCAGGCCCGCCTGCGCCGCCTGGAACAGCTCCCCGGTCGCCCCCCAGCGCAGCTGGTCGCGCAGCCGGTCGTGCGCACCCCACACCACAGGCGCGCGCACGGCGCTCGCGCCGCCGCGCCCCTCGGTCCCCGCCGCCTCCGCCAGCATCCGCTCGCAGTCGAGCTTCCCCCTGCCGTACGGACTCAACGGCTCCTGCGACGGCGCGCCCTCGGGCACCTCCTCAGCCGTCGGCCGTCCGTACGCGTCGATGCTGCTGACGAAGACGAACGCACCCTGCCGCCAGCTGTCGAGCAGCGCCCTCATCGCGGCGCGGTCCACATCCGGGGAAGTGAAGGTGCAGGCGGCGTGGATGATGCCGGCGGCGCCCTCGGCCGCCGCGCGCAGGCTGTCGAGGTCGGCGAGGTCGCCCTCGACCACCTCCACCCCGTCGCCCTCGACCAGATGCGCCGACTCCGGGCGGGCCAGAGCCCGCACCGGGCGGCCCCGCGCGGCCAGCTCCTTCAGGACGAACGACCCGACGCCGCCGGTGCCCCCGGTGACCAGGACCGCATCCGGGCGCGCGGCGGCCCGCCGTGACGGCGCGGACGCCGTGGCCGTGCGCTGCAGGGCCCGCTCGTCCAGGAGCGCCGCGAGAGCGCGCGGCGTGCGGTGCTCCATCACATCCAGTCCGGTCAGCGGCAGCCGCAGCCGCTCACGCAGCGTCTCGGCGAGCCGGACGGCCAGCAGGGAGTGCCCGCCGAGGACGAAGAAGTCCCCGTCCGGCCCCGTCGGCTCGCCCAGCAGCTCGTTGAAGACCTCCTGCACCGCGGCCGTCCGCCCGCCGTCCGGCCGCACGGCCATGCCCATGCCCGGACCCGTACCCGGACCCGTACCCGCGGCCGTGTCCGCCGCCGTGCCCGCGGCCGGCGCGGGCCGGGCCGCCGCCTGCACGCCGCCGGGCCGGGACAGCGGCCGCGCCGGATCCGCCGAGACGGACACCAGGAGATCCGCGAAGGTGCGCAGCAGCCGCCGCGCACCGGCCTCGTCGAGCCTGCCCCGGTCGTACTGCACCAGACAGCGCGGCGCATCAGGGGTGTCCTCAAGATAGAAGCCGAGGCCGAACTTGGCCCGGCCCAGGTCGATGCCGACCGGCTCCGCCTCCGTCCCCGCCAGCCGCAGCGCGAGGGGCGCGGGCAGCACATCGGCGGTGACGGCGACCAGCGCGTCGCCGCTCTCACCGCGCGCCGCCTCACCCAGCCGCTCCACGATCAGGTCGAACGGCACCTCGCGATGCCGCTGCGCCTGAAGCAGCCCGTCCCGCACCCGGGACAGCAGCGTGCCGAAGTCCGGCGCGCCGGCCAGATCCGCCCGGACCGGCAGGGTGTTGACGCACAGCCCGACCAGATCGCGCAGGCCCGCCCGCTCCCGGTGGCTGCTCGCACAGCCGATCACAAGGTCGTCCTGGCCCGTGGCGTCCCGCAGCGCGGCGAACGCCCCGGCGAGGACCACGGTGAACAGCGTTGCCCGATGCTCGCGGCCCGCGGCCCGCAGCCCGGCGACGACCTCCGGCGTCAGCTCCTCCGCCAGCACCTGCGCCCGCCCGCGCAGCGCGGGGTCGCCAGAGCCGGGCAGGGCAGCCGGCCGCGCACCCGCCAGCCGCTTCTCCCAGTGGGCGAGCCCGGAGTCCAGCGAGGCGCTGTCCGCGTGCTCCCGGCGGGCGAAGTCGGCGTACTGCGGGGCCGGTTCGGCCAGCCGGGGCGGGCGGCCTTCGCGCTGAGCCGCGTACAGCTCCGCGAGCTCCCCGGCCAGCACGCCGAGCGACCCGCCGTCGACCGCGATGTGATGCAGCGTCAGCAGCACGGTCGCATCCTGCGGGCCGTGCCGCACGACCAGGGCGCGCAGCACCGGACCCGCCGCCAGGTCGAAGGGGGCCGCGGCCTCCTCCAGCAGCGCGGCCGCGTCGTCCGTCACACGGACCGGCACCGGGCAGGCCGGCCCGACCTCCTGGTACGGCTCGCCGTCCCGCTGCCCGTAACGCGTGCGCAGCACCTCGTGGCGGCGCACCAGGGCGGTCAGCGCACCGCCGAGCGCCTCCAGGTCGAGCGGGCCGCGCAGCCGCGTGGCAAACGGCACATTGTAGGCGGCCGGGTCCTGGCCGAGACGGTCCATCAGCCACATACGGCGCTGGGCTCGGGAGAGCGGGACCGGGCCCGCCGCGCCCGCGGCGGCCCGCGCCGCTCCCCGCTCGGCCGCCGCGCGGCGCTCGCGGGCGCGGCGCAGCAGCTCGTGCTGCGCGTCGTCGTGCGCGTCGCCGGTTGCGCCGTGCCGGAACGCGTTCCCCGCAGTGCTCACCGGTCCTCCTCCCCAAGCATGCCGCGCAGCGCCTGTTCGACCAGCTGCGCCTGGCCGGCCACCGTGGGGGCCGCGAAGAACTCGGCGAGCGTCAACTCCACGCCCAGTTCCTCGCGCAGATCGTCCACGATCACCAGCGCGAGCAGCGAGTGCCCGCCGAGGGCGAGGAAGTCCGCGTCCGCCCGGTCGACCTCCTGCTCCAGCGCCCGGCCCCACAGCTCGGCCACGGCCCGCTCGATGGGGGACAGCGCGGGCACGGCGGTCTTTGCGTCCGCACGGGCCGCGCCCGCCGGCCGTTCGGCGAGCGCACGCCGGTCGACCTTGCCGCTGCCGGTGAGCGGCAGCGCGTCGAGGAACGACCAGGCGCCGGGCACCATGTGCGCGGGAAGCAGCCCGGCGGCGTGGTCGCGCAGCGCCGCCGGATCGGGCCGCCGCGCACCGGGCACCACGAAGGCGGTCAGGCGCGCGTCGTCCTCCGAGCGCCGCTGCACCACCACGGCGGCGTCCGTGACATCCGGATGCGTCCGCAGGGCGTGCTCCACCTCCCCCGGCTCGATGCGGAAGCCGCGCACCTTGAGCTGGTCGTCGGCCCGCCCGTGGAAGTCGAGCACGCCGTCGGGGCGTACGGAGACAAGGTCGCCGCTGCGGTACAGCCGCCCGTGGACCGGGTGCTCGGCAAAGTGCTCGGCGGTGCGCTGGGGCTGGCCGAGATAGCCCAGGGCGAGCCGGGGCCCGCCGATCCACAGTTCGCCGACCTCCCCCGGGGGCGTCGGCTCGCCCTGCGCGTCCAGGACATGCGCGGTCGCGCCCTGAACGGGCCGCCCGATCGGCGGCGGCCCCGCGCAGTCCTCCTCGCGCACCCGGTGCGCGGTGGCGAACACCGTGGCCTCGGTGGGCCCGTAGACGTTGACCAGCTCCAGCCAGGGGTGGGCGCGCAGCACGGTGCGGGCGTGCTGGGCCGACAGCGCCTCACCGCCGACCAGCACGGCCCGCAACACGGCGAACAGCGGTGACTGCCGGGCCGCGAGATGGTGGAAGAGCGCCGTGGTGAACAGCGCCACCGTCGCCCCCAGCCGCTCCACGTCCCGGGAGAGGCTGTCGAGCGAGCGCCGGTCGGCGGTGGAGACGGCCACGGCTGCGCCATTGGCCAGCGGCGCCCACACCTCGAAGACGGAGGCGTCGAAGGTGAGCGGCGAGTGGAACAGGACGCGATCGCGCGCGGTGAGCGGCACAACACCGGGCGCGGCCGCCAGCGCGGCCACCGCGCCCTGCGGGACGGCCACGCCCTTGGGGCGGCCCGTCGAACCGGAGGTGTACAGCACATAGGCGGCCGCCCCGGGCTCGTACCCGGCCGGCTCCGTCAACTCGCCCCCGGGCAGCGCCGCCACATCGTCCGGCAGCGCGAGCGCCCGCCCGGCGGGGATGCCCGCGGCCTCCAGCAGATTCTTGTCGCCCACGGTCAGCACGGCGTCCGCGTCGGCGAGCATCGCCTCGGTGCGCGAACGCGGATACCCCGCGTCGAGCGGCACATAACAGCCGCCCGCCCACCAGACGGCGAGCTGGGCGACGACCGTGCGCACCGAGTGCGGCAGCAGCACGCCGACCGCCGTCCCGGGGCCGACCCCGCGCTCCCGCAGGGCCCCGGCCAGCCGCCCCGCGGCGGCGGTCAGCTGCTCGTACGTCAGAAACGCCGTGCCGTCGGACACGGCCAGCGACCGCGGCGCGGACCGCGCCCGGCCGGTGATGAGGGCGACCATGCCGTCGCCCTGGTCGGCGGTGAACACCTCGGGAACTCCTTCGGTACCAGTCATCTCACGCCCCCGCGGGGGCGGTGGCCCGCCGGGCGTCGACCAGCGCGGCGAGGCTGCGCAGATCGGGCTGGCGCAGCACCTCGGGCGCACGCAGCCGCACCCCGCAGGACGCCTCCAGCGCGGCCAGCAGCCGGGCCGCGACGAGCGACGTGCCGCCCGCCGTGCGGAAGTTGTCCAGCGGGCCGAGGGCGCTGCCGCCCAGCAGCTCGCCGCACAGCCGCACCACCAGCTCCTCGGTGCTCTCGACGGCGACGGCCGCAGAGGCCCCGGAGGCCGCAGCGGCTTCGGCGGCTTCGGCGGCCGACCGCCGCTCCTCGGCTGCCAGGAGCGCGCCGCGGTCCACCTTGCCGTTGGCGTCGAGCGGAAAGGCGTCGACGTGGTCCAGACGCGCCGGCACCGCCTGTTCGGGCAGCCAGTCGCGGACGGCGTCCAGAAGCTCCGCGGCGGGCACGCCCTCCTGACCCGGTGCCGGCTGGACGAACGCCAGAAGCTGAACGTCGCCGGACGGCCCGGGACGGGCGGCGACGGCGGCCCGGCGGACACGCGAGTCGCGCTCGAGCGCGGCTTCCACTTCCGCGGGTTCGACGCGTACGCCGCTGACCTTGACCTGGTCGTCAATCCGGCCGAGGAACTCCAGGACGCCGTCCGCGCGCATCCGCACCCGGTCCCCGGTGCGGTAGACGCGCCGGGCGCCGCTGACGCCGGGCGGCGCGGGGACGAAACGCTGCGCGGTGAGCTCCTCGTCGAGGTAGCCCAGGGCCAGACAGCCGCCGCCGATGCGCAGCTCACCCGGCTCGCCGCGGGGCACGACCCGGCCCGCGTCATCCGTCACGCACAGCACCGCGCCGTCGACCGGCAGCCCGATCGGAGGTGCGACGGCCGTGTCCTGAAGCACCGGGTCAAGAGTGTGGACGGTGGTCGACACGGTCGCCTCCGCGGGCCCGTACACATTGTGGACCCGCGCGGTGACCTCCGGCGCGGGCCAGCGGCGCAGCCGGTCGCCGCCCACCACGAGATGGCGCAGGCCGGGAAGGCCGGGCCAGGGCCGCTCAAACACCAGTTCCGCGAGCGGGGTCGGCAGGATCGCACAGCTCACCCCGGCCCGCCGCCACCAGTCGGTGAGCGCCTGCGGATCCCAGCGCACCTCCTCGGGCGGGACCGCCAGCGCGGCCCCGGTGGTGAGCGCGGCCCACAGCTCCATGAGGTGCGGGTCGAAGGCGACGCCGATCAGCAGGCTGTGCCGGTCGCCGGGGCCGGAGCCGGTGTGCCCGGCGTACCAGGAGAGCAGCGCGCCCAGCGAGGCCCCGCCGACCGCGACCGCCTTGGGCACACCGGTCGAACCCGAGGTGAGGACCGCGTAGAACGCCCCCTCGGGCGCTCGGTCCCGCCCGTCCCGCGCGGGACCGAACGCGGCCACGACCTCCGCCGCGGCGTTCGCGCCCTCCGCGGGCAGGGGCAGCGCCAGCCGCTCCCCGCCCTCGTGCGACACGGGCAGCAGCGCCGGGTCGCCGACGAGGCAGGCCACATCGAGCCGCTCGGCCACCGCGGCGAGACGCCGCTCGCCCGGCCGGGGCCCCAGTGGCAGATAGACGGCGTCGAGCCGGGCGAGGGCGACCGCGAGGGCGACCAGCGCAACCGACCGGTCCAGGCACACGCCGACCAGGTCGCCGGGGCGCACCCGGCCGCGCAGGGCCTGAGCGGCGCGGTCGGCGAGCGCGTCCAGCTCGGCGTAGGTCCAGCGCAGTTGGCCGTCCTCGACGGCGGGCGCGTGCGGCGCGGTGCGGACCCAGTGGTCGAACCGGCCGAGCACGTCGAAGGGTTCGGCGGCCGCGCCCTGCTCGACGCTGAGCCGCTGTTCGGAAATGCTGTTCATCAATCGTCCGTTCGTCGTCGGGGTGCGGCTCAGCCCAGGCCCATGGCCCGGGCGACGATGACCTTCTGGATCTCGGACGTCCCCTCGATGATCGTCATCATCCGGACGTACCGGTACAGGAACTCCAGGGGATGCCCGCGCACCCAGCCCGTCGCACCGTGCACCTGAAGCGCCCGGTCCACGACACGCACCGCGGTCTCGGACGAGGTCAGCTTGGCCAGCGCCGCGTTCTCCGGCGCCTCGGCGCCCGCGTCGACCAGCTGTGCGCAGGCGAGCGTGAGCAGCTTGGCCGCCTCCACCTCGGCACGGCTGCTGACCAGGTGTTCCTGCACATGCTGATACGAGCCGATGCGCTCGCCGAAGGCGCGGCGCTCCCGCGCGTAGGCGACGCCCTGCGCCAGGGCGTGCTCGGCGATGCCGTTGCACATGGCGGCGACGACCAGACGGCCCCGGGACAGGCTGTCGATGCCGTCGCCCATCGCCGCGCCGATGCCGTCCTCGCCGCCGATGACGGCATCGGCCGGCACCCGCAGCTCGTCCAGGATCAGCTCGAACATCGGCTCGCCCGACATGCCCTCGTAGCGCTGGCCGATCCGCAGCCCGGGGTTGTCCATGTCCACGATGAACGCGGTCGCCTCCCCGTCCACGGAGACCACGGCCAGGGCGAAATCCGCACGGTCGGCGTTGCTGACGAAGGACTTGCGGCCGGAGAGAATCCACTCGCCGGTGGCCGCGTCGCGCCGGCCGGTGCTGGTGAGACGGAACGCGTCGGACCCGGCGTGCGGTTCGGTGAGCGCCAGGCAGCGCGCCGCCTCGCCGCGCACCAGAGGCGTCAGATAGCGCGTGATCTGCTCCTTTGTGCCGTGCAGCAGCAGCGGGCTCGGCCCGTCGGAACCGGCCAGCGCATACGGGGCGAGGGGGCAGCCGCTGCGCCCGGCGGCGTGGTGCAGCAGCACGACGGCCGTGAACGGCATGCCGGAGCCGCCGAGTTCCTCGGGATAGTCACCGGCGTAGAAGCCCAGAGCCGCCGAGCGGCGGCGCACATAGTCGCGCAGATCGGCCGGCGGCAGATCGGCGGTCTCCGGCAGCTCGGCCGCCAGCGGCGCAAGCTCGCGGCGGATGAACGACTCAAAGGAGTCGACGAGTTCGCGGTGGCCGTTCTCCAGCACCGAGGACGGCGTCGTCCCCGAGGCCCTGGCAGACCCGGCAGACCCGGCAGACCCGGCAGACACGGCGGCGGTCGCGGAAGCGGTCGCAGAGTTCATCACGCGGCCGCCTCCCGCACCGCACGGGCCTGCTCGGCCAGGACCGGATTCTGGAACAGCACACGCAGCGGCGGCCTGCCGCCGATCCGGGGCTCCAGCCAGGCGGCGAGCTGCGCGGCCAGCAGGGAGTGCCCGCCAACCTGGAAGAAGTGCGACGACGGCGTGAAGTCGGCATGCCCCAGCACCTCCCGCCAGCCCTCCGCGACCAGCGCGACATCCGGATCGGCCGGCTCCCGGGCGGCCTCCGCGTCCTGCGGCAGATCGGCGAGCATACGGGTCAGCGCATGCCGGTTCGCCTTGCCTCCCGGCAGCGTGGGCATGGCGTCCAGCCGCACCCAGCGGCCCGGCACGAGGGCGGTGGGCAGCCGCCCGGCCAGCGCCGCGTGCAGCGCCGGCTGATCCGGCTCGGCCTCCGCCTGGAGGAAGCCGACCAGACGCGGACCCGCCGGACCCTCGCGGTCGAGGACCACCGCACAGGACGCGCCGCCGAGTTCGGCCGACGCGGCCGCTTCGACCTCCTCCAGTTCGATGCGGTAGCCGCGCAGCTTGACCTGGTTGTCGCGGCGGCCCAGGAAGCACACCCGGCCCTGTTCGTCGCGGTAGCCGACGTCCCCGGTGAGATAGACCCGCGCCCCGCCCAGGGCGGGCACATCCGTGAACCGGGCGCGCGTCGTGTCCTCGTCGCGGAGATACCCATGGGCGAGCCCCGCGCCGGAGATCGCCAGTTCGCCGACGGCGCCGTCGGGGAGGGGACGCAGCCCGGCGTCGAGGACGTGCACCCGTACGCCGGGCAGCTCGGCGCCCAGCGGCACCTCGGCGCCGTCGGCGAGATCGCCGGGGGTGACCTGGTGGACGGTGGAGGTGATGGCCGCCTCGGTGACGCCGTAGGCGTTGAGGACGGTCGCATCCGCGGCGTCGAGAAGCTCGCGCAGGGCGTCGGCGGGCAGCCGTTCGCCGCCGACGACGATCAGGCGCGGGGTGAAGCGTCCGTCGGCCAGCGCCTGGCACAGCTCCGCGCGCACCGCGAGCAGATAGCTCGTGGGCAGATTGACCGCCGTGACCCGGCGCGCGGACACCACGGCGACCAGCTCGGACGCGGTCGGCACCTCCCGCCGGGGCACGACGAGACACGCCCCGGCGGCCAGCGAGGGCAGCACCTCCTCCAGCGCCACGTCGAACGACGGCTGCGCGAACAGCAGCACCCGGTCCTCGCCGCTCAGGCCGTAGCGCTCCACGATGCCCGCCACATGGTTGGCCAGCGCCGTCCGGCCCACCGCCACCGGCTTCGGCAGCCCGGTGGAACCGGATGTGTGAATGACATACGCCGTGTCCTCGATCCGCTCGGCGGGCTGCGCGGCCGGGAAGTCCCCGCCGTCCAGCAGCGCCAGCGGCAGGCCCTCGGCGGGCAGGGACAGCGCGCTCTCCCGGGTGGCCAGCACCAGCGCGGGCCCCAGCCTGCGCAGCAGCGTCTCAAGACGCGCCGCCGGGTCGTTGGGGGACAGCGGACAGTACACCGCGCCCATGCGCAGACACGCCAGCAGCGTCACCACGCTCTCCGCGCCGCGCGGCAGCACCGCCGCCACCGGCTGCCCCTCGGCCACCCCCGCCGCGCGCAGCCGGGCGACCAGCTCGTCGACCTGCCGGTCGAGTTCGCCGTAGGTCAGCTGGCAGGCGCCGCTGACGAGGGCGGGCCGCGCCGGGTCCCGCCCCTGCAGCACGTCCAGAGCCTCCGGGCCCACGCCGTGCCGCGGCTGCGCCGGCGCGTCGTCGCCGTACGCGCCGAGAGCGGCCAGCGGCGCGGCCGGAGCGTCCAGATAGGCCCGTATGAGCGCTTCGAAGCGCTCCATGAGGAGCCGTACGGTCCGCTCCTCGAACAGATCGCGGTCGTAGTCCCACACCAGCGTCATCCCGGCCGCGCCCTGCCGGGGGCTGACCGTGCGCCGGTCGTCGGGCATCAGCACCACGTCGAGGTCGAAGCGGGTGGTGCCGGTGTTGAAGCCCTCGAACAGCGACACGTCGAGACCCGGCGTCGCGATCTCGGGCAGCGGCGCGTCATGGGCGCTGAACATGACGCTGAACAGCGGATTGTCCGCGCCGCCGGTGTGCAGGCCGAGCGCCCGCGTCAGCTCCTGGACCGGCGCCTCCTGGTGCGGAAGAGCCCGGATGAGGGTGTCGGTCACCTCGTCGACCGCCTCGCCCGCCTGCCCCTGCGGGGCCAGCCGCAGCCGCAGCGGGATGGTGTTGACGAACATGCCGACGGACCCCTCGAAGCCTTCGGGCCGGTTGCCGACAGCCGTGCCCACGACCAGGTCGGCGCGTCCGCTGTGGCGGCGCAGCAGCTCGGCGTAGAGCGTCAGAAGCGTGGAGAAGGCGGTGTGGCCCTGGGCGCCGCAGTGCGCGCGCAGCCGCTCGGCGAGGCCGGCGGGGATCGTCTGGCGCAGCTGGCCGCCCGCGTGACGGCGCACTGCTCCCGGACGCGCCAGACCCGGCAGCGGCAGGTCAAAGGCGGCGTCCTGAAGCTCGGCCGTCCAGTGCGCCAGGCTCGCGGTGCGGTCGCGGGCGGCCGCGGCGCGCGCGTGCTCCTCGTACGAGCGGGTCGCCGGCAGCTCGACGCTCTCGACGCCCTCGCCGCTCACCCGGGCGCGGTAGACGGTGAACACGTCGCGCAGCAGGATCGCGAAGGAGTGCCCGTCATGGATGAGATGGTGCTCGACATGGATGAGCCGGCAGTGCGCTTCGCCGAGCCTCACCAGACGCCAGCGCAGCAGCGGGGCCTCGAAGGTGTCCAGCGGCGCTTCGGCCTCCTCGCGCAGCAGCGCCTCGAACGCGGCCTCCGGGTCCGCCTCACCCGTCAGATCGGTTGTCAGCAGCCGCGGCGCGCACTGCTCGCGGACCCGCTGCCCCGGTATCCCGCCCGGCTGCTCGACGAGTTCCAGGCGCAGCCCCGGATGCCGGTCGAGGGCGGCGGCAAGGCCGTCGCGCAGCGCCGCCTCGTCGAGCGAGCCGCGCAGATCGATGGTGGCGGTGAAGTTGTAGGCGCGGCTGCCGGGCAGCATCTGCTCGTGCAGCCAGACGATCTCCTGCGACGGAGAGAGTCCGAACATGATCAGTCCTTTGGGTGGTGGCTGGAAACGGCCGGCCGCCGCGCGCCGTTCGGGCGCGCCGGGGCCGGAGGGGTACGCGGACCGGCCCCTATCGGGCCAGCGCGTCGAGAAGACTGGCGAAGGCATCCCGGGCGAGGCCGTCGGCGACGACGGCGCGGTCCCAGGTCATACGGACGAGGAGGTCGGTCCCGTACGAGACCGAGACCGCGAACGGCCCCTGGACCGGGCGGCCGTCGACATGCGTCTCGCGCCCGGTCTCGCCGCCGAGCACAAGCTCGGGGCGGCGCGTCAGATCCTCGAAGGTCAGCAGCCCGTCGAGGGCCCCGGACCAGTCGCACCCGGCGGCGCGGGCCGCCCTGACCACCTCGTCGAACGGGGTGTCCGCGTGGTCGAGGTCGTCCCACCAGTCGGCGGGGTCCGCTCCCGGCGCGGCCGGATGGACGACGGTGTTGAGGAAGCACCCCAGCACGGGCGGCGCGGCGGCGGGCCGTCCGCCCCACGGATAGCCCAGCGGGGGCAGGCAGTCGGGGCCGTACAGGACGCGCGCGGCGTCCGCGCAGGCGTCGAGCAGCACGGGAAAGGCCGTGGCCCGGCGGTCGCCGCCCGCGGCCGGCAGCCGGGCCAGGGCGGCCCCGGC
>NZ_JAOWCB010000030.1 GCF_026420845.1 Streptomyces sp. PR69 | reverse complement strand
GACGACACCAAGGAGAAGCTCGGCAAGGCCGCCAACGTCCTGGGTGACATTAGCACCGCCACCGGCTACCTGGCAGCGGGTGCCTCGCTCATTCCGGGCGGCCAGGTGGCCGCGGGTATTCTGGGTGGTGTTTCGCTTGTCACAGGTGCTGCCAGCGCGGTCCTGAACGGAATGGCCTATGGCTTCACAAGCAAGGAGTTCATCGGATCCACGCTCGGGGTCGGTCTGGGCGTGGTCGGAATGCGCTTCAATAAAGTCATCGATGGCGCTTCCGGCCTGGCTCAATCGGCAGGAACTCAGGCGAAGAAGTTCGTCAACGACGTCGGATCGTCGGTATATTCGACAGTCACAAGCTGGTTTGACTGACCGACTAGCAATGAATGGTTGAGCTGTGGTGCCCGCATGAGCGGCGGGCACCACAGTAGTTGAAGGAGAGTACGTTGCAACCCCCAAATATTTCGACGGATACTTGGTGGATCATCGCCGCGATTGGCAGTGCGGTGTTCCTGGCAACTTGTGTCCCCCTCATGCCGACGCGGAAGTATAAGATCAGGGTGTCCTGTTTCCCGTTGCTGGGGGCATCTTTTCTTGCGGCGGCTGCCAACTTTAGGGGTCACGATCTAGAAACCTTGTTGTCTATTTATTCCCTGGGGGTGATCGTCATCCCTCTCGGGATCGTTGGGCGAGGCAAGGAGCTGAAGCAAGCAGCGGAACAAGCGGCGAATTCCGTCGGCGGACAGGCCCCCCCCGCACCTTTCAAACTGACAGCCCAGTTCTTGGCCGCAGCCCTCGTGGGCCTCCTCGTGTGGGCCTGGCTGCGCTGGGGCTGATCATGCACGGTCAACAAGGCCCGTGGCGCGCTCGGCCCACCCGAGCCGAGCTGAATCGCTGTGGGTCTTGATGGAGATCATCAAGACCCAGCAAGGGCGCCGATCATGGCTGCTCCCCGTGAGTACCCGACGAACTCGCTGCCGCGTTCCTCGGAACGTTTCTGGTGCGGGCGTGGCTCATGTGGGGTTGATGCCCATGGCCGTGATGAGGCGCTACCCCGGGTGTGGAGCCGTGTGGAAGGGGGCGCTTGCGGGGGTGGGCTGGTAGGGGCCGCCCAGGGTCCAGGCCTGGTGCATGGCGTCGGCGAACGACGCGGCCAGTTTGTGTTCGCCCGCCGGGCTGGGGTGGGTGCCGTCGTAGGTGTCGGTGGTGAGGGTGTACGACGGGGGGACCGAGGCCAGGAGGAGCGGGGACGCGGGGGTGGAGAGGTCCGCCGTCGTCTTGGCGAGGAGTTCGTTGAAGCGGGCGCACTCCGCGGCGAAGGGGGCGTCCGTCGCTGCGCGGATGTTGGGGATGACCGGGAGCAGCACCAGGCGGATGCGGGGGTTGGCCGCGCGGGCTTCGGTGATGAAGTGGTGGGTGTTGGCGATGGTTTGGGTGCTGTTGGTGTAGAAGCCGAGGTCTATCAGGCCCAGGGAGATCAGCAGGATGTCCGGCCGGGCGGCGGTCACCGCTTCGCGGATGGCCGGGGCCATGTGGAGCCAGCCTTCGCCCCAGCCGGCGAGGTGGCGGCGGGCCGGGGGCGGGAAGGCGGGGTCCGCGTAGGCGTCTGAGGTGGCGGCCGCCGTGGCGGGGTCGTACAGCGACGTGCGGGGGCCGACGATCTCGTACGGGCCGTCGGGCTGCCGGGACAGGTGCTGCCATATGCGGTAGCGCCAGGTGAAGTCGCCGGCGCTTCCGATGGTCATGCTGTCGCCGACGAACAGAAAACGCATGGGTAACATCCTCGCCGATCGTCGGCCGGCTCAGCGGTGTGAGGCCTGCCACGTGGACGGGGAGAGATAGGCGGTCAGTTCGCCTTTGCCGGGGAGCGGGGGGAGGGGATGGGCCCGCCAGGTCCTGGCGTAGTGCGGGACCGTGGCGTCCTCGCGGACGATGACCGCCATCGGCATACGGAGGGCCAGAGCCTGAAGGCCCTCCACCGTGATCGAGCCGTCGTGGCCGCCTGCCTGGCGGGAGGAGCAGCCCGCGCCGAAGCCGATGCGGACGTACTCCGTGCCGTTGACGACGCATGGGGGGCGTACGCCCAGGCGGTTCAGCTCGGCGGAGATGCGCGCGAAGGCGACCTGGTCCGTGCGGTAGCGGTGCATGACGTTCGACAGGATCAGGAACTGGATCGTCAGGTGGGCGGACAGGGCCACGACGAGGCCCGCGACGACCAGGGCCCGGGGGCGGGCGGCGCGGACCAGGCGCGTCAGGGCGTACGCCGTCGGCAGCGCCAGCAGGGCGTACGCCGGGAGCAGGAAGCGGGGCGCCGCATAGCCGATCAGCAGCAGATACGGGAAGGCCGCGAAGACGCCGGTGAGTGTGGCCACGAGGAGCGCGGTGCGGTGCGGGGTGCGGCGGGCCGCCAGGCAGCCGCCGACGACCAGCAGCGGGAGCGCGAAGAACCACAGGCCGGTCAGCGGGTCCCGCCACGGCACGTCGCAGGGGCGGCACAGCGTGCGGCCCGCCAGCGCCCGCACCTGGTCGTCGACCGCGAAGTACCAGCCCAGCTCGCCCTGGATCTCACTCGCGCGGTGCAGCCGCGTCAGCAGCCCGCCGTAGCTGAGGTACGCCTCCGCCACCCAGGGCGCGCAGCCGATCGCCCCGCCGGCCGCGAGCGCCAGCAGCAGCGCGGGGCGGTGTCGCCAGCGCCGTACGCACAGGGTTGCCACGGCGAGCGGGAGCGCCAGCCAGAACGCGTCGGCGGGACGGAGGAGGGCGGCGCCGGCGATGGCCGCGGCGAGGCCCGGCAGCGCCCAGCGTCGCCCGGCGGAGTTCCCGCCGCGGGGGCGCCAGCGGTCGGTGAGCGCCCGGACGGTGGAGGCTGTCGCGCCGTCGGTTGCGGCCTGTGGAGAAGGGGCCGTCTCGGTCGACGGGACCCCCGCCGCGCGCAGGAAGCAGGCCGTGGCGATGAGGCTCGCGTAGGCGACCCACAGATTGGGCATGACCTGCGGCCCGTACAGCAGCGTGACCCACAGGGTGGCGAACAGCGCCCCGGCGAGCGCCAGCACGCGCACCGGCAGCAGCGGCCGCCACAGCCAGAGGGACAGCAGCAGCGCGGCCCCGGACAGCACCGCCAGATAGACGCGCAGGACGGTGACGGACGACGTCAGTACGGTCACGGGGGCCACGAGGAAGGTGATGCCGCGGGCGCGCGGGGCGCTGAAGAACGCCGCCGGGGCGTCGGGGCTGACCTGGCTCACGTACACCGTCTCATCCCAGCCGAGCCCGGTCCCGGGGACGTTGAGCACAAGCTGGAGGACGGTGAACGCCCCGGCCACGGAGCCGAGCCAGCACAGGTCGCGCAGCCGGGACGGGGCGAGGAGGCGGGCGGCGGCGGTGGCGGTGGGTTCGGGGGGCGGGTGGCTGACGGCTGAGGTCTGGGTCATGGGCTTCCGGTGTGTGTCTGTTTTGTGGTGGTTTGGAGAGGATGCCTCCGGGGCGTCCAGGCGCGTGGGAGGACGCGCCGATACCGCGCCGACGCCCGGCCCCACACCCGGCCGGACGCCCGGCCCGATGCCCGGCCCGATGCCCGCCCCGACGCCCGGCCCGACGCCCGGCCGACACCGGCCGCCGGTGATGGCAGGCTGGGGGAATGCGTTCGCCTTCGTACGTCGCCGTCTCCGCCGCCCTCGCCGTCACTGTCACCGCCGCCGTGCTGACCGGGATCGCGGGTGGGACCGCGGCCGCCGACGACTCGTCCTTCACCATCAAGGACCCCCGGATCACGGAGTCCAGCGGCCTCGTCGCGAGCAAGCGGCACCCTGGCGTCTACTGGACGCACAACGACCAGGACGAGGGCCCCTACCTCTACGCCGTCGACTCACGCACCGGCGAGACCGTCGCACGGCTCGCCATGCGCGGGGTCGGCGAGCCGCGCGACATGGAAGCCGTCTCCATCGGGCCCGACGGCGACATCTACGTCGGCGACATCGGCGACAACTTCGGCGGCCGCTGGGACCACGTCTGGATCTACCGCTTCCCGGAGCCGGAGAAGCTCAGCCCGGAACTGACCGTGCAGGCCACGCAGTACACCGTCCAGTACGAGGACGGGGCTCGGGACGCCGAGGCGCTGATGGTGCACCCCTCCACCGGGCGCGTCTACATCGCCTCCAAGAACGAGGACGGCGGCGGGCTGTACGAGGGGCCCGCCACGCTCACCGCCGCCGGGACGAACGTCTTCCGCCGGATCGCCGAAGTCCCCTGGGTGACCGACGGCGCGTTCTCCCCCGACGGCGGCGAACTGCTGCTCCGCTCGTACTTCAGCGCCCGCGCGTACGAGTGGAAGGACGGCAGGCCCGGCGCCGACCGCCGGGTGCGCGCGCCGATCCAGCGGCAGGCGGAATCCGTCGCGTACACCCCTGACGGAAGCGCGCTGATGTTCGGCACGGAAGGGGCGCAGAGCACCGTCCAGCGCGTGGAGTTGGACGGCGGGAAACAGGGCGAGACGACGAGCTCGGGCGCGCCGGGGCAAGGCGGCGGCGGTACGGCCGAAGGGGGCGTGTCCTCCCTGGACGGCGGCGACCGGAATCTGACGTACGGACTCGTCGCCGCCGCGGGCCTCGGAGCCCTCGTCCTGTGGCTGCGCGGCATGCGCCGCAAGGGCTGAGCCGGGCGCGGAGGCGGTCGGTCAGTCCCGGGTGAGCGGGCGTACCTCGTAGTGGAGCGTTCGGTCCCGCTTCACCTTGTGCGCCAGCGGCACCAGCAGCCCGTGTGTGACGGGATACTTGCGCGCCAGCAGCTTCGCCGCGTGCGCGTTCTCCTCGCTGCCCTGGTCGAGCAGCCGGGCGCGGGCCTTGATCGGCGGGCCGGTCGGCGCGCCGCGCATCGTGGAGGGCGCGAGTTCGATCTCCGGGTCGTTCCGCATCCGCTTCGCCTTCCATGCCCTGGCGTAGGTGCGGACATAGGCGTGGTCGCCCTCGACGACGATGTTGACGGGTGTGCCGACGCCGGTGCCGTCCCGTTTATGGCTGGTCAGCAGGGCGGCCCACTGTTTGACGAAGGGCGTCAGGGCCGGCGTGCCGCCGCTGCCGCCTCCGTTCGTCTCTTCATGGCTCATGACTCCATGAAGACACGGCCCGGCGCGGACGTCATCCGCTAGCGGGCCCGGGGGGCTTCCAGCGGCTGAGCCGGTGAGGGGGATGAGTCCGGTGACCTTGGTGAGGCTCAGGGCTTCTTGGGCGCGGCCGCCTGGAGGAGAGCCTCGACGTCCAGCTTGACCTCCGCCCCGATCGACTCGGGGAGCGTGATCTGCTCGCCGGGGGCGTGGACGCGGTGGGTGTCGTACGTCCGCTCGGCGGGGTTCGGCTCGGTCAGGACGTGGATGCGGCCGTGCTTGCGGTTGACGATCACGTAGACGGGGATCTGCGCCTCGGCGTAGGCGGCCACCTTGTTGCGGAGGTCTTGCTGGTAGTTGGTGGAGGTGACTTCCAGGACCAGGCGGAAGCAGGCCGGGTCGTAGCAGTTGTTCTCGATGAGATGATCGTCGATGTCACATTCGACGATCGCGAGGTCAGGGACGGCGTAATCCTCCGATCCTCCGGGCAGCCAGAGGCCGACGCGCTGGAGGACGTCGTACTCGACGCCATACGGCTCCGCATCAAGCAGAGGGATCATGACGTCGGTCAGGACTCGGGCATGGGCGCTGTCAGGCAGCGGCGTCACGGTCAGCAGCCCGCCGATGATCTCCACACGGAAGCCGGGAAGCCGCTCCATCATGTAGTTGGCCGACTCAAGCAGGGTGGGGGACGCGCTGCGGGACACATGGCCTCCAGGGAGATTCTCTCTGGAGCATGGTCACGGGGAGCAGGGGCCTGCCGTGTCCGTTCTCCGTACGGTCACCTGTACGAGTGAGGGCCCGCCGTGGCGGCGGGCCCTCACCGGCAGTGCACGCAAAGCGTCAGAGGCGCTCGATCACATAGTCCACGCACGCCGTCAGGGCCTCGACGTCCGCCGGGTCGATCGCCGGGAACATCGCCACGCGCAGCTGGTTGCGGCCCAGCTTGCGGTACGGCTCCGTGTCCACGATGCCGTTGGCCCGCAGGGTCTTGGCGACCGCGGCGGCGTCGATCTCGTCCGCGAAGTCGATCGTGCCGATGACCTGGGAGCGCTTGGCCGGGTCCGTCACGAACGGGGTGGCGTGCTTGGAGGCGTCCGCCCAGGAGTAGAGCGCGCGGGAGGAGGTGGCGGTGCGGTTCGTCGACCAGTCCAGGCCGCCCTGGCCGTTCAGCCACTTCAGCTGCTCGTTGAGCAGGAAGAGGGTGGCCAGCGCCGGGGTGTTGTACGTCTGGTTCTTGCGCGAGTTGTCGATCGCGGTCGGCAGGCTGAAGAACTCCGGCACATGGCGGCCCGACGCGTGGATGCGTCCGGCCCGCTCCAGGGCCGCCGGGGAGAACACGCCGATCCACAGGCCGCCGTCCGAGGCGAAGGACTTCTGCGGGGCGAAGTAGTAGACGTCCGTCTGCGCGATGTCGACCGGCAGACCGCCCGCGCCCGAGGTGGCGTCCACCAGCACCAGCGCGCCCTCGTCCGCGCCGTCGACGCGCTTGATCGGGGCCGCGACGCCGGTGGAGGTCTCGTTGTGGGTGAAGGCGTAGACGTCGACGCCCGCCTCCGCCCGCGGCTCGGGGTGGGTGCCCGGCTCGGAGGAGATCACGGTGGGTTCGGCCAGCCAGGGCGCGAGCTTGGCCGCCTTGGCGAACTTGGACGAGAACTCGCCGAACGACAGATGCTGTGACTTGCCGTCGATCAGTCCGTGCGTCGCGATGTCCCAGAAGGCGGTGGAGCCGCCGTTGCCGAGGATCACCTCGTATCCCTCGGGGAGCGAGAACAGCTCCCGTACGCCCTCGCGCACCTCGCCGACCAGGTTCTTCACCGGGGCCTGGCGGTGGGACGTGCCGAGGAGAGAGGCACCCGTGGCGGCCAGCGCGTCCAGCGCCTCCGTGCGCACCTTGGAGGGGCCCGCGCCGAAACGGCCGTCGGCGGGCTTGATGTCAGCGGGAATCCGGATCTCAGCCACGAGCGCGAGCGTATCGGTTCTGCCGGGCGGGCGGGGAGGCGGTCCGGCGGCTGAGACGCATACGTACGCGCAGCTGAACGCGTACGCGCGGTCGGGGCGCCCCTTGGAGCCGCGCACGCTCGGCGGCCGCGCACGCTCCGCGGCCGCGCACGGCCCGGAGCCGCGCACACGCCCGAGCCGTCATGTCGTACGGCGGCCCGACAGCTTCCGCAGATGGTCCACCAGCGCGATCAGCACGAACTTGCTCGACGAGTGGTCGCGCGCGTCGAACTCCACCATCGGCACATCGTCCCCGAGCCCCAGCCCCGCGCGGATGCTCTCCTCGCCCTCGAAGGGCCCGCCGAAGTCATTGACGGCCACGATGAACGGCATCCCCAGATGCTCCAGCCGGTCGATCGCGGGCCAGGCGTCGGCCAGACACCGGGTGTCCACCAGGACCACCGCGCCGATCGTGCCGCTGAAGATGCGGTCCCACAGGAACCAGAAGCGTTCCTGCCCGGGTACGCCGAAGAGATGCAGGACCGTGTGGCCGCCCCCGACGGCGTCCGAGCCGCCGTCCAGGGTGATCCGGCCGAAGTCGAGCGCGACGGTGGTCGCGATCTTCCGCCGGATTCTCGCCGCCCTGCTCATACGCTCTTCCGTGTGCAGCGGGCGGATCTCGCTGACGGAGCGCACCATCGTCGTCTTGCCCACCCCGAAACCGCCCGCGACGACGATTTTCAGGGCATGGGGCGCGCGGGGCTGAGGCGTCGCGACGCGGGTCATCGCTGCTCGTCGGTGCCGGTCATCGGGTCTGGCCTTCCGGGGTGACGGGGCGTAGACGGGGTGTGTAGCGGGGCCGTGG
This sequence comes from Streptomyces sp. PR69, assembly GCF_026420845.1. Lineage (GTDB taxonomy): Bacteria > Actinomycetota > Actinomycetes > Streptomycetales > Streptomycetaceae > Streptomyces. The sequence goes on along the minus strand of NZ_JAOWCB010000030.1, from coordinate 57,797 downwards.
TGTACAGCCGTGACAGTGGTGCGGTGGTGCGGTGGTGCCGTATTGCGGTTTGCGGTGCCGTATTGCGGTGCCGTGCGTCGCCGCACGAAGTGGGGGTCAATATAAAGGGGTTGCGGGCCGCCGGAGGCGGTTCTCGGCAGGGTCGGCATCGCCTCCCGGTGTGACGCTCCGCACGTGGGCATGCTGGGACACATGACGCAACAGCAGGCACTGGGCCCGGCGCACGGGCTGGCGGAGGAGCTGACGCGGGCCGTCCGGGGCCTGGTGGACTTCAGCGCCGCCGCCCGCGCGCTGACGACGATGGACGCCTCCAACTACCGGCGCGTCCCGGTCGGCGTCGTCGCCCCCCGCGATGCCGCCGACGTGGCCGCGGCGCTTGAGGTGTGCCGTGCGCACGCCACCCCCGTCGTGCCGCGCGGCGCGGGCACCTCCATCGCCGGACAGGCCACAGGCGTCGGCGTCGTCCTGGACTTCACCCGCCATATGGACTCGATCGTGGGAATCGATCCGGACGCGCGTACGGCGGTGGTGCAGCCGGGTCTCGTCCTTGACGAACTGCGGGACGCGGCACGCCCGTACGGGCTGACCTTCGGCCCCGACCCGTCCACGCACAGCCGCTGCACGCTCGGCGGGATGATCGGCAACAACTCCTGCGGCGCGCACTCCGTGGCCTGGGGCACCACGGCCGACAACGTCGCCGGGCTGGACGTGCTGACGTACGGGGGCGGCGCGCACCGCCTCGCGCGGGGCTTCAGCGGCGGGCCCGGCGGGGTGCGGGAGCTGGTCGAGGGGAATCTGGCACTGCTGCGGACCGGGTATCCCGAGGGCCTGCCGCGCTGTATCTCCGGCTATGCGCTGAACGCGCTGCTGCCGGAGAAGGGCGTCGATCTCGCACGGGCGTTCTGCGGCAGCGAGGGCACGCTGGGGGTGGTGACCGAGGCCATCGTGCGCCTGGTGGACGCGCCGCGCGCGCGGGCGCTCGCCGTGCTGGGCTACCCGGACGAGAGCGCGGCGGCCGAGGCCGCGGCGGGGCTGCTGCCGCTGGGGCCGCTGACCGTCGAGGGGATGGCCGAGGATCTGGTGCCGGGGGTGCGATCGCTGCCGCGCGGCGGCGCCTGGCTGTTCGTCGAGACCGGCGGGGACACGGCGGCCGGGGCGCGGGCGCGGGCGGAGGCCGTGGCGAAGGCGTCGGACGCGCTGGACACCGCCGTGGTGGACGACCCGGCCGCGATGCGGGCGCTGTGGCGCGTACGGGAGGACGCGTCCGGCACGGCCACCAGGACCCCGGACGGCGGCGAGGCCTGGCCCGGCTGGGAGGACTGCGCGGTGCCGCCCGCGCGGCTCGGCGCGTATCTGCGGGACTTCCGGGCGCTGCTGGCGGCGCATGGGCTGCGCGGCACGCCGTACGGGCACTTCGGCGACGGCTGCATCCATGTCCGCATCGACTTCGACCTGCTGAGCGCGGGCGGGGTCGCGCGGTTCCGGGCCTTCTCGGAGGAGATCGCGGAGCTGGTCGTCGCGCACGGCGGATCGCTGTCGGGGGAGCACGGCGACGGTCAGGCGCGGGCCGAGCTGCTGCCGAAGATGTACGGGGCCGAACTGGTCGGGCTCTTCGGCCGCTTCAAGGACCTGTGGGACCCGGACGGCGGGCTCAACCCCGGCATGCTGGCCCGGCCCGACCGGCTGGACGAGCATCTGCGCTTTGAGGTGCTGCCGCGGGAGCGGGTGGCCGTCGAGTTCGGCTATCCGGAGGACGGCGCGGGCGGCGGGGACTTCTCGGCGGCGGTGCGGCGGTGCGTCGGGGTCGCCAAATGCCGGGCCGCGGCCACCGGCGGCGGTCCTGAGGTGATGTGCCCGTCGTTCCGGGCGACGGGCGAGGAGATGCACTCCACGCGCGGGCGCGCGCGCCTGCTGCACGAGATGCTCGCGGGCGAGGTGGTGACCGACGGCTGGCGGTCCGAGGAGGTGCGTCAGGCGCTCGATCTGTGCCTGTCCTGCAAGGGCTGCCGCAGCGACTGCCCGGTGGGCGTGGACATGGCCACATACAAGGCGGAGTTCCTGCACCACCACTACGCGGGGCGGCCGCGGCCCGCCGCCCACTACGCGATGGGCCGGCTGCCTCAGTGGCTGCGGGCGGCCGCGCCGCTGGCGGGCGCGGTCAACGCGGCGGCGGGCGTACCGCCGCTCGCGGCGGTCGTGAAACGCCTCGGCGGGATCGCGCCGCAGCGGCAGCTGCCGCGGCTGGCGCGGGAGACCTTCCGGCGCTGGCTGCGCAGACGACAGCAGGGCCGGGAGACGGTGCTCGCCGAAGGCCGTACGGCGGTGCTGTGGCCCGACACCTTCACCGATCACCTCTCGCCGGAGGTGGGGCGCGCGGCGGTACGGGTGATGGAGGCGGCGGGCGTGGGGATCGTGCTGCCCCCGGGGCGGGTGTGCTGCGGGCTGACGTATGTCTCCACCGGCCAGCTCCACCGGGCGCGCACGGTCATGCGGCGCACCCTGGACACAGTGGAGCCGCTGCTCGATCTGGGCATGCCGGTGGTGGTGCTGGAGCCGAGCTGCGCGGCGGCGCTCACCACGGACCTCCCGGAACTGCTGACCGGCGACCCCCGCGCACGCCGCCTCGCGGCCCTGGTCCGCACCTTCGCCCAGGGCCTTGAGGAGTGCGCCCCGCCCGACTGGTTCCCGCCGCGCCTCGACCGCCCCGTCGTCGGCCAGACCCACTGCCACCAGCACGCGGTCCTCGGCGAGGCGGCCGAGCGCCGCCTGCGGGAACGGGCCGGACTGACGGGCGAGCTGAGCGGCGGCTGCTGCGGCCTCGCGGGCAACTTCGGCTTCGAGCGCGGCCACTTCGAGGTCTCCGCGGCCTGCGCGGAGGAACAGCTGCTGCCGTCGGTGCGGGCCGCGTCCCCCTCGGCCGCCGTCCTGGCCGACGGCTTCTCCTGCCGCACACAGCTTGCGCAGCTGGGCGGCGTGCGGGGGCGGCACCTGGCGGAGGTGCTGGCGGAGGCGCTGCCGGAGGCTCCGGCGGAGGCTCCGGCGGAGGGGGCGGCCCCGGGGGCGTCTCAGGGGCGTCAGACCTGAGAGGTACGTGCGGTCGGCACTCTCGAGGGACGCCGGCGGGGGCATTCGGCGGAAAGGATGGAGATACGCACGACCGACAAAGCATCTGAAAGCGAGCACAAGCCGTGAACCGCAAGTCCGCCCTCGCCGTCACCGCCGGAGCCGTCGCCGTCCTGGGCGTCGCCGCGGCCTTCGCCGTACCCGCCGCCGTGGACTGGTACGACAACCGTCACCAGGAGATATCCACCTACGCCAGCGGCGCCGAGGCCAAGAACGCGCGGACGTCCGTGCCGCGCTGGCTGCCGGACGACGCGACCTCCGTCAAGTACTCGATGAAGACCACTGGCGGCGAACGACTGCTCGTCGCCACCCTCGCCGACGGGGCGCTCCCCGCCGAATGCAAGCCGCTGAAGGGCTTCGCCCCCGCCGCCGAGATCGAGACGGACTGGTTCCCCAAGAACGTGGCCGACAAGGCCACCGCCAAGTGCGGCCTGTACTACGCCTTCACCGACGGCACCACCCTCACCGCCTGGTCCACCGACCAGGAGTGGCGTGACGCCCGAACGTCCTGATGCGGCCGCGCCGGCACGGCCTCAGGAGATATACGGCTCCGTCGAACCCAGACCGTGATCGATGCGCGCCCGAAGCGCCGGATGCACCGGGTGGCTGGCGGTCACGCCCAGGTGAGGCGTTGCCCGTCGGGGCCAACGTGCAGCCGCATACGGTCGGCAGGTGGGCGCCCGTCCGTCTGCCACTGCGTTACACGCTCGGTGATCTCGTCCCACAGGCGCGCCATGCCGCCCTGCCGGACCATCCACCGTCCGCCGTCTTGGAAGACAACCGCCCACGCCTCCGCGCCCACGTCGAGCACGACGTGTTCCGTCCGGCCGTCCCGTTCCAGCGTGAGCCGCTGAGCGCGCGGTGCGGCGAACTGCGCGACGAACCGGGCGGTCCAGTCGTCGAGCACATCCGCGCCCAGCTCCGCGGGCACCGCGTCGCCCTCGCTGAGGTTCGGCAGGACGCCCAGCGGGGGCGGAAGGTGGGGGCGGGCCAGCATGAACGAGACCTGTCCGCCGAGGACCGGGCCGCTGGCCGTTCCGTCGTCGGCGACCGTGAGCCGTACGAGTTCGGATGCGTGCATCCATCCGCCGACCGTGACCAGGACCTCACCTCCGGGCCGGGTCTGCGCGAGCCAGTCGGCTGGCACGGTGTGCACGCCGCAGGTGGCGATCACGCGGTCATACGGGCTGCCCTCCGTGCAGCCCGCCAGGCCGTCACCGACCACGCGGGCGGGCCAGTACCCGGCGCCCGCGAGCGCGATCCCGGCACGGGCGGACACCTCGGCGTCGACCTCCACCGTGGTCACGTTGTCCTCGCCGACGACCTGGCAGAGCAGCGCGGTTGAGTAGCCCGTGCCCGTGCCGATCTCAAGAACGCGCGTCCCCTCGGTCGCCCGCAGGTCTTCGAGCATCCGCACCACCAGACTCGGCAGGGTGGACGACGACGAGGGGGCCGCGGCGATGCGCCCCTCGACCTGGTCGGGGAAGACGCCCCCGGCCACCTGCGTCACGAGGGTGTCGTCTTCGTAGATCCGCGCGAGTCCTTCCGCGGAATCCCCGGCCGCGGGCCGGTACCAGCCGCCGTCTTCGTACTCGAACCAGCCGCGCGAGAGGAACGCCTCGCGGGGCACTGACATGACGGCCGCTTCCCATTCCGGGCTGCGCAAAGCACCGGTCTTGGACAGACGCCGCGCGAGGTCGGCCCGCAGGCATTCCGACGGCAGGGGGTCACTCATGCCGACTCACTCCGTTCTCCAACAGGTCTGCGATTGCGGTTGTGATCGGAAGTCCGGCCGCCTCTTCGAGCCACGCCCATTGGCCATTGGGGTTGCACTCCAGAAACCACCATCCGCCGTCCGCGGTCACGGCGAAGTCGAAAGCGCCGAAGTTCAGCCCGAAGGCGGCGAGGAACCGCACCAGCGCCCCGCGTATCCCGTCCGGGCAGGCGACCGCCCGGGTACGGGCGGTGCGTCCAACGCGCGACAGAGTCAAGCTAAGGCGGCTGCCGGGTGCGGCCTTTACGAGATGTACGGCTCCGCGGAGCCCAGACCGTGGTCGATACGCGCCCGAAGCGCCGGATGCACCGGGTAGCCGTCCAGTTCGGCCGGGGGCAGCCAGCGGACTTCCGCCGCTTCCGACGGGTCGGGTGCGATACGGCCCCCGACGACGCGGGCGCGAAGGCAGACGTTGATGGGCTGACGCACTTCATCGAGCCTGTCGCCGTGCCAGTAGGCGATGACGTGGTCCGGTGTCGAGAACACCCCGACGAGTCCGGTGATCTCGACCTCCAGGCCGGTCTCTTCGCGGCACTCCCGAACTCCCGCCTGCCCGACGGTCTCGCCCTTCTTGACACCGCCCGTGGGGATGGTCCACAGATCGTTGTCCACCCGCTTGAGCAGCAGCAGCCGCCCACGGTCGTCGCGGACGAACACGGACGCCGACGTCTTGCGGCTGGTCGGCTTGGGGGCGGCCGGGTCGCGCCAGTAGTCGATGCGGCGGGTGCGTTTGCTCATCGGGACTCCGTGACGACGATGCCAGCGGGCCGAACCCTGCCAGTTCCTCATTCCCTGGACCACAGCCCCGCCCCTACTCTGACCGAAACGGCACACGGAGAAGGGGCACCATGGACATCCCCGACGGTCTCAGCACCGGTGAACGCATCCGACTCCTCCGGGAATCCCGGGGCATGTCCCGAGCCGTGCTCGCCGGCATGTGCGGCCGAGGCCCCGACTGGCTCAAGAAGATCGAGTCAGGCGAGCGGGAGCTGCGCGCCAACCACCTCGTACTGCGTCTGGCCGCCGCGCTCCAGCTCTCCGACGCCTCCGTGCTGACCGGCTCGACACGAGTCGGCCAGACGGTGCCGACAGGCCGTCTTCAGCATCCGGCCATGCCCGCGATCTGGGATGCCGTCATGAACAGGCGTCTCTCCCTCAACGCGCCTGCAACGCAGCCCGATGTGGCCGGGCTGCGGGGGCGCGTCGACCAGACGTGGCGGCTCTGGCACACCTCAAGCCACAATCGCACCGAGGTCCTCAAGTTGCTGCCCGCGCTGATCCGGGACACCGAGAACGCGACACGGGCACTCGACGGCGACCAGCGCCGCGCCGCGCTTGTCGCGGTCTCGGACGTCTACCGCCTCACCGGGCAGGCCACCGCCTACATCGCCCCCGCGGAGCTGGCCTGGGTGGTTGCCGACCGGGCCATGGCGGCCGCGCAGGATGCGGACCAACCGGCCGCGATCGCCGCTGCGGCCTGGAACATGGGCAACATCCTGCGTGAGACCGCGTATCCGGACGAAGCCCTTCGGGTGGTGACGGAGGCCGCCGATCTGATCCGGTCTCATCTCGACGACGCTCCGGATGACTGGCGCGGCATCTATGGCGCGCTCCAGCTGCACGCCGCCGTCACGGCAGCGCGCGACGGCAGGTCGGGAGACGCTTGGCGTTACTGGGGCGCCGGCGACCAGGTCGCGAAGTCCCTGCCCGCCTCGTACGTTCACCCCTCCACCGTGTTCGGCCGGGCAAACGTCGACTTCCACGAGATCAGCGTGGCGGTCGATCTGAAGACCAGTCGCCAGGCGCTTTCCGCGGCGAACGACATCGACCCGGACGAGATGCCCTCGGTGGAGCGGCGAGCGCGCCTGTGGGTGGAGGTCGCCCGCGGGCATCTGCAACGGGGCGACCACACGGCCGCGCTGCATGTGATGCAGCTCGCGCACCAGATCGGGGCCGAGACGGTCGAGTACACGCCGTCCGCTCGTACGACGGTGGCCGATCTGTGGCGGGAAGTGCCTCGGGCGCTGCGCCCGGAGGCGGCGAGGCTGGCGGAGCGGATCGGTCTGCGCGAAGCAGGGTAGGGGGACGCCGGGGGCAACGGGGACGCTCCGTCCCCGTTACCACGTGGTATTGCTCGTACGGTGACGGCCCGTCAACGCCGATACCTGGAGGGCCGATGGCCACACCTTGGCATGCCTCACGGCGTCCGGACATGTCGCCCACGGGCGATGCCGACACCGGAGAGATCCGCGTACCACTGGACTTGTGGTGCGTCGACAGGCCGCAAGGCCAAGCCGATCTCGTCCTCACTCGCATCGAGGCCGAGCACCTGTACGCACATCTGTCCCGTCTGCTGAACCAGTCCCGGCTGTCGAAGGCCGTGGACTGCAACGTCGAGATCCGCAACCACCCGCACACCGCAAGGAGCGACGCATGAACCCCGCAGCCAGCCCGGCGATGCTCAGTACGACGGGGATGCGGGCCGACGCCGAGCGGTTGCTGGCCTGCACCGGCGATGTGCCGGCGTACGACGGGCTGCATGAGCTGACGCTGCGGCTGCGCGGGCACCTCATGTGGCTCGTCCCCGTCGTGACCGAACGGATCACCGCCTACCCGCGCAACGACGACACCCTGGCCGCCGCGCTGGGCGGCGTCGCCCGGGCGCGCTGGCGGCTTGACGAGCAGCTGACCGGCGCCAGCCTCGCCGAGGCCGTCGACTACGCCCAGCGGCTCGCCCGTACGGTGCTCGCGCTCACCGGTCATCTGGCCCAGCTTGAGCAGGGCCAGAGAGGGGAGCCGTGAAACGTTAGGTACGGCGGTCCGTCGTCACCTCGTGGGCCAGGGTGGACAGTTGGGGGAGCGCCGGGTGGGCCGGGCCCTGGCGGTGGGCCAGGAGGACCGGGATGTGGGGGGCGTCCGGGAGCGGGCGGTAGGTGACGCCCGGATACGGGTGGAGCGCCGCCGTCGAGGTGCCCGAGACGCCCGCGCCGCGGCCCGCCGCGATCGCGGTGAGCCAGTCGTCCGTGTTGGCGACGGTCAGCACGGCGGCCGGGCGGGCGGAGGGCGGCCACAGGTCGAGGGTCGTCGTGCCGGAGACCGGGTTGAGGATCACAGGGAGCGCCGCGAGGTCGGTGAGCGTGAGCGACGGGCGCTCCGCCAGGGGGTGATCGGAGGGGAGCGCCGCGACGCGGGGCTCCGTGAAGAGCAGCTCGGTGACCAGGCCGGGGACGTCCGCCGGGCCCCGCAGCACCGCCGCGTCCACCTCGCCGCGCGTCAGCCCCGCCGTGATGTCGTCGATGCGGAGCAGCTCAAGCGGGGTCTCCGGGTGCTCCTGCTGCCAGCGGCGCAGCAGCGGCGTGGTGTACGGGCCGAGCGCCGACCAGGCGTGCCCGAGCCGCAGCGGCCAGCGGCGCAGCCGCCCCGTGTCGAGCGCCTCGTCGAACGCGGCCACCGCGGCCGCCGCCTTGTCACGGAAGGCCCTGCCCTCCGCCGTGAGGGCCACATGGTGGGTGGAGCGGTCCACGAGCCGTACGCCCAGGGCCCGTTCCAGCGCGGCCAGCGTGCGGGACACCGCGGGCTGGGTGATGCCGAGCCGGTGCGCCGCGCGGGTCACGCTCGACTCCTCCGCCACGGCGAGGAAGCACCGCAGATGACGCACCTCCATGCTCATGTTTACCGAGCATAACCGCAGACCAATAGACATTTCACTGCCGACGCGGCAATCCCTACGGTAGGGCGGGTGAACAGCGAGACAGCGACGAGGAGCGCGGCCGAGCCCGCGCGGGCGCACCAGCACATGGAGCGGGCCGGGACACGGCGCGGCGGGCCGTGTCTCGGGCCCGTCTCGCTTGTCGTCGCCGGCGCCCTGTCCGTGCAGTTCGGGGCGGCCGTCGCCGTGCTGCTGATGCCGCGCGCCGGGGCCCTCGGCGTCGTCACCCTGCGCCTCGGCCTCGCCGCCCTGGTGATGCTCGCCGTCTGCCGCCCCCGGCTGCGCGGGCACTCGCGCGCCGACTGGGGCACGGTCGTCGCCTTCGGCGCGGCCATGGCCGCCATGAACACGCTCTTCTATCAGGCGGCCGACCGCATCCCCCTCGGCGCGGCCGTCACCTTCGAGGTGCTGGGCCCGCTCGCCCTCTCCGTCATCGTCTCCCGGCGCTGGGTGAACCTCGTGTGGGCGGGGCTCGCCCTGGGCGGCGTGCTGCTGCTCAGCGGCGGCGGCTTCGACCGCCTCGACCCCGTCGGCGCGGCCTTCGCGCTTGCCGCGGGCGCGATGTGGGCCGCGTACATCGTCTTCAGCGCCCGCACCGGCCGCCGCTTCCCGCAGGCGGACGGGCTGGCGCTGGCCATCGGCGTCGCCGCGCTGCTCACCCTGCCGCTGGGCGTCGCCGAGGCCGGGACGACGCTGATCACGCCCGCGATCCTCGGTCTCGGCCTCGCGGTCGCGCTGCTGTCGTCCGTCCTGCCGTACACGCTTGAACTGCTCGCCCTGCGCCGGCTGCCGGCCTCCACCTTCGCCGTGCTGATGAGCCTTGAGCCGGCGATAGCCGCCGGAGCCGGATTCCTGGTGCTGCATCAAGCCCTGTCGCTCACCGATGCGCTGGCGATCGCGCTGGTCATCGCGGCGAGCATGGGGGCGGTGCGGACACAGGTGGCCGGAAAGGGCTAGAAATCAAAGCAAGCATGCTTGCTTGTTTTTCGCGGCGCTGCCATGCTCCGGGGCACTGACGCCGTGCCCGAGGGAGCGCCTCGTGTCCGATCCCGCCGCCGTGCCCGCCGCGCCTGGTGTTTCCCCCCGCGCCTGGTCTCGCCGTCGCCGTCCTCGACGATCTGCGGCAGGAGAGCCGTGAGCTCGACCGGCTGGCAGCGGAGCTGAGCCCCGAGCGCTGGCGCGCCGCCACGCCCGCCCCCGGCTGGACGGTCGCCCACCAGATCGCCCACCTGGCCTGGACCGACGCCGCCGCGCTGCTCGCCGCCACCGACCCCCACGCCTTCGCCGCCGAGGTGGAAAAGGCCCTCGCCGCGCCCGAGTCGTTCGTCGACGAAGGCGCGCGGGCCGGGGCCGCCGCGCCGCCCGGCGAACTCCTCGCCCGCTGGCGAGAGGGGCGCGAACGACTCCAGCACGCCCTGCGCGCGGCCCCGCCGGACGCCCGGCTGCCCTGGTACGGCCCGCCCATGGGCGTCGCCTCCATGGCGAGCGCCCGGCTGATGGAGACCTGGGCGCACGGCCAGGACATCGCCGACGCTCTCGGAGCCGTACGCACCCCGACCGCGCGGCTGCGGCATGTGGCCCGCATCGGCGTCCGGACGCGCGACTATGCGTACGGGGCGCGGGGGCTGACCCCGCCCGCGGACGCCTTCCGCGTCGAGCTGACCGCCCCGGACGGTACGGAGGTGTGGGAGTACGGCCCCGAGGACGCGCCCCAGCGCGTGACCGGCCCCGCCGTCGACTTCTGCCTCCTCGTCACCCAGCGCTCCCACCGCGCCGACCTCGCCCTGCGCGCCGAAGGCCCGGACGCCGACCGCTGGCTGGACATCGCCCAGGCCTTCGCGGGCCCGGCGGGCCCCGGCCGCCCGCCGAAGGGGTCCATATGACGGACCCCGTCCTCCGGATCGGCAACGCCTCCGGCTTCTACGGCGACCGCTTCGACGCCATGCGCGAGATGCTCGACGGCGGCGAGCTGGACGTCCTCACCGGGGACTACCTCGCCGAGCTGACCATGCTCATCCTCGGCCGGGACCGGCTCAAGGACCCCCGCCTCGGCTACGCCAAGACCTTTCTCCGCCAGCTTGAGCAGTGCCTCGGCCTCGCCCTCGACCGCGGGGTGCGGATCGTCGCCAACGCGGGCGGGCTGAACCCCGCCGGACTCGCCGACGCCGTGCGCGGCCTCGCCGAGCGCCTCGGCGTCCCCGCCCGCGTCGCCCATGTCGAAGGCGACGACCTGCTGGCGCGCGGCCGCTGGGGCGCGGGTGTGCTCACCGCCAACGCCTATCTGGGCGGGGCCGGGATCGCCGCGTGTCTGCGCGCCGGGGCGGACATCGTCGTCACCGGCCGGGTCACGGACGCGGCCCTGGTCACAGGCCCGGCCGCCGCGCACTTCGGCTGGGGGCCCGAGGAGTACGACGCCCTGGCCGGGGCCGTCGTCGCGGGCCATGTCCTGGAGTGCGGCACCCAGGCCACCGGCGGCAACTACGCCTTCTTCGCCGGACACGACGCCCGCGCCCTGCGCCGCCCCGGCTTCCCCCTCGCCGAGCTGCACGCCGACGGCTCCTGTGTCATCACCAAGCACCCCGGCACCGGCGGTCTCGTCGACGTCGGCACCGTCACCGCCCAGCTGCTGTACGAGACCGGAGGCGCGCGCTACGCCGGCCCGGACGTCACCGCCCGCCTCGACACCGTACGGCTGGAGCCGGACGGGCCGGACCGGGTGCGGATCTCCGGCGTACGCGGCGAGGCCCCGCCCCCCACCCTCAAGGTCGGCCTCAACCGCATCGGGGGCTGGCGCAACGAGGTCGTGTTCGTCCTCACCGGCCTCGACATCGAGGCCAAGGCCCAACTGGTGCGCGACCAGCTCGAAGACGCCTTCGCCGCGGACGGCGGCCGACAGCGGCCCGCGCATGTGCACTGGGAACTCGCCCGCACCGAACGGGAGAACGGCGACACCCAGGAGCGCGCCAGCGCCTATCTGCGGCTCGTCGTCCGCGACGGCGACCCGGAGAAGGTGGGCAGGGCCGTCAGCGGCGCGGCCGTCGAGCTGGCGCTCGCCAGCTACCCCGGCTTCCATGTCACCGCCCCGCCCGGCAAGGGCGCGCCGTACGGCGTCTTCGAGGCGCGGTATGTCGACGCGGGCGAGGTCACGCATACGGCGGTGCTGCCCGACGGGGAGCGGGTGACCGTGCCGCCTCCCGTCCGCACGGAGCCGGCCGCCCCCGTGCGCCCGCCCGCCGGGCCGTCCGGATCGCCGCTGCCCGCTGGGCCGTCCGGATCGCCGCTGCCCGGCCCGCCGCCGCCCGTCGCGCTGCCCGGCCCGCTGCCGTCCGTCTGGCCGTCGGGCCCGCCGCTGCCCGTGGCGTTGCCGCCCGCCGCACTGCCCGGCCCGCTGCCGCCCGTTGCACTGCCCGACCCGCTGCCGCCGGGCCCGTGCCGGGCCGCGCCCCTCGGCCTCGTCGCGGGCGCACGCAGCGGCGACAAGGGCGGCGACGCCAACGTCGGGGTGTGGGCGCGCTCCGACGCCGCCTGGCGCTGGCTGGCGCACGAGCTGACCGAGGACCGCTTCCGCGCGCTGCTCCCGGAGACCGCGGGACTCACCGTCGTACGCCATGTGCTGCCCAATCTGCGCGCCCTCAACTTCGTCGTCGAGGGCATCCTCGGCGAAGGCGTCGCCGCGCAGGCGCGCTTCGACCCGCAGGCCAAGGCGCTGGGTGAGTGGCTGCGTTCGCGGTACGTCGACATACCGGAGGTGCTGCTGTGACGGCCATAGACGTCAGAGGCGCGGAGTACGCCGCCAACCGCGAGGCCATGCTCGCCAAGCTCGCCGACCTCGAAGCCGAGCACGCCAAAGCGCTCGCGGGCGGCGGCGAGAAGTACCGCGCCCGCCACCGCGACCGCGGCAAACTGCTCGCCCGCGAACGCGTCGAGCTGCTCCTCGACCCGGACACGCCCTTCCTCGAACTGTCCCCGCTCGCCGCCTGGGGCAGCGACTACCCGGTCGGCGCGTCCATGGTCACCGGCATCGGCGTCGTCGAGGGCGTCGAGTGCGTGATCACCGCCAACGACCCGACCGTGCGGGGCGGCGCGTCCAACCCCTGGACCCTGAAAAAGGCCCTGCGCGCCAACGAGATCGCCTTCGCCAACCGGCTGCCGTGCATCTCGCTCGTCGAGTCGGGCGGGGCGGATCTGCCGTCCCAGAAGGAGATCTTCATCCCCGGTGGGGCGCTCTTCCGGGATCTCACCCGGCTCTCCGCGGCCGGGATACCGACGATCGCCGTCGTCTTCGGCAACTCCACGGCCGGAGGAGCGTACGTCCCTGGCATGTCCGACCACGTCATCATGGTCAAGGAGCGGTCGAAGGTCTTCCTCGGCGGGCCGCCGCTGGTGAAGATGGCGACCGGCGAGGAGAGCGACGACGAGTCGCTGGGCGGCGCGCAGATGCACGCCCGCACCTCCGGACTCGCGGACTACTTCGCCCTCGACGAGCCCGGCGCGCTGCGGCAGGCCCGGCGTGTGGTCGCCCGGCTCAACTGGCGCAAGGCGCACCCGGAGCCGCCGCACCCCGTCGTGCCGCCGCGGTGCGACCCCGAGGAGCTGCTCGGGATCGTGCCCGGCGATCTGCGCACCCCGTTCGACCCGCGCGAGGTGATCGCGCGGATCGTCGATGGCGCTGACGGTGCTGACGGCGCTGACGGCGCCGGCGCTTCGTACGGTTCGGTCTTCGACGAGTTCAAGCCCCTGTACGGGCCGAGCCTGGTGACGGGATGGGCGCGGCTCGCCGGGTATCCCCTCGGGGTGCTCGCCAATGCGCAGGGCGTGCTGTTCAGCGAGGAGTCGCAGAAGGCGGCGCAGTTCATCCAGCTCGCCAACCAGCGCGATGTGCCGCTGCTCTTTCTGCACAACACCACCGGCTACATGGTCGGCAAGGAGTACGAGCAGGGCGGGATCGTCAAACACGGCGCGATGATGATCAACGCGGTGTCGAACTCGCGCGTGCCGCATCTGAGCGTGCTGCTGGGCGCGTCATACGGGGCCGGGCACTACGGCATGTGCGGACGCGCCTACGATCCCCGTTTTCTGTTCGCCTGGCCGAGCGCCAAGTCCGCGGTGATGGGACCGCAGCAGCTCGCGGGCGTGCTGTCGATCGTGGCGCGCCAGTCGGCGGCTGCCAAGGGGCAGCCGTTTGACGACAAAGCTGCGGAGGCGGACGCGGCACTCCGCCAGATGGTGGAGCAGCAGATCGAGTCCGAGTCGCTGCCGATGTTCCTGTCCGGGCGGCTGTACGACGACGGGGTGATCGACCCGCGTGATACGCGGACCGTGCTGGGGCTGTGCCTGTCGGCGATCCACACCGCGCCGGTGGAGGGTGCGCGGGGCGGCTTCGGCGTCTTCCGGATGTGAGGGGGAGTGACGGTGATTCGTTCTGCGCTGGGCTCCGCGCTGGGCCCTGCACTGGGCTCTGTACTGGTCGCGAACCGCGGGGAGATCGCCTGCCGGGTTTTCCGCACCTGCCGGGAGCTGGGCGTCGGCACGGTCGCCGTGTTCTCGGACGCGGACGCGGCGGCGCTGCATGTGCGGGAAGCGGATACGGCGGTACGGCTGCCGGGGGCCGCGCCCTCGGAGACGTATCTGCGGGGCGATCTGATTGTCGAGGCGGCGCTGGCGGCGGGCGCGGACGCGGTGCATCCGGGGTACGGGTTCCTGTCCGAGAACGCGGATTTCGCGCGGGCGGTCGAGGACGCCGGGCTGGTGTGGATCGGGCCGCCGCCGGCCGCGATCGAGGCGATGGCCTCGAAGACGCGGGCGAAGCAGCTGCTGGGGCTCGCGCCCCTGGACCCGGCCTCGCTGACCGAGGACGATCTGCCGGTGCTGGTGAAGGCGGCGGCGGGCGGCGGCGGCCGGGGCATGCGGATCGTCCGCGAACTGTCCCTGCTGGGCGGGGAACTGGCCGCGGCCCGGGCGGAGGCGGAGTCGGCGTTCGGCGACGGCGAGGTGTTCGTCGAGCCGTATGCCGAACGGGGGCGGCATGTCGAGGTGCAGATCGTCGCGGACGCGTACGGGACGGTGTGGGCGCTGGGCACGCGGGACTGCTCCCTCCAGCGCCGCCACCAGAAGGTCATCGAGGAGGCCCCGGCGCCGGGGTTGCCGGAGGGGCTGGCCGCCGAGGTGTGCGGGACGGCGGTGCGGGTGGCGCGGGCGGTGGGGTACCGGGGGGTGGGGACGGTCGAGTTCCTCGTCTCGCCCGAGGGCCGGGCGCACTTCCTGGAGATGAACACGCGGCTCCAGGTGGAGCACCCGGTGACGGAGGCGGTGTACGGGCTCGACCTCGTCGCCCTCCAGCTCCGCCTCGCGGAGGGCGCGGCCCTGGCGGAGGCTCCGCCGGCCGCGTACGGCCACGCGGTGGAGGCGCGGCTGTACGCGGAGGACGCGGGGCGGGGCTGGACCCCGACGTCTGGCGCGCTGCACGCGCTGTGCTTCCCCACCCACCCGCCCTCATCTGTTGGCGGCTCCGCCCCCAACCCCCCTGGCGGCTCCGCCGCCAACGCCCTCGGCGGCTCCGCCGCCTGGGCGAGCCCAGCACGGAACAGGGGCAGCACCTCGGGCCGCCCCGCTGCCCTGGCAGGCTCGGTTGGCGGTTCGGTTGCCGGCACAGGCGGGGACGCGGACGTCGCTGCCTCGGCGCGCGGCACCCCGGCCAGCACGAGCACCCCCGAGGCGCTTCCCTGGGTGCGGGTGGACGCCGGATATGCCGCGGGGGACGTCGTCGGGGTGCACTACGACGCCATGGTGGCGAAGGTGATCGCGTGGGGGGCCACACGGGAGGAGGCCGTGCGGCGGCTGGCGGATGTGCTGCGGCGGGGGCGGGTGCATGGGCCGGTGACCAACCGGGAGGTGCTCGTACGGTCGCTGGAGCATGCGGAGTTCCGCGAGGGGCGGATGGACACCCGGTTCTACGAGCGGAACCTGGAGGAGCTCACCGCGTCCGCGGAGGGGGAGCGGCATGCGGCGATCGCCGCCGCGCTCGCGGACGCGGCGCGGCGGGGCGGCGCGGGCCCGGGGGCGTGGCGGAATCTGCCGTCGCAGCCGCAGGCGAAGACGTACGGCGAGTACACGGTCCGGTATCACCGCACCCGTGACGGCGGGTACCGGCTCGTGGACGAACCGCGTGTGCGCGTCGCGGGGGTGACGCCCGAGACCGTACGGCTGGAGGTCGACGGGGTCGTCCGGCGGTACGACGTCAGCGTGTACGACGGTGCGCCGGAGCGGGTGTACGTCGACTCGGTTGGCGTCGGCAGCCACACCCTCCCCGTCCGCCCCCGCTTCCCCGACGCCCAGGCCCGCACCGAACCCGGCTCGCTGCTCGCCCCCATGCCCGGCACCGTCGTGCGCGTCGGCGAGGGGCTCAAGGCCGGGGCGCACGTACGGGCCGGGCAGCCGCTCGTCTGGCTGGAGGCCATGAAGATGGAGCACCGCATCGACGCTCCCGCCTCCGGCACGCTCACCGCACTCCACGCCGTCCCCGGCCGTCAGGTCGAGGTCGGTGAGCTTCTCGCCGTCGTCGATGAAGTACGGGACGAGATACGGGACGAAGTACGGGACCACGCACAGGAGGACGAACCATCGTGAACCTGATCCTGGAAACGGAAGAGCACACCGCACTCCGCACCGCCGTCGCCGCCCTCGGCCGCCGCCACGGCCGCGGCTGCGACCCCGAAGCCCTCTGGCAGGAGGCCGCCAAACTCGGCTACCTCGGCGTCAACCTCCCGGAGGAGCACGGCGGCGGAGGCGGCGGCATCGCCGAGCTGTCCATCGTCCTGGAGGAGCTGGGGGCCGCGGGCTGCCCGCTGCTGATGATGATCGTCTCGCCTGCCATCTGCGGCACCGTCATCGCCCGCTTCGGCACCGAGGACCAGCGCCGCGCCTGGCTCCCCGGCCTCGCGGACGGCTCCCGCACGATGGCGTTCGGCATCACCGAGCCCGACGCCGGGTCGAACTCCCACCGCATCACCACCACCGCGCGCCGCGACGCAGACGGCCGCGCAGACGGCGGCTGGATTCTCACCGGGCGCAAGGTGTTCATATCCGGCGTGGACATCGCCGACGCCACCCTCGTCGTCGGCCGCACCGAGGACGCCCGCACCGGGAAGCTCAAGCCGTGCCTGTTCATCGTCCCGCGCGACGCCCCCGGCTTCACCCGCTCGCGCATCGACATGGAACTGCACGCCCATGAGAAGCAGTTCGAGCTGGTCCTCGACGATGTCCGACTGCCCGCGGACGCTCTTGTGGGCGAGGAGGACGCGGGGCTGCTCCAGCTGTTCGCCGGGCTCAACCCGGAGCGCATCATGACCGCCGCGTTCGCCGTCGGCATGGGCCGGTACGCGCTGGACCAGGCCATCGCGTACGCACGCGAGCGGCAGGTCTGGCAGACCCCCATCGGCGCGCACCAGGCCATCGCCCACCCCCTCGCCCAGGCGCATATCGAGCTGGAACTCGCCCGGCTGATGATGCAGAAGGCCGCCGCCCTCTACGACGCGGGCGACGACATCGCGGCGGGCGAGGCCGCGAATATGGCCAAGTACGCGGCGGGCGAGGCCTGTGTGAAGGCCGTGGACCAGGCCGTGCACACTCTCGGCGGCAACGGCCTCACCCGCGAGTACGGCCTCGCCTCCCTCGTCACCGCCGCACGCGTCTCCCGCATCGCGCCCGTCAGCCGGGAGATGATCCTCAACTACGTGTCCCATCAGACCCTGGGTCTCCCCAAGTCGTACTGACGCACGACATCCTGGCCGTCCGCACTGTCACCGTCGCACTGTCACCGCCCGCACTGCCCTCACCGACAAGCACCGCCCTCACAGACCAAGGGGTCGCCATGGTGTTCCGCAGTCCGTACGCAGCAGTCCCGGCCGTCGACGAGCCGATCCACCAGGCCGTGCTCGGCCGCGCCGCGGAGTTCGGCGACGCCGTCGCCCTCGTCGACGGCGTGAACGGCCAGACCGTCACCTACGCCCAGCTCGACCGCTTCCACCGCCGCATCGCGGCCGCACTCGCCGCCGCCGGACTGCGCAAAGGCGATGTGCTGGCGCTGCACAGCCCCAACACGATTGCCTACCCGGCTGTCTTCTACGGCGCGGCCCGCGCCGGGGCGTCCGTCACCACCGTCCATCCGCTCGCCACGCCGGAGGAGTTCGCCAAGCAGCTGAGCGACTCCTCCGCCCGCTGGATCGTCACCGTCTCCCCGCTGCTCGACAACGCCCGCCGCGCCGCGGAACTCGCCGGAGGCATCGCGGAGATCTACGTCTGCGACACCGTGGACGGACATGACGGACATAGCAGATATGTCAGCGTGCTCGACATGCTCGCCTCGACCGCGCCCGAGCCGGAGGTCGCCATCGACCCCGCCGAGGACGTGGCGGCCCTGCCGTACTCCTCCGGCACCACCGGGGTCCCCAAGGGGGTGATGCTCACCCACCGCTCCATCGCCACCAACCTCGCCCAGCTCGCCCCGGCCATCCCGATGGGGCCCGGCGACCGCATCCTGGCCGTGCTTCCCTTCTTCCACATCTACGGCCTGACCGCCTTGATGAACGCGCCCCTGCGGCATGGCGCGACCGTCGTCGTGCTGCCGCGCTTCGAGCTGGAGACCTTCCTCGCCGCGATCGAGAAGCACCGCATCAACGGCCTGTACGTCGCCCCGCCGATCGTGCTGGCGCTCGCCAAGCATCCGGCCGTCGCCGACTACGACCTGTCCTGTCTTCAGTACATCGTCAGCGCCGCCGCCCCGCTCGACGCGCACCTCGCCCAGGCGTGCTCGAAGCGCCTCGGACTGCCGCCCGTCCTGCAGGCGTACGGCATGACGGAGCTGTCCCCCGGCACCCATGTGGTGCCGCTGGACGCGCAGAACCCGCCGCCCGGCGCCGTGGGGCGGCTGCTCCCCGGCACCGAGATGCGGCTCCTCGCCCTCGACGGCTCCGGCAAGGACGCCGACGCCGGGCAGGAGGGCGAGATAGCGATCCGCGGGCCGCAGGTGATGAAGGGCTACCTCGGCCGTCCCGACGCCACCGCCGCGATGATCGACGAGGAGGGGTGGGTGCACACCGGCGACGTCGGGCGCGTCGAGGGCGACGGCTGGCTCTTCGTCGTCGACCGCGTCAAGGAACTGATCAAGTACAAGGGCTACCAAGTCGCCCCCGCCGAACTGGAGGCCCTGCTGCTCACCCACGAGGGCATCGCGGACGCCGCGGTGATCGGCGTGCCGGACGCCGACGGAAACGAGATCCCCAAGGCGTACGTCGTACGGCAGCGGGCCGCCGCGGACCTCACCGCCGGCGAGGTGACGGCGTACGTCGCCGCACGCGTCGCCCCGTACAAGAAGATCCGCCGGGTGGAGTTCATCGACGGCGTGCCGCGCGCCGCCTCGGGAAAGATCCTGCGACGGGAGCTGCGCGAGAGGGATCGCGCGAGCGATCGCGAGAGGAAGACCGTATGACGCTGGTGCTCCGCGGCCGGGAACGCGGCATCGCCACCCTGACGCTTGACTCGCCCGCGAACCGCAACGCCCTGTCGGCGCGGCTCGTCGACGAGCTGGCGCAGGCCCTCGGCGACTGCGCGCGGGACGAGACCGTACGGGCCGTGGTGCTCACCCACACCGGGACCGTCTTCAGCGCGGGCGCGGATCTGAAGGCCCCGCCCAACCCGTACACGTTCGTCGCGCTGCTGCGGCAGCTCGTCACCCTGCCCAAACCGGTGGTGGCGCGGATCGACGGGCGGGTACGGGCCGGAGGCATCGGCCTGGTCGGGGCCTGCGACCTGGCGGCGGCGAGCGCGGGCTCCGACTTCGCGTTCACGGAGGTGCGGCTGGGGGTCGCGCCCGCGGTGATCTCGCTGCCGCTGCTGCCGCGCATGGACCCGCGGGCCGCCGAACGCTACTACCTGACCGGGGAGCGGTTCGGCGCGGCGGAGGCCGTCCGCACCGGGCTGCTCACCGTCGCCTCCGAGGACGCCGGCGGTGACGCCGATGCCGATGCCGGTTCAGGCTCTGTCTCCGGCTCTGTCTCCGGCTCCGGCGTCGATCGTGTGCTCGCCCCGCTCCTCGACGGGCTGCGCAGGGCGTCCCCGCAGGGCCTGGCCGCGGCGAAGCAGCTGCTCGCGGCTAGGGTGCTGGAGACCTTCGAGCGCGACGCGGAGGATCTCGTACAGCGCTCGGCCTCGCTGTTCGCCTCGCCCGAGGCGCGCGAGGGCATGACGGCCTTGCTGGAACGACGGGACCCCGCATGGGTGTTGTAGCAACCGCGCACAAAGGCGCCGAGAACGCGCCGAAGCAGGACCGCAGCCGCGCCACCCGGCAGCGGCTGCTGGAAGCCGCCGTGGCCTGCCTCGCCGAACACGGCTGGGCAGGCTCCACGGTCCTCGTCGTCGCCGAACGCGCCGGGGTCTCCCGCGGCGCGGCCCAGCACCACTTCCCCACCCGCGAGGACCTGTTCACGGCGGCCGTCGAATACGTCGCCGAGCAGCGCTCCAGCGCCCTCGCCTGCCTCGCGGGCGAGGACCGCAAGGAGATCGTCGCCGCGATCGTCGACCTCTACACCGGCCCGCTGTTCCGGGCCGCCCTGCACCTGTGGGCAGCCGCCTCGAACGAGGACCAGCTCCGCCCGCGCGTGACGGAGCTGGAGGCGAAGGTCGGCCGCGAGACGCACCGCATCGCGGTGGAGCTGCTGGGCGCGGACGAGTCCCGGCCCGGTGTGCGCGAGACCGTGCAGGGGCTGCTCGACATGGCGCGCGGGCTGGGGCTCGCCACCCTGCTCACCGACGACAGCGCACGCCGCGGCCGGGTGGTGGCCCAGTGGGCGGCGCTGGTCGACGCCCAGCTGGGCCGCTGACTGAGCTGAATCAGCTGATGCCGACGATGTCGTCGTAGCCGGCGATCTCGCGCGGGCTGCGCGAGCCCGGCCCCACATACCGCGCCGACGGCCGCACCAGCCGGCCCGTGCGCTTCTGCTCCAGGATGTGCGCCGACCAGCCCGCCGTGCGGGCGCAGGTGAACATCGACGTGAACATATGCGCCGGGACCTCGGCGAAGTCCAGCGTGATCGCCGCCCAGAACTCCACATTCGTCGCCAGGACCCGGTCCGGGCGGCGGTTGTGCAGCTCCTCCAGCGCGGCCTTCTCCAGCGCCTCGGCGACCTCGTAGCGCGGCGCGCCCAGCTCCTTGGCGGTGCGGCGCAGCACCCGGGCGCGCGGGTCCTCGGCGCGGTAGACGCGGTGGCCGAAGCCCATCAGCCGCTCGCCCTTGTCCAGGGCCTGCTTGACATAGGCGGCGGCGTCGCCGGTGCGCTCGATCTCCTCGATCATGCCGAGGACGCGGGAGGGCGCGCCGCCGTGCAGCGGACCCGACATCGCGCCGACGGCCCCGGAGAGCGCGGCCGCCACATCCGCGCCGGTGGAGGCGATGACGCGGGCGGTGAAGGTGGAGGCGTTCATGCCGTGCTCGGCGGCGGAGGTCCAGTACGCGTCCACGGCCTTGACGTGCTTGGGGTCCGGCTCGCCGCGCCAGCGGATCATAAAGCGCTCGACGACCGACTGGGCCTTGTCGATCTCCCGCTGCGGGACCATCGGCAGCCCCTGGCCGCGTGCGGACTGGGCGACGTACGACAGCGCCATCACGGCGGCGCGCGCCAGATCGTCGCGGGCCTGCGCCTCGTCGATGTCGAGGAGCGGTTTCAGCCCCCACACCGGGGCGAGCATGGCCAGCGCGGACTGCACGTCGACGCGGATGTCGCCGGAGTGCACGGGGATGGGGAAGGGCTCGGCGGGCGGCAGACCGGGGTTGAACGCGCCGTCGACCAGCAGACCCCAGACGTTGCCGAAGGACACCTGGCCGACCAGGTCCTCGATGTCGACGCCTCGGTAGCGGAGCGCGCCGCCCTCCTTGTCGGGTTCTGCGATCTCCGTTTCGAACGCGACGACTCCCTCGAGTCCAGGTACGAAGTCGGACATCAGGCGGCTCCTCAGGGTGGCTGCGACTTCAGGCGGGTTGGTCGCCCCGGCGGTGTCCGGTACGGCGGGTCGTCAGCGGGCCGTCCGGAAGCTGTGAGGGGGCCACAGTGACCCGAGCCAAGATTTTGGCTGGTCCGGCTGGTGCGGGGAAGCGTGACATCCGGCACACTGCCCCATTTCAGCGAGAGAGGATTAGTGACACTCCGTGCCGGGCAGACTCCCCCGTCGTCGCGGGGCGTCGCGGGGGCCGCGGGCCCGTCACCCCTCGGCCGATGGCACTGCGTACCCGCTCGGGAGCCATAGGGAGTGCCCGCTCGGGCGCTGCGGCAGGATGAGCCCGTGACCGATCACCAGCCCGCCCCTGCCCGGCACACCGCGTCGCCCGTCATCGCCGGGACCGTCGTCCCCGACCCGTCTGTCATGCGGGAGCAGTACCGCTCCACGCCGCTGTACGAGAGCGACCTCGCCGCCACGCCGATGGAGCAGTTCGCGCACTGGTTCGCCGAGGCCGCGGCCGCCGCGCTGCACGAGCCGAACGCCATGGTCGTCTCCACCGTCTCCGCCGACGGCCGGCCCTCCTCGCGCATCGTGCTGCTCAAGCACTTCGACGACCGGGGTTTCAGCTTCTTCACCAACTACGGCTCCCGCAAGGGCCGCGACATCGACGCCAACGCCTCCGTCTGTCTGCTCTTCCCCTGGCATCCGCTGGCCCGCCAGGTGATCGTCACGGGGGAGGCGTCACGCGTCGGCCGCGCCGAGACCGCCGCGTACTTCCGCACCCGGCCGCACGGCTCGCAGCTCGGCGCGTGGGCCAGCGAGCAGTCCGCGGTCATCGCCTCCCGCGAGGAGCTGATCACCCGCTACGAGCAGCTCGCCGCCCGCTACCCCGAAGGCGAACAGGTCCCGGTGCCCCCGCACTGGGGCGGCTTCCGCGTCGCCCCGGACACGGTCGAGTTCTGGCAGGGCA
Organism: Streptomyces sp. PR69; assembly: GCF_026420845.1. Classification (GTDB taxonomy): domain Bacteria; phylum Actinomycetota; class Actinomycetes; order Streptomycetales; family Streptomycetaceae; genus Streptomyces. The sequence goes on along the minus strand of NZ_JAOWCB010000030.1, from coordinate 35,231 downwards.
GCGAGAACCGGCTGCACGACCGGCTGCGGTACGTACGCGACGAGACGGCGGTTGGGGGCTGGCGGCTGGAGCGCCTGTCGCCCTGACGGGGCTTCCCGTGTGCCGCACGCAGGAGGACGTCAGGAAGCGGGCCGCGCCCGCACAGCCCAGTTTCCAAGCGGCAACGATTTTCGGGAACAGAGTGTGTGCTGCGTCACGTTCCAGTTGAATGAACTCACGTGCATGAGCTGAAGCTGACGGGCATGAGCATGCGTGGGACGCGTCCTGCAGGGGGTCCAGGATGAGTGCTTCCAGGAGTGAGACGGCGGGCGCGGCGCTCGGGCCGGATGAGCCCGGGCCCGAGCGCGAGCGAGAGCGGGAGCGGGGCGGGCCGGGGGCGGAGCTGCTGGCCGCGCTGCTGGACGGGATGGACGCCGCGCTCTGCGCCTTCGACGCGGACGGGGTGATCACCCATTGGAACCGCGAGGCCGAGCGGATTCTGGGCTGGTCGGCCGAGGAGGCGGTCGGGCGGCGCGGGTTCGCCGGATGGGCGGTGCGCCGCGCGGACGCCGGAGAGGTTGAGGGGCGGCTGCTGGCGGCCATGGACGCGCCGGGGCGGCAGGTGCATGAGTTCGCGCTGCTGCGCAAGGACGGCGGCCGGGTGCTCGTGCGGACGCAGTCGGCGCGGGTCCTGGGCGCGGACGGCGAGCCCGCCGGCGTCTACACGGCCTTCAGTGAAGTCCATGCGCAGATCGATCTGGAGCGCTCGATCGCGCTGAGCGAGGCCCTGTTCGACGATGCCTCCTGGGGTGTCGTCCTGGTCGATGTGGATCTCCGCCCGACCGTCGTCAACGCCCATGCGGCGCGGGCGCTCGGCGCGGGGCGGGTCTCGCCGCTGGGGCGGCCGCTGGGGGAGCTGGTCGTCCAGGGCGTGGAGGAGCTGGAGGGCGCGCTGCACCACGTACTGGCCGAGGGCGCGCCGCGCGGGCTGGTCGAGCTGTGGGTGACCCTGCGGGCGGCGGAGGCCGGGGGCGGGGCAGAGGGGGAGGAGCCGCAGCGAAGGTGCTGGCGGAGCGGGTTCCTGCGGCTGGCCTCACCGCTCGCGGAGGAGCCGGTGCCGCTCGGAGTGGGCTGGCTGTTCCACGATGTGACGGAGCAGAAGCTCGCCGAGCAGGAGGCCGACCGGCTGCGCTTCAGGTCGAGCCAGCTGCACCGGGCCGGGCGCGCCGCCGTCGAGTGCGAGGACCCGATGGAGGCGGCGACGGCGTATGTCGACTTCGCGCTCGCGGGCTTCGCCGACCACGCCCTGATCGACCTGCTGGAGCCCGGCGGCGACCGGCTGGTCCGCGCGGCCGCCACGCCGTCCGGGACGCCGGGGCCGTGTCTGCCCGTCGCGGGCGCGGGCCCTGAGGGCGCGGGCATCCCCGTCCGCTATCCGCCCGGCCATCCGGCCCTTCAGTCGGCGGACCGCGTCGGCTCGGTCCGCGCGAGCGCGGGCGCGCGGTCGGTTACGAGGGCGGGCGCGCGGGCGGGGGCCGGCGGGGGCCCCGCGGCGCACGCCGGCGGCGGCCGGGCGGCGGGCGAGTGGGCCGAGGAGCGCCAGTGGCCGGCCGACACCGCCCACGCCCTGTGCACCCCGCTGCGCAGCCGCGGCCGCACCCTGGGGGTCCTCACCTTCCTCCGTACCGCCAGCCGCCCGCCGTTCGAACGGTCCGACGCTGCGTACGCGGAGAGCGTCGCGGCCCTCGCGGCGGCGTCGCTGGATCTGGCCCGTCTGGCTGGGAGGGAAGAGCGCGCGCGGGACGACCGGGACGAGCGGGAAGGCCGGGGCGGGCCGGGCGACCGGGGCGAGCGGGGCGGGCCGGGCGACCGGGGAAGGCCCTAGCGGAGCCGGTGGGCCTCAGCCGCGCCGGTCAGTGGCGGAAGAAGATCCGGTCGGCGTACTGACCCAGAATCCGGCCGTTCCACTCATGGCCGCCGTCCACGTTCCCGGAGCGCAGCAGCGGGGGCTCGATGCCCCGCTCGACGAGCCGCTCCGCCGCGGCGGCCATCGTCGCCTGCATCAGCGCGCAGGTGACGACCGTGGACGCGGGCGCGAAGGGGGCCTCGATCCCCTGGTGCGTCAGCTCCGCGTCGCCCACCGCGATCTTGGAGTCGATGACGATGTCGCAGTGGTCCTTGAGGAACGTGCCGGACTTGTGCCGGGATCTGGTCTCCTGCGCGTACGCCGCCGAGGTGACGCCGATGACCGTCAGTCCGAGGGCGCGCGCGTTCATCGCCATCTCCACCGGCAGGGCGTTGCGCCCCGACAGGGAGATGATCACCAGTACGTCGCCGGCGCGGGCGGGGCTGGAGTCGAGCACCGCGCCCGCCAGCCCGTCGACGCGCTCCAGGGCGGAGCCGAGCGTCGCGGGCATGATGTCGACGCCGACGACGCCGGGGACGGCCAGCAGATTCATCAGGGCGAGGCCGCCGGCCCGGTAGACGACATCCTGCGCGGGGAGGGAGGAGTGCCCGGCGCCGAAGGCGAAGAGGCGGCCGTCCGCGGCGACGGCGTCGGCGATCGCGGTCCCGGCGGCCGCGATGTTCGCCGATTCCTCGTCCCGTACGCGCTGCAACAGGCCGATCGCGGCGTCGAAGAACTGACCGGCCAGCTTGCTCTCGCTCATGCGCAGCCCTCTCGCACGCGTGGAATGTTCATGCCGCCGATACGTTGCGGTCTGGACCATTCCCCTGTCAATACGGCGTCCAATACGGCGTCCCCGCGGCTGTTCCCGCACCTCCGCGTGAACGTTCGGCGGCGGGCTTCCATCGACGCGGGACGGTTGTCGGCGGGATGCGTCAGAATTGAGTTCAGGGCCGCCAGCACGATTCCATCGAGGGGCACGTATGTCCGGACTGATCGACACCACGGAGATGTATCTCCGCACCATCCTCGAGCTTGAGGAGGAAGGTGTGGTGCCTATGCGCGCCCGTATCGCGGAGCGGCTCGACCAGAGCGGTCCCACGGTCAGCCAGACCGTGGCCCGCATGGAGCGGGACGGCCTGGTCACGGTCGCGGGAGACCGCCATCTGGAGCTGACGGAAGAGGGCCGCCGGCTGGCCACGCGCGTGATGCGCAAGCACCGCCTCGCCGAGTGCCTGCTCGTCGACGTCATCGGCCTGGAGTGGGAGCAGGTCCACGCCGAGGCGTGCCGCTGGGAGCATGTGATGAGCGAGGCGGTCGAGCGGCGGGTGCTGGAGCTGCTGCGCCACCCGACCGAGTCGCCGTACGGGAACCCGATCCCGGGTCTTGAGGAGCTGGGCGAGAAGGCGGAGGCCGACCCCTTCCTGGACGCCGGGATGGTCTCGCTGGCCGATCTGGACGCGGGCACGGAGGGCAAGACCGTGGTCGTCCGCCGTATCGGCGAGCCGATCCAGACGGACGCTCAGCTGATGTACACGCTGCGCCGCGCGGGCGTGCAGCCCGGCGCCGTGGTGAGCGTCACGGAGTCCGCGGGCGGCGTGCTCGTGGGCAGCGGCGGCGAGGCGGCGGAGCTTGAGTCGGACATCGCCTCGCACGTCTTCGTGGCCAAGCGCTGAGACCGGCCCCCGGCCCTGTGTGGCCCGGGGCGGTGCCGGGCCGGGAGGCGCGGGAGAACGCACCTGGGTTCCTCGGCGCTCTGAGGCGCCATTGGCGCCTCGGGCACTTTGGGCACCTTGGGCGCTTTGGGCACCTTGGGCGCTTTGGGGCCTGCGAGGGCCTTGTGGCCGCCGAGGCGGGCGGGGGGCGTCCGGAGGCGTCCGGCGGGCGCGTGCTGGTTGCTTTTCCGTCCTCCTGACTCCGATTTCCGTCTGGATTCCCGTCGGAACGGCAGCGCCCGAGGGAATCGCATGCCACGCTGTGGCTGAGGCATATGACCCCACGGCCGGGGAGGGGATCTGGGTGATGCGCCCGCCGCGCTCGTCGTACGCCCCGCGCGTGTCGCAGCGCGCCGTTTCACGCGCCCGCGCACGGCACCCGAGGCCATTCGGCCGCCTGACGGCGACAGGGGTGGACCCCGGCGCCTTGCGACGCCGGGGCCCGTCCTCCCCTGTGGCGACCCTGAGCCCCGAGCTCCCAGGGTCATCCCCTCGGACCGTTTTCCCCGAGCGGCCCGCCCCCCGGAGAAGATCTCCCCTTGGTCGTGGACGCCAATCCTTGAGCGTGGTCACTCGTATGAGCGGTGTTGCGCGGCAGAGCCGCATTTCCAGCTTGTTCGAATAGAAGTTCGATAGTCTGGCGGGGCTCGACAGGGTTCGATCACCGGGGGAGAAGGGGGTGCCAGACCACATGGTGCGGCGCATCGATGTCAGCGGAGCCGGCGGCGTACGCCTCGCCGCATGGGAGTTCGCCGACCCTCCCAAGGGCCGCAGCGGCGACGGCGAGCCCGCTCCGGGAGTATTACTGCTCCACGGCCTGATGGGCCGTGCCTCGCACTGGGCCTCCACGGCCCGCTGGCTGGCCGAGCGGCACCGCGCCGTCGCGCTCGACCAGCGCGGCCACGGCCGCAGCGACAAACCGGCCGACGGCCCCTTCACCCGGGACGCATATGTCTCCGACGCCGAGGCCGCGATCGAACAGCTCGGCCTCGCCCCGGCGATCCTCATCGGCCACTCCATGGGCGCCCTGACCGCCTGGCAGCTCGCCGCCAAACGCCCCGATCTGGTCCGGGCCCTGATCATCTGTGATATGCGGGCCTCCGCCCTGGGAGCGGCCTCGCAGCGCGAGTGGGAGGAGTGGTTCCGCTCCTGGCCCGTCCCCTTCGCCACCCTCGCCGACGTCCGCAAGTGGTTCGGCGAGGACGACCCGCGGGTCGAGCGCCCCAACCCCTCCCGCGGAGAGTTCTTCGCCGAGGTCATGGCGGAGCGGGCCGACGGCTGGCGTCCCGTCTTCTCCCGCCGCCAGATGCTCATCAGCCGCGCGACCTGGGTCTACGACGCCCACTGGGAAGAGCTGGCCCAAGTCCGCTGCCCCACCCTGGTCGTCCGCGGCCTCGACGGCGAACTGGGCCGCGCGGAGGCCTCGGAGATGGTCCGCGTCCTCCCCCGCGGCCAGTACGGCGAAGTCGCCGACGCGGGCCACCTCGTCCACTTCGACCAGCCGGAGCGCTGGCGCTCCGCGATCGAGCCCTTCCTGGACAGCGTGCTGACGCCCTGACGCCCTGACGCCCTGACGCCCTGACGCCCTGACGCCCGGCCGGACGGCCCGGCGCCTGCCGTGCGGCCTTACGACAGACCGGGCCGGGGTGCAGCTGCCCCGCTCCCCGGCTCAGCGCACCAGCTCAGTTGGGGCCGGACCAGTAGGCGTCCGGCCACCGCTTCGAGTCCGGGCTGAACTCGACCTCGATCTTGTCAGCCGCGTCGGGCGGCAGTGAGAAGGCGTACTTGCCGATGGCTTCCTTGCCGGGCAGGACATAACCGGTGATGACCTTCTGGCGTCCGCTTCCGTCGATCACGAGTTCTGTGGAGGCCCCGTTGGCGTCGTTGACGCTGGGCAGCCCCGTCTCGACCGACAGCCGCTCGGCGCTGGTGTTGACGACGGTGACCGTCACCTGCACGGCCTTGTTCCCCTTCGCATGGCCGTAGACCAGGCTGTCCGGGGTGAACGGCTCCGGCTTGGCCACAGTGACCTTCAGTCCGTTCTCGAAGGTGTACGCCTCACCGAACGACAGGTGCCTGGCCTTCTCCTTCTCCCGCTCCTTTTCCGCCTCCGCAGCCGCCGATGCCCTCACCTCGGCGATCTCTGCGCGGGCGTCCTCGGCCGCATCCTTGACCAGCAGCACCGAGAACACCCCGCCGCCGACCGCGATCAGCAGACCGGCCGCGCCCAGGATCACACCGGTCAGCGCCATCCCTCTGTTGGTCGCCACTCCCTTGCGGCAATGGGCAAGCCCGACGAAACCGAAGACCAAGGCCAGCAGGGCCGGCAGCCAGGACATCCAGAAGAGGACGACGGCCAGTCCGAGGACCACGCCGACTATGCCGAGCACCAGGGCCGTGACCCCCATTCCATTCCGGGCCTGCGGAGCCTGAGACGGGTACCACGGCCCGTGCGAAGCGGAGGGCCCTGAGGGCTGGGATCCCCACGGATTCCGGGAGGTCGACTCCCGGTCCACGGGATTGCGGTCACCGGGCGGAGCAGGCATGGTCATGCAAAGTCCTTGGCTGTCGAATTCACCGGGTCGATGACCCTACCAGCCGCTTTTACCGTTTCCTCATCCCTGGTGGCGGATCGGGGAAGCCTCGGCGGCACGTGTACGCAGCCTCCGGACCAGGGGTGCGGGGCCCTGGTCCGCAGGCGCAGGCGGTCAGGAGGGACTGGTCCGCGCCACCGGAATCCAGAGCTCCGCCTCTGCCTCGGCCCAGTCCTGTGAGGGGACGACCCGCAGCATCTCGGGGCCCGGACGGCTCTCGTACGGATTCGAGGGGAACCACTGCGTGAACACATCCCGCCACAGGTGCTGCAGCGACTGCGGGAACGGCCCCGAGTCCTCGAACACCGCCCACATGCCCGCCGGGACGGCAAGCGCGTCAAGGTCCTCGGGCGGGTCGGCGCAGGTCACCACGCCGTGGTAGTAGTCCAGCTCCGTGCCCTCCGCACGGCTCGGGTCCACCTTGTCGCTCACCTGGAGGATGCCCGCCGGCTCCTGGTCCGACAGGGCCGTGATCCGCTGGATCGTCGCCTGGTCGATTCCCCTGATGAACTCCACGATCGCCGGATTCAGGCCCTCGTGGACCAGCGGGACACGGGCCCTCTTCCCGACCACGCGGAACTCCTCCCGCTCCACGATCCGGTATCGCATGCTGCTGCTCCCTTCGACGACGAGCCGGAAGGACAACCGCTGCTGCGACCGCAGAGCCGCGCCGGTCCGCCGGGCCTCTCCGGGCCCGACGCCGTGCACCGCGCGGAACGCCCGCGCGAACGCCTCCCCGGAGCCGTATCCGTACCGCACGGCCACGTCCAGAAGCGTCCGCTCCCCGGCGAGCACCTCCGCCCCCGCCACGGTCAGCCGCCGACGCCGGATGTAATCCGACAGCGGCATCCCCGCGAGGGCCGAGAACAGCCGCCGGAAGTGGTACTCCGACGTCACCGCGATCCGCGCCAGCTCAGCCGCGTCGATCTGTGCGTCGAGGTGCTCCTCGACGTACTCCATGGCCTGGTTGAGCCGCTCCAGCATCCCGGTCTCCTTCCCTTGCACCGACCACGCTAGGAAGGACCGGCCCTGCGGGACCCGACATCCCGTGCCCGCTCCGATCGGGTCCGGTCGGGTCTGGTCCGGTCGGGCACGGGAATGTGTCATCGGGGACGACGCGGCTCTCTGCCGGGGTTACGCCTCCCGTACCCCACGATGTAGCCGGTGGCCAGCAGCAGCCCCACCACGCCGACCGCGAGCGCGCCCAGAATCTCGACGATCCCCGCACCTTGTGAGACGGCGGTGATGAAGCCGCCGATTCCGCCCACGGACGCCAGCACGCCCAGGATCAGGGTCCTGTGAGTGCGGGACAGCAGATCGAAGAGCTGACCTCCGGCCCGGCCCGGCGCGTTCTCGCGTCGTCTGTTCACACCGCTCATCACACCGCTCACTTCCAATGCACTCTTCCCGGGTCCTTGGGGGCCATGATCTTCGCGTCGGGTCCCTGAGAGGCGCTCTGCGCCGGGGTGTAGTAGAAGTCCAGCCCCGTGGCCACCACGCCGGCCGGGAAGCCGAAGATCTTTCCGCCCAGCCAGCCCGCCTTGTTCATCAGAGTCGGCTTGCGGTGCCGTCCGCCTCCGCCGGAGCTCTCCATCAGGGAGGCCTCCATGCCGGCCGCATAGGCGGGCGTTCCGGCGATGAAGTACGACTCCGCGTCGGCCCACTTCCCCTTCTGCGCGCTGTTGGCGCTGTTGAGCCATGCCCGGTAGCCGATGAACTCCGCCGCCGGCTTGAGCCAGGACTGCCGAACTTCCCCTTGGAGGCCCCGCAGGAGGGCGGGCGTCACATGCAGCTTCTGCTTGGCGCCCTGGCCGCCTCCGCCGTCGAGCTGGTTCAGTCGGGTGCTTGTGGGGCGCTGCGTTCTGGCGTCGGACATATGCCCGGCCCACTCGTCTTCAAGGACATGGTGCTGAAGTTCACCCCGTGCTACGTGCTCTGCGCGTCCCCCGTAGGACGTGCACATGGGGTGCACGGTACCCCGTCCGGGTGTCAGGCCCCGTCTGCCGCCCGGCGGTAGGTGCACACCTGGACGCCGGTGTCGCTGGTGACCGTGGAGACCAGCTCAAGCGGGAGCTTCGTGCCGTCGTTGGGGAAGACCGACTTTCCGCCGCCGAGGATCACCGGCATGACCATGAGCTTCAGCTCGTCGACCAGCCCCTCGCTCAGCAGCGTGCGTGCGAGCGACGCGCTCCCCATGACCAGCAGATCGCCGTCACCGGCCCCGCGCAGCTCCCGGATCTGAGCGACTGCCTTGTCGCCCGGGATGAGCTGCGTGTTGTTCCACGTCAGCTCCGACTCGCCCAGCGTCCGGGACACGACGTACTTCCGGACGGCGTTCATCCGGTCCGCGAACGGATCACCCGCCCGCCCCGGCCACGCCCCCGCCATCGTCTGCCATGTACGCCGCCCGAACAGCAGCGCCTCCGCCTTCCCCAGCGCCTCGTCGAAGGCCCCGCCGACCACCTCGGGGTCAAAGTACGGGTGCGTCCAGCCGCCGTGGGCGAAGCCGCCCTCGGTGTCCTCCTCCGGCCCGCCGGGCGCCTGCACGACGCCGTCGAGGCTGATGAACTCGCTGATCACGATGCGCATGGAAACCACCGCTCCTCGTCGTCTCATCCGGGGTTACGGCAATGAAGACTGCCGCGCCACGCCGGAATCATCGCCCCTGTGCGGTCCTGCCGGGTGATCCAGGCCATATGCCGCGGCTCACCCGCCGAGGGCTCTGTGACCGCCCTCCTTGGCGGCGGCTATGAGCGCGCGCAGCGCGGCGGGGCGGGTGGTGAGGACGGCGGCGGGGGCGTCGCTCTCGCGGAGGTGGATGCCGCGTCCCGCGCTGGCCAGTTCCACGCACTCCTCGTGCGAGCCGCCGCCGGAGAAGCTCGACTTCTGCCAGTGAACGGGTGAGGACATGTCGATGCCTTTCAGAGGTCCTGAGCGATTCGGGCGATGAGATTCCGCGAGGCGTCGGGCGGGAGTGCCGTGCCCTGTACGCGTGCGAACCGTGCGCGGTACTGCTGGAGCCGGGCTTCGGAACCCAGGAAGACGCTGCTGTGCGCGGTGTCGAACTGGACGGTGTCAAGCTGTGGCACCGGGCCGACCGCGTAGTGCATCGAGTGCCCGGCACCCGCGAAGTCATCAGTGTCGAAGGATACGACCCGCACGTTCACATGAGGCAGGTCTGCTGCCTCCATGATGCGTTCGAGCTGCGCACGCGCCGTCTTGCGGCCGCCGACCCTGAAGCGAAGGGCCGCTTCGTGGATCACCGCCTCCACGGGGGTTTCGGGTGCGTCCGTGACAATCCGCTGGCGGCGGGTGCGGAAGGCGACATGTGCGTCGAGGTCGGCCTGCGGCCAGTCCGGGGATACGTACCGGAAGGCCGCGCGCATGTGATCCTCCGTCTGGAACAGGCCCGGGATGTGGGTCACTTGGAAGGTCCGGATTCGGGTGGCATGGTGCTCCATCTCCGCCACATCCAGGCTGGCCGGCGCGATGACACCCCGGTACTCTTCCCACCAGCCTTTTCGACGCTCGGTGGCCATCGCTACCAGTGCGTCGACGAATGCCGCGTCGTCGCAGGCATAGTGAGCCGCCAGACGGCGGATCCGGTCCTCACTGATGCCGCTGCGACCTGATTCCACATGGCTCATCTGCATGGGGTTCGACCCCAGCAGTGCGGCAGCGCTGCGCGCGGTGACTCCGGCCCGCTCACGCATCTTGCGAAGTTCCGCGCCCAGACGCTCCTGCCGAGCCGTGGGATTGCTTCTCGGGGGCATGGTTCAACTCTCCCTGCTGGCCCTGACGATGGGTAGGCGAGCGTCAGCATGGCACGGAGCCGCGAGCCGGAATCAATCCTCGGCAAAAAGTTGCGCCACCATTATTTTTTGCCCTACGGTCGGTAGCGGCTTCAACGCGCTTTGTTGTGGACGGTCTTCGTGGCCTCCCGCGGCGAGGCGCACTCGTTGACGGCCGGAAGCGCACCCGCCCATCTGCTGACGGCGGGCAAGGCCACCGGCCGGGATCACCCCACTCCCCACCTGGAGCTGATACGCCATGCCCTACTCGTACACGCTCTTCTGCCCTCCCCTCCCCACCTCCCCCCGCATCGCCCGCGACTTCGTCGCCTCCGTGCTGCGCGCCCAGGAGCTGGACGACTTCGTCGACCCCGCCGCGCTGTGCACCTCAGAGCTGGTCACCAACGCCTATCGCCACGCGACGGGGATCGGCTCCCTCCTCTGGCTGGCCGTACAGGACAAGGGCGTACGGGTCACCGTGTACGACGGAGAGCGCCGACGCCCCGTGATGCTGCACGGCTACGACGGCGCGAGCGGGCGCGGCATGTGGCTGGTGGACGCCGTCACCGAGGGACGCTGGGGCACCGAGACCGGCGCGCCCCTCGGGCTGGGGGCGCAGGACGGCAAGGGAGTGTGGTTCGAGCTGGTCAGAGCCTGCTGAGCGAAAGGCTCAGCCGATGAGCCGCACGCGCACGCCACCATGTTCAACTTCAACGCAAACATCGCCGTCATGCCCGTCACGCCTTGCTGACCGCCGCCAGGATCTCCGGAAGACGCTTCGCCGTCTGCGGGGCGGCCAGCCGCAGGCCCGCCCAGCCGAGGAGGATGCCGTACCCCGCGCCCGCGGGGAGGAGGAGCCAGCGGGCGCCGTCCGTGCCGGTCGCGTGGAGCCAGATGGCGGCGGCGATGAGCGGGGCGCACAGCAGCGCGCCGGCGACCATGCCGCCGAGGATGGACATCCAGGCGATTGCCCCCTGCCCCGGGGCGACGTTCTTGTACGCGCTGTCCTGCGGGATGGAGTACGGGAAGCGGGCCGAGGCCACCGCGCCCGTCGCCAGCATCGCGCCGAGCAGGGCGAAGGACAGGCCCAGCACCTCGGGCAGCGCGGTCCAGTCGCCCAGCAGCACGGTGGTGAGGACCACCACGAAGACGGTGTACGGGAGGGTGATCACCAGCAACGCCAGCGCACGCGCGCGCAGTTCCTCGTACGCGTCCCGGGGTGACGAGATGGTCAGCGCGACCATCCAGAACGCCGAGGTGTCCTGCCCGAACTGGTTGTACATCTGGACGCCGAGCATCCCGGCCGCGAAGCACGCCAGATAGAGCGAGCCCGTGCCCTGAAGGGCGTTGAACAGCGGCACGATCAGACCGATCGCCAGCGCCGTCGTCCAGGCGGCTTTGGTCTTGGGGTCGCGCCAGACATAGCGCAGGCTCCGCTGCATCACCGTGCCCGTACGACCGTCGGGCAGCAGCGCGTGCAGGCCGCCCCCGCGCCCGGCGGCGGGGTCCTTGCGGGTGGGCTCCGCGGCGGCCGCGAGCGTGGAGCCGTCCGGCGAGGTCATCAGCTTCGTCAGGCTGCGCTGCCACAGCCACAGGCAGCCGGCCAGCGCGGCCCCGGACAGCGCCAGCTGCACGGCCGCCGTGCCGTACGCGCCCTCGCTCGCCGCGTCCACCGCGGCCAGCGCGGAGGCGGGCGGCAGCCACTGCACGATCTGCGCCGCGGGGTCGAGCGCCGCGAGCCCGCCCGCCTCGGTCAGCCGCTGCGTGCCGAAGTTGACGAACTGGATGCCCACCGCGATCACCAGACCGCTCAGCACCGCCAGATCGCGGCCCTTGCGCGAGGTGAGCAGCCGGATGTTGCCCGCCGCGACGGCCCGCGCCAGCGCCACGCACACCAGCAGCGTCAGCGGCACGGCCAGGACGGAGACGGCCACGCCGGCCGCCCCGTGCGCCAGGGCCAGCGCGCAGCCGACCGCGAGGCACAGCGTGAACAGCGGCCCGATGCCCACCAGCGAGGTGACCAGCAGCGCCGAGACCAGCGGCCGCGGCCGCAGCGGCAGCATCACCAGACGCGTCGGGTCCAGCGTCTCGTCCCCGCTCGGGAAGAACAGCGGCATCGTCGCCCAGCCCAGCGCCAGCAGCCCGATCAGCGGGACGACCAGGGACGCGGCATGGTCATGACCGCGCAGTCCGAGCAGGCCGAGCATCAGGCCCGCCGCGAACAGCGCCGTCAGCACGAGCGAGGTGACGAAGGCCGCCGTACGGCCCGACGACTGGCGCAGCCCGTTGGCCAGCAGCGACAGCTTGAGCCGTACGAAGACGGAGGTGAGGGAGGGGGAGTGGGAGTGGGGTGCGGCGGGGGTGGCCGCCGGGGTGGTCAGCGGGGTCGTCGGCGGAGTCGTCATCGCGTGCCGCCGCCCAGCCAGTCCAGCGACTGCCCGGCGTCCCGGCCGTTCGCGCCGACGAGTTCCAGGAACGCCTGCTGCAGCGAGGGGGCGTCCCCGCGCACCTCGGCCAGCGGCCCCTGCGCACGGATGCGGCCCGCCGCCATCACGGCCACCCAGTCGCACAGCGACTCCACCAGCTCCATCACATGGCTGGAGAAGGCGACGGTCGCGCCCGAGGCGGTGTACCGCTCCAGTACCCCGCGGATGGTCTGCGCCGACACCGGGTCGACGCCCTCGAACGGCTCGTCCAGGAACAGCACTTCCGGGTTGTGCAGCAGCGCGGCCGCCAGGCCGATCTTCTTGCGCATGCCGGTCGAGTAGTCGACGACCAGCTTGTGCTGCGCCCCCGCGAGGTCGAGCACGTCCAGCAGCTGGGACGCCCGCTTGTCGACCTCGTCGCCGGGCAGCCCGCGCAGCCGCCCGTTGTACGCCAGCAGCTCACGCCCGGACAGCCGCTCGAAGAGGCGGAGACCCTCGGGCAGCACCCCGATGCGGGACTTGACCTCGACCGGGTCATGCCAGACGTCGTGCCCGGCCACCTCGATACGGCCCTGGTCGGGGCGGAGCAGCCCGGTCACCATCGACAGAGTGGTGGTCTTGCCCGCGCCGTTCGGGCCGACCAGACCGATGAACCGGCCGGCGGGCAGCATCAGATCGACCCCCGAGACCGCGACATGATCGCCGAACCTCTTCCACAGGCCCTGGACGAGAACGGCGGGCGGCGCTGGTGACGCTCCGCCCACCGCGGATGTGGAAAGTGCTTCCGTGGCCTGGTGCGCTGCCTGGTCCGGCATGGCGGCCTGCCTTTCGATGTCCCCGTATGTACGGGGACCACCCTAAGCAACGCCGCAGGAGGCGGCAGGGCTCAGGCCCCGGCCGACTCGCGCAGGCCCGCCGGTCCCTCAGGCTTAGGCCCCTCCTCAGGCCCCCGCCGGCCCTGCCCTGCGCGCCGACCTCGCCGCGGCCGCCTCGCGCCCGCACGCATACGCCAGCGCGCTGATCAACTCCTCCGCGTCAGGCAGCCAGCGGTTGGCGGGCGTCGGGCGGCGCGCCCACTGCACCGCGCCATGGCCGCCGACGCGGGTCGGCGGCGCCGCCACATAGTGACCCTCGCCGCGCGGCACGAGATCGATCGCACTGGGCATCCAGCCGAGCCCGCGGACCAGGTCGGGGACCTTGGCCGCGCCGCCGGGAAGGACGAAGAACAGCATCCGCCGGTCCGGGGTGCAGGTCACCGGACCGAGCGGCAGGTCCATCCGCTCAAGACGGGCCAGCGCCAGAAAGCCAGCGGACTCCGAGACGTCCAGCGCGTCGAACGTACGGCCGGTGGGCAGCAGGATCGAGGCCTTCGGATGCTTGGACCACATTCTGCGTGCCGCCACCGCGCTGCCTGTCGCCTGGTGCGCCCAGTCCGGCCTGGCCGGGTGCGCGCCCGGCGCCGGGCAGGCCGCCTCGCCGCACGAGCAGAGTTCCCTGCCGTCCACCGGCTCCAGCCAGGTGCCGGGGAACACGTCCCAGTGCCGCTCCTCCGCGTACCGCACGGCGCTGTCCAGCAGTTGCTCGCCCCGCTGCTGGGGGATCTGCGCGGTTTCCGTGCCGACTCCGGAGACTCCGCTGACTCCGCTGACGGCGCTGGCTGAGCTGACTGAGCTGACTGCGCTGACTCCGATGGTCTCTTCCACGACACACTCAACTCCCCCCGTCACCTTGGGTTACGGGCGTCACGCGGCGGGTGGCGGAGCATCGATCCTGCATACGGGGGCGCATGGGTGCACGGGTGGGGGCGCGCATGCGGCTGTGCTGCGGCGGGCGGGTAGCCAACTGCCGGAGACGAGCCTTCCGGCAAAAAGCGACAAAAACCGAACCATTCTGCATTCTCCGTATATCAGCCGGGCATTGATCACTGTGGTGGACCGATCAGCCGGCCTCAGGGGGTAGTCAATGGCAGCCAGGCCTCTCGTCGCCCGACAGCCGAACGAGCGATTGCAGGCGCTCATCCAGGAAGCCGGGTGTTCCAACGCAGGGCTGGCCCGTCGCGTCAACATGGTCGGCGCGGAGCGGGGGTTGGATCTTCGGTACGACAAGACGTCGGTGGCCCGCTGGCTGCGCGGCCAGCAGCCGCGCGGCCGGGCGCCGGGCATCATCGCCGAGGCGCTCGGCCGCAAGCTGGGCCGCACGGTCACGATCGACGAGATCGGGATGGCGAACGGCAAAAACCTCGCCTCCGGCGTCGGACTGCAGTTCTCGCCGACCGTGCTGGGCGCGATCGAGCAGGTCTGCGAGCTGTGGCGGAGCGACGTGGGCCGCCGGGACTTCCTGTCGGGCTCCGCGGTCGCGGCCTCCGCGCTCGTCGAGCCCAGCCGGGACTGGCTGATCACGGGCGCGGACCCGCAGGTGGCGCGGAACGCGGGCGCGCGCGTCGGGATGTCCGACGTCGCGGCGGTGCGGGCGATGACCGCCGCGCTCAACGACCTCGACCACCGCTTCGGCAGCGGTCATGTGCGGCCCGTGGTCGTGCACTACCTCAACAGCGTGATCTCCGGGCTGCTCTCCGGGTCGTACCGGGAATCGGTCGGGCGCGAGCTGTTCGCGGCGGTCGCGCGGCTGACCGAGCTGGCGGGTTATATGGCCGTCGACACCGGTCAGCCCGGCCTTGCCCAGCGGTACTACATCCAGGCGCTGAGACTAGCGCAGGCGGCGGGCGACCGCGCCTACGGCGGCTATGTGCTGGCCGCCTCGATGAGCCACCTCGCGGCGCAGCTGGGCAACCCCAGAGAGATCGCGCAGCTTGCGCGCGCCGCGCAGGAGGGCACGCGGGGGCAGGTCACGCCGAGGGCGGAGGCGATGTTCCTGGCGGCGGAGGCGCGCGGGCACGCGCTGCTCGGCGACTCCCGCACCTGCCTGGAGGCGGCGGGCCGGGCGGTCGCGGCGCTGGAGCGGGCCGACGGCGCGTCCGGGGACGACCCCGCGTGGATCGCCCACTTCGACCGGGCGTATCTCGCGGACGAGCTGGCCCACTGCTATCGCGACCTGGGGCAGGCCGGGACCGCCGCACGGCATGCGGCCGACGCCCTCGAAGGCCACCCGGAGTCGCGGGCCAGACGGCGGGCGATCGGCTATGTCCTGCTCGCCTCGGCACAAGTCCAGCAGCGGGAGGTGGAACTCGCGTGCGCGACGGGGGCGCGGGCCGTCGAGCTGATGGGGTCGCTGCGGTCCAGCCGGGGCGCGGAGTATCTGGAGGATCTGCAGCTGCGCCTGGAGCCGTACGCGGCCGAGCCGGCGGTGCGGGAGTTCAACGCGAGGGTCGGGCTGCAGTCGGTGTGAGCGGCGTGGTGAGAGCGGGCTGTGTCCGGGTGGTGCGACCGGGTGTGTGTGAGCGTCCGGTGCGGGCTGCGGTGTGGGCTGCGGTACGGGCCGATGTGGTGGTTCCGTGTGCCTACCGTGGCGTAGGCCGGGAGCCCTGGCCGGGAGGGCGGCGGACGGCGGCGGAGGCGCTGTAACGGGTGCCACACGTGTGTGCGGAGCGCCGGGGGGAGCCGGTAGCGTGACCCGACGGTTCCGTAGGTCCACACGCCCGATGCACCAGATGTAGGAGTCCCCGGTGACGCAAAGCGGACAGGGTGACGGCCGGCAACTCCCCGCTGACCGGCCCGCGCACGAGGGTGTCGTGCTGCCCGCAGACGGCAGCGAGCCCTGGATACCCGGCGGCGACGCACAGGGGACTCCGGCGGGCGGCCAGCCGTGGGGGCAGCCCTGGGGACCGCAGCAGCCGGGGCCGCAGGGCCCTGCGGGGCAGCCGGGCCAGTCGCCGTATGCGGGCCAGTCCGGGCATGCGGGGGAGCAGGCCCAACTCGGGTACGCGGGGCAGTCGGGTCAGGCCGGGCACGGGGGTCAGCAGGGCCAGTCCGGGTACGCGGGCCAGCAGACGCAGCGTGGATACGCGGGCCAGTCAGGTCAGGCCGGGCATGCGGGGCAGTCGGCTTACGCCGGTCAGTCGGGCTATGCGGCGCAGCCCCGTCACGCAAGGCAGTTGGGCCACCCTGGACACGAAGGCCAGCCGGTATACGCGGGCCAGTCCGGGCATGAGGGCCAGCCTGGCCCGTCAGGGCAGCCGGATCAGCAGGGGTACGGAGTCCACGCCGACCAGCAGGGGTACGCGGGAGTTCCGGCTCCCGTGAGCCAGCCGCTTCCTCCGTATGCGCCGATGCCCCCGCAGGGACCGCCCCCGCAGGGACCACCGGCCGGGGGTGACGCCGACGCGACGCAGTACATCCCGCCGGTCGCGTCCACTTCTGCCGCGCCTGGCGTGCTGCCGCCGAAGGCTTCGGCGGAGTCCACGCAGTTCCCGGGCGCCCAGCCACTCCCGCAGGGGCCCGATGTACAGGCCACGCAGTATCTGCCGCCGGTCGCGCCGGGAAGCGCCGCCGCCCCGACCGCGCAGATCCCGCCCGTGCCCACCGGCGCGCCCTACGGCATCAGACCTGGTGCGCCTGGCGACCGGCAGCCGCCGGCCGAGTTTGACAACCTCTTCCGCGAGAGCGGAGGCGGCACACCTCATGTCGCGGACGCCACACAGCAGTTGCCGCGCTTCGCGGACCAGCCGCAGCACCAGCAGCACCAGCCGCATCCCGCCTATCAGAGACCGCCGCAGTCGCCGCAGCGCGCCTACGCGCCGTACAAGCCCCAGGCACCCGACCCCGACGCGGGCCGCCGCAGATCCTCGCGGGTGCCGCTGATCGCCGCGGTCGTCGTCGGCTGCGCGGTGCTCGGGCTCGGCGTCAGCGCCGTGATGTTCGGCGGAGACGGCGACGACGACGCCAAGAACGCGGGCGCGAGCAAGAACGTCGCCGCCGGTTCCCCCGCCCCCAGCCAGACCTCAAAGTCGCCTTCCGCCCCCACGGACCCCGCCGAGCCGCAGGCCAAGGCGCTGGACAAGCTCCTCGCGGACAGCAACAACAGCCGCGACAGCGTGATCCGTTCGGTCGAGAACATCAAGCAGTGCAAGAACCTCGACCAGGCAGCCGCCGACCTGCGCGCCGCGGCCAACCAGCGGCGCGGCCTGGTGACCCGGCTGCAGGGCCTGACCGTCGACCAACTCCCCGACCACGCCAGGCTCACCGCCTCCCTCACCGAGGCATGGCAGGCCTCCGCAACGGCGGACGACCACTACGCGGCCTGGGCCGACCAGACGAAGGGCGAGAAGGGCTGCAAGGACGGCAAGGCGCGCGGCACCAAGCAGCTGGCCAAGGGGAACAGGGCGAGCGGCGAGGCGACGAAGGCGAAGCGGGAAGCGTCGGGGCTGTGGAACGCGATCGCCAAGAAATACGGTCTGACGGAGCGCCGCAGCGACCAGCTCTGACGGGAAAGGTTTCCGGGCTCTTCGCAGTTGAGGGTGTAGCACCCGAGAACATAGAGCTGTTGGGCGGTTGGGCGTGCGTCGTCAGGAGGTGCGAGCGTCGTAGTTCTCGCGGTTTGCGAGGACCTCGGCCATGTGTGTCTGCGCCCAGTTTCTGAGCCCGCGCGTCATGTGATGAAGCGAGAGGCCGAGGTCGGTCAGCTCGTAGGAGACGGTGACAGGGACGGTTGGCGTCACGGTACGGGTGAGCAGGCCATCGCGCTCCAGCGACCGTAGCGTCTGGGTCAGCATCTTCTGGCTGACCCCGGCCAGAAGACGAGAGATCTCGGAGTACCGCATCGCTTTCGGAGCGTCTGCGTGTGCTGTACCGGGCTGCCCAGGGCTGTTGTCCCCGCCCAGCGCACACAGGATCAGGACGACCCACTTGTCCGAGATTCGGTCGAGCAGCTGCCGGCTGGGGCACCCTGCCAGGAACGCGTTGTACTCCACCTTGGCCTGAGCTCTCTTCTGGGCCGCCTTCGTCGTCGCCACTGATCGCACCTCTCACCGATGGGTGGGTTACGCACTCCAAAGTGCCTACTTCCCGACAGGAAGTTTCTCTCCAATGCTGATGCAGGGAGGCAGCAGGCGCCACCCCCAAGTGCACGGCGAAAGGCAACAAGATGAGCACACCTTCCCTCTCTCTTCCCGGCGGCACCTGGACTCTGGGTGATCTGACCGTCACCCGGTTCGGCTACGGCGCCATGCAACTGGCCGGCCCGTGGGTCATGGGGCCGCCCACCGATCGCGAGGGCGCCCTGGGCGTTCTGCGTGAAGCGGTCGGCCTCGGTATCACCCACATCGACACCAGCGACGCCTACGGGCCGCGCGTCACCAACGAATTGATCCGCGAGGCGCTGCACCCCTATCCCGAGTCGCTGCACATCGTGACCAAGGTGGGCGCGACCCGCGACGAACAGGGTGGCTGGCCCACGGCCCGGCGACCCGAAGATCTGCGCCGCCAGGTCCACGACAACCTCACGTCCCTCCGGCTCGACGTACTCGACCTGGTCAACCTCCGGCTCGGCAACGCCGAAGGTCCCCAGCCCGGCTCGCTCGCCGAGGCGTTCGAGACGCTCGTGGAACTCCAGCAGCAGGGCCTGATCCGCCACCTCGGGGTCAGCAACGCGACCGAGGAGCAGGTCACCGAGGCGCAGAGCATCGCGCCGATCGTGTGCGTGCAGAACATGTACAACCTCGCCCACCGCCACGACGACAAGCTCATCGACCGGCTCGCCGCCGACGGCGTCGCGTACGTGCCCTTCTTCCCCCTCGGGGGCTTTACCCCGCTTCAGTCCTCGGCGCTCTCGGCGGTCGCCGCTCGCTTGCAGGCGACGCAGATGTCCGTCGCGCTGGCCTGGCTGCTTCAGCGATCACCGAACATCCTGCTCATCCCCGGCACGTCATCGACAGCGCACCTGCGCGAGAACATCGCCGGCGCGGGACTCTCCCTCTCTCATGAGGACTTGACCGAGCTGGACGACATCGGCCGCTGAATCCCTCGTAGCTGAACGGCCCACAAGGCACGACCGAAGCCACCGTTCGGGTTTCGGCCCGGCGGCTGGCGGCCAAGAACTCGACGAAGTCCGTGGGTGAAGGAACCTTCCCGTCCGGACCGCCCTCGGTCCTGGTCGAACTCCGCGTCACCAGCTGAGGTGCCGGGGGGCCTGGCGCGCACAACTCCGGTGCGCGCTGGGCGTCCTCCGGTTCGGCCGGTGAATTCGATCCCGCCCGCAAGGGCCGGGGCGGAGCCCCAGCAGGGAGCGGGCTACGCCGAGGAGGCCGCGTTGAGCAATGTGTCGGCGACGTCCGCGAAGTCGTCCTGCTGGGCCGTCAGCCGGCCGTCGCGCACCACCTGGAAGCTCACGCTCGTGTTGACGATCCGCGGATAGCCCGGCGCGCCGAGCATGTCCTCGTACTCCCAGCGCAGCGGCGGCGTGAGCCCGCCCGTCGTGACCCGGACGCCGTCGTCGAGGGCGCGGGAGAGGTCCGACGCGGTGATCTCGTCGCGGTTGAGGAATTCGATCGCCTTGCGCAGCACGGTGTAGGCGATCCATGTGGTCTGGACGCCCGCGTCGGCCGGGTCGATCCGGTTGTCGCCGAAGGCGTATTCGTTGATCACGTCCCGCATGGGCTGCCAGCGCGCGTCGTTGCCTTCCGGGTACCAGCCGGTGACATACGCCCCCTCGAAGGGGCCCTTCCGCCCGCCGGTGCTGTTGATCAGGAGCTGATTGACGCTGCCCATGACGGAGGAGATCCTGACCTGCCGCCCGTCGTCGGAGAGCCGCCGGAAGGAGTCCAGGAAGGTCTCGGTGCGGTCGCCGAGCGCCGCCGCCACGCACCCGGGCTTCTCGTCCTTCTTCAGCTCCGCGAACGTCGCCTCGGCGGCCGCCTTGCGCGCCTTCTCCGCATGCTCCGCATATTCGGTGGCGTCGTCGGGCGCGAGGATGTCCGCGGCCTCGCCGCGGCCGCTCTCTTCGAGGGCGGCGTTGAGCAGCACGGGCAGTTCGTCGCCCGCGAGCGAGTTGGGCCGGACGAGCGCGACCTTGTCGCAGGCCCCGGCGAGCTGTCGCCCGTTGCCCGCCATCAGCGCGGCCTGGCCGCCGTTGACGGGGTAGGAGAGATAGCTGGTGAACTCCTCCTCGGATATCCCGTAGCCGCCGATGAAGGGGATGCCGGCCGCCTCCAGCGGGGCCATGAACGCATCGCCGTGCTGGCTGTACGAGCCGACGACGGCGACCACCTCTTCCTTGACCGCGCGGCGCGCACAGGCGGCCGCACCGGCGGGGGTGTTCTGCTCGTTGCAGGTGATGACCTGCAGCTCATGTCCGTCGATGCCGCCCTTCGCCGCGACCCAGCGGGCGTACGCCTGCGCCATCGCCGGCATTCCGGGCAGATTCGTCGATCTGGTCTTATCCGGTGCGAAGGTCATCACTTTGACGGGCTCCCTGGAGCCCCCCGAGCCGCCGGGGAGTACGCCGCAGCCGGCGATGAGCGATACGCCGGCCGTCAGGGCTGCCGCTGTGCGGATGCGGGCTGAGGTGTGGTGGGAGAAGGAAGAAGAGTGACGCCAACCGGTCATGGTCATGCACATTTCCTTCTCATGGGGAACGCCGGAGTGAGCGCTCCACAACGAAGGGTGACCGGAAGGTGAATTGCGGGGGGACGCAGGGCCGCCCGGCGGGGGAACGTACGATCGGGCATGTGCAGTCAGGTTCTGTCAACCCTTCCCGCCGCGGCCGTCGCTCCTCCACCATGGGCGGCATGCCGCTCAATGACATGCCGTGGTGGCGCTGGCGCTGCAATGTGCGCTCGGCGCTGCATATGCTTTCCGACCCCGTCTTCCATCAGGAGTGCTGGCTGGCCGGCCGCGAGGAGTACGGGGATGTGACCGACGCCGTCTACCGGCTGGTCGAGGACACCTGGCTGGACAACTGGTCCGCGGAGAAGTACGTCGGGACGATATTCAGGGACTCCGCGGAGGCGGCGCTCGTCGATGTCGCGGTGCTGCGGGTGCTGCGGATCATGCACCAGGTCGGCGCGGACGCCCCGGTCTCGGACTATCTGGAGCACCATGGCTGGCCGGAGGCGGTACGGGCGGCCCGCGACGCCCATGTACGGCTGGCCGTCAACGACGGCGAGGACCCGGACGCGCCGCCGCGCTCGCTTGAGGTCCTGCGGATACTCACCCGCTCCGCCTGATCGCCCGCATACGGGCTGGCCGCCCGCACACGGGGAGGCCGCCCGCACACGGGGAGGCGCGGTCCGGCTGCCGGACGGGCTACGGCCGGGGCCCGCGGATGTGGCAGGCTACAAGAATGACCGACCAGTACGTCCTGACGCTCTCATGCCCGGACAAACAGGGCATCGTGCACGCCGTCTCCAGCTACCTCTTCATCACCGGCTGCAATATCGAGGACAGCCAGCAGTTCGGAGACCGGGACACGGGTCTGTTCTTCATGAGGGTCCATTTCTCGGCCGAGGCCCCGGTGTCCGTGGACAAGCTGCGGGCCAGCTTCGCCGCCGTGGGGGACTCCTTCCAGATGGACTGGGAGATCCATCTCGCCGAGGAGCGGATGCGGATCATCCTCATGGTCAGCAAGTTCGGTCACTGCCTCAACGATCTGCTCTTCCGCTCCCGGACGGGCGCGCTGCCCGTGGAGATCGCGGCCGTGGTCTCCAACCACACGGACTTCGCCGAGCTGGTCTCCTCGTACGGCATCCCCTTCCACCACATCCCGGTCACCAAGGACACCAAGCCGCAGGCCGAAGCGGAGCTGCTGGAGCTGGTGCGCGCGGAGAACGTCGAACTGGTGGTGCTCGCCCGCTATATGCAGGTCCTCTCGGACGATCTGTGCAAGCAGCTCAGCGGGCGGATCATCAATATCCACCACTCCTTCCTGCCGAGCTTCAAGGGCGCGAAGCCGTACCACCAGGCGCATGCGCGCGGGGTGAAGCTGATCGGCGCCACCGCGCACTATGTGACGGCCGACCTCGACGAGGGGCCGATCATCGAGCAGGAGGTGGAGCGCGTCAGCCATGACGTCACCCCCGAGCAGCTCGTGGCGATCGGGCGCGATGTGGAGTGCCAGGCGCTGGCGCGCGCGGTGAAGTGGCACGCCGAGCACCGGATTCTGCTGAATGGCAGCCGTACGGTGGTGTTCGCGTAGCGCCCGCGGGTCAGGTCCGCGGCAGCACCACGTAGTCGACGATCACGGCGGCCGTCTCGTCGTGGCGATTGGTCACCGCCCAGTCAAAGACGAGATGGCCGCCGCACCCGGTCAGCGGCGCGGATGGGGATGGGCTGGAGCGGCTAGGCGGCGGAGTGGAGCACTTGGGCGTGCCGCATTTCATGGACCGCGCCCACCCTGCTGAAGAAGCCCCGCGCCCGCTCGTCGGACGGCATCTCCTCGGCGGCGCGGGCGGCGACGTCCGCGTCCGCCCAGAGGATGAAGTCCAGCACGCTGCCGTCGTCGAACCGGGCCAGATGGGCCCCGAGGAAGCCGTCCCCGTACCGCTCCTTCAGCAGTGTGACCAGCTCCTCGCGGTGGGCGGCGAGGCCCTCGGGGTCGTCGGAGTCAAACCGTACGTACTCGATCGTCGTGCTCATGGCAGACACCTTTCACGGGTTTGGACTTCTGAATCCGTGAGTCGACCGTATCACGGGTTTGCTGTGCTGAATCCAGTAGATTGGGTGCCATGACCATGCGTGAGCTGCGCGAAATGCCATGGATCGGCGAGGGGCCGGTGCTGGACCTGGCCAACACCGTCGTCGTGGGCGCCGGGCCGGGGCGCGAGGACGTCGACTTCTTCGCCGACGGGGAGCTGGCCGGGCGCTGGCGCGAGCGCGCCGCCGACCGCGCGCTGGCGGCCCTGCCCCTCGCGGAGCTGGAGCGGCTGCGGGCGCTGGTGCGCGGCGCGCTGGAGGCGACCGCCGCGCGGACCGCACTGCCGGACGGCGTACGGGAGCGGCTCAACGCCCTTGCCGCCGACGCGCCCGTGGTCTTCCGGCTCGCCGGGGACGGCACGCTGGAACAGCGGGAGTGCGGCGGCGGGCCCGCCGCGGTCCTGGCCCGCGAAACCCTGGCCCTGACGGCGGGCGGCGTGGGCGCGCGGGTGCGCCGCTGCCCCGCCCCGAGCTGCGGCATGTACTTCCTGGCCCGCCGCAGGGACCAGTCCTGGTGCACGGTCTCCTGCGGCAACCGCGCCCGCTCCACCCGCCGTCAGCCGCCCGCCTGACCTTCCGGGTCCCGGACAGGGGGATCAGAGCCGGCTGAGCGACGCCGTCGCGCCCAGCACTTCGCGGATCGCCTCCCGGTCCCCGTCCTGACCCGCTGCCGCCTCTTCCGGAGAGATATGGCCCGCCACAAGCCGGCAGAATTCCGCCGCTTCAAGGGCCACTTGCGCGACGGAGTGGTCAGCGGAGCCCTTCGCCGCGGGCGAGTCCAGAGCGATATGCCAGTTGCCGCCGCCCGCGCCCTCGATCTCCAGATGCAGTGAACGGCCGGGAGCGCCCGGCGTCATCAGATAGTGCGGCGGACTGGCGAGTCCTGCACGCCGTCGCGCGGCCAGCGCATGCGGCAGCAGCCGCGCCGCAAGGTCGATCATCAGGTTCAGATGGACGCCGCTGGGCGGCTCGTACGGATAGTCCACCGCGTCCGCGATATCGCCCGCGTGGATCCAGCACTCGAACGCCCGGTCCAGCAGGGAGTCCTTGAGCGCCAGCGAGAAGTCGCCGTAGGAGACGGACAGTTCCGACACGCCCCGGCCCGCGAAGGACACCGTGCGGATCAGGGTGTGGCTCTGCCCGCGCCAGGGCTGACGGACGGCGCGGGTCAGCGGCTGCCTGGCGGTGTTCCAGAACTGCTCCGTGCGCTCCTCGGGCGACGACGGAGCGGCCGTGCCGAGCGGGTCGCCCAGCCCGAGCATGCCCGCCACCAGCCCGTCGACCGACAGCAGATGGCCGAGGACCTGGGCCACGCTGGTGGACCGCGTCAGCTGCCGGTCGCCTTCGAACCACCTGAGCTGCACCTCGGCATCCCACTCCGAGTCGCCGAAGTCCCGCAGCAGGGCGTCGAGCCTGGCCGTCTCGGCGTCGTACGGAGCGGCCCACGCGGGCACCGGGATACGGGCGGGCCTGCGGCCCAGGCAGTTCTCCAGCACCCGGAAGCGGAGCAGCGGATCGAGGTCCAGATCGCGCTCCATGTGCAGCAGACCCACGGCGTCACGCAGCCGCAGCGCCTCGTCCGCGCATGCCGCGCAGTCGCCGAGGTGGAGCTCGACGGCCTCGGTCTCCTCGGCGGAGCACGCGGACAGCGCCCATGCGCCGAGCAGCGACTTCAGCACGCTGTGCGAGGGCCCGGGGGTGTCCGCCCCGCCGGTTCCGGCCGTCCCGTCTGCTGCCGCGCCCGCGTCGCCGGCGTCGTCAGCGTCGTCTCCGGCGTCGGCGTCGTCCGTCATGTCAGCGTCGCCGGGGGCGTCGGATTCACCGGGCTCGTTCACCGCGTCCGTAACATCCGTCACGTTCGCGGGGCAGTCCTCGGCGCCGGGGTCGTCCGGCTCCTCGGCCTCCTCGTCCTCGTACGCGCCCAGCACCAGCGGGAACGGCGGTACGGACAGTGTGAGATCGTCCCCCGCCGCCCGCGGAGACGGAATCCGCGGCACGCCGCGCACCTCGTCCCTGGCGTCGTCCCCCTGGCCTCCGCCGCCTCCCTGGTCGTCACGGCCTCCGTCGAGCGGCCCGGTCACCGGGAGTGTCCATATCGGGGCATCGGGCCGTAGCCGGG
The DNA here is from genome assembly GCF_026420845.1 of Streptomyces sp. PR69. Taxonomy (GTDB): domain Bacteria; phylum Actinomycetota; class Actinomycetes; order Streptomycetales; family Streptomycetaceae; genus Streptomyces. Next base: position 10,118 of record NZ_JAOWCB010000030.1, on the reverse strand, counting down.
CGGCGGGGAACCGTCCAGGGCACGGGTGTGCGCGGTCGACAGCAGCTGCAGGCCGAGCCGGAGCCGCCGCCGCGCCTCGTCCTCTGTCACCCCGAGCAGCTGCGCGGCGCGCCGGTAGTCCGCGCGCTGGCGATAGGCCAGCTCCAGTGCGGCGCGCAGCGGCTTGGGCATCGAGGTGACGATGTAGTCGGCGCGTGCCGCGACCGCCGCCCTGCGCACCTTCTGCTCCAGCTCCTCGGCCGTGCCCTCGCCTTCGCCGCGGGCGAGCGCCGCCGTCTCCGTCTCCCGCAGCCGGTGCACCGCCTGGCCGTTGGTGAGCTTCGCCACCCATGAGCGCATGGAGCCCTGCTTGGGGTCGTATGCGTCCGGGTTCTCCCAGATGTAGCCGAACACCTCGCGGGTCACCTGGTCCGCCGCCGCGTCGTCGTCGAGCACCCGGTGGGCCAGCATGTGCACCAGCGAGGCGAACCGGTCGTAGAGCTCGCCGAGCGCGGCGGCCTCGCCCCGCGCCAGCCGCTGCTGCATCCTGCGGTCCCAGCGCGGCGGTGTGTCCTTCGCCATACGGCCCCCAAGCTCTGCGCTCTGTTCCCCTGTGGCTGTTTCCCCTGTGCCTGTCGCCACTTCGAATGTAATGCGCACGGCTCGCGGCGCACGCCCCTTTGCGGCAAGTGCGCCCCCGTGGGGGACGCGGCGGGGACAGCGTGTTTCATGGGAGAGCGGCTGGGCAGCCGCGAAGGAAGGGCGGCTTCCGGTCGGTGCGTCGGTTACGTCCGTACAGGACGAGGAGAGGTCCAGGCACGATGCTCACAGTGGACGAGGCCCGGCAGGGCGGGTGGACCGTGCTGCACGTCCGCGGGGAGCTGGACATCGCCTCCTCGCCCGCCGTCCGCCAGCATGTTCACGATGCCGTCGCCTCGGGCCGCAGGGATGTGGTGCTCGACCTCTCCGAGGTGTTCTTCTGCGACTCCAGCGGCGTGGGCGTGCTGATCGCCGCACGGCGGCTGCTGCGCTCCTGCCGCGGACGGCTGCGGCTGGTGCTCCCGGCGCGCGGAGCCGAAGAGGGCTCGCATGTGAACCGCGTGCTCGCCGCCCTCGGCGTGCGGCGGCTGTTCGAGGTGTACGCGGACGCCGGCGCCGCCGCCGACGAGGAGGCCCAGCCCCTGTCGGCCTGAGGGCCGGTGGCGCTCACGGGGGAATTCCGCGCGGTACTTGAACGCGGCACCTCTCGGAGTCGTACTCTCCCCGCATGGACAGCGCAGAGTACGAGCGCAAGATCGCGTCTCGGTTCGCCGCCTTCGATCAGGACGGCAACGGCTATATCGACCGTGAGGACTTCAGCGGGGCCGCAGCGGCGCTGCTCGCCGAGTTCTCCGTCACGGCACGCTCGGAGCGGGGCCAGGCCCTCTACAGCGGCGCTGAGGCGTTCTGGCAGGGCATGGCCGGAATCGCCGATGTGGACGGGGACCAGCGGGTCAGCCGCCAGGAGTTCGTGACCGGCGCGGTGAAGCGGCTGCGGGACAACCCGGAGCGGCTCGCCGAGATCGCCCGGCCCTTTCTGCGCGCCGTGATCGCCGTCGCCGCGGCGGCCGGCCCCGACGGCCCCGACGGTTCCGGCGCGCCGGGCGGGCAGGGCGTCACCCCGGCGTCCGTGGAGCGCGTCCTGCGGGTGCTCGGCGTCGAGCCGGGGGTCGCGTCGGAGGCGGCGAGGGCGCTGGAGGGGGACGGGGAGGCGGGCGGGGGCGGCAGGATCGGCGAGGAGGAACTGCTGAGGGCGTTCGCCGCGTACTGCGTGACCCCCGAGCCGTAGGACAGATCAGCCTCGTGGGCGCGGGGGTGCGGGGGCGGAGGCCCCGGTTTGGTCATGGCGCTGCGAAGCGTTCGCGCAGCTTGTACTTGAGCACCTTGCGCAGGGTGTCGTTGCGCGGCAGCGCCTCCACCACCTCAAGCTGTTCCGGAAGCTTGTGCACGGACAGCCCCGCGCCGCGCAGATAGGCCGTCACGGCGGCCAGCGTCAGCGGCGGCGCGTCCGCCGGCTGTTCGACGACCGCGCACACCCGCTCGCCGCGGTCGGCGTCCGGCAGTCCGATGACCGCCGCCTCGCCGACCGCCGGATGCCCGTGGAGCAGCTCTTCGATCTCCTGTGCCGAGATGTTCTCGCCTTTGCGGATGATGATGTCCTTCAGCCGCCCGGTGAGTTTCAGATGCCCGGACGGCGTGAGCGCGCCCAGGTCGCCGGTCCTGAAGAAGCCGTCGGCGTCAAAGGCGGCCGCGGTCTGCTCCGGGTCGAGATAGCCGCGGCAGACCGCCTCCCCGCGCAGCCGGACCTCGCCGTCGGTGATCCGTATCTCCATCCCCGCGGGCGGCCGGCCCTCCGTGGTGGCGAGGTGCTCGTCCGTGTCGTCGGGCGTGCCCATGGTGATCATCGGCACCTCGGTCATGCCGTAGCCGTGGACGAGTCCGCAGCCCAACTCCCGTATGACGGCGTGGTACAGCTCCGGCGGCTTGGGCGCTCCGCCGCCTGCGAGCAGCCGCAGCGTCGGGATGAGCTTCTCGCCGGGCCGGCTGCGCTGCTCGGCGAGGAACATCGAGTAGAAGGCGGTGGAGCCGCCCGCGATGGTGACCCCGTGGGCGCGGTAGTCCGCAAGCGCGTCGGGCAGCGCGAACTGCTCGAAGAGCACCGCCGGAATCCCGTACAGCAGCAGCATCACCAGATAGTCGGCCCCTCCGATGTGCGCGAAGGGGAAGGCGACCGAGCCGACGTCGTCGTCTCGCAGCCGCAGGGCGTGGGCCAGGCACGCGCCTCCGGCGATCAGCGAGCGGTCGGTGTGCAGCACGCCCTTGGGGTCGGAGGTGGTGCCGGAGGTCCAGTAGATCCAGCGCGGCGCGGTGCCGTCGGCGGGCGGCGGCGGGAGCGCCGCCGGGTCGCCCTGGGGGAGGCTGTCGTACGCCTTGAGGACGCGGCGCGCTCCGAGGCGCCGGGCCATCTCCGTGTGGTCGAAGCCGCGCCAGACGCCCGGCACGGCGAACAGCTCCGCCTGTGAGGCGCGGAGCGCGAAGCCGGTCTCCCGGTCCCGGTAGAAGGGGATGACGGGGGACTGCACGGCCCCGATCCGGGCGAGCGCGCCGGACAGCACCACGGTCTCGACGCGGGTGGGGAGCTGCCAGGCGACGACCGTCCCCGGCCGTACGCCGTACGCCGTGTGCAGCCCGGCCGCCACGCTCTCGCAGCGCTCTGTGAACTCCGCGAACGTGACCGACCGGCCGCCCTGGAGGAGCGCCGGGCGGTCGGGGGTGAGGGCGGCACGGCGCTCGATCAGCTCCCAGAGGGTGCGGGAGGCCCCCAGGGAGTGTGCGGTGTCGTTCACGGCTCCTCCTGGCTCCGCGCGTGGCTGACGGTGTGTCAGATCAGTGCGCAGAGCGTAGAGGCCGACGCCTTGCCGGTCCAGAGGCGCGGGGCTAGCCTGAAATCTGACGCACCGTCAGACATGCTTCGGCCCCAAGGGGGAGGCTTGATGGAACGGGAACTGCCGCGGATCGTCAGCGTGGACGACCATGTGATCGAGCCAGCCCACCTCTTCGAGACCTGGCTGCCGGCGAAGTACCGGGACCGGGGCCCGAAGCCCTTTACAGCCGGCATCGGGGAGCTTCAGTACATCGGCGGAAGGTATCGGTTCACCACCGATCCACAGGGCCAGGTCACCGACTGGTGGGAGTACGAGGGCGAGATCTTCCCGTACAAGCGGATCATCGCCGCCGTCGGCTTCTCCCGGGAGGAGATGACCCTGGAGGGGATCACCAGGGAGGAGATGCGGCCGGGGTGCTGGGATCCGGCCGAGCGGCTGAAGGACATGGATCTGAACCATGTCGAGGCGTCGCTGTGCTTTCCGACCTTTCCGCGCTTCTGCGGGCAGACCTTCGCCGAGGCGAAAGACAAGGAGGTCGCACTGGCGTGTGTGCGGGCCTACAACGACTGGATGGTCGAGGAGTGGTGCGGGGGCAGCGGGGGGCGGCTGATCCCGCTGTGTCTGATCCCGCTGTGGGACGTCGACCTGGCGGTGGCGGAGATCCGGCGCAACGCCGCGCGGGGCGTGCGGGCGGTGACCTTCTCCGAGATCCCCACGTATCTCGGGCTGCCGTCGATTCACTGCGGCTACTGGGACCCCTTCTTCGCGGTGTGCGAGGAGACCGGCACGGTGGTCAATATGCACATCGGCTCCTCCTCGCAGATGCCGGCCGCCTCACCGGACGCCCCGCCTGCCGTGCAGGCCACCCTCAGCTTCAACAACGCCATGGCGTCCATGACCGACTTCCTGTTCTCCGGGGTGCTGGTGAAGTTCCCCCGGCTGAAGCTCGCCTACAGCGAGGGCCAGATGGGCTGGATCCCATACGCCCTGGAGCGCGCGGACGACGTCTGGGAGGAGCACCGGGCCTGGGGCGGGGTGCGCGATCTGATCCCCGAGCCCCCCTCTGCGTACTACTACCGGCAGATCTACTGCTGCTTCTTCCGCGACAGGCACGGCATCGACGCGATCGACGTCGTGGGCCGGGACAACGCCACCTTCGAGACCGACTACCCGCACGTCGACTCCACCTTCCCGCACACCAAGCAGGTCGCCCTCGACCATGTGCGCGGGCTCGACGACACGACCGTCCACAAACTGATGCGCGGCAACGCCATCCGCATGCTGGACCTGGACCTGGACTTGGACCTTGATGCGGGTCCGGACCCCGCCCCCGCCCCCGCCCCGGCCCCGGACCTCGGCTGATGGATCTGGCTCACTCGGAGGAGGACGAGGCCTTCCGCGCGGAGCTGGCGCGCTGGCTCGCCGCCGCGCTGCCCACGCTGCCGCCCCGGCCCGACCCCCGCGACTGGCCGGGCCGCCGCGCCTACGACCTCGGCTGGCAGCGCATGCTGTACGACGCCGGATACGGCGAGCTCCACTGGACCGCCTCCCCGGCCCGGCGGCTGATCTTCCTGGAGGAGACGGAACGCGCCGGCGCCCCCTACGTCGGCGCCAACTTCGTCGGACTGCTGCACGCCGGCCCCACCATCGCCGTCGAGGGCGCCCCGCAGCAGCGCGCCCGCTGGCTCGGCCCGATCGTGCGCGGCGAGGAGGTCTGGTGCCAGGGCTTCAGCGAACCGGACGCCGGCTCCGACCTCGCCGCCCTGCGCACCCGCGCCGTCCGCGACGGCGACGCCTACATCGTCACCGGCTCCAAGGTCTGGACCTCGCACGCCGAGGTCGCCGACTGGTGCGAACTGCTGGTGCGCACCGACCCCGACGCGCCGAAGCACCAGGGCATCAGCTGGCTCGCGCTGCCCATGGACGCCGAGGGGATCACCGTACGGCCGCTGCGCACCCTGGCCGGGTCCACGGAGTTCGCGGAGCTGTTCCTCGACGAGGTGCGGGTGCCGGTCGCCCACCGTGTCGGCGCGGAGAACGACGGCTGGCGCGTCACGATGGTGACGCTCGGATTCGAGCGGGGCACGGCCTTCGTCGGCGAGGTCGTCGCCTGCCGCAGGACCCTGGGGGAACTGGCCCGCGAGGCGCGGGCCAACGGCCGCTGGGACGACCCCGGGCTGCGGCGCTCGCTCGGCCGGCTGCACGCCGAGTTCCAGGCGCTGTGGCGGCTGATCCAGTGGAACGTCAGCGAGGCGCAGACGACGGGCGGTGTGCCGGGCGTCGGCGGATCGGTGTTCAAGCTGCGCTATTCGCACGCACGGCAGAAGCTGTACGACACGGCCGCGCAGGTGCTCGGGGCGAACTGTCTGGACCTGGACCGGGAGTGGACGCGCGACCGGCTCTCCTCACTCTCGTACACCATCGCGGCGGGCACCTCCCAGATCCAGCGGAACATCATCGCCGAGCGCCTCCTCGGCCTGCCGAAGGACAGGTGAGCGCACTCGTGGACTTCCGGCTCACGGACGATCAGCGGGCGCTTGCGGACGGCATGCGCACGCTGCTCGCCCGGATCTTCGACCGGGACGCGCTGCGTGCGGCGGTCGCGGCCGCGGACGCGACCGGCTCAAAAGGCGCGCCGGAGCGGGCGGCGATGTGGAAGCCGCTCACCGAGGCGGGGCTGTTCGCCCTGCGCCTGCCCGCCGGGGACGGCGGCGCGGGACTTGGCCTCCCCGAGGCGGTGCTCCTCTTCGAACAGGCGGGCCAGGCGCTGCTGCCGGGGCCGCTGGCCGTCACCCATCTCGCGGTGACGCACGGGGCGGCGGCGGACGGCGAAGTGGTCGCATGCGCCGGACAGCCGCCCGGGATGGCCGCGTATCTCGACGGCGCGGACAGGGTGGTGGAGTACGGGGACGACGGATGGCGTGAGGCGGCGGCGGACGTGTGGGACAGGGCCGCTCCGGTCCGGTCGGCGGACCCGCTCACCCCCCTGCACCGGCTGCCCCGCGGGAGGCTGCCCAGCGGGACGGGGGCCGCCCGGCGCGCCGCCGGCCGCCGGCCGCCAGGCGACGCGGTGCTGCTGACCGCGGCGGAACAGCTCGGCTCGGCCGCCCGTACGACCGAGATGGCCGTGGAGTACGCCGGACAGCGGCGGCAGTTCGGCAGGCCCATCGGAGGTTTCCAGGCGGTCAAGCATCTGTGCGCCGGGATGCTGGTGCGAACGGAGACGGCGCGGGCGGCCGTGTACGCGGCCGCCGTGACCGAGGACTTCCGCGAGGCCGCCGGGGCGAAGCTGCTGGCTGACGAGGCCGCCGTGGCCAATGCCCGCGACTGTCTGCAGATCCACGGCGGAATGGGATTCACCTGGGAGGCGGATGTGCATCTGCACCTCAAGCGCGCCTGGTTGCGGGCGCAGATGTGGCTCGACGCGCGCGAGGCGGAGGAGATACAGGCCTCGGCGCTGTGAGCGGTCACCGAACGTCGATACCAGGTTGTGTCCGGGTTGTGTCCTCGAAAGGCTGCCGTCACAGGCCGGAGTCGGGCGGCGCTCGGGTACCCTCCCTCGGGTGGCGGTGCTTCCTGCGCGAGTGTCCCGCGCGCGACGTGCGAGGCTGTGTTCGACAACCCGGCAATGGGGGTCGCACAGTATGCCCTACGCGTACTCCTTCGCGCGGGAATATGCCCGAAGCGCTTGTTCCGGTGACTGTACGTCAACCATGCTGTCAGCCAAGGGAGTCACGTTCTGTGACTCCGTCGAGAGCCCCTTGTCGAGGCGCGAGGCGATGCGTCCGCCGGTTCGGATGGTGTGAGCGGTGCAGGTGCTTCAGGTGCAGTTGGAGGTCGGGCCCGATCCCGCTGAGGTGGGCCGGGCCCGGAGGTGGGCCCGTTCGCGGCTCGCCGGGTCCGGGATAGGGGAGGATGAGCCGCTCGCCGAGACGCTGATTCTGCTGATTTCCGAGCTGGTCACCAACGCCGTTGTGCACACCGGCTGTCCGGCGGTGCTGCGGATGCTGTTCGGCGGCTGCGCGGCTGGGACCGGGACCGGGACCGGGTACGCGGGGGGCGGCGCAGGCACGGTGCGGGTGGAGGTCAGCGACACGAGCGCCCGCCCGCCGCTGCCGCGGCACGCCGACGGCGAGGACACCAGCGGCCGCGGGCTCGAACTGGTCGACGGGCTTGCCGACCGGTGGGGCTGGCGGCTGGAGAGCGTGGGCAAGTCCATCTGGTGCGAGGTCGACACAGCGGCCCCTGCTGTGCCTGGCGTCCCTGCCGCCCCGGTCGCGCCTGGCGTCCCGGCCGCCCCCGCCGTCTCGTCGGCATCTCCGGCATCTCCGGTACCTTCTGCGGCTTCGGCCAGGTCCGTGTCCGGAGCCGGCGAGGAGACCTCCGGTGCCGTCGGGGCCAGGGGGGCGCGCGGTGTGGGGGCGTATGCGCCGTCTCGCGCCGTTACCCATCGGTCATAAGAGGTAGATCCCCAAAGGGCTGTTGACGGGACGTGTCACGCTGATCACCCTTGGATGGGCGATTCGCTGTGAGGGGACGCCGAGGGTGCGGTGGGGGCCGGCCCTCGACGATGCGGTACGCCGTGGCGGACGGGTGGCGGACGACGTGCCGTGCTCGGGGCGCGCATGTGGAAGCGCCGCCACCCGGCCCGTCAACAGCGTCCCTCCCGCTCACAGCACCGCCACCGGCGCCACGGGCGCACCGGTCCCGCCGGTGAACGGCTCGGGTGTCGCGCAGAGCAGAAAGGCATGGCTCCGCTCCTCTGCACAGGCTGTGGACAACTCCTCCAGATTCCAGTTCTGGCCTTGCAGCATGCCCATCTCGACCAGATGGAGAGCGTGCACGGGCATCCAGAGATCGGCCACCTCTGGCGGGAAGATCTCAAACGTGAGGGTGTCATTGGCGACGGCCGCGACATCGCGGGCGTGAAACCACTCCGGCGTACGGATCGACAGCCCGGGGGACGGGTGCCCGTAGCCATGCCGGTCCCCGCTCAGCGCCAGCTGGATCTGCCCCGTCCGTACGAGGACGATGTCCCCGGCCTCGACGCGTACGCCGGCGAACTCCGCCGCCTCGTCCAGATCCTCCGGTGTGACGGCATGGTCTCCGGGCAGCCGGTCCACCCCCTTCGTCCGGGCCACATCGAGCAGCACCCCGCGGGAGACGACGTGGCGCACCGTGTCGATCCCGCTGAAGCGGGCGCGGGTGTGCGGGGTGATCGAGTCGGCGGGGCGGCCGTTGTAGATCCGGCCCGAATGGGAGACATGGGGCAGCGCATCCCAGTGGGTGGCCGCCTGCAGCCCCATCGTCACGGCGTCATCGCTGGTGGCGACCGTGCCGGGGCCGAACAGCTGCTGGTTGATCTGGACCATGGTGTGCAGGGGGTTGACCCGGCCAGGTATCAGCCCGGTCTGGACCCCGTCCTGGTGCAGGGGCAGCGCGAGCGGCACCCGTCGGCCGCGGCGGACCGCTCCGGCCGCGGCGCGGACCTTGGCGTCGGTGACCAGGTTGAGCGTGCCGATCTCATCGCTCTCGCCCCAGCGGCCCCAGTTGTTAACGCGCTTGGCGATGTCATGGAACGCGGGCGGCAGTGACATCCGGCCTCCTGGGGCTTGTGCTGCCATATCTGACGGACCATAGAATCTAACGGACCGTCAGAAAGGCGGGAAGGGTGTGTCCGGGTGCCCGGACGTTCGACAGGACGTCCCGGAGGGCGTCCGGGAAAGGGGCCGTGGCGTGGGCAACTTCTTGGCAGGCAAGGTCATCGCCGTCACGGGAGCGGGACGCGGCATCGGCCGCGCCGTCGCCCTCGCCTGCGCGGCCGAGGGCGCGCGGGTCGTCGTCAACGACTACGGGGTGTCCGTGGCGGGCGCGGCGCCGACGAGCGAAGTCGCCGAGTCCGCAGTCAAAGAGATCGAGTCCGCGGGCGGCTCGGCCCGCGCCGCGGCCGACGACATCTCCACCATGGCGGGCGGCCAGCGGGTCGTCGACATCGCGCTCGCCGAGTACGGGCGGCTCGACGGAGTCGTCTGCGTGGCCGGCATCCTGCGTGAGCGGATGCTGTTCAATATGACCGAGGACGAGTGGGACCCGGTCGTCGCCACCCATCTGAAGGGGACGTTCACCGTCTTCCGCGCCGCCTCCGCGGTGATGCGCCGACAGGGTTCGGGCACGCTGATCGGCTTCACCAGCGGCAACCACCAGGGCAGCGTGGCACAGGCCAACTACTCCGCCGCCAAGGGCGGCGTCATCTCGCTGGTGCGCAGCGCGGCGCTCGGACTGCACAAGTACGGGGTGACCGCCAACGCGGTGGCGCCTGTCGCACGGACCCGGATGTCCGCGAACGTGCCGATGGAGCTGAAGGAGATCGGCGAGCCGGAGGACGTCGCCGCGCTCGTCGTCTACCTCCTCTCCGAACAGGCCAGGGACGCCGGCGTCACGGGCCAGGTCTACACCGTCGCGGGCCCCAAGATCGCGGTCTGGGCCCAGCCGAGGGAGCTGCGGGCGGCGTACGCGGAGGGGGCCGCGTGGACCCCGCAGCGCATCGCGGCCGTGCTGCCCGACAGCGTCGGCGTCGACCCCATGCCGATGCTCGCGCACCTCGCCGAGTCCTCCGCCGCGGCGGCCAGCGGCGCCCGCCCGAACGCGTGACACGGCCGTGTGCCCGCCGCGTCGGGCCTGCGTCGGGGCGACCGCGCCCGGCCTCTTCGCCGC
>NZ_JAOWCB010000003.1 GCF_026420845.1 Streptomyces sp. PR69 | reverse complement strand
CTCACGCAGAGCCGCTATCCGTCCCGCGTTCATGTCGTCGCCGCCATAAACGGGGCCAGTTCGCCGGCCGCCTGGTCGCCGTAGGCGCCGCGCACGCGGGTCAGCAGATCGCCGCCGCGCAGTGCGTCGGGCTGGGTGCCCGTGGTCTCCAGGACAGTGGTGGCCAGCGCGCTGCCCAGTTGGGCCGCCCGCTCCAGGCCGAGGCCCCAGGCGGTGGCGGCGAGGAAGCCCGCCCGGAAGGCGTCGCCCGCGCCCGTCGGTTCGATCGTGCCGTGCGGGGCCACGGCGTGGACCTCGACGGTGTGGAGTCCGGCGCGCTCCACGCGTACGCCGTCCGCGCCCCGTGTGGTGACCCAGGTGCCGACCCGGCCGAGTATCTGCTGTTCCGTCCAGCCGGTCCGCTCCTGGATGAGGACGCTCTCGTACTCGTTGGTGAAGAGGTACGCGGGGTGGTCGAGCAGCGCGCGCACCTCCTCGCGGCCCATCCGGGCGAGCTGTTGTGAGGGGTCGGCCGCGAACGGCACGCCGAGGGCGGTGCATTCGCGGGTGTGGTTGAGCATGGCCTCCGGGTCGTTCGGCGAGATCACCACGAGGTCGAGGCCGCCGGCCCGCTCGTGCACGGGCCGGAGTTCGATGTGTCGTGCTTCGCTCATGGCTCCGGTGTAGAAGGAGCCGATCTGGTTGTGGTCGGCATCGGAGGTGCAGACGAACCGTGCGGTGTGCAGCGATTCGCTGACGCGGACCGAGTCCGTGTCGACGCCGTTCTCCTTGAGCCAGACCTGGTAGTCGGCGAAGTCCGTGCCCACCGCTCCGACCAGGTACGGGCCAAGGCCCAGCCGCCCGAGTCCGAAGGCGATGTTCGCTGCGACGCCGCCGCGCCGGATCTCCAGTTCCTCGACGAGGAAGGAGAGCGAGACCTTGTCGAGGCTGCCCTCGATGAGCTGCTCGGCGAACCGGCCGGGGAAGACCATGAGGTGGTCCGTAGCGATCGAACCAGTTACGGCTATGCGCACGGTCGCTGCTCCTTGGTTCCGTTTGGTTCCGTGGTTCTGCGGTGGTCGGTGCATGGCGGGTCCCGCGGATCAGACGGCCGCCGTGGCCGCCTGGCGCAGCTTCTCGGCCCGGTCGGTGGACTCCCAGGTGAAGTCGGGGAGGTCACGGCCGAAGTGGCCATAGGCGGCCGTCTGGGCGTAGATGGGCCGCAGCAGGTCGAGGTCGCGGATGATGGCGGCCGGGCGCAGGTCGAAGACCTGGGCGATGGCGGCCTGGATGTGCGGTACGGGCACGGTCTCGGTGCCGAAGGTCTCGACGAACAGACCGACGGGCTCGGCCTTGCCGATCGCGTACGCCACCTGGACCTCGCAGCGGGCCGCGAGCCCGGCCGCGACGACGTTCTTGGCGACCCAGCGCATCGCGTACGCCGCGGAACGGTCCACCTTGGACGGGTCCTTGCCGGAGAACGCGCCACCGCCGTGCCGCGCCATGCCGCCGTACGTATCAATGATGATCTTCCGGCCGGTCAGGCCCGCGTCGCCCATCGGACCGCCGATCTCGAACCGGCCCGTCGGATTCACCAGCAGCCGGTAGCCCTCGGTGCGCAGCTTCACCCCGTCCTCGGCGAGCTGGTGGAGCACGGGCTGGACGACGCAGTCACGGATGTCGGGGATCAGCAGCGAGTCCAGGTCGATGCCGGGAGCGTGCTGCGAGGAGACGACGACGGTGTCGAGTTCGACGGCGCGGTCCCCGTCGTAGGCGATGGTGACCTGGGTCTTGCCGTCGGGGCGCAGATAGGGGACGGTCCCGTTCTTGCGCACTTCGGCGAGTCGGGCGGAGAGCCGGTGGGCGAGGGTGATGGGCAGCGGCATCAACTCGGGCGTCTCGTCGCACGCGTAGCCGAACATCAGGCCCTGGTCGCCGGCGCCCTGCTTGTCCAGCTCATCGGCTTCCTCACCTGCGGCGGCACCCTCCACCCGGGACTCGTACGCCGTGTCCACGCCCTGGGCGATGTCGGGCGACTGCGCGCCGATGGAGACCGAGACGCCGCAGGACGCGCCGTCGAAGCCCTTGGAGGAGGAGTCGTAACCGATCTTCAGCACGGTCTCGCGGACCAGGTGCTGGATCTCGGCATAGCCCTGGGTGGTGACCTCTCCGGCCACATGGACCTGACCGGTGGTGATCAGGGTTTCCACGGCCACCCGCGAAGCGGGGTCCTGCGCCAGCAGCGCGTCGAGGATCGCATCGCTGATCTGGTCGGCGATCTTGTCGGGATGGCCCTCGGTGACGGACTCCGAGGTGAACAGTCGTAGGGACACGGAACCTCCAAGTGCGGCGCGGGGTGTGCCGGATAGTCCTGCGGGCACCTTGCGCGCGGTGGCTGCAGGGGGGCTCAAAGCCGGCTATACACCTCGCGACCCGCCGTGCGGACGTACGAAGGGGCCGCGCACGTTCCTGCGCAGCCGGCCGGCGGCCCCCGCTGGAGGAGGACCGCCGACTCCAGGTCGCCCGGATGGCCGAGGCGGGCGATCGAGCGCATGGCGAGTGCGGATGCGGGTGCTACGCCCCCCAGGGCATAGGACCCGCAGAGGAAGACACCCGCCGCAGCGCCACGAACGCGCGGCCGCCCGCCTCCCACCGGGCCACGCGGTGTTCCGGCGGGGTCGCCCACCCCGTGTCGCGGGCGTAGCGGAGCAGCGCCGGAGCGCCCACGCGGGCCCAGGGGAACGCCGCGCCCTGGGCGTGGCCGCCGTCGGAGACGCGGACCCGGGCGCGTTCGTCGACGTCCTGGGGCGCCGTCTCCGCGAGCAGCACCCCGTCGGGGGCGACGAGTGAGGCCACGCGCTCAAGGAGGGCCCGTGGGTCGCCGCCGATGCCGATGTTGCCGTCGATCAGGAGGGCGGTGCCCCAACGGCCCTCCCTCGGCAGGGGGTCGAACACAGAGCGGCGCAGCGCGAGGCCGCCGAGGCGCACCGTGCGCTCCACCGCCGCGGGGGAGACGTCGATGCCGAGCGTCGGCCGGCCCAGCTCGGCGAGCGCCGCGACCAGCCGGCCGGGGCCGCAGCCGATGTCGAGGACCTTGCCCCGGCAGCGGTGCAGCACGGTGAGATCCGCGGCGTCCGGGGCCGCGCACCACCGCTCCACCTCCAGCGGCAGCAGCCGGCCGTCGGCCCGCCGCAGATACAGCGGCCCGCGGCCGGTGCGCAGCGCGTCCGCGTACGGGTCGGCCTGCCAGGCGTCGGTCTGTCGGGTGTCGGTCTGTCGGGTGTCTGCCTGTCGGGCGGGCGCGGTCATCGCACCCCGCTCGGCGTCCCCGCCAGCCCGGCGAGCGCCGCGGCGAACCGCGTCCACGGGGCCTCGGCGGCCACCAGCCACGCGTCGTGGGGGGTGTCGACGTCCCGCAGGACGGGCAGCTCGCCCACCGTGAGGCCGGCGCGCACCAGCCGCTCCCGCTGTACGGCCCCGGTGTCGGCTGTCGACATCGGCACCCCCAGCAGCAGCTCCGGGGCCGGCCGGGCCAGGCCCAGCGCCCAGAAGCCGCCGTCGGCGGCCGGGCCGAAGCAGGCGCCGCGGGCGGCCGCCCGAAGGCCCTCGGTGAGCAGTTCGCAGGTGATCTGCGGGGTGTCCATCCCGACCAGGAGGGCCGGTCCTTCGCACTGCCCGAAGGCGTGGGCGAGCCTGACGTCCAGGCTGCCCGGGCACTGCGGCACCACCTCGAAGCCGCCGGGCAGCCAGTCGCCCGGCTGCCCGTCGAGGACGAGGACCCGCCGCGCCGCCGGGGTGGCGCGCACCGTCTCCAGCGTGTCGGCCAGCGCCGCCTCGGCCAGCCACGCCGCCTCGCGCGCCGAGAACTGTGCCGTCAGCCGGGTCTTCACCCGCCCCGGCACCGGCGCCTTGGCGATGACCAGCAGGGCGCCGGCCGCCCGACCGTCGGCTGCCTGCCTCCCGGTCGTCTGCTCGTTGGCTGCGTGCGCTTCGGTCGTCTGCTCGTTGGCTGCGTGCGCTTCGGTCGTCTGCTCGTTGGCTGCGTGCGCTTCGGTCGTCTGCTCGTTGGCTGCCTGCACTTCAGCCGTCTGCCCGTCGGCCGCCTGCACTCCGGCCGTCTGACCGCCGCCCGCCTGCCTCCCGGCTGCCTGACCCCCCGTCACCGGACCACGTCTCCCGGCTCCGCCAGGACCGCGCGCATGTCGTGCACCGCCTGCCAGGTGCCCCGCCAGGTCCCGGTGACCTTCGACCTGCCCGCGCGGGGCAGATACGGCACATCCCGCTCCGTGACCCGCCAGCCCGCGTCGGCGGCGCGCACCACCATCTGCAGGGGATAGCCGCTGCGCCGGTCGGTCAGCTCCAGGGACAGCAGGTCCGTGCGGCGAGCGGCCCGCAGCGGACCCAGGTCGTGCAGCCGCAGCCCGGTGCGGCGGCGCAGCATCCGGGAGAGCGCCAGATTCCCGGCGCGGGCGTGCAACGGCCATGCGCCCCGCCCCCGCGGCCGCCGCCGCCCCAGCACCAGATCACTCTCGCCGTCCGCCACCTGCCGGACGAAATCCCGCAGCAGGCCCGGATCGAGCGAGGCGTCGCAGTCGCAGAAGCAGACGACGTCCGCGTCAGCCGCCAGCAGCCCCGCATGGCACGCCGCCCCGAAGCCGCGCCGCCCCTCGTACACCACGCGCGCGCCGAGCCGGTGCGCGATCCTGTCGGAGCCGTCCGTCGAACCGTTGTCGACGACGATCGCCCGCCAGCCGGCCGGGATCCGTTCCAGCACCCAGGGCAGCGCCTGAGCCTCGTTGAGACAGGGCAGCACCACATCCGCCGTCATGCCGGGGTCTCCGCCGTACGACCCGGTTCGCCGCGCAGGGCGCTCGCCGCGAACTCCGCCATGCCCTCGGCGAAGCCGACCCGCGCCTTCCAGCCCAGGTCCGCGGCGAGCAGGGACGAGTCCGCGGTGATATGCCGTACATCGCCCAGCCGGTACTCGCCGGTGATCTCCGGCGCGGGCCCGCCGTACGCGCGCGCCAGCGCCGCCGCCATCTCGCCGACGGTGTGCGGGACGCCGCTGCCGGTGTTGTACGGGGTGAGCACTCCGGGCGCGCGCCCGCGCAGCGCCTCCAGGGCGGTGGCGTTGGCCTCCGCCACATCCCGGACGTGGACGAAATCCCGCCGCTGCCGCCCGTCCTCGAATACGCGGGGGGCCTCGCCGCGGGCCAGCGCGGACCGGAAGAACGAGGCCACGCCCGCATACGGGGTGTCCTTGGGCATCCCGGGGCCGTACACATTGTGGTACCGCAGGGCTACCGCCCGGCCGCCCGTGGCGCGGGCCCACGCCGCCGCCAGATGCTCCTGGGACAGCTTGGTCGCCGCATACACATTGCGCGGGTCGGCCGGCGCGTCCTCGCCGACCAGTCCGGGTGTCAGCGCCGCTTCGCACCCCGGGCACCGCGGCTCGAACCGCCCCGCGTCGAGGTCCGCGGCCGCCCGCGGGCCCGGCCGCACCGGCCCGCAGCGCGCGCAGTCGTAGCGGCCCTCGCCGTAGATGACCATCGAACCCGCCAGCACCAGCTCCGCCACCCCCGTCTCGGCCATCGCCGCCAGCAGCACCGCCGTGCCCAGGTCATTGCAGCCGACATACGCGGGCGCGTCGGCGAAGTCCCTGCCGAGCCCTACCATGGCCGCTTGGTGACACACCGCGTCCACACCGCGCAGCGCCCGCAGGACCGTCGCCGGATCCCGTACGTCCCCGTGGATCTGCTCGGCGGCGGGGTGCGGCGGAGGGGGCTCGGGATGGGCCGAGGGGAGCAGGGCGTCGAGCACGACCGGATCGTGCCCGCGTGCCGCCAGGGCCGCCACCGCCTGCGAGCCGATGAAGCCCGCGCCTCCTGTGACAAGTACACGCATATCGCTGACGCTACGGGTCCGGGCCCCGCAGGGCGGCGTCGCACGCCGACCCGTCACAGGTACGTAAGGACTCGGCTGCTGCGGACGGGTGAGATCGCCGTCGGCTGTGTCAGCCGCCCGCGGCCAGATGGGCCAGCTCGCGATGCCCGGCGGCATAGGCGTCGACGAGCCGCCGCGCTGTCGTCACCGAGTCGATGAGCGGATGCAGCGCGAACGCCTTGACCGCGCTCACCCGCGACCGGTCCGCCACGGCCGTGAGCACCTCACGCTCGACCGCCTTCACCGCGGTCACCAGCCCCGCCGCGTGGTACGGCAGCGGATCGACCGACACCGGATGCGCGCCGTTGGCGTCCACCAGACACGGCACCTCGATCACCGCGTCGTCGTCGAGCACCGGCAGAGTGCCGCGGTTGCGCACATTGAGGATCAGGGTGCTGCGCTCGTCGCGTGCGATCGCCCGCATCAGCGCGAGCGCGACCTTCTCGTAGCCGCCGGACTCCAGATCCTGCGCGGCGCGTTCCCCGGCCCCGGCGGCCGCGCGGTTCGCGGCCATATAGGTGGCCTCGCGTTCGGCGAGGGTGTCGCGCCAGGCCGCCAGCGCGGGCGTGTCCGGCCGCCGCATCCGCTCGTAGAAGCCGGACTGCTGGTCCAGCAGAAACGCCCCGCGGGTGCGCTTCGCCTCCTGATAGGCGCGCACCGTCTCCCGGTTGAAGTAGTAGTAGTGGAGATACTCGTTGGGGATCGCGCCCAGTGACCGAAGCCACTCGGACCCGAAGAGCCGGCCCTCCTCGAAGGACCCCAGGGCCTTGTCGTCGGCGAGCAGCCGGGGCAGCTCATCGCGCCCGCCGACACGCAGCCCGCGCAGCCAGCCGAGATGGTTGAGGCCGGCGTAATCAATCCACGCCGTGTCCGGATCGGCCCCCAGGACGCGCGCGACGCGCCGGCCGAGGCCCACCGGCGAGTCGCAGATGCCGATCACCCGCTCCCCGAGAATCCGTGACATGGCCTCCGTCACCAGGCCCGCCGGATTGGTGAAGTTGATGACCCAGGCGTCCGGGGCGAGTGCGGCCACCCGGCCGGCGATCCGCACGGCGGCGGGCACGGTGCGCAGCCCATAGGCGATCCCGCCCGCGCCGACCGTCTCCTGCCCCAGCACCCCCTCGGCCAGCGCGATCCGCTCATCCGCCGCCCGGCCCGCGAGCCCGCCGACCCGGATCGCCGAGAACACGAAGTCCGCGCCGCGCAGGGCCTCGTCGAGATCGTGCGCGACGGCAACCTCGGGCGCGTCGGCGTGCCCGGAGGCCTGTTCGGCGAGGACCCGCGCCACCGCCGCGACCCGGTCCGCGTCCACATCGTGCAGGGTGACCCGGGTGACCCGGCCCTCGCCGCGGTCGCCGAGGAGCGCCCCGTAGACCAGGGGCACCCGGAACCCTCCGCCGCCGAGAATGGTGAGCTTCATGCCTCCGTACGCTACCGGCAGCCGGCCGTCAGCCCAGGTCGAAGATATTGCGCAGCCCCAGCCGGTAGCGGAAGCGGTCATGCCGTTTGGCGGCTTCCAGCTCCCGCGGACGGTAGAGGGGGGTGACCGTGCAGCGTTCGGCCGGTGATCCGGTCCGCTCCAGCAGCGCGTTGACCGCCTGGCGCGCCGAGGCGTTCGCCCCCTCCATCGTCGCCAGATCGATGTCGACGGCCACATAGTCCCCGGACAGGTAGAAGTTGGGGATGCGGGTCTTGGCGGAGGGCCGGTTGTGGAAGGTGCCGACCGGATGGATGAGCAGCTCGTCCTCGTTCGTGGGGTTCGGGGTGCCCAGGCCGTCCACGCCCGGGTCGAGGTACCACGAGTGCAGCGCGCTGTCCTTGAGCACCGGCTTTCCGGTGTCGTTGACGGCGGCCTTGAGCTGTGCCCACACCTCGCGGGCGACCTCGGCGCGGGTGCACTGCTTGGCCGTCCTGCCGTACAGGATGCCGGGCCTGTCCCACTCGGAGATGTCTGCCGACAGACAGTCCACGGCCGTGCCGTCGCCGTAGTCCGCCGCGAAGGCGCGGCCGGGCCAGTGCCGGGCCTGGGCGATCGCGGTCAGCGACCAGGGGGAGTCGATGCAGTTGAAGTGACCGCGCACGGTCGGCGGCACCTCGGTCAGATAGAACTGAATGCCCGTCATCCAGTCCGTCTGCAGCAGGTCGCAGCGGCCCAGCTGGGGGTCGGCCGCCCGCAGCGCCGCGCCCCAGGTGCGCCGGGCGCCTTCCACGGGCATCGCCGAGATGTAGTGGTCGGCGGTGACGGTACGGCGTACGCCGCCGGGGTCGTCGACCGCGACGCCGGTCACGCGCCCGTCCCCGTACAGCACCTCCCGCACCGTCCAGCCGATTCTGAACTCCACGCCGAGCGAGAGCAGATGCGCGGCCCAAGGGTCGATCCACGCCTCGTTGGTGGGCGCGTTCAGCAGCCGGTCGGGCGGGCCGTCCGCGCCGAGGCCCAGGGCGTTGAAGACGAAGGCCTCGCCGAGGGCGCCGACCGTGCGGGTGCTGGCCTCCTCGGCCTTGGTGGCCACGATGTTGCGGGTGACTCCGACGGCCAGGATGCGCTGGTAGTCGTACGACATCTCCGCGGCACGGGTGAAACCCCACCAGGGCGTGCGCTCCCAAGGCCCGTTGCGGCGCTCGTCACAGCTGGTGAGGAAGACCAGAGCGCGATTGACGAAGTACGCCGTCTCATGGAAGGGGAGGTGGAAGGCGGTGTCGAGGACCGCCGTCAGGGCGCGGCGGAGCTCTTCCGGGGTCAGCTCCTCCGGCCGGTGGCCGGGGTAGGGGATCGGCAGCCGGATGTCCTCACGGCCGCCCGACCTGGCGAACATCATCTCGCCGGGGGAGACCAGGTTGTCCCACACGCCGTGGGCGTTGCCGGGGAAGGGGATGCGCCGCATCGTGTCCGGCAGATTGTGGTAGATGCCGGGGATGAAGCGGAAGCCGTGCTCGGCGGGCAGCGGCCGTCGGCCGCCCTTCGCGCTGCCGGGGACGTCCATGCTGCGCGCCTTGCCGCCCAGCGCCCGCCGCTCGTACACGGTGACGTGGAAGCCGCGCTCGGCGAGTTCATGTGCGGCGGTCAGCCCCGCGACCCCGCCCCCGAGCACCGCTGCGGACGGGCGGCCGGCCTTCCGGGGCAGTCCCCGCTCCCTGGCCTGCGCGGCGCCTGCGCCCGCCGTGCCGAGCGCCGCCGTGCCGCCGGCCGCCGCGGCCCCCGCTATGAACGTGCGTCGTGTGCTGCCCACCCGTAGCCTCCCCGTGCGCGTAAGGTCATGCTCATGACAGTCGCAGTTGTTTACCGGCGGTAACGCGGTGTCCGGCGCAGGAGCATACGGTTGACCCGCGCGCCCCGGAAGGCACACGTGGGCCCCCGCGGCTCAATGGCGGAAAATGGAGCCATGTCTCGACGCAGCCGCCTCCGCCCCGGACGCACCCGCCCCCCGGAGCACGCCGCCGAATCGCCCTGCCCCTGCGGACTGCCGGAGTCATACGGGAAATGCTGCGGACGATTCCACTCGGGCGAGTCGGCCGCCCCCACCGCCGAGGCTCTGATGCGCTCCCGCTACAGCGCCTTCGTCGTCCGCGACGCGGCGTATCTGCTGCGCACCTGGCATCCGCGCACCAGGCCCGAGCAGCTGGAGCTTGACCCGGGCATCCACTGGACCGGCCTGGAGATCGAGGGCGTCGAGGACGGCACCGCCTTCCACACCGCCGGGACCGTGACCTTCCGCGCCCGCTTCCGGCACCACGGCAAGCGGGGCGCGCTGCATGAGCGCAGCTCCTTCGAGCGGCATGAGGGCGCCTGGGTGTATGTGGACGGGATCTTCCTGAACCCCGCGGACGACGCCGGCTGACCGCCGTCAGGCCCCGGTCGTGGACCCCGGGCGGACGATCATCAGCACGGTGACCGTGGCCCACAGCAGGTTGAACACCCCGGTGTACATGGCCAGCCGGCCCGCGACCGCCGCGCCCGGATCATCGAGCACCGCGCTCTGGCCGGGCAGGATCAGCGCCCCGAGGACCACGGCCGCGACCGCCGTCAGCGCCATGGACGCGATCAGCCAGGCATCGCCCAGCACGCCCATGTTCTTCGCGGTGGCCAGCCCGAAGACCGGCACCGTCACCCCTACGACGGCGTAGACCCGGCAGATCCGGTGGAGATTGCGTACGACCCCGAGCGCCTGGCCGTCCTCGGGTGAGCCCTGAACCCGGCGGGCCGCGGGCGGAAAAGCGCTGGCGGCGACCGCCACCGGCCCGATCGCGACGATCGCCGCCAGGACGTGGACGGCGAGCAGGAACGTGGTCATACGGGTGGACTCTCCTCGTCTGTGCCGCCGCGTGCGGGCACTGCGGGGACGACGCTAGGCGGGCGGCGCGGGGCCGGACCACTGGCGTGAATGCCAACTGTCAACGGATTCGCGCCAGTGCGGCATGCCGGGACACCGGGACACCGGTGTCCCGGCCCCGGCCGAATCGCGCCGGTCAGGCGGTTGGCGGGAACAGGCGGCATGGCTGTGCACGGGCCGTGCACACCGTCGCCTTACTCGCTCTGGACGGCGTCATCGCCTTCGGCCTCGCCACCCCGCTGGAGGCCTTCGCCCTGGCGCGGCTGCCGGACGGCCGTGCCGCCTGCCGGGTGCTCGTCTGCTCACCGCCCGGCGAGATCGACGCCGGGACCTTGACCCGGGTCGGCGCCAGCCCGCACGCCTGTCGCCGTGCCTTCGGGTCGTCGTCGGCGGTGGCGTAGGCGGCGCGCAGGCGGGGTGTGGCGGAGGTCACACCCCGTAGGGGGTGCTGCCGGAGCGCCGAGGCCGGACCGTCAGGCCCGGGTTGTAGGCGGCGAGGACCTTGTTGGCGGCGGCCAGGGCCGACAGGGCGCGCTCGCGGGCGGCCCGGGACTCGGCGGACAGCGGGTCGGGCAGCCGGTGCACCTCACGTGCGGCGCACTCCGCGTCGACCTCGGCCTGGAGCACGTGGATCGGCATACAGGCCCCGATCATCGCGGCGACGCGATCGGGGATCGGCACGGGGACGAGGGGCGACGCGGTCACATGAAGTCCTTCGGGGTCTCGCTCTGCTGTGGCCGGCTCCGGGCGGTACGGGCCGCCGGCCTCGCCGGACGCAACCGCCCCGAGGTGGTCAGGGGAACGGCTCGTACGGGAGACGGCGCACAGCCGGGCTCGCTGCACCCCCCACAGCCAGGCAGCACCGTCGGCCCACCATACGCGACCCCGGGCCCCGTACCCCAATCGATCTAGTCCGCGCAGCCGCAGCGGCGTCCCGTCACCGCCGCTGGGTCGCCCGCAGCGCCGCCTCCATGGCGAACCGCCGCTCCGGGTCCGCCAGTTGATCGCCGAAGAGGGACTCAAGGCTGCGCATCCGGTAGCGCACGGTCTGCGGATGGACATCGAGCAGCTCGCCCATGCGCACGGCCGTGCCGCGGGTGTCCAGCCAGACCCGCAGGGTCTCAATGAGCCGGCCCCGGCGTGCGGGCGTCAGCCCGGCGATCGGGGCCAGCTCCCGCTCGGCCAGCCGGACGAGCAGGGCCGGGTCGGAGTGCAGCCACAGCGGTACGAGATGGTCCGCGGCGTGGACCAGCGGGCCCGCCTCGATGACGCCCGTGTCGACCAGCTCCAGCGTGCGGCGCGCCCAGCGCAGCGAGTGAGGGGCCTCGGCGGTCGCGACGGTGAGGCCGACGGCGGCGCGGGCGCCGAACAGCGCGGTGTCCAGCATGCGCCGCCGGCCGGGGCCGAGGGGCCCCGGGATCAGCAGATACGGCTGGGGGTCGTCGAGATCGGTGAGGACATCGTTGTCCAGATCCGACCGCTCCAGCTCGGCCGGGGCGCGCAGCGCGACCGGGGTCACCTGGTCGGGCAGCGGCCAGGCGGACTGCTCCGCCAGCTCCGCGACCGCCGCGCCGGGCGCCGGCGGCCCCGCGAGCAGCAGATGCAGCAGCCGCCGGCGCAGCACCTCGGACCGCTCTCCGGCCTGTGCCCGCACCTCCAGATAGCCCTCGCGGGACAGCGCCTCCAACTCCTCGACATAGGCGAACAGGGCGTCCGCGAAGCTCAGCATCATCGTGGGGGAGAGGTGGTGGCTGCGGCCCACCTTCTTGGCCCGGCGCAGCGCGATACGCGCCCCGAGCCGGTACGCGCCCTGGAGTGATTCCAGGCTGCGCCCCTCGTATGCCTCGAACCTGCCGAACCTCCGGCACATCTCATCGCGCAGGGGAGACGGCGCCGAGGGCTCGGCGACCCGGTCGACGAAGGCGGAGATGGACTGCTCGACGCCGACGCGGATGCCATGGCCGTAAGGGCCGTCGAGCAGCCGGGCGTACTCGGGATAGGCGTGGACGACCTCGATCCCGATCTCCTTGATCAGGCTGGGCAGTTCCGGACGGATGAGCGCGGCGAACTCCGGGGGCAACGGGCCGAGTGCGTGTGAGGGCATGGGGGTCTTCCCGGGACTGGCAGGCGGGGCGGCATCGGCGCCGAACATAGACCAAGTCCGTACCAGTGCACACCGGTTGGGAACGCGGGGCAGGCCGCGAGGGAGCGCATCCGGACATGACCGTTCCACCGGCGTGCCGCCGGATTGCGCACCCTTTGACAAAGCGGCCGGAAGAATTGCTTATCTGAAGCGAGGAAGTTCCGCACTCCGGAAAATCTTGAACGGCGGCATTGTGCAGCAAAGTTTCCCGCAAGTAACGTCACGGATCGTCACGGCGCGCATGTGACCGAAACGCCACAGCGGAATACCGCAATGCCGCGGCGCCCTGAGCCGTTCGCGTCGCGCAGCCATTCCGACCCATCGGAGGAACGTCCCGTGGATACGTCCAGAAAGCAGCCGTTAGGAACGCTCGCGGCAGTCACCGCCGCCGCTGCCGCCGCCCTCGCCCTCGCCGCGGCCCCCGCCTCCGCGGCGCCGTCCGAGTGGACCGTCGGACCCGGCTCGCCCACCGCCTACACCGCCCTGTCCACGGACACCGTGCTGTCCGTCAACGGCTTCGATCTCGCCTGCCCCACGGCCGACGCCGCCGGGAAGCTGTTCGACGCGACCGGCAACCCAGCCCATGTCGGCGACATTGACGAGGCGCGCTTCGGCAGCGACTCCCAGCCCTGCGTCAGCCCTGTGGGCCCGGTGACCCCCGTCGCCGACACCGACCCCGGCTGGCGCATCCAGGCGGTGACACATGAGGCCGAGGCCGGTGTCACCACCGGGTTCATCGAGGGGATCAGCGCGCATATCACCATCGTCACCTGCGACTTCGATGTCACGGGCGAGGTCGCGGTGAGCTACGTCAACGCCACCGGCACGCTGAGCATCTCCAATGACGACACCCGTCAGCTCACTGTCTCGAACGCCACGCCGGGCTGCATCGCCCTGGTGGAGGACGGCGACCACCCGACCTTCACGGGCTCCTACGTCCTGGACGCGGACGGGGTGCACCCCACCATCACCGGCACCGGCACTTAAGCAGCCCCGGCCGGCCGCGGGGGCGGGTCAGGGTGCTGACAGCACCTCGGCGAGGTCATAGCCGACCGGCTCCTCCAGCTGCGCATAGGTGCAGCTCTCCGGCGTACGGTCCGGCCGCCAGCGGCGGAACTGGGCCGTATGCCGGAACCGGTCCCCCTCCATGTGGTCATAGGCCACCTCGACCACCCGCTCCGGCCTCAGCGCCACCCAGGACAGATCCTTCTTGCCCGACCAGCGGCTCGGCGCACCCGGCAGCCGCGCCGTCTCATGGGCGCTCTCCTGGGTCCACGAGGCCCAAGGGTGCTCCGAGGCGTCCGCCATCCGCAGCGGCTCCAGCTCGGCCGCCAGCTCCTCGCGCCGCTTCATGGAGAACGCCGCGCACACGCCCACGTGCTGGAGCCTGCCCCGGTCGTCGTACAGTCCGAGGAGCAGCGAGCCGACCACCGGGCCGCTCTTGTGGAAGCGGTAGCCCGCCACGACCGCGTCCGCGGTCCGCTCATGCTTGACCTTGAACATCAGCCGGGCGTCCGGCCGGTACGGCAGATCCAGCGGCTTGGCCACGATCCCGTCCAGGCCCGCCCCCTCGTACTGCTCGAACCACCGGGCCGCCACGGCCTCGTCCGTCGTGGCGGGCGCGAGATGGACCGGCGGACGCGCCCCCGCCAGCACCTCCGCCAGCCTGGCCCGGCGCTCTGCCAGCGGGGTGTCGAGCAGGGACTCATCGCCCAGCGCGAGCAGATCGAAGGCGATGAAGCTGGCGGGCGTCCGCTCGGCGAGCATCCGCACCCGCGAGTCCGCCGGATGGATGCGCTCGGTGAGCCGGTCGAAGTCCAGCCGTCCGCCGTGCACGATCACGATCTCGCCGTCCAGCACACAGCGGGGCGGCAGCTGCTCCGCCAGGACGGCGGCCAGCTCGGGAAAGTAGCGGGTGAGCGGCTTCCCGGTGCGGGAGCCGAGCACGACCTCGGCCCCGTCCCGGTGGACGATCGCCCGGAAGCCGTCCCACTTCGCCTCGTACTGCATGCCGGGCGGAATCGTCTTCACCGACTTGGCCAGCATCGGCTTGACCGGAGGCATCACGGGCAGATCCATAAGCAGATTGTCCAATATGCGATAAATGTCGGCACGGCATACGCTGACGCCCATGGCCGGAGCCGTGGAACTGGAGGTGGGGGAGCGGACCGTACGCGTCTCCAACCCCGACAAGATCTACTTTCCGGAGCGCGGCTACACCAAGCTCGACATGGTCCGCTACTACCTCGCGGTCGGTGACGGGATCACCCGGGCCCTGCGCAACCGCCCCACCACCCTGGAGCGCTACCCCGAAGGAGTGAACGGCGAGTCCTTCTTCCAGAAGCGCGCCCCGAAATACCTCCCCGACTGGATCCCCACCGCGCACATCACCTTCCCCAGCGGCCGCTCCGCTGACGAGATGTGCCCGACCGAGCCCGCGGCCGTCATCTGGGCCGCCAACCTCGGCGCCGTCACCTTCCACCCCTGGCCGGTACGGCGCGACGACACCGACCACCCCGACGAACTGCGCCTCGACCTCGACCCACAGCCCGGCACCGACTACGCGGACGCCGTCCACGCCGCCCATGAGCTGCGCGCCGTCCTCGACGAACACGGACTGCGCGGCTGGCCCAAGACCTCCGGAGGACGCGGCCTCCATGTCTTCGTGCCCATCGAGCCCCGCTGGACCTTCACCCAGGTGCGGCGCGCCGCGATCGCCTGCGGCCGGGCGCTCGAACGCCGGATGCCGGACCGGGTCACCATCAAATGGTGGAAGGAGGAGCGCGGCCAGCGGATCTTCGTCGACTACAACCAGACCGCGCGGGACCGCACTATCGCCTCCGCCTACTCCGTGCGCCCCCGCCCCCACGCGCCCGTCTCCGCGCCGCTGCGGTGGGACGAGGTCGACGACGCGGTGCCGGAGGACTTCGACATCACGACCATGCCCGCCCGCTACGCCGAAGCGGGCGACGTCCACGCGGACATGGACGACACCCGCTTCAGCCTGGAGAGCCTGCTGGAGCTGGCCCGCCGGGACGAGGCCGAACACGGCCTCGGCGATCTGCCGTACCCGCCGGACCACCCGAAGATGCCGGGCGAGCCGAAGCGGGTCCAGCCGAGCCGGGCCCGACGCGACGAGCCCTGAACACCGGGGGCTCCGCCCCCGGACCCCCGCGCCTCAACCTCCCCCAGACTCCTCCCCCGGCTACCTCCCCCAGACTCCGTCCGGGGGGACCCCCACGGAGGTGCCCCCAGGGGTACCCCCACGAGGCTGGGTTTCCGGCTCTTGCGCCTCAAGCGCCGGCGGGGCTGGAATGTGCTGCCCCTTGCGCCTCAAGCGCCGGCGGGCTGGGTTTCCGGCCCCCGCGCCTCAAGCTCCCCCAGTTACGGCTGGGAGGTACCGCCAGGCGGGGCTGAATGTGGGCTGCCAACGTCGGCGGGGCTGGGATGTGGCGCAGCTGAATCCCAGCCCGTTGGGGGCACCTCCGTGGGGTGCCCCTGGGGGAGTTGGAGGACACGGCCTTCAGGCCGTACTGGGGCGGCGGCGCGAAGCTGCCGCCCGCCGGGGGTGCGGGGCGCCAGCCCCGCACCCCCTCCCCCCCCGGAGGGGGTCTGGGGGCTTAAGCCCCCAGCGGGCCCGCCCCAGGGCGGGGAAAAGACCCGCCCCGCGGCGACTACAGCTCCTTGATCCGGATGTCCCGGTACGAGATCACGTCCGCCGTGCCATGCACCTGCAATCCGATGTACCCCGTCGCATACCTCCGGCCGTCCGTCCCGGGATCCCCCGCCCGCGGCGGATAGAACCGCTGACCACGGTCATTGTCGAACTCATTGACCAGCACACCGTTGCGGTAGACCTCATAGCGCTGGCCTGCCACCCGGATCTCATAGTCGTTCCAGGTGCCCTTGGGCGTCACCCCGGCGCCCCCGAGCCCCACCCGGTCGAACCCGTACACCGAACCCGTCTTGTACATATCGCCGTCAGGCCGGTCGAGCACCTGCACCTCGTGGCCGTACTTGATGGCGACCCACTCGGGACGCGGCTCCTCCGGATGGCCGTGGACATAAGGGAAGCGCACAAACACCCCGCTGTTGGCGTTGGCGTCGCCCGCCGCGTCGTCACGCCACTGGAGCCTGAGGGAGAAGTCCCCGTACTGGCGCTGCGGGAACCACAGCATCCCGAGCCCTTGCTCGGTCACGCCGCTGGTCATCGACCCGTCGGCGTTCAGCGCGAAGGAACCGCCGCCGACGTGCTGCCACTTCGCGAACGACGACGCGGTGCCGTCGAACAGCGCGCGGTAGCCGGTGTGCTGGCCCGGTTTGCCGATGCCGGAGTCCTTGGCCGCCCGGTAGACCGCCCGGTGCTCCCGCTGGTCGAGCACCCCGTCCGCGAGCAGCCGGTCGAGCACCTCGTCGACATGCTTGAGGAACAGGGCGTGCGAGGACCAGTCCTTCTCGTCCTCGATCAGCTCATTGACCGTGCAGCGGCGGTTGGTCATCCGGTTCGGCACCCCCGAGTCGACCGTGCCCACGATGACGGTGAGCCGCTCGTCGTACTCGGGGCAGTGGGGCGCGGGCACGCCCCCGCCCTCGGCGACCGTGAAGGAGACCTTCCGCGGCTCGGAGGTGTTGCCCGCCTTGTCGGTCGCCCGGTGCAGCACCGAGTGGTAGCCGACCCGATCGACGACGACCGGCGTCGTGTACGCCAGATAGGGGCCGCCGTCGAGCGAGTACTCGACCCTCTCCACGCCCGAGTCGTCATCGGCCGCCGTCAGCCGCACCGTGGCGCTTGTGATGTACGCGCCGTCCGAGTTCCGCTGGCCGCTCACGGCGGCGGACGTCGTGGGCGGCGTGGAGTCCGGCGTCGGCGGGGTGACCACGGTGAAGGCGACCTCCTTGGGCGAGGACGCGTTGCCCGCCCTGTCGGTCGCCTTGTAGCGGACCTTATGGGCGCCTGTGGCATGGACCGTCACCGGTGCGGTGTACGGCTGCCAGTCACCGTCCGCGCCGAGCGCGTAATCGATCGTGTTGACGCCGGAGCCGGTGTCGGAGGCGGTCACGGTGACGGTGGCCATCCCGAGATACTCGCCCTGTCCGTTCTGCTCGCCGCTCACCGTCGCCGAGGTGTCGGGGGGCGTGGTGTCAGGGTGAGTGTCGCCTGCCCGACATAAGCGCCGTCGGCGTTGCGGTCGCCCTCGACCTTCGCCGAGGCGACGGGCGGCTCGGCGTCCCCGCCGCCGTCCTCGGCGACGGTGAGGACGCCCTGCATCGCGCCATGGCCGGGGATGGCGCAGTAGTAGCGGTAGCGGCCCGGAGTGAGCGTCACCTCCGCCGTGTACCGGCCCCCTTGGGCGTCGCCCGGGTTGGCCAGGATGTTGAGGGAGACGTCGTTGTTGTACTCGGGGTCGGAGACGTCGAAGGTGAGCGTGTGCGGCATGCCGGTGGTGTTTCCGGTCGCCGCGCTGTTCTCGAAGACGATGGTCGCCGGGCCCGCCGCAGCCGTCGTGGGGAAGGACAGATAGCGGTCGATCGGGTCGCCGGCGGTCCAGGTCAGCGTCTGCGCTGCCGGGCGTGTCGCGTCCGCCTTGCCGTACGCGGCCGCGGACATCAGCCCCACCACCATGGCGAAGGCGGAGACGACAGCCGTCCAGAAGTCCGCCGGCCGCCGTCGTCGCGCCGGCCGCCGTTGTGTCAGGCGCCGTGCCGTCAAGCGCTTCACCGGGCCCCCTCACGTACGACGTGGTCGGCCGAGGGCGTCGGCCCGCCGCCCGTGTAGGTGATCCGCCACAGCGCCGACGCCGAGTGGGAGGTGAAGAACCCGCGGCCGTAGTCGAGCACGTACAGCGACCCGTCCGGTGCGAACTTCCAGTCCATGAGGTTGCGGATGCCGCCCTCACCGACCGGGACGATCCTCTTGAGGGTTTCGGCGTGCACCGGGAGCCCGCCCTCGCCGGACGCCCCGGGGGCGGTCAGCACCGCATGACGCGGCTGGCCGCCGTCGTAGAAGTCGCCGACGAACCACTTCCCGTCCCAGTACGCGGGCCACTTCACCGTCGAGTCGCTGTCCGCGTCATAGCGGTACACCGGTCCGTTCATGGCCGCCTGGGCGCCGCCTTTGAGCCAGGGCAGCAGCAGCCTCTGGTCCTGGAGCCGGTAGCTGGGCACGCCGTCCGCGTCGCGCGGGAAGTCCGGCGCGCCGCCCTGGGGCGCGTACCAGACGGTGTTCGGCGTGACGGGCGGCAGCCGCACCAGTCCGTCGTTGTGGGGCGACTCGTTCCGCGGCGCGTCGCAGTCGTACCAGCCGAGCGGCTTGCCGGGGTCGGGCAGATTGCGGTCCCGGTAGGGCTGGTTGTTGCCCATGCAGTACGGCCAGCCGTGATTGCCCGCCTTTGTGATCGCGGCGAAGGTGTCGTACTTGGCCGGGCCCCAGGTCGTCGACGGCGCGCCCGCGTCCGGGCCGACCCACCCCGCGTACAGGACGTCGGTCGTCTTGTCGACGAAGATGCGGGCGGGGTTGCGCACCCCCATCACATAGATCTCGCCGCGGGTCTTGCCGCCGCCCTCGTCCGGCTCCTTCCCGGTGAACAGGTTCTCCGCGGGCAGGGTGTATGTCCCGTCGTCCTCAGGGTGGATGCGCAGGATCTTGCCGTTGAGGTTGTTGGTGTTGCCCGAAGTGCGGCGGGCGTCGGCGAACGCGACGCCCTTGAAGGCGGGCTCCGGGTTGTTCCCGGAGTAACCGCCGCTGAAGCCGGAGGAGTTGTTGTCCCCGGTGGCGATGTAGAGATTGCCCCGGGAGTCAAAGGCAAGCCCGCCGCCCGCATGACAGCAGCTGTGGATCTGCACCGGCCACTTCAACAGCACCTTCTCGCTGGCCGGGTCGAGTCGGCCGGCGGCCCGGTCGAAGGTGAAGCGGGAGACATATCGCTCGGCCATACGGGTGTCGCGGTTGATCCGGGAGTGCGGCGTGTAGTGCAGATACACCCAGCCGTTGGTCAGGAAGTCCGGGTCCAGCGCGATTCCGAGGAGCCCTTCCTCGTTCTTGATCAGCTCACCGCCGCCGCCTTTGTTGCCGAAGACCGTGAGCGCGCCCGCCAGTGTGACCTGCCGTGTCGACGGGTCATAGACATGGATCTCGCCCCGGCCCTTGCCGATGTCCGGGTCGTCCCAGTCGGTGACCACGGGCTGCGAGGGGCCCCCGCCGCCGCGCCCGATATAGAACACGCGCCCGTCGGGCGCGATGTCCAGACCGTGCGGCTCGCCGATCTGGTCATGCCGTCCCGGCTGGTTGGGCTTGGTGACCCGGGTTGCCGTGTAGTGGGCGTCGATCGTCGCCTTGCAGTCCGCGCGCGCGAGGCGGGCAGTCCAGGCCAGCGCTCCGCGCAGATGCTCGCGGAAGTCGGTCTCCGCGAAGCCGGCGGCGGTGCCGCCCATCGCGGTGTAGAAGGAGCGCCCGCCGTCGTAGTCACGGCACCAGGACACCGGGTGGTCCCAGCCGTTGGCGCCCGCGGCCGGGGTGTAGCTGCTCTCCCTGACCCGGGCCACGGTGTGGACGGCGCCGGACGGGTTCTCCGCCCAGTTGAACCACTTGTCGGGACGCCTCCATTCGAGTGGCAGCGTGGCGGCAGCCGGGTGGCTGCGGTCGCCCACCTCGACGACCGCCCGCTGCACCGTGCTCGGCGCGCCGGCAGGCCGGGCGCCGATGAGTCCGGTGAACCACTCGGAGTACGGCTCCGTGCGCGCCGCCTCATGGATGCCGAGGAAGCCGCCGCCGGCCTCCATATAGGCCTCAAGTCCCAGCTCCTGCTCCGGGTCCAGGACATCCCCGCCGCCGGTCAGGAAGACGACCGCGTTGTAGCGGCCCAGCTTCCGCTCGTCGGTGAAGACGGACGCGTCGTCGGTGGCGTCCGTGCGGAACCGCCCGGCGGCCGGGCCGC
This sequence comes from Streptomyces sp. PR69, assembly GCF_026420845.1. Classification (GTDB taxonomy): domain Bacteria; phylum Actinomycetota; class Actinomycetes; order Streptomycetales; family Streptomycetaceae; genus Streptomyces. The sequence goes on along the minus strand of NZ_JAOWCB010000003.1, from coordinate 324,113 downwards.
TCAGTCCGATCGACTCGATCGCGGCGATCCCGGCGTCCACGGTCGGGGACTCCTCGGTCGCCGAAGCGTGGAAGATCAGCACCCTGACGTCGTCCCCGCCGGGCGGCGAGGGCAGGGACAACGTTGTCGCAGCCGTTCCCGGATGGGGCTGCGCCACGGCGGACGCACCGCCTCCGGTGAACAGGGACGCGGTCAGTGCGCCGATGCCGAGGGTCAGGGCCAGACGGTGTCGTAAGCGGCGCCGGGGCCGTACGGTGCGAGCGCGCTGCATAAGGTCACTCACCCCTCTGTGGTCACAATGGCAGCCGTTGAAACTAGACCCCTTTTCGCCGTTCGCCAATAGGAACTACCGCAATGGCATGAACTTTGTCCCGGGCGTGGATAAACAAAGATCATTTCACTACCGTGCGATCGTTGTGTTCGTCGGTCTCCGGACGAGAGCCGGACGAGAGTGGGGGGTTCCGGCATGGACAGACGGAGCTTCAGCCGCCGGCTGCTCGCGGGAAGCGCGGTCGCGGCCGCCGGTGTGACATCGTTATCCATCCCCTCCGCCTCATCGGCCGACACGGCCGGAACCGGCCCCCTCAGAAGGGCCCCGGCGGGCGGCCGGGTGCGCCATCTGAAGGTCTTCGCCGAGAAACTGCCGGACGGTCAGCTCGGATATGGCCTGGAGAAGGGCAAACCGGCCATTCCCGGACCGCTCATCGAACTGGTCGAAGGCGACACCCTGCACATCGAGTTCGAGAATCTGCTGGATGTGCCGGTGAGCCTGCACCCCCACGGGGTCGACTACGACATCGCAAGCGACGGCACCAAGCACAACCGCAGCCATGTCCCCGCAGGCGGCGTTCGCACCTACACCTGGCGCACCCATGTCCCCGGCAGACGCAAGGACGGCACCTGGCGCCCCGGCAGCGCGGGCTACTGGCACTACCACGACCATGTGGTGGGCACCGAGCACGGCACCGGCGGCATACGCAAGGGGCTGTACGGCCCGCTGGTGGTGCGCCGGGAAGGCGACATCCTGCCGGACAGGCAGTTCACTGTCGTCTTCAACGACATGACGATCAACAACAGGCCCGCGGACGATCCTCCCGAGTTCCGTGCGGCGGTCGGCGACCGCGTCGAGATCGTCATGATCACGCACGGCGAGTTCTACCACACCTTCCATATGCACGGTCACCGCTGGGCGGACAACAGGACCGGCCTCCTCGAAGGCCCCGACGACGTCAGCCGCGTCATCGACAACAAGATCACCGGCCCGGCGGACTCCTTCGGCTTCCAGATCATCGCGGGGGAGGGGGTGGGGGCAGGAGCCTGGATGTACCACTGCCATGTGCAGAGCCACTCCGACATGGGCATGGCCGGACTGTTCCTGGTGGCCAAGCCGGACGGCACGATTCCGGGGTACGACCCCCACGGCGGCCATGGGTGACGTCCGCCGTGAGCGGCCACGGCGGGCCCCTGCCGCGGACCGCCCGCGGTCAAGGCGGCGCGACCGGCGGACGTACACGTCAATGGTTCGTTGATCGGCCGTTTATCGGCGGTGAGCAGTCTGGCGCGTATGCCGATCAACACCACTGCCGACCACACCGCCGACGGCCGCGAGCTGTCCTGGCCGGAGACCGCCCTGTGTGCCCAGGTCGGGCCGGAGTTCTTCTTCCCGGCCCCCGGGTCGTCCACCCGCGAGGCCAAGCGGCTCTGCGGGGCGTGCGAGGGGCGGGTGGCCTGTCTGGAGTACGCCCTCGCTCACGACGAGAGGTTCGGCGTATGGGGCGGGCTCTCGGAGAAGGAGCGGCACCGTCTCAAGCACGGCAAGGGCTGACCGCGCCCGAGGACCCGCCGCGCCTGCGGGCGGTCATCCGGCAGGCGGAAGCCCTGCCGCGGCCCCCGGAGCCGACCCCGTACGCGGTCAAGCCCATGACCCCTGCCCCGGCGAGGTCGGCGGACACGGCGCTCGACGCCTCCGTCCGGGTCGCTGCCCAGCCCCTTTGCCACCCCGCCGGCACCCGCCGCATGGGCGTCGAACGGGTGCCGATCCCGCCGCGGCGGTCGCCGGCCCCCGGCTCAGGGACCGGGTAGCTGGGGGCCTGCGCGTCGTGGACGCCTCCGTCATACCGTCGATCACCGCGGCCATGCGCGCGCGCCCGACGGCGGCCCTTGCCGAGAGGACGGCGGACCTCACCCGCGGACCTCACCCGCGGACCTCATCCGCGCAGCGGCCGGGCCTCTGCCCGTCGTTGACCGGCCCGGCCGCGGGAGCCGGTTGCTCACCCGCTGAGGGGGTGTGCGACTGTGGAGCGGCGGGTCTGCCTGCCGCCGACTGGCCCGGCCGGGGGAGCCGGTCACCCATCCGCGGATGGGGTGCGCGACCGCGGAGCGGTCGGGCCTCTGCCCGTCGTCGACCGGCCCGGCCGCCGGAGCCGGTCACTCACCCGCGGAGGCGGTACGCGACCGCGACCCGGCCGCCGGAGCCGGTGGCGCGCAGTCGGCCGGCCGTCATCTGTCGTGTGCCGCACACATCGGCGGAGTCCCGGCCGCCGGGGCGGGGGCGTCCCGCCGGGCAGCGCCGCCGGGCATCCCGCCGGGGGCGCGTCCCGCGTCAGCCCGCAGCCGCGCGGGCCGCCAACCGGGCCTTGCGGGCGGCCAGCTTCTCGTCAAACCTCGTCGCCTCGGTCTGCAGCCCGCCCATGTAGTAGCCGAGCTCCTCCTGCGCCTTGAGGCCCTCGGGCCCCAGCCCGCCGATCTCCATGACCTTCAGATAGCGCAGCACCGGCTGCAGCACATCGTCGTGGTGGATGCGCAGGTTGTAGATCTCGCCGATCGCCATCTGCGCGGCCGCCCGCTCGAAACCGGGCATCCCGTGACCGGGCATACGGAAGTTGACGACGACGTCGCGCACGGCCTGCATGGTCAGATCCGGGGCCAGCTCGAACGCCGCGCTGAGCAGATTCCGGTAGAAGATCATGTGCAGGTTCTCGTCGATCGCGATCCGCGCGAGCATCCGGTCGCAGACGGGGTCGCCCGACTGGTGTCCGGTGTTGCGGTGCGAGACGCGGGTCGCCAGCTCCTGGAAGGAGACATACGCGACCGAGTGCAGCATCGAGTGGCGGTTGTCGGACTCGAAGCCCTCCGACATATGGGCCATCCGGAACTGCTCCAGCTGGTCCGGGTCCACGGCGCGCGAGGTCAGCAGATAGTCGCGCATCACGATGCCGTGTCTGCCCTCCTCCGCGGTCCAGCGGTGCACCCAGGTGCCCCATGCGCCGTCCCGGCCGAAGAGCGTGGCGATCTCATGGTGGTAGCTCGGCAGGTTGTCCTCGGTCAGCAGATTGACCACAAGCGCGATCCGGCCGACCTCGCTGACCTTGGACTGCCCTGGTTCCCATGCCTCTCCGTCCTCGAAGAAGGCGGGGAAGTTCCGGCCGTCGCCGAAGGGCACGTACTCGTGGGGCATCCAGTCCCTGACGACCGTCAGATGGCGGTTGAGCTCCTTCTCGACCACCTCCTCCAGTGCGTACAGCAGCCGGGCGTCGGTCCACGCATCCGAACTGCCGAGGTGGGGGGAGATGATCGTCACGAGGGCTCCTGGGGGCGGGAGGGGGAACGTTTTACCTGCGGGGGCGTTACCTACGAGGTCGTAGGTTACGAAACCGTAGGTTAAACGCGCGGCAAGCCGCCGTCCAAGCCCGCCGGAGAGATATCCGGTTACGTTCTGTTATGTGTACAGGTGGCGCAGGCGTACCGAGAGACAGGTCACGCAGCCTTCGAGCTTCTCGAACTCGCTGATGTCCACCGGAACCGGCTCATACCCCAAGTCCGCATACAGCTCCGCCGTCTTGGGCGCGCTCGCCGCCATCAGCAGCTTTCCGCCGCCGAGGAGCACCACATGTGCGCCCGACTCCTCCGGAACCGGCAGAAAGCGCTCGAACGCCGAAGGGTTGTCGACCAGCGGCGGATGGCCCACAACCGTAGAGTCGGGCAGCGCTGTCACGGCGGACTTCAGATGCAGCACCTGGCTCACCGGCACCGCTGTCACCCGCGCCCCCAGCGGCTCGAACGCGGCCCGCAGCTGCTGGACCCCCGCCGCGTTCGTCCGGCCCCCGCGGCCGACATAGACGGTGTTGCCGATCTTGAGCACATCCCCGCCGTCCAGGGTGCCCGGCGCCCACACCCAGTTCACGGAACAGCCCAGCTCCGCCAGGGTCTGCTCCACGGCCGCCGTCTCCGGCCGGCGGGACTGCGCCCCCGGCCGGGCGATCAGCGCGACATTGCGGAACATGACCACGGTGTCCTCGATGAACACGCCGTCCGGGCAGTCGTCGGCCGGATCGACCTCGACCGTCTCCCAGCCGTGTGCCCGCAGCGCCGCCGCATAGCCCTCCCACTGTTCGAGCGCCAGCGCCGCATCGACGGGACGGCGCTCGATATGGGTGACCAGCCCCTCGGCGAGGCGTGGGCTCGGACGGCGGATCAGGGCTTTCCTGCTCGGCACGGCGGCGGTCTCCAGGTCGTACTCGGGGGTAGGAAGTGCCGCCCATCTTTAGCCGCTGTCCCCGGGGCGCGTAAAGACCCATCCGGGCGCGAGCTCGCACCGGGCCCGGCACGGGGGCCGGGTCCGAGCCCGGCCCCGCTGACCGGCCCCCGGTCAGCCGAACGCCGCCCGCACCTCGTCGGCCGACCTATCGCGCAGCTCCCCGTCGAGCATCAGCCACCGGGTGATCCCGACCGACTCCAGGAACGGCATGTCGTGACTCGCCACGATCAGCGCCCCTTCATACGACTCCAGGGCGGCCGTGAGCTGCCGCACGCTCGCCATGTCCAGATTGTTGGTCGGCTCATCCAGCATCAGCAGCCGCGGCGCGGGCTCGGCGAGCAGCAGCGCGGCCAGCGAGGCCCGGAACCGCTCCCCGCCCGACAGCGTCCCGGCGAGCTGATCGGCGCGCGCCCCGCGGAACAGAAAGCGCGCCAGCCGCGCACGGACGCGGTTGTTGTCCGCGTCCGGCGCGAACCGCGCCACGTTCTGCGCCACGGTCAGCCCGTCGTCGAGGACGTCGAGCCGCTGCGGCAGAAAGCGCAGCGGCACTTCGGCCCGCGCCTCGCCCGCCAGCGGGGCCAGCTCGCCTGCGATGGTGCGCAGCAGGGTCGTCTTGCCCGCGCCGTTCCGGCCGAGCAGCGCGATCCGCTCCGGTCCCCGTACCTCCAACTCGCCCTTCACCTCGGCCCCGTAGCACAGCGTCAGCTCACTGAGGCGGAGCACGCCGAGCCCCGGATGGACCGTGGTCGCGGGCAGTTCGATGCGGATCTCGTCGTCGTCGCGCACCGCCTCCACGGCCTCGCCGAGCCGCTCCTTCGCCTCGGCGAGCTTCTCGGCGTGCATGATGCGGTGCTTGCCGGCGGACACCTGGGCCTGCCGCTTGCGTTCCTTCATCACCGCTCTGGGTTCGCGTTTGGTGTCGTACATCTTCTGGCCGTATCGCTTGCGGCGGGCCAATGTGACGTGTGCGTGGGCCAGTTCGCGTTTCTGTCGCTGGACATCGGCCTCCGCGACCCGCACCATCCGCTCGGCGGCCTCCTGTTCGGCCGCGAGCGCCTGCTCGTACGCGGTGAAGTTCCCGCCGTACCAGGCGACGTCGCCGTCGCGCAGATCGGCGATCTGGTCGACGTGCTCCAGCAGTTCGCGGTCATGGCTGACCACGACCATCACCCCCGACCAGTCGGCCACCGCTTCATAGAGCCGCCGCCGCGCATACAGATCCAGGTTGTTGGTGGGTTCGTCGAGCAGCAGCACATCGGGCCGGGCCAGCAGCAGTGCGGCCAGCCGCAGCAGCACGCCCTCCCCGCCGGAGACCTCGCCTATGGTGCGGTCGAGGCCGATGTGACCGAGCCCCAGCTGATCCAGCGAGGCCCGCGCCCGCTCCTCGACGTCCCAGTCGTCGCCGATCGCCGTGAAGTGCTCCTCACGTGTGTCTCCGGCTTCGATCGCGTGCAGCGCGGCGCGCTTGCCTGCGATGCCCAGCGCCTCGTCCACGCGCAGTGCGGTGTCGAGCACCAGGTTCTGCGGCAGATAGCCGATCCGGCCCGTCGCGCGCACCGCCCCTTCGGACGGGGGCAGCTCACCGGCGATCAGCCGCAGCAGCGTCGACTTGCCGCACCCGTTGAGGCCGACGAGCCCGGTTCTGCCGGAGCCGACCGCCAGCTGGAAGCCGTCGAAGACGACGGTGCCGTCCGGCCAGGAGAAGCCAAGCGAGGTGCAGACGATGTGCGCGGAAGTGTGAGCAGCAGAATGAGCAGACATAGAGGTGACTCCCCGGTTGCGAGTAGAGATGGTGCGAGGGCAACGGGTGGAGACACCGGATCGCGTGCCCCGGCCGGGCGTCGGCCACAGAGGGCGGAAAGCCGGCGAGGATGCGGCTGAGGACGGCTGACGCCCCAACGTCACGGGGGCGCGATGGCCGCCATGGGCAGGGGGACGTTCGGATACTCGTCCGCCGAGGTCGCACGCGATGCACGGCACAGCCTTGTGTCGGCTGTGGCACACGGTGTCTCAAGACCTCAGACGAGCAACGTCCTTCTCCAATCGGCGGCAACAGAACCGGTGTAGACCGTAGGGGGGCGTGCGGCGGCCGTCAACGCATTTATGCGCCGGTGCTTGTCACAGTGCGCATCAGGTAGCGAGGCGGTCGGGCGGTCAGGCGGCGTCGCGCATCAGCTCGGCCAGATCGTGGTCGAGGTCGAGATGCAGATGCTCGCGGCCGGCCGGCACCAGAGCCTGGGCGCGCCTGAGGAAACGGCGCAGCTCGGCGGTGCGGATATGGACCATCGCCACACCCTGCGGGGCGTGGAACTCGATCACCGTGCGGTCGTAGCCGTAGGGGTGTACGCGCACGTCCCCGACCCCCATGGGGGCGTCGACCCCGGCCAGCAGCAGCTCACGGGAGAACACCCAGGCCACCTCGGCCCCCTCAAGGGTCGCGGGCGGCGGAAAGGCCATGCGGACCGCGAAGGGGTCCTCGCGGTCATAGCGGAGAGTGACGGGAATGGTTTCCATCCGGGGCGCCGAGGCGACCAGCCGCGCCTGCACGGTCTGCTCGATGACGGTGGACAAGGCCGTGCTCCTTGCTGCGCTGCGCTGATTCGCTGACGTCTCCCTGACGCCCGGGAAGACGGCGGATGAAGCGATTCAGTGCATCGGCGGCGAGCGTGACCTGTGTCACCCGGGGGCGGCGGCGCGAAGCTGCGGCCCCTGTGGGGTGCGGGGCGCGGCTATGGCCTCCGCTCCCGGTACTCGGCGAGCGCGGCCGCGGTCTTCGTCGCATGGAACTCCGTGATCCGGTACGCGCACACCCCGCCGATCACGAACGGATCCGCCGCGGCGATCTTCTCGATCTGCCCGCGGTCGTCCCCGACGGCGAGGATCACCCCGCCGTCCCGCGGATTCTTGCGGCCGGAGGCGATGAAGACACCCTCGTCGTAATACGTGTCCAGCCACTCCCGATGCGCTTCGAGGAGCTCGTCGACCCGCTCGACGGGCGCGGTGTAGGTCAATTCGAGTACGAACATGATCGCCAGGCTAGCGGCCGGGGCTGACATCGCACGTGGGGCCCGCCGTAGGCTGACGGCATCATGAAGATCATCGAAACGCCCGCGGACTGGCCGGCCGACGAAGCCGCGGCCCTCGCCGTGCAGGACCGGCTGCGCGCCCGCGTCATCCTGGACGAGCCGGGCCCGCCGGTGGGGGAGGGGCGGGTGACCGGGGTGGACGTCGCGTACGACGACGCGCGCGACATCGTCGCCGCGGCGGCCGTCGTGCTGGACGCCGCGACCCTGGACGTGGTCGAGGAGGCCACCGCGGTGGGCCGGGTGGCCTTCCCGTACATCCCGGGGCTGCTCGCGTTCCGGGAGATCCCGACGGTGCTGGCCGCGCTGTCCTCGCTCTCCGGCGACCCGGGCCTGGTCGTCTGCGACGGCTACGGCGTGGCGCATCCACGGCGGTTCGGTCTCGCGAGCCATCTGGGCGTGCTGACGGGGCTCCCGGCCATCGGCGTCGCCAAGAATCCGTTCGTCTTCTCCTACGACGCCCTCGGTCCGCGCCGCGGGGACAGCGCCCCGCTCCTCGCCGAGGACGGCGAGGAGGTCGGCCGGGCCCTGCGCACGCGTGACGGCGTGAAACCGGTCTTCGTCTCGGCGGGCCATCGCGTCACCCTCGACGTGGCCTGCGCCCACACCCTGCACCTCGCCCGCCGCTTCCGCATCCCCGAATCCACGCGCCGCGCGGACACCCTGTGCCGCACCGCCCTGGCCGAGGCGCGCACCGCCGTCGCATGAACCCGGGGCGAAACCCCCGGTCACCGGGGTTGGAGCGGAGGCGGCCCCCGGTGGGGGCGGACCAAGCTCCCCCCGGCAGGCGCGCGCCCTGCCGCGCGCCCTGAGCGGCTGCGGTGGAGTCCAGCGCGGTTCGGATGCGCCCCGCAGGGCGCGGGGCTGTATCGATGCGCGGCTCCGCCGCGTGGGCGTGACCAGCCACGACGCACCGTCAGCCGACAGGGTGTCCGCAGCGGCATTCCCGCGGAGCGCTCAGCGCGTGGCCGCGACGCGAAAGGTCAGGCCCGCTCCCTGCAGCCGGGTCAGCAGCGCGTCGCCCATCGCCGCGGCCGTGGTGACCTGGCCGGACGTCGGGGGGAGGTCGTCGAGGGCGAGGCACAGCGCCGACTCCGCGAGCATTTTGGCCGTATCGCCGTAGCCGGGGTCGCCGCCGGCGACCTCGGTGAAGACGCGCCGGCCGCCGCCCTCGCCGACGAAGCGGACCGTGAACCAGCTCGCCGCCCGGCGCTCGGCATCGGGGCCCTCGCCCGCGGGGTAGCGGTCCATCAGCCAGCGTCGCGCGGGCGGGAGCTGGGCGAGCGCGACGCCCGCGCCCATCGCCGCCGCACCGCCGAGCGCCACCGGCAGCCACTTGACCGCGGCGTAGTGGCGGTAGCGGAAGTCGGGTCCGTACCGCCGCAGCGCACGGGCGGAGCGCGCCACGATCTGCGGGTCGACCGTCGGCAGCGGCATCGCCCACATGCCGGTCTCCCGGCTGAAGCGGGGGGCGGACAGCGGAGCGCGCGCCCGCCGGTCCACCAGCCGCGGCTCGTGCAGCCGTCGCTCGTGCGCGGCGCGCCGCACCTGCCGGCCGCGGCTCATGACGGTGAGCGCGGAGGCCAGCGTGCCTCCGGAGAACATGGCGCTGGAGCGTACGAAGCCGTCCACCCGCAGCGGGACGTCCTGCGGCAGCTGCTGCACCGTGAAGTACACGCCGAGGTCGTGCGGCACCGAGTCGAAGCCGCAGGCGTGGACGAGCCGTGCGCCGCTCTCCCGGGCCCGGGCGTCATGTCGTACGTACATCAGATCGATGAACTCCGACTCGCCCGTGAGATCGGCGTAGTCCGTCCCGGCCTCGGCGCAGGCCGCGACGAGCGGCTCGCCGTACCAGAGGTACGGCCCCACCGTCGTGGCCACGACACGCGTGGACTGGGCGAGTTCGCGCAGCGCCGCGGGGTCGTCGGCGTCGGCGACGAGCAGCGGAAGGTCCGCGCAGTCCGGATTGAGGGCCGTCAGCCGCTCCCGGAGCCGCTCCAGCCTCTCCCGGCTGCGGCCCGCGACCGCCCACCGGCAGTCCTTCGGACCGTGCTCGGCGAGGTAGCGCGCGGTCAGTTCGCCCACGAACCCTGTGGCTCCGTAGAGCACGATGTCGTGCTCACGCTCTGCCCCGACCCGTCTGTTCATGCCGCCCTCCCGGACATCCTCGCCGCGCCGCGCCGTTGTCGGCAGCCGAGGCTAGCGTGAGTTCCCGAGAGCCGTGCGATCAGGGAGGTGGACGATGGCCGCCGTGCCGAAGGGTCCGTTGAAGAAGCGTGAGCGGGTGCTGGCCTTTGCCCTCGGGCTGCCGGGGGCGTACGAGGACCATCCGTGGGGCGAGACGGTCGTCAAGGTGAACAAGAAGATTTTCGTCTTTCTGGGGGTCGGGGACGGCAGCCACCCGCTCGGCGTCGGCGTCAAGCTCAGGGACGAGGCCGTGCACGCCCACGCCCTGTCGTCGCCGGGCGCGACGCCGTCGGGGTACGGCCTGGGCAAGGCGGGGTGGGTGCAGATCCCGCTGGAGGAGAAGGGCGCGCCCGCCGCCGAGCTGCTCTGCGAGTGGGTGGAGGAGAGCTATCGCGCCATCGCGACGAAGAAGCTCGTCGCCGAACTCGACGCCCGCTGACCGACGCGTGAGCCGGCGCCGGGAGCACCTGCGTCCACAGGCCTTGTGCCGGGTGGAACGTGTTCTTACCATCACTGGTGTTACATCAGTTGTGTCATAGCTGGCCGGAGAGCGCTGGGGGCGCGATGGCGGGAACAGACAGTGCAGCTCAGACGCCCGGGAGCGGGGGCCCGCTGGCCGGGGTGCGCGTGGTGGAGCTGGCGGGCATCGGCCCCGGCCCCTTTGCGGCCATGCTCCTCGCCGACCTCGGCGCCGACGTCGTGCGGGTCGACCGCCCCGGCGGCGCAGGGCTCGCCATCGACCCCGCGTACGACCTGACCAACCGCAACAAGCGGTCCGTGCTGGTCGACCTCAAGGCCGAGGACGGCCCCGGACGGGTCCTCGACCTCGTCGAGCGGGCCGACATCCTGATCGAGGGCTATCGGCCCGGCGTCGCCGAGCGGCTCGGCGTCGGCCCCGACGCCTGCCTGGCCCGCAATCCACAGCTGGTGTACGGGCGGATGACCGGCTGGGGCCAGGAGGGGCCGCTCGCCCAGCGGGCCGGCCATGACATCGCGTATATCGCCGTCACCGGCGCCCTCGGGATGATCGGCAAGGCCGGGGAGCCGCCCGCCGTCCCCGCCAACCTCGTCGGGGACTACGCGGGAGGCTCCCTCTATCTCGTCGTCGGCGTGCTGGCCGCACTCCAGCACGCCCGCGCCGAAGGCGGCAGCGGCCAGGTGGTGGACGCCGCCATCGTCGACGGCGCGGCCCATCTCGCCACGATGATCCACGGCATGATGGCGGCCGGGGGCTGGCAGGACCGGCGCGGGGCGAATCTGCTGGACGGCGGCTGTCCCTTCTACGGCGCCTATGAGACGGCCGACGGCCAGTACATGGCGGTCGGGGCGCTGGAGCAGCAGTTCTACGACCGGTTCATCGAGCTGCTCGGCCTTGCGGAGCAGGTCCCGGCCCGTAAGGACTTCGCCCGCTGGGGCGAGCTGCGCGACGCCGTGGCCGCCCGCTTCAAGACCCGGACACGCGACGAGTGGACCGCGGTCTTCGAGCACTCGGACGCCTGCGTCGCGCCCGTGCTGTCGCTGCGCGAGGCACCCGCCCACCCCCATCTCGCCGCCCGCGCCACCTTCGTCGAGCACGGCGGCATCACCCAGCCCGCGCCCGCGCCGCGCTTCGCCGCCACGCCCGTCTCCGTGCGCCGCGGGCCCGCCCTGCCGGGTGCGGACGCGGCAGAGGTGGCCCGCGACTGGAATGTGCCGTCCGCCGCTCCCGGGAGCCGGAGCCGACAGCCGGGGGGCCTGAGGTGAAGCGCCAGATCTTCACCGCCGAGCATGACGCGTTCCGTGAGACCGTGCGCGCCTTCCTCGCCAAGGAGGTGCTGCCGCACTACGAGCAGTGGGAGAGGGACGGCATCGTCAGCCGGGCGGCCTGGCGCGCGGCCGGCCGGCAGGGACTCCTCGGCCTTGCCGTCCCGGAGGAGTACGGGGGCGGCGGAGAGCCCGACTTCCGGTATGCCGCCGTCCTGGCCGAGGAGTTCACGCGCGCCGGCGCCGCGGGCCTCGCCGTGGGACTCCACAACGACATCGTCGGCCCGTATCTGACCTCTCTCGCCACAGACGAGCAGAAGCGCCGCTGGCTGCCCGGCTTCTGCAGCGGCGAGACGATCACCGCGATCGCCATGACGGAGCCGGGCGCGGGCTCCGACCTCCAGGCCGTCCGCACCTCGGCCGAGGACCGCGGCGACCACTGGGTGCTCAACGGCGCGAAGACCTTCATCTCCAACGGCATCCTCGCCGACCTGGTGGTCGTCGTCGCGAAGACGACCCCCGAGGGCGGCGCCAAGGGGCTGTCCCTGCTGGTCGTCGAGCGCGGCGCCGAGGGCTTCGAACGCGGCCGCAACCTCGACAAGATCGGCCAGAAGGCCCAGGACACCGCGGAGCTGTTCTTCCAGGACGTCCGGGTGCCCAAGGAGAATCTGCTGGGCGAGCTGAACGGCGCGTTCGGCCATCTGATGACCAACCTCGCGCAGGAGCGCATGGCCATCGCCGTCTCCGGCATCGCCGCCGCCGAACATCTGCTGGAGATCACCACGCAGTACGTCAAGGAGCGCGAGGCCTTCGGGCGGCCGCTGGCCCGGCTCCAGCACATCCGCTTCGAGATCGCCGAGATGGCCACCGAGTGCGCCGTCACCCGTACGTTCATCGACCGCTGCATCGTCGATCACTCGAACGGGGAACTCGACGCCGTACACGCCTCGATGGCCAAGTGGTGGGCCACCGAGCTGCAGAAGCGGGTCGCCGACCGCTGTCTGCAACTGCACGGCGGCTACGGCTATATGAGCGAGTACCCGGTGGCCAGGGCCTTTGTCGACGGCCGCATCCAGACCATCTACGGCGGCACTACCGAGATCATGAAGGAGATCATCGGCCGCTCCCTGCTCGGCTGACCCTCCTGACCGCCGACTCCCACCGACTTCCCGGAAAGGCTTGACCAGTGAGCACCGAAGCGTATGTGTACGAGGCGATCCGCACCCCGCGCGGCCGCGGCAAGGCGGGCGGGTCCCTGCACGGCACCAAGCCGATCGACCTGGTGACCGGGCTCATCCAGGAGCTGCGGGGCCGCTTCCCCGGCCTCGACCCGGCCGCGATCGACGACATCGTCCTCGGCGTCGTCGGCCCGGTCGGCGACCAGGGCTCCGACATCGCCCGGATCGCCGCCATCGCCGCCGGACTGCCCGACACCGTCGCCGGGGTCCAGGAGAACCGCTTCTGCGCCTCCGGGCTCGAAGCGGTCAACATGGCGGCCATGAAGGTCCGCTCCGGCTGGGAGGATCTGGTGCTGGCCGGCGGCGTCGAGTCGATGTCGCGGGTCCCGATGGCCTCCGACGGCGGCGCGTGGTTCGCGGACCCGATGACCAACTTCGACACCGGATTCGTCCCCCAGGGCATCGGCGCCGACCTGATCGCCACCATCGAGGGCTTCAGCCGCCGCGATGTCGACGAGTACGCGGCGCTGTCCCAGGAGCGCGCCGCGACCGCCTGGAAGGACGGCCGCTTCGACCGCTCGGTCGTGCCCGTCCGCGACCGCAGCGGCCTCGTCGTCCTCGACCACGACGAGCATATGCGCCCCGGCACCACGGCCGACACCCTCGCCGGGCTCAAGCCCTCCTTCGCCGGCATCGGCGAGATGGGCGGCTTTGACGCGGTGGCGCTGCAGAAGTACCACTGGGTGGAGCGGATCGACCATGTCCACCACGCGGGCAACTCCTCCGGCATCGTCGACGGCGCGGCCCTCGTCGCCATCGGCTCCCGGGCGGTCGGTGAGCGGTACGGGCTCACCCCGCGCGCCCGCGTCGTCTCCGCCGCGGTCTCCGGCTCCGAGCCGACCATCATGCTCACCGGGCCCGCGCCCGCCACCCGCAAGGCGCTCGCCAAGGCCGGTCTGACCATGGACGACATCGATCTGGTCGAGATCAATGAGGCGTTCGCCGGCGTGGTGCTGCGCTTCGCCCGCGATATGGACCTCTCCCTCGACAAGGTCAACGTCAACGGCGGCGCCATCGCGATGGGCCACCCGCTGGGCGCGACAGGCGCGATGATCCTGGGCACCCTCGTCGATGAACTGGAGCGCCAGGACAAGCGGTACGGCCTGGTCACGCTGTGCGTGGGCGGAGGAATGGGAATCGCCACGGTCGTCGAACGCCTCTGAGGCCGCCCGCCCGTCCGCCCGCCACAGCCGCACCGCACACCTCACGGAGACATCGCATGACCGAGACCACCGCCAGCCAGGAAGAAACCATCGGCGTCATCCGCTGGGAGCAGGACGACGACGGCGTCGTCACCCTCGTCCTGGACGACCCGGACCAGTCCGCCAACACCATGAACCACGCCTTCCGGGAATCCCTCGCCGCGGTCGCCGACCGCGCGGAGGCGGAGAAGGACGCCATCCGCGGCATCGTCATCACCTCCGCGAAGAAGACCTTCTTCGCGGGCGGCGACCTCAAGGACATGATCAAGGCCGGCCCCGGCGACGCCCAGCGCATCTTCGACGCGGGCATGGACGTCAAGCGCGCTCTGCGCCGTATCGAGACCCTCGGCAAGCCCGTCGTCGCGGCGATCAACGGCGCGGCGCTCGGCGGCGGTTACGAGATCGCGCTCGCCTGCCACCACCGCATCGCCCTCGACGCGCCCGGCTCCAAGATCGGCCTGCCCGAGGTGACCCTCGGCCTGCTGCCCGGCGGCGGGGGAGTCACCCGCACCGTACGCCTCATGGGCATCGCCGACGCCCTGCTGAAGGTGCTGGTGCAGGGCACCCAGTACAGCCCGCGGCGCGCCCTCGCGAGCGGCCTCGTCGATGAAGTGGCCGAGACCCGCGAGGAGATGCTCGCCCGGGCGCGCGCCTTCATCGACGCACACCCCCAGTCGCAGCAGCCCTGGGACGTCAAGGGCTACAAGATCCCGGGAGGGACGCCGTCCAATCCCCGGTTCGCCGCCGACCTCCCCGCCTTCCCGGCGAACCTGAAGAAGCAGACGGCAGGCGCGCCCTACCCCGCCCCGCGCAACATCCTCGCCGCGGCGGTGGAGGGCTCGCAGGTCGACTTCGAGACCGCGCAGACCATCGAGGCCCGGTACTTCACCGAGCTGGTCACCGGGCAGACCGCCAAGAACATGATCCAGGCGTTCTTCTTCGACCTCCAGGCCGTCAACTCCGGGGCCAGCCGGCCCCAGGGCGTCGAGCCGCGCCGGGTCCGCAAGGTCGCCGTGCTCGGCGCGGGCATGATGGGCGCGGGCATCGCCTACTCCTGCGCACGCGCCGGGATCGACGTCATCCTCAAGGACGTCTCCCTTGAGGCCGCCGAGAAGGGCCGGGCGTACTCGGAGAAGCTGCTGGACAAGGCGGTGGCCAAGGGCCGCAGGACCGAGGCCGAGCGGGACGCGCTGCTCGCGCGCATCACGCCTGCCGCGGACGCGGCGGAGCTGGCGGGCTGTGACGCCGTGATCGAGGCGGTCTTCGAGGACACCGCCCTGAAACACCGGGTGTTCCAGGAGATCCAGGACATCGTGGAGCCCGACGCGCTGCTCTGCTCCAACACCTCCACACTGCCGATCACCCTGCTCGCCAAGGGCGTGGCGCGGCCGGCGGACTTCATCGGGCTGCACTTCTTCTCACCGGTCGACAAGATGCCCCTGGTGGAGATCATCAAGGGGGAGCGGACCGGGGACGAGGCCCTGGCCCGCGCCTTCGATCTGGTCCGCCAGATCAACAAGACGCCGATCGTCGTCCATGACTCCCGCGGCTTCTTCACCTCCCGCGTCATCGGCCGGTTCATCAACGAGGGCGTCGCCATGGTGGGCGAGGGCGTCGAGCCCGCGTCGGTCGAGCAGGCCGCGGCCCAGGCGGGCTACCCGGCGAAGGTGCTGTCCCTGATGGACGAGCTGACCCTCACCCTGCCCCGCAAGATCCGCGACGAGACGCGCCGGGCGGTCGAGGAGGCCGGCGGCGCCTGGCCTGGCCACCCCGCGGACGCCGTGATCGACCGGATGGTCGACGAGTTCGGCCGTACCGGACGCAGCGGCGGCGCCGGCTTCTACGACTACGCGGAGGACGGCAGCCGGGCGGGCCTGTGGCCGGGCCTGCGCGAGCACTTCGGCAGGGCGGACGCCGCGGTCCCCTTTGAGGACATGCAGGAGCGGATGCTCTTCTCCGAGGCCCTGGACACGGTCCGCTGCCTGGAGGAGGGGGTGCTGACGTCGGTGGCAGACGCCAACATCGGCTCGATCATGGGCATCGGCTTCCCGGCGTGGACCGGCGGCGTGCTGCAGTACATCAACGGCTACGAGGGCGGACTGCCGGGCTTTGTCGCCCGCGCTCAAGAGCTGGCGGAGCGCTACGGCGAGAGGTTCGAGCCCCCGGCGCTGCTGCTTCGGAAGGCGGAGAAGGGAGAGCGGTTCACCGACGACCGGTGAACGGTGTGCCCGCGCCCGCGGGAGGCGTTCACCGAGCGGTGAACGCCTCCCGCAGCTCCTCCTTCAGAAACCGCTGAAAAGCGGTCACCAGCGCCTGCACCACGATCGGCTGCATATGGGCCGACAGCGACTTCATCGCGGCCACCTGCCCGGGGTCCCACACCTCGTCGCGGAAGAGCCGGGTGAGTTCCTGGGCGGCCGCCCGCGAGTGCTCCAGCAGCACGCTGCGGGCGGCCAGGATCGTCTCGTGCGCGATGGGCACGTCGAGCAGCTCCACACCGAGCCGCAGCAGCCCCGGATCGAGGCGGTAACCCTCCTCGCCCTCCCCGGTGCGCTGGAGGACGCCCATCGCCGCGAGCCGCTCGACGTCCTGCCCGGACAGCTCCCGCCCGGCACGCCGCTCCAGCTCGGCCCGGGTGGCCTCCTCGGGCGAGTCCGGCGCCCAGGAGGCCACCACCGCACGGTGGATCGCCAGGTCATGGGCGCTCAGATCGTCCGGCAGCTGCTCCAGATAGCGTTCGATCGCGGCAAGCGTCATGCCCTGGTGCTGGAGCTCCTCGATCAGCGCCAGCCGGGCGAGATGGGCCGGGCCGTAGCGGCCCACGCGCCGGGGCCCGATCGACGGCGGGGGCAGCAGTCCGCGGGTGCCGTAGAACCGTACGGTCCGCACGGTCACCCCGGCCCGCGCGGCCAGCTCGTCGACGGTGAGCGTCATCTCCTCGCCGTGCACACCGGCGTCGGCCTCGGTCGCCATCTGCCTCGCGCCTCACTTCCCGGCTGCCGCCTCCTCGCCTTGAGTCCAACAGTATTGCTGTCTCACCACTGGTGAGAAACCCTGCGGCGGTTGTCGGCTCTCCCGCCGGGCGGCTGACGGCGCGGGGCATCGCGATGGCGGTGTACGACCCCGACGCGGACGGAGCCTGTTGAGCCGGGGGGCGGCTGAGCCGGGGCCGACCGCCCCCGACGAGACGTCAGGGACGGACCTGGACCGTCGCCGCCGTCAGGCGGCGGACGCCGCGGACTAGAGCGTGCTCCGCCGCCTGTGCCACCGCATGGGCCTGTGCGACCGTCAGCGCCGGATCCACGCGGATCGAGGTCTCGGCGCGCAGTCCGTGGCCCAGCCAGCGCAGCCGCACCGCGCTCACCGCCCGCACGCCCTCCACCCCCGTCAGCGCGGTCTCCGCCTGGTCGACCAGCGCCGGGTCCACGGCATCCATCAGCCGGTGCCAGATGTCCCGGGCCGCGCCCCGGAGCACCGCCGCGATGGCCGCTGTGATCGCCAGGCCGATCAGCGGGTCCGCCCAGCGCCAGCCCAGCGCCGCGCCGCCCGCGCCCAGCAGCACGGCGAGCGAGGTGAAACCGTCGGTGCGGGCGTGCAGCCCATCGGCGACCAGCGCCGCGGAGCCGATCTTCTTGCCGGTGCGTATCCGGGCACGGGCCACCCACTCGTTCCCGGCGAAGCCCACAAGACCGGCCGCCGCCACCGCCGGCAGATGGGTCACGTCCTGCGGCTCGATGAGCCTGCGCACCGCCTCATATCCGGCGAAGAGCGCGGAGGAGGCGATCACCAGCACCACGAAGACGCCCGCCAGGTCCTCGGCGCGCCCGAAGCCGTAGGTGTAGCGGCGGGTGGCGGCGCGCCGCCCCAGGACGAAGGCGAGGGCCAGCGGCAGCGCGGTGAGCGCGTCCGTCGCGTTGTGCACGGTGTCGCCCAGCAGCGCCACCGAACCCGACGCCGCCGCGATCACCGCCTGCACCAGCGTGGTCGCCGCCAGCACCGCGAAAGAGAACCAGAGCGTCCGCAGCCCCTGCGCGGACCCCTCCAGCACCTGATCATGGTGGTGATGGTGGTGGCCATGGACGTGCCCGAGACCCGTCATGGCCACCACCGTGGCACAGACAACCCCTTGCGGCCACTGCCGAAAAACGGCCTCTGACCAGCTGCGAAGGGCTTGCGATTACGGCCCGGCGGCTACTGCCCGCCGGTCACCGCCTCGCGGTCAATGCCTCGCGGTCAACGCCCGCCCGGTCAGCGCCCGGAGGCGACGACGGGGTAGTGGTCGGAGAGGTTGGTGTAGGTGTAGTCCACACCCCAGCTGGTGACCGTCCAGGGCGCGGACGACTCCTTGATCACCTCATTGGTCCAGCCGGCCGGCCGGGCGTGCCCCGCCCGGTGCAGCACATAGTCCAGATCCTCACGCGGGTCGTCCGGGTAGCGGTAGGAGGCGATCGAGTTCTCCTCCGTGTCGAAGGAGTACGGGTGCCCGGTGCGCGCGTCCGCGTCCGCCAGACCGGCGTCGGACAGCATCGAGGCGTACTCCGCGGTGCGCGAATCCACGTTGAAGTCGCCCGCGACCAGCACCTGCTCCGAGGCCGGGATGTTCTTGCCGTCCAGGAACGCGTCCATGGCCCGGAACTGACGGCTGCGCATCTCGGCGGCCTCGCCCGGGTCGCAGCCCGGGTCGGTCGACTGCGCATGGGTGCCCACCACATGCACCTTGGCGCCGTTCACATCGAGCACCGCGTAGACGAAGCCCTTGTTGGACCACCAGTCGGCGCCGCACGCGTCCTTGTAGACGTACTGCTCCTTGCGGATGATCGGCCACTTGCTGAGCACCGTCACCCCGCCGTCCTCCGGCGTCAGGGAGGAGTACGCGCCGCCCGTGGCGTCCCAGCCGCTCTTGGACCGGCCCATCACCGGCGTCTGGTACGGGTATTCGGCCGCGGCCCGGCTCATCAGCGCGTCCGACGAGGAGTTGTCGAACGCCTCCTGCAGCACGACCACGTCATTGCCCTTGAAGAAGGAGGTCTTCGGTATCTCGGCGGCACGGTGGTCCTGCCCCCAGTTCGGGTACAGGTTCTTGCTGAACAGGAACGCGTTGTACGACAGCACTTTCAGCCGGGGAGTCTCCGCGGCCGTCGCGCCAGGCGCGGCCGAGGCAGCTGTCGCGCCCGGCGCGGCGACGGCGAGGAGCGCGGCGGCGAGCGCCGAGGACAGGGCTGCGCCGCGGATTTTGCGCAGCGCGGAGTATGAGTGCGGCACGGATTCTCCTGGGTTCGGACTGTGGGGGGCGGGACCGGCGCGCCACATCAAATCAGCCACAGTTACCTTCTGGTAATGCTCAGGAGGCGGCTTTCTTTCCTGCGCCGCACGATCACCCCAACACCTCACCCGCCCCCGCACCGGCGCATACTGGAAGATGCATCGAGCACGTACAGGCACGGGGAGCAGACCGCATGAGCAGCGCCGCAACCGACCCCGTGCCGCCCCCGCCCGGCGGGGTGCTGTGGACGCTGGCCGGGGATGTGCGGGCGCTGCTGATGCTGCCCGCCGCCCTGACGATGCAGGTGGCCCACCCGGCCGTGGGCGCCGGCGTCGACGAGCACTCCGTCTTCCGCACCGACCCCTGGGGCCGCGGCGAACGCTCGCTGCGCTCCCTCCAACTGTGGGTGTACGGAGGTCCGGACGCCGCCGCCGAAGGCCGCAGACTCCGCGACCTGCACAGGACCATCCAGGGCGTCGACGCGCACGGCCGCCGCTACCACGCGCTCGACCCCGCCTACTACGCGTGGGTCCACGCCACCGGCTTCCCCGTCTACCAGCACGCTGCCCGCTATCTGGTCCGGCCGCTCACCGAGGCGCAGGAGCGCGCCCTGTACGCGGAGTGGCTCCGGGTCGGGCGCATCCTGGGCCTTCGGGACCGGGACATGCCGCAGACCCTGGAGGAATTCTGGCCGTACTACCGCACGGTCCTCGCCGAAGAGATCGAGGCCACTGCCGTCGTACGCGAACTCGTCTCCCTCGACGCGCCCGTGCGGCCGCCCGACCGCGGGCCGCTGGCGCTGCGGCTGGCGCTGCGCGCGCTCTGGCCGCTGCTGCTGCCGCGCATTCTGCGCTTCCGGCGCTTTATGACCATCGGGCTGATGCCGCCCGAGGCCCGTGAGGCGATCGGCCTTGAGTGGAGTGACCGGCAGGAGCGTGCGCTGCGCCGCTTCGGCCGGGTGGTACGGGCCGTGGTGCCGGCGCTTCCCGAGCGGCTGCGCTATCTGCCGCTGGCCCGGCGCGCCCGGCAGCAGGCGCGGCGCGACGGCACGCTCCCGCGGAAGACCCTCATCCGGAGCGCGCCCCCGCCCGCACGCAACGAGCTCAGGCGGAAGCCCGCACGACGAGCGTCGTCGGAGTGATGATCGAGGCGGGACCGCCGGACCGCGACCCATTCGCGCCCCGGTCGTCGAGCACGCGCATCAGCAGCCGCACCATCAACCGTCCCATGCCCTCGATGTCCTGACGGACGGTCGTCAGCGGCGGATCGACGGCCTCCACGACCGAGCGCATATCGTCGAAACCCACCAGCGCCACATCCTGCGGCACCCTCCGGCCGCTCTCGCGCAGCACGCGCAGGGCGCCCGACGCCATCAGATCGTTGGCGGCGAACACCGCGTCCACATCGGGCCGGTGCTCAAGCAGCTCCGCCATGGCGCGCGCGCCGCTCTCCGCCGTGAAGTCCCCCTGCCGGATCAGCTCCGGGTCGGGGTCCACCAGCACATCGTGGTATCCGGCGATCCGGTCGAGCGCGGAGGTCTGGTCGCGCGGCCCGGCGATATGCGCGATGCCGGTGCGGCCGAGTGAGACCAGATGGCGCACCGCCTCACGTGCCCCGCCGCGGTTGTCGGCGTCGACATAGGGGACCTCGGGCTCGCCGCCCCCGTCCGGACGGAAGGGGCGCCCCCCGAACACGGCGGGCACCCGCGCCCGGCGGATGACGGAGGGCAGTGCGTCGTCATGGTGGAGCGAGAAGGCGAGCGCGCCGTCCACATGGCCGCCGCCCAGATAGCGGGCGATACGGCCGTGATCGCCCGGCCCCTCCACCCACAGCAGCACCAACTGCACGTCATAGGCGATCAGTTCCCTGCTGATCCCGCGGACCTGCTGCTCGAAGAACGGGTCCGAGAAGATCCGGAACTCCGGCTCGGCGATGATCACGGCGATCGCGCCGTTGCGCCGGGTCACCAGGGTGCGGGCCGCGTGGTTGGGCACATAACCCAGCTCCTCCACGGCCTGCCGCACCTTGTCCACGAGCGGGGGACGCACGCCCGCGCCGCCGTTGACGACCCGTGAGGCGGTGGCGCGGGAGACTCCGGCGCGGGCCGCGACGGCTTCGAGAGTGGGACGCGAACCAGCGGTCTGCTCCGGCAACACGGCGCTCCTCATCTGCTTGCCAGCCTGTTCAGCGGCCTCCCGCCCAGGGTATCGGCGCGAGGCCGGGCAGCGGGAGAGCGCTCTCCCCGCCCAGGCGCGTCCTCGCGGCACGCGAGTGCCCGCTCCCGTCCCGTCCCGCGCCGCGGCCGCTTCCCGTCACCCCCGTGGCCGAACGACGCCCTGTCGCACGGCAGTCGCCAGGAGTACCGTCCCCGCTCATGCCGAGGCGCGCGTCCCCGCACCCCGCGATGCGCGGCCAGCCGTGCAGTCACCTCGTCGCGCACCCTGTCGTCATCCGGGAGGCAGCAGCAGATGTTCGCCCGTGTCCGGCTCCGCACCCTCGCCCTGACCGCGGCCGCCGCCGCACTCGCCGCGCCGCTGGTCACCGCGCCCGCACAGGCCGCACACCCCAAGCCCCGCACGGGCTTTGAGACCAGCGGGGGAGCGCGCTGGACCAGCGGGGCGGAGGAACAGGCCTTCCTCACGGCGGTCGACCGCGGGGCGCCGGGCCCCGGCGACCGGGTGTCGGTCCGCAGGATCGGCACGACCGCGCAGGGCCGTCCGCTCCAGCTCGTACGGGTCGGGGCCCGGCACGCCCCGGTCACCGTGCTCCTGGTGTGCAGCCAGCACGGCGACGAACCGGCCGGGCGCGACGCCTGCCTGAGCGCCGTGCGGGATCTGGCGTACGCGCGCGACGGCGCGACCCGCAGCCTTCTGGACCGTACGCGCGTCCTCGTCGTCCCCACCGCCAACCCCGACGGGCGGGCAGCCGGCACCCGCGGCAACGCGGACGGCGTGGACGTCAACCGCGACCACATCGCGCTGCGCACCGCCGAAGGCCGCGCGCTGGCCGCCGTCCTGCGCGACGAACGCCCCGACGTCGTCTACGACCTGCACGAGTACGGGGCCACCCCGCCGTACTACGACAAGGACCTGTTCGACCTGTGGCCGCGCAACCTCAATGCCGACGCCGGAATCCACCGGGAGGCGCGGATCCTGTCCGGCCGCCATGTGCGGCCCGCCGCACACCGCCACGGCTTCACCACAGGCACCTACGGCATCTGGACCGACCCGGTCACCGGCGAACCGGTCAGACAGACCGCGGGCGACGGCCAGGAACGCATCCTCCGCAACGCCTCGGGCGTCAAGAACGCCGTCGGCCTGCTCATCGAGAGCCGTGTCGACCCTCTGACGGACGAGGAACAGCACGACCAGGCCGCCAACAAGCGGCGTCGTGTGGCCAGTCAGCGCGCCGCCCTGGACGGGCTCCTCGACTACGCCGGAGAACGCCGTCTCCGCATCGCGGCCACCACGGCCGCCGCCCGGCTGTCGGGCCTGCTGGACCACGGACCGGTCTACTTCGGCGGCGCGGACAACGACCCGCCCACCCCGGACGAGACCCTCCGGAACCCGCCCTGCGGCTACCGGCTGAGCGCCGGACAGTACGCCGACGTGCACGACGAACTCGCCCTGCACGGCGTCGTCTCCCGCCCGGACCCGGCGGGCGGCGCGACGGTGCCCCTGCGGCAGTCGCAGCGCGAACTCGTGCCCCTGCTGCTCGACGCCCGCGCCCCGTACCACCTGACGGAGGGCCAGCCGCTCGCCCGCTGCTGATGCCTGGGACCTGTGCGCCGAGCACGCCTTCCCGTGAACATGTCCCCTTCGCCGCGCAGCGCCAGGGCTCCCCTGGCGCTCACGGCTGCTGTGACGCCGGCCGCGACCGCCTGCGGCGGCGCCGGTGCGGGCTCGGGAAGCGGGCGCGAAGACAACGGCCGTCCCGCCAGGGCAGAGCTTGCCGGGAGCTAGGGAAGGGCCGCTGAGGCCAGCTCCGCCGCCGCCTCCGCGCACCCCCAGGCGACCGTCACCCCCGCGCCCCCGTGTCCGTAATTGTGGACCAGCAGCCCGCCGTCCGGGCGGCGCACCGCCTCCAGACGTACGCCGCCCGAGCGGACCGGGCGCAGCCCCACCCGGTGGGCCAGCACACGGGCGTGCGCGATCTCGGGGCGGATCCGTGCACAGCGGGCCACGATCGCCTCGGCCGTCGCCGGGTCGGGGGAGGTGCGCCAGTCGTCCTCCTCCGCGGTGCCGCCCAGGACCAGCCCGCCCGGCTGCGGGAAGAAGTAGGTCGCGCCGGCCGCCGTGTCCACGGCCGTGAACCATTCGTCGATCCCCGGGTTCTCCACCACCGTCAACTGCCCGCGCACCGGCCGTATCCGCTCATCCGGCACCAGCCGCCGCGCACCCAGCCCGGTGCAGTTGACCACCGTCCCCGCCGCGGCCGCCGCCTCGTCGAGCGAGGCCAGCTCCCGGGTCTGGACCTGCCCGCCCGCCGCGGCCAGCCGGCCGCGCAGCCACTCCAGATGCACCGGCATGTCGATCAGCGGCAGCCGGGCAGCGAGCCCTGAGCCGCAGCCCGGCGGCAGTTCCGGCGCACCCGGCCCCAGCTCCCGCAGGCCGGCCACCTGCCCCGCCCACGGCCCAAGACCGGAGAGCGCCATATCCGCGTGGACGCCGGGGACGAACCGCACCCCCGTCTCGCCGGGGCGGGCGGCGAGCCGCTCGTACACCCGCAGGGAGGCCAGCGACCAGGCGCCCACCAGGTCCTCCGGCTCGATGCGGTACGGCCACCACAGCGCGCCCGCGACCGCGGAGACCGTGTCCGCCGGGGCGTCGCGCGCCCAGACCCGTACGCGCCGCCGCCCGCCGCCCCGCTCGGCCAGCGTCACGGCCGTCGTCAACCCGATGACCCCGCCGCCCACCACGATCACATCGCTGTCGTTCATCTCGCTGCCGCTCATGCCCGCACCGT
Organism: Streptomyces sp. PR69; assembly: GCF_026420845.1. Classification (GTDB taxonomy): domain Bacteria; phylum Actinomycetota; class Actinomycetes; order Streptomycetales; family Streptomycetaceae; genus Streptomyces. The sequence continues at coordinate 299,895 of NZ_JAOWCB010000003.1, read as the reverse complement.
AACGCGGCGATGCTCCCGGCACGCCTGCCGGGACCAGGTCATACGCCGCCTTCGACCCCGCCCCGGCGACGCGCGCGGGGGCGCGGTCCTCGCCGACGGCGGGCGGCCGCTGCCGTTCCGGCCCTGCGACCTCGCTGCCGTGCCGCCGCCGCTCGCCTCAGACGTCCCACCGGCGATCTTCACCGACCGGGTGCGCACCCTGCTCCCGCACACGCCGCCGCCCCTGCCCGGCCGACGGTGTGCCCCGCCCCCCTTCGTCCCTCCCCCCCCATGCGCGTCGCACAGATCGAACAGGCCCCGCAGCTCAGCCCGGCCGCCCGACGTCGCCTGACGGGCCCGACGGCGCAGGGCGGCGGGGGCGCTGCTGAGGATCGCGCCGCCGAGTGCCGGGTCCGGCCGACTGCGACGCACCGCCCGCCGCGGCCCTTCCGGCGCACGCGGCGGGCCCGCGGGTCTACGGGCGGCCCGCACGGCGGGCGGCGTGCCCGTCGCGCGCATATCTCGGTGACGCGCCGGCGCCCGCGCCCGTAGGATCAGCGCTCTGATGACTGCCACCCTCGTCGCCAAGGATCTCGCCGCGGGCCACGGCGAACGCTCGCTGTTCACCGCTCTCGACCTCGTCGTCGCGCCGGGAGACGTCGTCGGACTCGTCGGCGTCAACGGCGCGGGCAAGTCGACGCTGCTCCGGCTGCTCGCCGGCCTCGACACGCCCGAACAGGGCGAGGTGCGGCTCTCGCCGCCCACCGCCGCGGTCGGCCATCTGCCGCAGGAGCCCGAGCGGCGGGCGGGCGAGACGGTCCGGGAGTTCCTCGCCCGCCGCACCGGCGTGGCCGCGGCCCAGGCGGCGATGGACGAAGCCACCGAAGGGCTCGTGGCAGGCACGCCCGGCGCGGACGACGCCTATGCCACCGCCCTGGAGCGCTGGCTCCACCTCGGCGGCGCGGACCTCGACGAGCGTGCCGAGGAGATCGCGGGCTCGCTCGGTCTGACGATCGGCCTCGACCTGCCCATGACCGCGCTCTCCGGCGGCCAGGCGGCACGCGCCTCGCTCGCCTCGCTGCTGCTGTCCCGCTATGACGTCTTCCTCCTCGACGAACCCACCAACGACCTCGACCTGGACGGGCTTCAGCGGCTGGAGTCCTTCGTCACCGGACTCCGGGCGGGCGCCGTCGTCGTCAGCCATGACCGCGAGTTCCTCACCCGCACCGTGACCAAGGTCCTCGAACTGGACCTCGCCCAGCGGCAGATCACCCTCTACGGCGGCGGCTACGCGTCCTACCTGGAAGAACGCCGGACCGTGCGGCGGCACGCCCGTGAGGAGTACGAGGAGTACGCGGACAAGAAGGCCGCCCTGGAGACGCGGGCGCGCACCCAGCGCGCCTGGATGGACAAGGGCGTCAAGAACGCCCGGCGCAAGGCCCCCGACGGCGACAAGGCCGGCCGGAAGTTCCGCAGCGAGGCGAGCGAGAAGCAGGCGGCCAAGGCACGCCAGACCCAGCGGATGATCGAGCGCCTGGAGACCGTCGAGGAGCCCCGCAAGGAGTGGGAGCTGCGGATGGAGATCGCCGCGGCGCCCCGCTCGGGCGCGGTGGCCGCGACCTTGCGCGCCGCCGAGGTGCGGCGCGGGGACTTCCGACTCGGCCCCGTCTCACTCCAGATCGACTGGGCCGACCGGGTCGCCGTCACCGGCCCCAACGGCTCCGGCAAGTCCACCCTGCTGGCCGCCCTGCTCGGCCGGCTCCCGCTGGCCGCGGGCCACGCCGCGCTCGGCTCGGGCGTCGTGGTCGGCGAGATCGACCAGGCCCGGGCGCTCTTCCACGGCACCGACACCCTGCTCGACGCGTTCTGCGCGGCCGCCCCCGAAACCGAACCGGCCGACGTCCGCACCCTGCTGGCCAAGTTCGGCCTCACCGCGCACCACGTTCTGCGCCCGGCGACCACCCTCTCCCCGGGCGAACGCACCCGCGCGGCCCTCGCCCTGCTCCAGGGCCGCGGGGTCAACCTCCTCGTCCTCGACGAGCCGACCAACCACCTCGACCTGCCGGCCATCGAGCAGCTGGAGTCCGCGCTCGACTCCTACGCGGGGACGCTGCTGTTGGTCACTCATGACCGGAGGATGCTGGATGCGGTGCGGGTGACGAGGCGGGTCGAGGTGACGGAGGGCAAGGTCCTTGAGCACTGAGGCGCCGCGCTTTCCCCTCTACGCCCCTGGGGTTCCCGTAACCGGGGGCTCCGCCCCCAGACCCCCGTACGGCCTGAAGGCCGTGTCCTCAAACTCCCCCAGACCCGGTCCGGGAGGCGCCCCCAACGCGCTTGATTCGGCTGCGCCCAACCCCAGCCCCGCCGCCATTGGCAGCGCACATCCAGCCTCGTCGGCGATTGAGGCGCAGGGGCCAGAAGTCCAGCCCCGCCGGCGATTGAGGCGCGGGAGCCAGCACATCAGCCCCGCCTGGGGGTACCCCCAGCGGTAGCTGGGGGAGTTTGAGGCGCGGGGGGCCGGGGGGCGGAGCCCCCGCATCTCAGCGGCGGCCGCGCCCCCGGCCCCCGTCCAGCAGACCCGCCTTGCGCAGCGCGTCGGCCATCGCGCTGTTCGCGGGCGCGGGCCCCGGCCGCCCGCCGCCTCCGCCGCCGGAGCCAGTGCCGCCGCGGCGGTCGCGCTCGCGCCCCCCGCCGCCCTGCCGCTGCTTCGGCGGACGGCCGCCGCCTCCCGCCCCCGCGGCCTCGTCGTCGAGCCGCAGCGTCAGCGAGATCCGCTTGCGCGGGATGTCGACGTCCAGGACCTTCACCTTGACGACGTCGCCGGGCTTGACCACATCCCGCGGGTCCTTCACAAAGGTCTTGGACATCGCGGAGACATGGACCAGCCCGTCCTGGTGCACACCGACGTCCACGAACGCCCCGAAGGCCGCGACGTTCGTCACGACGCCCTCCAGGACCATCCCCGGCGTCAGATCGCCGATCTTCTCCACGCCCTCCTTGAAGGAGGCCGTCTTGAAGGCGGGCCGCGGGTCGCGGCCCGGCTTCTCCAGCTCGCGGAGGATGTCCGTCACCGTCGGCAGGCCGAAGGTGTCGTCCACGAAGTCGCCCGGCTTCAGCGACCGCAGCACCGCCGTGTTGCCGATCAGCGAGGCGACCTCGCCGCCCGACTTCTTCACCATCGACCGCACCACCGGGTATGCCTCCGGGTGCACGCTGGACGCGTCCAGCGGATCGTCCCCGCCGCGGATGCGCAGAAAGCCCGCGCACTGCTCGTACGCCTTCGGGCCCAGCCGCGCCACGTCCTTCAGCGCCTTCCGGGAGCGGAAGGGTCCGTTCGAGTCGCGGTGGGCGACGATGTTCTCCGCGAGGCCCGCCCCGATGCCGGACACCCGGGACAGCAGCGGCGCGGACGCGGTGTTGACGTCGACGCCGACGCCGTTCACACAGTCCTCCACCACCGCGTCAAGCGAGCGCGACAGCTTCACCTCGGACAGGTCGTGCTGATACTGGCCCACGCCGATCGACTTGGGGTCGATCTTCACCAGCTCGGCCAGCGGGTCCTGCAGCCGCCGGGCGATCGACACGGCCCCGCGCAGTGAAACATCGAGGTCCGGCAGCTCCTGCGAGGCGAACGCGGAGGCCGAATAGACGGACGCTCCCGCCTCCGAGACCATCACCTTGGTGAGCTTCAGCTCCGGGTGCCGGGCGCACAGTTCGCCCGCCAGCTTGTCGGTCTCCCGCGACGCCGTGCCGTTGCCGATCGCCACCAGTTCGACCGCGTGCTGCTTCGCCAGCCGCGCCAGCGTCGCCAGGGACTCGTCCCACTTGTTGGCCGGAACGTGCGGGTAGATGGTGTCCGTGGCCACGACCTTGCCGGTCGCGTCGACCACGGCGACCTTGACGCCGGTGCGGAAGCCGGGGTCGAGGCCCAGCGTGGCGCGCGTGCCCGCGGGCGCGGCGAGCAGCAGATCCCGCAGGTTCGCGGCGAAGACCCGTACCGCCTCGTCCTCGGCGGCCGTACGCAGCCGCGTCCGCAGATCGATCCCCAGGTGCACCTGGATCTTCGTCCGCCAGGCCCACCGCACCGTGTCCTTCAGCCACTTGTCGGCCGGACGCCCCCGGTCGGCGATGGAGAAGCGGGCGGCGACGATTGCCTCGTACGCCGACCCCTCGGCAGGCCCGTCACCGGGCTCCTCCGGCTCCAGCACCAGGTCGAGGATCTCCTCCTTCTCGCCGCGGAACATCGCGAGCACCCGGTGCGAGGGCAGTTCGGTGAACGGCTCGGCGAAGTCGAAGTAGTCGGCGAACTTCGCGCCCGCCTCCTCTTTGCCCTCCCGCACCTTCGCCGCGAGCCGCCCGTGCGTCCACATCCGCTCACGCAGCTCGCCGATCAGATCGGCGTCCTCGGAGAAACGCTCCGTCAGAATCGCCCGTGCGCCCTCCAGCGCGGCGGCCGCGTCCGCGACGCCCTTGTCCGCGTCCACGAACGCCGCCGCGGCGGCGAGCGGCTCCACGGACGGATCGCCCAGCAGGCCCTCGGCCAGCGGCTCAAGACCCGCCTCCCGCGCGATCTGCGCCTTGGTCCGCCGCTTCGGCTTGAACGGCAGATAGATGTCCTCCAGCCGCGCCTTGGTCTCGGCGGCCAGGATCTGCGCCTGCAGCGCATCGTCCAGCTTGCCCTGCTCACGGATGGAGTCGAGGATCGCGGTCCGCCGCTCCTGAAGCTCCCGCAGATACCGCAGCCGCTCCTCAAGCGTGCGCAGCTGCGCATCGTCGAGCATCTCGGTCGCTTCCTTGCGGTAGCGCGCGATGAACGGCACGGTCGCCCCGCCGTCGAGCAGCTCGACGGCCGCCTTCACCTGCCGCTCCCGTACGCCGAGCTCCTCGGCGATCCTGCCTTCGATGGACGTCGTCACGGTGTCCCGACTCGCCTTCTCACGCTGGCTGTGCTTGAGAGTGCATTGTGCCGCGCGGCAGGGCGGCGTGTCGCGCGCCCCCGTCCGCGCGGCCCGTCGCGCCCGGCGTCAGCCCTTGCCGAGCAGATCCTCCGGGAACGCCCCGGCCGCCGCGGCCGTCACCAGATAACCGCGCCCCAGCTCGGTCAGCCGCTCCACGCCGTCCGTGCCCAGGTGCTCGTACGGAGCCGCGTCCAACCGGTCCGTCAGGTCCTCCAGCTCCGCCCGCAGGGCCGTGCCCTCGTCCGTCAGCTCGCCGTCGCCGTCGAGCAGTCCGCGCGCCCGCAGCCGCTCCTGCGCGGCCTCCCAGTCGGCGGACTGCCAGCCGCGGGTCGTCAGGACCCACTGAGGGTTCATGCCCTTGCCGGTGGCGGTGTGGCTCACCAGCGCCTCCAGGGGATCGAGGCCGAGGGACATCAGCGCGGCGACATGGCCGTCCCCGCGGTGCTCGCGCAGCAGGGTGGCGGCGTGCCAGTACGCGAGATGGGGCTCGGTGGGCACGGGCAGGTCGGCGTGCGCCGCGTACAGCGGGCGGGCGTGGCGGGTGCACGCCTCGGCGGCGCGCAGCGCGAGCCGCGCGGCCTCGGCGAGCTCGGGGGAGGAGATGACGTCCTCGCCGAGCAGCCGCCGCAGGGTGGCGTCCACGGCGCGCAGCCGGGCGGCGAGCACCTCTTCGGGGGCGGCCTGCGACCAGGCGGCGGGCAGGTGCCGGGCGATCGCCTCATGGCTGAAGTTGTAGAAGGCCGCGGTGACCGCGCCAGGCCCGACCGCGCCCATGGCGGCGGACCGCGACGCGAAGTAGGCGGGACCCCAGCCCTCAAGTCCGAGCCGGGCCATCTCCTTCTCGTAGTCGGGCGAGAAGTACACGGTCGAGTGCAGCGGGTTGAGCACATTGTGGCAGCGCCGTCCGGCGCGCGCGGGCAGAGTGGTCATGACTGCACGCTACCGACTGGTTGGTACGGTCGGAAGCCCCCCGGAAGCCGCCCGGAGGCGCTGCGGGCACGCGAGGGACGGCAGGAAAGGTGGGGTCTTCGTCATTGCGGCCATCCACGCGCCCGCGAAGGATGAAGCCATGACGAAGCGACCCGTCCTCGTCGTCCTCTTCGACGATGTGCAGAGCCTGGATGTCACGGGGCCCGTGGAGGTGTTCTCCGCCGCCGGCCACTTCACCGGCGACGCCGACGCCGACGCGTACCCGATCCGCACCGCCTCGCTCGACGGAGCGCCCGTCCGCACCGCCAGCGGACTGCGGCTGACGCCGGACATGCCGCTCGCCGAGGCCGAGGTGGAGCACACGCTGCTCGTCCCCGGAGGCGAGGGCACCCGTACGCCCGACCCGCGGCTGATCGACTGGCTGCGCGAACACGCCCCCCGGGCCCAGCGGTTGCTGTCCGTGTGCACCGGGGCCCTGCTGCTGGCCGAGGCGGGGCTGCTCGACGGCCGCCGGGCGACCACTCACTGGGCGCACTGCGACCGCCTCGCACGCCGCCATCCGGAGGTGGACGTGCACCCGGACCCGATCTTCGTCAGGGACGGGGAGATCGCCACCTCCGCCGGGGTCACCGCGGGCATCGATCTGGCTCTCGCCCTGGTCGAGGAGGACCACGGCCGGGAGGCGGCGCTCGCCGTCGCCCGCGTCCTGGTGGTCTTTCTGCGCAGACCGGGCAACCAGGCGCAGTTCAGCGCCCAGCTCGCCGCGCAGACCGCCCGCCGGGAGCCGCTGCGCGAGGTGCAGCGCTGGATCAGCGAGCATCCCGGGGGCGATCTGTCGGTCGAGGCGCTGGCCGCCCGTGCGCGGCTCTCGCCCCGGCACTTCGCCCGCGCCTTCCAGGCCGAGACCGGCATGACGCCGGGGCGCTATGTCGAGCGGGTCCGTCTTGAACACGCCAGGAGGCTGCTGGAGGACTCCCGCGACGGCGTCGAGGAGATCTCGCGGGCCTGCGGCTACGGCACGCCGGAGGCGATGCGCCGCGCTTTCGTCAGAACCCTCGGGGCCGCGCCCGCGGAGTACCGCCGCCGCTTCCGCGGCCCCGTCCCCGCACACGCCGAATCCCCTTGAACCGATGACCGCTGAACCGAAAGGAACGCGATGCAGATCGCCATACTGCTGTACGACAGGTTCACTGCCCTCGATGCCGTCGGCCCCTATGAGCTGCTGGGCCGGCTGCCCGGCTCCGAAACCGTGTTCACCGCCAAGGAGAGGGGGCCGGTCCGGGGCGACCAGGGCAGCCTGGCGCTGGTCGCCGACCGCGCCCTCGACGAGGTGGGATCCCCGGACATCGTGCTGGTGCCGGGCGGCCCCGGCTCCCGTGCGGCCATGCGCGACAAGACCGTCACGGACTGGCTGAAGGCGGTCGACGCCACCTCGGCCTGGACCACCTCGGTGTGCACCGGCTCCCTGGTGCTGGCCGGGGCGGGCCTGCTGACCGGCCGCCGGGCCACCACACACTGGCTGGCGATGGACGAGCTGCGCCGCTTCGGCGTCGAGGCCACGGGGGAGCGGGTGGTCTTCGACGGCAGGTACGTCACGGCCGCCGGCGTCTCCTCGGGCATCGACATGGCCCTGCACCTCCTCGGCCGGGTCTCCGGGGACTTCACCGCCCAGTCCGTGCAGCTGCTCACCGAGTACGACCCGCAGCCCCCGTATGACGCGGGCTCACCGGAGAAGGCCCCGGCCGAGGTCGTCGACTACTGGCGGCGCAGGGCCGAGGCGGGGAAGGACGAGAAGGAGGCGGCGGCCGCGCGGGGCTGAGCAGGGGCGGCGGCCCCGGCCGCCGGGCCGTCACAGGGGAGCGACCCGCCGGACGGCGGCCGCCGCAGCCGTGTGGACGGTCTCACACAGACCAGTCGAAGCGCGGCGCCCGGCGCTCCAGGAACGCGGCGACGCCCTCCGCGGTGTCGCCGCTGCCGCGGGCCTGCTCCGCCCAGTGCGCCTCGCGGTCGTCCCGGCCCGCCGCGAACTCCTTGGCGGCCGCCTGGGTGAGCTGGGAGCGCGCGGTCAGCACCCGGGTGAACTCCGCGACCCGCTTGTCCAGCGCGCCGGACGGCAGCACCTCGTCCACCAGGCCGGTCCGCAGCGCCCGCTCGACGCCGATCAACTCGCCCGAGAAGAGCAGATACTTGGCGGCGGAAGGACCCACCAGCGCGACCAGCCGCCGGGTCGACGAGGCGGGATAGACGATCCCCAGCTTGGCCGGGGTCACCCCGAACAGCGCCCCCTCCTCGGCGAACCGCAGATCGCAGGCCGCCGCGAGCTGGCTGCCGCCGCCCACGCAGTAGCCCCGCACCGCGGCCAGCGTGGGCTTGGGGAAGGCGGCCAGCGCCTCCTCGGCCAGCACCGCCAGCCGCTGCTGCTCCTCGCCGGGTGCGCGCAGCGCCGAGATGTCGGCCCCGGCGCAGAAGGTGTCGCCCGCGCCGGTCAGCACGAGCGCCCGCACACGGCGGTCCGCGGCGAGCCCGTCGAGCAGCGGGGGCAGGGCGCGCCACATGCCGGCGGTCATGGCGTTGCGCTTCGCTGGGTTGCTGATGACGACGGTGGCCGTGCCGTCGGCGACGGTGTGCTGCAGCTCGGGCTCCATGCGCCGGATGCTATCCGGGCGATGTGATCGTACGATCAGGAAGGGGCTGGTGCGCTGCTGCGAGGAGGCGTCGATGGCTGACCCCGTGACCGATTCCGCCTGGGACGGCAGAAGGCTCAGCCGCAGCTTCGGCTGGCTTGCGCTGCTCGGCGCGATCCTGGTGATCGGCGGGCTCGTGGGGCTCGTCTACACCGCTGCGGCGACTCTGACCTCGATGCTGCTCTTCGGCTGGCTGCTGCTGATCGGCGGACTGGTCGGACTGCTCCAGGCGGTGCAGTCGCGCGGCAGCAGCTTCTTCTGGCTGGCCGTGGTGGTCGCGGCGCTCAATATCGCGGCCGGTGTGGTCGTCATCCGCCATCCGGAGGGTTCGGCGGAGGCGCTGACGATGTTCGCCGCCCTGCTCTTCCTCACCGGCGGCCTCTTCCGGCTGGTGGGCAGCGTGGTGGTGCGCGGGCCGCAGTTCGGCTGGACGCTGGTGCAGGGCGCCTTCGGGCTGCTGCTGGGCATTCTGGTGCTCGGCAACTGGCCGGAGAGCAGCCGCTATGTGCTGGGCACCTTCTTCTCGCTCGCGCTGCTGTTCGACGGGCTCGGGCTGATCGCGGTCGGCCTCGGCGGACGGCGGGTCATCGGCATGGTCGAGCGACCGGATAAACCAATCAATCCGGAGCGATGAGAAGACGACCAACATCGGTCGCGCAACTCGCCCTGTCGTACACACCTGATCAAAAGGCGTCGATAGACGCTGACTTCTGTTCAGGTGCCCGGTATGGACCAACACCCTCCCAACACTTGTTACCCGGTGGTCAGTGGCCTCGAAGCGAGGGTGGGTGCCAGACGATGGAGAGCCGCGGGAGCGTCCCAGCCCGGCCGTCGGCGGACGAGGGAGTGTGGCGGTTCACCGTCCCCGCGGTCGAGGTGTCCGTCCCCCATGCCAGACACGCCGTACGGGATCTGCTGGCCCGCCAGGCCGTGCCCGTCCGGGACGACCTCCTCCAGGGGCTGCTGCTGATCCTCTCCGAGCTGGTCACCAACGCCGTACGGCACGCGGCTCTGCTGTCGCCCCAGATCGCGGTGGAGGTCGCCGTCTCGCCCGACTGGATCAGGGTGGCCGTCGAGGACAACCACCCCTACCGGCCCAAACCACTGGAGACGGACTACGGCCAGACGGGCGGCCGCGGGCTGCTGCTCGTCCGTGAGATCACCCTTGAGGCGGGCGGCACCTGCGATGTCGAGCACACGGCGAACGGTGGCAAGATCATCTGGGCGGCGCTGCCGCTCGCGGCCGCGCCGTCTCGTACGGCGGACCCGCTCACCAGCCCCCGGACGGCCCCGTCAGCTCCCTGATCGCCGGCCGCGCCGCATCGAGCACGGTCATGAACCACGCCGAGAACGGGGCGTCGGCATGCAGCTCGGCCAGCTCCCCCGGGGTGACGAAGGCCGTCTCGCCGACCTCGTCCGGGTCGGGTCGCGGAGGGGACTGCACCAGACCCACGAAGAGATGGTTGAACTCCTGCTCCACCAGCCCCGAATCCGGGTCGGGGTGGTTGTAGCGGACCGTGCCCGCCTCCGCCAGCAGCGACGGCGACACCCGCAGCTCCTCGAAGGTGCGCCGGGCGGCCGCCGTGAACGGCGCCTCGCCGGGATAGGGGTGCCCGCAGCAGGTGTTCGACCAGACGCCGGGGGAGTGGTACTTCCCCAGTGCGCGGCGCTGGAGCAGCAGCCGCCCCTGTTCGTCGAAGAGGAACACGGAGAACGCCCGGTGCAGCTGCCCGGGCGCCCGATGCGCGGCGAGCTTCTCCGCGGTGCCGATGGTGTTGCCGTGCTCATCGACCAGTTCGAGCAGGATCGCTTCCGGTGCGCCGTTCGACGGACTGTTCGCCGCGGTGGCTGGTGTGGTCGGCATACCCATCCTTCACTTCGGTCCTGGGGCCCGCTCAGTCTGCCGTACAAAAGCGGCTTGTCCGTACTTCGACAGTGCGGGAAACCGCACCGGTTTCACCGTCCCGGGTGGTGTGAGAGACGCGCAGTTGACGCTTGTGCGGTCGTCGTCGGCCGTCGGTGACAGAACCGGCCGTTGGTGACGGAACCGGCCGTCAGTGACAGAGCCGCGCCTCATGGGCCGCATGACCGGCTGGCTCAAGCTGGAAGGTGCAGTGTTCCACGTCGAAGTGGTCGCCCAGACAGCCCTGAAGATCATGCAGCATCTTCTCGTGGCCGATCGCGTCGAGAACCTCGGGGCTGACCACCACATGGGCGGAGAGCACCGGCATACCCGAGGTGATTGTCCAGGCGTGCAGATCGTGCAGACCCTCCACCCCGGGCAGCTGAAGGATGTGCTCCCGCACCTCGGCCATGTCGACGCCCTTCGGAGCCGCCTCCAGCAGGACGTCTATCGTCTCGCGCAGCAGCTTGAGCGTGCGCGGAACGATCATCAGACCGATGACGAGAGAGGCGATCGGGTCGGCCGCCTGCCAGCCGGTGGCGAGGATGACCCCGGCCGAGATCAGCACGGCCACCGAGCCCAGGGCGTCGGCGAGCACCTCCAGATAGGCCCCGCGGACGTTGAGGCTCTCCTTCTGCCCCCGTACCAGCAGGGAGAGCGAGATCATATTGGCGACCAGGCCGACCGCGGCGAACGCGATCGTCAGCCCGCCCTTGGTCTCCGCCGGAGTGATGAACCGCTGCACCGCCTCGTACAGCAGATAGCCGCCGACGCCGAGCAGCAGCAGGCAGTTCGCCAGAGCGGCGAGGATCTCCGCCCGTGCGAAGCCGAAGGTGCGGTTCAGCCCTGCGGGCCGGTTGGCGAAGTGGATCGCGAGCAGCGCCATGCCGAGCCCCACCGCGTCCGTCGCCATATGGGCCGCGTCCGCGATCAGGGCGAGAGAGTTGGCCAGCACACCGCCGACGACCTCGACGACCATCACACTGAGTGTGATCGCGAGCGCGATGCGCAGCCGGCTCCGGTAAGCGGCGCCCGCGGTGCCGCTGGGCGGCCGCCCGTCGTGCGTATGCCCGTGATCGTGCCCAGCCCCCATGAGGCCGCCTCCCCGGTCGTCGGAAATGATCTGCCGGAACCTCAGTGAACTACGGGTGGGGGGTATCCGCCAAACATGGCGCTGAACACCGTTGTCATCTCCTCTGACCTGCGGAGACGTCTCCAGGTCAGCTCCGTGTGACGACACCCGTCCGACTTCCGTCCGACTTCCGGCCGACTCCCGGCCGACGGCCGCGCCAGGCCGCCGCGCCAGGCGGCCGCGGGGAAGGCGCGCGGCGGCCGTACGGGGGCGGTTTGGAGGCCGGGGTGATCATCGACGATGATGAGCCGGCGGGCCTCCAGGGCGTGAACGACCGGTGAACCCCCGCCCGTGTTCATCCGATAGCCTCAGCCGGCGCGCGTCCTCCCGTGGCACGGCCCCGAGCCGCACCGCGCACCAGCACCGCCAGCTCCAAGGAGTGAGTTCGTCTGTCGACCGCCATCCTCACCGGCACGCCGGTACCCGGATCGTCGCTCGAGGGCGATCTGCGGTCGCTGGGCTTCGACGTGCGGTTCGCCTCCGGCGCACAGGAGGCGGCCGCGCAGCTCGCCGCCGTGCCGGCCGCGGAGCGGGTCGCCGTCGTCGACCCGTGCTTCGTGGGCCATGTGCACGCCCTGCGTCTGGGGCTGACCGACCCGCGCTTCCCCGCGGCCGCGGTCCCCGGCGCCGTGACGGCCCAGCCCGCGGCCCGCGCATCGCTGCTGCGCGCCCTGCGGGAAGCCGCCGCCCCGCACCGGGCCGACCGCAGCGGCTCCCTGCCCGCGGACGGCACGGGGCCGGTCGGCCCGCCGCGCGCCGACACTCTGAGAACGGACCCGCCTGACGGCGCCGACGCGCCCTCGGCTGCTCCGGCCGCCGACAGTGTGCCCGGCAGCGGCGCTCGCGAGTACGCGGCCCGCGGCGTGGCCGACGCCTCGGCGGCGAGCACGCGTCCGCACGACAGTGCCCCGCCCTCCGGCGCGGGCACCGCTGGGCCGGCGTCCCCGGCCGTGGGCGGCGTGACGTCGGTGCACGGCGGGAACGAGCCCGCGGACCCGTCCGGCCCCGTCGCGCGGTCGGCCGTGCGCGAGAGCCTGCCCGAGCTGCTCGCGCAGGCCATGGAGGCGGGCGGAACCGCCGTGCACCGGCCCGAGCTGGGGTCGCTCGTCGCCTCCGTGCCGACCGGGCTGGAGGCACGCCACCAGGCGCGCGCCGCCGTCGAGGCCGTCGACGAGGAGGACGTACGGCTCCGTTCCGCCGTCAAGGCCCGCGACGGCTTCTTCACGACCTTCTGCATCAGCCCCTACTCGCGCTACCTCGCCCGCTGGTGCGCCCGCCGTGGACTGACCCCCAATCAGGTCACCACCGCCTCCCTGCTCACCGCGCTGCTCGCGGCCGCCTGCGCGGCCACCGGCACCCGCGCCGGGTTCATCGCCGCCGGACTGCTGCTGATCTTCTCCTTTGTGCTGGACTGCACCGACGGGCAGCTGGCCCGCTACTCGCTGCAGTACTCCACGATGGGCGCCTGGCTCGACGCCACGTTCGACCGTGCGAAGGAGTACGCCTACTACGCGGGCCTGGCCCTCGGCGCCGCCCGCGGCGGCGACGATGTATGGGCGCTCGCGCTCGGCGCGATGGTCCTCCAGACCTGCCGCCATGTCGTGGACTTCTCCTTCAACGAGGCCAACCACGACGCGACCGGGAACACTTCGCCGACCGCCGCGCTCTCCGACCGCCTCGACGGCGTCGGCTGGACGGTCTGGGCGCGCCGGATGATCGTGCTGCCGATCGGCGAACGCTGGGCGATGATCGCCGTGCTGACCGCCGCGGCCACCCCGAGGATCGTCTTCTACGCGCTGCTCGCCGGCTGCGGCTTCGCCGCCTGCTACACCACCGCCGGCCGGGTGCTGCGCTCGCTGACCCGCAGAACTGGGCCCCTCCTGCCCGATGGCGGGCAAGGAGGGCGGACTCCGCGCGCCGCCGCGGCCCTCGCGGCCCTCGCCGACACCGGCCCCCTCGCGGGCCCGGTGACACTTCGACTGCCCGGCTTGCCCGGCTTGATACCCCTCGCCGCGGCCGCCGCGGGCGCGGCCGCCGTCACCCTCGCCGCCGCGCTCACCCCGTACGGCTCCTTCTGGCCCGTCGCGGCCGCCGCGCTGTACGTCCTCACCTCCGCCGCCGCGGTCGCCCGCCCGCTGACGGGCAGCCTCGACTGGCTGGTTCCCCCGGTGTTCCGGGCGGCCGAATACGGCGTCATCCTCGCGCTCGCCGCCAACGCTCAGGTAAACGGAGCGTTGCCCGCCGCCTTCGGACTGGTGTCCGCCGTCGCCTACCATCACTACGACACGGTGTACCGCATCCGCGGCGGCACCGGCGCGCCCCCGCAGTGGCTGGTGCGGGCGACCGGCGGCCACGAGGGACGGATCCTGGCGGTCACGCTGGCCGCCGCGCTGCTGCCCGCCGCGGACTTCACCCTCGCGCTGACCGTCCTGGCCGGGGCCGTGGCTCTTGTGGTGCTCGCCGAGAGCATCCGCTTCTGGGTGTCCTCCGGAGCACCCGCCGTACACGACGAAGGAGAACCAGCATGATCGGCCTTGTACTGGCAGCCGGTGCCGGACGGCGTCTGCGCCCCTACACCGACACGCTTCCGAAGGCCCTCGTGCCCGTGGACCCCGCGGGCGACGGTTCTCTCACCGTTCTCGACCTCACCCTCGGCAACTTCGCCGAGATCGGCCTCACCGAGGCGGCCGTCGTCGTCGGCTACCGCAAGGAGGCCGTCTATGAGCGCAAGGCGGCGCTGGAGGCGAAGTACGGGCTGAAGCTCACCCTCGTCGACAACGACAAGGCGGAGGAGTGGAACAACGCCTACTCCCTGTGGTGCGCCCGTGACGTCCTCAAGGAGGGCGTGATCCTCGCCAACGGCGACACGGTCCACCCGGTTTCCGTCGAGAAGACGCTGCTCGCCGCCCGCGGCGACGGTCAGAAGATCATCCTCGCGCTGGACACCGTGAAGCGGCTCGCCGACGAGGAGATGAAGGTGATCACCGCCGAAGGCCGCGGCGTGACGCGGATCACCAAGCTGATGGACCCGGCGAGCGCCGCGGGCGAGTACATCGGCGTCACCCTCATCGAGCCCGAGGCCGCCGCCGATCTCGCCGACGCCCTGAAGGCGACGTTCGAGCGCGACCCCGACCTCTACTACGAGGACGGCTACCAGGAGCTCGTCAACCGCGGCTTCCAGATCGACGTCGCCTCCATCGGCGAGGTCGAGTGGGTGGAGATCGACAACCACGACGACCTCGCGAAGGGCCGTGAGATCGCGTGCCGGTACTGACCCGTCTCATCCCGTCCCCGGTCGTCGTCGACATCTCCCGCGGCGCCCTCGACTCACTGGCCGTGCTCCTCGCCGACCAGCGGATCTCGCCCTCCGGGAAGCTGGCCGTCGCCATCAGCGGCGGCTCCGGCCAGGCGCTGCGCGAGAGGCTCGCGCCGGCGCTGCCGGGCGCCGACTGGTATCCCGTCGCCGACGGAGCCATCGACTCCGCCGTCTCGCTCGCCGACGCCATGAAGGGCAAGCGGTACGACGCGGTCATCGGCCTCGGCGGCGGCAAGATCATCGACGTGGCCAAGTACGCGGCCGCCCGGGTCGGACTGCCGATGGCCGCCGTCGCGACGAACCTGGCGCATGACGGCCTCTGCTCGCCGGTCTCCATCCTCGACAATGACAACGGCCGCGGCTCGTACGGCGTGCCGTCGCCCATCGCCATGGTCATCGACCTCGACGTGGTCCGCGACGCCCCGATCCGTTTCGTGCGCTCCGGCATCGGCGACGCGATCTCCAATATCTCGGCGATCGCCGACTGGGAGCTGTCGCACGAGGTCACCGGTGAGCAGGTGGACGGGCTCGCCGCCGCGATGGCGCGCACCGCGGGCGAGGCCGTGCTGCGGCATCCGGGAGGCGTCGGCGACGACGAGTTCCTCACCGTCCTCGCCGAGGCGCTGGTCCTCTCCGGCATCGCCATGTCGATCAGCGGCGACTCGCGGCCCTCGTCCGGCGCCTGCCATGAGATCAGCCACGCCTTCGATCTGCTCTACCCGCAGCGCGCCGCCAGCCATGGCGAGCAGGTCGGCATTGGCGCGGCCTTCGCGATGCATCTGCGCGGCGCGACGGAACAGGCGGGGCTCTTCGCCGAGGTGCTGCGCCGGCACGGCCTGCCGGTGCTGCCCGAGGAGATCGGATTCTCCGTGGGCGAGTTCATCGCCGCCGTGGAGTACGCCCCCCAGACCCGGCCGGGCCGCTTCACCATCCTTGAGCACCTCGACCTCGCCACCGACCAGATCAGGGACGCATACGCCGACTATGCCAAGACCATCAGTTGCTGAACTCCGTCCGGTCGTCCACCCGGAGGGAGTCAAGGACCGCAGAAGCGGGGAGCACTGGGCCGGGCGCCTGTACATGCGCGAGATCTCGCTGCGTGTCGACCCGTATCTGGTGAACACCAGGATCACGCCCAACCAGCTGACGTACCTCATGATCGTGGTCGGCGTGCTGGGCGGCGCGGCCCTGCTGATCCCCGGGCTGACCGGCGCGATCCTCGCCGCCGTGCTCTTCCAGGTCTATCTGCTGCTGGACTGCGTCGACGGCGAGGTCGCCCGCTGGCGCGGCCAGACCTCGATCACGGGCGTCTATCTGGACCGGATAGGCCACTATCTCTGTGAGGCGGCCCTGCTCGTCGGTTTCGGCGTGCGCGGGGCCGATGTCCTCGGCGACGGCCGGCCCGAGTGGCTGTGGGCGTTCCTCGGCACGGTCGCCGCCCTCGGCGCGATCCTGATCAAGGCCGAGACCGACCTGGTCGACGTGGCGCGCACCCGCAGCGGACTGCCCGCCGTCAAGGACGAGGCGTCCGTGCCCCGCTCCTCGGGTCTCGCGCTCGCCCGCCGCGCCGCGGCCGCGCTGAAATTCCACCGGCTCGTCGGCGGCATCGAGGCCAGCCTGTTCATCCTCGCCGCCGCGATCCTCGACACGGTCCAGGGCGAGCTGTTCTTCACCCGCCTCGGCATCGCGGTCCTGGCGGGCATCGCGGTCCTGCAGACCCTGCTGCACCTGGTCTCCATCCTCGCCTCCAGCAGGCTGAGGTGAGGGCGGGGGAGATGAGCGAGATGAAGCTGGGCGCGGTCGTCATCACCATGGGCGACCGCCCCGAAGAGCTGCGGGCGCTGCTCGACTCGGTCGCCAAGCAGCACGGCGACCCCATCGACGTGGTGGTCGTCGGCAACGGCGCGCCCGTCACGGGCCTCCCCGAGGGCGTGCGCTCCGTGGAACTGCCCGAGAACCTGGGCATCCCCGGCGGCCGCAATGTCGGCATCGAGGCGTTCGGCCCGGCCGGCTCGGACGTGGACGTACTGCTCTTCCTCGACGACGACGGGCTGCTGCCCGACGCCGCCACCGCCGACCTGGTCCGCCAGGCATTCGACGAGGACCCGCGGCTCGGCATCGTCAGCTTCCGCATCGCCGACCCGGTCACCGGGCAGACCCAGCGCCGCCATGTGCCGCGGCTGCGCGCCTCTGACCCGATGCGCTCCTCCCGGGTCACCACCTTCCTCGGCGGCGCCAACGCGGTCCGCACCCAGGTCCTCGCGGAGGTCGGCGGCCTGCCGGACGAGTTCTTCTACGCCCACGAGGAGACCGATCTCGCCTGGCGTGCGCTGGACGCCGGGTGGGCCATCGACTACCGCGCGGACATGGTGCTCTTCCATCCGACGACGCCCCCCTCCCGGCACGCGGTCTATCACCGTATGGTGGCCCGCAACCGGGTCTGGGTGGCGCGGCGCAATCTGCCGGCCCCGCTGATCCCCTGCTATCTGGGGGTCTGGGTGCTGCTCACCCTGCTGCGGCGGCCCTCCGTGCCGGCGCTCAAGGCATGGTTCGGCGGATTCCGGGAGGGCTGGCGCACTCCTTGCGGTCCCCGTCGGCCCATGAAGTGGCGTACGGTATGGCGGCTCACCCGGCTGGGCCGACCTCCTGTCATCTGACAAGCTCGGTTCTGAGAGCATCGGGCTCACGCATCAGAGCCCGAACTGTCGCGCATCTTGAAGACGAAAGTTTCCACTTGTGAGTGACACAACCCATGACGGCGCCATCACGATGAGCCCTCCGCCATCGCCGGACGCCGGTCTGTCGCCGGCGGAGCTCGCCGCCAAATACGGACTGACGGTGAGCGGCGCCCGGCCGGGGCTCGCCGAGTATGTCCGCCAGCTGTGGGGCCGCCGCCACTTCGTCCTGGCGTTCTCGCAGGCCAAGCTCACGGCCCAGTACAGCCAGGCCAAGCTGGGACAGCTGTGGCAGGTGGTGACGCCGCTGCTGAACGCCCTCGTCTACTTCCTGATCTTCGGTCTGATCATCGGCGCCAACCGGGGGATGGGCAACGAGATCTATGTCCCGTTCCTGGTGACGGGCATCTTCGTCTTCACCTTCACCCAGACCTCCGTGATGGCGGGTGTGCGCTCGATCTCCGGCAATCTGGGCCTGGTGCGCGCCCTGCACTTCCCACGGGCCGCGCTGCCCATCTCCTTCTCCCTGCAGCAGCTCCAGCAGCTGCTGTTCTCGATGATCGTGCTGATAGCGATCGTGATGGCCTTCGGCAGCTACCCCTCGCTGTCCTGGCTGCTGGTCATCCCGGCGCTCGCACTGCAGTTCGTCTTCAATACCGGGCTGGCGATGATCATGGCGCGTCTCGGCGCCAAGACCCCGGACCTCGCCCAGCTGATGCCGTTCATCATGCGCACCTGGCTGTATGCGTCCGGCGTGATGTTCTCCATTCCGCTGATGCTCAAGGACAAGCCGGCGTGGATCGCCGATGTCCTGATGTACAACCCGGCGGCCATCTATATGGACCTGATCCGCTTCGCCCTGATCGACGGATACGGCAGCGAGAACCTGCCCGAGCATGTCTGGGCCTCCGGCCTCGCCTGGGCGCTCATCGTCGGCATCGGGGGCTTTGTGTACTTCTGGAAGGCTGAGGAGCGGTACGGCCGTGGCTGACAACACCGACAACACGTCCGGCGCCCGCGTGCCCACCGTGATCGCCGACGAGCTGCACATCGTCTACCGGGTCCACGGAGGCTCCGGCGGACGCGGCAGCGCCACCGCGGCGCTCAACCGGATACTCCGCCGCGACAAGGGCGAGTCCCGCGGGATGCGCAAGGTGCACGCCGTGCGCGGTGTGTCGTTCACCGCGTACCGGGGCGAGGCCATCGGCCTGATCGGCACCAACGGCTCGGGCAAGTCCACCCTGCTGCGCGCCATCGCCGGCCTGCTGCCCGCGGAGAGCGGCCGGGTCTACACCAACGGCCAGCCCTCGCTGCTGGGCGTCAACGCGGCGCTGATGAACGATCTCACCGGCGAGCGCAACGTCATACTCGGCGGCCTGGCCATGGGCATGTCACGGGAGCAGATCCGGGAGCGCTACCAGGGGATCGTCGACTTCTCCGGGATCAACGAGAAGGGCGACTTCATCACCCTGCCGATGCGCACCTACTCCTCCGGCATGGCGGCCAGGCTCCGGTTCTCCATCGCCGCGGCCAAGGACCACGATGTGCTGATGATCGACGAGGCGCTGGCCACCGGTGACCGCCGCTTCCAGATCCGCTCCGAGGAGCGCATCCGCGAGCTGCGCAAGGAGGCGGGCACCGTCTTCCTGGTCAGCCACAGCAATAAGTCGATCAGGGACACCTGTGAGCGCGTCCTGTGGCTGGAGAAGGGCGAGCTGCTGATGGACGGCCCCACCGACGAGGTCATCAAGGCGTACGAGAAGGAGACCGGCAAGTAGCGCCGGCGCGCCCGGAGGAAAGCCCCCGCCCCGAGCATCCAGCGGGGGCTTTTCCGCGTCCTGCCAAGAGGCGGTGTTCCGGCAATGCGGACAACACCCGCACGCAACGGAGCGCGTTGTACAACGTAAGCTGTACCGGTGCTGACGCCCGGCGGCGTGTCCGAAATAGGATGTAATGGGTCGGCAGTGTAGAACGGGAGATGTGACGGCAATGACGGGAAATCTCCAGCTTCGCGAAGTCTTCGCCGTCCCCGCGCCGGGCAGCCCGCAGTGACCGGCGCCCGGCAGCCCGCAGCGGCGGGCGCCCGCGGCCCGGGGCGACTGACGGAACCGGCCGAGGGCATGGAGAGCCCCACGGAGCACACCGTCGCCGCGCACGCCGCCCCCGGGGCCGACGCGTCCGCCACCCTCGACAAGGCCGCGCACGAGAACTTCCCCGTCGCCCCCTTCTTCCTGCCCCGCGCCTGGCGCAGCGACCTGATGGCCGTCTACGGCTACGCCCGCCTCGTCGACGACATCGGCGACGGCGACCTCGCACCCGGCGGCGCGGACGCCCGCAGCCTCGGCGTCGCCCCCGAGCGGGCAGACGACAGGCTCGCCCTGCTCGACGCCTTCGAAACCGACCTCCACCGTGCCTTCGACCCCGCAGGCGACGCGCCCGGCCATCCCCTGCTGCGCGCCCTGGTCCCCACCGTGCGCCGCTGCTCCCTCACCCCCGACCCGTTCCTCGGCCTCATCGAGGCCAACCGGCAGGACCAGCGCGTACGCCGCTACGAGAGCTACGACGACCTCGCCGCCTACTGCGAGCTGTCCGCCAACCCCGTCGGCCGGCTGGTGCTGCAGATCACCGGCACCGCGACGCCCGACCGCATCCGCCGCTCCGACGCCGTGTGCACCGCGCTCCAGATCGTCGAGCACCTTCAGGACGTCGCCGAGGACCTCGGGCGCGACCGCGTCTATCTGCCCGCGGAGGACATGCGGCGCTTCCATGTCACCGAGGCCGACCTGGCCGCCCCCACAGGGGGCGCGTCGGTGCGCGCGCTGATCGCCTTCGAGGCCGAACGCGCCCGGCGGCTGCTGGATGAGGGCGCCCCCCTCGTGGGTAGCGTCCACGGAAGGCTGCGGCTGCTGCTCGCCGGATTCGTCGCCGGGGGCCGGGCCGCCCTCGCCGCGATCGCGGCCGCCGGATTCGATGTACTGCCAGGGCCGCCGAAGGCCTCCACGGCGCAGCTGCTGCGGGAGACGGCCGCCGTTCTGCGAAGAGCCCGTAGAGAGAGGTGAGCCGGACGATGGAGTCACCGACCCAGCCGCCCGCGCCGGTCATGGCCGCATACACCTACTGCGAGGCCGTCACCGGACGGCAGGCGCGCAACTTCGCCTACGGCATCCGGCTGCTGCCGACCGACAAGCGCCAGGCCATGTCCGCGCTGTACGCGTTCTCCCGGCGCGTCGACGACATCGGCGACGGCGGACTGGACGCCGACGCCAAGCGCGAGCGGCTCGAAGCCACCCGCGAACTGCTGCAGCAAGTCCGCCGCGGCGCGGTCGGCGAGGACGACACCGACCCCGTCGCCGTCGCCCTCGCCGACGCGGCCAGGCGCTTTCCGATCCCGCTGGGCGGCCTCGACGAGCTGATCGACGGCGTGCTGATGGACGTGCGCGGCGAGACCTATGAGACCTGGGACGATCTGAAGCTCTACTGCCGGTGTGTCGCCGGAGCGATCGGGCGGCTCTCCCTCGGCGTGTTCGGCACCCAGCCCGGCGCGCGCGGAGTCGAGCGCGCCGCCGAGTACGCCGACACGCTCGGCCTCGCCCTGCAGCTCACCAACATCCTGCGCGACATCCGCGAGGACGCCGCACACGGCCGCACCTATCTGCCCGCCGACGACCTCGCCAAGTTCGGCTGCTCCGAAGGCTTCCACAGCTCCGCGCCGCCGCCCGGCTCCGACTTCGCCGGCCTGGTGCACTTCGAAGTCCGCCGCGCCCGGGCCCTGTTCGCCGAGGGGTACCGGCTGCTGCCCATGCTCGACCGGCGCAGCGGCGCCTGCGTCGCCGCCATGGCCGGGATCTACCGCCGCCTTCTGGACCGGATCGAGCGCGACCCGCAGGCTGTACTGCGCGGCAGGGTCTCACTGCCCGGCCGGGAGAAGGCCTATGTCGCGGTACGCGGACTGTCCGGGCTCGACGCCCGCCATGTCACCCGCCGGAACCAGAGGGGGCGCGCCTGATGCATCCGCGGCGCACCCCTGCAACCCGCCGCCGCCCGGCGGCGTCCCAGAATCAGGCGGCCGTCCGAGGGGAGGGCGCATGACGGAACACGACAGCCGCGCCGGACACTCGGCCGTGGTGGTCGGCGGCGGACTCGCCGGCATCACCGCGGCGCTGGAACTCGCCGGCGCCGGACTCGACGTCACCCTCGTCGAAGGCCGCCCCCGGCTGGGCGGCCTCGCCTTCTCCTTCCGCCGCGGCGAGCTCACCGTCGACAACGGGCAGCATGTCTATCTGCGCTGCTGCACCGCCTACCGCTGGTTCCTCGACCGCGTCGACGGCGCCCGTCTCGCCCCCCTCCAGCGACGGCTGGACGTCCCCGTCCTCGACGTCGCCCACCCCCGCGGCCCGCGGCTCGGCAGGCTCCGGCGCACCGCCCTGCCCGTGCCGCTGCACCTCGCCGCCAGCCTGGCCGCGTATCCGCATCTCTCCCTCGCCGAGCGGGCGAGCGTCGGCCGCGCCGCACTCGCACTCAAACGGCTCAACCCGGCCGATCCGGCACTCGACGGCATCGACTTCGCCACCTGGCTGGGCCGCCACGGCCAGTCAGGGCGCACCGTCGAAGCCCTGTGGGACCTCGTCGGCGTGGCGACGCTGAACGCGACCGCGCGACACGCCTCCATGGGACTGGCCGCCATGGTCTTCAAGAGCGGCCTGCTCTCCGAACCCGGCGCCGCGGACATCGGCTGGGCCCGCGTGCCGCTCGGCGAACTCCACGACACGCTCGCCCGCAAAGCCCTCGACTCGGCCGGGGTCCGCACCGAGCTGTCCACCCGCGTCCGCTCCCTCACCCGCACCGGTGACGGCCGCTGGCAGATCGGCCTCCGGGGAGACCAGCTGACCGCGGACGCCGTCGTCCTCGCCGTCGCCCAGCGCGAGGCGCACGCGCTGCTGCCGCACGGGGCGCTCGACGACCCCGACCGGCTCCTCGACATCGGCACCGCCCCGATCCTCAATCTGCACGTCCTGTACGACCGCACCGTGCTGCGCCGCCCCTTCTTCGCCGCCCTCGGCAGCCCCGTCCAGTGGGTCTTCGACCGCACGGACGCCTCCGGAGCCAAGGACGGCCAGTATCTGGCCGTCTCCCAGTCGGCCGCGCACGACGAGATCGACACGCCCGTCGCCCGGCTCCGCGAGACCTATCTGCCGGAGCTGGAGCGGCTGCTGCCCGCCGCCCGGGACGCCCGCGTGCGGGACTTCTTCGTCACCCGCGAACGCGCCGCCACCTTCGCGCCCACGCCCGGCGTCGGCCGCCTCAGGCCCGGTGCGCGCACCCGCGCCCCCGGCCTGTACCTTGCGGGCGCGTGGACCGCCACCGGCTGGCCCGCGACCATGGAGGGCGCCGTGCGCAGCGGACTGCGCGCCGCGGGCGCCGCTCTCGCGACGCTCGGCCGCCACCACGACCATCCGATCAAGGAGGCGGCATGAGCCTTCGCACCGGAACAAGAGGAGAGACCGTGCCCCCAGTGCCCTCGGCGCACGCTGCCGAAGACACCGCAGACAGAGCCCACAGCGTGGACATCGCCGCGCTGCTGGAGCGCGGGCGGGCGATGACCGCCCCGGTGCTGCGCGCCGCCGTGGACCGGCTCGCGCCGCCCATGGACACCGTGGCCGCTTACCACTTCGGCTGGATCGACGCCCAGGGGCGGCCCGCCGAAGGCGACGGCGGCAAGGCCGTGCGCCCGGCGCTCGCGCTGCTGTCCGCACAGGCGGCCGGCGCGCCCGCCGAGGTCGGCGTGCCCGGCGCGGTCGCCGTGGAACTGGTGCACAACTTCTCCCTGCTGCACGACGACCTGATGGACGGCGACGAGCAGCGCCGCCACCGGGACACGGTCTGGAAGGTGCACGGACCCGCCCAGGCGATCCTCGTCGGCGACGCGCTGTTCGCCCTGGCGGGCGAGGTGCTGCTGGAGCTCGGCACCGTCGAGGCGGGCCGCGCGGCCCGGCGGCTCACCGTCGCCACCCGCAAGCTGATCGATGGCCAGGCACAGGACATCTCGTACGAGCACCGCGAGCGGGTCACCGTCGAGGAGTGCCTGGAGATGGAGGGCAACAAGACCGGTGCGCTGCTGGCCTGCGCCGTCTCCATCGGCGCGGTCCTCGGCGGGGCGGACGACCGGGTCGCCGACCGCCTTGAGGCATACGGCCGCCACCTCGGCCTCGCCTTCCAGGCCGTCGACGATCTGCTCGGCATCTGGGGCGACCCGGAGGCCACCGGCAAGCAGACCTGGAGCGATCTGCGCCAGCGGAAGAAGTCCCTGCCGGTCGTCGCCGCACTCGCCGCCGAAGGGCCCGCCGCCGCCCGGCTCGGCGAACTGCTCGCCGCCGACGCCAAGAGCAGCGACGTCGAGAGCTTCTCCGAGGAGGAGTTCGCCGCACGGGCCGCGCTGATCGAGGAAGCGGGAGGGCGCGAGTGGACCGCCCAGGAAGCGCGCCGACAGCACGCCGTGGCCATCGAGGCGCTGCACTCGGTCGACATGCCCGGTCCCATCCGCGACCAGCTCGCCGCGCTCGCCGACTTCGTGGTCGTCCGCAAGAGATGAGCGACCCGCGCATACCCGCGTTCTGAGGGGGGCCGACACCGCCGAACCGAAGTTCACCGGTCCCCAGGAAGTCGCCGGCCGGCACCGCATGCGGCGTCGGCCGACGGCAGACCCAGCAGCTGAGAACGACTGCACGAAGGGGAAGCCATGACAGCGACGACCGACGGAAGCAGCGGGCCCCCCGTGGCCGGCCCCGCCGCGTCCGGCGAAGCGACCGGCATCCGTCCCGCGGCGGGCGGCGCCGGCAGTCTCGCACGGAGCGCCGAGGACGCCATGCGGCGCGCGGCCGACTGCCTCCTCGGCCACCAGGACGCCCAGGGCTGGTGGAAGGGCGACCTGCAGACCAATGTGACGATGGACGCGGAGGATCTGCTGCTGCGGCAGTTCCTCGGCATCCGGGACGACACGGTCACCGAGGCCGCCGCCCGCTGGATCCGCGGCGAGCAGCGCTCCGACGGGACGTGGGCCACTTTCCACGGCGGCCCCGGCGAACTGTCCACGACCGTCGAGGCCTATGTGGCGCTGCGGCTGGCCGGCGACCGCCCCGAAGACCCCCATATGGCGCGCGCCTCCGCCTGGATCCGCGAGCAGGGCGGCATCGCCGCCACCCGGGTCTTCACCCGCATCTGGCTGGCGCTCTTCGGCTGGTGGAGCTGGGACGACCTGCCCGAACTGCCGCCCGAACTGATCTTCCTGCCGCCGTGGTTCCCGCTGAACATCTACGACTTCGGCCAGTGGGCGCGGCAGACCATCGTCCCCCTGACCGTCGTCTCCGCGAAGCGCCCGGTGCGGCCCGCGCCCTTCCCGCTGGACGAGCTGCACACCGACCCCGCCCGGCCCCGCCCCCGCCAGGCGCTCGCCCCCGCGGTCAGCTGGCAGGGCTTCTTCCAGCGCGCCGACAAGGCCCTGCACCTCTACCACAAGGTCGCGCCGCGGCGGCTGCGCCGCATCGCGATGAACACCGCGGCCCGCTGGATCATCGAGCGCCAGGAGAACGACGGCTGCTGGGGCGGCATTCAGCCGCCCGCCGTGTACTCGCTGATCGCCTTGCATCTGCTCGGCTACGACCTCGACCATCCCGTGATGCGCGAAGGACTCGCCTCCCTGGACCGGTTCGCCGTCTGGCGCGCGGACGGCGCACGGATGATCGAGGCCTGTCAGTCGCCGGTCTGGGACACCTGTCTCGCCGTGATCGCGCTCGCCGACGCGGGACTGCCCGCCGACCACCCGGCTCTCGTCAGGGCCGCCGACTGGATGCTGGGCGAGCAGATCTCCCGGACCGGGGACTGGGCCGTACGCAGGCCCCATCTCACCCCGGGCGGCTGGGCGTTCGAATTCCACAACGACACCTACCCCGACATCGACGACACCGCGGAGGTCGTCCTCGCCCTCGGCAGGGTCAGGCACCCCGACCCCCTCCGGGTGGACATCGCGATCGCGCGGGGCGTGCGCTGGAACCTCGGCATGCAGTCAAAGAACGGCGCCTGGGGCGCGTTCGACGCCGACAACGACTCCCCCTTCCCCAACCGGCTGCCGTTCTGCGACTTCGGCGAGGTCATCGACCCGCCGTCGGCCGATGTCACCGCGCACGTCGTGGAGATGCTCGCGTACGAGGGACTGGCCGCCCACCCGAGGGCACGGCGCGGCGTCGCCTGGCTGCTCGGGCAGCAGGAGCCGAGCGGCGCCTGGTTCGGGCGCTGGGGAGTCAACTATCTGTACGGGACCGGCTCCGTCGTACCCGCTCTGATCGCCGCCGGGGTGCCCGCCGCCCATCCCGCGATCCGGCGGGCCGTGGACTGGCTGGCCTCCGTGCAGAACGAGGACGGCGGATGGGGCGAGGACCTGCGCTCCTACCGGGAGCGCCGGTGGATCGGGCAGGGCGTCTCAACCGCTTCCCAGACGGCCTGGGCGCTGCTGGCGCTGCTGGCCGCGGGGGAGCGGGAGAGCAAGGCGGCCGAGCGGGGAGCGGCCTGGCTGGCGGCGACCCAGCGGCCCGACGGCAGCTGGGACGAGCCCCAGTTCACCGGCACCGGCTTCCCCTGGGACTTCTCCATCAACTACCACCTGTACCGGCAGGTCTTCCCGCTCACCGCCCTCGGCCGCTATGTGCGCGGTGAGCCGCGCATGATCCGCGCGGGCGTCCGCGAGGGGGGCTGATGGAGACCTTCCGGGGCTCAGCCCCCGAACCGCCGGACGGCGGGCAGCCGCTGCGCGACGCGTCGCCCCTGCTGATCGCCTGCGCCCTCGGCATCGAGAAGCTCGCCCTGCGCAGCGGCGGCCGGGGCCACGGGGGCCCCGCGCCGGCGACCGTGCTGCGCACCGGCATGGGGCCGCAGAGCGCGGAGAAGTCCCTGCGCCGCGCTCTGGCCGACCCCGCGGCCGCGGCCGCGGCGGTCGTCGCCTCCGGCTTCTGCGCCGGGCTGGCCCCCGGCATGCACCCCGGTGATCTGGTCGTCGCCGACGAGACCCGGCTGGGGGACCGGGTCACCCGCTGTACGGACGCCGCCCGGCTGGTGGCGGCGGTGGCCAGGGCCGTGCCCGGCCGTACCGTGCACACCGGCCCGCTCACCGGCTCCGACCATGTCGTGCGCGGCCTGGAGAGGGCCGAGCTGAGGGCGTCGGGCGCCCTCGCCGTCGATATGGAGTCCGCCGCCACGCTCGGCGCGGCGCTGGCGGCCGGGCCGCGTCCGGTTGCGGCCGTCCGGGTGGTCGTGGACGCTCCAGAGCATGAACTGGTCCGCATCAGCACGGTACGCGGTGGAATATCAGCCTTCCGCGTTCTTCGCTCCGTCGTTCCCGCTTTCTTTGAATGGCACCGTTCTTTGCTGCTCCCCAGGAGGTGAGCCAGATGGCCATGCCGCTCCGCCAGACCATCAGGGTCGGGACCTACCTTCTTGAACAGAAACTCCGCAGGCGCGAGAAGTTCCCGCTCATCGTCGAGTTGGAACCGCTCTATGCCTGCAACCTCAAATGCGAGGGCTGCGGCAAGATCCAGCACCCGGCGGGCGTGCTCAAGCAGCGGATGCCGGTGGCCCAGGCGGTGGGCGCGGTGCTGGAGTCGGGCGCCCCGATGGTGTCCATCGCGGGCGGCGAACCGCTGATGCACCCCCAGATCGACGAGATCGTACGGCAGCTGGTCGCCAAGCGGAAATATGTGTTTCTCTGCACCAATGCCCTGCTGCTGCGAAAGAAGATGGAGAAGTTCACCCCCTCACGCTATTTCGCCTTCGCCGTGCACATCGACGGACTGCGCGAACGGCATGACGAGTCCGTCGCCAAGGAAGGCGTCTTCGACGAGGCTGTGGCCGCCATCAAGGAAGCCAAGCGGCGCGGCTTCCGGGTCACCACCAATTCCACGTTCTTCAACACCGACACCCCGCAGACCATCGTCGAGGTGCTCAACTACCTCAATGACGAGCTCCAGGTCGACGAGATGATGATCTCGCCCGCCTACGCCTATGAGAAAGCCCCCGACCAGGAGCACTTCCTGGGCGTGGAGCAGACCCGGGAACTCTTCCGGAAGGCATTCGCCGGAGGCAACCGGCGGCGCTGGCGGCTCAATCACTCGCCGCTGTTCCTCGACTTCCTCGAAGGGAAGGCCGACTTCCCCTGCACCGCCTGGGCCATCCCCAACTATTCGCTTTTCGGGTGGCAGCGCCCCTGCTACCTCATGAGCGATGGATATGTGCCCACCTACCGGGAGCTCATCGAGGAGACCGACTGGGACAAATACGGCCGCGGCAAGGACCCCCGTTGCGCCAACTGCATGGCGCACTGCGGCTATGAGCCCACCGCCGTGCTCGCCACGATGGGTTCGCTGAAGGAGTCCCTGAGGGCGGCGCGGGAAACGGTCTCGGGACCACGCGAGTGATCCGGGCGGCGACAGAGAGGGGGCGGGAGCACAGCCATGCTGGAGAACATCCGGGGACCACATGACCTCAAGGCGCTTGAGCGCGCCGAACTCGAAGAACTCGCCGAAGAGATAAGGCAGTTCCTTATCCATGCGGTGGCCAGGACCGGCGGCCATCTGGGCCCGAACCTCGGCGTGGTCGAGCTGACCATCGCCCTGCACCGGGTTTTCGACTCGCCCAGGGACAAGGTCCTGTGGGACACCGGCCACCAGAGCTATGTGCACAAGCTGCTCACCGGCCGCCAGGACTTCTCCCGGCTCAGGGCCAAGGGGGGCCTGTCCGGCTACCCCTCCCGAGCCGAGTCCGAGCACGACGTCATCGAGAACTCGCACGCCTCGACCGTTCTGGGCTGGGCCGACGGCCTGGCCAAGGCCAATGAGGTCCTCGGGCGCGACGACCATGTCGTCGCCGTCATCGGCGACGGGGCGCTCACCGGCGGCATGGCCTGGGAGGCGCTGAACAACATCGCGGACGCCAAGGACCGCCCCCTCGTCATCGTCGTCAACGACAACGAACGCTCCTACGCCCCCACCATCGGCGGCCTCGCCAACCACCTCGCCACCCTGCGCACCACCGACGGCTATGAACAGGTGCTGGCCTGGGGCAAGGACGTCCTTCAGCACACCCCCGTCATCGGCCGCCCCCTGTACGAGTCGCTGCACGGCGCGAAGAAAGGCTTCAAGGACGCCTTCGCCCCGCAGGGCATGTTCGAGGATCTCGGGCTGAAGTACGTCGGGCCCATCGACGGCCATGACATCGACGCCGTCGAATCGGCCCTGCGCCGCGCCAAGCGGTTCCACGGCCCCGTGCTGGTCCACTGCCTCACCCAGAAGGGCCGCGGCTATGCCCCCGCCCTGCTGGACGAGGCCGACCGCTTCCACACCGTCGGCGTGATGGACCCCCACACCTGTGAGCCGCTCACGCCCTCGAAGGGCCGCTCATGGACCTCGGTGTTCGCCGACGAGATCGCCGGGATCGGCGCGGAGCGGCCGGACGTCGTGGCGATCACCGCCGCGATGCTGCAGCCCGTCGGACTGACGGAATTCGCCAAGCGCTTCCCGGACCGGGTCTGGGACGTGGGCATCGCCGAGCAGCACGCCGCCGTCTGCGCCGCCGGCCTCGCCACCGGCGGGCTCCACCCGGTCGTCGCGGTGTACGCCACCTTCCTCAACCGCGCCTTCGACCAGGTGCTGATGGATGTGGCGCTGCACAAGTGCGGCGTCACCTTCGTCCTCGACCGGGCCGGCGTCACCGGCGCCGACGGCGCGTCCCACAACGGCATGTGGGACATGTCCATCCTCCAGGTCGTCCCCGGACTGCGGATCGCCGCCCCGCGCGACGCCCAGCGGCTGCGCGAGCTGCTGCGCGAAGCCGTCGACGTCGACGACGCGCCGACCGTCGTGCGCTTCCCCAAGGAGTCCGTCGGCGATCCCGTCCCCGCGCTGGACCGGATCGGCGGCATGGACGTACTGCACCGGCCCAGCCGCACCGGGGACCCCGAAGTGCTCCTGGTGTCGGCGGGCGCGCTGGCGGGGGTCTGTCTGGAGGCCGCCGGACTGCTTCAGGCGCGCGGACTCGGCTGCACCGTCGTCGACCCGCGGTGGGTCAAACCGGTGGACGCACACCTTCCGCCGCTCGCGGCACGCCACCGCCTCACCGCGGTCGTCGAGGACAACAGCCGCAGCTCGGGGGTCGGCGCGGCCGTCGCCCAGGCGCTGCGCGACGCGGAGGTGGATATGCCGCTGCGCACCTTCGGCATCCCCGAGCAGTTCCTCGCCCACGCCAAGCGCAGCGAGGCCCTCGCCGACGCGGGCCTCACCGGGGTGGAGATCGCAGGACAGATCAGCGCTGCACTGGCCGCCAAGGAGAACGCCTCATGACCTCGACGGGCGATATGACGGGCACCGGCTTCGACCTCGCCAGACTCCTCGCGGAGCGCGGCGGCGAACGCCACCGGCTGCATACCAGGCATCTCAACCACCAGCTGCCCCGCATGCTGCACACCATCGGCTTTGACAAGGTCTACGAGCGGGCCGAGGGCGCGTACTTCTTCGACGCGGACGGCAACGACTATCTGGACATGCTCGCCGGCTTCGGGGTGATGGGCCTGGGCCGGCACCACCCCGTCGTACGCAAAGCGCTCCATGACGTCCTGGACGCCTCACTCGCCGATCTGACCCGCTTCGACTGCCCGCCGCTGCCGGGGCTGCTCGCCGAACGTCTGCTGGCCCACAGCCCGCATCTGGACCGGGTCTTCTTCGGCAACAGCGGCACCGAAGCCGTGGAGACCGCGCTGAAGTTCGCCCGGTACGCCACCGGGCGGCCCAGGATCCTGTACTGCTCCCACGCCTTCCACGGACTGACCGTCGGCTCCCTGTCGGTCAACGGCGAGCCCGGGTTCCGCGAGGGATTCGCCCCCCTGCTGCCCGACACCGCGGTGCCGCTGGGCGATCTCGCCGCGCTTGAGGCGGAGCTCGCCCGCGGCGATGTGGCCGCCCTGGTGGTGGAGCCCATCCAGGGCAAGGGCGTGCACGAGGCGCCGCCCGGCTATCTGCGCGGCGCCCGGGAACTGCTGCACCGGCACGGAGCGCTGCTCATCGCCGACGAGGTGCAGACCGGGCTCGGCAGGACCGGTGACTTCTACGCGTACCAGCACGAGGACGGCGTCGAGCCCGATCTGGTCTGCGTGGCGAAGGCGCTCTCGGGCGGCTATGTGCCCGTCGGGGCCACCCTCGGCAGGGACTGGATCTTCAAGAAGGTCTACTCGTCGATGGACCGGGTGCTCGTTCACTCCGCGAGCTTCGGGTCCAACGCCCAGGCGATGGCCGCCGGGCTCGCCGTGCTGTCGGTGATCGAGGACGAGCAGATCGTCGCGGGCGCGCGGGCGGCGGGGGAGCTGCTCAAGACGCGGCTCATCGCGCTCAAGGACCGCTATGAGCTGCTGCACGATGTACGCGGCCGCGGGCTGATGATCGGCATCGAGTTCGGCGGACCGTCCTCGCTGAAGCTGCGCGGGCGCTGGGCTATGCTCCAGGCGGCCCGCAAGGGCCTCTTCGCGCAGATGGTGGTGGTGCCGCTGCTGCAGAAGCACCGGATTCTCACCCAGGTGTCCGGAGACCAGCTTGAAGTGATCAAGCTCATTCCGCCGCTGATCATCGGCGAACGCGAGGTCGAGCGGTTCCTCGCCGCCTTCACCGCGGTCATGGATGACGCCCACAGCGGCGGCGGGCTGATCTGGGACTTCGGAAAGACACTGGTGAAGCAGGCGATCGCCGCCCGCTGAGTCGGCCGTCCGCGGAGCGCTTTTGCCTCACAGGCAAGAAATTTGCCCATGAGGAAAGATCCTGGCGGAATGGAGGCATGCCAAGCCTCCCCGGAGGCCGCCGCCCCGGCGCCTCCTCCGCCTCCTTCTCCGCCTCTTCTGCCCCCTCCTCGTCTGCTCCGGGCGAGGCGCTGCCCGACGTCGCCCCGCGGCTCCGGGAGCTGCGCCGCAGGCGCGGCCTCACCCTGGAGAGCGCAGCCCAGCGGGCGGGGCTGTCCCCGGCCCATCTCTCCCGGCTGGAGACCGGCCGTCGCCAGCCCTCGCTGCCGATGCTCCTGGCGCTCGCCCGGATCTATGGGACGACCGTCGCCGAGCTGCTCGGCGAGACGCCGCCGGAGCGTGAGCCGGTGATCCGGGCGGGCAGCCGGGAGCCCGCCGAGGCCGATGGCTGGACGTATCACCAGACAGGCGGGCCCGGGCGGGCGTTGCAGGCGCTGCGGCTGGAGATCCCGTACGGCACCCAAGGTGATCTCGTACGGGTGCATCCCGGCGAGGAGTGGCTGTATGTGCTGCGCGGCGGGCTGCGGCTGACGCTGGGGGAGAGCGTCCATGAACTCGCCCCCGGCGACAGCGCCCACTATGACTCGCTCACCCCGCACCGGCTGGCGGCGACCGGGCGCGAAGGCGCCGAGGTGCTGTTCGTCCACACGCTGCTGCAGAGCCCCGATGTGCATCCGCATATCTGAGACCCGGGAAAGGATCGTGACATCAATGGGCAAACCAGGGCAGAAACCTGAGCGTTCATTCCCCACAGGGCTGGTGGTGCGGCTCTTTGCGTATCTGGTGGCGGGCCATCTCTTCGCGGCCTTCCTGTACCTGCTGTTTCTGCTCGGGGGGCAGAACCAGTGACCGCCGCCGACGGCTGCTCAGGCATCCTCAAGGAAATGCGAATGCAGCCGCTCGCGGGTCTCCGGGGCGAGCTTCAGCCCGTCGTTCAGATACCGCTCGACGTCACCCCAGGTTTCCTCGATGGCGGCGAAGGCGGCGTCGAGGTACTCGGTGCGCGCGTCGAACAGCGGGCTGAGCAGGTCCATCACTTCGGGTGACGTCCCGGAGGGTGCGTTGTCCCCGCGCTTCACCAGATAGCGGCGGTGCGGGTCGTTGGACTTGAGATAGTCCGCCACGATGGCGTCCCGCTCCACGCCCAGGGCGAGCAGGGCGACCGCGATCGACAGCCCCGCGCGGTCCTTGCCCGCGGCGCAGTGCATCAGCGCCGGGACGCTGTCCTCCGCGAGTGCGTGCAGCACCTGGCTGTGCTCCGCGGTCCGCTCCTTGATGATCAGCCGGTAGGTCTCCGTCATCCGGCCGGCCGCCTTGCCGTTGGCCAGTATCGACCTGAGCTCGTCGAGATCGCCGTCCCGGACCATCTTCCAGAACTCCGCGCCGTCGGCCGGGTCTGTCAGCGGCAGATTCACATTGCGCACGCCCGGCAGCTCGATGTCCGGGCCTTCGAGCTTCTGGTCGGCCGCGTTGCGGAAGTCGAAGATCGTATGGAGGCCCAGGCCCGCAAGGAAGGTCGCGTCGCCCGCCGTGGCGTGTGCCAGATGGCCGCTGCGGTAGAGGCGTCCGTACCGCACCTGCCGTCCGTCCCCGGTCGGCAGTCCGCCGACGTCGCGGAAGTTGCGGACTCCGGTCAGCTCGGGCTCGGTGGACGGGGTCTGCGACAGCTGCTGCGTCACTTAGGGCTCCCTCGTGTGACGGCGTCGGCGTTGACAGCCGACGGTGGCGTTGTCCCGACCATACGACATCACTTCACAGGCCAAATGATCTCACTGGGCAGGCGCACCCGGGTTCTGTCCGGCAGGCCGGCCTGCCATGCGCAGCCCCCCACGGGCACACCTGAGCGCCGCATCGGTGAGCGGAGTGGCGATTCAGGGGAACTGTCGACTTCTGCCCGAATTAGCCGTTTCGCCATAACGTGCCCTGACTGGAGAGGAGATGGGAAAGCGCACGTGAGCAGCATCATATCCGTGACGGTCCGTGGCGGGCCCCGGGCAGTGAATTCCTTTCTGAGGTGGGAATTTGAAGCGCCTTCATCGACGGAGGGTGACCAGAATTCCCCGCCGAAATCACGACGTTCAATGCCTGCGGAATCGGGAGGCTTGTTCCGCTGTGCTCGGCTCGTTTACGGTCACGACCGATCCGGACGGACCGCCTAATCCTGCCGCCGTTCGGAATGACGACCCCACACACGCGTGGCAGGAGCGGGGGAACCAGGTAAGTCGCCGCGCCGGAGTTGCCGCTCCGGACGGCTTGGGGTGAAGCCGCGTCACCGCGCGGCCGGGCATCTCCAGCCCGAACCCGACAGCTCACCTCGCAGGCGCCGGAGAGGAATTCGCCATGCCCGCGAAGGGTAAGCACCGCCGTCCCAAGAGCAGTCCGCTCGCCCGCGGTTTTGTCGCCGCGGGCGCCGGCGGCGCCGCCATCGCCATCCCGCTGCTGTCCGCCGCGGGCGCCCACGCCGCGGAGAAGTCCGCGCCCGCCGCCGCGCCCCGGCAGGCCGTGACCGCCGCGGCCGCCCAGACCCCGGCCGGCGACGCCAAGCCCGGTGACGCGGCCGAGAAGCAGGCGCGCAAGGCCGCGCCGACCACCTACGAGGTCGTCCCCGGCGACTATCTGTCCAAGATCGCCGACGAGCACGAGGTGCGCGGCGGCTGGCAGCGGCTGTACGCGGACAACCGCGAGGCCGTGGGCGACAACCCGTCGCTGATCCACCCGGGCCTGAAGCTCACCCTCCACGGCAAGGCGGCGGCGCAGTCCGCCCCCGCGAAGCCGAAGGCGAAGACCGAGGCGAAGCCCAAGGCGAAGGCGGAGAGCAAGGCCAAGAGCGCTCCCAAGGCGTCGAAGAAGAAGGCCGCTCCCGAGCGCTCCACGTCCAAGGCGTCCGCCGCCGAGTCCACGGATGCCCAGAAGACCCAGCAGGCCCAGCAGCCGCAGGCCGCCCAGCCGGCCGCCAGCGCCTCGGGCTTCTCCGCGCCCCTCTCCGGCGCGAGCGTCACCACCCCGTACCGCGCCTCCGGCGCCAGCTGGTCCAGCGGCTACCACACCGGCGTCGACTTCGCCGCCGCCACCGGCGCCACGGTCAAGGCCGTCACCGCGGGCACCGTCGTCTCCGCCGGCTGGGGCGGCGCGTACGGCAACGAGGTCGTCATCCGCCACAACGACGGCACCTACTCGCAGTACGCCCATCTGTCCGCGCTGTCCGTCTCCTCCGGCCAGAGCGTGAGCGCCGGCCAGCAGATCGGCCTGTCGGGCTCCACCGGCAACTCCACCGGCCCGCACCTCCACTTCGAGGTCCGCACCGGCCCGTCGTACGGCTCCGACATCGACCCGGTGGCGTACCTGCGCCAGCACGGCGTGTCCCTCTAACGTCTGAGGTCTGACGTCTGAGCCTGACGTCTGGCGTCTGAGCCCGACGCCCATCGCCTAGCCGTCCGCGCCCCTCGCCGCCCAGCGCCGCGAGGGGCGCGGCGGTATTCCGGCTTGGCGGAAACTTGACCGGTGGCAAAGATCACCTGCCGTCAACCCCTCCTTACGGTCGCGTAGGTCACATCTGCGGGGGAATGATGCTGCCTTGTGGCAGACGATTCGAGAACAGAAAACAAGGGCGCATTCGAGTCGTACGCGGCGATCGGTGACAGCTTCACCGAGGGCGTGGGCGATCCGGGCCCCGACGGGACGTACGTCGGCTGGGCCGACCGCCTCGCGGTCCTGCTCGCCGACCGCATGCCGGAGCACGCCTTCCGCTATGCCAACCTCGCCGTACGCGGCCGTCTCCTCGACCAGATCGTCGAGGAACAGGTCCCCCGGGCCAGACAACTCGCCCCGGATCTGGTGACGTTCTGCGCCGGCGGCAATGACATCATCCGCCCGGGCACGGACCCGGACGACGTCGCCGAACGCTTCGAGCGCGCCGTCGCCGACCTCGTGGGCGCGGTCGGCACCGTCATGGTGACCACCGGCTTCGACACGCGGGGCGTGCCCGTGCTGCGCCATCTCCGCGGAAAGATCGCCACCTACACCGCGCATGTGCGGGCCATCGCCGACCGGTACGACTGCCCGGTGCTGGACCTGTGGTCGCTGCGGTCCGTCCAGGACCGCCGCGCCTGGGACTCCGACCGGCTCCATCTCTCCCCGGAGGGCCACACACGCGTCGCCCTGCGCGCCGCCCAGGTCCTCGGCCTTGAGATCCCCGCCGATCCGGACCAGCCGTGGCCCCCGCAGCCGCCGCGCGGCGTCCTGGACGTCCGTCGCGACGACATCCACTGGGCCCGCGACCATCTGGTCCCCTGGATCGGCCGCCGCCTCCGTGGCGAAAGCTCCGGCGACCACGTGGCCGCGAAGCGCCCGGACCTGCTGCCGCTGTGACAGACCGGGGGCTTCGCCCCCCGGCCCCCTCCTGCGGAGTCGACCCACGGGGCTGCCGCCCGGCGCTGCCCGGATGGCCGTGCGCTGTCGTCCACCGGCGGAGCCGCCGCCCCCCCGAGCCCTAGGGGCGGCCGCTTCGCGCCGTCGAGACGGCGATGGCATGGCCTGCGCCCGGACGGGTCGCCGCCTGCGCCTTCGCCACTGCTCGGCATCGGCGATCTCTGCGCCGCCCGCGGGCGGCCTGCGCCGCGGGGCTGGCGCGCCTGCGCCTTCGGCGCGTCGGCGGGCGGCGAGGTGCGTGGGCCGGCCGCCGCAGCAGTGGTGCTGTCCATGGGCGGGGGCGTCAGCCCGCTGGCTCCTCCCCCTCGGAGAGGGGGACTCGGGGCGGAGCCCCGAGGGGCTGTCCGGCGGATCTTTCCGCTGCCCCTCGCCATTCCCGTAACTGGGGGCAAGCCCCCAGGGATACCCAGACAGAAGTGCCACAGCGGGCTGAAAGATCCAGCCCCGCCGGAGACCAGTCGGCAGCCGGGGCGGCAGTTGCCCCACGGACCGGGTTCCGGGCCGTGGAGGCTCGGGGGCGTCGGAGGGCGGGTAAGCGCCACGCGTGGCTGTCGCCGCGCCTGATCACGGGTGCGGGCGCCGCCCGGCAAGCCCGGAGGGGGCTGAGGGGCGGAGCCCACAGGGGAGACCGCCGTCGCGGGGCCGGGTCAGCGGGCCGTCGCCGCGAGGGCCGCGCGGTCCAGGGACAGCTCGCGGGCGAGCGCGTCGTCCGCCCACTCCAGCATCGCCGCCCGCGAGAGCTGCCCCGCGTACGAGGTCATCTGCACCGCGAGCCCGTCGAGGAGCGCCGTCAGACGCCACGCCGCCGACGCCGGGTCGGCGCAGGCGAACTCGCCGGCGGCCGCGCCCTCGGCGATGACCTCGGTCAGGGCCGCCTTCCACTGCTGGTCCAGATCGCGCGCCACATCGCGCAGGGCGGGTTCGCGCAGCGCCGCCGCCCAGCCCTCGATCCACAGCCGCCAGCCCTTGGCCTGGCCGGTCGGGGCGTACCAGCGTACGGCGGCGCGCAGTCGGCGCACCGCGGTCGTGCGGCGGCCGAGCAGCTTGCGCAGATGCGCCAGGTCGGCGTCGGCGGCGTGCGCGAACGCCTCGGAGACAAGCTGCTCCTTCGAGGAGAAGTGATACAGCACCAGCGCATTGCTCACGCCGAGCGCCGAGGCCACGTCGGCGATCCGCACGGCGGCCACACCCCGCGCCTCGATCTGTTCGACGGCCGCGTTCAGCAACTCCTCGCGCCGCTCCGCAACGCTCAGCCGTACTCGTGCCACGGCCGTCACCCTACACAGCCGCACACAGCCGCTTTCCGACGCCCCACATGCCCCAAACGCCACGGGCGTCACCGGTGGACGCCGTAGCGCTCCGCGGCGATCGCACACGCCGCCGCCCGCGCGTCAGCCCCTCCGGCGCAGCGGTCATGCGACTCGGTCTCCAGGACCAGAGGCGCTGACTGAGCAGTCAGCCGGCATTCGAGCCGCCCTCCGCCTCTGCCGGCGCGGCCGCCCGCATCGCCGGGACCTCGCAGCGGTCCTTGAAGCCCTGACTCGTCAGCCCGAGAGCGGAGTTCATCCGGGACCGCAGATTCTCCACCGCGACCATCGCCGTCAGTTCCACGAACGCCGGTTCGCCGAGGGCCAGGCACAGCCGCCGCGCCAGCTCGTCGTCCACCTCCGGCGGGGTCGCGGTCATCGCCTCCGCGTACTCCATGACGTCGCGCTCCAGCGGGGTGTAGACGTCGCTGTCCCGCCACGCCGGCACGTCCTGCAGCTTGCGTGCGTCCATGCCCCGCGTCCGGCTCACCCAGTAGCCGAAGTCCATGCACCAGCTGCACCCGATCGCCGCGGCCGACGTCATTTCGGCGAGCTCCTTCAGGCCGGGGTCGAGCTGCTTCCACTTGGCGACTGACTGCTCGAAGCGCACATCCGCCCAGAGCACACGGGGGTTGTGGGCGAGCGCCCGTACGGGGTCGAGGACCCTGCCGTACACCCGGCGGGAGTACTTCTCGACGAGGCGGAAGAGCAGCGTGCGCGGCGGGTCGAGCGAAACGCGGGCCATGACGGAATCCCTTCTCTGCGGTGTCGGGCGCTTGTGCGCCCTTCACCCGTACGACGGATCCCGCACCGAAGAATGTGACATCTCCCCGAGCGCACAGAACACCGGCGGCATCAGGAACACCGGCGCCCCGGCATGCGTTGGTCCCGGCATGACGGACAACGAGGCCCAGCAGGACGCGCTCCTGTCACTGCTCGCCGAATACGACGGCGGCGTACTGGTCACCCTGAAGCGGGACGGCAGACCCCAGCTGTCCAATGTGAACCACGCGTACTACCCGGACGAGCGGATCATCCGCGTCTCCATCACCGACGACCGGGCCAAGACCAGGAATCTGCGCCGCGACCCCCGCGCCGGCTACCACGTCACCAGCGCCGACCGCTGGGCCTGGACGGTCGCCGAGGGAACCGCCGAGCTGACGCCGGTCGCCGCGGACCCGTACGACGACACCGTCGAAGAGCTGATCGCCCTCTATCGGGACGTCCAGGGAGAGCATCCGGACTGGGACGACTACCGCCGCGCCATGGTCCGGGACAAGCGGCTCGTCCTGCGGCTGCACATCGAACGGGCCTACGGGCAGCCCGCCCGCTGAGCCCTGTCGGACCCGCCGCCCATAATGGGAAAGACCCACGCCACCAGGAGGTTGCCGTGACCGGCCCCACCTCGATGCATCCGCTGCGCGCCCGGTTGCGCGCGCTGCGCCCGGCTGCCTTCGGGGCCGATCCGTCCGGCGCGCGCTGGGAGCGCATCCGGCGCTCGCCGAATTTCTCCGACGGCTCGTTCCAGAATCCGCAAGGGGCGGTGACCAGACCCTCCAACGGCTCGATGGTCGAGTTCGCCAAGATCTACTTCCAGAAGGAGGCACGGGCGCTCCGCTCGCCGGTCGGCCCGGTGCCCGTCCATCCCACCACCCTCGCCGAGCTGGCCAAGCCCCCGGCGTCCGGGCTCCGGCTCACCTGGATGGGTCACTCCAGCGTGCTTGCGGAGATCGACGGCCGCCGGGTGCTCTTCGACCCCGTCTGGGGCGAGCGGTGCTCCCCCTTCTCCTTCGCCGGCCCCAAGCGGCTGCACCCCGTGCCCGTGCCGCTCGCGGCGCTCGGCCCGGTGGACGCCGTCGTGATCTCCCATGACCACTACGACCACCTGGATCTGCCCACCATCCGCTCCCTGGCCTCCACCGACACGGTCTTCGCGGTCCCGCTCGGCGTGGGCGCGCACCTGGAGCGCTGGGGCGTCGCCGCCGACCGGCTGCGCGAGCTGGACTGGCAGGAGTCGACGCGGATCGCCGGCCTCACCCTCACCGCCACCCCCGCGCGCCACTTCTGCGGCCGAGGGCTGCGCAATCAGCAGCACACCCTCTGGGCGTCCTGGGCGGTGGCCGGACCCGAGCACCGGATCTACCACAGCGGCGACACGGGCTATTTCCCCGGATTCGCCGGCATCGGCGCCGAGCACGGCCCCTTCGACGCCACCATGATCCAGATCGGCGCCTACTCCGACTACTGGCCGGACATCCATATGACCCCCGCCGAAGGCATGCGCGCCCATCTCGACCTCCAGGGCGGCCACCCGTCCGGGGTGATGCTCCCCATCCACTGGGGCACCTTCAATCTCGCCCCGCACCCCTGGGCCGAGCCCGGGGAGGGGACCGTCGACGCCGCGGCCGAAGCCGGCGCCCGCATCGCCCTGCCCCGGCCGGGGGAGCCCTTCGAGCCGGCCTCCCCGGCTGTTCCCTCCGGCCTGTGGTGGCGGGCCGTCGCCACCGCGCCTGCCCGGGGCTGGGCCGCGGCTGCCGGCGCGGATGCCTCCGAAGTGGCCCCCACCGCCTGACCTCCGACGCGCCTGACCTGCGAGGGACGGCCGGCGGCCCGGCGGCCCATGACGTCAGCGACAACGACAGCCCGAAAACAATCGGGCTGTCGTGCGAACCCTCATGCCAGGGCAGGACACTTCACGGGGAACTTTGTCAACTGCCCATCGCACGTGCCTCATTGGCGACTACCGTGTGTTGCCGGTGATCAACGATGGGCCTGTCCGGCATCCGCCGCCCCGTCGATGGGGCGGCGCGGTGTGCCCTGGCGGCTCGGCCGAGCGGTCCGGCGCACCGGATCCGCTTCGGTGAGCCGGAAGAGACCCATTGCATCACACCTGCGCAGTACGCCGTTTCCTGGGACCCACGTACCAAGGACGCTGATGTCTCAACTTCGCGCACCCGCCGCGCGGTCCGACCGCCGTGAAGGCGGGCGGCACGGCCGGCCAGGCGCCCGCTCCCTGTCGTCCGCGGGGAGGCAGCATCCCGCGCCCTCTCCGCCCGGATCCCGCATACGTCCGCGACTGCTGCGCGCCGCGGTCCTGCCAACCCTGGCCGCCTCGCTCAGCGGCGCCGGGGCCGTCGTCGCCACCGTCCGCGCCGCCGCTCCCCAGCCGTCGCCCGGACTGTGGGCGGTGCTCACCGCGGCCGCCGCGCTGGCCATGGCGTCCATCGCGGCCGCCGCGCTCGGCGCGGACCGCACCGCCAAGTCCGTGCTCGACCGCTGCGCCGCGCTGCGCCGCACCGCCGCCCGCGGCCAGGCGGATCTGAGGGTCCTCGTCGACCGGCTCAGAAGGGGCGAGGGCCCGCCCGCCCGCGACGACGCGCCGTCCACTCCGCTGGGCGGGGACGAATTCGACCTGCTCACCCAGGAGCTGGGGCGCGCCCAGGAATCCGCCGCCACCGCGGTGGTGCAGGCGTCGCGGCTCTCCACCAGCGTCGGCAACGAGCAGAAGGTCGAAGTCTTCGTCAATCTCGCCCGGCGGCTCCAGTCCCTGGTGCACCGCGAGATCCAGCTCCTCGACGAGCTGGAGAACGATGTCGAGGACCCCGAGCTGCTCAAAGGCCTGTTCCATGTCGATCTGCTCGCCACCCGCATCCGCCGGCACGCCGAGAACCTCGCCGTGCTGGGCGGCGCGATCTCCCGCCGCCAGTGGTCCAACCCCGTGCCCATGACCGAGGTGCTCCGCTCCTCGATCGCCGAAGTCGAGCAGTATCCGCGGGTGAAGCTGGCGCCGCCCATCGACGGCACGCTGCGCGGCCACGCGGTGGCCGATGTCATCCATCTGCTGGCCGAACTGGTCGAGAACGCCACGCTGTTCTCCGCCCCGCACACCCAGGTGATGCTGCGCGCCCAGCATGTCACCGCCGGGCTCGCCGTGGAGGTCGAGGACCGGGGCCTCGGCATGCCGCCCGAGGAGCAGGCCAGGATGAACGCGCTGCTCGCCGACCCCGACCAGGTCAGCGTCGCCCAGCTGCTCCAGGACGGGCGGATCGGCCTCTTCGTCGTCTCCGCGCTGGCCCGCCGGCACGGCATCGCCGTACGGCTGCAGTCCAATATCTACGGAGGCGTCCAGGCCGTACTGGTCCTTCCGCAGGGACTTCTCGGCGCGGAGCAGGACGACCCCGACGCCGCGCTGACGACGCAGACCACACAGACCCTGGAGGCCGTGGAGGCCGTGCAGAGCAGCGCCGTTCAGGCCGGGCCGCAGACGGCAACCCCGCCGCACGGCGTACGCCGGGGCGGACACCCCGCCGGTCCTCCGCACGGCCCCGCGGGCTACGCCTCGCACCCCGCACACGCCCCGTACACGGCCTCGGCGCAGATTCCCACGCCCCACCGCGGCAACCGCCCGCTGCCCGTCCGAGGGGAGCACGACGACCGCCCCAACCCGGCGGCCGCGTTCCCCGGCGTCACTCACGCCGCCCCGTCGCAGCACCCCGCGACCGAGACCGGCCACCCCTCCGCCGACGTCCCGCCGGGCGCCCGCGGCGACGGCTGGGCGCACGGGGAGCGCCCGAAGCTGCCCAGGCGCCGGAGCCAGGAACATCTCGTCCCGCAGCTCAGAGACGCGCCGTCGCCCCGCAGGGACGGCGAGCACATCCTGCACGACCCCGGCCTGATGGCGGCCTTCCAGCGGGGCGTCGGCCTGGCCGAGTCCCAGTTCGGCGCCGACCAGGCAGTCCCCCGGCCGCACCGGCAGCGTCACGACAACCTTTCCAAGGAGTAGATGCACCATGGCGAGCGATGGGCCGACCGGACCTGCCTCGGACCTCGACTGGCTGCTCAGCGGCCTGGTCCAGCGTGTCCCGTACACCAAGAACGCGGTACTGCTCTCCGCCGACGGGCTGGTGAAATCCGTACACGGACTCGACAACGACAGCGCCGACCATATGGCCGCACTCGCCTCCGGCCTCTATTCGCTCGGCCGCAGCGCCGGAGCCCGCTTCGGCGACGGCGGCGAAGTGCGCCAGGTCGTCGTGGAACTGGACTCCACACTGCTGTTCGTGTCCGCCGCAGGGTCCGGAACCTGCCTCGCCGTGCTCGCGGGACGGGAGGCCGACGCGGCGGTCCTCGGATACGAGATGGCGATGCTGGTCAAGAGCGTCCGCCCGTACCTCGTCACACCCGCCAGACAGTCCGCGGGAGCGCCGGGCGCATTGGGACAGTGATATGCCGGCGCCCCCCGAAGGGCCGCTGCTCGACGATGTGGCCGGCCGGCTCATCCGTCCGTACACGGTGAGCGGCGGCCGCACCCGGCCGACGGCCACGCTGGAACTGCTCTCACTGGTGATGGCGACCGGGTCCGTGCCGCCCCGCGCACAGCTTGGCCCGGAGCATCTCACGGCTCTCGCGCTGTGCGGCGGACCGACCTCCGTCGCTGAGATCGCAGCCTGTCTCCGGCTGCCCGCCGTCGTCGCCAAAGTGGTGCTCTCCGATCTTATGGACTGCGGAGCGATCACCGCGCGAGCGCCCCGCCGCCCCGACACACCGACCGACCGTTCCCTGCTGGAGGCAGTGCTCGATGGCCTACGACGACGGCTCTGAACTGACGCCCGCACGGGCATGCGGACCGGACGAGCTCTTTCCCACCGCGCTGAAAGTCCTGGTGGCGGGCGGCTTCGGGGTGGGCAAGACCACTTTCGTGGGCGCGGTCAGCGAGATCGACCCGCTGAGCACGGAGGAGCTGCTGACGCAGGTCAGCGTCTCCACCGACAGTCTCGACGGCATCGAGTCCAAGGCCACCACCACCGTCGCCATGGACTTCGGCAGGATCACCCTCGATCAGCGGCATGTGCTCTATCTCTTCGGCACACCCGGCCAGGAGCGGTTCTGGTTCATGTGGGACGAACTCTCAGAGGGCGCCCTCGGCGCCGTCGTCCTCGCCGACACCCGGCGGCTTGAGGACTGCTTCTCGGCCGTGGACTTCTTCGAACGCCGCGGCATCGGATTCGTCGTCGCCGTCAATGAGTTCGACGGCGCCTACCGCTATGACCCCGCGGAGGTGCGGGCCGCCATTGACCTCAAGCCGGATGTGCCGGTCGTGCGGTGCGATGCGCGGATCGCCAGCTCAGGGATCAAGACCCTGGTCACCCTCGTCCAGCATCTGCTCACCACCACCGCGCCGTCCGCCCCGGCGTCGAGCTACGGAGCACCGTCATGACGTACGACCCGATCGGTCATCTGCTGCTCACCCCCGTCGACCGCGAGGCCCCGGCGAGAGTCCGCCGACTGCGTCAGCTGGGCCTGGGCGACCGCCCCGATCCGGCCTTTGACGCGTTCGCCCATAAGCTGGCCCAGGTGACCGGCGCACCCTACTCCATGGTCAACTTCATCGACGAGCACCGGCAGTTCTTCGCCGGGCTGCACACCCCGGGGCACACCCCGCACGACGCCCGCAGCGGCGGCGAGCTCACGGCTCTCACGGCTGGGGTCACGACGGCCCCGGGCACCCCCGACATCGGCCGCTATATGGCCCGGGACCATGGCTACTGCCCGCATGTGGTGGTACGGCGCAAGGCGCTGGTGCTGGAGGACGTCCGCGACTATCCGCGGTTCGCCGGGAACCCGGTCGTCGACGAGATCGGCATCCGCTCCTATCTGGGAGCTCCGCTGATCGACCGTACGGACATCGTCCTGGGCACGGTCTGCGTGGTCGACACCGAGCCGAGACCGTGGGGGCGGGCAGGCCTTGAGACGATCAAAGCACTCGCCGCCGAGCTGGTGGAGCAGATCCACCGCAGGGAAGACGGCGACGGCTGACGCCCGCGGCCGACCCGGACGCCGGCAAAGCGGTTCGTGACCAGTCGCCGATGTGCGGTATTGTTCTCGTGCGCGTTCGGCCGGGGGAAGCCCCAGGCC
Organism: Streptomyces sp. PR69; assembly: GCF_026420845.1. Classification (GTDB taxonomy): domain Bacteria; phylum Actinomycetota; class Actinomycetes; order Streptomycetales; family Streptomycetaceae; genus Streptomyces. The sequence continues at coordinate 255,846 of NZ_JAOWCB010000003.1, read as the reverse complement.
AGACGGGCATCGGGACGTGGCGCAGCTTGGTAGCGCACTTGACTGGGGGTCAAGGGGTCGCAGGTTCAAATCCTGTCGTCCCGACACGGAAAACGCCCTCTGATCTGGGAAATCCACAGATCAGGGGGCGTTTTGCAGCTTATGGCCGGTGACGGCCGGCACGCTGACGCCGGCGGAGTGCGTCAGCGGACATACGACTCAAGCGTGCCGCGACGCCGGACATCGAGGGTCGCGCAGTGGAATGAGCCTCCGAACGGCGCGTAGTGCAGCAGGTCGCATGGAATCGGCTCGAAGCCCCATCTTTCGAGTGCGCGCAGCAGGTCTGTGTGGTGCCGTTCCGCGATGACGCGCTTTCCGTCGATCACAAGAACGTTCAGGCTGAGCCACTTGCCGCACATCGAAGTGATCCTGAGCAGACGCTCGTCGATCGGTTTGGGCTCAGGGGGGATCAGGATGTCCCAAGAGCGCAGCGCGTCGGGCAGGCGGTCGACGTCGATGTACTCAGGGTTGATCATCACCTTGCCGGGAGCGAGCAGGGCGAGTGTCGTATCGATGTGCATGGGCGTACGACAGCGGCTCTCGATCTCGTGGATGCGATAGCCGGAGCCGAGATGGCGGCGCAGCCAGTCGATGCCCATACGGTTGGTGACATTGCTCCGTGTGACGAACAGGTCGCGTCCCGCGCGCACGAAATCCGCCGCGTCGAACACCGGCTCGAACTCGGTGAGGATATAGCGCATGGGCTCGCCGGGCCTGGGGGCGCGGAAATCCGCCTCGTACAGCGCATCGGTCAGCTGCGGCTTGGGGGCCGCCGTCCACCGTGCGCCGCGCCGGAAGTAGTCCTTGAGGATCGTTCGATAGGGGTGCGTCTCGAAATACCGGCACGGCCATGCCATCGGAGTCTCGATGATCTCATCGCCGATGACGAGCATGCTGTCACGCGGACAGGACGTGGCGAAGCCCCGCGACGACCAGTCCGGGGTGCTGAAGCGGCGTCTGTGGTCGACCGCGTCCGGGCGTCGGACCGTGACCCCGAGGGACCGCAGGAGGGCGACGTACTGTTCGAGCTCATGCTGCGCTGTCTCGACCAGCATGCGCGGATAGGCGAAACCCGAGGCAGGCCTGTACAGCCGCGCCGCCCACGGTGGGAGGTTGCAGGTCACGACCGGATGGCTGGTGGGCATCGTCGCGCCGTCGAGGCGTCCGACGATGATCTCCTCCAGCGGGTCCCACTCGTTGTGCGACCCGACCGGCGAAACGAGAGGTTCCGCGGCGTCGTCAGCGGCGGGCGGCGTCTCCGGCATCACGGGCGGTCCTCTGCCCGCGTGGGGATGTGTTTCCGTGCCGCCGCCATGCTCACCCGCTCTCGATTGCGAGAATCAGTAATTCTCTGTACTCGATACATTACCCAAAGTGGCATCGGTTGTCGGCCGCGTCAATGGCCGGAGCCCGCATGCGGCGGCACACAGCGCTACAGTGGCGCTCTTTTGTGTCCTGAGTCACAGGTGGGACGCTGAGCGCGGCGAGAGCCAGCTGCGTACCCCACGGTGCAAGCCGTACGGCGATGTGCGGCGACGACGCGACAGCGATGGGGATGGGGCCGGATGACGGCGGGGCGAGGGACGCGCGCGGTGCGCGCCGCGGTGTTCGCGGTCGTCTGCGTGCTGCTCGCGTCTCTGGGCCACGCGGTGATGTCCGGCACTCCGGTGCCCGGCTGGGCCATGGCCGCCGGATGCGCGGCGACCGCCGCCGCTGCCTGGGCCCCCGCCCGGCGCGAACGCGGCCTCGGCGCGGTCACCGCCGCCACCGTGGCGGTGCAGACGCTGCTGCACAGCGGCTTCTCACTCGCCCAGGCGGCGGAAGGGACGGCGGCCGCTCCCGGCGGTCGCGCCTCGGTCGTCGACGGCTGGCTGGGCCATGTCACCAGCGGCGCGCTGGGCACGCTCCATCCCGCAGGCGGCATGGCCGTGTCCGGGGGGCACGGCCAGGCTGGCCATGCCGGCCAGGCGGTTGACGCCGGGGCAGCCCTGGTGCACGGCGCCGCCGGTGTGACGCCGCTCGGCATGGTCGCCGCGCATCTGCTGGCCGCGCTGATCTGCGGGCTGTGGCTGGCCCATGGGGAGCGTGCGGCTTTCCGGGTGCTGCGCGCCGTGGCCGCGTGGGTTGCCGCGCCGCTGAGGGTGCCGCTGTGGGTGGCGTTGCCGCCGTCGCGGGGGGTGCGGGTGCGGTGCCGCCGTGGCCATGCCGTGTGGGTGCCGCGGCGGCGGCTGCTCGTCTACGCGACCCCGCTGCGAGGTCCTCCAGCCCGGGGCCCGTTCCGGAGGGTCTTTCCCCCACCCCTCTCCCTACGCCCTGGGGCATGGGGGACCCCCACTTCCCGTAACTGGGGCTGAAGCCCCAGACCCCGTGCGGAGGCTCCGCCCCCGGACCCCCGCGCCTCAAACTCCCCCAGCTACCGCTGGGGGTACCCCCACGAGGCTGGATTGTGCAGCCCCTCGCGCCTCAAGCGTCGGCGGGGCTGGGTTTCCGGTCCCCGCGCCTCAAGCGTCGGCGGGGATGACTGTGCGCCTCAAAGGCAGTGGGGCTGGATTGTGCTGCGCGGCCTCGCCTCGGTCGTCCGAAAGGCTGGGGCGTACCGTTCGTGCGTCTCGATCACCGGGGCTGGATTGTGGAGTTGCTCGGCTCCATCGCCGGTGGGCCGGGTTGTCCCGCCCTCGCGCCTCGATCTCCTCCAGCGTCCGCTGGGAGGCACCCCGTGGAGGTCTCCTGCGGCACCTCCGTGGGGGTCCTTCGGACGGGGTCTGGGGGAGGAGTCCGGGCGGCAGCCGGGGCAGCTGAGGGCACGGCCTTCAGGCCGTACCCGGGGGCGGGCGGCGCGAAGCTGCCGCCCGCTGGGGTGCGGGGCGGCAGCCCCGTAAGCCCTCTCCCCGGAGGGGTCTGGGGGCTTGCCTCCAGTTGCGGGAAGTGGGGTCACCCCCACGCCCTCAGGGCGATGCCGTTGCACCACCGGCCTTCTCGGTCTCCGCCGGGCGGCTTTCCGGAGCTCCCGGCCCGGGACCGCCGGGCGGCAACGGCGTTGGCCCCTCCGAGGGGAGGGGGAGGGGTGGGGGAGACAACCCCCGGACCGGGCCCGGGCCATGGCCGTCACCGCCCTGGTCGCCGGGCGGACGCAACACCTCCTGGCCGCTGTCGGGCGCCGACAGCCGGCACCCCGACGCCCGCGCGGCCACCGCCGTACGCGCTCGGGACTCCGGCCCGCCGACCATACGGGGCCGGAATGACAGACCGGCCTGAACCGTCCGGGATCGGGCCGGGATATCGAGGACCACCGAGAGGGACATCAGCCGATGACCACCGCCCTGCCCTGCAGCCCGACAGATTCCGGCGACGTCTCCGCCCGCCACGCCCCGGCCGGTGCGCCGACCCCGCGTGACGCGGCCGTGACCGGCTGGGCGCTCAAGGCCCGCGGCGGCGACCGTGAGGCCGTGGAGCAGTTCGTCCGGGCGCTGCACCGTGACGTCTGGCGCTATGTCGCCGCGCTCAGCGCGGACCGCCAGTCGGCCGACGATCTGACCCAGGACACGTTCGTGCGGGCCCTGGGCAGTCTGCACCGCTTCGAAGGCCGTTCCTCCGCCCGTACATGGCTGCTGACGATCGCGCGCCGCACGGTGGTCGACAGTCTGCGCCGTGCCGCGGCCCGGCCTCGGCTCGCCGGGGCCGACGACTGGCAGTCCGCCGCCGAACGCGCTCAGCCGCGCGGTCTGCCCGGCTTCGAGGACGGCGTCGCACTGCTGGAGCTGCTTGCCCTGCTGCCCGCCGAGCGGCGCGACGCCTTCGTGCTCACCCAGCTTCTCGGGCTGCCGTACGCGGAGGCCGCCCAGGTGTGCCGCTGCCCCGTCGGCACTGTGCGCTCACGGGTGGCGCGGGCCCGCGCGACGCTGATGGACCTGCTGTACGAGGCCGAGGACACGGAGACGCGCTCAGCCGAACCGGCCGCCCCGGCCCCGGCCGTGGGCGCGGTCGCCGGGGCCTCGGGCCCGAGGCCCTTGGCCGGGGCGGGTGTTTGAGCGTGACGTGTGCGCGATGACGCGGCGCGTCGCCCCGCGGGCCTCAGCCCGTCGCGGCCGCCGTCACCGCTTCCGTCGGCGCCGGGGCCCCGGACCAGTCCATACGGGACCAGGGCAGGGCCAGCGACCGCGTCGTCATCACTGTGTGCGGGGCCAGGTCCTCCAGGCGCGCCGCCTCCGCGTGGCGGGCGAAGACCGAGTCCGCGTACCGGTGGCCGGTGTCGGCGGCGATGAAGAGCACCGTGCGGTCGGGCGTCAGCCGCCGCTCCCAGCGGGCGGCGAGATACCCCGCCCCGGTGGACAGCCCGGCGAACACCGCGTGGCGGCGCAGCAGATCGACGCTGCCCGCGAGCGCCGCCTCGAAGGACACCCAGTGGACGGCGTCGTACGACCGGTGCCGGACGTTTCCGAAGGGGATCGAGCTGCCGATCCCCGCGATGATGATCTCGGGGTCGGAGACATGCTCGCTGCCGAAGGTGACGCTTCCGAAGGGCTGCACGCCCACCAGCTGGACGTCCGGCCGGATGCCGGGCCGGACTTCGGGCCCGGATTCAGGCCGGACGTCCGGCCGCGCGGCGCGCAGATACCGGGCCAGCGCGCCCGTAGACGCGCCCGAGCCGACGCCCCCGACGACCGTCAGCCGCTCCTGTCCCGTCTCCCGGCGGATGCGGTCGGCGACCGACCGGTAGCCGAGGTAGTGGATGTCGTCGTGGTACTGGCGCATCCAGTGGTACTCGGGGTGCTCGCGCAGGATCTCCTGGATGCGCTCCACCCGGCGCTTCTGGTCCAGCTTGAGATCGCTGCTCGGCTCCATCTGCTCCAGCCGGGCCCCGAGGATGCCCAACTGCGTGCGCAGGGTGCGGTCCACGGTCGTGGAGCCGACGATATGGCAGCGCATGCCGTAGCGGTGACACGCCAGCGCCAGCGCGTACGCGTAGATGCCGCTGGAGCTGTCCAGCAGCGTGTCCCCGCGCCGCACGGCCCCGGTGTCCAGCAGATGCCGCACCGCGGCCAGCGCGGAGACGACCTTCATGGTCTCAAAGCGCAGGCAGATGAGTCCGTCGTCGAGACGCACCAGGTCCGGCCTGCCGATCGACTCCGCTATGTGCTCGTCCATGGAAGGATTCCTCGTTGATCGTGAAGCGGGTGGGGGTGTCGCAGGTCGTGAAGATCCGGGAGACCGGCATGCCGTGACCGGCCAGCGCGGTCGCGCAGTCGCGCAGGCGTCGCCGGAGGCCGTCCGCCGGTTCCGCCGCCGGGTCGAAGAGGAGTCCGGCGACGCTGCCGCTGTGGGCGATCTGCACCCCGCACGCGCCGACGCGCGCGGCGATCTCCTCCAGCGTTCTGAACTCCTCCTGCGGCAGCCGTCGTTGGCCGAGGCGTGCGCTCTCGGTGCTGACGCGGCCCAGGAGCCGGGCGTCACGGTCGGCGACCGCGCGGCGCAGGGCCGTGCGCAGCTCCTCGTACGCGTCCAGATCCGCCTCGCCGCAGGTGTGCCGGGGCAGCGCCAGGGTGTCCACCGGGCGGCCGCCGCCCAGGGTGCAGCCGACCACGACGGCGGGCGGCAGGGCGCTGCCGAACACCTCCAGCACCCGCCCTTCGCGCTGGGCGAACAGCAGCGGGCCGCCGTCGAGCATCAGCGGGTCGGACGCCTGTTCCGCACGGACGGCGAGCCGGGCGATCGCCTGAGGCGTCAGGCTCATCCCGTGGGCCGCCGCGACCGCGCGCACGGCGGCGATCACATCGCTGCTGGAGGAGCCCATGCCCAGCCCGACGGGGATGTCACCGTCCAGCCGCAGCCGGCCGCCGCAGGGCTCGGTCCGCCCCAGCCGGCAGCACTCCGCTTCGGCGAGGGCTGCCGCGCGCAGCGCCTTGGCGCGGTCCGCGGGGGTGACGGAGAGGTCCTCGGGCGGCGTGCCCGGGCGGCGGGTGAACCGCGCCCGGGTGCCGAGGCCCGGCAGCGGCAGCGTCACCAGGCCCGCGACGCGCTGTCCCTGCCCGTCACGGAAGACCCCCTGCAGGATCTCGCCGTGGTGGCAGCTGGCGTATCCGGCGCCGGTGAGCCGCTGAGCGGCCCCGGCCGCACCGGATGCGGCCGTACGCTCCCCGGCCGCGGCGGGTCCCCGGGACCCGGTCACGAGCCGCCCTTCTGCAGCGCGGCGCGGTAGCGGTACAGGGCGGTGGGCTCGGCGCTGAACTGCGAGAAGGGAAACGGTTCTGCGGAGACGGCGGCGACACCGTCGCCGAGGAAGGCGCGGGCGACGGCGCTGCCGGTCTGCGCGTAGACGACCAGCGGCGCCCCGCGCTCGCGGCAGCGCGCCAGGATGGTGTCGAAGGAGCCGTTGCTCATCGTCATGCCGGTGGCGACGACGGCCTCCGCCGCGCCGAGCACCTCCTCCATGTCGTCCGTCACCGCATCGCCCCACTGCGTGGCGCGCAGGTTGAAGTCGCACGGCAGCGGGACGCCGCCGCGCTCCCGGATCGCCTCGATCAGCGGATTGACGACGCCGATCAGCGCCACCTTCGCGCCGTCGGGTATGTCCAGCAGCCCGGCGATCGCCGCGTCGCGGGCGCGTGCCCGGACCTCAGGCGGCCCTGCCGGCAGGGTGACCGGCTCCGCATCGCCGGCCTCCGCGGCCTCGCGGTGCGGGCGGGTCTCGGCGAGATAGGCGTCCAGGGCGGCGATCCGCAGCGGCAGCGGGCCCTCGCGCAGCAGGCTGTCGAGCGGGCTGCCGGACGCCTCGCGGCAGACGGCCGGGTCGATTTCCCCGGCCTCGAAGGCGCAGGCTCCGAAGGAGCCGCCGAGCCGCAGCAGGACGTACTGGTTGAGATAGGTGGTCGCGCCGCCCTTGAGCCGGGTCCCGTGGTGGGCCCAGAAGACGCTCGTCGCGGTCAGCTCGGACGGCAGCGGGCCGTGCTCGCCTGCGAGCACATCGTTGAACAGGCTTTCCACGCTCATGCGGGTCGTACGCTCCTTGGCTGAAGTGTCATCGAGTGGCGGCAAGCGCCGGGTTGGGGTCTGGTGAATGGGGAGGGTCTGGTGAACAGGTCTGGTGAACGGGGAGGTGCCGCCGGCCGTCAGACGCTGACGCCTTCGGCGCGGCGGCCGTCCGCGGCGAGCGGGCCGCGGTAGACGACCGTGAGATGGCCCAGGGCGTCCCGGGCGACGTCCGCGTCGACGCCGAAGACCTCCGCGAGGCGCCGCGGCGTCAGCACCTCCTCGGGCGGGCCCTCGGCCGCCGGCCGGCCGTCGTGCATCAGCAGCAGCCGGTCGCAGTAGCGGGCCGCCAGCGACAGGTCGTGCAGCGCCACCAGCACGGTCTGGTCGGTCGCGGCCAGCAGCTGGAGCAACTCCAGCTGATGCTTCACATCGAGGTGGTTGGTCGGCTCGTCGAGCAGGATCGCGTACGGCTGCTGGGCCAGCGCCCGCGCGATATGGGCGCGCTGGCGCTCCCCGCCGGACAGCGCCTTCCACGACCGGCCCGACAGCTCCGTCAGGCCCATGCGTTCCAGCGCCGCCGCCACGACGGCCCGGTCATAGGCGTCATGGCCGCGCCAGCGGTCCCGGAAGGGCATGCGCCCGAGGCCGACGACATCGGCCACCCGCAGATCGCTGTCGGTGTCGGCGGCCTGCTCGACGAACGCGGCATGCGCGGCCAGCCGCCGTGTGCTCCAGCCCGCGACCGGCTCGCCGTCGTACCGGACCTCCCCGGACGACGGCGTACGCAGCCCGGCGAGGCAGCGCAGCAAGGTGGACTTGCCCGAGCCGTTGGGCCCGATCAGCCCCACGGTGCTGCCCGGAGCCACGTCCAGGTCCACGTCGCAAACGATGTCCCGGCCTGCTGCCGACCAGCTCAGCCGGTGTGCGGCGATTCTCACAACTCACCTCGTCTGCGCAGTACGAGCAGAAACAGCGGAACGCCAAGCAGCGCGGTGAACACTCCGACCGGCACCTCCTGCGGTGCGAACGCCACCCGCGCGAGCGCGTCCGTCCACACCAGGAACACCGCTCCCGCCAGCGCCGAGAACGGCAGCAGGACCCGGTGCAGCGGGCCGATGAGGAAGCGCACCAGATGCGGCACGATCAGCCCGACGAAGCCGATGGCCCCCACCGCCGCGACCGCGACCGCCGCGATCAGCGACGTGACCACGAGCAGCGCCAGCCGGGTGCGGCGGACGTCGACGCCGAGCGAGGCGGCGGTGTCGGCGCCGAAGGCGAAGCCGTCGAGGGCGGCCGAGAACAGCCACACCGCCGCGAGGCCCGCGGCCGTGACGACCGCGCACACCGCCACCGCGTCCCAGCGCGCCGACGCCATGGAGCCGAGCAGCCACTGGGTGACCGCGCGGATGATGTCCGCGTCTCCCGACGCCATCAGGATCATCGAGGTCAGCGCGGTGAAGAGCTGCGCCACGACGACACCCGTGAGCACGACCCTGACCGAGTCGAGCCCGCTGCGCCGCAGCAGCAGCATCAGCAGCCCGAAGGACAGCAGCGCACCGGCGAACGCCCCGCCCGCCACGGTCAGCGAGCCGACCCCGACGCCGAGGACCACGACCGCGGCCGCCCCTGTGGAGGCCCCGGAGGAGACGCCGAGGAGATAGGGGTCGGCCAGGGCGTTGCGGGTGACGGCCTGCAGCACCGCGCCGCACACCGCGAGCGCGGCGCCGACCAGCGCGGCGAGCAGCACTCGCGGCACCCGCAGATCCCAGATGAGGGAGTCCACGAGCGGCGGCAGGGGCGTGACGTCCAGACCGAGCCGGGAGCCGACGGTCGCGGCCAGGTCGGCGTAGGAGACATCGGTGGTGCCGATGCGCACGGAGACGGCCGCGGAGGCGACGAGTACGACGATCGCGGCGGCGTACAGCGCCGCTGTCGACAGTGCCGAACGCCCCACGGCCGGCGGCGCGGTGGGCGCGGCCGCCGGGGCCGCGGACGCCGTCCGGGTGTCCCCGCCGTGGGCGTCCCGGCGGGCAGAAGGACGCAGCAGACCTGCCGTCGGCTGCCGGGAGGGGGAGACGTCGTCGTCGCGGGCCGCGGCCCCGGCGTCCCGGCGCGGCGGCTTCGCCCCCGGCCCAGGCGCGACGTCCGGCCGCGAGCCTGTGCCTGCGGCCCGTACGTTCGCCGGGCCGGCGCCCCGGTGGGCGTCCTGGTGCGGCGGTTTCGCCGCGGGCTCCCGCGCCGTGCCTGGCGGTTGGCTTGTGCGTGGGGCTTGTGCGTCTGCGGGGCCGGCGCCCCGGTGGGCGTCCTGGTGCGGCGGTTTCGCCGCCGGTTCCGGGGCCTTGCCCGTCGGTGAGCCTGTGCGCGGGGCCTGTGCTTCCGTCGGGCTGGCGTTCCGGCGGGCCGACATCCGCGGCGGTTTCGCCGCCGGTTCCGGGGCCTTGTCCGGTCGTGAGCTGGTGCCCGCGGCCTCTGCTTCCGCCCGGCCGGAGGGCGCATTCGCGCTTGCACCAGCGGGCGCGGCCCCGGCGGCGGCGTGGCCGCCCGCCGGGCCCGCGGTCACGGTGTCCGCGTCAGCGGACATAGCCCAGGTCCTTCATGCCCTGCGTCAGCCGCGGCAGGGCGCTCACCGTGCGGACCGACGCGTCCATTTCGGTGCCGGGGATCTCGATGAAGCGCTTCTTGACGACGGCGTCCAGCTTGGACGTCACCGGGTTGTCGCGCAGCGCGGCCAGCTTCTCCTCCGCTGTGTCGCCGGCCTTGCCCCGCTCGGAGAGGTCGCCGAGGACGATGAAGTCCGGGTTGCGCTTGGCGATCTCCTCCCAGGTGACGGCGGGCCAGTCCTCGGACAGGTCGTCGAAGGCGTTCTTCGCGCCCACGACCCGGCTCATCTCGCTGGGCATCGCGGTCCCGCCCGCGACATACACGCTCTCGCCGAAGATGGAGTACACCCACACGACGCTCGGTTCGCCCTGGACGCCGTCCGCGATTCCGGCGGTCTTGTCGAGCGTGGCGCGCTGTTCCTTGATGAGCTTCGCGGCGCGGTCCTCGACGCCGAACGCCTTGCCGAGGTTCTCGAAGTCCTTGAAGAGCAGATCGAAGGGCCTGCTGCCCGCCGGGTTCTGGTCCGGGCAGTTCACGGCGCTCACATAGGAGGGCACCTTGAGCTTGTCGAGCTCCTCGCGGGTGCCGACCCCGTCCTTGGTGAAGTGCGTCGTGTAGCCGCTGACGACGAAGTCGGGGGTGGCGGCGCGCAGTTGCTCGGCGGTGAGGAGCTTGGGGCTGAGCACGGGCACGTCCGCGTAGGCGTCCGCGTACTCCTTGGCGATCTTCGTCTTGAGGTTGGCGGTGCCGGCCATGCGGTCCTTCAGGCCGAGCGCCAGCAGCACCTCGGTCGACGACTGGTCCAGGGTCACCGCGCGCTTCGGGGGCGCTTCGACAAGGACCTGGTGGCCGCAGCTGGTGAGCGTCGTCTGACCGGCCGCCGCCTGCTTGGCCGGCGAAGAGCCGCCCTGGGAGCCGGTGTCGGAGCCGGATCCGGCGCAGCCGGCGGTCGCGAAGGCGAGGGCCAGGGCGGCGGCGCCGAGGCGGACGGGGTGGTGCATGGAATGTTCCTCCGGTCTGGGGGTCTGGGTGTGCGGGCGCGTCGGGCAGGGGTGCGCACGGCGAGGGCACGCGGTTCACGGCGTGCCCTCGACAACCGGTAGTGTAATGGTAATCGTTTTCAATAAGCTAGCCCCGGGGGCGCATCCCGCACCCCCGGAATCCCTCAGATCCCCTTCGTTCCTCTCCACACCGACAGGAGTTCCCCACCGTGGCGACCATGTCCCCGCAGACCGCCTCAGACACCAGCCCGCCCCCCAAGCGGCGCTCCGTCCTTCTCGACCCGGCGTTTCTGCGCCTGTGGACCGGGACCACCGCATCCGGCCTGGCGACCTGGGCGCTGCCCTTCGTCCTCGGGCTCGCCGTGCTCGACCGCACCATCGGCGCGGCCACACTCGGGCTGCTGCTGGCCGCCCGCACCGCCGGATTCCTGATAGCCGTCGCCGTCGGCGGCGTACTCGCCGACCGCTACTCCCGCCGCGGCGTCGTGCTGTGGGCCGCGCTCTCCGCGGCCGTGGCGACCCCGCTGCTGGCCGCAGGACTCGGCCGCTCCCTGGCCCTGATGGCGGCCGCGGCCGTCGTCGCCGGCGCCGGACAGGGCGCCTGCCGCCCGGCCTTCCAGGCGCTGACCGCCGAAGTCGTCGACGAGGAGCGGCGGCAGCAGGCCAACGCGGCCATGACCCTCTCGGTGCGGGTGACGACCCTCGCCGGCCCCTCGCTTACCGCGCTGGCCGCCGTCTTCCTCCACACCTCGGCGCTGCTCGTCGGCATCGGCCTGCTCTGGCTGGCCGCCGCGCTGGTGCCGGGCCGCGGAAAGCCCAAGGCGACGCCGTCCGAAACCCCCGCCCAGCGCCCCTCCTTCGGCCGCGACTTCGCCGAAGGGCTGCGCGAGGCGCGCAGGCACCCGTGGTTCCTGGCCGGACTCGGCGCGCTGACCGCCGTCATCGCGACCGGCTACTCCGCGACCGGCGTCGCCCTTCCGCTGGTCAGCCGCGACCGCTACGACACCGAGGTGGTGCTCGCCGCCGCCATGACCGCCTACACCGTCGGCGCGCTGGCCGGCGCCCTGGTGATCGGCCGCTGGCGCCCCGCCTCCCCGGGCTGGGCCGCCCTCGCCGGGCTCGCCTGCTACGGCTTCGCCCCGCTGAGCCTGATGTTCCCCGTGCATCCGGCCGTGGTGATCGCCGCGTACGTCGTCGCGGGCATCGGCATCGAACTGTTCAACGTGCCCTGGTTCACCGCCACCCAGCGCGAGGTGGCCCCCGACAAGCTGGCCCGCGTCTCGTCGCTGGACTTCATGCTGTCCTACGGCCTCGCCCCGGTCGGACTCGCGCTCATCGCCCCCGCCATCGACGCCTTCGGCACCGGCCCCGTGCTCGCGGGCTGTGCGCTGATCTGCTTCCTCGGCCCCGCCGCGGCGGCCCTGACGCCCAGTGCGCGCCACTTCGCCCGCACACCGGCGGCGGGCTGAACGGCGGGCTCCCCGTCCCCGCGTCACCCCGCGACACCCCGGCGTGTTCTATGGACGGCCGTGCTGCGAACTCCCGTACTGTGAGGTTCACTTGCCAGGACGATGCCCGCAGACACGGCCGTGCCAGAACAGCGACCCGGAGGCGACCTGCGTGACGACGAGCAGAGACCAGACCAGGCTGGACGCGCTGCAGCGTGACCCGTATCCGCACTACACGCAGGCCCGCGAAGCCGAAGGCCTGACCTATGTGCCCGAGCTCCAGGCCTGGCTGGTCTCCCGCGACGCGGACGTACGGGAGGTGCTGCGCAGGCCCGATGACTTCTCGTCGGCGCACGCCCTGCTGCCGGACGCTTTTCCCTCGCCGGCCGCGCTGGAGGTCCTCGCCCAGGGATTCGGCAAACGCCCCACGGTCGTCTCCACGGACGGCGAGGCCCATGAGCGCCACCGGGCCCCGCTCAACCGGGCCCTGACGGCATCACGGGTCGCCGGCCTCGTGCCGTACGCGGCCGAGCGGGCCGAGGAGCTGGTCGACGCCTTCGCCGCGGACGGGCGCGTGGAGCTGATGCGGGCGTACGCACGGCAGCTGCCCGGCCAGGTGATCGGACGGGTCGTCGGGCTCGACCCGGCGGATGTGCCGGCCGCGGTGCACGGCGGCCACCGGGCGGAACAGCTGCTGTTCCGCCCGCTGGACGCCGCCGAACAGCTCCGCTGTGCCCATGACGTCGTGGCCCTGCAGCTGATGCTCGACCGCTGTGTGCGCGCCCGGCGCGAGGACCCGCGCGACGACCTGTGCTCCATGATGACGGCCGCGTATGCGCCGGGAGACGGCGAACTCACCCTCGAACAACGCCATGAGCTGGTGTCCAACCTCCAGAACTTCCTGATCGCCGGGCATCTGACCACCACCGCGCTGATCGGGACCGCCGTTCTGAATCTGCTGCGCGACCGCGCCCAGTGGGAGGCGATATGCGACGACCCCGGGCTCATCCCCGCAGCCGTGGAGGAAGCGGCCCGCTATGACAGCCCCGTGCAGGGATTCCGCAGGACCACCACCCGGCCGGTGACCCTCGCGGGCACCGAACTGCCCGCCGGGGCCACGCTCTTCGTCGCCTACGGCTCCGCCAACCGCGACGAGCGCCGCCATGAGCGGCCCGACGCCTTCGACGTCACCCGCCCTCTCTCCCGCCGCCATCTGGCCTTCGGCCACGGCGCCCACGGCTGCCCCGGCGCACAGCTCGCCCGCGAGCAGCTGAGGCTGACGCTCGCGCTGCTCGCCCGCAGGCTGCCCGGACTGCGCCTGGACGCCGATCACCCGCAGCCGGTCATGCGGCCCACGCTGATCCACCGGTCACCGGAGGAGCTCCATCTCACCTGGTGAACCGGGCGGCCGCTCACGGCAGAGGGCGGCAGCGGGGCGGCAGCGGCCGTGGCGAGGCGGCAGCGGCCGCGTCGGGGCGGCGGGGCGGCCTATCCTCCGGACCATGCGTGTCGCTCTCTTCGTCACCTGCGTCAACGACGCGGTGTATCCCGCCACGGGCATCGCGACCGTCGAGCTGCTGGAACGGCTGGGTGTGACGGTGGACTTCCCCGCCGGACAGACCTGCTGCGGACAGCCCGCCTTCAACACCGGATACAGGCGCGAGACGCTGCCCCTGGTGCGGCGGACCGTGCACACCTTCCAGGGGTACACCCATGTGGTGACCCCCTCCGGCTCGTGCGCCGCCATGGTGCGGCGGCACTATCCGGAGCTGGGCGGAGCCGCCGGGGCGGAACTGGCCGCACGCACCTATGAGCTGACGGAGTTCCTCGTCGACGTCCTGGGCGTGACCGACGTCGGGGCCCGCTTCCCCCACACGGTCGCCTACCACCCCTCCTGCCACGGCGCACGGCTGCTGGGTCTCGGAGACCGGGCGCAGCGGCTCCTCGCCGCCGTCAAGGACCTGGAGCTGGTCGAACTGCCCGGCGCGGACGAGTGCTGCGGCTTCGGCGGCACCTTCGCCGTCAAAAACCCGCAGGTCTCGGCGGCCATGGGCGAGGACAAGACGGCGAACGCCCTGGCTGCCGGAGCACAGGTGCTGTGCGGGGCGGACAACTCCTGTCTGATGCACCTCGACGGGCTGCTGCGCCGCCGGGACGCGCCCCTGCGCACACTGCACATCGCGGAGATCCTCAACACCACGGAGGAGACACCACGCCCATGAGCCGTCGCCCCGCCCCCGTGCACCTCGGCATGCCGTCCTTCCCCCGCGCCGCCGCAGAGGCCGTGCACGACCGCACACTGCGCGCCAACCTCCGCCACGCCACCCACACCATCCGCGGCAAACGCGCCAGGGCCGTCGCGGAGCTGGACGACTGGGACCGGCTCCGGGAAGCCGGGAAGCGCATCAAGGACCACACGCTGCGCCATCTCGACGTCTATCTGGAGCAGCTGGAGGCAGCGGTCACCGAGGCGGGCGGCGCCGTCCACTGGGCCGAGGACGCCGCCGAGGCCAACCGCATCGTCACCGCCCTCGTCAAGGAGACCGGCGAACGCGAGGTCGTCAAGGTCAAGTCGATGGCCACGCAGGAGATCGGCCTCAACGAGGCGCTGCGGGCCGAGGGCATCGCCGCGTACGAGACCGACCTCGCGGAACTCATCGTGCAGCTCGGCGACGACCGGCCCTCCCATATCCTCGTGCCCGCCATTCACCGCAACCGCCGCGAGATCCGCGACATCTTCGCCGACCGGATGGGCCAGTGGGGCCGGCCCGCGCCCGCGGGCCTCGGCGACGATCCGCGGGAGCTCGCCGAGGCGGCCCGGCTGCATCTGCGGGAGAAGTTCCTGCGCGCGAAAGTCGCCGTCTCCGGGGCCAACTTCATGGTCGCCGAGACCGGCACGCTCGTCGTCGTCGAGTCCGAGGGCAACGGCCGGATGTGCCTGACCCTCCCCGAGACCCTGATCTCCGTCGTCGGCGTCGAGAAGACCGTGCCCACCTGGCGGGACCTGGAAGTCTTCCTGCAGACCCTGCCGCGCTCCTCGACCGCCGAGCGGATGAACCCGTACACCTCGATGTGGACGGGGACGGCCGCCGCGCGGGCCCGGCACGGCGACGGCCCGCGGACCTTCCATCTGGTCCTCCTCGACAACGGCCGCACCACAGCGCTCGCCGACGAGGTCGGCCGGCAGGCGCTGCGCTGCATCCGCTGCTCGGCCTGTCTGAATGTGTGCCCGGTGTACGAGCGGGCCGGCGGCCATGCGTACGGCTCCGTCTACCCCGGCCCCATCGGGGCGATCCTCAGCCCGCAGCTCCGCGGCATCGGCAGCGACGTCGACGCCTCGCTGCCGTACGCCTCCTCACTGTGCGGGGCCTGCTACGAGGTGTGCCCCGTCGCCATCGACATCCCCGAGGTGCTGGTCCATCTGCGGGAGCGGGTCGCGGCCCGCGGCGGCCCGGGACACCGGCTGGAGAAGGCCGTCATGAAAACGGCGGGATGGGTGCTCGACCACCCGGGCGCCCTGGCCGCCGTCGAACGCGCCGCCTCCCGGACGCGGGCGCTGCACCCGGACAGGCCGCCCGGCGCCGGAGCGTGGACCGCGGAGCGCGAGCTGCCCGCACTGCCCCCGGAGCCGTTCCGCGACTGGTGGAGGAAGAACCGCACATGACGCCCCCCGAACCCCCCGGGCACCGCGCACCCTGTGCGCCTGGTGCACCTCGTGAACCTCGGTCATCGCGCGACCGCATTCTCGCCCGTGTACGCGCCGCCGTCGCAGGCGGCCCTGACGCGCCCGCCCCGGACCGCGACTACCTCACCAGCCACACCCCCGACGACCCCGACGCTCTGGCGGACCTGCTGCACGCCAACCTCACCGAGTACCGGGCCGTCGTCCACCGCACCGACGAGGCCGGTCTCCCCGCACTGATCGCCCGGCTGCTGGCCGACCACGGCGCACGCAGCGTCGCCGTGCCCGACGGGCTGCCGGACGGCTGGCTCAGGGCCGCCGACGCCGAGCGGCGCACCGACGAAGGGCCGCTGACCGCCCGTCGGCTCGATGAGACGGACGCCGTCGTCACCGGCTGCGCCCTGGCGATCGCCGAGACCGGCACGATCGTGCTGGACGGCGGTCCAGGCCAGGGCAGACGTGCCCTCAGCCTCATCCCGGACCTGCATGTCTGCGTGGTGCGCGCGCCCGGTCAGATCGTCGCGTCCGTGCCGCGGGCCCTGCCCCGCCTCGACCCGGCCCGCCCGCTGACCTGGATCTCCGGGCCCTCCGCCACCAGCGACATCGAGCTGCACCGGGTGGAGGGCGTCCACGGCCCGCGCCGGCTGGAAGCCGTCCTGCTCACCGGGGTGTGCCGCTGAGCGCTCCGCGGGATGTGCCGCTCCGGACACGCTGTCGGCTCACGCTGCGTCCCGGACTTCACCGAAGCCGCTCAGCGGGGCGCGGAGCGCAGCCGGGGCGAGGCGGCCGCCGCGTCCACCGTACGCTCCGGCTCCTCCTCCAGCCGCGCCGCCAAATGCCGGGCCCAGACGACCAGTCCGGCCACATCGATGCCGTACGGACACACCTCGCCGGTCAGCTCCGTATGCCCGCGGATGCGGTTCGCGCCCCGCAGCAGCAGCCGCGCACCGCCCTTCGCATTGCCCCGCGCGCCATGCGTCAGCCCCACCGCCAACTGGGCGAGGCCGCGCCACAGCTCCGCCTCGGACGCCGGCCCCGACTTCCACGCATCCTCGAACACCTCATGCGCATGGAACGGCATGCCCGCGTCCAGCAGCCGCTGCGCCTCCGCCACCGTCGCGTCGGGGGAGCGCACCACCCCCTCGGGCTGCCGCTCCACCCCGGCCGCCCCATAGGGAAGCGGGCGGCCGAGACCGTCACGGGGCCGGGCGCTGCGGGCGCGCCCCTGGTCGTCACGGTCCCGCGACCACTCGCCTGGTCTGTCGTCCATTCGTCGATTCTCGGCCCGCGGACCGCCGCGGGGCCACTTGACGCACGCAGGCCCCCGGGAGGCGATGTGATCCGGGCACGGGGAGTGAGGTAATGTTCTTCTCGCACGCCGGGGCCGGGAACACCGGACAAGGCGGGCATCGGGACGTGGCGCAGCTTGGTAGCGCACTTGACTGGGGGTCAAGGGGTCGCAGGTTCAAATCCTGTCGTCCCGACTGATGAAGTCGCATGGCTGAGGGCCGCGACCGGAAGCATCCGGCGCGGCCCTCAGCCATTGCGGGCTATTGCGGGCCCGTGCGGCACGGGTGGTCAGTGCGCGAGCGGCGCCATGCCCGCCGTGTCGAGGAAGGTCGCGTCCGCGCGCAGGATGGCTTCCTGGGCGCGGCGCAGTCCGGGGCCCGGTTCGACGCCGAGCTCCTCCCGGATCACGCGGCGGGCGCTGCGGTACACATCCAGCGCGTCGCCCTGGCGGCCGACCCGGTAGAGCGCGATCATCAGCTGCCGGTAGAAGGGCTCCCGCAGCGGATGCCGGACGACCAGGCCCATCAGATCCTCGATCACCTCATGGTGGCGGCCGAGCGCCAGGGCCGATGCGATGCTCAGCTCGGTGCAGTTGAGCCTTTTCTCCTCCTCGATCGCGGCGAAGGACTCTATGCCGCAGGAGCCGGAAATTCCGTCGAGCACGGGCCCCCGCCATATTTCAAGCGCCCGTTGGAGGAAGTCGGAAGCGAGGGCGAAGTCCCCGGCGGCATAGTGCACCCGGCCGATTTCATAGAGCTTCTCGAACTCGCCGGCGTCGAGCGTCGCCGCGCTGACGTCGAGGATATAGCCGGGCGGCGCCGTCAGGATCGGCGAGCAGCCGCCCGGCTGGTTCAGCAGCTTGCGCAACTGCGATACGTATACCCGCAGGCTGGCGGTCGCGCAGCGCGGAGGATCCTGCTCCCACAACTCCATGACCAGCCGGTCGCCGGGGATGGTCTCGCCCGCGTGCATGATCAGCAGGGCGAGCAGCTTGGCGATCTTGGGTGGGGCGGGCGTCAGGTCGACGCCGCCCCGGGTCACCCGGAGGGGACCCAGCACCTCGTATCGTATTGGACGGTCGGCCAGCGCAGAGAACCGGGACACGTGAACCCCCTGAATGCGTGCTGCGCATTCACATAGAGCATCATTCCCCCGTCGGCTCCTAAGCGTAGCGGCAGACAGCGAATGTGTGGCGGATCTGTCGTTATTTCCCAAGCTATCACCGATTGGCCGCGCCCGGCTCACGGGCTGTTGCGGTCCGGTTAATTGATGGGAAAATGGCCTGAGTTAATTGAATTATTGAGGTGGGCAAAGGTGGCTGAAAAACGGTTCAGGCCGGCAGGGCGCCGGCCTGAACGCAAGCTGTGTGACCCCGACGTCCGTCAGGCGGTGTTCGCCCAGAGGGGGCCGAGCGTCTGCGACAGCCACGAGAACAGCCGGTCGTGGTACAGGTGCATGGCGCCGGAGTGGCAGTGCGCACCGCCGCCCTCGTCCCGGGTGAAGACATGCAGCGTCTTCGGGGAGTTCAGCGCCGCGTACACCTTCTTGGCGTGTTCCAGCCCCGCGAAGAACATGTCCTCCTCGGCGTCGAGCACCAGCACCGGGCAGTCCACCGTGCCCAGGACCTCACAGAGGCCGAACGCGGGCAGCTTGCGGAGCAGTTCGGCGGGGGTGTCCGCGCCGAACGTCCACATCGCCTGACGCAGCAGCCAGCGGGTGAACGTCTGCTGCGCCGCTATCCCGTATACCACCGGGTCGGCGAAGTCGTCACAACCCTGCTCGACCCATTCCAGCACGAAGGGCGGCAGGGCCACCACATCGCCCAGCTGCCATACCGCGTCATGGGCGGCGCAGCCCGCCAGCCGGTGCTCGAACGCCGCCGCCCGCAGGCACAGCAGCCCGCCCAGACTGGTGCCGACCAGCGCCAGCCGCGAGGCGTCCACTCCCGGCAGGGTCAGCGTGAAGTCCACCACGGGCCTGACCACCTCCTCCCAGTCCGGGCGGAAGGTGAGCCCCTGGTCGCGCAGGACCGAGCCCTGGCCGGGCCCTTCGAAGCACAGGCAGTGGTAGCCGCGCGCCACCGCGGCGGCGGCGATGAAGAAGTATCCCTCCTCCAGCGTGGAGTCGATCCCCCCGTGGTGGATGATCGTCGGCCGGGGCGCGCCGGAGTCGTCCGCCCGGTAGAAGTAGCCGGGCAGGGAGGTGTTCTCGTACGGGATGCGCACCGGCTCGGGCGGCCGCTCCAGCAGCACGGCCGCCTGGGAGAAGACGTCCTTCGACGCCTGGAACAGGCGCAGCGCCTCGGCGTCCCGGCCGGGGTCGTCCCGCAGGAAGAACTCGGCGGTGCGGTAGTAGTTGTGGGCGCGCAGCAGCGAGGCGCGTGCGTCGGCGGTCCGGTCCTCGTCCAGTGCGTTGTAGCCCAGCCGGGCGACCCGCTCGGCCATGGCGGCCCACTCGCGGCGCCAGGAGTCGGTGTCGCCTTCCGGGATGCGCGAGGTCACCGCCATGACCTCGCCGAGCTGCGCGCCGCCGAAGTCGGCGTATCCGGCCGTGCGCAGCGCCTGGTAGTCAAAGGCCGGGTCGTCGAAGAGAAATTTCATCGGAGCGGCTCCTGAGATCGATGGATGTCTTGAGGCCGGTGTGCTGCCGATGCTGCGTGTGCTGCATGTGGCTGCCTGTGGTGCCGTACGTGCGTGCTGCGCGCCGCCGGGGGGGGGGAGGTCAGCGGCCGGGGCGGCTCCGGGTTCCGTCGAGGAACACATCGACGACGGACTGGGCGAAGGCCGCCGAGTCCACCGGCCGCTGCCGGAGGATCAGCCGGGAGAGCATGGGCCCGGTGAGCATCTCGATCGCCTGGTCCACATTCAGGTCGGCGCGGAGCTCCCCGCTCTCGATGCCTTCGGACAGCGCCTGTTCGAAGGCCCTGCGCCGCTGGGCCACCACCGTCTCCTCGAAGCGCTCGACGAGATGGGGGCGGCGCGCCGCCTCGCCCACCAGGCCGGCGAGCAGCCGGTGCAGCAGGGTGTCCTGGCCGCGGTGCCGGATCTGGTCCACCAGCGCCACCAGCTTGTCCCGCAGGGGGAGCCCCTCCAGTTGCGGGACGGGCAGATCCAGGCTGCCCAGGGCCGCGAGCACCAGGTCTTCCTTGTTGCGCCAGCGCCGGTAGACGGTGGCCCGGGCCACCCCCGCTCGCTGTGCCACAAGGTCCATGGACAGATCGGCGTAGCTGCAGCCTTCCCCGAGCAGGGCCAGGGCGGCCTGAAGGATGGCGTGGTCGGCGGCGGGATCGCGTCGGCGGCCGCCCCGGGACGGGTTTCCCGGGGCGGCCGCCCGATGAACGTGCGGTGGCATCAGTCAGACCTCCGTTGGCTGGGTGGCTGGGGATGTGCGCTCGGCGGCCCCGCGTCCCGCGCTCGTGCGGGGAGGCAGAAGCAGCAGGCTGACCAGGGCCCCGAGCAGGGTGGCCGCGGCTGCGGCCAGGGCAGTGGTGTGCATGGCCGACACAAAGGCGTCGACGGCTGAGGCGGCGAGCCCCTCGCCGCGGGGGCCGAGCGACTCGGCGGCGGTGAGCGTGGACTCGACGGACTCAAGGGCCCGGTCCTGTACGTCTTCCGGGAGGCCGACGGGCAGGGCGGTGAGACGGTCCGTCATATCCGAGCGGTAGGCGCTGGTCAGGACCGAGCCGAGCACGGCCACCCCGAGCGCTCCGCCGACCTGGCGGAACGTGGTGTTGACGGCGGAGCCGACGCCGGCGCGCTCCTGGGGGAGGGAGGCCATCACGGCGGCCGTCGCGGGCGGCATCACACAGGCGATGCCGACGCCCATGACGAAGAACACGGACTCGATCGCCCAGAGGGAGGTGTGCTGGTCCACCGCGGTCATGGCCAGGAGCGACAGCGTGGCCAGCAGCATCCCGGCGCAGCACACCGGCCGGGTCCCGATCCGCCGGGCGGCGAGGCTGGCCGGGACCGCGAACGCCAGTTGGGCGACGGCCAGCGGCAGCAGCCGGATTCCGGCCTGGAGCGGCGACCAGCCGCGCACGCTCTGCAGATAGAAGACAAGGAAGAACGTCGCTCCGAGCAGCGCGAAGAACACCAGGCCGATGACCGTCACGGCGGCCGAGAAGCGGGGGATGCCAAAGAGGCCGACGTCCAGGGCGGGCCGGGCGGTGCGGCGCTCCCAGAACACGAACCCCGCGAGCACGGCGAGTCCGCCGAGCACCGGCGCCCACACCTTCCACTCCGTCCAGTCCGCGGCCCCGCCCCCCTCGATGACTCCGAACACCACCAGCGCGAGGCCCGTGACCGACAGCAGGACGCCGACCGGATCGAAGCCGCCGCGACGGCTTCGGTCCGCCGACTCCGGCACCACGAGAAGCGCGGCCACGATGCCCACGGCCACGATGGGAATGTTGATCAGGAAGACCGAGCCCCACCAGAAGTGCTCCAGCAGCACGCCGCCGGTGACCGGGCCCACGGCGACGGCGAGTCCGGCCGCACCGGCCCATACGCCGACGGCCTTGGCACGCTCGCCCGGCGGGAACACCCGCATGATGATCGCCAGGGTCGCGGGCATCACCAGGGCCGCGCCCACGCCCAGCGCGGCGCGGGCCGCGACCAGTTCGGCCGCGCTGTCGGCATAGGCGGACCACAGCGAGCAGAGCCCGAAGACGGCGAGGCCGGTCACCAGGGTGCGTTTGCGCCCCCAGCGGTCGGCGAGCACGCCGGTGCTGATCAACAGCGCCGCGAAGACGAGGGTGTAGGAGTCGACCGCCCACTGGAGGCCGCTCGGCGAGGCGTCCAGGCCGATGGGCGCCGGCTCGGCGAGCGTCTTCAGGGCGACATGGAGGATCGAGGTGTCGAGGACGACGAGCAGCAGGCTCACCAGCAGAACGCTCAGCACCAGCCAGCGGCGCGGATCGGCCTGGCGGGGTTGCCCGGCGGGATGGAGTCGGGTCTGGGACGTCACGGTTTTCCGCTCCTCGGAAGAAGAGGGTGCTGCGTGAACGGACGGGGGGTGCTGCGGGGTACGGCGTGGGACCGAAGGCCGTGCGCCCTGAGGCTAGACCCGCCCTCGGGTCGAGTCAATGGTGTATCGAAACATGGCTGTCTCGTATCTCGGGGCGGTCTCACTCAGGCGGACATCCGCGGTCCGGCCTCTGTGAACCGGCCCGCCGGTCCGACCGCGGACGCGACCACGAAGCGCCGCGCCGCCGGGCCGCTGACGAAGCGCCAGCCCGGCGCCGCGGGCGAACGCCACCGCAGGCCGTCCCCGTGCGCCGCACCGCACACCACGAAGGGCACACCCGACAGATCCAGCCGCAGCCCCACCCCCAGGGCCTTGGCATACGCCTCCTTCAGCGTCCAGCGGTGCACCAGCGCCCGATTGCGCGCCTCGGCCGGCAGCCGCGCAAGCCGCGCCAGCTCCTCGGGGTGACAGAACTTCTCCGGCAGCAGCGGCATCGACAGCGGCCGGTCCCGCTCCTCGGTGTCCACACCGATCCGCCGTCCCCGGGCCACCCCCACCACCAGCAGGTCGCCGGTATGGCTGATGCTTACGTCGAAGCCCGCGGGCGCCCGCACCGCGGGGCGGCCGCCCTCGCCGCGCACCAGCTCTGCCCGCGCAGGGTCCGCGGCCGCCGCCGCGGCCACCGCATGGCGGGCCAGCAGCCGTGAGCCGAACAGCCGTCCCCGTACCGCCGGTTCCCGCGCCGAGCGGTACCGGGCCCAGTCCGCGCCCGACAACTCCTTGGCGGGGACTCCCGGCGCGGCGGCCCAGTCGGCCAGCAGACCGTGGCATACGGCGTGCCCGTCGTGCAGCACACGGCCGCGGACGCACCGCCACCCGCCGTCCGCCCGGTCCGTCTCTCCGCCGTGACCGGCTGCCCCGGGGGGCGGCAGCGGACCGATCGAAATCCCGGTCATGGAGGGCTCCTTCACAAGGCACCGCGTGTCACGCAGTGGACGAAAGGCCGGTGGCGGAACGGAGTCTGCCGCACTTCCCCAGGGCCGCGACGTGCACCGCAAGTGGTGCTTTACACGCCCTTTTCAGAGCACCCGAACGATGAGGGGAGCCGGTGGCACCACGTGCCGCACCGGCGCCGCACACACCGCCAGCCCAGACAGAGAGGACGTGCCGTGGCGCTGCCACCCCAGCACCGGACGTTGACCGACGCCATACGCGCCGGCGTGGAGCACTGCCCCGAGCGGGCCGCGTTCGTGTATCTGCACGAAGACGGCCGCGGCATGCGGCCCGAGCGGCTCAGCTACGCGGAACTGGACCGCCGGGCCAGGGCGGTCGCCGTCCGGCTGCGCGAGGCGACCGCCGGACGCGCCGACCGCCCTGTACTGCTGCTCTTCCCGCCGACCCTGGACTTCATGACCGCCTTCCTCGGCTGCTTCTACGCCGGGCGCACCGCCATCCCCGCCCCGCTGCCCGACGAGCCCGGCGAACGCCTCGCCAGGGTCAGCGGCATTCTGCGCGACGCCTCGGCAGGCGCCGTGCTGACGCTGCCCGAGCACCGGCAGGCGCTCGCCGCCTGGCTGGCCGCCTCCGGAGAGCACGATGTGGCATGCCTGGCCGTCCGGGGCGACGGCGAGGACCCGGCCGTGGCCGAGATGTGGACCGCACCGCGCGTACGGGACACGGACGTCGCCTTTCTCCAGTACAGCTCCGGCTCCACCAGCGAGCCCAAGGGCGTCATGGTCACCCACGCCAATCTCGCCGCCAACCAGCAGGCCATCGGCCGGGCCATGGCCATCCCGCCCGGCGTCGTCGCCGGAAGCTGGCTGCCCCTCTACCACGACATGGGGCTCATCGGGATGACGCTGCACCCGCTGTGGCGGGCGGGCACCAGCGTCCAGATGTCGCCCGTCTCCTTCATCAAGCAGCCCCACCGCTGGCTGCACATGATCCATGACTACCGCGTCCAGGGCACCGCCTCGCCCAACTTCGGCTATGAGCTGTGCACCCGGCGCGTCACCGAGGAGCAGTCCGCGGGGCTGGACCTGTCCAGCCTCCACGTCGCCCTCAACGGCGCGGAGCCGGTGCGCTCCGACACCCTGCGCGCCTTCATCGCACGTTTCTCCCCCCACGGGCTGCGCCCGGAGGCCCTGGTGCCCAGCTACGGCCTCGCCGAGAACACCCTGCTGGTCGCGGGCGGAGTCACCGGGCGCCCGCCCGGCGAACTGACGGTCGACGCCCACGCCCTGGAGCAGGACGAACTGCGCGAGCCGCAGCCCGGCCGCACCGCCAGGACCCTGGTGTCCTGCGGGACCCCGCAGGACACCGAAGTCCTGATCGTGGACCCCATGACGCTGCACGTCCTGCCGGACGGGCGCATCGGCGAGATCTGGCTGCGCGGCCCCTCGGCGGCCGCCGGGTACTGGAACCGGCGCGAGCTGACCGCCGAGACGTTCCACGCCGAGACCGCGGACGGCCGCGCCGGATATCTGCGCACCGGCGACGTCGGCGCCCTCCACGACGGGCAGCTCTATGTCACCGGACGCATCAAGGAGATGCTCATCCACTGCGGCCGCAATCTCTACCCCCAGGACCTCGAACTGGCCGTCCAGGAGATGGGCCCCGCCTTCCGGCGCGGCGGCGGCGCGGTGTTCACGGTCGGCGACCCGCACACCGGCCGGACCGGTGTCGTCGTGGTCCAGGAACTGCGCCCCCAGTACGCTGACGAGGCGGGGCTGCCCGCACTCGCCGCGTCGGTGCGGGCGCTGCTCAGCCGGGAGTTCCAGCTGTCCGGGGCCAGTGTGGTGCTGGTGCGCCCCGGAGCGATCCGCAAGACCACCAGCGGCAAGACCCAGCGCACGCTGATGCGGCAGCTCTTCCTCGCCGGCGATCTGCCCGTCCTCCACGAGAGCCTGGAGCCCGCCGTCGCGGCGCTGGCCGCAGAACATATGCGGCAGACGGCGTCCGACGCGGGGCAGGCCGCGCACTCCACAGCCTCCGGGACCCCGCTGGCCGCCCCCGGCCACTGAGACTCCACGCCGGCAATCCTGCCGGATTCCATGCCGATTCCTGCCGACTCCATGTCAGGCGCCATCCAGGGAAGGGCACTCATGCACACCGACACCGACACCGTCACCGACAGCACCGCCGACGCCTTCGCCGTCGACGAATCCCGCACCGCCGCCTCCGGCCTCGCCATGCCCGGCCGCACCGCACGGGAACTCGAGGCCTGGCTCACCGAGCGCGTGGCCTTTCACCTCCACCGCTCACCCCGGGACGTCGACCCCGGCACTCCGCTGGCGGACTACGGCCTCGACTCGGTCGCCGCGCTCAGCATCTGCGGAGAGATAGAGCAGCATCTGCTGCTGCCCCTCGCTCCGACGATCGTCTACGACTTCCCCACGGTCCGGGCGATCAGCGCCCATCTCGCGGAGCAGCTCGGCGGCGGCGCGGCCGGCGACGCCGGGACGGCATCATGACGGCACGCGAACCGATCGCGGTCGTCGGGCTGGACTGCCGCTTTCCCGGCGCCCGCGACCCCAAGGAGTTCTGGGACCTGCTGATCCAGGGCAGAGACGGCACCGGCCGGGTGCCGCCAATGCGCTGGGACGCGGCCCGCTACCACCGCGCACCCTCGGCCGACGGCCCGCTGCCCGGCCGCGCCAACACCCTGCGCGGCGGCTTTATCGACGACCCCGACGCCTTCGACCCCGGCTTCTTCGGCATCTCCCCGCGCGAAGCGGCCGCCATGGACCCCCAGCAGCGGCTGCTGCTCCAGTGCTCCTGGCGCGCCATCGAGGACGCCGCGCTCGCCCCCGCGGAGCTGGCCGCCACCGCCACCGGGGTCTTCGCCGGCGTCATGGCGAACGAGTGGGCCTGTCTGCATCTGACGGACTACGAGCACATCAGCGCGCGCCACGGCTCGGGCAACGGCTACTTCATGGGCGCCAACCGGGTCTCGTACCACCTCGACCTCAAGGGCCCCAGCCTCGCCGTCGACACGGCCTGCTCCTCGTCCCTCGTCGCCGTGCACCTCGCCCTGACCGCGCTGCGTTCCGGCGAATGCGACTACGCCCTCGCGGCCGGCACCAACCTGATCATGACCCCGGCCATCAACATCTTCTACACCCAGGCCGGACTGTCGGCCCCCGACGGCCGCTGCAAGCCGTTCAGCTCCGCCGCGGACGGCATCGGCCGCGCCGAAGGCGTCGCCGTGCTGCTGCTGCGCCGCCTCGGCGACGCCCTCGCCGACCGCCAGCCGGTCTACGCGGTGCTCAACGAGACCAGGGTCAACCAGGACGGACGCAGCAACGGCATCACCGCGCCCAGCCGCTGGTCCCAGCAGCGGCTGATCGAGGACGCCTGGCGGGCGGCCGGCGTCACCGCGGACGACATCCGCTTCATCGAGGCGCACGGCACCGGAACGCTCCTCGGCGACATGATCGAGGCCCAGGCCCTCGGCCAGCTCACCGCGGAACGCAGCGAAGGCGGCAGCATCGCGCTGGGCTCCGTCAAGAGCAACTTCGGGCACGCCGAGGGAGCGGCCGGCCTCGCCGGGCTGATCAAGGCCGTGCTCGCCCTGCACCACCGCACCGTGCCGCCCAGCCGGTACGCCGACGAGGAGAACCCCGGACTCCAGCTGCCCGCACGGCGGCTGGCGCTGCTCAAAGCACCGCAGCGGCTGCCGTCAGGCACCGTGCACGCGGCGGTCAGCAGCTTCGGCATGGGCGGCACCAACGCCCACGCCGTCCTGTCCTCTCCGCCCCGCGCCCCGCACCGGTCGTCCGGCCGCGCCCCCGGAGTCTTCACCCTCTCCGCCCGCACCCCCGAGCGGCTGCGGCCCAATCTGCTGGCGCAGGCCGATGCCCTGGCCCGCCAGCCCGCCGACCGGCTCGCACAGCTGTGCTGGACCAGCAACCGGGTCAAGTCCCGCTTCCCGCACCGCGTCGCCGTCGCCGCCCACGACCTGCCCGGACTCGTCAGAGAGCTGCGTGCCGAAGCGGAACGCCACCGCCGGACGGAGACGGAGAGCGGGCACCCGAACCGGGGCACGGCAGCCGCGCCCGCCGTCGCCTTCGCCTTCACCGGGCAGGGCGCCCAGCACGCCGCCATGGCCGCCTGCTGGTACACCGCCTCACCCGTGTACGCACGGCTGCTCGACGAGATCGACGCACTGCTCCAGCCCCATGTCGGGCGCTCGCTGCGGGACGCGATCCTCGAAGGCGACGAGGACTTCCGCCGCACCGGACTGGCCCAGCCGGCCCTCTTCGCCGTCGAGTACGCCATGGCGGGCGCCCTGGCCGACGCCGGGATCACCCCCTCCTGCGTGATCGGGCACAGCATCGGCGAGTTCGCGGCCGCCTGTACGGCTGGAGCGCTGGACGCGGCCGACGCCGCACGGCTCGTCGCCCGCCGCGGAGCGCTCATGGACGCCCTGCCCGACGGCGGCGGCATGCTCGCCCTGCCCCTGGACGCCGCCGAGGCCGGCCGGCTGCTCCACGGACGGCCCCGCCTCGGACTGGCCGCCGTCAACGGCCCCGACCGCACCGTCGTCGCCGGAGACCTCACCGAACTCGCCGCACTGCGCGCCGCACTGGCCGAGCGGGGCGTCACCGCCCGCCCCCTGGACGTCTCGCACGCCTTCCACTCCCCGCTGATGCTGCCCGTCGTCGACGCCTTCCGGCGCGAGAGCGCGCACGTCGCCCCCCGTACGCCGGGACTGCCCTTCTACTCGACCGTCCACGGCAGGCTCAGCGCCGCGGACGAGCCGCTCGACGCGGACTACTGGGCGCAGCAGATCACCTCACCGGTGCGGTTCGCCGATGCGGCGGCCGAACTGCTGGCCGCGGGCCCCACCCACATCGTGGAGATCGGGCCGCGCGCGGTCCTCACCCCGCTGCTGGCCCGGCTGCGCCACGACGCCGACGAGGCCGACGAGGCCGACAGCGCCCCGGTGAGCTGCCACGCCGCCCACCCGGGTGAGCACGCCGCCCGCTGCCGGCCGCACCAGCTTCTGGGCGAGCTGTGGAGCGCCGGGCTCAGCCCCCGCTGGGACACGCTGTACGCGGCGGAGGACCGGGTGCCCCGCCGGCTCCCCCCGTACCTCTTCGACGACACCTTCCGTGCCTGGCGCTCCGCCGCGCAGCCGCGCACCGCCCCCGAACCGACCGCGTCCGCGCCCGTCATCCCGCAGGACGCGGCAGCCGCGGCCCCGCCCGGCCGGGACCACGGAGAGTCGTGCCCGCCGGCGACGGCCGACGACCTCCCCCGGACAGCCGGCGAACTGACGCACCGGCTGGTGTGCCGCGTCGGCGGGCACGAACCGGCCGCCGTGCACCTCGGCTCCCGGCTGCACGAGGACCTCGGGTTTGACTCCATCCAGGTCATGGAGCTCAAGGCGCGCATCGAGAAGGAGCTGCCGCAGCTCGGCAGCCTGCCCGTCGAGGAACTGCTCGCCAGCCTCAGCACGCTCGGCGACCTCGTCGACTACCTCAGCGAACGCCTCCTCATGGACCCCGACGCCTCAGACGACGCCCCGGACCGCCCCGCGGAACGGCTCAGGGGCTCCCTCCCGGAAGGAACCCCCTTATGACCGCACCCGCCGTGCACCTCGCCTCGGTCGGCACCTGCCTGCCGGGGGACCCGGTCGACAACGCGACCCTCGCCAAGCTGGTCGGCATCGACGAGCAGTGGGCCGAGATGTTCATCGGGAACACCGCCCGCCACTTCGCCGTCGATCTGGCCACCGGCCAAGTCCGCGAGACCCTCGCCGACATCGCCGCCGCGGCCGCCGACCGGGCCCTGGCGCAGGCCGGACTCGAGGCCGCCGACATCGACTGCGTCGTCATGGGCACCGCCACCCCCGACCAGCTCATGCCCGCCACCGTGAACCTGGTCGCCGACCGGCTCGCCATCGACAACGTGCCCACCTACCAGCTCCAGTCCGGCTGCGCCGGCGCTTTCCAGGCCCTTGACGTCGCCCGCACCCTGCTCCTCGCGGGACGCTGCGCCACCGCGCTCGTCATCGGCGGCGACGTCTGCGCCAAACACCTTGAGACCGACTACGACCCCGCCTCCCGCAGCTCCGCGGAACTGGTCAACTATGTGCTGTTCGGCGACGGCGCCGGGGCCGCGGTGCTCAGCACCGAGCCGCTCGGCGAGTCCCTCGCCGTCCGCCAGGTCCTCAACCGGCTGGTGGGACTGGGCAGAGAGCCCGGGCAGGTCATCGACTGGTTCGGCCTCGGCGACCGGCACAGCGACCGCACCGCCGTCTTTGAGGACTACAAGGCGATCGAGACCGCCGTGCCCCTGCTGGCCCGGCAGATGTTCTGGGAGCTCCTCGACGACGTCGGCTGGCGCGCCGAACAGCTGGACTATCTGCTGCCCCCGCAGCTGTCCGCCCGGATGAGCGAGCGGATCTCCGCCGCCATGCCCGCCCCCGACGCCGTACGCGTCAATGTCGTCGGCACGGTCGGCAACAACGGCAACGCCCTGCCGTTCCTCCAGCTCGCCGAACTCCTCCAGCAGTGGCGGGGGCCCGGCCGCGTCGCCGCCGTCGCCGTGGAGTCCAGCAAATGGATCAAGTCAGGTCTTGCCCTGGAGCGCATATGACCCCTGGAGCGCATATGACGACGACCGAGCACAGCCATCCGCCGCCCGCGTCCGCTGCCGAACCCACCGCCGCCGGGCCCCCGCGTCCCACCGCAGACGGCGACAGCGAGAGCGGCAGGGGGCACGGGGACGCCCTCGCCGCGCTGCGCGCCGCCTACGCCGCGGGACGGCTGGAAGCCGAGTACGACACCGTCCGCACCCTCCTCGCCCGACTGCCCGATCGCCAACTGACCGCTGCCGGACAGCTGCTGGCCCGCCTCGACCGCAGCCAGGTCCTGCGGCACCACCCCGCCACTGTGCGGATCGCCGTCCGCATCACCGGCCAGTCGACCGTCGCACCCCTCGTCGCCCCGCTCACCGCACAGCTCGCCCGCCACGGCATCCTCCTCGACCCCGCCGTCTCCCCGTACGGCTCCTGTCTGCACGATCTGCTCAGCCCACGGCAGACCGGTCCGGACGCCGACCGCGACATCCCCGGGCTCACGCTCTGCCTCCTCGACTCCCACACGGTGTTCGAGGAAGTCCCCTCGCCCTGGCGCATCGCCGATGTCGAATCCGCCGTCCGCTCCCGGCTCGAACTGCTCGGCAGAGCCGTGCGCACCCACCAGGAAGACGGCGGCGGACCGCTGGTCCTGAACACCGTGCCGCTGCTCCGCGACCACACCCACCAACTCGTCGACCTGCGGTCCAGGGCCGCCCTCGGCGCGCTGTGGCGCGAGTTCAACGCCGGTCTGCTCGCCCTCGCCCAGCGCCATCCCGGCCTGGTCACCCTCGACCTCGACCCGCTGATCAGCCAGGGCATCCCCGCGTACGAGCCGCGCACCGCCGTTTACGCCAAAGCACGGCTCGGCGAGCAGCTGCTCGCCGCCTACGCCCGCGAAGCCGCGCATCTGGTCCGGGCCCGGCTGGGCAGAACCCGCAAATGCCTGGTGCTGGACCTCGACGGCACACTGTGGGGCGGCGTCCTCGGCGACGACGGACCCGACGGCATCGAGCTCGGCTCCGGGCTGCGCGGCGAGGCGTACGCGGAGTTCCAGCGGACGCTCAAACAGCTCTCCTCACAAGGGGTGCTCCTCGCCGTCAGCAGCAAGAACGACACGGACAACGTGCTCAGAGCACTGCGCGAGCACCCCGCGATGCCGCTGCGCGAGAGCGACTTCATCCAGATCAACGCCAACTGGCGGCCCAAACACGACAATCTGCGGGACATCGCCGACAGCGCCAACCTCGGACTCGACAGCTTCGTCTTCGTCGACGACAGCTCCTTCGAACGCGGTCTGGTCCAGGAGCGGCTGCCCGAGGTCGCCGTCGTCGCGGTCGACGGGGAACCCGCCCTGCACACCGCCGCGCTCCTGGCCGAAGGCTGGTTCGACGTCACCGATCTCACCGAGGAGGACCGGGAGCGCACCGCCCGCTACCGCACCGAGGCCAAGCGGCGCGAACTGCGCGAGGACACCGCCTCCTACCAGGAGTATCTGGACGGACTCGGCATCGAGGTCACCCTCCGCCCGCCCACTCCGGCGGAGTTCAGCCGGGTCTCCCAGCTCACCCTGCGCACCAACCAGTTCCATCTGGCCACCGAGCGGCTGCGGACAGAGGACATCCAGCGCCTGTGCGCCCGGCCCGGCTGCCGGGTGCTCGCGGTACGGGCCCGCGACCGCTTCGGCGACCACGGTCTCGTCGGCGTCATATTCCTGTGCCGGGACGGCGACATCCTGCGGATCGACAACTATGTGCTGAGCTGCCGGGTGTTCTCACGCGGCATCGAGAGCGCCTGTCTGACCGCGGTCCTCGAACACGCACGCGCCACCGGCGCCCGCAGTGTCCTCGCCCGCTATCTGCCCTCCCCGCGCAACGCGGCCTTCGCCGGCTTCTACGCCGACCACGGCTTCACCCCCGAGGACGCCGGTCACGGCGACGGCGACGCCGGTCTCCTCCGGCACGGCCTGCACACCCTCCCGCCCGCCCCCGCGCACATCCGCCTCCACGCCGACCTCGAACAGGAGCGACAGACATGAATCCGAACGCGCACACCGTCAGCGTGGCCGATGCCGCCGAGTTCTGCGCCCTGGTCACGGAGGAGCTCGGAGTGGCCCTCACACCGCAGGACCTGGACCGGCCCCTGGACGACTTCCCCGAATGGGACTCCGTCTATCTGCTGCGCCTGGTCACCGTCATGGAGAGCGTCACCGGCCGGCGCGTCCCGGTGGCCGAGCTGATCGAGGCCGCCACCTTCCGCCAGATGCACGAAGCGGTGGTGCGCGCATGACCGCCGTCGACCGGCGGCTCATCGAGCGCCGCACCGGTGCGCCCGGCCGCTGTCTGCACCTCAGGGCGCTCTTCCTCGACACCCCGCTGGTCCTGGTCTGGGACCCCGAGCTGGTACGGCGGGCGGCCGGGGCCGTGGGGCGGCTGGTGCGCAGGGCCGGCCCCAAGGGGGGCCGATGACCGCCCCGGCTTCGTCCTCCGCCGCTTCGTCCTCCGCCCCGGCGCCCGGCGCCCGCCGGACGCCCGCCTGCCTGGTCCGCACGCCACGCGAGAACCCCCCGCTGCGCCTGTTCTGCTTCCACCACGCGGGCGGCGGAGCGTCGTTCTTCGCCCCATGGCCCGGCTGGGTCGTCCCGTCCGTCGAGGTGCTGCCCGTGCAGCTCCCGGGGCGGGAGGCCCGCTACCGGGAGCCGCGGTTCGACGACGTCGGGCGGCTCGCCGAGGTCCTGGTCCGCGAGCTGGAGCCCTGGCTCCAGGGACCGTACGCCTTCTACGGGCACAGCATGGGCGCCCTGGTGGCGTTCGCGGTGGCGGCGGCCAGGGAACGCACGGGCGGCCGAGCCCCGTCGGCCCTCTTCGTCGGCGCGTACGCGGCGCCGCACCGCACGCCGCCGCTGCCGCCCGCCGACCGCTGCGGGGACGCGGAACTCGCACGCTTCCTCGTCGGCGTCGGCGGGCTGAGCCCCGAGTTCCTGGGCCGCGACGAGTGGCTGAGCGCCCTGCTGCCCGTCGTCCGCGACGACCTGCGCATCTGCGCCAGCCACCGCAAGGCTTGGCTCCGCACCCCCGCGGGCGACGGCTCCGGCGGCGGCTCCGGCGGCGGCGCGGCACTCGGGACGCGGCCGTCGCTCGACATCCACGCCTTCACCGGTGCGGACGACACACTGGTCGACCCCGACGCCGTACGCGCCTGGGAGCGGTACGCCCGCACCTTCCGCCTCGCCCGCGTCCCCGGCGGGCACTTCTTCCCCCGCGAAGCCCCGGCCCCCTTCTTCCGGGAGCTCAACGCCGCGCTCGTACGGCTTATGCCGGGGAGGGCGGAGGCAGCCGCGGAACCCGGCTGATCCGCCGCGCGCTCTCCTGGGCGTTCTTCTCGTACAGCGCCGCCTGGTCCCCGATGCCCGGCATGATCCACTCGGCCCCCTGTTCCGAGCGGTCGGCGAAGGTCAGCCCCCGGGCGTCGGGGCGCAGCCCGGTCACGGTGAGGCAGAACGGCTCCACATACTCGATCTCCCTCCGGGAGGTCAGCCGGAACGGCCGGTCATGGCCCGGGTAGATGACGTCGGCCAGATCCACCACTCGGTCGATGCTGCGCACGGCCTGCTCCGCATCCCAGAACACCAGCGGGTTGCGCCGGACCCTGGCGACCTGGGCGAAGTGCAGCGCGTCGCCCGTGATCACGCTCCGGCCCGCGTCGGTCTCCACGACGACGCCGACGCTGCCCGGCGAATGGCCGGGGAGGGCGAGGATGTGCACGCCCGGCATCACCTCGTGCCCGTCCCGCACCTCGCGGATGGGCAACTGCTCCAGGAGCAGCCCGGTCCAGGAGGGCGTGGCCCAGTCGTTGGCGTGGGGCGTGTGGGCGTAGCGGCGTTCGTCCGCGTGGATCAGCAGTGTCGCCTGCGGGAACAGGTCGATGTTCTGCACATGGTCCCAGTGGGCGTGGGTGAGCACCACGGTGTCGACGTCCGCGGCGGCGAGCCCGTGCGAGGCGAGCGCCTCCCACAGGAAGGGCCGCCGCCCGA
Organism: Streptomyces sp. PR69; assembly: GCF_026420845.1. GTDB lineage: Bacteria > Actinomycetota > Actinomycetes > Streptomycetales > Streptomycetaceae > Streptomyces. Next base: position 222,230 of record NZ_JAOWCB010000003.1, on the reverse strand, counting down.
CGTGGGCGGCGTCGACGAGGATGTTCCGGCTCTCACCCGCGCTGTCCCGTCCCCGGACCAGGAACACGCCGCAGAAGGCGGGATAGCCCTGGTCGGTGTCGATGGCGTAGCCCGGCAGCAGGATGTCAACGGTCGGCATGCTCTCTCCCTTACTTGTGTGGCTCGGTTCTCCCCCGACTCCGTCCCAGGGCGCCCCCACGGGACGCTTCAGCGTCTGTCGCGCGTACTCGCCCACGAGCTGAACGGTCATGGGGCGTCCGCTGGACGGACCGCGGCGAGGATCGCCTCCATGGCGCGGGGGTTGACAAGCGTCGACAGGTCACCGGGCGGGTCCCCGGCAACCAGGTCCCGGATCAGACGGCGCATCACCTTGCCGTTGCGCGTCCTGGGCAGGCCCGGGATGCCCACCACCCTGCTCGGCCGGAACGCGGGGCCCAGCGCCGCCGCCACCCGCTCGCGGATGCACGCCGACTCCGCCTCGGCGAGCGTCCCGTCCGGGGTGACGGCGAAGCACCAGAGGGACTCGCCCTTGACGGGGTGCGGCACGCCCACGGCGGCGGCCTCGACGACCCGCGGGTGGCCGAGCACCGCCTGTTCCACCTCGGCGGGGCCCAGGCGTTTGCCCGCGACCTTGATGACGTCGTCCATGCGGCCGTGTACGAACCACTCGTCGCCGACGCGCGAGGCGAGGTCCCCGTGGGACCACAGGCCGGGCCGCCGCCGGAAGTAGGCGTGGGCGAACCGCCCCGGCGCGCGCCACAGCCCGCGGGTCATGCCGGGCCAGGACTGCTTGACGACCAGCTCGCCCTTCTCGCCATCGGCGGCCGGCGCGCCCGCGCCGTCCACGATCGCGGCGTCGATGCCCAGGCAGGGCCCGGCGAAGCTGCACGGGGACTGCGGCACGGTGGGCGCGGACCCCAGCAGGGACCCGCCGACTTCGGTGCCGCCGCTGATGTTGATGACGGGGCAGCGTTTGCCGCCGAACTCCGCGGAGTACCAGTGCCAGGCGTCCTCGGTCCACGGCTCGCCGGTCGAGCCGAGGATGCGTACGCGGCGGGGCGCGGCCGCGCCGGGCAGCGGGCGGCTCATCAAGGAGCGCGACAGGCTGGGGGAGCTGCCGAAGACGGTGACGCCGTGGTCCTCCAGCAGCTGCCACAGCCGGGTGGGCTCCGGATGGTCGATCGCGCCGTCGTATGCGAGGACGCTCGCGCCCGCCAGCGTGGCGCCGACGGCGATGAGCGGGAACATCACCCAGCCCGGGTCGGTGACCCAGAACACCACGTCGCCCGGTCTGACGTCGAGGTTGTAGCGGACCTCGGAGCCGACCTGCACGGGGAACCCGCCATGCGTGTGGACGGTCCCCTTGGGCCGGCCGGCGGTGCCGGAGGTGTGCAGCAGCAGGAACGGCGCGCCGGCGGGCATCGACACCCGCGGACAGGGCGGCGAGGCGGTCAGCTCCTCCCAGCGCACGGTCTCCGGCCGGGGTGCGGCCCGGCCGGGGACCGGCTTCCCTCCGCCGGTGCTTTTCCCGCCTTCCGCGCTGTGCGGGGGGCTTTCCGCGCCGTCGCGGGTGACGACGACGAGATGCCTGACCGTGGTCGCCTGGGCGGCGGCCTGTCGGGCGATCGCCGCCATGTCGTGCCGTGCTCCGCGCCGGGTCGTGGCGTCGGCGGTGACCAGCACTTTGGCCTGGGCGTCGGAGAGCCGTGCCGCCAGCGCGTCGGCGCCGAAGCCGGAGAACACCGGGACCAGCACGGCCCCCATGTGCGCGCAGGCGAAGAGCAGCTCGAACGCCTCGCGCCCCGGCGGCAGACAGCACCCGACCCGGTCGCCCACGCCGATGTGCAGCCTCCGCAGCCCCGAGGCGATCCTGGCGCAGCGCTCCGCCAGCTGCCGGTAGTCGAGAAGCCCGCCGGTCCCGTCCTCGGTCTCCCAGCGGAAGGCGATCGAGTCGCCGCGGCCCTCGCGGACATGGCGTTCCAGACAGGAGTCGACCAGATTGGTGCGGCCGCCGGGGAACCAGCGGGTCGTCGCGATGCGCTGGTCCTCGCCGCGGATCCGCAGCGGCGGGATGTGCCAGACGATGCCGATGTCCCGCATGGCGTGGCCCCAGAACCAGTCGGGGTCGGCGACGGAGCGCCGCTGGAGTTCGCGGTAGCCGTCGACGCCGAGTTTCCGGCACAGCACGGCGACGTTGCTGTGCTCCAGCAGCTCCTGTGCCGGGCGCCAGGCGTAGTCGGGGGTCATCGGCGGCCGCCCGGGTTCTCGATCAGGGCGGCGATGCCCTGGCCGCCGCCGATGCACATGGCGACCACACCGAACCGGCCGCCGCGGCGGTGCAGTTCATACGCGGCCTTGAGCAGCAGGATCACGCCGGTCGCCCCGATGGGGTGGCCCAGCGCGATGGCGCCGCCGTTGGGGTTGACCACGGCGGGGTCGAGCTTGAGATCGTCCATGACGGCCAGGACCTGGGCCGCGAACGCCTCATTGAGTTCGATCACATCGATGTCGCCGGCGTTCAGACCGCTGCGGCGCAGCAGGGTCCGGATCGCCCCGGCGGGCGCGAACCCCATGATCTCCGGGTCCAGGGCGGTCACCGCCGCGTCGCGCAGCCAGCACAGGGGAGCGACGCCCGGACTCAGCGCCGTACCGCGCTGGAGCACGACGGCGGCCGCGCCGTCGTTGACGCCCGAGGAGTTGCCCGCGGTGATCGTGCCGTCCGCGGCGAAGGCCGGCTTGAGCCTGGCGAGGATCTCTACGGTCGTTCCGGGGCGGGGGTGTTCATCGTGCTCCACCACGCCGTCCGGGGTGCTCACGGGCACGGTCTGGCCGGTGAATCTGCCCTGCTCCAGGGCCGCGGCGGCGCGCCGCTGGCTCTCGGCGGCCCAGGTGTCCTGGCGGATGCGCGAGACGCCGAACCGGTCGGCCACGATCTGGCCGGTCGTCCCCATGGGGTAGCAGCCGAACGGGTCCCAGGTCAGCGAGGCGGTGCCGTCGATCTGCGAGGCCCCCTTCAGTTCGTCGGGCGCGCGTTCGCCGTAGTCGAGCAGCGGCTGACGGGTCATCGACTCATTGCCGCCCGCCACCGCGGTCCCGGTCCCGCCCAGGGCCAGGCTCTGCGCGGCCGACCACACGGCCTGCAGTCCGGAGCCGCACAGCCGGTTGACGTTGTACGCGGGCACCTGGACCGGCAGTCCCGCGGCCAGCGCCGCGCGCCGGGCGTTGAACGCCTCCGGGCCGACCTGGCCGACACAGCCCATGACGACTTCGCCGACCTCGTGTGGATTGACGCGGGCGCGGATGAGCGCTTCCTGGACGGCGAGCGCGCCCAGCCGGTGGGCGGGCATCGAGCGCAGCGCGCCGTTGTAGCGGCCGATGGGGGTGCGGGCCCCCTGGACGACGGCGATGTCGGAGAGCATCGGCACTCACTCCTTCACGGAGGGGAAGGCGGGACGGGCCGCGGCCGCCCGCCGGAGTGCGGCGGCGTCGCGGTCCGGACGGATCAGCAGCGCGGAGACGACCGCGCCCGCGACCAGCAGCCAGGCCGCGACATCGAAGGCATGGGCGTATCCGGCGGCCTCGTGCGGCGCGGCGTCGATGATCCGGCCGGTCACATAGGGGGCGAGCAGGCTGGAGAGGGCGGCGACGGCATACGAGAGCCCCAGGGCCGCGCTGCGCCGGGCGGGCGGGCAGACGTCCGCGATGGCCGCCTGGGTCAGCGGGGTCTGCCCGTTGCCCGCGGAGAACGCGATGACGACCAGCGGCAGCAGCAGCGCGGCGACTGTGACACGGGTGCTGAGCAGCAGACACAGTCCGGCGGCGAGCGGCAGCAGCGCGCCGACGAGGCCCTGGGCGAGCCGTGCGGTCACGCCGCGCCGCAGCAGCCGCTGTGCCACCGCGCCCGCGGTCAGCACCAGGACGGCCATCGCCAGCGCGGGCAGCCCGATGATCCCGCCGATCGCCGCGTCGCTGAAGCCCGCCTGCTCCTCCAGGAAGAGCGGCAGCCAGGCGAAGCCGAGCGCCAGGGTCCACATCACGGCGAAGGCGGAGAAGGTGGCGCCCAGCCAGGTTCCGGTGGTGACGACCCGCCAGAGGCCGACGCCGGTCGTCGCCCGGCCGGTGTGCGCGCCGACGGCTGCGCCGACGCCTTCCGCACGGTGCTCGGCACGGTCCGCGCCACGGCCTTCTGCGGTGTCTTCGCCGGGTGCGGGGCCGGCCGGGTCGAGGGAGGCCGTATACGGTCCGCTGCCGCCGACCCTCAGCCAGACGAGCGTCCAGACGATGCCGACCGCGCCGAGCAGGCCGAACGCGGCCCGCCAGCCGAGGGTGTTGCTCACCAGGATCACCAGAGGGGCGGCCACCATCGTGCCGCCCGCGGCCCCGGCCATCACCACGGCGGAGGGCAAGGCCCGCTCCCGCTCCGGGAACCAGGTGAAGGCGGTGTAGTTGGCCAGCGGATAGCCTGGCCCCTCGCCCGCGCCGAGCACCACGCGGGTGGCGACGAGCGCCCCGAACCCCGCGGCCGGCAGCAGGATCGGCAGCTGGGCCGCGGCCCACACCAGCGCCAGCGCGGCCAGCAGCGGCCGCGCGCGGATCCGGTCGCCGAGGAAGCCGACCAGCACCGCGGAGGCGCTGAACAGCAGATAGAAGCTGCTGGCGATGGTGCCGAACTCGGTGGCGCTCAGCCCCAGATCGTCCCTGATCGGATCGGCGGTCAGCCCCAGCACGGCCTTGTCCGCGGCGTTGATCACGATGAACAGCGCCAGGACGACCAGAACGACTCGGGCGCGGTGCGGCGGCACGCTCGCGGTGTCCGGCCGAGCGGCGGCGGGCTCGATCCTCATGGCGTCACCGGCCCCTCGGTAGACCAGACCCCTGCTGCAAGAACGGAACGGTACCGTTCCGGCATCCCTGGCCGGGAACGTACACCCGAGGGAGGCGGAACGCAACGGTTCCGTTCCGTGTTAATCTCGGATCATGGCCATGAACAGCGAGACCTCGCCCAGCCGGCGGCCCGCGGGCTCCGCGGTCCTGCGGGAGTCCGTGACCGAGACCATCAGACACGCGGTCTTCGAGGAACTCGCCGAGTCCGGCTACGCCCGGATGTCCATGGAGGCGGTGACCCGCCGAGCCGGAGTCGGCAAGGCGGCCCTCTACCGCCGGTGGCCGTCGAAGGAGGGCATGGTGCTCGACCTGGTCTCCGAGGTGGCGGAGGAGCATCTGCCTGCCACGGCGGACTCCGGATCGCTGCGCGGCGACATCGAGCGCTTCATCAGGGAGGCCATGAATGCCCTCCGGCATCCCCTCGTCGCCCGTATCGTCCCCGATCTGCTGGCCGAGTCGACGCGCAACGGCCGGCTGGGCAAGGCCCTGCACGAGTCGGTCATCGTGCCCCGCAGAGTGGCGGTGGCGACCGTGCTGCGCCGCGCCGTGGACCGCGGGGAACTGCCCGCCGACATCGATCTGAGCCTGGCCATCGATCTGTTTGGCGCGCCCCTGTACTTCCGGGTGTTCGCCGCGGGCGGGGCCACCGACGACGCCTATGTCACCCGCCTGGCCAACGCCGTCCTCGCCGGCGTGCACGCCAGCCGCTGACCGCTCGGGGCCGGCCGCCTGCCCGCGCCCGGCCCCGGAGCCCAGGCGTCAGCCCGTCACGCTCGGCGCACCGGTCTCGATATGACCGGTGAAGCGCTGCGACCAGGCCGCGTCGGCGTCGACGGTCACCGTCAGGTCGTACCAGCCGTTGTGGTACGCCACGGCGTTGAAGTAGTCGTCCACGCTCCCGCCCGCCGGGACCGTGTAGGTCCACGGCCCGTCCGAGCGGTAGTGGTTCGCCGTGATGGTGAAGGTGACCGGCGCGGTCGAGGAGTTCGTCATCGAGAACCAGATCGCCAGTCTGCCTGTGCCGCTGTGCACCGCGTAGTAGCTGCGTACGGACATGTCCTTGCCCGCCGTCGTGGCGTCGCCCCGGAAGCGGCGCATCAGCCGGTTGGGGCCGTACATGCTGATGTCGTACCGCCCGTCGCCCCAGCCCGAGCCGACGTTGAAGTAGTCCTCCGTACCGTCGCCCGCGTCCACCGTGTACTGCCAGGGGGTGCGGGAGCGGTGCGCGTTGGGGTGGATCGAGAAGTGGGCCGCGCTGCGGGCGGGAGCGCCCTCGTTGGCCATGGCGAACCAGGCGAGGATCTTCCCGCCGGAGCCGAACTCCAGCCGGTCCAGATAGCCGTTGGCCTGGTACGGCAGCGGTCTGGCGGGCCGCACCCCGGGCTCCTGGTCCGGCAGCCGGTTGTCCTGCGGCGCCGGATTGGGCACGCCGTTGCACGCCGAACCCAGAACGGACGTCGCGGGCAGCGCGGGCAGCCCGTAGACGGGGGAGGAGAAGTCGAACAGACCGGTCAGATCCCCGCACACCTTGCGGCGCCAGGCGCTGATGTTGGCGCAGGAGGCGGGCTTGCCGACCGCCGCCGTCCACTGCTCCAGGAACCGGATCACCGACGTATGGTCGAAGACCTCGGAGCTGACCCAGCCGCCGCGCGTCCACGGTGAGACCACGATCATCGGCACCCGGAAGCCGAGCCCGACCGGCTGGCCGCCGATCACCAGCTCGCCGTCCGCCCCCGCGTGCGGCACGGGCGGCGGGACATGGTCGAAGTAGCCGTCGTTCTCGTCATAGTTGAGGAACAGCGCGGTGGAGTCGAACACGTCCGGATCCGCGTTCAGCGCCTGCAGCACCATGTTCACGAAGTGGTGGCCGTCCCCGGGCGGACCGCCGGAGGGGTGCTCGGAGAACTCGGCGTCCGCCACGATCCATGACACCTCGGGCAGCGTCCCGGCCAGCACATCCGCCCGGATCGCGTCCGCGATGGCCTCGTGCGTCGGCTTGGAGCCCGGCACCGACGCCATCCCGCGGTCGTACAGCGGATCGCCCGGAGCGGCGTCGGCGAACCGCCGGAAGTACGCCAGGCCGTTGTCGCCGAAGTTGTCCGACGCGCGCTGGTAGACCTTCCAGCTCACCCCGGCGTCCTGGAGATCCTCCGCATACGTCCGCCAGGTGCAGCCGTGCAGCTCGCCCCCGTCGTAGTGGGTGCTGTCGATCTTCCCGCTCCACAGGTACGCGCGGTTCGCGCCCGTGCCGCTGAGCGCCGAGCAGAAGTAGGCGTCGCACAGCGTGTACGCGTCGGCCAGCGCATAGTGGAACGGTATGTCCGCGCGGTCCAGATACCCCATGGTGCGCACCCCGCCCACACCCGCCGACCAGTTGTCCAGCAGCCCCTTGTGCCAGGCCGCGTGCTGGGTGGACCAGGTATGGCCGAGACCGTCGCTGCACTGCGCCAGCAGCCGCGGATCGCCTCCCGCGCTCGCCCCCAGCGACCAGGGGTGCTGCCGTGACGCACCGTTCGGCTGATCGAACACGCTGCGGCCGCCCTCCAGCAGGACGGCGCTGCGGTCGGCGAAGCCGCGTACGCCCTTCATCCGGCCGAAGTAGTGGTCAAAGCTCCGGTTCTCCTGCATCAGCACCACGACATGCCTGACGTCTGCGAGCGTGCCCGTGCCCGTGCCCGTGCCCGTGGCCGACGGCGCGGCTTCGGCGTCCCGCGCCCCGGCGATCCCGGCCGCGGGCAGCCCCGCCGCCCCGATCGCCGCGGTGGCGGCCGCTCCCAGGAACTTCCGACGATCCACCGGTTGACCCCTCCATGAAGAAGACAGCACGTCAAAGGTCTTGGCGCGGACCAATGACGCATGGCGGGGACAGCCTGGTGGGGTGCGGGGGAGAGGTCAACGGCGATGGGGGAGTGTTCAGTGAACGGCCACCGGGCGTTGGCCCGGCCGGGCACTCAGCGCGGTCGCCAGCTGCGCCCGCGACCGCACATCCAGCTTCTGGTAGATCCGGGTGAGCCGCGCCTCCACCGTCTTCACGCTCAGATACAGCCGCGCCGCCGCCTCCTGGTTGCTCGCCCCCTGGCCCACCAGCTGTGCCAGCCGCAGCTCGGCCTCCGTCAGCAGTGACAGCGCACCGCCGTCCGCGGGCGTCGCGGCCTCGGCGCGGCCCGCGCGCGAAGGACGCGCCGGACCCTCCACGGCCAGCTCCAGCCACGGCGCCGCCCCCGCCCGCTCGAACACCGAGGCGGCCGCGTGCAGCGCGTGCTGCGCCGCCGACCGCCGCCGGCGACGGCGCTCCACCCGCGCCAGCGCAATCAGACAGCGCCCCTGCTCCAGCGGCAGACCGTGCGCGGCGAACTTCTCCGCCGTCTGTGCCAGCAGCCCGGCCGCCTCCTGAGGTTTGCCGCCCGCCGCCAGGCACAGTGCGTACACCCGGTCGAAGCCGAGCAGCACCGTCGTACGGCCCAGCCGCTCGGCCACCGGCCCCGCGTCCGCGAGCAGCTCCTGGGCCTCCTGCAGCGCGTCAGCCGCCAGCAGCGCCTCCGCCAGCTCCTCGTGCCAGCGCAGCATCGACGGGTCGACGGTGCCCTGGGCGTTCTCTTGCTCCTGCACCCGGCGCAGCGTCTCCAGCGCGCCCGTCACATCCCCCGTCGCCAACTGCACCCGGCCCAGGGCGTACAGACTGCGGGAGAGGAAGACATGGTCGCCCTCCTCCTCCGACGCCTGGGCGCTGCGCCGGGCGTAGCTCGCGGCGCGCGCGAAGCTGCCGCCCGCGGTCTCGGCCACCGCCAGCGCGAACCACGCGGGCCCCGGTGACAGACCGGCCTCCAGCGTCAGCGCCAGCGACCGGCCGGCGTGGGACAGCGCCGCCGCGCACTGGCCGCGCCGCGACTCCACCTCGGCCAGCGTGCGGAACAGCTCGATGGAGTCCTCGACCGGGCCGCGCCGCTCCACCAGCGGCAGCAGCGCGTGCAGCCGGTCGCGGGCCTCGTGCAGCCGGTCGTCGAAAAGGGCATGGCGGATCGTCAGTATCTGCGCGGTGTTGCGGATGCCGAGCGGCCGGTCCGTCATCTCCAGCGCACACGCCTCGGTGAGCGTCGCCTCGGCCTCCGGCGCGCCCAGCACCCGGTCCATCCTGGCCTGCTGCGTCAGCGCCTGCGCCGCGGTGTGCCGGTCGCCCGCCGAGGACGCGAGCCGGGCGGACTCCACGGCGGCGGTCCGCGAACGCACCGGATCCCCGTCGGCGAGCACGTATTTGATCGCGAGCCGCAGCAGCACCGCCGCACGCAGCCCGGGATCGCCCTCGGAGTCCTCCATCGCATGCACATACAGCTCGTCGAGATCGGTCAGCCCCTGCCCGGCCGTGTCCAGCACGGCGAGCCGGGCGCGCACCCGGTCGGCGGGCTCGGCGTCGCGGGCCAGCAGATCGCCCGCCGCGCGCAGCGCCAGGTCGGCGCGTGCGGCGCGTGCGGCCTCCTGCGCGGCGTCTGCCAGCCGGGTCAGCCGCCGGTCGGCCGGGATGCCCGGCGTCGACTCGGCCGCGAGGAGGGCCAGTTCGGCGGCGAGCGTGCTGTTGCCGAGTCTCCGCGCGGTCCGCGCTGCCTCGGCGACCTCGGCGGCGAGCTGCTCGTCGGGGGCGTCGGCGGCCAGCGCCCGGTGCCGTACGGCCTCCACCGGGTCGTCCGCCACGGTGGCCAGCGCGGCGTGGCCCTCGCTGCGCACCGTCCAGCTGGTGTCGTGGACGAGCGTCGAGGGCAGCAGACCGGCGGTGAACGCCACCGTCCCGTCCTCCGCCAGGGTGACCAGACCAGCCCGCTCCGCGGCGGCCAGCTCCGCCTCGGCGTCCGGGCGTCCGGCCCGCCGGATCAGCGACGCGGTCGGCCGCAGCGCAAGCGCTGCGAGCAGCAGCGAGGCCCGTACGGCGGGACAGGCGGCCGCCAGCATCCGGCGCGCCAGATCCCGGGCGCGCCCGGACAGCGGCAGCGCCTCCGCGTGGTGCACCGGCGTCGTGGCGTCCGCGAGGGACCGGCCCACGGCGAGCGCGAGCCGTGGATTGCCGCCGCTGGCGCGGTGGATGCGGCCCGCCATCCGGGAGGGCAGCCGGTGGTGGACGAGGAGTTCGGCGATCTCGTCGGCGTGCAGCGGCGGCACCAGCAGCACATCGGCCTCGGACGGCACCCACAGGGGGAGTCCCGCGGAGTCCGCGGCCGTCGACGCCGTGTGAGGCTCCGATCCCGCAGATGAGAAAGCGCCGTACGCCGCGAAGGCGCGGTCTGAGTCCCCTCCCGGACCGGGTGCGCCGCCCTCGGGGGCCTCCGGCCCGTCCGGCGTGCGGCACCCGTCCGGCGTGCCGAGCCGGGGCGGACCTGCGTCCGGGCCGCGGCCGCTGCCGTCGGGCGCACTGGGGAGGCTCTCTGCCGCGGCACGGCCCCCGGGGCCCTCCGGACGGCGCGGGCTCGGCGACGGCCCGGCGCCGTCGTCCGGCATGGCGTCCCGGCGTGGCGCGCCCTCGGGGCCGTACCTCTCCAGCGGCCTCAGCCGTTCCCCGCCGGCGGGCGGATCCGGGGCGTACGGCGCGGGGGTCTCGGCCGCGAGCACCCGCAGTTCGGGCGGGGCGAGATGGAGTGCGAAGCGCAGCAGGTCCGCGCTGTCCGCGTCGATGAGCTGCACGTCGTCGATGACGAGCAGCACGGGACCGTGAGCGGCGAGGGTGCGCAGGATGCGCGCGACGCCCAGCCGAAGCGCGATGGGGTCCCAGCCCGCGTCGGGGGCCTCGGCCTCCCGGCAGAGCACCGCGACCGCGGTCCGCTGCGGCTCCGGAAGCCCGTCCAGCGCGAAGGCGGGCACGGAGGCGACGAGCGCGGCGGCGGCCGCGCCGGGTATACAGCGGTCCGCGGGCTGCGGGGCGAGCCACAGCACGGTCTCACCCAGCGCCCCGGCACGCGCCGCGGCGGCCTGGGCGACCTCGGTCTTGCCGACGCCGGCGGCCCCGGTGAGCAGGGCGCGCCCCCGGCTGTACAGCACACCTGCCAGGCGGTCGAGGAGGTCGGCCCGTCCGACGGGCGTGGCGCGCTCCGGTGTCGGCTTCACCTGGCCCACCCCCTCCGGCATGCGCGGACCCCCTGCCCCCGCGCGTTGTGCAGAGGATACGAACTCGGCCAGCGGAATCCAGGCCCCTTGTCCGCCATGTGGACTCAAGGGGCTTTCCCGGCCGGGGCAGCCGGACGGGGCGCGCCCGCGGCGAACTGCCGTAGACACGCCCCTGACCAGCACAGTTATCGGTTTTCCCGGTGGGTCAGAAGGTGAGGCTCCAGGAGTCGATGTAGCCGGTGTCACCCCGGTACACATCGCGGACCCGCAGCTTCCAGACGCCGGCCGCGAGCTCCGAAGAGGCGTCGACCGTGTACGTGGCGTGCACGTCGTCGGCCGAGTCGCCGCCGCTGGAGTTCTTCAGCCGGTACGCGCTGCCGTCCGGTGCGATCAGGTCGATGACCAGGTCGCCGCGGTACGTGTGCACGATGTCCACCCCGACCTTCAGGTCGGACGGCGCGTTGCCGGTCACACCGCTCACCGAGATCGAAGACTCCGAGGTGGAGTGGTCCGAGATGGCGACGTCCGAGGTGTTGGTGAAGGTGCCGCCCTCACCGCCGCCGGTCTCCCCGCCGGTGACCGCGGCGACGGTCTTCGCGGCGTCGGCGATGCCCGCGCCGCAGCCGCCGGAGCAGGTGCCGGGCACCGGGCGGGCGTTGTCCTTGAGGGCGGTCTCGATCGCGGACGGGGTCAGTGAGGAGTCGGCCGACTTCAGCAGCGCGGCGAGGCCGGCGATGTGCGGGGCGGCCATCGAGGTGCCCATGTACGGCTCGTAGTTCTCCGCGGACTGGGTGGTCGCGCCGGAGTTCAGCGTGGAGAGGATGCCGTTCTCGGGGGTGGTGACGGTGCCCGGGGTGTCGGTGGCGCGCCGGGTCTCGCCGCCCGGGGCGGAGATGTCGATGCCGCTGCCGTAGTTCGAGTAGAAGGCACGGTTGCCCTCACGGCTGGTGGCCGCCACATTGATGACGTTCTCGCAGTTGGCGGGCGTGAAGCCGGAGACGTCGGCGTTGCTGTTGCCGGCCGCGACGACGACCGTCGCACCGCGCGAGACCGCGCCGTTGATGGCGTTGCGGTAGACGCTCGGGCAGGTCGAGCTGGCGCCGCCGAGGCTCAGGTTGAGCACCTGGGACGGGTTGGGGTTGGCCGGGACGCCCGGCACGGAGCCGCCCGACGCCCAGGTGATGGCGTCGGCGATGTCCGAGGAGGAGCCGCCGCACTTGCCGAGCACCCGCACATGCTGGACCTTCGCCCCGTAGGCGACGCCGGCCACGCCCTTGTCGTTGTTCGCGGTCGCGGCGACGGTGCCCGCGACATGCGTGCCGTGCCAGGACGAGTCGCTCGCCCGGGAGCCGAGGTAGCACTCGTTGTCGGTGGCGTTCCAGTCGCCCTCGTCCGTCGGGTCGCTGTCCCGGCCGTTGCCGTCGCGGGCGTCGGCGGAGTCGCTGATGAAGTCATAGCCGGACACGGTGTTCGCGCTCAGATCGCTGTGCGCGGCATAGCCGGTGTCGATGACGGCGACGGTGACGCCGCTGCCCGTGGTGGTGTCCCACGCGCCGGGCACGTTCATGCCGCCGGTGGGCTCGAAGAAGTCCCACTGCTTGGCGTAGTCCGTGTCGTTCGGGGTCACGGCCATGGGGAAGGCGCGGATGTCGGGCTCGACGGACGCGACGGCCGGGTCGTCGCGGAAGGCCTCCATGACCTCCGTGACGTCCTTGGCGTCGGTGCCGCCGCCGAGGTCGACCAGCGCGGCGCCGCCGGCAAGCCGGCGTTCAAAGGACAGCTTCTCGCCGGTCTTCCTGCCCTTCTCGGCGGCGTCGCCCTTCGCCGCGGAGTTCGAGGTGGCCTCGGCCGTGCGTGACTTGTAGGTCACGATGACCTTCTCCACGGGCGCGCTCGCCGGCGTGTCCTGGGCCATGGACTGGGCGGCGGGGGCGATGGGGCGGTCGGAGGGGCCCGCCTGTGCGGCGAGTGCTGCGGATGAGGTGGCGGTCACGCCGAGGATCGTGGCGCTGGCGGCCACGACGGATATGAGTCTCCGCCTGGAACCGTTCAAGGTGATCCCTTTCAGGGCGGCTCCGGCGACTCCCGGAGCAGCTGACGGTGCGGAGCGCGAGCGGGCGGCGCGGGGACTGCGGTGCTTCGTGGGGGTCGCAGTCCGCAGTCCCCTGGGGCCGGGTACGCCCGTGCGCCGCCGCCGGCGCGACGGCCCCCCGTACGGAGCCGTCACCGGCCGGAAACCCGTGCATTACATGCACCTGACAGTCAGGAGTCAGCAAGGGGAACCGCCGGTGCGGGAGACAGTAGGGAAACCCCTGATGAAGCCGATACGGGGAAAACCCTTGTCACGGCTCAGGGGTGGAAGGGTCGGCGCGGGGGGAGGGGTCTGTCCGGGGGAGGGGCGGCGGGTTCGGACCGGCCGTTGTCAGTGGCGGGTGCCATGCTGAACACGACCGATCAACCACGTCGTCACCCCCGTGTGCGGGGGAGGCGAGGAAGGCAGGTTTGCGATGCTGACGACTTCCTTCGTCGCGAGCGCGCCCAATTGGATCGACCTCGGCACGCCCGACGTCGAGGCCGCCGCGGGCTTCTACCGGGACCTGTTCGGCTGGGAGTTCGAGTCCGCGGGCCCGGAGGCCGGAGGGTACGGCTTCTTCAAGCTCGACGGGAAGACCGTCGCGGCCATCGGCCCGCTCACCGAGCAGGGCGCGGGCTCCGCCTGGACGCCGTACTACCAGACCGCCGACGCCGAAGCCACGACCAAGGCGGTCGAGCAGGCCGGCGGCCGGGTCCGGGTGCCGCCCGTCGATGTCTTCACGGCCGGCCGCATGGCCGCGTACACGGACCCGGCCGGCGCGGAGTTCGCCGTCTGGCAGCCGCGCGACACCGCGGGCCTGGAGGCGGTCAGCGATGTGAACACCCTGTGCTGGCTGGAGCTCTACACCACGGACGCCCCCGCCGCCAAGGACTTCTACCGCTCCGTCTTCTCCTGGGACTTCCAGGACATGGACTTCGGCGACACGGGCTACACCCTCGCCTCCCCGCCCGGCGGCGGCCAGGACGCCTCGCACAGCGGCATCATGCAGCTCGCCCAGGAGAATCTGGACGCGGGCTCCCGCCCCGAGTGGCACCCCTACTTCGAGGTGGCCGACTGCGACGCCGTGTACGCCAAGGCCGTCGAGCGGGGCGCGACCACCCTCTTCCCGCCGATGGACGCGCCCGGCGTCGGCCGGATGGCGATGTTCCTCGATCCGCACGGAGCGGTGGCCGGCATCATCAAGAGCGACACGGGCGCCTGAGGTCCGGGCGCTGCTTCAGGTCCGGAGCCCGCTGAGCGCCGGAGCGGCCTTCATCCGAGCTGCCGGGTCACACCCCGCCCCCCGCCTCCCCCCGCCCGTTCTGCTGCGCCGGCACCGCCGCCTTCTCCTCGTGCCCGCACTGCCCGCACTGGCCGTACTGCCCGCTCTGCCCGTACTGCCGGGACTGCGTCAGATACATCCCGCGGAATGTGCCCGGCCCATGAGGCCGCATCAGCTCCTCGAAGGTGCCGTGCTCGATGACCCGGCCGCGTTCCAGCACATAGATGTCGTCGGCGTGCCGGACGCTGTGCAGACGGTGGGTGATGAGGACGACCGTCTGGCCCTCGGCCGCGAGATCGCGGATCTGGTCGAAGACGCGCTGCTCGGCCTCCGCGTCCAGCGCGCTGGTCGGCTCGTCCACGACCAGGACGGGTGCGTCGCGGTGGCGGGCGCGGGCGATGCCCAGCCGTTGCCACTGGCCGCCGGAGATCTGATGGCCGCCCTTGTAGCCGCGGGCCAGCAGGGTGTCCCAGCCGAGGGGGAGCGCGGCGACCGTCTCGTCCGCGCCGGCGTAGCGGGCGGCGGCGTCGAGGAGCGCCTCGTCGCTGGGGGCGTCCGGGCGGCCGATGGCCACATTGACCCGGGCGGTGAAGGGCCAGCGGAAGAAGTCCTGCGCGACGACGGCGACCCGGTCGAACAGAGCGGTGCGGTCGGCCTCGGCCGTGTCGACGTCGTCCCACAGGACCCGCCCGGAGTCCGGCGCGTACAGCCCGCAGAGCAGTTTCGCCAGGGTGGACTTGCCGCTGCCGTTGTTGCCCACGAGCGCGACGATCCGTCCCGTGCGGATGGTGACGTCCACACCGCTCAGGGCGGGCTCGCCGCCCGCCGCGCCGGGGTAGGCGAAGGAGACGTTCTCGAAGCGGATCGCGCGCACCTTCTCCGGCAGCGGCCGGCCCGCCGAGGGGATGAGCCGGCGGTCGGCCTCCCGGCAGAGCCGGTCGAGGTCGGCGACGAACAGGCTCTCCTCGTAGAGCAGATTGAGCTGGATGACCAGCCCCTCAAGACTGGCGGAGCCGGTGCGGACGGCGATCACGGCCGTGCCCGCGACGGCCAGGTCCATGCTGCCCGACCACAGCAGCAGCCCCAGTGTCAGATAGGTGGCCGCGGCGGCGAGGCCGGTCCAGCCGGAGGCGATCAGCCCCGTGCGGGCAGCGAGCCGGGCCAGCCGGGTCTGCTCCCGCTCCCCGGTCTCGGCCATGGTGCGGAAGTGCCGCAGCAGGAACGGGCCGATGTTGTGGACCCGCACCTCCGGGGCCGCCTGGGTGTCGATCAGCAGCCGGCCCAGCAGCTGACCGGCCCGGGCGTGCTGCACCCAGGTGTGGAACGAGACATAGCGGCGACGGGCGATCGTCAGCGAACTCCACGCACTGGGCAGCGTCATGGCGACCAGCAGCGGCAGCAGCGCGGGGTGGAGCACGGTCAGCACTCCCGCGGCGGCGATCAGCGAGATGGCCGCCGTCATCACCGACGTACAGAACCTGATCATCCGGCGGGCCGACTCCGCGCCCCACTGGGCGGAGTCCAGCAGCTTGTGGAACTCCTCGTCCTCCACCGCCGCCAGCTCGACCCGCGCCACCCGTTCCAGATACTTCTCGGTGGCGACGCGGAACACCTTGGGTTCCAGCCGCCCCGTCCCCGCGGTGGAGGCGGACTTGAACAGCGCGCCGACCGCGGCGGCCGCGGCGACGGCGCACAGCGCGGGGGCGGCGGCGGTCAGCCGCTCACCGGTCGCTCCGCCGGCGAGCAGTCCGGCCAGCGCCTGATTGACCGCGACCAGCCCCACGGCCTTGGCGAGGCCGCCGCCCAGCTCGGCGCCCGCCACCCAGCGCAGGGCGCGGGCGTCGGCGCGGTGGGCCAGCCGGACCGTGGCGGCGATCAGCCGGGGCATCCGGGCGAGCATCGCCCGCAGGCTCAGTTCGAGGAACGAGCCGTCGTGATGGTTCCAGCCCCCTTCGTAGCGGAGCGGCCCGCCGAACAGCAGCCGCTCCGACTCGGACACTTCCTGTGGGCCCGCCTCATGGGCGCGGGCGGATTTCCTCCGCCTCATGCCGGGGTCCGATCGGACCCCGGGTGAACGCGGGTGACAGTGAGCGCTGGCATCCAGTCTCCTTCAGCCGAAGATGAACGGGTCATATGCCAGGCCAACGCCGCGGGCCCCGGCGCGATAACGGCGCGGGGCCGAAGGTCGGGCGGTGATTACGTCAGGCGATGGAGGCGGCGACGACGGCGGACACCGCGAGATTGCGCGAGGCGGCCGTCGGTCTCCGCATCGGAACCAGATGTCGCAGGTCAAGAGCGCGCAAAACCCAGCGCACAGTGCGCCTGGCCCTGACGGCGCCACCCGGCCCCGGCCGCAGGCGTTTGCCCTGCGGACCCCAGAGATCACCGCAGCACTCTCCGCAGTCCGTTGTGGCGTCGGCCCCGGGCGTCCTTGACTGCTGCTCGCGCCGGTCCGGACCCGCTGCCGGCGAACCATCGATGAATAGCTGAATAGCTGAATCGACGAATAGAGGAGAAGAGACCTGGTGTCCGCGCTCCCTTTCCCCGCCGCCTCCTGCGCCGCGCCGTTCCCGCCGGCCGGCCCCGGAAGCGAGGAGGCCGTGCCCTGCGCGGACCTGCCCGATACGGCGGTCGTACACCGGCTGCGCACCGCGCAGGGCGTCCGCGGACGCCAGGCCGAGGCCGAACTGCGGCTGCGTCATGTGCCCGCCCTGTGCCGCTACGCGCACCTGTTCTGCCAGGACGACGCGGCGGCCGAGCAGCCCGCGCGCTGCCCTCTGCTGCTCGCCGTGGCGGCCACCGCGGCGGAGTGGGCCGCGAGCGCCCAGCGCCCCCGGCTCGCACCCGGATTCCTGGCGTCGCTCGACCGGCCCGCACCCGGCGTCGCCGACGGGGCGCGGCCTGACGTCGCGGGCCTTCCGCCGACTCCCCGAGCGCACCAGGGCCGTGCTGTGGCACGCCGTCGTCGAACACGACAGCCCCGCGCAGACCGCACGGGCCGCGGGCGTGGACCCCAGGAGCGTGCCGCACCTGGCACGCGGCGCAGATAGGCCGCGGCGGCGCCCGGCACGCCCCGGTCCAGGGCCTGCTGCGCCGCTGTGCACAGCATCCCGGTCCGCCGTACGTCCCCCTCCGGTTCGGTGACGAGCAGCAGGTCGGCCGCTTCCGCGGCGGCCCCGTCCAGATCGGCCAGGGTGCGCACCGCACGCGAGCGCGGCTCGGCCGCGGCCGCCGTCCCGGAGTGGGCCAGCAGCGCCTCCCGTACCGGGGGATGGCACAGCTGCCAGGGCGGCCCCGGCCGGAGCAGACCGGTCTGCTCCAGTACGGTGACCGCCCCGGCGACGGCGGCATCGTCGAGGCCGGTGAGTTCGCGCAGGAGCAGCGGGCGTGTGGTGCGTTCCAGGGCGGCGAGCGCGGTGGCCACGGCCAGCACCGGGGACGAGTGCCGGCCCAGCAGCGCAGGCACATGGTGGATCAGACAGCGGGCGGTGAACTCCGTGACCCGCTCCGGTGAGCCGCACCGGGCCAGATCGCCCCGGGCGGCCCGCTCCGCCAGCGTTATGACCGCCGTACGGGCACGGTGACGGCGGCCGCCCGCAGCCGGACCGCGGTCATATGACCAGCCGTCAAGTGGCATGACGTCATGTGACAAGCCGTCATTTGACCGCTCCCAGGGACAGGCCCTGGACCAGTCTGTCCTGGGCGGCGAATCCCGCCACGAGAACCGGAAGCGACACGGCGAAGGCGGCCGCGCACAGCTGTGCGAGGAAGAGCCCTTGGCTGGTCACGAATCCGGTCAGGAAGACCGGCGCGGTGGCGGCCCGCACACCGGTGAGCACACGGGCGAACAGCATCTCGTTCCAGCTGAAGATAAAGCAGATCAGCGAGGTGGCGGCGATGCCGGGCGCGGCGAGCGGGATGATGACGGCGCGGAACACGGTGAACAGCCCCGCCCCGTCGATCGCGGCGGCCTCCAGGACCGACACCGGGATCTCCGCGAGAAACGAACGCATCATCCACACGGCGATCGGCAGGTTCATCGCGGTGTAGAGGGCGGCCAGCAGCCAGATGTTGTCCAGCAGCCCGAAGTGTCTGGCCGCCAGATAGACCGGCAGCAGCCCCGCGACGACCGGCAGCATCTTGGTGGACAGGAAGAAGAACAGCACATCGGACCAGCGGCGCACCGGTCTGACCGAGAGCGCGTAGGCGGCCGGGATCGCCAGTGCGAGCACGAGCACGGTCGACGCGACGCCCGCGATCGCGGAGTTGGCCAGCGTCGCCCAGGGGCCGGTCCCCGTGGAGGCGCCGAAGAACTCCCGGTAGCCGTCGACCGTCAGCTCCGCGGCGACCGCCGGGGGATTGGCCGCGGCGTCGGTCTCGCTGTGGAAGGAGGTCAGGACCATCCAGGCGGCCGGAAGCAGGAAGAACAGCCCCATGGCCCAGGCGGCCAGTCCCCACAGGGCGTTTGAGTGACGTCTCAGGAATCCGGGCCGTTCGGCCGTGCGGCGGGACCGGCCCGCCGTGCTGGTCTTCATCGCTGTTCCTCCCGCAGGAGTGTGGAGACCAGGCGCAGCGCGAGCGTCGCGATGACGACGGCGCCGAGGACGACCACGACTCCGGCCGCGGACGCCAGGCCGTAGTCATGCGCCTGGAAGAAGGTCCGGTAGATGCTGTAGGGCAGATTCGCGGTGCCCAGGCCGCCCGAGGTGATGGTGAAGACCGCGTCGAAGTGCTGCACGATGTAGATCGAGCCCAGCAGGGCGGCCAGCTCCAGATAGGGGCGCAGATGAGGCAGGGTCAGATAGCGGAAGATCTGCCAGGCGTTCGCGCCGTCCACCCGTGCGGCCTCCGCGGCCTCGGTGTCGCGGCTCTGCAGACCGGCGAGCAGGATCAGCATCATAAAAGGCGTCCACTGCCAGATCAGACAGACCGCCACGGAGGCCAGCGGCCACTGGGTGATCCAGTCCGGCTGCGGTGGACTGTCCGAGCCGAACAGGGACCACAGCCAGGTCAGCGTGCCGTTGAGGAGCCCGTACTCGGGGTTGTAGAGCGCATGCTTCCACAGCAGCGCGGCCGCGACCGGCACGATCAGGAACGGTGTGATGAAGAAGGTCCGCACCAGCGCGCGGCCGGGGAACCTGCGGTCGAGCAGCAGTGCCGCGACCAGCCCGAGCGCCAGGCTGACCAGGACCGCTCCGGCCGTGAGCCAGATCGTGGTGAGCACGGAGGCGCGCAGGTCGGGGTCGCCGAACACCTCCCGGTAGTTGTCGAACCCGGTGAATCCGCCCTGCCCCGGCCGCAGCGCGTTCCAGTCCCAGAAGGAGATCACCAGGGTGGCGGCGAACGGCAGCTGGGTGACGATCACCAGAAACACCACGGCGGGCAGCAGGGGCCCGCGCCGTGCCCAGGCGTCGCGGCGTTCCCGGGCGCGCCGCGCCCGCCCGGGGTCCACGGGCGGCTCCGGTCTGGACGTGGGGACGGTGCTCATGGCTGCGCTCTCTCACGGTCTCGCTCAGTCAGCTGCGGTAATCGGCGGCAACCCGCTCCGCGAGCTCCTGGCCCCTTTCCAGGGCCGCGGCCACCGAGGTGCGGCCCGCGATGGCCGAGGCGATCTCCTGGGAGACCCTGGTCGCCAGATCGGGGAATTCGGGGATGTTCACGAACTGGATGCCGACGGTCGGGCGCGGCTGCAGGCCGGGATCGCGTGGGTCCGCGCTGACAATGGACTGCTCGGCGACCCGGTAGAAGGAGGCCGCCGCTGCCTGATACTCGGGGTTGGCGTAGGTGGAGGCGCGCTTTCCGGCCGGCGCCCTCGCCCAGCCCAGCTCCTCGCCGACGAGTTCCTCGTACTGTCTGCTGGAAGCCCAGGAGACGAACGCCGCCGCGGCCTCCTGCCGGTCGCTGGCCGCCTGGATGCCCCAGGCCCAGGAGTACAGCCAGCCGGACGCCTCGGTCCGGTGCACCGGCGCCATCGCATAGCCGACCTGGCCGGCCACCGGTGAGCCGTCGGCCTCCAGCAGTCCGGCGGCGGAGGTGGCGTCGTACCACATGGCCGTCCTGCCCTGCTGGAAGCTGCTGAGGCACTCGGCGAACCCCGACTGTGCGGCTCCCGGCTGACCGTGCGCGCGGATGAGGTCCACGTACGCCGTCACGGCCTCGGTGAAGCCCTCGCCGTTCACCCGCGCCTGCCAGTCCTCGGTGAACCAGGTGCCGCCGTAGGTGTTGACCACGGTGGTCAGCGGTGCGAAGACCTCGCCCCAGCCGGGCATGCCGCGCAGACAGATGCCCTTCATGCCGGGGCGTGCCCCGTCCGCCTCGGCCGCGAGGGCCGCGACCTGCTGCCAGGTGGGGCGTTCCGGCACGCTCAGCCCTTCGGCGGCGAACACGTCCTTCCGGTACATCAGAAAGGACGATTCGCCGTAGAACGGCTCGGCGTACAGCTTTCCGTCGTCCCCCCTCAGCCCTTCCTCGATCGGGTCGAGGATGTCGGACTGGCCGAAGGACGGATCAGCGGCGACGGTGTCGTCCAGCGGCGCCAGCCAGCCGTACTTTCCATAGAGGGGCGCCTCGAAATTGCTGATGGACGCCACGTCGTAGACGCCGGCCTGACTGGCGAACTCCTGGCTGATCTTGTCTCGTACGTCGTTCTCCGGCAGGACCGTGAAATGGACCTCGATGCCTGTCCGCGGGGTGAAGTGGCTTTTCGCCAGCCGCTGCAGATCGATCATCTGCGGGTTGTTCACCATCAGCACATTGACCGCGTTCCCGCCGCCGCCCGCCAGGCCGCCGCCGCCGGCTCCGGCGAAACACCCGGAGAGCAGCAGGGCGGCGCTCGCGGTGAACGCGGTGAGCGCGGCGGCGGTCCTCGGCCGCGCCGCCCGGGATCTCGTTCTCATGGGACGTCCCCCGCCTGGCCGAGCAGGCGCTCGGCGACGCCCGTGTCCGTGACCAGGCCGTTGAACAGCCCGGTCCGCAGCGCCGCGGCCGTGGCGTCGGCCCGGACGACTCCGTCGGCCAGCAGAATGACGTCGGGCGTCTTGCGCAGCTCGTCGAAGTTGATCGCGAGGATCCGCTCCGTCAGTTCCGGGGCGACGTCCTGTCCTTCCGCGTCGAGCAGATGGCCCGAGACCTCCGCGCACGCCCCGCGGAGCCGGTATTCCTCACGCTCCGCGACGCTCAGCGCGTCATAGACGGTGGACAGCCCCGGCCCCCACGCGCCGACCGTGATGACGGCCTTGGTGATCCGGTCGAAACGGCTGACCGCCTCGGCGATGCCCGGCTGGCGGCGCAGCATCCCGGCGGTCGCCGCGTCGGGCAGCAGCAGGGGCGCGTAGATGGGGTAGACGGGGCCCCTCGCCACCGACGCGGCCCGGCGCACCGCCTCCACGGCGTTCGCGTCCACCGGCCGCAGGGGCGTCACCCCGCAGAGCTGTACGACGGAGCACCGGGCCAGCGTGGTCAGCTCCGGGCCGAGCGCCTCGATCTCGGGGCCCCAGATGAGCCCGAGGACATCGTCGTCCATGACGATCTCGGCCAGCAGTCCGGCCGTGACGCTGCCGAGCCGCCGGGTCACCTGCGCCGGGTCGGCGGCGTCCTCGGGGCGGCAGTGGAACACGATGCTGTGGCTCAGGCCGTAGCGGGTGCGCAGGGCGTCGGAGAGTTCGTCGTCCAGTTCGGCGGGCAGCCGGATCTCCAGCCGCACCAGACCGTCGCGCACCGCGGATTCCAGCGTCCTGGCCACCTTGAAGCGGCTCATGCCGAACTCGTCCGCGATCTCGATCTTGGACTTGCCCTCCAGATAGAACCGGCGCGCCATGGCGGCCGTCTGCACCAGTTCCTCGGGTCCCGGGTGGTGGGCGCGGGCCCCGCGGTTCGGCTTGTCGCGAGCGTTCACGGCCCTCACCTCACAGCGCGGGTCCGGCGGGGGAGCGGGACAGGCTGGCCCGCACCCACTTGCCGCCGTCGGAGGCCCGGCCGCACGCCCAGGACTCGGCCAGCGCCTCGATGATCATCAGCCCGCGTCCGCAGTCGTCGTCCCGGCCGGGGGCGCGCGGCGTGGGCAGGACCGCGGACCCGTCCCGCACCTTGATGTCCAGTACAGCGGCCCGGAGGGTCAGCACCAGGGTGATCCGGGGAGCGGGCGTCCGCGCTCCCCGTCGCGCGGAGTCCCGGGCGCCGTGCCGGATCGCGTTCGTCGCCAGTTCACAGACGACGAGCACCGCCGAGTCGACGAGTTCGTCCTCGCCCCACCGGCGCAGCCATGCGCTGGTGAATGCCCGTGCCTTCCGGGCGGAGGGCTCGACGGCCCGCAGCTGGAGAGCGGCGGAGGAGCGCTGGGCGGCGACGGCGCCGGGGGTGACAGCGCATTCGATCGCTGTGGTCATTTTCTCGGCCCTTCGGAATGATCCGCCGCACGCTCCGCATCACGCATAAGACATAAGGCGAATTCTGCTCATATGAGCATTCATTTCTCATATGCTCACACCTCCATTAAAGATCGGCGCATACCAGAGTCAAGGCATGGAGGGCGGTGAATGAGGAATTCGTTAAAAGATGTGCGCTGAATGCTCAGATGTGCACGATCGGGGCCTGGCGGGCCTAGCGGGCTGGTCGGGGCTGAGCGGAAAACACCGATGCCCCGGGACCGTCCGGGGCATCGGGGTACTGGGGCTGCGCGGCCATGCGGCCCCGCGCAGGGTCAGGGGCGGCTGGTGAGGTAGCCGCCCATGGAGGTGAAGTACTCGGCCGCGGGCATCTCCCGGCCGTCCTCGGTCCGTACGCGGGTGACGGCGAGGCCGTGGTTGCGGCCGGTGCGGGCGTCGGCGCCGGCGACGATCACCACGCCGTCGCCCTCGCGGTAGAAGATGCGGCCCGGCGTGCCGCCGTAGCGGCCCTGCGACACCACGGCGGAGAGCACTTCGAGGCGCTTGCCCTTGTGGAAGGCATAGGCGCTCGGGTAGGGGGCGGACTGTGCGCGGACCAGCCGCTCAAGGTCTTCGGCCGGCCAGTCCCAATTGATGCGGATGTCCTCTTCGGACCGCTTGTGGAAGAAGGTTGCCTGCGAGCGGTCCTGCTTGGTGAACTCCGTCTGCCCGGAGGCGATCAGGTCGAGCGCCCCGATGGTGACCGGCGCGATCAGATCGACCGTCTTGTGGAACAGATCGGTGGCCGTGTCCGCGGGCCCGACGGCGACGGCGCGCTGCATCACGATGTCGCCCGCGTCGAGTTCCTCGTCCATCATGTGCGCGGTGACGCCGACTTCGGGCTCGCCGTTGATGAGGGCCCAGATCAGCGGGGAGAACCCGGCGTACTTGGGCAGCAGCGAGTCATGCACATTGAGCGTGCCGTGGCGCGGCATTCCGTAGATGCGGGGCGGGATCCAGGTGCGCCAGTTGTTGGCCACGATGATGTCTGGGTCGGCCTGCTTGAGGATCTCGAACAGCTCGTCGTCATCCGGCCGGTTGCGGATGACCACGGGGACCCCGTGCTCTTCGGCCAGGTCGGCGACCGAGTCGCTCCAGATCTTCTCGTAGGCGTGCTCGCTCTTGGGGTGCGTCACCACCGTCACCACGTCGTGCTCAGAGTCCAGGAGCGCTTGCAGGGTGCGGTGGCCCCAGGTCTGATAGCCGAACATGACGACCCGCATCGGGTTCCTCCTCTGAAGAGCGATTGACCGCGCCAAGTAAAGCAAGGCTTACCTAAGGCTGCAAATAGGCCGCGTTCTCAGGGAGTTTGACGGCGTGATGGGTGATATATCCGATTTGCCCACGTCGACAGCTTGGCCAGATCAGGTTAGCTTTACCTAAGTTCCGCTTGGCCGCCGTTCCGGTGTGTCCGGCGTCTTGTTCTCACCCACGCCTCACAGGCGGCTGTCCCGCACGATGGGAGTGACATGTCTCAGGTTCTTCCTGGCGACGCACCTCTGGTCCATGACCTCATAGGCATCGGCTTCGGCCCGTCGAACGTGGCCATGGCGATAGCGCTCAGCGAGCACAACGCACGCGTCGGGAGGCAGGAGGCGGTCACCGCCCACTTCTTCGAGCGGCAGCAGCGTTTCGGCTGGCACCGCGGCATGCTGATCGACGACGCGACCATGCAGGTGTCCTTCCTCAAGGACCTGGTGACGCTGCGGAATCCGGCCAGCGAATACAGCTTCCTGTGCTACCTGCAGGACAAGGGCCGCCTGATCGACTTCGTCAACCACAAGAACCTCTTCCCGCTGCGCGTGGAGTTCCACGACTACTTCGAGTGGGCCGCGGCGAAGGTCGACGACATGGTCTCCTACGGCCATGAGGTCATCGGCGTCGAGCCCGTCGAACGCGACGGCGTGGTCGAGTACCTGGAAGTGACCGCCCGTTCCGGCGGGGAGCTGGTGGTCCACCGGGCGCGCAACCTCGTCATCGGCACCGGACTGCGGCCGGTCATGCCGGAGGGCGTCGAGCGCTCGGACCGCGTCTGGCACAACTCCGAGCTGCTGGCCAAGGTCGACGGCCTCGAAGGCGCCGAGCCCGAGCGCTTCGTCGTCGTCGGCGCCGGCCAGAGCGCCGCCGAGAACGTGGCCTACCTGCACCGCCGCTTCCCCCGGGCAGAGGTCTGCGCCGTCTTCTCCCGCTACGGCTACAGCCCCGCCGACGACTCCAGCTTCGCCAACCGCATCTTCGACCCCCAGGCCGTCGACGAGTACTTCACCGCCCCCGACGACGTCAAGCGCAAGCTGATGGACTACCACGGCAACACCAACTACTCCGTGGTGGACATCGACCTGATCGACGATCTGTACCGGCAGGCGTACCAGGAGAAGGTCCTCGGCGCCGAGCGGCTGCGCTTCCTCAATGTGTCGCGGCTCACCGGCGTCGAGGACTCCGGCGACAAGGTACGGGCCACCGTCACCTCCCTCGTCACCGGCGAGGACACCACGCTGGACGCCGATGTGGTCGTCTACGCCACCGGCTACAGCCCGGCCGACCCCGTCGGCCTCCTCGGCCCGGTCGCCGACCTGTGCCGCCGCGACGAGCAGGGCCGCATCAGCGTCCAGCGGGACTACCGGATCGCCACCCGGCCCGAGCTGCGCTGCGGCATCTACCTCCAGGGCGGCACCGAGCACACCCACGGCATCACGTCATCCCTGCTGTCCAACACCGCGATCCGGGTCGGCGAGATCCTGGAATCGGTCCTCGGCCAGGGCCTTGCGCCCGTCCCCGCCGAGACCCGGCAGGTCGCCGACGGCATCGGCTCGGCCCGCTGAAGACCCCTCAGGTCTTCGCAGGCCAACCCCCCACACCGCCCGCACGCCGGCAGCGCCGTCATATCCGGCGGGCGCGGCACGCACTGTGAAACCCCCGTGAAAGGAACACCCGTGACCACTGGTCCACGCCCCGCGCTGGCGCGGCTCGTCAGAAACGTCCCCAAGGCAGCCGTCGCCGCAGCCGCCGCCCTCGCGCTGACCGCCTGTGGGGGCGGCGCCGAGAAGCCCGAGTCGAAGCCGTCGAACGACGCGTCCAACGCCGCCAAGTCCTCCTCCGCCTTCCCGGTGACGGTCGAGCACAAGTACGGCAGCACGACCATCGACAAGGAGCCCAAGAAGGTCGTCACCCTCGGTCTCTCGGACCAGGACGCGGTGCTGGCCCTCGGGGTCAAGCCGGTCGGCGCGGTCGACTGGTTCAAGGAGGACCCGTACGGCAAGTGGCCCTGGACCAAGGACAAGTGGGGCTCCGACAAGCCGCAGATCGTCGGTGAGCGCGACGAGTACAACATCGAGAAGATCGCGGCGCTCAAGCCGGACCTGGTCGTCGCCCAGTACTCCGGCATGAAGAAGGAGCAGTACGACACCCTCTCCAAGTTCACCAAGGTCGTCGCCCAGCCCAAGGACTTCCCCGACTACGGGGCCCCCTGGCAGGTCATGACCAAGCAGATCGGCAAGTCGCTCGGCAAGGAGACCGAGACCGAGAAGCTGATCTCCGACATCGACGCCCGCTTCAAGGCCGTCCGCGACAAGCACCCGGAGTGGGCGGACAAGACCATCGCCGTCGCCGACAGCTTCGAGGCCGGCAAGTACTCCGCCTTCACCAAGACCGACCCCAAGGCGATCTTCTTCTCCGAGCTCGGCTTCAAGCTCAAGCCCGAGATCGACACCATGGCCAAGCCGGGCTGGAACGTCGCCGAGCTGAGCGCCGAGAAGCTGAACGTCCTCGACGTCGACCGGCTCGTCTGGGTCACCTCCAGCACCGAGGCCAACGACCGCATCAAGGCCGAGCCGCTCTACAGCAAGCTGAAGGTCCACCAGGAGAAGCGCGACCTGTTCGTCCCGTACCAGGACCCGGACATCGGCGCGGCCTTCTCCTTCAACACCGTCCTGTCGATCCCCTACGCGATCGACGAGATCGAGCCGCTGCTGGCGGCTGTCAAGTGACGGCGCGCCGCTGACGCACGCCCCCGAGCCGGCCGGCGCGACCACGCCGGCCGGCTCGGTCGGCTCCGGCGCGCCCGGTCAGGGCCGCGCCGCCCCGGCAGGACCCCCACCACTCACGCACCACCAGGGAAAGGCCACTTCGTACGATGTTTGACGTCGAGTCGGACCGGACGTCCGCTTCCGGGATACCCCTCACCGGCGGGCAATCGGGCATCTGGCTTGCCCAGCAGATCGAGCCGGACAGCTCTGCCTACAACATCGTGTTTGCCCTGGACCTGCGTGGCGACATCGACCTCGGCCGCCTTGCCGCGGCCGTCCGGCAGGCCGTCGCGGAGGCGGAGTGCCTGCACATCACCGTCACGCCCGGCGAGAACGGGCCGCGCCAGACGCCCGCCGCCGTCCCCTCCCCCGCCGATGTTCCCGTCGTCGACCTCCGCGATGCCGCCGACCCCGGGGAAGCGGCCGCCGCATGGATGGAAGCCGACCGGGACCGGCCCGCCGACCTCGCCCGCGGACCGCTCTTCGCCCAGGCCGTCCTGCGTCTCGCGGACGACCGGGTCCTGTGGTATCAGCGCTATCACCACATCGTCGTCGACGGCATGGGCGTCGCGCTCATCACCCGCCGCGCCGGCGAGATCTATACCGCGGGCGACGACGCCTGTGCACCCCGCGACTGGTCCCTCGCCGGGCTGGTCGCCGCCGACCAGGAGTACCGCGCCTCCGAGCAGCACCAGCAGGACCGCGCCTGGTGGCGCGAGCACTTGGCCGGCCTGCCCGAGCCCGTACGCCTCGTCGAGCGCGGCCCCGCGCCGATGACCCGCCGGCTGCGGCGCACCGCCGAACTGCCCGACGCCGACCTGAGCCTGCTCCAGGCCGCCGCCCGGAGCGCCGGCGTACGGTCCTCCCGGCTGCTGATCGCCGCCGTGGCCGCCTATCTGCACCGGGTCAGCGGAGAGCAGGACCTCGTCCTCGGCCTGCCCGTCGCGGCCCGCCACGACGCCGTGTCGGCCGGCACGCCCGGCATGGTCTCCAATGTGCTGCCGCTGCGTCTGACCGTCCGCCCCGGCACCACCGGCGCCGAGCTGGCGGCCGACGTCCACCGCGCCGTCGGCGAGGCCGTCGCGCACAGCCGCTGCCGCGCCGAGGACCTGGCCAGGGACCTCGGCCTCGCCGACGGCGTGCAGCAGCTCGTCGGCCCCACCGTCAACATCCTGCCCCGCCCCGAGGACGTGCGCTTCGCGGACCTCGACGCCGAACTCGACCCGGTGTGGCTGGGCGCCGTCAGCGACCTCGCCGTCAGCTTCGCCGAAAGCGGCAGTGGCGGCAGTGGCGGCAGTGGCGGCAGTGGCGTCCGCGTTTATCTCGACGCCGACGCGGACGTCTGCGACGAGCAGACCCTCCGCGACCACGAGCGCCGCTTCCTCGCCGTCCTGCGCGCCCTGACCGAGGACCTCGCCCGGCCCGTCGGGCATATCGACCTGACCTCCGCGGACGAACGCACCCGTCTCCTGGACGACTTCGGCGTCTCCCCGCGCGTGACCCCCGACCTGACCTGGCCCGCGGCCTTCGAGGCACAGGTGCGCCGCTCGCCGGACGCCGTCGCCCTGGTGTACGAGGACCGCGAGATGACGTACGCGGAGCTCAACGCCGCCGCGAACCGGCTCGCCCGCCACCTCGCAGCCCGCGGCGTGCGCCCCGAGGACATCGTCGGCGTGGCCCTGCCGCGCTCCCCGGAACTGGTGGTGTCGCTGCTCGCGGTGATGAAGGCCGGGGCGGCCTATCTGCCGCTGGACGCCGACCACCCCCGCGACCGCATCGCCTATATGCTGAGCGACGCCGGGGCCCGGACCGTCGTGACGGCGGGCGCGCTCGCGGGCGAGCTTCCCGACACCGGCGACATCACGCTCGTGCGGCTCGACGACCCGGCCACGGCCGAGGACTGCGCCGCCCGCGAAGACAGCGACCCCGGCGTCCGGATCGCGCTGGACCAGGCCGCGTACGTCATCTACACCTCCGGCTCCACGGGCCGCCCCAAGGGCGTCGTCGTCACCCACGACGGCGTCGGCAGCCTGATCGCCACCGCCGCCGACCGCATCGGCGTCACCGCCGACAGCCGCGTGGTGCAGTTCGCCTCCGTCGGCTTCGATGTGACGGTCTGGGACCTGGTCATGTCGCTGTGCACCGGCGCCCGGATCATCGTCGTGCCCGCCGAACGCCGGGTCGCGGGACCCGCCCTGACCGACTACATCGCCGCACACGGCGCGACGCATATGATCCTGCCGCCGTCGCTGGTGTCGGCGCTGCCGCAGGAGTGCGAACTGCCCGAGGGCGCCGTCCTCGTCGTCGGCACCGAGGCCGTGCCGAGCGAGCTGATCGCCCGCTGGTCCGGCCGGCTCCAGGTCGTCGTCGCGTACGGCCTCACCGAGGCGAGCGTCAACTCGACCCTGTGGCTCGCCGAGCCCGGCCGGCCCGGCCCCGCGCCGATCGGCGAGCCCGACCCCAACACCCGCGCCTATGTGCTCGACGCGGCGCTCCGCCCGGTGCCCGTGGGCGCCGAGGGCGAGCTGTACATCGCGGGACGCGGCCTGGCGCGCGGCTATCTGGGACGGATGGCGCTGACCGCCGAGCGGTTCGTCGCGGACCCGTACGGAGCGCCCGGGACGCGGATGTACCGCACGGGCGACCGCGTCCGCTGGAGCGCCGACGGCAATCTGGAGTTCCTCGGCCGCGCCGACGGCCAGATCAAGATCCGCGGCCACCGGATCGAGCCCGGCGAGGTCGAGAGCGCCTTCATGGCCTGCCCCGGCATCGCCCAGGCCGCCGTCCTCGTCCGCGACGACCACCGGGGCGTCAAGCGGCTCGTCGCCTACCTCGTCCCGGAGGCAGACGCCGGGACGCCGGACACCGGCGCCGCCGCGGACGCCGCCGTGGCCGCCGCGCGGGCCCGGGTGGCCGGCACCCTGCCCGACTACATGACGCCCTCCGCCGTCGTCGTCCTCGACCGCCCGCTGCCGCTGACCCCCAACGGCAAGCTGGACGGCCGCGCCCTGCCCGAGCCGGACTGGACGGCCGTCAGCGGCGCCGACGCGCCCTCCACCCCCGCCGAGGCCACGCTCGCCGGACTCTTCGCCGACGTCCTCGGACTGCCCACGGCGGGCGTGCACGACAGCTTCTTCGAGCTGGGCGGCGACAGCATCGTCGCCATCCAGCTGGTGAACCGCGCCCGTGAGGCGGGCCTCGCTCTCACCCCGCGCGACGTCTTCCGGCAGCGGACCGTCGCGGCCCTCGCCCGGGTCGCCGGGGACGCCCGGAACGCGGCCGCCGAGAGCGGCCCGGCGGCCCTCGCCGAGCTCGACGAGGACGCCCTGCCGGTCTCCCCGCTCCAGGAAGGTTTCTTCTTCCACGCGGAGTACGACGCCGAGGCCGCCGACCTCTACATGGTGCAGGAACTCCTCGACCTCGGCGGGGAAGCCGACCCCGAGCGGCTGCGGCGCGCCCTGCAGCTGCTCCTCGACCGGCACCCGCTGCTGCGCGCCTCCTTCCGCCAGCTGCCCTCAGGCCAGGTCGTCCAGCGGATCGCCGACCGGGCGACCCTGCCCTGGCGGCAGGCCGACACCTCGGTCACGCCGCTTGAGGAGCTGCTGCGCGCCGACCGCGACGAGCCGTTCGACCTCGGCCGGCCGCCCCTGCTGCGCGCCGCCCTCATCCAGGACGGGCAGCGCTCCCGGCTGCTCCTCACCCTGCACCACATCGTCGCCGACGGCTGGTCCGTCTCCGTCCTGCTGCGCGAGCTGACCGCCGCCTACCGCGGCGAGCAGCTGCCCGAGCCGCCCGCCGTGCGCCCGTACCTCTCCTGGCTGGCAGGCCGGGACGCGGCCGCCGCCCGCGAGACATGGCAGCAGGCGCTGGCCGGACTGGACGGCCCCACCAAGCTGCTGCCCGCGCTGACGGGCGCCGGAGCCGACGCCGACACCGCCGCCGAGAGCGCCCCGGCCCGGCCGGAGCACATCGACAGCCGGCTGCCCGAGGACCTCGTGGCTGAGCTCACCGCCTACGCCCGCAGCCACGGCCTCACCCTCAGCACCGTCGTCAACGGCCTGTGGGGCCTGCTCCTCAGCGCCCTGACCGGCAGTCAGGACGTGGTCTTCGGCACCACCGTCTCCGGACGGACCACCGAGGTGCAGAACCTGGACGCGGCCGTGGGCCTGTTCATCAACACCGTCCCGGCCCGGGTGACCCCGCGCGCCGGCGAAACGCTCACCGACCTGCTGCGCCGCGTCCAGGACGAGCAGGCGGCGCTGCTGGACTGCCAGCACCTCGGCCTCGCCGAGATCCAGCGCCTCGCCGGCGGCGGGGAACTCTTCGACACCCTCGTGGTGTTCGAGAACTACCCCGCCGGGGACCGTTTTGCGGCCGGAGAGCCGGACGGGCTGCACATCACCGGCGCCCAGGTGCTGGACGCCGTGCACTACCCGCTCGCCCTCATCGTCGAGCCGTCCGAAGGATCGCTGCTGCTGCGGTTCAAGCACGACGCCGCCCGCCTTGACGGCGTCGCCACGGCCGTCCTCGCCCACCGGTTCACGGCGCTGCTGCGCACCCTGGTGACCGAGCCCGGCCGCACCGTCGCCGCCACCGGCCTGCTCACCCGGCGCGAGGAGGAGCACCTCGCCGCGCTGAACGCCACCGACACAGCCGTCCCCGAAGCCACCCTCGTCTCGCTGATCGAGGCCCAGGCGGCGCGTACGCCGGACGCCACGGCCGTCGTCTTCGACGGCGACACGCTCAGCTACGCGGAACTCGACCGGCGCGCGGAGGCCCTGGCCCGGCGGCTGCGGGCGCGCGGCGCGGGACCGGAGCAGTACGTCGCCGTCGCCGTGCCCCGCTCCGCCGAGCTGATGACGGCCCTGCTCGGCGTCCTCAAGGCCGGCGCCGCCTATCTGCCCGTCGACCTCGACTACCCGGCCGACCGGGTGGCGTTCATGCTCGCCGACTCCGGCGCGCGCACTGTCGTCACCACCGCCGAAGCCGCCGGCCGGCTGCCCGGCGTGCCCGGCCTGGAACACATGCTCGTGGACCACGCGCCGGCAGACCGCGACAAGGCCGCCGCCGGCGCTCCTGACGCGCCGGCCCGCCCGGCCGGGCCCGACAACCCCGCGTATCTGATCTACACCTCAGGCTCCACCGGGCGGCCCAAGGGCGTGGCCGTCACCCACCGGGCCATCGTCAACCGGCTGGCCTGGATGCAGGGCGAGTACGGCCTCGCAGCCGACGACCGGGTGCTGCAGAAGACCCCGTCCAGCTTCGACGTCTCGGTGTGGGAGTTCTTCTGGGCGCTGACCCGCGGCGCGGCCGTGGTCCTGGCCCGCCCCGACGGCCACCGCGACCCCGCCTACCTCGCCGAGCTGATCCGCGGCGAGCGGATCACCACCATGCACTTCGTGCCGTCGATGCTGGCCGCGTTCGTCCAGGTGATGGAGTCCGCCGCGGGCGCGGCCGGCTGGGCCGCGAGCCTGCGCCGGGTGTTCTGCAGCGGCGAGGCCCTCACCGGGCCCGACGCCCGCCGCTGGCACGAGCTGACCTCCCGCGACGGCCGCACCCCGGTGCCGCTGCACAACCTCTACGGCCCCACCGAGGCCGCCGTCGACGTCACCTACTTCCCCTACGAGGGCGGTGCGGAACTCGCCGTCCCGATCGGCCGGCCCGTGTGGAACACCCGGCTGCACATCCTCGACCCGCTGCTGCGCCCGGTGCCCGACGGGGCCCCCGGCGAGCTGTACCTCGCCGGAGTCCAGCTCGCCCGCGGCTACCACGACCGGCCGGGCCTGACCGCGGAGCGGTTCGTCGCCGACCCGTTCGGCGCTCCCGGTGAGCGCATGTACCGCACCGGGGACCTGGTCCGGCGGCGCGCCGACGGCGCGGTGGAGTACCTCGGCCGCACCGACCGACAGGTCAAGATCCGCGGCAATCGCGTCGAGCTGGGCGAGATCGAGGCCGCCCTCGCCGCCCTGCCGGGCGTGGCCCGCGCGGCCGTGATCGTCCGCGACGGGGCGCTCGTGGGCTATGCCGTGCCCGCGGCCGACGCCGCGCCGGACGCCGACGCCCTGCGTGAGGCGCTCGCCGGCGCGCTGCCCGCGGCCATGACGCTGTCCGCCGTCGTCACCCTGGCCGAACTGCCGCTGACGCCCAGCGGAAAGCTCGACCAGAACGCCCTGCCGTCGCCTGAGGTCGCACCGCGGGAAGCCGGCCGCGCCCCGCGCGACGAGCGCGAGAGCGCCCTGTGCGAGATCTTCGCCGACGTCCTCGGCATGCCCGGAATCGGCGTCGACGACGACTTCTTCGTCCTCGGCGGCGACAGCCTCACCTCGATCGCCGTCGCCACCCGCGCCCGGGAACAGGGCATGGCCCTCAGCCCGCGCGATGTGTTCGAGCGCCGCACCCCCGCCGGTCTCGCCGCCGCGGCCGCCGAGACGGCACGGGCGGAAGCCGCCGAGACCGCGGCCGCCGGGACCGTCCGGGCGGATGCCACCGGGACCGCGCCGTCCGACGCGGCCGCCCCCGACGGCGAGGTGACCGTCTCCGCCGCCGAGGCCGGACAGGCCGCCGCGGCCCTGAAGGCGGTACTGGCCCAGGCGCAGCAGTCCGGCGCGGCGGTCGACCCCGCCCTGCAGGCCCTGCTGGACCAGCTGACCGCCGCGGGCGCACCCCGGGAGCCCACGCCCCGGGAGCCCGAAGCCCCCGCCCCGCTGGGCGGACTGGAACTCTCCGCGGAGGAGACCGCGCGGATCGAGGCCGCCGCCGGGCTGCCCGTCGCGGACGTCTGGCCGCTCTCCCCGCTCCAGGAGGGCATGTACTTCCACGCCACCTACGACGCGGGCGACGCCCTCGACGTCTATCTCTCCCAGGAGACCCTGGACTTCGACCGCCGCCTCGACGCCGGCCGGCTGCGCGCCGCCTGCCGGGCGCTGCTGGAGCGCAATGCCAGTCTGCGCGCCGGCTTCGCCAGCGACGGCCTGTCCCGCCCCGTCCAGTTCATCGCGGACGGCGCGGAGATACCCCTCGCCGAGACCGATCTGTCCGGCCTGCCCGCCGACGAGCAGCGGGCCCGGATGGAGGAGCTGCTGTCGGCCGACCGCCGACAGCGCTTCGACCTGACCGCGCCGCCGCTGTGCCGGCTGCTGCTGATCCGCCTCGGCGACGGACGGGACCGGCTGGTGGTCACCCACCACCTCATCCTGTGGGACGGCTGGTCCGCCTGGCTGTTCCTTGAGGAGCTGTTCACCCTGTACGAGCGGGGCGGCGACACCGCGGGCCTGCCCGCCCCCGGCTCCTACCGCGACTATCTGGCGTGGCTGGACGAGCAGGACACCGCCCGGGCGACCGCCGCCTGGCGGCAGGCGCTCGCCGGATTCGACGAGCCGACCCTCGTCTCCCCGTCCGGGCGTGACGCGGGCCCCGTGATCCCCGCCGACTACGACCGCGTACTGAGCCAGGAGACCAGCGACCGGCTGCGCACCCTGGCCCGGCGGCACGGCCTCACCCTCAACACCGTCCTCAACGCCGCCTGGGGCCTGGTCCTCTCCGCCATGACCGGGCGCGGCGACGTCGCCTTCGGCACGGCGGTCGCCGGACGCCCCGCCGAGGTGCCGGACGTCGCGGGCATCATCGGCATGTTCCTCAACACCATCCCCGCGCGAGTCTCCTTCGCCCCGGACGAGCCGCTGCTGGACCTGCTGCGGCGGATGCAGTCCGAGCGGGCCGCGGTCATGCCGTACGAGTACGTCGGCCTCGGCGCCCTCCAGCAGGAGACCGGCCACCGCAGGCTGTTCGACACCCTGTTCGTGCTGCGCTCCGCCGACGGCGAGGACCGTGCCGCGGCGCTGCGGCAGCGGCACGGCATCACCGACGTGTCCAACGTGGACGGCACCCACTTCCCGCTCACGCTGATCGTCACACCGGAGACCCGGCTGCGGGTGACCCTCGCGGCCCGGCCCGACCTGTTCGACGCCGAGGACGCCACTGTGATCCTCGCCCGGTTCACGGCGGTCCTGGAGCGGATCGCCGAGGCGCTGGCCGCCCCGGACGCCGCCTCCGCCCGGACCGCCGGAGTGGACCTGCTGCTGCCGCCGGAGCGCGGCGCGCTGGCCGCCAACTGGGCGGCCAGCCGGGAGCCCGTGCCGGACGAGACCATCGCGGACATGCTCACCGCGCAGGTCGCCCGCACCCCCGACGCGGTGGCGCTGGTCTTCGGCGACCGCGCGCTGACCTACGCCGAACTGGACGCGCACATCAACCGGATCGCCCGGCTGCTGCTCGCCCGCGGCGCGGGCCCGGAGAAGGTCGTCGCGCTCGCCCTGCCCCGGTCCATCGACATGGTCGCCGCCCTGTTCGCCGTACTGCGCACCGGCGCCGCGTATCTGCCGCTCGACCTGGACCACCCGGCCGACCGGCTGCGGCTGATGGCCGAGGACACCGGCCCGCTGTGCCTGGTGTCCACCGCCGCCGTGGCCCCGACCCTGCGCGGCCCCGAGGGCGCGGTCGCCCCCGAGCTGCTCTTGGACGACCCGGCCGTGGCCGCCGAACTGGCTGCCCTGCCCGGCGAGGAGATCAGCGACGCCGAGCGGCCCGCGTTCGCCCGCGGTGTGCCCGGCCGCCTGGAGCACCCGGCCTATGTCATCTACACCTCCGGCTCGACCGGCCGCCCCAAGGGCGTCGTCACCCCCTACCGGGGTCTGACGAATATGCAGCTCAACCACCAGAAGGAGATCTTCGACCCGGCCATCGCCTCGGCCGGCGGACGGCGGCTGCGCATCGCGCACACCGTGTCCTTCGCCTTCGACATGTCCTGGGAGGAGCTGCTCTGGCTCGTCGAGGGCCATGAGGTCCATGTCTGCGACGAGGAGCTGCGCCGCGACGCCGAGGCGCTGGTCGCCTACTGCGACCGGAACCGCGTCGACGTGGTCAATGTGACGCCCACCTACGCCCAGCTGCTCATCGAGCAGGGCCTGCTCGACCAGGACGCGCCGGCCGACGCCGCCGCCCCGGCCGACGGCGTCTCCGGCGAGTCCGGCAGGCACCGCCCGGCGCTGGTCCTGCTCGGCGGTGAGGCCGTGTCCGACACGCTGTGGACGAGGCTGCGCCGCACCGAGGGCACCTACGGCTACAACCTGTACGGGCCGACCGAGTACACGATCAACACCCTCGGCGGCTCGACCGCCGACAGCGCGACCCCCACGGTGGGCCTGCCCATCCGCAACACCCGCGCCTATGTGCTGGACGCGATGCTGCGGCCGGTCCCGCCGGGCTGCCCCGGCGAGCTCTACATCGCGGGCACCGGGCTGGCCCGCGGCTACCACGACCGGCCCGGCCTGACCGCCGAGCGGTTCGTCGCCGACCCGTACGGCGAGCCCGGTGAGCGCATGTACCGCACGGGCGACCTGGTACGGCAGCGCCCGGACGGGCTGCTGGACTTCCTCGGCCGCACCGACGACCAGGTCAAGATCCGCGGTTACCGGATCGAACTGGGCGAGATCTCCACGGCCCTCGCCACACACCCGGAGGTCGCCCACGCCGCCGTCGTGGTCCATGAGAGCGCCGGCGCCAAGCGCCTGGTCGGCTACTTTGTGCCCGAAGCGGCCGGCTCGGGCGACCCGGCCGGCCCGGAGCGGGACGAGGAGCTGCCGCAGCGGCTGCGCGACCATCTCAAGGCGGGCCTGCCCGACTACATGGTCCCCTCCGCGCTTCTCGCCGTGGACACCCTGCCGCTGACCGTCAACGGCAAGCTCGACGTCAAGGCGCTGCCCGCGCCGGACTTCGGCGGCACGGGCCCCGGCCGCGCACCCCGCACCCCGCAGGAGGAGACGCTCTGCGCCCTGTTCGCGGAGGTCCTCGGACTGCCCGAGGGCAGCGTCGGCGCCGACGCCGACTTCTTCGAACTGGGCGGCCACTCGCTGCTGGCCACCCGGCTGGTCAGCCGGGCCCGCACCGCGCTCGACGCCGAACTCGCCATCCGCGATCTCTTCGAGGCGCCCACCGCCGCCGAACTCGCCGAGCGCGTGGCCGGCTCGCACGGCCCCGCCCGCCCTGCCCTGACGGCCGGCGAGCGGCCCGCCGAGCTGCCGCTGTCGCACGCCCAGCAGCGGCTGTGGGTCATCCAGCAGATCGAGTGCACCTCGGCCGCGTACAACTTCCCGCTGGTGATGCGGCTCCGCGGAGCCCTCGACCGGGAGGCGTGGGCCGCGGCGCTCGCCGATGTGACCGCCCGCCACGAGGCGCTGCGCACGGTCTTCGCCGAGCGTGACGGCCAGGCGTTCCAGCGGGTGCTGCCCGCCGAGCAGGCACGGCCCGCGGTGGAGCATGTGCGCGCCGCCGAGGACGAGGTGCCCGGCATCGTCGACGCCGCCGTCAACCGGCCCTTCGACCTCGCCGCGGAACTGCCGCTGCGCGCCACGGTCGTGGAGGTGGCCCCCGACGACCATGTCGTGGTCATCCTGCTGCACCACATCACCACCGACGAGTGGTCGGACCGGCCGTTCCTGCGGGACCTGGCCGCCGCCTACGCCGCCCGGCTGGACACCGGCGAGGCCCCCGCCTGGGAGCCGCTGCCCGTCCAGTACGCCGACTACGCGCTCTGGCAGCAGCGCCTCCTGGGCGACCCCGCCGACGAGGGCAGCCTGGCCGCCCGGCAGCTGGACTACTGGCGCACGACGCTGGACGGGGCCCCGGAGGAGCTGGAACTCCCGGCGGACCGGCCGCGCCCCGCGCGCCCCGCGTTCACCGGCTCCGAGCTGGACATCACCTTCGACGCCGAGGTCCACAAGGGGCTGAGGCGACTCGCCCGCGAGACCGGCGCGAGCATGTTCATGGTGGTGCACGCCGCCGTGGCCGCGCTGCTGCACCGCATGGGCGCCGGCACGGACATCCCCCTCGGCGCGCCCATCGCCGGGCGGAGCGACGAGGCCCTCGACGAGCTGGTCGGCTTCTTCGTCAACACGCTCGTGCTCCGCACCGACCTCAGCGGCGACCCCAGCTTCACCGAGCTGCTCGCCCGGGTGCGGGAGACGGACCTGGCCGCCTTCTCCCACTCCGACGTCCCCTTCGAGTCGGTGGTGGAGAAGCTCAACCCGACGCGTTCGCTGTCCCGGAATCCGCTGTTCCAGGTGATGGTCGGCTACCACGCCAGGACCGGCGACGAGCTTCGGCTGCCCGGACTGCGGGCGGAGTACGTGCCCTTCCGGATCGGCTCCGCCAAGTTCGACCTGGTGTTCAGCTTCACCGAGCGGCTCTCCGCCGACGGCTCCGACGCCGCCGACGGCGAGACGGGCGCACTGAGCTGTCGGCTGGAGTTCGCCACGGAGCTGTTCGACCAGGAGACCGCCCAGCGCATCGGCGAGCGGCTCAGCAGGCTGGCCGGGGCGTTCGCCGCGGCTCCCGGACAGCCCCTGTCCCAGGCGGAGATCCTGTCCGAGGAGGAACGGCGGCTGGTCCTGGAGGGCTTCAACGGCGCGCCCCGCGAAGTCGCCGAAGCCTCCCTGCCCGAACTGTTCGCCCGTCAGGTCGCCGAGCGCCCCGACGCGGTCGCCGTCGTCGACCGCTCCCGGCCCATGACGTACGCGCAGCTCGACGCCCGCGCCAACCGCATCGCCCGGCTGCTCGCCGCACGCGGCGTCGGAGCGGAGAGCGTCGTCGGGGTGGCCGTGCCGCGCTCCGCGGACATGGTCGCCACGGTGGTCGCCGTGCTGAAGCTGGGCGCCGCGTTCCTGCCGCTCGACCTGGTCCACCCGGGCGACCGGCTCAGCTATCTGATCGAGGACTCGGGGGCCGCGCTGGTCGTCGGCACCGAGCCGGTGGCGGGGAAGATCCCCGCGGTGGCGGGCGTGCCGGTGCTCCTGCTCGACGAGCCCTCCACCGCGGCCGAACTGGACCGTCTGCCGGAGTCCGCCGTCGACGGCGGACCCGCGGGCCTGGACCAGGCCGCGTACGTCATCTACACCTCCGGATCGACCGGCCGCCCCAAGGGCGTGATCGTCCCCCACGAGGGCATCGCCAGCCTCGTCGCCACCGCGGTCGACCGGATGGGCCTGGAACGCGACAGCCATGTGCTCCAGTTCGCGTCGATCGGCTTCGACGTCTTCGCCTTTGAACTGGCGATGGCGCTGTGCCACGGCGGACGGCTGGTGCTCATCACCGACGAGGCGCGGGTCGCCGGAGCGGCGCTCACCGACTTCCTCGCCGAGCAGCGGATCACCCATATGATCCTGCCGCCCTCGCTGGTGTCCGCGCTGCCGCCGGGCTGCGAACTGCCCGAAGGCGCAACCGTCCTGGTCGGCACCGAGACCGTGCCGCCGGACCTCTTCGAGAGGTTCGGCGCCACCGCCCATCTGATCTGCGCCTACGGCCTCACCGAGGCGACGGTCAACTCCACGCTGTGGCCCTCCCGCGAACACGGCGGCCGCCCGTCCGGCCGGGTGCCCATCGGCCGCCCCGACCCCAACACCCGCGCCTACGTCCTGGACGAGCGGCTGCGCCCCGTCCCGCCGGGCGTCGTGGGCGAGCTGTACATCGCGGGGCGCGGTCTGGCCCGCGGCTATCTCGGCAAGGCGGCGCTCACCTCGGAGCGGTTCGTCGCCGACCCGTTCGGCGCGCCGGGCAGCCGCATGTACCGCACCGGCGACCGCGCCCGCTGGCAGGCGGACGGGAACCTCGACTTCCTCGGCCGGGTCGACACCCAGGTGAAGATCCGCGGCTTCCGCATCGAGCTGGGCGAGATCGAGGCGGCGCTGGCGTCGCACCCGTCGGTGGCCCAGGCCGCCGTGCTGCCCGACCGCGCCGGGGACATCGTCCGCCTGGTCGCCTACGCGGTCCCCGAGTCCGGGGAGCCGGACCCGCAGGAGCTGCGCGCCCATGTCGCCGGGCTGCTGCCCGAATACATGGTCCCCGCGCTCGTCGTGGCGCTGGACGGCCCGCTGCCGCTGACGCCCAACGGCAAGCTGGACCACAAGGCGCTGCCCGCGCCCGACTGGTCCTCGATGACCGGCGACGCCCGCCCCGCCACCGGGACACAGGCGCGCCTGGCCGCTCTGTTCTGCGAGATCCTCAAGCTGGAAAGCGTCGGCGTGCACGACAACTTCTTCGCGCTCGGCGGCCACTCCATGGCCTCGATGCGGCTGCTCGGCCGCATCCGCGCCGAGTTCGGGGTCGAGCTGAGCATCCGGGACGTCTTCGACGCGCTGACCGTCGCCGGTCTGGCCGGCAAGCTGGACGGCGCGGCGGCGGCCCGCCCGGCGCTGCGTCCCGCCGAGGACCGGGCCGAGCCCGTCGCGGCCGCGCCCGTGCAGCGCTGGCAGTGGGAGTCGTACCGCCGCAGCCCCGGCTTCGACCACGCCCTGACGCTGCGCGCCCCGGCGGGCGGCCTCGACGCGGACGCGGTCTCGGTGGCACTCGCCGATCTGGCGGCCCGGCATGAGCCGCTGCGCACGGCCTTCGCCGAGCGCGACGGCCTGCTGCTCCAGCAGCCGGCCAAGGCCCCGGAGCTGACCGCCGAGCAGTGCGCCGACCTCGACGCGCGACTGGCGGAACTCGCCTCCCAGGCGCCCCGCCCGGAGCAGGAGGCCCCCCTGCGGGCGCATCTGCTCACCGATCCCGCAGGCGGCCAGGCCCTGCTGCTGACCATGCACTACCTCGCGGTGGACGAATGGTCCGTGGTGCCGCTGTTCCGCGATCTGACCACGGCGTACGCGGCCCGCGCCGAGGGCCGTACGCCCCACTGGGAGCCGCTGCCGGTCACATACGGAGACTATGCCCAGTGGGCCCGCGAGGTCCTGGGCGACCTCGACGACCCGGACAGCAGGGGCGGGCGTCAGCTCGCCTACTGGAAGGAGACGCTCCGGGACGCGCCGCAGCGGCTGGACCTCCCGGCCGACGGACCGCGCCGCGCGTCCTCGCGGGACGCCGGCCATGTGGGCTTCGTCCTGGACGAGGAACTCCACGCGGCCGTGGACGAGCTGGCCCGCGCGACCGGCACCAGCATGTTCATGGTGCTGCACTCCGCGCTCGCGGCGCTGCTCACCGCCCATGGCGCGGGCACCGATCTGCCCATCGGTACGATGGTCGCCGGCCGCACCGACGACCAGCTCGCCGATCTGGTCGGCTGCTTCTTCAACACGGTCGTGCTGCGCACGGACACCGCGGGCGACCCGACGTTCGCGGAGCTGCTGTCGAGGGTGCGGGAGACCACGCTGAGCGCCCTGGACCGCCAGGAGGCCCCGTTCGAAGAAGTCGTCAAGGCCGCCGGGCTCGCGCCCGAAGGCCCCCAGGTCATGGTGATCCACCATGAACAGGCCGATCTGGAGCAGCTTGAGGGCGGCATGGGCACGCTTGAGGCCGTGCCGACCGGCTCGGCACGGGCCGAACTGACCCTCAGCTTCTACGAGCCGCGCGGGGACGGCCCCGTGCACTGCGGGCTGATCCACGCCACCGGCCTCCTGGGAGCCGCCAAGGCGCGCCGGCTCGCCGACGAACTCCAGGCGCTGCTGCGCACCGTGGCAGCCGATCCAGGACAGCCGCTGTCGGAGCTGTTCAACCTCACGTCCACAAGGAGTGACAACGCATGAGCACCAACCCGTTCGAAGACCCGCAGGGCCGCTTCCTGGTCCTCGTCAACGACGAGAACCAGCACTCGCTGTGGCCGTCCTTCGCTCAGGTCCCCGCCGGGTGGCGGACCGTCTTCGGCGAGGACACCCGCGAGGCGTGCGTGGCCTATGTCGAGACCCACTGGACGGACCTGCGCCCGGCGACCCTGGCGGCCGCGCAGCAGGGCTGACGCCGACGCGCCAGCGACGACGCCGCCCGCGGGGAGCCTTCTCCCCGCGGGCGGCGCCGTACTGCGGGGCGGCTGCCCCTGGGCCGTGTCCGGCGGGTCCTTCTCCCACCCCTGCCGCCTGCGCCCTGGGGGCGTGGCGGGAACCCCCACTTCCCGTAACCGGGGCCGCGCCCCAGACCCGTTTTCCGGGGGCTCCGCCCCCGAACCCCCGCGCCTCAACCTCCCCCAGCTACCTCCCCCAGACT
Organism: Streptomyces sp. PR69; assembly: GCF_026420845.1. Taxonomy (GTDB): domain Bacteria; phylum Actinomycetota; class Actinomycetes; order Streptomycetales; family Streptomycetaceae; genus Streptomyces. Next base: position 180,431 of record NZ_JAOWCB010000003.1, on the reverse strand, counting down.
CCGTCCGGGGGCACCCCCACGGAGGCGCCCCCAGGCGGGGCTTGACTGTGCCGTCCCTGCGCCTCAATTTCCCCCGGACTCCTCCCTCAGCTACCGCTGGGAGGTACCCCCACGGAGGCGTCCCAGGCGGGGCCTGCCTTGTCCTCAAGCGCCGGACGGGCTGGATCTTCCGGCCCGTCCGGCGCTTGAGGACGCGGCCTTCAGGCCGCACGGGGGTCTGGGGGCTTAACGGGCTGACCCGCGATTGACGGCGGCTGCTGCGCCTGAAGGTTTGAGGGTAGGGTCGTGGCTGATCATTGATACTGAGCAGGGGGCTTCCAGGTATGAGCGGGATAGTGACGGCGGTCAGCAGCAACGGCGAGTACTCGTTCACCAAGCCGAACCAGGACAGCATCACGGTGCTCGCCGGGCTCGGTGTGGAGGGCGACGTGCACGCTGGTGTGACGGTCAAGCACCGCTCTCGCGTCGCGCAGGACCCCACCCAGCCGAACCTGCGCCAAGTCCACCTCATCCATGAGGAGCTCTTCGCCGAGGTCGGCGAAGAAGGCTTCAAGGTGGAGCCCGGTGAACTCGGCGAGAACGTCACCACCCGCGGCATTGATCTGCTCGGCCTGCCGGTCGGTGCCTTGCTGCGCATCGGTGACGATGCGGTGCTGGAGGTGACCGGCCTGCGCAATCCCTGCCTGCAGATCGACAACTTCCAGGACGGGCTGCTCAAGCAGGTCGTCGGCCGCGACGAGGCCGGGAACATTGTGCGCAAGGCCGGAATCATGAGCATCGTGAAGGAGAGCGGGGTGGTGCGCCCCGGCGACACGATCAAAGCGGAGCTTCCCAGCGGGCCGCACCGGCCTCTGGACCGGGTCTAACCTCCCTGCCTGGCGGGCCGTGACATGACACCGGGCGCGCAGGTTCTCGTGATGTGAACATCGAACAAGCCCGCGCGGCTATGTCGCATCCTGCCTTCTGCGGCCTCACCCACCAGCACCTCGGCGAGTTGATCGAAGAACTCGCGCCAGGCTGGGAAGCACGCTGCGAGTCCGGACGGTATGAACGGCGTCAGGGTGCTCGCCGACGCCAGACCGGGGGCGGACCGAAGTACGAACTGGTCTTCACTGACCGCGTCTTGGCGACCCTGGTCCACCTGCGAACCGGCCTGTCCCACCTGGCCCTGGCGGTCATCTGCGAGGTGGGCTCCTCCACCATCGGCCGCGCGATCAGCGAGATCCGCCCGCTGCTGGCCGAGCGAGGCTTCGCGGTGCCCGACCGGCCCGGCATCCGGTTGCGGACCCTGGCGGACGTGTTCGCCTACGCCGCGACCGAGAACATCACATTGCGGATCGACGGCACCGAGACCCAGGTCCGCCGCCCGAAGGCGCACTGTCCCGGGCGCCGGGCTTTCGTCTCCGGCAAGCGCAGGCAGAACACGATCAAGACCACCACAATCAGCGGCCAGCAGGGCCGCACCCTGTGGTCCGGCGCCGTCCGGCCCGGCCGGATGCACGACCAGACCGCCGTTCGTACGGAGGGCATCGCCGATCAACTCCGGCAGCACCCTACGGTGAAGGCCGAGGTCGACGAGGGCTGCCGGGGCCTGGCCAACGAGTTCCCCGACCAGTCGACAACGCGCCGCCCAGGAAGCCGGAGGACATCGACAACGCGCCGCTGACGGAACGATTCGGATGGCGCGAGATGCGCCGCCGCCAGTCCTCAACCCGGATCTGCGTCGAGCACGCCAACGCGGAGCACCGGCAGTGGCGCCCGCTCCAGCGGTACACCGGACGCAGGGAGGAGTACGGAGAGATCCACCTGGCCATCGCCGGCTTGGTCTCCGACCGTGCGGCCCAGCGGGCCACCCGACACCAGACGAGCACCGAACTCGTCCTCGTCCACACGACGGCCTGCTGAAGCATCCACCAGCCAAACCGCCGGGCCAGCACGGCCCTACATCAATGGCGGGTCAGTCAGCCCGTAAGCCCCCAGTTACGGGAAGTGGGGTCCCTCCACGCCCCCAGGGCGCAGGGGGAGGGGCAGGGGAGGAACCCACGGCTCCCCGGAAGCGCCGTGTCGGATCTGCGGACTGTGGGCGGCCGGTCACGCAGTTCCCCGCGCCCCTGCGGGGCGTTCCCGCGGGGGCGCTTCCCGGGAGTCGGGGCGGGGGCTCAGGCCCCACCGCTTGAAGGGCGGGTGCGCGGGAAAGGGCCCGCGCCCCGTGGTCGCGGAACCACGGGGCGCGGGCCCCTCGGGCGATGCCTCAAGACCGCGGTCACGCCACCACGGCCGGCTCCCGCCGACTGTCGGCCCACGCCGCCCACAGCGTGGCATAACGTCCCCCCGCGGCGACCAGCTCGTCATGCGTGCCCGTCTCGACGATCCGGCCCTGGTCGAGGACCACGATGCGGTCCGCGGCGGCGGCCTGCGGCAGCCGGTGGGCCACCATCAGCCCCGTACGGCCTTCGAGCGCCCGCACCGCCGCCGTCTCCAGGACGCGTGCGCCCGCGCTGCCCGCGTCGGCGGTGGCCTCGTCGAGGATCGCGATGGGCGGATCGGCGAGCACCAGCCGGGCCAGGGCCAGATGCTGGGCCTGAGTCACCGTCAGGGTGTGCCCGCCCTCGCCGACCACGGTGGCGAGGCCGTCGGGCAGCGCCTCGGCCCACTCCAGGGCCCCGACCCGGTCCAGCGCCGTGCGCAGTTGTTCGTCGGTGGCGTCCGGCCGGGCCAGCCGCAGGTCCTCGGTGAGCGGGCCGGCGAACACATGCACTTCCTGGCTGATCAGCGTCACGGCGGCGCGCACGCCCGCGGGCCCCAGCTCCCTGGCGTCGACCCCGCCCAGGGTGACCGAACCGCTCTGCGGCTCGTGGACGCCCGCGATGACCTTGGCCAGGGTGGTCTTGCCGGCTCCGCTCGCGCCCACCAGCGCCACCCGCTCGCCGCAGCGCACGTCCAGGCAGATGTCGCTCAGCACGGGACGGCCCGCGGTGTAGGCGTGGCTGAGCCCCGACACCTTGACGGAGCCGTCGACGGGGGCGGGCGGGTCCTCGGGCGTCCGCTCGGCCGGGAGCTTGGACACGCCGACGAGCCGGGCGAAGCTGGCGCCCGCCGACTGTGCGTCGTCGAGGAGGAACAGCGCGGCGTTCACGGGGTTGAAGAGGCTGTGGAAGTACAGCGCCGCCGCGGTGGCGGTGCCGATGCTGACCGATCCGCCGTCGACGAGCACAAAGCCGGTGGCGAGCATCGCGGCGAGGCCGATGAACTCCGCGAGGTTCAGCCGGGAGAAGAAGCCGGTGACGATGTGGATGCCGCGCAGGGCGAGATCGCGGGCGTCCGCCGACCGCGCCTGAAGCAGGGAGTGGTGCGTGCCGGTCAGCCGGAAGGCGCGCACGGTGCGCACCCCGCCGACGCTGTCGAGCAGCTGGTGCTGCAACGCGCCGGTGGCGAGGCGGTGTTCCGCGTACACGGGGGCGGCGCGGCGCAGATACCAGCGCACCGAGAACACCTGCACCGGCATCGCCAGCACCGCGGCGAGCAGGAAGCGCCAGTCGAGCACGGCGAGCCCGACGAGGGTCAGCACGATGGTGAGGGCGGAGCGGGAGAACTCCGGCAGCGCCTGCCGCACCGACTTGGCGATCATGGCGACGTCGCTGGTGACCCGGGAGACCAGGTCCCCGGAGCCGGCGGCCTCGACGCGTTCCAGCGGCATCCGCAGCGCCCGCTCGATGAACTGCTCACGCAGGGAGGTGAGGACGGTCTCGCCCAGCCGGGCGACGAGGGAGCTGCCGATCGCCGTGGCGACGCCGCGCGCCAGCGCGACAGCGACGAGCAGCACCAGCGGGACCGTCAGCGACCCCGCGCCGCGCTGCTGTGCCACCAGGTCGACGATGTGCCCGAGGAGGGGTGCGGTCAGCAGGCCGATCCCGGTGCCGGCGACGAGTACGGCGATCGCGGCGGCGGTGAGCCGGCCGTGGCCGCGCAGCATCGTGCGGAGCGCCGCCAGACTCTCGGCGCCGGTGGCTGTGGGCAGGACTGCGCGCTGGGGGCTGGTTCCGCTCATCGTGTCTTCTGTCTGTGAGGTGCCGGACGTGGACGTCATGCCAGGACCACCGCCCGGTAGGTCTCGTCGGCGGCGGCGAGTTCGTCGTGCCGCCCCTCCGCCGTGGCGACGCCCTGGTCGAGGACCACGACCCGGTCGGCCGTCGCGAGGAGGGCCGGGCTGGTGGTGACCAGTACGGTGGTGCGGCCCCGGCGGGCATGGCGCAGCCGTGCGGCGATCCGGGACTCGGTGACGGTGTCCACCGCGGTGGTGGGGTCGTGCAGCACCAGGACGCGCCGGTCGGCGGCCAGCGCACGGGCCAGTGCCACACGCTGGCGCTGGCCGCCGGAGAGGGAGCGGCCGCGTTCGGCGAGCACCGTGTCCGCCCCGTCGGGCAGCAGCAGGGCGACCTCGTCGGCGGCCGAGGCGTGCAGCGCGGCGTCGACGGCGGATGCCTCGCCGCCTGTCCCGTCGCCGCCCGTCCCCTTGCCGCCCGTCCCGTCCGCTCCGGCTCCTGCGCGTACGTTGTCGAGCAGGCTGCTCTCGAACAGATCGGCGTTGTGGTGGGCGACCAGCACATGGCGGCGCAGCTCGTCGGGGTCGATTCCGGTCAGCGGCACGCCGTCCAGTTCGATCACGCCGGCATCCGGGTCCTTCTCCCGGGACAGACAGCGCAGCAGATCGCCCGCGGCGGCCGGGTCCCGGGCGACGATTCCGGTGACGCTGCCGGGGTGGATGTCCAGGTCCACGGAGCGCAGCGCGCCCAGCGAGACTCCCCGCAGCCGGAGGCTTCCTGACGCGCCCTCGGCCGGAGCGGCGTCGCCGCCCGCGACGGCGGCGGGCGCGGCCAGCACCTCGGCGATCCTGCGGGCCGAGGCGCGGCCCTGGGCGAATTCCGCGTTGACGTAGGTGAGCAGCTGGAAGGGGCCGAGGAGGAACTGCGCCAGGCCCACTGCGGCCACCAGTTCCCCGATGCTGATGTCGCCGCGCATCGCCAGGTACGCGCCCACAAGTCCGATGACCGCGATGAAGACGCCGGTCAGCGCGAGGACGGCGCCCTCGTGGCCGGCCCGGCTGCGGGCGGCCCGCAGCGCCGCGGCGAGCGACTCGCGGCTGGTGGTGCGGTAGCGGGCCACGGCGGCGGACTCCGCGCCCATGCCCTTGAGCACACGCAGCCCGGACACCAGGTCGGCGGCGACGCCGGATGCGTGGGCGGCGCGCTCCTGCTCGGCCTCGCTGCGCCGTTCGAGCGGCTGGCTGATGCGGTGCCCGAGCCACAGCAGCGGCGGGATGCCGAGCAGCACCAGCAGTCCGAGCGGCACGGAGATCCGCAGCAGCGCCACCGCGCTGATGGTCAGCGCGGCGATCGCGGAGAGTCCGTACGACATGACGGTGGCCACGGAGCCCACGCGCCGGGCGTCGTTGGTGGCGATGCTGGAGAGCACGCCGGGCAGCCGGCCGTCGTCGGCGCCGCCGCGCGGGTCGAGCACCCGTGCGGCCAGCTCCAGACGCAGTTTGTGCGCGGCGTGTTCGCCGGCGCCCTCGGTGATCCGGGCGCTGGTGCGGTAGCACGTCGACAGCACCAGGAACAGCACGGCGAGCACCAGCAGCCAGCGCAGCAGGGTCCCGGAGGAGCCGGTGGCCACGGCCTCGTCGATGATGACGCCGATGACCACGGGCACCAGTGCCTCGCACGCCTGGTGGGTCATGCCGAGCAGGGAGGCCGCGGTCACTCTGCGGCGCTCTCCTCTGATCGCCTTGCGGAGGACGTGTCCCCCCGTAGGCCCTCCCGCTGGCATAGGCTCCTCCATGAACATGACCGGATAGTTAGGTAAGGCTACTCTAATCAAGCAGTGGGGCCCTGTCTGCGGCCGGGTCGGGCCGCTGGACGCGGGCCGCGTTCCCCGTGGTCGCGGCGGGTGCGGCAGCGCTGGCCTGCGCGTTGACCCTCGGTGTCCATTCGGTTAGGCTCACCTAAGTATCGATCTGTTGTCCGTGCGTCAGATTTCTAGCGGTGCGTCCGAGCTGCTGCCAGGGGGAGTTGTCGTTGTCGGTGGAAGCCCCGGCGGTGCCCGGACAGCAGCCCGCCGCCCTCCCGCGGGGCGGACGGGCGGCCACGGCGCTCAGAGGCGTGGGCCTGCTCGCGGTCTTCGCGGCGCTCGTCCTCGTGGGGCTGCTCAGCATCTGGGTCGGCACACGGGGCATCCCCTTCACCGCGACCTGGAGCGCGCTGTGGCATCCCGACGGGTCGGAGACCTCGGTCATCATCCATGACTACCGCATCCCCAGGACCCTCCTGGGGATGCTCGTCGGCATGGCCCTCGGCCTGTCCGGCGCGCTGATGCAGGCGCTGACGCGCAATCCGCTCGCCGACCCGGGACTGCTCGGCATCAGCCTGGGAGCCTCCGCCGGCGTGGTGGTGGCCATCGCCTTCCTCGGTGTGGGCGCGCTCCTCGGATATGTCTGGTTCGCGTTCCTCGGGGCGGCCCTGGCCTCGGCCGCGGTGTATCTGCTGGGCTCCTCGGGGCGCAAACTGGCCACGCCCGAGCGGCTGGTCGTCGCGGGCGCAGCGGTGACCGCCGTGCTGTACGCCTTCAACTCGGCGGTCCTGCTGCTCTACCCGCAGGCGTTCGACAAGTTCCGCTTCTGGACGGTGGGCTCGCTGGCGGGCCGGTACTTCGACGTCGTGTACGTCATCCTGCCGTTCGTCGCCGTGGGGCTGCTGATCGCCCTCGGGCTCGCTCCCTCGCTCAACGCCCTGGCGATGGGCGACCAGGTGGGCCGCGCCCTGGGGCTCAACGTCGGCCGGACCCGGGTGCTGGGCGCGGTCGCCGTCATGCTGCTGTGCGGCGCCGCCACCGCCGCCGCCGGGCCGATCGGCTTCGTCGGGCTCGCCGTCCCGCACGTCGCCCGGTTCGCCGTCGGTCCCGACCAGCGCTGGGTGCTGGCGTACTCGATGCTGCTCGCGCCGGTCCTGCTGCTCGGCGCGGACGTCCTGGGCCGGGTGCTGGGCGCGCCGGGCGAAATCCAGGTCGGCATCGTCACCGCGTTCCTGGGCGCCCCGCTGTTCATCGCACTGTGCCGCCGCCGAAAGCTGGTCATGCTGTGAGCGACGCGCGCGAGGCAGCCGGGCGGAGGTCGGCGGTGATGCCTGCAGTTTCGCCGAGCGGGCGGAGAAGCGAACAGGAGAATGCTGTGAGCGACGCGCGCGAGGCAGCCGGGGCGCCGGTGACCCGCTCCCGCGTGGTCACCGGAATGATCCTCCGCACCCGACGCGGCGGGCTCTCCATCCGGGTCCCGGGCCGCGCCCTGGCCGTGACCGCCGTGCTGCTCGCCGCCCTCGTCGTCGTCATGGGCATCACGCTCACCACCGGCGACTACGAGCTGTCCGTCGGCGAGGTCCTCAGGGCCGTGACGGGCAACGACGCGGGCGCCGCGGACTTCATCGTCAACACCCTGCGCATGCCCCGTCTGCTGACCGCGCTGTGCGTGGGCGCGGCGCTGGCGGTCAGCGGGGCGATCCTGCAGAGCCTCACCGCCAACGCCCTCGGCAGCCCGGACATCATCGGCTTCACCAACGGCTCTGCCGTCGGCGCGCTGGTGGTCATCATCGTGCTGCACGGCAGCATGACCCAGATCGCGGTGGGCGCGCTGATCGGCGGACTCGCCACCGCTCTCGTCGTGTATCTGCTGATGCTGGGCCGCGGGCTGCAGGGCTTCCGGCTGGTCGTCATCGGCATCGGCGTCAGCGCGCTGCTGCTGGCCGTCAACTCGTATCTGATCACCAGGGCCACCTTCCAGGAGGCCCTGGAGGCCCAGGCGTGGCTGATCGGCAGCCTGGGCAACAGGGGCTGGCAGCACGCCAACGCCATCCTCGTCGCCGTCGCCGTGCTCCTCCCGCTCGCCTTCGTCCTCTCCCGCCGTCTGACCATGGTGGAGATGGGCGACGCCACGGCCGTCGCCCTCGGCGTCCGCGTGACCGGCGCCCGTACCGCGCTGCTGCTGATCAGCGTCGCCCTCGCGTCCTTCGCCACCGCGGTGACCGGCCCCATCGCGTTCATCGCCCTCGCCGCGCCGCAGCTGGCCCGCAGGCTCACCGGCGCGCCGGGTCCCGCGCTGGCCTCGTCGGCGCTGACGGGCGCGCTGCTGCTGACCGCGAGCGACCTCGCCGCACAGCGTGTCTTCTCTCCCGCACTCCTTCCGGTGGGCACCGCGACCGGCACCATCGGCGGGCTGTATCTGATCTGGCTGCTGGTCACCGAGTCGCGAAAGAGCCGCGCATGACTGGAACGACGCCGCGTGTGAACGGCACTCCCGAGCAGGCAGGAGCGGCGGCCGGGGCGGGCCGCCCGCAGCCCCGGCTGCGGGCGGAGGACCTGACGCTCTCCTACGATCAGCGCACCGTGGCCGCCGGTCTCGGCGTCGACATACCGGACAACTCTTTCACGGTCATCATCGGACCGAACGCCTGCGGCAAGTCCACTCTGCTCAAGGCCCTGGCGCGGATGCTCAAACCGAGGGCGGGGCAGGTCTATCTGGACGGCGCGGCCATCGCGTCGTACCGCTCCCGCGAAGTCGCCCGCCGCCTCGGGCTGCTGCCTCAGTCGTCGACCGCGCCCGGCGGGATCACGGTCGGCGACCTCGTGGCCCGCGGCCGCTATCCGCATCAGCGGCTGCTGAAGCAGTGGTCCGCCGAGGATGAGGCGGCCGTGACCGAGGCGATGCGGCAGACCGGGGTGCTCGACCTCGCCGACCGGCCCGTGGACGATCTCTCCGGCGGCCAGCGCCAGCGCGTCTGGCTGTCCATGGTGCTCGCCCAGCAGACGCCCATCCTGCTCCTGGACGAGCCGACCACCTTCCTGGACATCGCCCACCAGGTGGAGGTGCTCGATCTGTGCGCGGAGCTGCACGCGCGCCGCAGGCACACCATCGTCGCGGTTCTGCACGACCTCAACCAGGCGTGCCGCTACGCCACCCACCTCATCGTGATGAAGCCCGGCGGCGCGGTCGCCGCCGAGGGCCCTCCGGCGACCGTGATGACCGAAGAGCTGGTCCAGGAGGTGTTCGGGCTTCCCTGCAGGATCATCGACGACCCGGAGACCGGCACGCCGCTGATGGTGCCGGCCGCGCCACGACGCCATGAGCCGGCCGACGGCGCCGATGACGGGCAGCCCGCCTCATCCGCCGACGTGGCCATGGCCGCCTCCGAGACTTCCTGACCTCTCCCGCACACCCAACGCCCTGTCCTGCCCTGTCCTGCCCTGTCCTGCACGTCCGACCCCGGGGACGGAACCGCCCATGCTCTGCACGAGGCTGACGAACGCTCACTTCATCACCATGGACCCGGACCACCCCGTCGCCCGCGACGTCGGGATCTGGCGGGGCCGCATCGTCGGCCTGGACGAGGCCGCGACCTCCCTGCCGGCCCGCGAGGTCGTCGACCTCCAGGGCGCGACCGTCCTGCCCGGATTCATCGACAGCCATGTCCATCTGGCGTGGACGGGACTGAAGGCGAGCACCCCCAGCGTCGCCCCCTGCGAGCGGGTCGACGACGTCCTCGCGGTCGTGGCGCGGGCCGTCGACGGCACGCGCGGGGACGGCGTCTGGGTCGACATCGCCGGATACGACCAGCGCGCCCTCGGCCGCCATCTGACCGCGGCGGAGCTGGACCGGGTCAGCCGCGGGCGCAAGGTGTTCCTGATGCACGACTCCGGGCACGCCTGCGTGGTGAACAGCGCCGTGCTGGAGATGCTGCCGGGCGACGTCCCGCACCAGGACGGCTTCCTGGCGGAGAGCGCCATGACCGCCGCACGGCGGCTCCGTCTGCCCTACTCGCAGACCGAGATCGCCGACGCCGTCGAGCGCGCCGGCCGCGGCTGTCTGGCGGAGGGCGTGACCGCCTGTACGGAGGCGGGCATCGGCGGCGGTCTGCTGGGGCACAGCCCCGTCGAGCTCGGCGCGTACCAACTGCTCCGCGACCAGGGCCGGCTGCCCCTGCGCGTCCAGCTCATGGCGGCCGCGGACACCCTGCGGCCGCTGGACGCCCACCGGGAGGACGGCATGCCGCGGGCTCTGGACCTCGGCCTGCGCACCGGCTTCGGCGACGACTGGCTCTCCCTGGGAGCGCTCAAGGTGTACACGGACGGCGGCATGATGGCCCGTACGGCCGCGCTCACCGCACCGTACGAGGGCATGACCCACACCGGTCAGCTGCAGGACGACCCCGCACATCTCGCCGAGCTGATCGTGGACGGGCATCTCGCCGGGTGGCAGCTCGCCGTCCACGCCATCGGGGACCGGGCCGCCGACCTCGCGCTGGACGCCCTGGAGCGCGCCCAGCGGCTGCGCCCACGCCCGGAGGCGCGCCACCGCGTCGAGCACGCCGGTCTGATCAGGCCCGACCAGCTTCCGCGCTTCGCCCGCCTCGGCGTCAGCGCCGTCGTCCAGCCGAACTTTCTGCGCTACTTCGGCGACGACTACGCGACGATCATGGGTGAGGAGCGTGCGCCCTGGATGTACCGGGGGCGCTCCTTCCGCGACCACGGCATCACGCTCGTCGGCAGCTCCGACCGGCCCGTCGCGGACGGATCGCCGCTGCGCGCCGTCCAGTTTATGGTCGAACGCGCCTCCGTCTCAGGGCGGCGCATCGGGCCCGACGAGGCGATCACCGTCGAAGAGGCCCTGCGCGCCTACACGGTCGCCGGGGCGTATGCCTCGCGGCAGGACGGCAGCGCCGGCACTCTGACGCCGGGCAAGCGCGCGGATCTCGTCGTCCTGGGCGACGATCCACGGCGCGTCGGCCCTGCTGCGATCGGGGACATCGAGGTCGTCGCGACGTTCGTGGACGGGCGCGAGGCGACGGAGACAGGCAAGCTCTGAGCGCATCGGCGGCTGCGCCCACCCGACTTGGCCAGAAGCTTAGGTAAGGCTAACCTAAATCTCACTGTTTCACCGGGGTGAACGCAGCAGGCCAAAAGGCCTTCCCACACGGTGGAACCCGAGGAAGGAACGCCTTGAACATGGCCCTGCCGCGCCCCGCCACGCTGCTGCCCCGCGCGCCCCGCCCACACCGCCCGTCCCCCGCCGCGTCTGCCGAGTCTGCCGCTCCCGCCGCTCCCGCCGCATTCTCGGTCCGCACCGCGCATCCCCGGGACGCCGCCGAACTCGCCGCCCTCTCCCAGCCGTTCATCAGCTCCGGGGCACTGCGCCCCCGCCCGTTCCACGTCTACGCGCAGCGCGCGAGCGACTTCCTCGTGGCCGAGGGGCCCGACGGCGCCCTGGACGGCTGCCTGGCGCTGCGCCTCCTGCCCGAACCGGCGCACGACGGACGGGCCGCCGGAGTCGTGTACAACTTCTGCGTCGCACACCGCAGGCAGGGCAGCGGTGTGGGAGCCCGGCTGCTGGCCGCCGCGCTGGCTCAGGGCCTGTCGCGGTCACTGGACGCGCTGTTCACGGCGACGACCGGAAGCGGCCGGCTCTTCCTGCGCTACGGCTTCGCCCCGGTCTCCGCCGACCTGGCCCCCGTGTCCTGGGCCCGGTCGCTGGACCCGCGGCGCAACGCCCAGGTCCTCGCCAGGGTCCTCTGACAGACGGCCCGGCGCATATACGAGGAGAAGGGGGAAGGGGGGAGGGGCCCGAACCGCTCGAACGGTTCGGGCCCCTCCCCCCTTCCCCTCGTATGCCCGTACGGCGTCAGCCGTCCAGGATGCCGGGCAACTCCTTCACCAGCGCCGCGATCTCCTCCTCCGCGACCGTCAGGGCGGGAGCCAGCCGCACGGTCGACGCACCCGCGGCGTTCACCAGGAAGCCCGCGTCCTGAGCGGCCCGCTGGACCCGCGCCGCCACCGGTTCGGCCAGTACGACGCCCAGCAGCAGCCCGGCGCCCCGCACTTCGCGCACACGGGGGTGCCTCAGCCCCTCGATGCCGCGGCGCAGCGCCTCGCCCTTGCGCACGACCTGCGCCAGCAGCCCCTGCGCCTCGATCGTCTCCAGCACGGCGAGCCCCGCCGCACAGGCCACGGGGTTGCCCCCGAAGGTCGAGCCGTGGTGCCCCGGACCCAGCAGGCAGGCCGCGTCGCCGAACGCCACCGCGGCGCCGATCGGCAGCCCGCCGCCCAGCCCCTTGGCAAGGGTCACCACGTCGGGGTCCGCGCCGGGGACCGACTGGTGGGCGAACCAGCGGCCGGTCCGGCCGACGCCGGTCTGCACCTCGTCCAGCACCAGCAGGGCGCCCGCGGCGCGCGTGATCTCCCGCGCGGCCCGCAGATAGCCCTCCGGCGCGGGCACCACGCCCGCTTCGCCCTGCACCGGCTCCAGGACGACGGCCGCGGTGTCCCCGGTGACCGCGGCGCGCAGCGCCGCCACATCCCCGAACGGCACATGGGTGACATCACCGGGCAGCGGCAGAAAGGGGTCGCGTTTCGCGGGCTGGCCGGTCAGGGCCAGGGCGCCCATGGTCCGCCCGTGGAAGCCGTTCTCGGCCGCGACCACATGGGTCCGCCCCGTACGCCGGGCGATCTTGAAGGCGGCCTCGACCGCTTCCGTGCCCGAGTTGGCGAAGAACACCCTGCCGGGCCGCCCCAGCAGGCCCAGCAGCCGCTCGGCCAGCGCGACGGCAGGCTCCGAGACGAACAGATTGGACACATGCCCCAGCCGGGCGATCTGAACGGCGACCGCGTCCGCCACGGCGGGGTGCGCATGCCCGAGTGTGTTGACCGCGATCCCGCCGGTGAAGTCCGTGTACGCCCGCCCCGAGGCATCCCAGACGGTGCTGCCCGCACCGCGCACCAGCGCCAGCGGGGGAGTGCCGTAGGTGTCCATCATCACCGCCCGCCAGCGCTCGGTCAGCTCGGTCGCTCCGGCGGTCCCGGCGGTCCCGGCGGTCTCGGCCGGCTTGACGGGCTTGACGGGCTTGGCCGGGGAGGCGGCGGCATCGGCCGTCATACGTTTATCTCCTCATCGACGGGAGCCGGATCGGGGACGACGGTCGTGCCGGGGCTCGCCTGAGTGAACACACCGCTCAGCACCGCGTGCGGCACCCGGCCGTCCAGCACATGCGCCCGTGCCACACCCGCACGGACCGCCCGCAGACAGCCCTCCATCTTCGGCAGCATCCCGCTCGCCAGCCCCGGCAGCAGCCCGTCCAGCTCACCGGCCGTCAGCCGCTCGATCACCTCGGTGCTGTGCGGCCAGTCCGCGTACAGTCCCGCCACATCGGTCAGCATCACCAGCCGTTCCGCCCCGAGGGCCACGGCCAGCGCTGAGGCGGCGAGATCCGCGTTGACGTTGTAGACCTGGCCGTCCGCGCCTCGGGCGACGGGCGACACCACCGGGATGCGCCCCTGCTCCAGCAGCCCCCGCACCGTCCCCGGATCGACGGCGACGACATCGCCGACCTGCCCGATGTCCACCGGCCGGCCGTCCACCCAGGCCGGACGCCGCACCGCTGTCATCGTATGGGCGTCCTCGCCCGACATCCCGACGGCGAACGGCCCGTGTGCGTTGATCGCGCCGACCAGCTCGCGCTGGACCCGGCCCGTCAGCACCATCCGGACCACGTCCATGGCCTCCGGCGTCGTCACCCTCAGGCCCGCCTCGAAGCGGACCTCCAGACCGAGCCGGTCGAGCATCGCGCTGATCTGCGGACCGCCGCCGTGTACGACGACGGGGTGCAGCCCGGCGTGCCACAGCTCCACCACATCCCGGGCGAAGGTCCGGTGGAGCGCGGGGTCCACCATGGCGTTGCCGCCGAACTTGATGACGACGGTGCGGCCCTGGAGCTCCTCCAGCCACGGAAGGGCGTCCGCCGGCAGACCGGCCCCGGCCATGCGCTGATCGAGGGAAGTCCTCATCCCTGTTCCTGCCCTGCTTTCGCTCATGAGCTGTAGGCGCTGTTCTCGTGGACGTACTCGGCGGTGAGGTCGTTGGTCCAGACGGCGGCGGAGGCGTCGCCCGCACGGAGGTCCACGGTGACGGTGATCCCGCGCCCCGACATGTCCACCGTGTCGCGGGGCTCCCCGGCCGCTCCGTCGCGGCAGACCCAGACGCCGTTGATCGCCACATCCAGCCGATCCGGATCGAAGACGGCGTCCGTCGTGCCGATCGCCGACAGCACCCGGCCCCAGTTCGGGTCCTCGCCGTGCAGCGCACACTTGAGGAGGTTGTTCCGGGCCACCGACCGGGCCACCGTGACGGCGTCCTGTTCGGACGCCGCGCCGACGACCGCCACCTCGATCTCCTTGGACGCGCCCTCGGCGTCGGCGACGAGCTGCCGTGCCAGATCGCGGCAGACGGCGTGTACGGCCTCGGCGAACTCCCCTTCGTCCGGCGTCAGTCCGGAAGCGCCGGACGCGAGGAGGAGCACCGTGTCATTGGTGGACATACAGCCGTCGGAGTCCACCCGGTCGAAAGTGGTGCGCACGGCCGCGCGCAGCGCCGCGTCGAGCGCCGGGCCGCTCACCTCGGCGTCGGTGGTGAGGACCGCCAGCATGGTGGCCAGCCCCGGAGCGAGCATGCCCGCGCCCTTGGCCATCCCTCCCACGGTCCAGCCGGACCGGGTCGCCGCCGCGGTCTTGTGGACGGTGTCCGTCGTCTTGATCGCCACGGCCGCGTGCCCGCCGCCGTCGGCCGACAGCCGCCCCGCGGCGGCGTCGATGCCCGCGGTGACCCGGTCCATCGGCAGCGGCACGCCGATGAGGCCCGTCGAGCACACGGCCACATCGCCGGCGTCCGCCCCGAGTGCCTCGGCCGTGCGCTTTGCCATCAGCCGGGCGTCCTCGGCTCCCGCCGGGCCCGTACAGGCATTGGCGCCGCCGGAGTTGAGGACGACCGCGGTCAGCCGGCCGTCCGCCAGCGCACGGCGGGACCAGCGCACCGGCGCGGCCTGCACCCGGTTCGAGGTGAACACCCCGGCGGCGGCGCGGGACGGCCCCCGGTTCACCACCAGGGCCAGGTCGGGAGCGCCGGATTCCTTGATGCCGGCGGCCACGCCGCTCGCAAGGAACCCCTGGGCAGCGGTCACGGTCACGGAGCCACTCCATTCACGGGCAGGCCCAGCTGCTCGGGCAGGTCGAGGGCGATGTTCATGCACTGCACCGCGCCGCCGGCGGTGCCCTTCACCAGGTTGTCGATAGCGCTGACGCAGATCAGCCGGCCGGCGGCCGCGTCCACGGCCACCTGCACCTGGACAGTGTTCGAGCCGACCACAGAGCCGGTGGACGGCCAGTGGCCAGGCGGCAGCAGCCGGATGAACGGTTCGCCGGCGTACGCGGCTTCGAAGGCCGCCCGCACCTCGTCGAGTCCGCCGCCCCCGGCGACCCCCGGACGCAGCCGGGCGGAGCAGGTGGCGAGGATGCCGCGCGGCATGGGCGCCAGCGTCGGGGTGAACGACACGGTCACCCGCTCGCCCGCCGCCCGCGACAGGTTCTGCGTCAGCTCCGGAGTGTGCCGGTGGCCGCCGCCCACGCCGTACGGCGTCATCGAGCCCATCACCTCGGAGCCCAGCAGATGCGGCTTCGCCGCCCGGCCTGCCCCGGATGTTCCGCTGGCCGCCGTGATGACGGCGTCCGGCTCCGCCAGCCGGGCGGTGTAGGCGGGGAACAGCGCCAGGGTGACCGCCGTCGGATAGCACCCCGGTACGGCGATCCGGCGCGAGCCGCGCAACTCGTCGCGGGCGCCGGGCAGTTCCGGCAGCCCGTAGGGCCAGGTCCCCGCGTGCTCCGAGCCGTAGAAGCGCACCCAGTCGGAGGCGTCGCGCAGCCGGAAGTCCGCGCCGCAGTCCACGATGAGGGTGTCGTCCGCCAGTTCGCGGGCGAGCGGCGCCGATGCGCCGTGGGGGAGGGCGAGGAACACCACGTCATGCCCGCGCAGCACCTCGGCCGAGGTCCGCTCCAGCGTGCGGCCGGCGAGCGCCGCCAGCTGCGGCTGTACGTCGCCGAGCATGCGGCCGGCGCTGCTGTGCGCCGTCACGGCGCCGATCTCCACGCCGGGATGCCAGGCCAGCAGACGCAGCAGTTCGCCGCCGGCATAGCCACTGGCTCCGGCCACCGCGACCCGTACGGTCATGTTCGTTCCGTCTTTCCTGTTACGTGAGCGTGTGGAGGGAGGGGCGGGATGGGCGGGATGTCATGCGTCCCGCGGCGCCCTGCGGAGCAGCAGATCGCGCAGCAGGACGTCCGTGGGGCAGACCACGCCGCTGCGGGCCGCCCACCGCAGGGCCATGGAGTGCTCCTCGGCGGAGAAGTCGGCCACGGCGTCCGCGACGACGAACGGCTGGATGTCGTTCATAAAGGCGTCGGCGGCCGTGAGCAGCACGCCCAGATGGGCGAAGACCCCGCAGATGATCAGCTGGTCCCGCTCCTCCTGGCGCAGCAGCCGGCCGAGGTTGCTCCGGAGGAACGCGTTGGGGCGGACGTTGGGCAGCAGATGCTCGCCCGGGCGCGGAGCCAGCGGGCTGACGATGGCCCCGGCGTCGGGCTCGTCCCCGATGCCAGGACCCCATATATCCGCCGCGAGTCCGCGCCGGCCGGGGTGCTGGGCGGCGGGCTCGGCGCTGAAGACCACCGGGATGCCCAGCGTTCTGGCGAGCTCGCGCAGCGCGGCGATATTGCGGACCAGCTCCACCACAGGCGAGTGGTCCCGCGGAAACGCCCGTACGAAGTGGTTCTGCATGTCGTGGACGAGGAGCGCTGCCCGGTCCGGATCGATGGTCCAGGAGGCGCATGACCGGGGGAGCGCCGAGCGGTCGGGCATCGGATACGCCTCGATCGCCGGTATGCCCATGACCGCCCCTCCCGGAAAGCACAGGTGTGCGTCACGCTCTCCCGCGTGACTTAGCTAAGCCTAACCTAACTTAATCGTGGGGGTGTGTCAGTCCGCCCGCCAGTAGCCGAGGGCGTACAGACGCTCCTTCGGTACGCCGAGCTGCTTGTGCGCGAAGGCGGCGAGGGTCCGGGTGGTCGCCGTGTCGCAGGCGATCCAGACGTACGCCGAGTCGTCCAGCCGCTTCGGAAGGGCCTCGCGGACCGTCTCGACAAGATGGCCGCCCCCGTCCCGCCGCGGCACGGGGACCAGTTCGCGCGAGCCGCCGCCGCCCTGCGGCATATGGTCGCCGTCGCGGGGATGGGCCGTCTCGTACCAGATCACAGCCGGCGTCTGCGGCATCGCGTCGAGCAGGGAGTCGATGGCCGGACGGGAGGCGGCGTCGCCGACGACGAGAAGCCGGGACGGCAGCGGGTCCGGCACGGCGAACTGCGAGCCCTGCACCGTCGCCTCGATCGTGTCACCCGGACGGGCCGCCCGCGCCCAGTCGCTGGCGCAGCCGGAGTGCAGAGCGAAATCCATGCCGAACGTGCCCGCTGCGGGGTCCGGCTCCACCAGGGTGTAGGCACGCTGATGGGGCCGGCCACCGTTGTCGAACCACAGACGCACCCACATCGTCGGATGCACCCCCGTGGCCTGGAGCATTCCGCCGTCGTCGAACGAGAGACGGTGCAGCCGCTCCGAGAGCCGCTCGTTCGACCGCACGGTGAAGGTGAAGTCCTTGCCGCGCATGAGCTTGAGGACGGCGCCCTGCCAGCCGTGTCCCACAGTGCCCCCTGGAGTTCGAAGTAATTAGGTAAGCCTAATCTAAATCGATCTGACGTTCACAAGGGAAGGGGCTGACCGGGCCAGCGGATCGTTGTATGGTGCGAAGACCGCCCTTGACCTGCGACAAGCAGGCAGGGAGCAGACACAACGGGAGTTTTCCGTGCTTCGTACCATGTTTAAGTCGAAGATCCACCGGGCCACCGTGACCCAGGCCGATCTGCACTATGTCGGCTCTGTCACCGTGGACGCCGAGCTGATGGAGGCGGCCGATCTGCTGCCCGGCGAGCTGGTTCATATCGTCGACATCACGAACGGCGCCCGGCTGGAGACCTATGTCATCGAAGGCGAGCGCGGCTCGGGGGTCATCGGGATCAACGGCGCGGCCGCGCATCTCGTGCACCCCGGTGATCTGGTGATCCTGATCAGCTATGCGCAGGTGGACGACGCGGAGGCGCGGGCCCTGGAGCCGAAGGTCGTGCACGTCGACGCGGACAACCGGATCGCGGCGCTGGGCTCCGACGCCTCGGCGCCGGTGCCGGGCAGCCGTACGGAGCGCAGCCCGCACGCCGTCGGCTGAAGCGTTCCTCCGCCGGGAGTGAACCGGGCGGGCGTGGGCACGCGACGGGGAGAGAAGCGGGAACGCATGACGTCCGACCTCTGGAGGCCAGGCATGCCCCATCCGTACCCCGATCTCGTATCGCCGCCCCCGCCCCGCCCCAGGCCGGTGCCCGAGCCGACGCCGGGCCCGGTGCCGCCGGCGCCGGGGCCGGGACCCGGGCCCGTCCCGACGCCGGAGCCCATGCCCAGCCCCGGGCCCGACCCGGTTCCGAAGCCGCCGGGCCCCGACCCCGTGCCGGAGCCGGAGCCCGAGCCGGGCCCGGTGGGCTGACCAGGGCAGGCTGCCAGATCAGTCCGCGGACACCTCCGAGCGGTCACCGCCCCAGAGCGTGTGGAACGAGCCCTCCCGGTCGGTCCGCCGATAGGTGTGGGCCCCGAAGAAGTCCCGCTGGGCCTGGGTGAGCGCCGCGGGCAGCCGGTCGGCGCGCAGGGCGTCGTAGTACGCGAGAGCGGCCGAGAACCCCGGCGTCGGCACGCCCTGCCGGGCGGCCGTCGCCACCACCTCGCGCCAGTCGTCCTGCGCCGCGCCGATCTCCTCCGCGAACCGCTTGTCCGCCAGCAGGCTCGGCAGCTCGGGCCGGATCTCGTACGCGGCCCGGATGCGGTCCAGGAACGCCGCCCTGATGATGCAGCCCGCACGCCAGATCGACGCCACCGCGCCCGGGTCGACGCCCCACCCGTACCGCTCGCTGCCCGCCTGGATCTGGTGGAACCCCTGTGTGTACGACACGATCTTTGACGCGTACAGCGCCTGCTCCACCCGCCCGGCGAACCGCGCCGCCTCCTGTTCGTCCAGCGGCCGCGGCACCGGCCCCGGCAGTGACGCCGACGCCTCGCGCAGCTCCGCGTGCCCGGACAGCGAGCGGGCGAAGACCGCCTCCGCGATGCCGGAGACCGGCACACCCAGATCGAGGGCGATCTGCACCGTCCAGCGGCCGGTGCCCTTCTGCTCCGCGCGGTCGGCGACCACGTCCACGAACGGCCGGCCCGTCACCGGGTCCGTATGCGCCAGCACCTCGGCCGTGATCTCGATCAGATAGGAGTTCAGACGCCCCTCGTTCCAGGTGCGGAAGGTGTCGGCGATCCGGGCGGGGGAGTACCCGGCGACCGCGCGCAGCAGATGGGAGGCCTCGGCGATCAGCTGCATATCGGCGTACTCGATGCCGTTGTGCACCATCTTGACGAAGTGCCCCGCCCCGTCGGGGCCGACATGGGTGACGCAGGGCGTACCGTCCGGGGCCTTGGCAGCGATCTTCTCCAGCAGCGGCCCCAGGGATGCGTACGACTCGGCCGAGCCGCCCGGCATGATGCTCGGCCCGTGCAGCGCACCCTCCTCGCCTCCGGAGATGCCCACGCCCACGAAGTGGATGCCGCGCTCCCGCAGTTCCCTCTCCCGGCGGCGGGTGTCCGCGACATGCGCATTGCCGCCGTCGATGATCACATCGCCCTCCTCCAGGAGCGGCGCGAACTCCTGGATCACCGCGTCCGTCGGATCGCCCGCCTTGACCATGATCACCAGACGTCGGGGGCGCTCCAGGGCCGCGACGAACTCCTGGGCCGACTCGGCCGGGACGAAGGCCCCCTCGTCGCCGAACTCGTCGACCAGCGCCCGCATCCGGGCGGCCGTGCGGTTGTGCACCGCCACCGTGAACCCGTTGCGTGCGAAATTACGGGCCAGATTGCGGCCCATGACCGCGAGCCCCGTGACGCCGATCTGGGCATGTCCGCTCATGCTGTGTGCTCCCGTCCGCCCTGCGTGCCTGTTATGCCGATGTGGTCGTCCGTGTACGTGTGGAGTCTTACGCACGCACACGGCCCGCCGCTCAACGATCGGCACACACGCCCGCCCGCGGGCACGATTCGGGCGCGCCCCAGCGGCAAACGGGCGGCGTCGGCGGCGCTCCGAGCACGTCGACCCATGACGTTCCGGACGCCCGTGCTAGAGAAACGGGCATAAACGGGCACGGCAGAGGCGGCGAAGAGCCTGGTGAAGCGCCCGCGCGTGCTTGTACAAACGACGCACGGGCCCGAACGGACTCGACGGACTCGAAGGGCCCGGGCGCGGAACAGCGCAACAGCACACACCCAGGGATGACTGCCATGGACACCGAGGAACGCCGGCGGGGGATTCTCGAAGCCGCGCGCGCCGACGGAGCGGTCGAGGTCAACGTCCTCGCCGAGCGTTTCCGGGTGGCCAAGGAGACCATCAGGCGCGATCTGCACGCACTGGAGGAGCACGGCCTGGTCCGCCGGACGCACGGCGGGGCCTATCCGGTCGAGAGCGCGGGCTTTGAGACCACGCTCGCCTCCCGCACCCTGCGTCATGTGCCGCAGAAGTCCCGGGTCGCCGCGGCCGCCGCCGAACTGCTCGGCGACGCGGAGACCGTCTTCGTCGACGAGGGCTTCACCCCGCAGCTCGTCGCCGAAGCCCTGCCCCGGGACCGCGCGCTGACCGTGGTCACCGCCTCCCTGACGGTGGCGACGGTCCTCGCGGACGCCGAGAAGATCACCGTACTGCTGCTCGGCGGCCGCGTACGCGGCGGCACCCTGGCGACCGTCGACACCTGGACCACCCGGATGCTCGCGGACTTCGTCATCGACCTGGCGTACATCGGAGCGAACGGCATCTCCCGCGAATACGGGCTCACCACCCCCGACCCGGCGGTCGCCGCCGTCAAGTCCCAGGCCATGCGCAGCTCACGACGCCATGTGTTCGCCGGCATCCACGCCAAGTTCGGCGCGGTCAGCTTCTGCCGGTTCGCCGACGTCGGCGAGTTCGAAGCCATCGTCACCGACGCGGCGCTGCCCGCGGCCGAGGCCCAGCGCTACTCGCTGCTCGGCCCGCAGGTCATCCGCGTCTGACCACACCGCCGCCGCACCGGCGGCACACCGCCACAACCACATCCGGCAAAACCCCCGGCGCCGCCGGGGGCAGGACCGAGCCTTCCCTAAAACGCCACCCCCGCCTTCCTGATCGAGCCGCTACCAGACATTCAGGAGATCTCATGTCCGTACGGAGAAGAGCACACACGGGCCGCACCAGAGCAGTGCAGACAGCCGCGGCAGCCGCCGCCATCGCCCTCCTCGCCGGCTGCGCCGGCGCGGGCGGCGCGGCCGGAGGCGGGGGCGGCGACGGCCTCAATGTGCTGATGGTCAACAACCCCCAGATGGCCGACCTGCAGAAGCTCACCGCCGAGCACTTCACCAAGGACACCGGCATCAAGGTCAACTTCACGGTGCTCCCCGAGAACGACGTCCGCGACAAGATCAGCCAGGACTTCGCCAACCAGGCCGGCCAGTACGACGTCGCCACCATCAGCAACTACGAGGTGCCGTTCTACTCCAAGAACGGCTGGCTCCACGCCCTCGACGACTACGTCGAGGAGGACAAGGAGTTCGACCAGTCCGACATCCTCCCGCCGCTGCGCGACTCCCTCACCGCCGACGGCAAGCTCTACGCCCAGCCGTTCTACGGCGAGTCGTCCTTCCTGATGTACCGCAAAGACGTCTTCGACAAGCACGGGCTGACCATGCCCGACGAGCCCACCTGGCAGGAGGTCGCCGACCTCGCCGCCAAGGCCGACCGGGCCGAGAGCGATATGAAGGGCATCTGCCTGCGCGGACTGCCCGGCTGGGGCCAGCTCGTCGCCCCGCTCACCACCGTCGTCAACACCATGGGCGGCACCTGGTTCACCGAGGACTGGAAGCCCCGGCTCACTTCGCCGGAGTTCACCAAGGCCACCGAGTTCTACGTCGACCTGGTGCGCAAGCACGGCCAGGCGGGCGCGGCCCAGTCCGGCTACACCGAGTGCCTCAACAACATGACCCAGGGCAAGACCGCCATGTGGTACGACGCCACCGCCGCCGCCGGATCGCTGGAGGCCGCGGACTCCCCGGTCAAGGGCAAGATCGGCTATGTGCCCGCGCCGGTCGAGAAGACGAAGAGCTCCGGCTGGCTCTACACCTGGGCCTGGGGCGTGCAGAAGGCGTCCAAGAAGACCGACGACGCCTGGAAGTTCATCTCCTGGGCCTCGGGCAAGAAGTACGAGCAGCTGGTGGGCGAGCAGCTCGGCTGGGACAAGGTGCCCGCCGGCAAGCGGAGCTCCACCTACGCCAACCCCGACTACCGCAAGGCTGCCTCGGCGCACGCCGACGTCACCGAGGAGGCCATCGCCAGCGCCGACGCCAAGAGCCCCGGAGTGCAGCCGCGCCCCGCGCCCGGCATCCAGTTCGTCGGGATACCGGAGTTCACCGACCTCGGCACCAAGGTTTCCCAGGAGATCAGCGCCGCGATCGCCGGACGCCAGTCCGTCGCGGAGGCCCTCCAGAAGTCCCAGAAGCTCGCCGAGAAGGTCGCCGAGGAGTACCGATGAGCACCCTCGCGGCCCCCAGGGAGGCCGCCCCGCCCGCCGGTCCGCCGCCTTCGGGCGGCGGGCCCGGCGGGGGACCGGGACCGCGCCGCGGCACAGTCAGGGCCTGGGCGACACGCGCGCCGCTGCTGCCCGCGCTGGTCTTCCTGATCGCCGTCACACAGCTCCCCTTCGCCGCCACCCTCGTCATCTCGCTCTTCGACTGGAATTCCCTCAGCCCCGACGAGCGGGCGTTCGCGGGCTTCGCCAACTACGCCGAGGTGTTCACCGACGCATCGCTGCGTGAATCGGTGCTCACCACAGTGCTGCTCACCGCGAGCGTGGTGATCGTCAGCGTGGTCCTCGGGCTGCTGCTGGCGCTGCTCCTCGACCGCACCTTCGCCGGGCGGGGCATCGTCCGCACCCTGCTGATCACCCCGTTCCTGATCGTCCCCGTCTCCGCGGCGCTGCTGTTCAAGCACGCCCTCTACAACCCCGAGTACGGGCTGCTCAACGGCGTCTGGAGCTGGCTCGCCTCCCTCTTCGGCAGCGACCGCCCCGCCCAGCCGGACTGGATCTCCGACATGCCGCTGACCGCGGTCGTCGCGGCGCTGGTGTGGCAGTGGACGCCGTTCATGATGCTCATCCTGCTGGCCGGGCTGCAGAGCAGGCCCGCGGAGATGATGGAGGCGGCACGGCTCGACGGCGCGGGCAACTGGCAGACGTTCCGCTATCTGACGCTGCCGCATCTGCGCCGCTACCTCGAACTCGGCATCCTGCTCGGCTCGATCTACATCGTGCAGAACTTCGACGCCGTGTTCACCCTCACCTCCGGCGGGCTGGGCACCGCCAACCTGCCGTACACCATCTACCAGACCTTCTACCAGGCCCATGAGTACGGGCTCGCCTCGGCGGCCGGGGTCGTGGTGGTGCTCGGCACGATCGTGATCGCCACCTTCGCGCTGCGCGTCGTGTCGTCCCTGTTCAGCGAGGAGGTCTCCCGCTCATGACCGCCGTGTCCCTCCCGCCTGGCGGCCGTGCGGCCGCCCTCGCCGCCCGGCGGGCACGCCGGCGCTCCGCCGCGCTCGGCGTGCTCGCCTGGGCCGCCGGGATCGGCTTCTGCCTGCCCGCCCTGTGGATGGCGGTGACCTCGCTGCACTCCGAGACCGACGCCGCCGCCAACCCGCCCGCCCTGACCGCCTCCCTCACCCTCGACGGCTACCGGGCGTTCTTCGGCGCGGACGGCGGCTCCACGCCCTGGCCGTCGCTGCTCAACTCGCTCAGCGCGTCCGTCCTGTCCACCGTCCTCGTGCTGCTGCTGGCGCTCCCGGCCGCGTACGCCCTGTCCATCAGGCCCGTACGCAAGTGGCGGGATGTGATGTTCTTCTTCCTGTCGACGAAGATGCTGCCGGTCGTCGCCGGGCTGCTGCCGGTCTATCTCTTCGCCAAGAACGCCGGGCTGCTGGACAACATATGGCTGCTCGTCATCCTCTACACCTCGATGAACCTGCCGATCGCGGTGTGGATGATGCAGTCCTTCCTGGCGGATGTGCCGGTCTCCATCATCGAGGCCGCACAGGTCGACGGGGCGCGGCTGCCGACCGTACTGGCCCGGGTGGTCGCCCCCGTAGCCGCCCCCGGCATCGCCGCCACCGCGCTGATCTGCTTCATCTTCAGCTGGAACGAACTTCTCTTCGCCCGGGTGCTCACCGGCGTCGCCGCCCAGACCGCACCCGTGTATCTGACCGGATTCGTCACCAGCCAGGGCCTGTTCCTCGCCCAGCTGTGCGCCGCGTCCGTCGTCGTGTCCCTGCCGGTGCTCGCCGCCGGCTACGCCGCCCAGGACAAGCTCGTCCAGGGCCTCTCCCTTGGAGCTGTGAAATGAGGGCAGCGATCGTCGAAGCCCCCGGCAAGGTCTCGGTCACCACCGTCCCCGACCCGTCCCCCGGGCCGCGCGAGGTGGTGGTCCAGGTGGCCTCCTGCGGGCTGTGCGGCACCGATCTGCACATCCTGCAGGGTGAGTTCGCCCCCACTCTGCCGATCGTGCCCGGCCATGAGTTCGCCGGCGAGGTCGTCGCGGCCGGCGCGGACGTCACCGAGGTGTCCCTCGGCGACAAGGTCGCCGTCGACCCCTCCCTGCACTGCCACGAATGCCGCTACTGCCGCGCCGGCCGCGGCAACCTCTGCGACCGCTGGGCCGCCATCGGCGTCTCCGTCGCCGGAGGCGCGGCCGAGTACGCCGTCGCGCCCGTCGCGAACTGCGTCAGGCTGCCCGACCACGTCGACGTCGCCGACGCCGCGCTGATCGAGCCGCTGTCCTGCGCGGTGCGCGGATACGACGTGCTCTCCGGCACCCTCGGCGCGGAGGTCCTGATCTACGGCTCCGGCACCATGGGCCTGATGATGCTGGAGCTCGCCAAGCGCACCGGCGCGGCGAGCGTCGACGTACTCGACGTCAACCCCGACCGGCTGGCCACCGCCGGGCTGCTCGGCTGCTCCCGCTCGGCCGCCCGCGCCGAGGAACTGGACCGCGGCCCGCGCGGCTGGGACGTCGTCATCGACGCCACCGGCAACGCCGCCGCCATCCAGGACGGCCTCGGCCGGGTCGCCAAGGGAGGCACCTTCCTCCAGTTCGGGGTCTCCGACTACGCGACCACCGCCGTCATCGAGCCGTACCGCATCTACAACCAGGAGATCACCATCACCGGCTCCATGGCCGTCCTGCACAGCTTCGAACGGGCCGCCGCGCTCTTCGCCGCAGGGGTGCTCGACCCGGCCGTCTTCATCAGCGACCGGCTGCCGCTGGAGCAGTACCCCGAGGCCATGGAGCGCTTCAAGGCAGGCCAGGGCCGCAAGATCGTGGTCCAGCCGTGACCGGTGGCTCCGACGCCGTACTGGTCCTCGGCGAGGCGCTGATCGACCTGATCCCCGTGCCCGGCGCCCCCGGCGCGCTGTCGGCCCAGCCGGGCGGAGCCCCCGCCAATGTCGCCGCCGGGCTCGCCCGACTGGGCACCCCCGTCGCCTTCGCCGGGACGCTGGGCGGCGATGCGCTCGCCGGTCTGCTTCAGGAACGGCTGAGCACGGCCGGAGTCGATCTGAGCCTGTGCGGCCGCTCCGCGCTGCCTACCCCGCTCGCGGTCGCCGACCCGGCCGCGCACGGCAACGGCTACCGCTTCCACCTCCAGGCCACCGCGGCCTTCCAGCTGCCGCAGCGGACCGCTGACGTCGCGCGCTTCGGCGCCGTGTACGCGGGCGGGCTCGCCGCCGTCGTCGAACCGGCGGCCCGCGCCGTCGCCGAGACTGCGCGTGCCGCGGCCGCCGGGAACAGCCTGCTGGTCGTCGACCCCAACGTCCGCGCCGACCGCACCCTCGACCCGCTGCGCGGGCCGCGGCTGCTGCGCGAGTTGTGCGCCCTCGCCCATGTCGTCAAGGCGAGCGACGAGGACCTCGCGCAGCTCTGGCCGCACCGCGATCCGCGGGGGAGCTGCCGGGCTCTCGCGGCGCGGGGCAGGCTGGCGGTGCTCACCCGCGGCGCCGACGGCAGCACCGGGTATCTGCCGGACGGGAGCGAGGTCCATGTGCCCGCCGTGCGCGTCGACGTGGTCAACACCATCGGCGCGGGCGACGCCTTCACCGCGGCCCTGCTGAGCCGGCTCGCCGGCCTGCGTCCCGGGCGGCTCGGGCAGCTCACTGCCCGTCAGGCCGCGGAGATGCTGTCGTTCGCCGCGCGGACGGCTGCGGGGGTCTGCGCGCAGGAGGGGACGGATGTCGTACCGCCCGGAGCCGTGACGTCCTGACGGCGTCGGCCGTCGGGCCCGGCCGCGCCTCGGGCGCGTGCTGCCGGGGCCGCCCGGCCGGTTCCCGAACCCGGAACTCTGCCCCCAGACCTGATGCGGGGCTCCGCCCCGGACCCCCGCGCCTCAGTCTCCCCCCGGCTCCTCCCCCAGCCACCGCTGGGAGGTGCCCCCAGGGGCACCCCCACGGGGCTGGATTTCTGGCCCTTGTGCCTCAACCGCCGACGGGCTTGATGTGCGGCACTCCTGGGTGGTGTCCCGCCGAGTGGTGCAGCCGGTCAGCCTGGGCGGTTTCGCAGGCGGCGGCAGATTCGGCCCGCGCGCCCGGCGGCCTCCGCCACCCTGGCCGGCTCGCGCGGCGGCGCGGAGCTTCCGCCGGGCCGGCCGATCACAGGGCGTCCGGACCAGTGCGGTCCGGATGGCCACACCACTCGCGTGGCCACCCTCCTGGCATGCCAATCGGCGGCGGGGCTGAGATCCGGCGCGGCCGAATGGAGCCCGTTGGGGCCACCTCCATGGGGTACCCCTGGGGGCACCTCCGCGGGGTGCCCCCGGACGGAGTCTGGGGGAGGTGGCCGGGGGAGCTTGCGGACACGACCGGAGGCCGTACAGGGCGCGGCGGCGCGAAGCTGCCGCACCCTGGGGCGCGGGGCGTCATCCCCGCAGGCCCTACCCCCCCGGAGGTGGCTGGGGGCGGAGCCCCCGTTTCGGGAAGGGGGGCCCAGGGCGTGGGGGAACCCCACCGCGGGCCCGGGCGGGGCGCAGAGTGAACCGCATGTGCGCCGTGACTGAACCCTTGTCATGCTCCCTGTGCCGGACCTAAGTTGGCCGATTGCGAGATGACCAACGCCAGTGGGGGAGCCCTGACATGGCCGCTACCGGTCGACACCGCCGAGTCCAGCCGAGCCGTTTCCATCGCGCGTCCCTCACTGTCACGGCGGCAGGCGGTGCGGGCATGGCCCTGCCCCTGATCGGTGCGGGGACCGCGCACTCCGCGTCCGTGGACGTCTGGGAGAAGGTCGCCGCCTGTGAATCCAGCGACGACTGGTCGATCAACACAGGCAACGGCTACTACGGGGGCTTGCAGTTCAAGCAGTCCACCTGGGAGGAGTACGGCGGACGGCAGTACGCCCCGCGTGCCGATCTCGCCACCAGGGACCAGCAGATCGCCGTGGCCGAGCGGGTGCTCAAGGGGCAGGGGCCGGGCGCCTGGCCGGTCTGTTCGGTGCGGGCGGGACTGACCCGCGGCGGTGACGCCCCGGACGTCTCCGCCCAGTCGGGCGGCTCCAGGCCGGGGGCCGACGCCGAAACACGCGAAGGGCGCGAAGAGCGGGAAGCGCGCGAAAAGCGGCGTCAGGCCGCGTCGGCCGCCTCGCCCACCTCCGTGCCGACACGGCGTGAGGGCTATACGGTCGCCAGGGGCGACTCCCTCTCCAAGATCGCTGAGGCCAGGCGGGTCAGCGGCGGCTGGCCGCGGCTTTACCGCGACAACCGCTCGGTCGTCGGCGACGACCCCGATCTGATCTTCCCCGGCCAGCGGCTGACACTGCCCGGCGGCAGGAGCGCCGGCCGTGCCGCGGAGGAGCGGCCTGTGGCGCAGGGGCAGCCGAAGGCGAAGGAGAAGCAGCAGCCCGAAAAGCGCGCCAAGCCCGGGGAACAGCCCACGACGCAGCCGAAGGCCCCGCCCGGGGCAGCGCCGGAGGCAGAGCGCGGGCAGGCGGCGAAGCCCGTACGGGACGACGCCCCGGCAGGGAGCGGCACTCTGTCCGCCCCCGTCGAGGCGGGCCCCGGCACCCCCTACCGCAAGGCCGGCGCGGCCTGGGCGAGCGGCTACCACACCGGTGTGGACTTCCCGGTGCCCACCGGCACCGCCGTGAAGGCCGTCGCACCCGGCCATGTGGTCTCCGCCGGCTGGGAGGGGCCGTATGGCTATCAGGTCGTCATCCGGCACATGGACGGCAAGTACAGCCAGTACGCGCATCTGTCCGCGCTGAACGTGCGCCCCGGCCAGCAGGTCAACAGCGGCCAGCGGATCGCCCGCTCAGGATCCACCGGCAACAGCACGGGACCGCACCTGCACTTCGAGGTGCGCACGGCCCCCGGGTACGGCTCCGACATCGACCCCCTCGCCTACCTCAGGTCGGGCGGCGTCGCCGTCTGACCGCGACGGCCTGGACGGCGGCCGTCGGGCCGGGTGTTCCGACGGCTGCGCCGGCAGCCGCACGGCACGCAGCCGCTGCCGCGTCAGCATGATCAGACCCGCGGCCGCTACCGCCCCCGACGTCAGCGCCAGCATCGCGCCCGGCGCCCCGAACCGGAATGTCTCGCCGAACAGCGTCACCCCGACCGCCGTGGCCGCCACCGGGTTGACCACGGTCACCGTGGCCAGCGGGGCGGTGAGCCCCGCACCGCGGTAGGACGCCTGGGACAGCAGCAGTCCGCCCACGGCCAGCACCGCCATCACCAGCAGGCTCGGCCACTGCGCCAGCGGGGCGCTCCACGACCAGTCGACCGACACCGTCTTGGTGAACACGGACGCGATGCCGAAGGCGGCGCCTGCCGCGCCCGCCAGCAGCACGCTGCGCACCGCGCCGCGGTGCACGCCCTGGGCCAGCAGGAACAGCAGCGCCACCCCGCCCAGCGTGGCCGCCGCCAGCAGCCCGCGCTCCGCGCCGTCCAGCGAACGGGAGCCGACGGGACCCGTCAGGGCCAGCAGCCCGGCGAGCCCCGCCGTCGCCACCAGCGCTCCGCGCCAGGCGGCGGCCGGGGCTCTGCGCCGTACGAACAGCGCCGCCATCGGCAGCGCGAAGACGATCGTCAGGGCTCCGAGCGGCTGCACCGCGCTCAGCGGCCCGTACGCCAGAGCCAGCACATGCAGCACCGCGCCGAGCCCGTTCAGCCCCACGGCCGCCCACCAGCGCCTCTGGTGCAGCGGGGCGTAGGGGTGGGCGGGGCTGGTCGCAGCCACCCGCTCCTGGAGGATCGCCCCGCCCGCATAGGCGAGCGCGGAGAGCAGGGACAGCAGTACGGCCGGCGCGAGGGTACTCATGGGCACCACGATGTCCCCTGTCGGCCTTCACGTCGTCGTCCTTGAGCAGGCACTTGAACATACTGCCGACGTAGTACGGGAGTATGTCCGCAGTCCCCCTCCCGGCGGGGGCGCGGGCCGGGCCATGGCACGTGCCCGGACCCGTCCGACGTGAACGGCGGTGTCCCACCAGTATCCGGCGCACGCCTGAGGCTCGCTCGCCGCACGCCCGAGGACCGCAAGGCTCCCCTGTGCCGGGGGACTGGCCAAGATCATCCATCGGGTCCGGACGGCGGATGCCAGCGGTTGTCAAGGGAACGGGCGGCGCATGCGGGCATTTGGCCGAATACTTGAGCACTCAGTAAAGTTTCACTCTTGGAACTACGGCGTACGAGTGACAGAGGAATCGGCAACCCGCGATGACGGCGACTGACGAAAGCCCGGCACCGGCATACGGCCCGGGCATCGACCCCGAGCGGCTGGCCGTCTGTCTCGGCGTGCTCGAAGAGCTGGACAAACTGGAGATCGACCACCCGGACGCGATCGCCGTGCGCCGGGCCACCGCGGGCATCTACCGCACCGTGAAGCAGCGCCGCAGGCAGGAGCGCCGGGCCGCCAAGACCGCCCACGACCGGGCCGTCACCGAGGCCACCGCCACCGGCTCGGCCGACCGCATCGACGACGAGACCCAGGGCCTGCTGCCCACCTCGTCGGTCGTCGGGGAGATCGCGGGCATACTCCAGCGCCCCCGTTCCTGCTATATCTGCAAGACCCGCTACACCGAGGTCGACGCCTTCTACCACCAGCTGTGCCAGAAGTGCGCCGCCGAGAACCGCGCCCGCCGCGACGCCCGCGCCGATCTGACCGGCAGGCGCGCCCTGCTCACCGGCGGCCGCGCCAAGATCGGCATGTATATCGCGCTGCGGCTGCTGCGCGACGGCGCGCACACCACCGTCACCACCCGCTTCCCCAAGGACGCGATCCGCCGCTTCAAGGCGATGCCGGACAGCGATGAGTGGATTCACCGGCTCAAGATCGTCGGCATTGATCTGCGCGACCCGGCGCAGGTCGTCGCCCTCGCCGACTCGGTGGCCGCCGAGGGGCCGCTGGACATCCTGATCAACAACGCCGCGCAGACCGTGCGCCGCTCCCCGCAGGCATACAGCGAGCTGCTCGCCGCCGAGGCCGCCCCGCTGCCCGCGGGCGAGCTGCCCGTCTCCGAGGTGATCGGCGCCTTCGGCAGCGGCGCGCAGGCCGCGCTGCCCGCCGGCGGCGGCGAGAAGCTGTCCGCCCAGGACGTCGCCGAACTGGCGCTGGTCACCGGCTCAGCGTCCCTCGCCAGGATCGAGGCGGGCACCGCGATCGACGCCGGCGGCCTGGTCCCCGATCTGCAGGACACCAACAGCTGGGTCCAGACGGTCTCCGAAGTGGAGCCCATCGAGCTGCTTGAGGTCCAGCTCTGCAACTCCACCGCGCCGTTCATCCTGATCAGCAAGCTCCGCCCGGCGCTCGCCGCCTCCTCCGCCCGGCGCACCTATGTCGTCAACGTCTCAGCGATGGAAGGCGTCTTCAGCCGCGGCTACAAGGGTGCGGGACACCCGCACACGAACATGGCCAAGGCCGCGCTGAACATGCTCACCCGCACCAGCGCCCAGGAGATGTTCGAGACCGACGGCATCCTGATGACCGCGGTCGACACCGGGTGGATCACCGATGAGCGCCCGCACCCGGACAAGATGCGCTTGGCGGACGAGGGTTTCCACGCTCCGCTCGATCTGGTCGACGGCGCGGCCCGCGTCTACGACCCGATCGTACGGGGCGAGGCCGGCGAGGATCTGTACGGCTGCTTCCTCAAGGATTACGCCCCCGCCAACTGGTAACTCGTCCGTCACACAAGACGCACACCACCCAAGTTCCTCATAGGTTCAACGGACCGTTCAACGGACCATAGGGCAACTGGCCGGAATTGAGCAGATTTACAGGCCCCATCGAGCGGGGGCGCGCTCATTTGGTTAGTCTTGGGTGGACGGACGGCCTCCAAGGGATCCACGAAGCCCCCTCGGCCGTCCTGGGACAGGCCTGAAAGCAGGCCGCGGTCCCGCCAGCAACGGCGCCACCGCGACCGAACTGCCCCTGTCCCCTTACGCGACACAGAGGAGTGCGCGGTGACGACAGAAGTGACGAAGCATGACAAGCGCCCACCGGAAGGCGCCGACGAGCAAGCCCGTCAGCCGGAGGAGCTCAACAGCCTCGATGTATGGGCCCGGTCGGCGCCCATCCGGCTGGCCGGTTACGAAGACGACCTCGCTGAGCCCCACATCCTGCCCGGCGTCGACTGAGAGCGCGGTGCTTCCGCTTTTCGCAGTTTCGCAGTTTCGTACCCCCTGGCCCCGGAGCCAGGGGGTACGGCCGTCCGGGTGAACCGGCCAGGCTCGGCGCGCCGACGGCGGCTCAGCGGCGGCTCAGCCGGTTTTCGGCCATGGTCGGGGGCGTGCCGGGGCTCAGCGCAGCCGCGTCGGGCGGAGGAAGTCGCGCACATAGGTGCGGTGCCACCAGGCGCCGGTGGTGCGCAGCTCGCGCCAGGTGGTGAAGCGGTAGTGGAACAGCCGGGCGCGCACGTACACCGGCGGGGCGTCGGGGAAGGGATTGCGGGCGAGCAGCCGCAGGGTGTCGCGGTCGCCGTCCAGCAGGCGTGCCGCGAAGGGGCCGAACCAGGGGCGGGCATAGGCGGGGGACAGGGCCGCGAACCACATCATCCAGTCCAGCCGCAGATGGTACGGGGCGTACTGGCGCGGCAGCCGGCGGACGTCGGTGGGCTTGCCCTTGAAGCCGTACTCGCGCCACACCGTGCCCTCATGCAGCACCCGCTCATCCGTGCCCTCGACGACGACCTCGAAGCGGATCCGGCCCACCGAGCCGAACGCGCCATAGGCGTTGACCAGATGGAAGGGGTCGAAGGAGCGGTTCATCGCCTGATGGCGGGAGAGCAGATTGCGCGCCGGCCGGTAGCTGAGCAGCAGCACCCCGGCGGCGACCGCGATGACGACGGCCTCGTACCAGAGCGGGGGCCGCGGCAGCGACGGGGGCGCCGCCAGGGCCGAGAAGTCCACCGCGCAGAGCGCGAGTGCGATCGTCAGCCAGTTCAGCCAGGAGAAGTTGCCGGACAGCACCAGCCACAGCTGGGTGAGCACCATCAGCCCGGCGGCCGCGGACGCCACCGGCTGCGGGGTGAACAGCAGCACCGGGACCAGCAGCTGCGTCACATGGTTGGCGGCGGCCTCGACGCGGTGCAGGGGGCGCGGCATCCGGTGGAAGAACCAGCTCAGCGGCCCCGGCATCGGCTGGGTCTCATGGTGGTAGTAGAGGCAGGTCAGATCCCGCCAGCATTGATCGCCGCGGATCTTGATCAGCCCCGCGCCGAACTCCACCCGGAACAGCACCCACCGCAGCAGCCAGAGCACCAGCACCGGCGGCGCGGTCCGCTCGTTGCCCAGGAAGACGGCGAGGAACCCCGTCTCCAGCAGCAGCGACTCCCAGCCGAAGCCATACCAGGTCTGCCCCACGTTGACGATGGACAGATACAGCGCCCACAGCGCCGCCCACCAGGCCATCGCCGCCCACAGCGGCACATCGTCGGCCGCCCCGGCCGCGAGGGCGGCGGCGAGCGCGCAGCCGGTCCAGGCGACCGCGGCGAAGAAGCGGTCGGAGTAGTGGAGATGGAACAGGCTCGGCATCTGCCGCGGCGACGTGTGCCGCAGATAGTCGGGGACGGGCAGCATGCCCCGCTCACCGATCAGCGCCCGGAACTGGAGCGCCGCGGTGAGGAACGCGATCAGATACACACCGGCGAGAGCCCGCTGGAAGATCAGCCGACTCAGCCAGTAGTCACCATCCGTGAACCATTCCATCACTCCCAGTATCGGTCTGCGGCGATGCTCCGCAGAGCACGGCCGAGCCGGCGGGCGTAAAGCCGCTGGAGCACGGGGACGATCGGGCCCGCCAGCCGGGTGTACCAGACGGCGGGGCGGCTGAAGGCGGTGACGGTGAACCACACCGCGCCGTCCTCGCGGAGCTCGACGGTGAACGACTCCTCGCCGCGCTCCGGGTGCCCGGTCAGCGTTCCATAGGCGAAACCCGTGCGGTCCGGCCCGTACGCCGTCCACACCACCTCGCACGGAGCGCTCAGCCGCAGCGGGCCGAGGCCGGCCGACACCGTGAGCCGTACGCCGGGCTCCGCCCGCACCGCGTCGGCGTCCACCCGGACGCCCGACTGACGGTGCATCCGCCAGGTGGTGACCGCGGCGCCCGCCGCCTCGAAGCTGGAGCGGCCGTGTCCGATCCGCTCGGTGTGCCGGAGGTGGGAGTAGCCGGCGGGCAGCGGCTCATGGCGGGTGGCGCCGACCTCGGCGTAGCCGAGCACGCGCGTGTCCCGGTCGGCACGGGGCCCGCGGCGGGCGCGGCTGAAGCGGTGGGGGCGGTGGGGGCGGTGGGAGAGGTTCATACGGGGGTTTCCTTGAGTCGTCGCCAGGCGAGCAGCGAGCAGAGCGCGAAGCCGAGGGCGTTGCCGAGGCCGTGGGTGGCGGCCATCCAGGTCAGGTTCGGGTGGGGGAGGCCGGTGGCCTCGCCGACCGCCCAGCTCAGGGCGAGCAGCATGGTGGCCGCCAGGACCGCCGCCGAGACGGTCAGCAGCGTGCGGGTGACCCGGTCCCGTCCGCCGGTCCGGATGTCGCGCCAGGTCAGCACTGCCACCGTCCACATGCCGGCGGTCAGGACGAGCGCTCCGGCCAGCTCGGCCCAGTCGTCGATGAAATAGCCGGCCAGCACGAGCAGTGTGCCCAGCGGCACGCTGAACGCCGCGAACCGCGCTCCCGGTCCCGCCGCGGTGCGGCAGACGAGCCCCGCCACGAGGGCGGCCGCGAAACCGGCGTAGTGGAAGTGCGGCACCGTCAGGGCCAGGATCTCCAGGCTGAAGCCGAACAGCTCATGGCCCGCACGCTCCGCTGTCAGCGCCGCCCCCGCCACCGAGGGGGCGGTCAGGGCGGCGAGCACCGCCGACTCGGCCGCCGCGAGGGAGCGGCTGCGCGCCAGCCTGCGGGCGGCGGCCGCGGCCGGCAGCAGGGTGCCGATCGCGTATACGGCGGCAAGGGCCGTCGCCGCCGCCGAACGCGGGAGCCACAGCGCGACCGCACCGCACACGGCGAACAGCGGCCATATCCGCCGAATGGGCGCGAGCCCCTCGGAGTCGATCAGACGCAGCCCGGCGGGCACCACGAACAGCATGCCGAGCATCACGATCAGGTTGACCAGCACGGACATATCCATCCCACCCCGGGCTTTGAACGTGTTCAACTTCTTCGGGGGTGACGGTAGGCGGTTTTTTGAACATGTTCAAGTCGCGGTGTCCGCGGGATTCCGGCAAAACGAATAACGACATGCCGGGCAGGAGAGTCGGGAGCATCTGTGCGCACAACCACGCGTCGCGGATATGCCGCGTCCGCCGCCGCGGTCGCGCTGTCCATCGTGCTGTTCGCCTCCGGGTGCGGCGGCGACAGCGAAGCGGCGGGGCCGCAGGAGATCCTCCTGCAACCGGTCGCCTCACCCGGCCCCGACCCCTTCACCAGCTCGACGTCCCTGATGATGCCCAGCCCCGCCCCCGACGGGACCGCCGAACCGACCGCGTCGCCCACGGCCGCCCCGACGCCGACGCCCTCGCCCAGCACCAGCCCCACCGTCCAGTCGCTGCGCACCGTCTCGGGCTCGATGGCCGGCCTCTACGGAGGCATCCGGAACGAGCCGAGCTGCGACGCGGACCGGCAGGTGCGCCTGCTGGGCGCCGACCAGGCGAAGACGCGCGCCTTCGCGCAGGCGGCCGGCGTCACCCAGGAGGCCGTCCCGTCCTTCCTGCGCGGGCTGACCCCCGTTGTGCTGCGCGCCGACACCCGTGTCACCAACCACGGCTACCGCTCCGGCGCGGCCGTCGCCTTCCAGTCCGTCCTGCAGGCGGGCACCGCGGTGCTGGCGGACGAGTACGGCGCACCGCGCGTACGCTGCGCCTGCGGCAATCCCCTCAAGCCGCCCGTCGCGGTCAAGGGCGCCGTCGTGCACAGCGGGCAGCCATGGCCCGGCTTCCAGCCGGAGAGGAGCGTGGTGGTCAAGCCCTCCGCGCAGATCGTCAGCAGTCTGATCATCGTCGACGTGGACAACGGCACCTGGATCGAACGCAGGACCGGCACCCACGGCGAGGAGGACCGGGAGCCCGATGTGCTGCCGCCCGTCGACCCCGACGACGTCTTCGGCGGGCCCCGGGCCGGCGAACCGTCCGCACCCGACGCCAGCCCCGCCAGCCCCGACGGCGCGGGCGGCCGGACCGCACCGGCACAGGGCCGGGACACCCCGGCCCCGGTCGCCCCGGACGGGTCCGGGCAGGTCACCCCCGGCAGCTCACCCGCCGCGCCGTCCGACCCCGCCGCCCCGCCGCCGGCCGACCTGCCGCCGCCGGCCGACCTGCCGCCGCCGGCCGAGCCGCCCCGGGCCGACCAGCCGCCGCCCGCGCCGCCCTCGGACGCGCCCGTGCCCCCCGAGAACGACGTCACCAGAACCGGCCCCGACGAACTGATCACCCCCGACGGGCCGGCCCAGCCGGACCTCTTCCCCGGCTGAACAGGCCCGCGGAAGGGGCGAGCGGAACAGTCGAAGAAACCGACGAATGATGGCAGAGTGGCTCCATGGTTGATCGGGCAGCGGGTGCCCTGTCGCTCCCCGACGACTGGCCGGCCCACCCGGATCTGAGCCTCACGCTCAACCGCATGGGCAGCTTCGACTGGGATCTGGCCAGCGGACTGCTCCACATGGACCGGTCCGCCCTCGAGGTGTTCGATCTGCGCCCCGACGAGTTCGACGGCCGCCCGGAGAGCCTCGCTGCCCGGGTGCCCGCGGATGAGCGTGTCCGCCTCGACACCGTCGTCACCCAGGCACTCAAGAACGCGGAGGACCACTACGGCGCCTACTTCCGCATCCGCTGCCGCGACGGAAGCCCGCGCTGGACGCACACCCAGGGCACGGTGCGCCGCGACGAGAGCGGACGGCCGACGCGGATCATCGGCATCGTCCGCGACGCCACCCAGGAGCTCGCCGACTCCCTCGCCCGCCGCGAGGTCGACGTCGAACGCCGCCGCCAGACCAGCGTCGTGGAGTCCACCACAGCCGCGCTCGCCCACGCCAGAACCGTCCAGGACGTGATCGACATCCTGAACGACTCGCACGGCCTGGAGCACTTCGGCGCGACAAGCCTGGTCATGGGCCTGCTGGAGTCGGGCCGCATCCATCTGGTGGCCGAGGGCCCCGAAGGCTCCTTCGTCCCGGGCACCCGCTACACCCGCATCGACGAGGGCTATCCGATGAGCGAGGTGGTGCGCACCCTCGCCCCCCGTTTCATCGAGTCCAAGGAGGACTTCGCCGAGTCCTATCCGCTGCTCTGGCCGCACATCGCCCACCTGGGCATCAACGCCGCCGCCTATCTGCCGCTGATCGCGCAGGCCCGGCCGATCGGCGCGCTGGGCCTGCTCTACCGCGACCGGTACGGATTCAGCGCAGAGGAACGCAATGTGCTGGTGGCGCTCGGCAGCAGCATCGCGCAGAGCCTGCAGCGGGCCATGCTCTACGAGCAGGAGCACGACCTCGCCGAAGGCCTGCAGCAGGCGATGCTGCCGCGGCGCATCCCGGACGTGCCGGGCGCGCAGATCGCCGTGCGCTACCGCTCCGCCCGCCTCGGCCAGGACATCGGCGGCGACTGGTACGACGTCATCAGCCTGCCCGGCGGCCGGGTCGGCGCGGTCATCGGGGACGTACAGGGCCATGACACCCACGCCGCCGCGGTCATGGGACAGCTCCGGATCGTGCTGCGCGCCTACGCGGCCGAGGGACACACTCCGGCCACCGTGATGGCCCGGGCGTCCGTCTTCCTCCATGAACTGGACACGGACCGCTTCGCGACCTGCACCTACGCGGAGGCCGACCTGTCCACGGGCGTCGTACAGATGGTGCGCGCCGGACATGTCGACCCGCTGATCCGGCAGAACGACGGCGCGACCCGCAGACTCCCGGTGGAGGGCGGGCTGCCGCTCGGCCTCTCCGCGGAATTCGGCAGGCTTGA
Source organism: Streptomyces sp. PR69 (assembly GCF_026420845.1). Classification (GTDB taxonomy): domain Bacteria; phylum Actinomycetota; class Actinomycetes; order Streptomycetales; family Streptomycetaceae; genus Streptomyces. The sequence continues at coordinate 142,876 of NZ_JAOWCB010000003.1, read as the reverse complement.
GTACCCCGTCACCACCGTGGAGCTGGACCCCGGCCAGATCCTGCTGCTCTACACCGACGGGCTGGTGGAGATGCCCGGCTCGGACCTCGACGACGGGATGCAGCTGCTGACCTCCCTCGTGGACAGCGGGCCACGCGATCTGCAGCTGCTCGCCGACCGGCTGTGCGAAGTGGTCGACGAACGCGGCGGCGAGGACGACGTCGCCCTGCTGCTCCTCCGCCGCAAGGGCACGGTCAGCCCGCAGACCGGCGGGCGGCTGCAACAGCACGTCGCGCAGAACGACCCCGAGGCGCTGCGCTCCGCCCGGCACATGATCAGGGCGGCCGTACGGGCCTGGGGCGCGCGGGAGCGGTCGGACGAGATCGAACTGGCCGCCGACGAGCTGGTCACCAATGCGCTGATGCACACCGACGGCGGGGCGATCGTGACCATCCGGGTGCTGTCCGCCATGGAACGCCGGCTCAGGGTGGAGGTCGAGGACCGCTCCAGCGCGCTGCCGCGCCGCCGGGACGCGGGCGTGTCCGGCGTCTCCGGACGCGGGCTGATGCTGGTGGACCGGCTTGCGGAGGCGTGGGGGGTGGAGTCCCGGGGCAGCGGCAAGTGCGTGTGGTGCGAGTTCATCATCCCGGACCGGGTCCCAGCCGCCTTCCCGGGCGGGCCCGGCGCCTAGCTCCCCCGGGGGCTCCGCCCCCGAACCCCCGCGCCTCAAACGCCGGCGGGGCTGGGTTTCTGGTTCTTGCGCCTCAAGCGCCGGCGGGGCTGGGTTTCTGGTTGCTGTGCCTCAATCTCCCCCAGACTTCGTGCGGGGGCACCCCCCGCGGGGCTGGGGTTTGGCGTAGCCAAATTCAGCCCGTTGGGGGCACCTCCGTGGGGGTCCCCCCGGACGGAGTCTGGGGGAGGTAGCTGGGGGAGATTGAGGACCGGGGGTCTGGGGGCGGAGCCCCCAGTGCGCGGCCCGCGGTGCTGCGGCAGTCTGGAGGCATGCCCGAGCTGCCCGAAGTGCAGGCCCTGCGGGAGTTCCTCGGTGAGCGTCTCGTCGGGGAGGACTTCGCCCGTGTCACCCCCGTGGCGATCAGCGTGCTCAAGACCTACGACCCGCCGCTGTCCGCCCTCGAAGGCGCACGGGCCACCGCCGTGGCCCGCCACGGCAAGTGGCTCGACATCACCGCGGACGCCGCCGCGCGCGGGGCGCGGCACGAGCTGCACCTCGTCGTGCATCTCGCGCGGGCCGGCTGGCTGCAGTGGAAGGACGAGCTCCCGGCCGCGCCCCCGCGGCCGGGAAAGGGCCCCCTCGCGCTGCGGGCGGCGCTCGTCTCCGGCGCGGGGTTCGACCTCACGGAGGCGGGCACCGCCAAGCGGCTCGCCGTGCATCTCGTCCATGACCCGTCCGACGTCCCGGGCATCGCCCGCCTCGGCCCCGACCCGCTCGCCGACGACTTCGACGAGGCGGCCTTCGCCGCGCTGCTGGCGGGCGAACGACGGCAGGTCAAGGGCGCGCTTCGGGACCAGAGCCTGGTCGCCGGGATCGGCAACGCCTACAGCGACGAGATCCTGCACGCCGCGAAGATGTCCCCCTTCAAACCCGTACAGAATCTCACTGCGCAGGAGACGTCCGCGCTGTACGCCGCCCTGCGCACGACCCTCGGCAAGGCCGTGGAGCGCTCCCGGGGGCTCGCCGCGGGCCGCCTCAAGGCCGAGAAGAAGAGCGGTCTGCGCGTCCACGGGCGCACCGGCCTGCCCTGCCCGGTCTGCGGCGACACCATCCGCGAGGTCTCCTTCAGCGACTCCTCGCTCCAGTACTGCCCCACCTGCCAGACCGGCGGCAAACCGCTCGCCGACCGCCGGCTTTCCCGGCTGCTCAAGTGATCTGACGCGGGCTCAGGACCAGTGGCGGGCAGGGCGGGCTGCCGGGGAGACCAGTGCGGTCTTCAGGGACTGCCGTCGCCGCCCAGTGACAGCACCCGTTCCCCGCCCTCGTCCCGCACCTCCCACCGTGCGATCTGCCCGCTCGGCAGATCCGTGCCGCCCTCCAGCGTGACCGGCTCCCCGGCGGCGCCCCGCGGCCCGGAGCCGGACGGCTGGGACCAGCCAAGCACGGGATGGTCCGCCCCGTCCTTGCCCACCGCCACCAGGCGGAACTCCTTCCGGTCCGGCAGCCCCGGCAGGCCCGGCAATCCTGCCAGCCCCGAGAGCCGCAGGGCGACCTCCGTGCCCCACTCCCGGTCCCGTGTCGTCGCCTCGGCCGTCACCCCCGACGCCTCGTCCCTCACGACGGTCGTCTGCCCGTCCGCGACCGGCCGGCCCGCGGCCCCGTCCCGGTGCGCCACCACCCCCGCCGGCAGTGCGACGATCAGCGCCGCCGCGCCCGCGACCAGCGCCAGCCGCCGCCGGCGGGCGCGCCGCGCCCGCCCCGCCACCTCACGCGTCAGCCGCTCCAGCATGCGCCCGCCTGGCCGGCGGCCCCACACCGGGCACGGCCCTGCCAGCTCCGCCAGAGCGGCCGCCGCCGGCGCGAAGTCCGACAGCCACACCGCGCACATCACACATCCCGCCAGATGCTCCTCAAAACGGAACGCGTCCCCGGGCTCCAGCACGCCCAGCGCATAGGCGGCCACGTCCCGGTGCCGCTGCTGCGCACTCATGGGCGGTCCTCGATTCCTCTCCTGTCCTGCCGTGTCGTCCTGGTATACGCAGCGCATCCCCGCCCAGTTCAACGGCTCCGTGGCCGGGGCTCCGCGGCCCGCCTACACTCCGCAGCATGCTGCGCGCACTGGCCGTCGACGACGAGAGACCCGCTCTCGAAGAACTGCTGTACCTCCTCCGCTCCGACGCGCGCATCACCAGCGCCGAAGGGGCCACGGACGCCACCGAGGCCCTGCGCCGCATCACCCGTGCCCTGCAGGCGGGGCCGGACGGCGAGGACGCCATCGACGTCGTCTTCCTCGACATCCATATGGCCGGGCTCACCGGACTCGACGTGGCCCGGCTCCTCACCGGCTTCGCCCGGCCCCCGCTGATCGTCTTCGTCACCGCGCACGAGGGCTTCGCCGTCGAGGCGTTCGACCTCAAGGCCGTCGACTATGTCCTCAAGCCGGTGCGCAGAGAACGCCTCGCCGAGGCGGTGCGGCGGGTCGACGGCCTCGCGGCCGCGCCGGGCCCGCCCGCGGGCGCAGGGGCGGGCCGGCCGGCCCGCCCCGCTCCGGCGGTGAGCGGCGGCGAGCAGATACCCGTGGAACTCGGCGGCGTCACCCGTTTCGTGCCGGTCGACGACATCTCCTATGTCGAGGCTCAGGGGGACTACGCCCGGCTCCACACCCACGGCGGCGCCAGCCATCTGGTGCGCATCCCCCTGTCCGCCCTGGAGGAGCGCTGGGCCTCCCGCGGCTTCGTCCGCATCCACCGCAGCCATCTCGTCGCCCTGTCCCGGATCGAGGAGCTGCGCCTCGACGCCGGGACGACCACGGTCCGCGTCGGCGACGCCGAACTCGCCGTCAGCCGCCGCCACGCACGCCAGCTGCGCGATCTGCTGATGCGACACGCCCGCCCGTGACCGCAGCCGCCGACCCCGGCTGCCGACCGCTGCCGGTGTCCGCTGCCGGTGTCCGCACGACACCTGCCGACCGTAATCGCTCCTGCGTAGACTCCACAGCTCCCGAGAGTTCGCCGACACGCTGGAGCGGACGGACGATGTCTGGAGAGCAACAGCCCCGCCGCGAGGTGGTCACCGGGGTGCCGCGCGCCGTGCGCCGTCCCGCGCCCGGACATGCGCCGGCGCGGTCGGAGATCAGTGAGCACACCACGGTGGGGGAGACCTATGTCCGCTCCCTGATGCGCAGCCAGCTGCGCGCGGCCCTGTCCGCCCTCGGCGCGCTCGCCCTGCTCGTCGGCTCGCTGCCGCTGCTCTTCGCGCTGCCCGCCGCGTTCGGCGGCGGGCCCTTCTCCGCCGGGCCGTTCGTCTGGGCGGCGCTCGGAGCCGGTGTCTATCCGGTCATCTGGCTTATCGCCCGCTGGTACATACGCCGCGCCGAACGCAACGAGCGCGACTTCACCACACTCGTCGAAGGCCGCTGACCGTGCCGCGCACCCGGCCGCCGGGGGACCCGGAGTGAACCAGACGTACGCGGTGGCCGCCGTCGCCGCCGTGGTGCTCGCCACCGTGCTCGTCGGGGCGCTGGGCCTGCGCATATCCCGCACCACCTCCGACTTCTACGTCGCCTCCCGCACCGTCGGCCCCCGCCTCAACGCCGCGGCCATCAGCGGCGAATACCTCTCCGCCGCCTCCTTCCTCGGCATCGCGGGGCTGATCCTGCTCCAGGGCCCGGACATGCTCTGGTACCCCGTCGGCTACACCGCCGGTTATCTCGTCCTCCTGGTGCTCGTCGCCGCACCGCTGCGCCGCTCCGGCGCGTACACCCTCTCCGACTTCGCCGAGGCCCGGCTGCAGTCCGCCGCGGTCCGCAGGCTCGCCGTCCTGTTCGTCGTCGGCATCGGCTGGCTCTATCTGCTGCCGCAGCTCCAGGGCGCGGGACTCACCCTGGAAATCCTCACCGGCGCGCCCGACTGGGTCGGCTCCCTGGTCGTCGCCGTGGTCGTCACCGGGGCGGTGGCCGCGGGCGGCATGCGCAGCATCACCTTCGTCCAGGCCTTCCAGTACTGGCTCAAGCTCACCGCGCTGACCGTTCCCGCGCTCTTCCTGATCGCCGCCTGGCTGGGCGACGACGCCCCGCGCGCCCGCTTCGACGCCCCGGCGGTCTTCCGCGAGCACACCGCCGTACGCGTCGACGACACCGTCCGCATCGAGATCGACGCGCCGCTCACCCTCACCGTCTCCGGAACCATCGACGGCACGGCGTACGAGGACGAGCGCCTCACCCTCGACGAGGGAGCGCACACGGTGGCGTCGGGCACGGCACTGGCCTTCCCCGAAGGGGCGCGGGCGCCTGAGCGCGCCCACGCCGAGGCCGGACCATCCGGCTGGTCCCAGCCGCTGTCCGCGGGCCGCGACGGGCATCGGCTGTATGCGACGTACGGGCTCATCCTCGCCACGTTCCTCGGCACGATGGGGCTGCCGCATGTCGCCGTCCGCTTCTACACCAGCCCCAACGGGCGCGCCGCCCGCCGCACCACCCTCGTCGTGCTGGCCCTGATCGGCGCGTTCTATCTGCTGCCGCCCGTCTACGGGGCGCTCGGCCGGATCTACGCCCCCGAACTCGCCCTCACCGGCGACGCGGACGCCGCCGTGCTCGTCCTGCCGGACCGGCTGGTCGGCGGGACGGCCGGCGAACTGCTCGGCGCGCTGCTGGCGGGCGGCGCGTTCGCGGCCTTCCTGTCGACCGCGTCCGGGCTGACGATGTCCGTCGCCGGAGTCATCAGCCAGGACGTCCTGCCGTCGCGCGGCGTACGGCACTTCCGCCTCGCCGCCCTGCTGGCGATGGCCGCGCCGTTCGCGCTGAGCGTCGTGTCGGAGAATGTGCCGGTCGCCGACGCGGTGGGCCTCGCCTTCGCGGTGTCGGCGTCCTCGTTCTGCCCGCTGCTGGTGCTGGGCATCTGGTGGCGCGGACTCACTCCGCCCGGCGCGGTCGCCGGGCTCGTCGTCGGCGGCGGGTCCGCGCTGACGGCGGTGCTGGCCACCCGCGCGGGCCTCGCGCCAGACGGCTGGCCGCACACCCTGATGGCCTGGCCCGCCGTCTGGTCCGTGCCGCTCGGCTTTCTGACGATGCTGCTGGTGTCGCTGGCGACCCCGAGCCATGTCCCGCCCGGCGCGGCCGCGATCCTCACCCGCCTTCACCTCCCGGAGGACCTGGCGGACCGGGACGCCCCGGACGGCGAGCCCGGCGACTGGGGCCGCCCCACCCGCCGGCCGTCCCGCCGGGACGAGGCGCCGCCGTACCGGTACGGCGGCCCGCCGCCCGCCGGGGGCCGCGCAGACGGCGTGTCGTCGGCCGGCCGGGGTCCGTCCGATGGCAGTGGCCCCGTCGGGGCCGGAGCGATGGGCGGTGATGTTCCCGGGGGCAGCGGGGGCAGCGGGGGCGGCCTGGCAGGGCCCGGCGCGGGTTACGCGGGCACCGTGGCGTCGCCCGGCCGGGGTCCGACCCACGGCAGCCGGCCGGCGGCAGACCGGGCGGAGGGCCGGTCGCCGGGCCGGGGTGGGCTGTCCGGCGGGCCGTTCGGCGATGCCCAGCCGTCCGGCGGCGGCCGCCCCGGTGGCGATGTGGCGGAGGGCCGGTCGCCGGGCCGGGGTGGGCTGTCTGGCGGGCTGTACGGCGATGCCCAGCCGTCCGGCGGCGGCCGCCCCGGTGGCGATGTGGCGGAGGGCCGGCCGGCGGGGGCCGCCGGGGATCGCCGCGGGCAGGCCGGGACGCCGGACGGCGACCCCGCGGAAGGAGCCGGGGCATGACCGCCGCACACGTCGTCGCCCTGACCGCCGCCGGTGTGCTGCTCTTCGCGTTCGGACTCGCCGTCGGCCGCCTCGCCGCGCGCCGCGGCGAGCGCCGAGACCTCGATCTGGGCACACCCGTCGAGCGGGCCACCTTCCACACCCTGCACACCGCCTCCCTCGCCGCGCCCCCGCTGCGCGCCGGGCTCACCGAGGACACGGCCCGCAAGGCGGCGCGGCGGCTGCGCTCGCTGCTGGGCACCGAGGCGCTGTGTCTGACCGACCGCGAGGCCGTGCTCGCCTGGGACGGCCCCGGCGGCGACCACCACCGGGCAGGGGTGATGGCCAAGGTCGCGAGCATTCTCGACTCCGGGCGCAGCCAGAGCGTGCACACCGGGTGCGACGACGTCCGCTGCCCGCTGCGCTGGGCGGTGATCGCTCCGCTGACCGGTGAGGACGGGGTGCTGGGCGCGCTGGTCGCCTACGGCTCACGCGAGTCGGCGGTGCTGGTGCGCGCGGCGAGTGAGGTGGCGCGCTGGGTCTCCGTACAGCTGGAGCTGGCCGAGCTGGACCGGTCGCGGACGAGGCTGATCGAGGCCGAGATCCGCGCCCTGCGCGCGCAGATCTCACCGCACTTCATCTTCAACTCGCTCGCCGCGATCGCGTCCTTCGTGCGGACCGACCCGGAGCGGGCGCGTGAGCTGCTGCTGGAGTTCGCCGACTTCACCCGCTACTCCTTCCGCAGGCACGGCGAGTTCACCAACCTCGCCGACGAACTGCGGTCGATCGAGCAGTATCTGGCGCTCGCGGGCGCTCGTTTCGGGGAACGGCTCAAGGTGACGCTGCAGGTCGCGCCAGAGGTGCTGCCGGTGGCGCTGCCGTTTCTGTGTCTCCAGCCGCTGGTGGAGAACGCCGTCAAACACGGACTTGAGGACTCGGGCCGGCCGTGCCGCATCACGATCGCGGCGCGGGACGCGGGGGCCGAGGCGGTGGTGGTCATCGAGGACGACGGCGTGGGCATGGACCCGTCGGTGCTGCGCGGCATCCTGGCGGGGGAGCGGCCCGGCGCTTCCGGCATCGGACTGTGCAATGTCGACGAGCGGCTGCGCCAGGTGTACGGGGACGAGCACGGCCTCGTCATCGAGACGGGCGTCGGCGCGGGGATGAAGATCACCGTCCGGCTCCCCAAGTATCAGCCGGGCGTGCACGCCGGGGCGGCCCGCCACCGCCCGTGAGACCGGCCGCATCAGGACCCCGGCCGCGTCAGAACAGATGGATGGCCAGATGGCTGAGCGGCAGGCCCAGCCGCCAGGCCGGTGTCCATATCCGCGCGCTCTCGTCCACGCCGGTCTCGAAAGGGGGGCCGGACTCGAAGGGGCCGGTCATGTCGGTCATATACAGGGGGCGCCCCGGGCCGTGCGGCGGCCGGGAGAGGTCGCCGTCTCCGAGATCCGTGGCGAGCAGCTCCGTCGTCCGCAGCCACTTCCACGCGGCGCGCGCCAGCGCGAGGTCGGGATCGGCCGCCCCGCCCGGCTCCTGCTCCAGCCTCGCCTCGCGGGCCGCGAGTCTGTCCTCCACCCACGCCTGCCAGGGATGGCCGTACGAGGTGAGGACCAGCCACTCCTCGATCCGGGCGACGGCCGTCGTGCCCGCGAGCCCTTCCGTGGCATCGCACAGATACACGGTGAGCGCCAGCGTCTGACGGCCCGCCCGGTACTCCAGGGAGCCGGTCTCCACAAGCTCGCCCGTGCGGAGCATTTCATCGGCGATGTACTCGGCGCACAGCCACGCCATCGGGACGGTCAGCCGGCCTCCGCTGGTGCCGTTCGTGCTCTCGGGCCGCAACGTTCCCACCTTCTCCCCGGACGTCTTCGGACGGCTCGACGACGAGCCTCCACCGAAGGACACGGCTGGGTACCCGTCTTTACTCAACTTGAGCGTGAGGTTTCGCATACGGTCGCTCCTGCGTCGTGATCGCAGAGGTCCAGGGCCACTGCCGGGGCCGCGGTGACGCACGGGACGGGGACGGGGACGGAACAGCCGGTGCGGGGATTGAGCAGCCGGGCGGCGTCGGCCGTGCGCGCTCAGCGCCCGGCGGAGGAGCTGTAGCCGGGGAGGCAACGGGCGAGGGCGCGCAGACCGTAGTACGAGCGGGACTTGACGGTGCCCGGCGGGATGCCGAGCTCCTCGGCGGCCTCGTTCACGGTCAGCCCGGAGAAGTACAGCCGTTCCAGCACCGCCCGGTGCTCTGGGCTCAGGGTGTCCACGGCCGCCCGCACATCGAGCGACGCCACGGCGGTCTCCGTGAGGTCACAGGGGTCGGGGGTGGTGGCGAGCACCCCGTCTCCGATCTCCGCGGGACGGGCCAGCCGGGAGCGGCGGGCGTCGATCGCCAGCCTCCGGCCGACGGTGAACAGCCAGGGCCGCATCGACTCATACGGGCCCTCGAATGCCTCCGGGTGCTGCCAGGCCCGCACCAGGGCCTCCTGCATCAGGTCCTCCGCACGCTGCCGGTCCCCATAGGTGAGGCCCAGCAGAAAGCTCAGCAGGGCGGGGCCGTGCTCGCGCTGCAGCCGTGCCAGCGCCCGCTCGTCGGTCAGCTCCCGCTCACCGGTCGTCGCGCTCCCGGCCGCCTTCGCCGTGCCGGCGGTCGTCGCGGTCGCCATGGTCAACACCCCTCAGACGCAGAGTTCCTGTCCTTTGAACGCCTTCACGAGCCGATGGCAGCGCATGCGGCCCCGCGGCGACAGACGGCGTGCAGCGGTCTTCGGCGAGCGGTCGCTCGCGTCGGCGAACGGTGCGGTGAGCGGGCGGCCGGAAGCCTCCCCGGGGCCGGACACCCGCCCCGGCCTGCGCCGTCCTGGCCTGCGCCGTCCCGGCGATCCATACGGCCCAGCTCCTTGACTCCCGGATGCCACGCCGCGACTGTCAGGACATCAGCTCATCCGATTAATGCTGACTCGTACTGATATACGACCGCATATTCTGCTCAGGAGTCCGCTCGATGGCCTGGCGACACACACGACACACCGCGGCGGCCCTCGCCGCCCTGCTCCTCGGCGGCGCCGCCGCCTGCGCCGCCCCCGATCGCGGCGAGCCCGCACAGCCGCAGAGCACCGGCCCCTCCGCCGCCGGCGGCGCCGCGCAGGCGAAGCTCCGCGGCTTCACCCTCATCGCAAGCGGCGACGTCCTCCCGCACGACTCGATCATCCGCCAGGCGGCCGCCGACGCAGGCGGCGAAGGATTCGACTTCCGCCCGATGCTCTCCGGCGTCATGCCCGTCGTCTCCCGGGCCGACCTGGCGATCTGCCATATGGAGACCGTCTACGGAGAGAACGGCGACTACAGCGGCTACCCCCTCTTCCGGTCCCCGCCCGAGATCGCCCAGGCCCTCGCCGCCGTCGGCTACGACTCCTGCTCCACCGCCTCCAACCACACCCTCGACGACGGCCCCGACGGAGTGCGCCGCACCCTCGACGCCCTGGACGCGGCGGGCGTCAAGCACGCCGGATCGGCCCGCACCGCCGAGGAGGACCGGCAGCCCGCCTGGCTCAAGGCGGGCAGCGCCAAGGTGGCCCAACTGGCCTACACCTACGGCACCAACGACATCCCGCTGCCCGAGGGACAGCCCTGGGCCGTCGACCTGATCGACGAACAGAAGATCGTCGCCGACGCCCGCGCCGCCCGCAAGGCAGGCGCCGACGTGGTCGTCGTCAGCCTGCACTGGGGCACCGAGTGGCAGACCGCCCCCGACGACGCCCAGCTCTCCCTCGGGAAGCGGCTCACCGCCTCCGCCTCCGGAGGCCGCCCCGACATCGATCTCATCATCGGCACCCACGCCCATGTCCCGCAGCCCTACGAGAAGGTCAACGGCACCTGGATCGTCTACGGCATGGGCGACCAGATCGCCGGGCCGATGACCAACTACTCAGGCTCCTTCGACCCGCGCGGCAACCAGGGCTCCCTCGCCCGCTTCACCTTCGCCCCGCCCGCCGAGAAGGGCGGACGCTGGAAGGTCACGAAGGCGGAATACATCCCCCAGTGGATGGACATCGAACGCGGCCGCGTCGTCAACCTCCCCGACGAACTGCACCGCTACGGAGAGAACACCGACTACGAGCGCGAACAGAACGCCATCAGCGAAGCCGTCCTCAGCCGCGGCGCCGCCGACGACGGGCTCGTGATGGGACGCTGACCCGGCCGCCGCGCACGACAGGCGGGCCCCGCGCACTCTCCCTACAGTGCAGATCATGGGTGCCACCGTGCAGGAGACCCGCTCCGCCACCGCTGCCGCCCCCGCCCGCTGGCACGCCAGGGTCCCGGGCGCGCTCGGAGGTTTCTTCGCCGCGCTCGGCGTGTTCTGCGCCATCCTCGCCCTGATCCCCCCGGTCCGCCGGCTGCTGCGCCCCCTCGCCCTCTTCCTCGACCGCGTCGCCGTCCCCGTCAGCGCCAACCTCGCCTACGCCGCCTTCCTGCTGCTCCTCGCCGCCGCCCTCGGCGCGCGCAAGAAAGCCGCATGGTGGCTCGTCGTCGCCTATCTAACGCTGCTCGCCGTCGCCGACGTCCTGCTCCTCGCCCTCGACCAGGACTGGACCTGGGCCCCCAATCTGGCGCTGTGCCTGATCGCCCTGGCCGTGCTGGCCGGCACCCGCGGCGAGTTCTACGCGCAGACACGGCACGGGGCTTTCCGCCGCGCCCTGCTCGTCCTCGTCCTCGGACTGGGCCTCGGCATCCTCGCCGGCTGGGCCCTGGTCGAGCTCTTCCCCGGCTCCCTGCCGCGCGGCCAGCGGCTGCTGTGGTCCGCCAACCGGGTGCTCGGCGGTCTGGTCTCCGGCGACCAGTTCGACGGCCGCCCGCCCCGCGCCCTGTTCTTCCTCCTCGGCCTCTTCGGCGCCGTCGCCCTGCTCAGCGCAGCGGGCGCCCTCTTCCGCTCCCAGCGGATGGAGGCCGCGCTCCACGGCGACGAGGAGTCCCGCATCCGCGCGCTGCTCGGCGCATACGGCGCACAGGACTCGCTCGGCTACTTCGCCACCCGCCGCGACAAGGCCGTCGTCTTCTCGCCCAGCGGCAAAGCGGCCGTCACCTACCGCGTCGAGGCGGGCGTCGCCCTCGCCAGCGGCGACCCGATCGGCGACCGCGAAGCCTGGCCCGGGGCCATCGAGGCCTGGCTGAGCCTCGCCCGCCGCTACGCCTGGGCCCCCGCCGTCATGGGCGCGTCCGAAGAAGGCGCCAAGGCCTGCGCACGCGCCGGGCTCAGCGCCATCCAGCTCGGCGACGAGGCCATCGTGCACGTCGCGCGATTCGACCTCGCGGGCCGCGACATGCGCGTCACCCGCCAGGCCGTCCACCGCGTCCAGCGCACCGGAGCCACCGTCCGCGTCCGCCGCCACTCCGCCCTGACGGACGAGGAGATGCGGCGTCTCGTCGACAAGGCCGACGCCTGGCGCGACACCGAGGCCGAACGCGGCTTCTCCATGGCCCTGGACCGCCTCGGCGACCCGGCCGACGGCGACTGCCTGCTCGTCGAGGCCTTCGACCGGGACGGCGGGCTGATCGCTCTGCTCTCCTTCGTGCCCTGGGGCCCCGACGGCATCTCCCTCGACCTGATGCGCCGCGACCCCAGGGCCCCCAACGGCATCATGGAGTTCATGGTCGCCGAACTCTGCGGCCACGCCCGCAAGATGGGCATCCAGCGGATCTCCCTCAACTTCGCCGTCTTCCGCTCCGCCTTCGAGGAGGGCGCCCGCATCGGCGCAGGCCCCGTGCTGCGCCTCTGGCGACGCCTGCTGCTGTTCCTCTCCCGGTGGTGGCAGCTCGAAGCGCTGTACCGGTCCAATGTGAAGTACCAGCCCGAGTGGTACCCCCGCTTCCTGTGCTACGGCGACGCCGGCTCCCTCGCCCGCGTCGCCCTCGCCTCCGGCATCGCCGAAGGCTTCGTCTCCGTACCCAGCCTGCGCTCCCTGTGGGGCAGAGGGCGGCCGCGCGGCGTCGTCAGCCCCGCCACCACCGCGGGGCTGCCCTCCCTCGCCGCGCTGGGCCTCGCCGGACCGGGCGCCGGCTCCGCCGCGGGCGAGCGCCCGCTCCCCGAACAGATCCGCATCCGGCACGCCAAGCTCGACCGGCTGCGCGCCGACGGCGCCGACCCGTACCCCGTCGGCGTCCCCCAGCCCACCAGCACTCTCGCCGGGCTCCGCGCCGCGCACCCCGGCCTCGCCCCCGGCGCCCGGACCGGCGAACAGGCTGCCGTCGCCGGGCGCGTGATTCTCGTACGCGACCTGGGCGGCATCGTCTTCGCCGTCCTGCGCGACTGGTCCGGCGACCTCCAGCTCGCCTTCGCCCGCGACATCTGCGGCCGGCAGGTCCTCGACCGGTTCACCTCCGACGCCGACCTCGGCGACCACATCGCCGCCCACGGCGAGATCGGCGTCAGCGACCGCGGCGAACTGTCCCTCTTCGTCACCGACTGGCAGCTCACCGGCAAGTGCCTGCGCCCGCTGCCTGACAAACGGCACGGACTCGCCGACCCCGAGGCCCGCGTCCGCCGCCGCTACCTCGACCTCGTCGTCAGCGCGGACGCCCGCGATGTGATCCGCCGCCGCTCCGCCGCCGTGCAGGCGCTGCGCCAGGGCCTGCTGGACCGCGGCTATCTGGAGGTCGAGACCCCGATGCTCCAGCAGATCCACGGCGGCGCCAACGCCCGGCCCTTCACCACCCACATCAACGCCTACGACCTGGACCTGTATCTCCGCATCGCACCCGAGCTGTATCTCAAACGGCTGTGCGTCGGCGGTCTGGAGAAGGTCTTCGAACTGGGCCGCACCTTCCGCAACGAAGGCGTCTCCTACAAGCACAACCCCGAATTCACCATGCTGGAGGCCTACCAGGCGTTCGCCGACTACGACGTGATGCTCGACCTGACCCGCGAGCTGATCCAGCAGGCCGCCGTCGCCGCCTTCGGCGAACCGGTCGCCCACAAGGCGGGGCCGGACGGCCGGCTCACCGCCCACGACATCTCCGGCCGCTGGCCCGTCAGGACCGTCTACGAGGCCGTCTCCGAAGCCCTCGGCGAACACATCGACGCCGACACCGGCGAAGCGGCGCTGCGCCGCCTCTGCGACCGCTCCGGCGTGCCGCACATCCCCGACGACACGCGCGGCGACATCGTGCTGGAGATGTACGAGCGGCTCGTCGAGGAGCGGACCGTGCTGCCCACCTTCTACAAGGACTTCCCGACCGAGGTCTCCCCGCTCACCCGCCAGCACCGCCGCGATCCGCGCCTCGCCGAACGCTGGGACCTGGTCGCCTTCGGCACCGAACTGGGCACCGCCTACTCGGAACTGACCGACCCCGTCGAGCAACGCCGCCGGCTCACCGCCCAGTCGCTGCTCGCCGCGGGCGGCGACCCCGAAGCCATGGAACTCGACGAGGACTTCCTCGACGCGCTCGAATACGCCATGCCGCCCACCGGAGGTCTGGGCATCGGCGTCGACCGGCTCGTGATGTTCCTGACCGGCCTCACCATCCGGGAGACCCTGCCCTTCCCCCTCGTACGCCGCACCTGAGGCTCCGGCCGGGGCGCGCGCCGGCGCGCCGCGAGCCCCGCACATGCTCCCATCGGTTAGATTCACCGTAATCTCCGGCGTTTTGCTGGCGCATCGAGCACCGGCCATGCGAGCAGTTGGTCATGAAAGAGGATCAGCTGTCTCCGGGGCGTCGCTCGCTGCTCCGTGCCGCCGCCGCCCTGGGCGCGACCGCCACGGTCTCACTGGTCGCCGTCGAGGGCTTCGGCCGCTCCGCGCCCCCGGGCACGCCACCGGCCGCGGGTGCGCCCGCCCCGCCCGCCGCCGCCCCCTCGGCGTCGGCGAGCGGGGCCGCCGGACCCGAGGCTGTGCCGCTCGCCGGGTCACCGGTCAACGCCTCCGCCTACCGGCTGCGGCCCATCACCTCCTACGCCCCGCCGGCCGTCCGCCGCGCGCTGCCCCCGGTGCGGTCCCGTCCCTTCCTCAAGCTGTCCGGCGCGGGCCGGGCCATGGTGCTCACCTTCGACGACGGGCCCGACCCCCGCTACACCCCCGGCATCCTCAAGACACTGCGCGAGTACGGCGTGCCCGCGATGTTCTTCGTCTGCGGCGAGATGGCGGACGCCCACCGCGATCTGCTGCGCGAGATGGCGGACGACGGCCATGTCATCGGCAACCACACCTGGTCCCATCCGCTGATCCCCTCCCTGCCCCCGTCCCGCATCCGCGACGAACTGGGCCGCACCAGCGAAGTAGTCGACCGGGAACTGGGCAGGGCCCCGCTGTGGTACCGGGCCCCCTTCGGCGCCTGGAACAAGCACTCCTTCGAGATCGGCGCGGAACTCGACATGGAGCCGCTCGCCTGGACCGTCGACACCCTCGACTGGACCGAGCCCAGCACCGCGACAATCGTGCGCCGGGTGAGGGACGGGGCGGGGCCGGGCGTCGTGGTCCTCTCCCACGACGCGGGCGGGGACCGGACACAGAGCGTGGCCGCGTTGCGCACGTATCTGCCGTGGCTGCTGGAGCAGGGCTACCGCATCACGGTCCCCCGCCGCTGACCCTTCCTCCGGGGGCTTTGCCCCCGGACCCCGGTCCTCAAGCTCCCCCGGACTTCGTCCGGGAGGCGCTCCCAGACGGGCTGGAAGATCCAGCCCGTCCGGCGCCGGGGCCCTCAGTTCCGGGAAGGGGCACGCTCACGCACGCTCACCGGACCTTGACCATCCGCGCGAACACCACCACATTCCCGTCGTACCCGCCCGCCTTCGAGTACCCGCCCCCACACGTGATCACCCGCAGCTCCGCATGCCCCGTGTCCGCATACACCCGCGGCCCGGGAAAGTCGTTCGTGGCGAACACCTCGACGCCGTACACCTCGAAGACCACGACCTTGCCGTCAAAGCGCACCACCTCCACCAGCCGGCCCTTCTTCACGGAGCCGAGGCCGTAGAAGACCGCGGGGCCCGATCTGTTGTCGACATGGCCGACGACGACGGCGGTGCCGCGCTGGCCGGGGGCGATGCCGTTCTGGTACCAGCCGGCGAGGTTCGGGTCCTCCGGGGGCGGGGCCGCGACCCAGCCGTCGTCGTCCAGGCCCACGTCGACGACCGGCGCGTCCACCTTGATGGAGGGGATGCGCACCCGGGCGACAGGGGCGTACTCCAGCGGTTCCAGGGGCACGGGGATGAACGTCTCGCCGGCTTCCGGGGCGCTGCTGAGCGCGGCCGCCGCGGCGGGCTGAGGCGGGCCGAGGGACACATCGACGCCGTTCTTCATCAGCGCGATCCCGGTGAGCATGACGAGAGCCAGCACGCCCCAGGGCGAGCGTCTCCTCGTCTCCGGATCGCGGTAGTCCTCGCCCATCGAGCCGTTCTCCTTCCGCAGGTCACTTGGCAAGCTAAGCGCCCGCGCCGCCCGCGGCGACCGGGACGGGGCGAACGGGTGGCGACACGGTGTGCCGGGCCTTCCCCCGACCGCGGGCGGCGCGCGGAGCGGTGAGGGCCGACCGTGGTGCCCCATCCGGGTAATCAGCCGATCGGCCCGGTCACCACCGGTGACCTGCGGCTCCGTCAGCTCGGTCGGCGTGTCGCCGGCCCGTCGCCGGCGTGTCGCCTCACCGGGGTGGACCAGCGCCGAAATGCGCGGGAGCAGGCGGCCCATGAGTGTTCGTCATGGAAGGCGTACTCGTCGAATTCCCCCCGGAGCGCCGCTTCGGTGCGTCTTCCTCTGGAGGTTCAACGATGCGTTCTCGCGCTTTCGCGGTCGCCGCGGCCGCCTGCGCGGCCGTCGGGCTCGCTGCCCCCCTGGCCGTCGCCACCAACGGCCCGACCAATATCAGGCTCAACCCCTCCTCGGTCCATCAGGGCTCCACGATGACGATCAAAGTCGACGGCTGCGGACACGGCGGTACGGTCACGTCGAACGCGTTTCCCAAGACCCATCTGTCGGTCAACGCCGACGGCCACTCGACCGCGGTGGCGCGCATTCACAACCATGCAACACCGGGCCGCTACAACCTGGCCGTCAAGTGCAGCGACAATTCGATGGTCGCCACCGAGAGGTTCACCGTGCTCGCCGGCCGCGGCACCTCGGGCGGTCTGGGCGGCTCGTTCGGCCCGAGCTCCACGGAGATGGCCGTCGGCGGCGGGCTGGTGGCCACGGCCGCCCTGGGGGGCGCCGTGTTCATCGCGCGCCGTCGCCGCATGGACAGCGTAAGGGCCTGACCGGCCGAACCTCCCGGTGGGCTGACTGCGCCCGTCGTCCCGAGTCCAGGCCTGGACTCGGGACGACGGGCGTCACGGGCGAAGCGTGACGGGTGTCAGTGCCGCCGGTCGGCCGAGCGCCGGCGGAGGACATAGACGGCCGCGGCCGTCGCGGCGGCGACGAGCGCGGCGCCCGCGGCCACTTCACCGGCGTTCACGCCGCCGGCGCTGCCGCCGAGGCCGCCGCGGACGCCGAGCGTCGGCGCAAGCGAGGTGGCGCTGGCCGTCGGGCGGACGCCCGCGATGGTCAGATCCACCGACGCGGTTTCGGAACCACAGGCGAAACTCACGGAATAGACCGCTCCGGGCCGGGCATCGCGGTCCACGGTGGCCGTCGCGGAGCCGCCGGACGGAATGGTGACGGTGTCGAAGACACCCGAGGCCGCCGTGGCCGTGATGGGACAGCCCCCGGCGGTCAGCGTCACCCGGCCGCCCGCGGCCACGGTGGTCGGGGTGACGGTGAAGTCATACGGCGTGGTGTTCCCTTCGGGGGCCGCCGCCGCGGGCAGGGCGGTCAGCCCGAGCGCTGCGGCGCCCAGCAGGGCCGCAGACGCGATGCGTATCGCGTGCATGGTCATTCCTCCGGTTTCCCCGAGGAGGGCTGCGGACGCGGAGGCCCGCAGAGGCGGACCGAATGTCCGCAGGGGCGGACACCGCACCTCGTTCCGAAACGCTAGGAGCGCTCCTCACCGCTCGCGATCGCTGTGATGCGAATGGGTCATGACACCCCCTGTGACCTGCTGTTTCTTTCCGCGGCCCAGTCCGGCGAAAACCGGGGGCGGCGCCGCCCCCGCCCCGTCTAGGCTGGATCGTTCCGCGCGCTGATCCCCGCGGACCGCCTGCCCGGGCCCGCGGATCGTCCGCAGACCACAGCTGACCACTGCCGACCGCGAAGGAGCACCCCGGATGACCGCGCCGTATCCGCTCATCGCCCCCTACGACCGGGGCATGCTCGACGTCGGCGACGGCCAGTCGATCCACTGGGAGGTCAGCGGCAACCCTGAGGGCAAGCCGGCGGTGTACGTCCACGGCGGCCCCGGCTCCGGCAGCTCCGCCGGGGTGCGCCGGCACTTCGACCCCGACCGCTACCGGCTTGTGCTGTTCGACCAGCGGGGCTGCGGCCGCTCCACCCCGCACGCCGCCGACCCCGCCACCGACATGCGGCACAACACCACCGGCCGCCTCCTCGCCGACATGGAACGGCTGCGGGAGCATCTGGGCGTCGAACGCTGGCTGCTGTACGGCGGATCGTGGGGGTCCACTCTCCTCCTCGCCTATGCCGAGGCCCATCCGCACCGGGTGACGGAGATCGTCGTCAACTCCGTGACCACCACCCGCCGCTCCGAGATCGACTGGCTGTACCGGGGCGTCGGCCGCTTCTTCCCCGCGGAATGGGAACGCTTCCGCGACGGGGCGGCTGCCGCCAACCGGGGGGACGGCCTCCTCACCGCGTACGCCCGGCTGCTGGCCGACCCCGATGCACGCGTGCGCGACAGGGCCGCGGCCGACTGGTGCGCCTGGGAGGACGCCGTCGTCGGACTGGAGCCGAACGGAGCGCCCGCCCCCTATTCGGGCAGGCCCTCGGCCGCCCGCCTCGCCATGGTGCGCATCGCCGCCCACTACTTCGCCCACGGCGCGTGGCTGGAGGAGGGCGCGCTGCTGCGTGACGCCGGACGCCTGAAGGGAAATCCGGGGGTCCTCTTCCACGGCCGTTTCGATCTCGCCAGCCCTCTCGACACCGCATGGGAGCTCAGTCGCGTCTGGCCCGACGCGGAGTTAATCGTCGTCGACGACGCGGGGCATCTGGGCAGCGACGGTCTGCGGGCACGGCTGCGCGTCGCGTTGGACCGTTTCGCCAGTGACTCATGAGCGCTCTTCAGAAGCTCCGGTACTCAAGAGACGGCTGAGGCAGTCGATTTCCAGCCATTCCCGCGCGCGGTGAATTCCATCCCCGGCTCCCGCGGCATCTCACCTTCGCGAATGCCACGGTCGAAGATTTTTCCCGTTGTGTTGAACAGACTCCGCCCCCGGCCTCGTATGTAGGGCAAGAACGGCGCACAGGGCGTCGCGACAGGCTCGATGAAGCGTAAAGACTTCGGAGTGGAGTGCACATGAACACCTGGCGGAACGCCTCGCTCGCGGTGACTGCGGCGGCCGTACTCGCGCTGACGACGGCGTGCGGTCAGGACAACGGATCCGGGACACCCAATGGTCAGGCGGTCGGCGCGGCCAACCCGGCGGGACAGCCGGCGGACGCGGGCTATGGCGCGGGCGGCGGTTACGGCGCCGGCGCCGACGCAGGCGAGGCCGCGGTCAAGCCCGCGGGACAGCTGGCCGTGCGGAAGTCCGGGGACCTCGGCGAGGTCCTCACCGACAGCGCGGGCTTCACCCTGTACCGCTTCGACAAGGACACAGCCAACCCGCCCAAGTCCAATTGCGAAGGCGACTGTGCGAAGGCGTGGCCGGTGGTCTCGGCGGAGGGCGCCGCCGCACCTCCGGGGGTCGACGCCTCGCTGATGGGCGAGGTCACCCGCGCCGACGGGACCAAGCAGCTCACCATCGACGGCTGGCCGATGTACCGCTACGCCAAGGACACCAAGGCCGGGGACGTCAACGGCCAGGGCGTCGGCGGCACCTGGTTCGCCTCCGCGCCCGACGGCAAGAAGGCCGAAGCCGGCGCAGGGGGCGCGGGCGAGGACGGCGGCGACGGCGGCGATGCGGTCGCCGGAGGCGGCGGAGGAGACGAGAAGGCCCCCGCCGACCTGGCGGGACTCTCCGTCCGCAAGGACCCCAAGCTGGGCGAGATCGTCGTCGACAAGAACGGAATGACCGTCTACGGCTTCACCAAGGACTCACCCTGGCCGATGAAGACCGCCTGCACCGACGACTGCCTGAAGAAGTGGCCCGTCGTGGCCCCCGTCGACGGGGACGACATGGAGGGCATCACGGTCTCTAAGCGGGGCAATGTGACATTCAACCGTCCCGACGGGATCAAGCAGCAGACCATCGACTGCCGGCCCCTCTACACCTTCGCCGGCGACACCAAGGCAGGTGACACCAACGGTCAGGGCGTCGGCGGCAGCTGGTACGCCGTCGCGCCCGACGGAAAGCTGGTCGGAGCGCCTGAATAAGTCCCCACGCCGCGCCTCCGGCCCGCACCGGCCCGCCCATGCCCCCCGCATGGGCGGGCCGGTCGCATGCCCCCGGTTCGCCCCCGCCGCGACCGTGCCGTGTGACCAAGAACGGACCGCTAATTTCCGGTTCGACTCGCTCTCCTGGCGGGCGATCAGTAGCCTCGGCTCGAACACTGGCCATGGACATGGCCGCTCCCCCCGCGGCGACTTGTTGGAGACATCGATGGAGCGTCCCGCCTGGGCCCCGCAGGGCATCGACATATCGGTGCCGAGCGTCGCCCGCATTTACGACTACTACCTGGGCGGCTCGCACAATTTCGAAGTGGACCGGGAAGCCGCCCGCAAAGCCATGGAGTTCATGCCGGGCCTGCCCAAGATCATGCAGGCGCATCGGGCGTTCATGCGCCGCGCCGTGCACTACGCGGTGAGCCGGGGCGTCACCCGGTTCCTCGATATCGGCTCGGGCATTCCGGCCTTCGGAAACGTCCATGAAGTCGCCCGCGAGGCCGACCCCGCGGCCCGTGTCGTCTATGTCGACCACGACCCCGTCGCCGTCGCGCACAGCAGGGCCGTCCTGGAGGGCGACGGCCTCAGCGCCGTCGTCGCCGCCGATCTGCGCAAGCCGTGCGACATCCTGCACAGCCACGAGGTCACTTCGCTGCTCGACCCCGGCCGGCCCGTCGCCCTGCTCCTCGTCTGCGTACTCCACTTCCTCCAGGACGCCGACGACCCCTACGGCGCCGTCGCCGAGCTGCGCGACGCGCTCCCGCCCGGCAGCCTGTTCATCGCCAGCCACGCCTCCTACGAGGGGATGCCCGTCCCCGAACAGCAGGCGGACGGCGCGATCGACGTCTACCGCAACATCCGCAACCCCATCGTGATGCGGACCCGCGCCCAGGTCGAGGGGTTCTTCGAGGGCTACGAGATGGTCGACCCCGGACTCGTCTCACCGCCGCTGTGGCGGCCGTCGGGACCGACCGACCAGGAAGACCCATACGCCTTCTCGGGCTTCGCCGGGGTGGGGCGCAAGGCGTGAGGGCGTCGTCGCAGGCGACGGGTCCCGCGGCGGACCCCGACGGTCTGGAGGACAGACTCCGCCGGTTCGCGACCATCTGGAGCCGCGCCATCTTCCCGGTGACGGCCACGTCGATGACGCGGCCCGAGTTCGAACGGCATCTGCTGCCGCTGGCCCGCGAACTGAGCACGGCCCTGCACGAGGGCTCCTTCGACCCGCGTCCCGCACAGCGCACCGGCGCGGCGCTCGTGGACGCCCACTGCACCGACCCCGACGCCCTCAGCCGCACCCTCGGCGTCATCGACTCGTATCTGGTGCTGTACTGCGGCAGCGCACAGGAGTACAGCGCCGAGGAGCTCCGGGCCCGCTGCGCCCGGCTCCAGCACGCCGTGGCCGCGGGCTACGCCCATGCCCTGCGGGAACGCACCCTCGCCGAGCAGGAGGCCATCGCCCGCTCCTCGATGCAGGCGCGCAGCGACGCCGCCGAGGCCCTGCACGCCACCGAGGCGCGCTTCCGGGCGATCTTCGAAGGCGCGGCCATCGGCATCGGCATCGCCGACCTCGACGGCAATGTGCTGGAGGTCAACGAAGCCCTCACCCGGATGTTCGGCGGCCTCGAACACCATGTCCGCGGCCGCAAGGTCACCGACTGGTCCCATCCCGAGGACCGGCCGCACGTCTGGGAGCTGTACCGGGAGCTCGTCCGCGGCGACCGCGACCACTTCCGCGTCGAGAAGCCGTTCTACCGCAACGACGGCACCGTCCTGTGGACCAATCTGACGGTCTCCCTGCTGCGCGACGCCGACGGACTGCCCCAGTACCAGCTGGCCCTGATGGAGGACACCACCGAGCGCCGGCTGCTCAATCTGCGGCTGCGCTATGAAGCCACCCATGACGCGCTCACCGGACTGCCCAACCGCACCCTGTTCTTCGAACGCCTGGAGAAGGCCGTCACGGCGGGCGACGGCGCACGCTTCGGACTGTGCTACCTCGACCTCGACGGCTTCAAGGCCATCAACGACAGCCTCGGGCACGCCGCAGGCGACCGGCTGCTGGTGGAGGTCGCCGACCGGCTGCAGAGCTGCGCCACCGCCCCCGGAGAAATGGTCGCCCGGCTCGGCGGCGACGAGTTCGTGGCGCTGACCACCGGGCCCGGAGCCCAGCGCGAGGTCCATGAGCTCGCCGCCCGCATCCTCGCCGTGCTCGCCGCCCCGATCCGCATCGACGGCCGCGAGTTCACGGTGCGCGGCAGCATCGGCATCGTCGAGGGCCCGGCGGGCGGCGAACGCACCGCCGCCGAGGTGCTGCGCAGCGCCGACATCACCATGTACCGCGCCAAGTCGGCGGGCGGCAATCGCTTCGAGCTCGCCGACCCGGAGGCCGACGCCCGCGCCATCACCCGGCACGGCCTGACCACCTCGCTGCCCGCCGCACTGGAGCGCGGTGAGTTCTTCATCGAGTACCAGCCGCTGGTGCACCTGGGCGACGGGACCGTGCACGGGGCCGAGGCGCTGGTGCGCTGGTGCCATCCGCAGCATGGCGTCCTCGGCCCGGACCGCTTCATTCCGCTCGCCGAGCACACCGGGCTGATCGTGCCGCTGGGCCGCTGGGTGCTCCAGGAGGCGGTACGCCAGGCCCGCTTCTGGCAGCAGCGCCATGCCGACGGCGGCCCACTGCGGATCAACGTCAACCTCTCGCCCGCCCAGCTCCACCACCCCGGCCTGGTCGCCGACACGGTGGACGTCCTGGAGCGCTCCGGCCTCGAACCCGGCGCGCTGTGCCTGGAGGTCACCGAATCCGCCCTCATCGGCGCGGACGAGGATCTCCTCAAACCGCTGCGCCAGCTCTCCGAGATGGGCGTCGACATCGCCCTGGACGACTTCGGCACCGGCTACTCCAACCTGGCCAACCTCCGCCGCCTCCCGGTGAACGTCCTCAAGCTGGACCGCTCCTTCACCCAGGGCATGCAGCGCAGCCCCGCCGACCCCGTCGACCTCAAAATCGTCGAGGGCATCGTCTCCCTGGCCCACAGCCTGGAACTGGCCGTCACCGTCGAGGGCGTGGAAACCGGCGCCCAGGCGGTCCAGCTCCGCGAACTGGGCTGCGACACGGCCCAGGGCTGGTACTACGCCCGCCCGGGCCCGCCGGAGAAACTCCACGCCCTGTCCCTGGCCGACGCGGTCTGAGCCCCCCGGGGGCTTAAGCCCCCGGACGCCCCCTGACGCCGTTGCACCGACAGGCCTTCGCGGTCCCCACCGGGCGGCCTTTTGCAGCTCACCGCAACGGCATTGCGCCCCTCGCTGGGGCCCGCGCGCCTTCCGTCGCCGAGCGCGACTCCCTCCCGGTTCCGGTCGCCCGCACGCACGGGCGCGGCAGCTTCGCGCCGCCGGCTCCTGGGCCGGATGTGCTGTGGAGGTGGGTCTCTGCCGGCCCCGGCCCGGATTCGCCGCGGGGCCGCCAAGGCTGACCGTCTCCACCACTCGGCGCGACACCACTGCAGGGGCAGGAAGCCCGGCCCCGCCGGCGCTTGAGGCGCGGGGGCCAGAAGCCCAGCCCCCGTCGGTGACTGAGGTTCAGGGACCTGAAACCCAGCCCCGTTGGCGTTTGAGGCGCGGGGGCCGGAAGCCCGGCCCCGCCGGCGTTTGAGGCGCACGAGGCTGCACAATGCAGCCTCGTGGGGGCACCTCTGGGGGTACCCCCGGACGGAGTCTGGGGGAGGTAGCTGGGGGAGACTGAGGCGCGGGGGTCCGTGGGCCTAAGCCCCCGGGAAACGGGGCCTGGGGCGGAGCCCCAGCTTCGGGAGGCGGGTGCCCTACACCCGCGACTCCAGCAGCAGCCGCTGCACCTCCCGCGCCGCCCGCGGCGGCGCCACATCACTGCGGTGCGCCAGCGCGATCGTGCGCCGGAGCCCCGGCGCGGCCAGCGGCGTCACCCGCAGATCCCGCCCCGCGCCCCGCGCCGCCATCGCCGGGACGACCGCCGCACCCAGCCCCGCCCGTACGAACCCCAGCACCGCGTCCATCTCCCCGCCCTCCACGGTGAACCGCGGCTCGAAGCCCTCCGCACGGCAGGCGGCCACGGTCAGCTCGCGCAGGTCGTAGCCGTGCCGGAACATCACCAGCGGCTCGTCCGCGAGATCCGCGATCCGCACCGGATCCCGCGGCGTCGGGGCCGTCGGCGCGGTGACCACCACCAGGTCCTCGCGGAGGAGTTCGACCGTCGTCAGCGCGGGTGACGCGGGCGGCAGCGGCAGCACCACCAGCGCCAGATCGAGGGCGCCGCGCGCCAGCTCCCGCACCAGATCGTGTGAGCCGCTCTCCTCGATCAGCAGCTCGATGCCGGGATGCCGGTCGTGGAAGGCGCGCAGCACCCCGGGCAGCAGCCCGGTGCACAGGCTCGGCGTCGCCCCCAGCCGCACCCTGCCCCGCCGCAGCTGCGCCAGCTCCTGCACCTCGCGGCGCGCCGTGTCCGCGTCGGCGAGGATACGGCGCGCCAGCGGCAGCAGCGCCTCCCCGGCGTCCGTGAGCGCGATATTGCCCCGCGCCCGGCTGAACAGCTCCGCCCCCAGTTCCTTCTCCAGCGCCCGGATCTGCTGGGAGAGCGACGGCTGGGCGATGTGCACCCGCTCCGCGGCGCGTGTGAAGTGCCGTGTCTCGGCGACCGCCACGAAATACACCAGCTGCTGAAACTGCATGCACAGCACCATAGCCACTGCCTATGGAAACCAGCCGCATCATGTCTTGGACCTCTGGAGGCGTGCCGCCCTACGGTCGCAGTCATGGTTCTGGCAACGCGCACCCGCACGGGCCGCACACCCCGCACCGACGGACGGCCGCCTGCCCGTCGGCCCCCCGCCCGGCCGCCCTCTGTCGCCCGTCTGTTCTGGCGCTCCACCCTCGGCAAGAAGACCGTCATGGCGGCCAGCGGGCTGATCATGCTCGCCTATCTCATGGCGCATGTGATGGGCAACCTCAAGGTCTTCTTCGGCCCCGAGGAGTTCAACGCCTACGGCCACTGGCTGCGCGAGATGGGCGCGCCCGTCCTGCACCGCGAATGGGGCCTGTGGCTCGTCCGCATCCTGCTGCTGTCCGCCGTCGTGGCCCACGCGGTCTCCGCGTACCAGCTCAGCCGCCGCGACATCAGAGCCCGCCCCATCGCGTACGTCCACAAGCGGCCCCGGGCGAGCTACGCCACCCGCACCATGCGCTGGGGCGGGGTCATCCTCGGCCTGTTCATCGTCTGGCATCTGCTCGATCTGACCACGCTCACCGTCAACGAGAACGCCCAGCCCGGCCATCCGTACGAGAACGTCGTCGCGACCTTCTCCACCTGGTACGGCAACGTGATCTACATCACCGCGATGCTCGCCCTCGGGCTGCACATCCGGCATGGGCTCTTCAGCGCCGCCCAGACCCTCGGCGTCGGCAGCGCCGCCCGCGACCGCGCCCTCAAGACCGTCGCCAACCTCCTCGCGCTGGCCCTTACGGCCGGCTTCATCGCCGTACCCGTCGCCGTGCTGACCGGAGTCGTGAGCTGAAATGACCCAGCCGTACACCGAGTACACCGAGTACGCCACTGGTGCGCCGATCGCCGACACCGCCGCCCCGTCCGGCCCCATCGCCGAACGCTGGGACCGCCGCCGCTTCACGGCGAGACTGGTCAACCCCGCCAACCGGCGCAGGCACACCGTCATCGTCGTCGGCACCGGACTGGCCGGCGGCGCGGCCGGCGCCACCCTCGCCGAACAGGGCTACCACGTCGAGCAGTTCTGCTACCAGGACTCGCCCCGCCGCGCCCACTCCATCGCCGCCCAGGGCGGCATCAACGCCGCCAAGAACTACCGCAACGACGGCGACTCCGTCCACCGCCTCTTCTACGACACCGTCAAGGGCGGCGACTTCCGCGCCCGCGAGTCCAACGTCCACCGGCTCGCCCAGATATCCGTAGAGATCATCGACCAGTGCGTCGCCCAGGGCGTGCCCTTCGCCCGCGAGTACGGCGGACTCCTCGACACCCGCTCCTTCGGCGGCGTCCAGGTCTCCCGCACCTTCTATGCCCGCGGCCAGACAGGACAGCAGCTGCTGCTCGGCGCCTATCAGGCGCTGTCCCGGCAGATCGCCGCGGGCAATGTCACGATGCACCCGCGCACGGAGATGCTCGACCTGATCGTCGTCGAGGGACGGGCCCGGGGGATCGTGGCCCGCGACCTGATCACCGGGGCGGTTGCCGCGTACCACGCCGACGCGGTCGTCCTGGCCACCGGCGGCTACGGCAACGTCTTCTATCTGTCGACGAACGCCATGAACTCCAACGCGACCGCCGTCTGGCGCGCCCACCGGCGCGGTGCGTACTTCGCCAACCCCTGCTTCACCCAGATCCACCCCACCTGCATCCCTCGCACCGGCGACCACCAGTCCAAACTGACGCTGATGAGCGAGTCGCTCCGCAACGACGGCCGCATCTGGGTGCCGAAGGCGGCGGGCGACTCCCGCCCGCCGAACGAGATCCCCGAAGAGCAGCGCGACTACTACCTGGAGCGCGTCTACCCCTCCTTCGGCAACCTCGTCCCCCGTGACATCGCCTCCCGCGCCGCGAAGAACGTCTGCGACGAAGGCCGCGGCGTCGGCCCCGGCGGCCAGGGGGTCTACCTCGACTTCGCGGACGCCATCCGCCGCATGGGCCGGGCGAAGGTGTCGGAGAAGTACGGCAATCTCTTCGAGATGTACGAGCGGATCACCGCGGAAAACCCCTACGAGGTCCCCATGCGGATCTACCCGGCCGTGCACTACACGATGGGCGGACTGTGGGTCGACTACGACCTCCAGACCACCGTCCCCGGCCTCTTCGCGATCGGCGAGGCCAACTTCTCCGACCACGGCGCCAACCGCCTCGGCGCCTCCGCGCTGATGCAGGGCCTCGCCGACGGCTACTTCGTCCTCCCGCCGGCGGTCAACGACTACCTCGCCCGCACCCCGCACCACGGCGGGATCGACGACAGCCACCCCGCCGTGGCCGAGGCGCTCGCCGAGACCGAGGACCGGCTCCACAGGCTCCTCTCCGTCGGCGGCGACCGCACCCCCGACTCCTTCCACCGCGAGATCGGCGAGCTGATGTGGGACTGCTGCGGCATGTCCCGCACCGAAGAGGGCCTGGGCAAGGCGCTGGACCGCATCCCGCGGATACGTGAGGAGTTCTGGCGGCGTGTCAGAGTGCCCGGCGCCGGCGAAGAGCTCAACCAGACCCTGGAGAAGGCCAACCGCATCGTCGACTATCTGGAGCTCGCCGAGCTGATGTGCCTCGACGCGCTCCACCGCGGCGAATCCTGCGGCGGCCACTTCCGCGAGGAGTCGCAGACCCCGGACGGCGAGGCGGCGCGCCGCGACGAGGAGTTCTCATACGCGGCCGCCTGGGAGTTCACGGCGACCGGCGCGGCGCCCGTCCTGCACAAGGAAGACCTGGTCTTCGAGTATGTCCACCCCACCCAGCGGAGCTACGCATGAAGCTCACCGTCCGCGTCTGGCGTCAGCGTGACGCCGAGGCGCCCGGCGCGATGGCCGCCTATCAGCTCGACGGCATCTCGGAGGACATGTCCTTCCTTGAGATGCTCGACACGCTCAACGAGCAACTCATCCTGCGCGGTGAGGACCCCGTCGCCTTCGACCACGACTGCCGCGAGGGCATCTGCGGCGCATGCAGCCTCGTCATCAACGGCGACGCCCACGGCCCGGAGCGCACCACAGCCTGCCAGCTCCATATGCGTTCCTTCGCCGACGGCGACACCGTGGACGTCGAGCCGTGGCGCGCCGCGGCCTTCCCCGTCGTCAAGGACCTCGTCGTCGACCGCTCCGCCTTCGACCGGATCATCCAGGCCGGCGGCTATATCACCGCCCCCACGGGCAGCGCCCCCGAGGCACACGCCACCGCCGTCCCCAAGGAGGCGGCCGACCACGCCTTCGAGCACGCCGAGTGCATCGGCTGCGGAGCGTGCGTCGCGGCCTGCCCCAACGGCTCCGCCATGCTCTTCACCTCCGCCAAGGTCAACCACCTGGCCGCCCTCCCGCAGGGCGCGCCCGAACGGGAACGCCGGGTCCTCGACATGGTCGCCACGATGGACGCGGAGGGCTTCGGCGGCTGCACGCTGACGGGGGAGTGCGCGACGGCGTGCCCGAAGGGCATTCCACTGCCGTCGATCACGGCGATGAACGGGGAATGGCTGCGGGCGATGCGCACCTCTCGCCGCTGACGGCGAGCGTTTGCCCCCCACCCACCCGCCCTCCCCGGCGGGGCCAAGCCCCCACCCCCCCTGCACCGCCCGCGCCGACGCCCCGCGCGGCCGGGTCGCCTGCCGCGGCGCGGGCTGGTCCTGGACCGCGCCCACGGGCCCTGTGCCCGTGTGGGTCACGGGGCGTGGGCTGACGCTTCGCGGCGGCCGGTCGTCTGCCGGGTCAGGCGGGCTGGTCCTGGGGCAGCGCCTGCGGGGCTTGGGCCTGTGCCTGGGGTGGTCGCGGGGGCCATGTCCCTGGAGTGTGGGCTGGTCCCGGGCCATGACCTGGGGGCGGCTTTGTGCCCGGGGCGTGGGTTGAGGCTTGGCGGCGGCCTGGTCCCAGCCCAGGGGAGCGCGGGCTGACCCGGGGGTACGCCCCAGGGCAGCCCCGATGTACCCGGGGTTCGGGGGCCGGATGGCCGACGGGTTCCGGTGCGAAGCTGCCGGGTGCAGGGGTGTGGGGCGTCAGCCCCACCGACCTTCCCCCGGAGGGGGGCTGGGGGCGGAGCCCCCAGTTCCGGGGAGGGCGGGCGGGGGAAAGCACCCCGCCCCCTACCGCCGCGCCCGCGCCAAGTACCCCGCCGTCCGGCTCCCCTCCGCCCCCGCGACCTCCCCCGGCCGCCCCGCCGCCACAATCCGCCCGCCCTCGTCGCCGCCGCCGGGACCCAGGTCGATCACCCAGTCCGCACCGGCCACCACGTCCATGTCGTGCTCGACGACGACGACCGTCGACCCCGCGTCCACCAGCCCGTGCAACTGCCGCAGCAGCACCTCCACATCCGCCGGGTGCAGCCCGGTCGTCGGCTCGTCGAGGATGTACAGGGTGTGGCCCCGCCGCACCCGCTGCAGCTCGCCGGCCAGTTTGATGCGCTGTGCCTCGCCGCCCGACAGCTCCGTCGCGGGCTGTCCGAGCCGCAGATAGCCGAGCCCCACGTCCAGCAGGGTGCGCAGACTCCGCTGCGCCGCGGGCACGTCCGCGAAGAAGTCCGCCGCGGCCTGCACGGTCAGATCGAGCACCTCGGCGATGTTCCGGCCGCGGTACCGCACCTGAAGCGTCGCGGGGTTGTAGCGGCCGCCGCGGCAGTCCGGGCACGGGGCGTACGTGCTGGGCAGAAAGAGCAGCTCCACGGTGACGAAGCCCTCGCCCTGGCAGGTCTCACAGCGGCCGCCGGCCACGTTGAAGGAGAAGCGCCCCGCCTTGTACCCCCGCTCCCGCGCCGCCTCCGTCGCCGCGAACAGCTTGCGTACGACATCGAACAGCCCGGTGTACGTCGCCAGATTCGACCGCGGGGTGCGGCCGATGGGCCGCTGGTCGACCTGGACCAGCCGGCCGACCGCCGACAGCCCTTCGGCGGATGCGCAGTCCGCCGGCCCCGCCCCGTCGCCGCCGGACTCCACCGCGCCCGCGAGCACCTGGCCGGCCAGCGTCGACTTCCCCGACCCCGATACGCCTGTCACGGCGGTGAACACCCCGAGCGGAAAGTCCACATCCACGCCGCGCAGATTGTGCCGCCGCACCCCGCGCAGCCGCAGCCACCCCGAGGGGGTCCGCTCCCTGCGCGCTCCGCCCTCCCGCGGGCCGAACAGAAAGCGGCGGGTGGCCGACTCGGCCACGCCCGCAAGCTCGGCCACCGGACCGCTGTGCAGCACCCGGCCGCCGTGTTCGCCTGCCCGCGGGCCCACGTCCACCAGCCAGTCCGCGCCTCGGACCACATCGAGATGGTGCTCCACGACGAAGACCGAGTTGCCCGCCGCCTTCAGCTTGCCCAGCACCGTCAGCAGCGCCTCGGTGTCCGCCGGATGCAGCCCGGCGGACGGCTCGTCCAGGACGTACACCACCCCGAACAGCCCGGACTTGAGCTGGGTGGCCAGCCGCAGCCGCTGCAGCTCTCCGCTGGAGAGAGTGGGCGCCGTGCGGTCCAGGCTCAGATAGCCGAGGCCCAGCTCGGTGACCGTGCCGATCCGCGTCAGCAGATCGGCGGTGAGCACGCGCGCGCTCTCACCGCCAGCGCCAGCGCCACAACCGCCAGCGCCACCACCGCGACCGCCACTGCCACCGCCGCCACCGCCGTCTCCGGCCCGGTGCGCGGCGAGCACATCCGCCAGCGCCGTGAGCGGCAGCGCCGCAAGCTCGGCGATCGTACGGCCCGCGAAGGTCACCGCAAGCGCCTCGGGCCGCAGTCTGCTGCCCCCGCACGCGCCGCACGGCGCACTCCGCAGAAACCGCTCGGCCTTCGCCCGCAGCGTCTGGCTCTTCGAGTCGGAGAAGGTGTGCAGCACATAGCGCCGGGCGCTGGTGTACGTGCCCTGGTACGGCCGCTGGATCCGGCCGGCCTCCCGCACCGGATGCACCGTGACAACCGGCTGTTCGTCGGTGAACAGGATCCACTCCCGGTCGCGCGCCGGCAGCTCCCGCCACGGACGGTCGACGTCATGGCCCAGGGCGTCCAGCACATCCCGCAGATTCTTGCCCTGCCAGGCCCCCGGCCAGGCCGCGATCGCGCCCTCGCGGATCGACAGCGACGGATCGGGCACCAGCAGTTCCTCACTGGTGGTGTGCACCACGCCCAGACCGTGGCACGCTGGGCACGCCCCCGCCGCGGTGTTCGGAGAGAAGGCGTCCGAGTCGAGCCGCGGCGCGCCCGCCGGATACTCGCCCGCCCGGGAGAACAGCATGCGCAGCGAGTTGGACAGGGCGGTGACGGTGCCTGCCGAGGAGCGCGAGCCGGGGGAGGAACGCCGCTGCTCCAGCGAGACCGCGGGCGGCAGGCCCGAGATGTCGCCGACCTTGGGCGCGCCCACCTGGTGGATCAGCCGGCGGGCGTATGGGGCGACCGACTCGAAGTAGCGCCGCTGCGCCTCCGCGTAGATCGTGCCGAAGGCGAGGGAGGACTTCCCGGACCCGGAGACTCCGGTGAACACGACCAGGGCGTCGCGCGGAATGTCCACGTCGACGCCGCGCAGATTGTGCTCGCGTGCGCCGCGCACCCGGACGAAGGGGTCATGAGGATGGTGCATAACGCACCATCCTATGGATCGGCGCAGGTCAGTCCGGTCAGGCGGGGAAGCCGGCGGCGATCGGGGCGAGCCGCCGGTAGGAGTCGAGCAAGGCGGCCCGGTCATAGGTGCTCGTGGTCGCCAGCACCTCGTCCGCGCCGCTCTCGGCGAGCAGCCTCTCCAGCTCCCGCGCCACCCGGCGTTCACCGCCCGCGATATGGCCGCGCATCGCCCCCTCGTACAGTTCGCGCTGCTTCGCCGTCGCGGACGGCAGCAGCGCGGCGACCCGCTCGGGCGGGGTGAGCGGCGGGAAGACGCCGTGCGTACGGGAGCAGGCCAGCGACCAGGCCTCCGGCATCAGCAGCCGGCGCGCCTCCTCGTCCGTCTCCGCGACCACGACCGTCCCGGCGACCATGACATAGGGCCGCGCCAGCCAGGAGGAGGGCGAGAACTCCCGCCGATAGCGGTCGATCGCGGCCAGCATCCGCGACCGCCCGCGCAGATCGCCGATGACCAGCGGCAGCCCCGCCTCCGCGGCGACGCCCGCCCCCTCGCCGGTCGCCAGGATGTACGGCGGCACCCGCAGGCCCTCCGCGGGGTGGGCGTGCACCTGCGGATACGCCGTCTGGTCACCGGAGAACCAGCCCAGCAGCTCCCTGATCCGGGCGGGGAAGTCGTCGGCGTCGTCCATGCCCCGGCCCAGCGCTCTGCGTATCCCGCCGGTGAAGGCGACCGAACGGCCAAGGCCCATGTCGATCCGGCCGGGAAACAGCGCCTCAAGCACCCCGAACTGCTCGGCGACCACCATCGGCTGATGGTTGGGCAGCATCACCCCGCCCGTGCCGACACGGATCGCGGAAGTGGCCGCGGCGACGGCGGCGGCGAGCACCGTGGGGGCCGAGCCCGCCACCCCGGGGACGCCGTGGTGCTCGGACACCCAGAAGCGGTGATAGCCCAGCGCCTCCAGCTGCTGTGCCAGGCGCACGGTGTCCCGCAGGGCCTGGGGCCCGTCCTGGCCCTCCCGGGTGCGGGAGCGGTCCAGCACGGACACGCGGACGGCAGGGGCGGCGGGAGCGGCAGAGCCGGAAGCGGCGTCCGCAGCCGCAGCCGCAGCCGCGGTCTCAGTCTCGGGCTCGGTGCTCACACACGGTTTCAACGCTCCGCAGGCGTCGGAATTCCGGCTGCGTACGCTGTGGGCGTGACACACAGCAGGAGGCCGCTGGCCGTATTCGACCTGGACGGCACACTCAGCGACACCCGGCACCGGCAGCGCTTCCTCGAACGCAGGCCGCGCGACTGGAACGCCTTCTTCTCGGCCGCTCCCGCCGACCCGCCGCTGCCCGAGGGCCTCGCGATGTGCCGGGCGGCCGCCGAGGACTGCGAGGTGGTGTATCTGACCGGCCGGCCCGAGCGGTGCCGCGCGGACACCGTCGCCTGGCTCCAGGCCCAGGGGCTGCCGGAAGGACGGCTGTATATGCGGCGCGACGACGACCGCCGGCCGGCCCGCCGCACCAAACTGGAGCTGCTGCGCACGCTCGGCCGCGGCCGGGAGCTCCGTATGCTGGTGGACGATGACGAACTGGTGTGCGACGAAGCCGAAAGGGCCGGCGTCCCGGTCGTACGCGCCCGCTGGGCCGCCGCGGTCACCGAGGGCCTGAAGGACGCCCAGGAGCGCCTCGGCCGCACCTGAGGGTGCCCTGAGGGTGCCCCGAGGCAGCACCTGAGGGTGCCCCGAAGCCGCACCTGAGGCGGGTGGCCTCGGGCGGCCGGTCAGTCGCCGCCCTCCAGCCGGAACCCGACCTTCAGGCCGACCTGGAAGTGCTCGATCTGCCCGTCGACGAGATGCCCGCGGATCTCGGTCACCTCGAACCAGTCCAGACCCCGCAGGGTCTGGGAGGCCCGTGAGACGCCGTTGCGAATGGCCTGATCGACCCCCTCCGGGGAGCTGCCCACGATCTCGGTCACGCGATAGGTGTGGTTCGTCATTCCTCCACCGTGCCCCACCGGGGCGCGGCCCGCGCGGCGAAGGCCGGGCGGCGTCGCTCGCATGGACCGGCCATGGGGTTGACCACCTCATTGGTACATACCAAAATCCAGCCACACCCGTGCGAGCGCGGCGCGCTTCCCCCCATGTCGGGTCAAGTCCCCATGCCCACACGCAGAAGGTGATCCCGTGAGGAACCGTGTGCTCGCCCCGTCCATCGCGCTAGTCTCCGCCGTCGCCCTCGGCGGCTGCGGGGTGATACCGGGCACCGGGTCCGACGACACCCGGACCGTGTCGATCTGGCTGATGCGGGACACCGTCACCGAGGACTTCCTCCAGCGCTTCACCGACGCCTACGAGGACGCCCATCCGGACGTCAAGCTGGAGGTCACCTTCCAGGAGTGGACCGGCATCGGAAAGAAGGTCACGGCCGCGCTGGAGAGCGACAACCCGCCGGACGTCATCGAGGTGGGCAACACCCAGGTCGCCCAGTACGCGGAGAGCGACGCGCTGCTCGACCTCACCCTGGAGTCCGTACGGGACCTCGGCAACGAGGAGTGGCTGCCCGGACTCGCCGAGCCGGGCAGCATCAACGGCTCCCAGTACGGCATCCCCTGGTACGCCGCCAACCGCGTGGTCATCTACCACAAGGACCTGTTCGCCGACGCCGGGATCACACAGCCGCCGAAGGACCGCGAGGAGTGGCTTGAACAGACGGAGAAGCTCAACCGCGACGGCGTCCAGGGCATCTATCTCTCCGGCCAGGACTGGTACACCCTCGCCGGTTTCGTCTGGGACGAGGGCGGAGAGCTCGCGGAGCTGAAGGGAGGGGAGTGGCAGGGGACCCTGGACACGCCCGAGGCGCTGCGCGGCATGGCCTTCTACAAGGAGCTCCAGGCGCACGGCGAGGGCCCCAAGGACGCGGACGAGGTGACCCCGCCGCAGACCGAGGTGTTCGCCGGGGGCCGGGTCGCCCAGATGATCGCCGTGCCCAGCGCCGCGGCCGTCATCGAGAAGGCGAACCCGGCGCTCAAGGGCAGACTCGGCTTCTTCCCCGTGCCCGGCAAGGAAGCGGGCGTGCCCGGCGCGGTCTTCACCGGAGGCTCCGACCTGATCATCCCCGCGAACTCCCGCGAGCGGGGGGCCGCCATCGAGGTCGTCACCGCCCTCGCCGGGGAGGAGTGGCAGACCGAGCTGGCCCGCACCATGAACTATGTGCCCAACAAAACCACCCTCTCCTCAGTCATCGAGGGCGAGGAGAGCACCGCGGCGATGGCCGCGGGAGCGGCACGGGGCAGAGCGGCGCCGAACTCCCCGCAGTGGGCGAACGTCGAGGCCGACAACCCCATCAAGCCCTATATGACCGCCGTCCTCACCGGCGCGGACCCCGAGGATGCCGCCCGTGAGGCCTCCCGGCGCATCACGGCGGCGCTCCGCCCCTGATGACGGGCCGCGCCCGCCCCGGGAGGCGGGCGCGAATTCCCGCCATTCAGCCGTCGCACATCCGCCCTCCGCCGGGCGGTCATGTCGAATCCAGCCGGCCACGGAAGAAGTAAAGGGCCGGGCCGCCGCGCCCGTGGCCCGGACACCGTCCGACCGGCACAGGAGACCGCCATGCCCGCATCGCCAGCAGTCGTCCCCGCCCCCCTGGCCGCCCTGCCGGCGCAGCCCGTTCCGGAGCCGGGTCCGGAACCCCAGACGCAGCCCCGCTATCTGGTCGGCCTCGCCCGCGACCAGGAAGACGTACGGGCCGCGCAGCGGCTGCGCCACCAGGTCTTCGCCGGCGAGCTGGGCGCACGGCTGGAAGGGCCCGAACCGGGGCTCGACACCGACGCGTTCGACGCCTACTGCGACCACCTCCTCGTCCGCGAGGCGGACAGCGGCGAGGTCGTCGGCACCTATCGGCTGCTGCCGCCCGACCGCGCCCGGATCGCAGGACGGCTCTACTCCGAGAGCGAGTTCGACCTCACCCGCCTCGACCCGATCCGCGACGACCTGGTGGAGGTCGGCCGCTCCTGCGTCCACCCGCAGCACCGCAACGGCGCCGTCATCGCCCTCGTCTGGGCCGGCCTCGCCCGCTATATGACCCGCACCGGGCACAACTGGCTGGCCGGCTGCTGCTCCGTCCCGCTCGCCGACGGAGGCGCCCTCGCCGCCGCGACCTGGGACAAGGTCAAGGCCGACAACCTTGCCCCCGAGGAATACTGGGTCACCCCCCACAAGCTCTGGAACCCCGACCGGACGCCCCGCCCCGAAGGGCGCGTCGAACTGCCCGCCCTGCTCCGCGGCTATCTGCGGCTCGGCGCGTGGGTGTGCGGCGCCCCCGCCCACGACCCCGACTTCGGCGTCGCGGACCTGTACGTACTGCTCTCACTGCGCCGCACCAACCCCCGCTATCTGCGCCACTTCCTCTCCCTCGCCCCCGTGCGATGAGCCTCTGGCTGCCGACCGCGCCCTGCACCCCGCAGGGCTGCGCCGCCCGCCCGCGCCGGGACGCCGGCCGGATCGCCGCGGCCGCCCGGCTGGCGGCCGGCACAGCGGCCGTCCTCGCCGGGATTCTGTTCGCCCCGCTCGCCGCGCTGCTCGGCACGGCGGTGCGCCGCCGTATGACCCGGCTGTGGGCGCGCACCGTGCTGCGCGCCTTCGGGGTGCGCCTTCGCATCACCACGCAGGCGGGGGCCGACGCCCCCGCCCCCCACGCCTCGCTTGTCGTCGCCAATCACATCTCCTGGCTGGACATCCCGCTGATCGCGGCGGTGCTCCCCGGCCGGATGCTCGCCAAGTCCGAGGTGCGCGGCTGGCCGGTCCTCGGTCCGCTCGCCGCCCGCGGCGGCACGCTTTTCATCGACCGCGACCGGCTGCGCACCCTGCCCGGAACCGTCGCCGCCATGGCAGGCGCGCTGCGCGGCGGCGACCGGGTGATCGCCTTCCCGGAGGGCTCCACCTGGTGCGGCCGCGGCCAGGGCAGATTCCGGCCCGCCGTCTTCCAGGCCGCGCTGGACGCGGGTGCCGCCGTGCAGCCCGTGCGCATCGCGTACACGCCCACCGCGGCGGCCGCGTTCGTCGGCGACGACCCGCTCCTGGCGTCCCTCTGGCGGGTCGCGGCGGCCGGCGGCATCACCGCGGACCTCACGCTCCTGCCGCCGGTCCCGGCCGGGGCCCTGCCTGACCGCCGGGCGCTCGCCGAGGCCGTACAGCGGGCTGTCGTCCCGCGCTCGGCGGCGGGCTCCGGAGGTTGGGGACCTCCACGGAGGCACCCCCAGGCGGGGCTGGTTTCTGGCCCTTGCGCTGGCGGCGTGGTGCCCGCACATTTCAGCCCCGTGGGGGGCACCTCCGTGGGGGTGCCCCCGGACGGAGTCTGGGGAGTTTGAGGAGCGGGGTCCGGGGCGGAGCTTTGGGAAACCCCTAGCCCGCCGTTGACAGCGAGAGCGAGAACCGGTCCGCCGCGTCCGTCCACCACCGCGTCAGCTCCAGCCCCGCCGCCGCCAGCTCCGCGCTCAGGCCCTCGCGGCGGAACTTCGCCGACACCTCCGTCCGGAGCTCCTCGCCCTCCTCGAAGGGCACGGCGAGATCCAGCTCGCGGATCTTCACGGTGAGCGCGGAGCGTGCCCGCAGCCGCATTTCGATCCACTCGTTGGCGGGGTCCCACAGGGCGACATGGGCGAAGTCGTCCGGGTCGACGTCCGCGTCGAGTTCACGCGCGAGCACGGCCAGCACGTTCTTGTTGAACGCGGCCGTCACCCCGGCCGCGTCGTCGTAGGCGCGGACCAGCACGCGCTCGTCCTTCACCAGGTCCGCGCCGAGCAGCAGCGCGTCGCCGGGCGACATCAGGGCGCGCACCGAGCGCAGGAACACGGCGCGTTCCTCCGGCAGCAGATTGCCGATCGTTCCGCCGAGGAACGCCACCAGCCGCGGTCCGGGAGCCTCGGGCAGCGCAAGGACGCGGGTGAAGTCGGCGATCAGCGCGTGCACATGCAGCCCGGGCCGTTCGGCCAGCAGCGCGTGCCCCGCGCCGGTCAGCGCGCTCTCGCTGACGTCGACGGGTATATAGGTGTGCAGACCGGTCAGCGCGTCCAGCAGCAGGCGGGTCTTCTCCGAAGAGCCGGAGCCCAGCTCCACCAGGGTGCGCGCCTGTGTCGCCGCGGCGATCTCGGGCGCGCGCGAGGTGAGGATCTCCCGCTCCGCGCGCGTCGGGTAGTACTCGGGCAGCCGGGTGATCTCCTCGAACAGCTCGCTTCCGCGGGCGTCGTAGAACCACTTCGGCGGCAGGGTCTTGGGGGCGCCGGTCAGCCCGTGGAGCACATCGGCGCGCAGATCGGCGTCCGTGGCGTCTTCGGGGAGGGTGCGGGTCAGCTTCAACGTGCTCACGTGCAGGGCTCCTTGAGCGGGGTCAGTGAGATCCCGTCGCGCGTGGCGACGAGCAGGGTGCGGTCGGGCGTCTCGCGCCAGCGGGGGTCGTCGTCGTACGGCTCCGAGGCCACGACCGCGCTGCGGCCGGGGACGGACAGCTGCCAGAGGGTGTCGCCCCACGCGGTGGCGGCGATCGTCTCCCCGTCCGTGAGGAGCAGATTCAGCCGGGATCCAGGCGCGGCGGCGGCCACCGTCTGGACCGTGTCGGCCAGCGCCTGGCCGGGCGGGTCGCCCTCCCGCAGCCTGGTGAGGGCCAGCGCCCACAGCAGCGCCGAGTCGCACCGGGCTTCCAGCGACAGCAGCTCCCCGGCCGGCAGCGTGCGCGCGACCTGTGCCAGCGAGCCGGGCCAGCCGGAGACCGCGCCGTTGTGGCTGAACAGCCACCGGCCGAAGGCATACGGCGCGGCCGCCGCCTCACCGTCCGCGCCCGCCTGTGTGGCGTCGCGCACGGCCGCCAGCAGGGCGCCGCTGCGTACGACCCGCGCCAGGTCGGCGAAGGAGAGGTCGCCCCAGATGGGCCCGGCGCGCCGGTACCGGGCGGGCACGAGGTCGCCGTCCGCGTACCAGCCGACGCCGAACCCGTCGGCGTTGACGGTGCCGTACCGCTGGCGGCGCGGCGCCCACGACTGGCGCAGCAGCCCGTGCGCGGGCTCGACCAGCAGGGCCCCCAGCGGCTCGGGCGGCCCGGCATAGGCGATATGGCGGCACATCAGGCCGCGTCCCTGGCCGTGCGGAACCCGGAGAAGATCTGCCGGCGCACCGGCAGGTCCCAGTTGCGGAAGGTGCCCCGGCAGGCGACCGGGTCGACCGCGAACGAGCCGCCGCGCAGCACCTTGTGGTCGCTCCCGAAGAAGACTTCCGAATACTCCTTGTAGGGGAAGGCGGCGAAGCCGGGATACGGCAGGAAGTCGCTGGACGTCCACTCCCACACATCGCCGATGAGCTGCCGCACGCCCAGCGGCGACTGCCCTTCGGGATAGCTGCCGGCCGCGGCCGGACGCAGATGGCGCTGGCCGAGGTTGGCATGCGCCTCGGCCGGGTCCGCGTCGCCCCACGGGTAGCGGCGTGAGCGGCCGGACGCGGGATCGTGCCGGGCGGCCTTCTCCCACTCCTCCTCTGTCGGCAGCCGCCGCCCCGCCCACCGGGCGTAGGCGTCGGCCTCGTACCAGCTCACATGGAGCACCGGCTCGTCCTCAGGCACCGGCTCCAGCACCCCGAACCGGCGGCGCAGCCACTGTCCGCCCTCGCGCCGCCAGAACAGCGGGGCGCCGATGCCGTGCCGCCGTATCTGGTCCCAGCCGGCCTCGGCCCACCAGCGGCGCTCGCTGTAGCCGCCGTCTTCGATGAACGCCAGATACGCGCCGCAGGTCACCGGCGTGGTGTCGAGGAAGAACGCCGGGACCAGCCGCTCGTGTGCGGGCCTTTCGTTGTCCAGGGCCCAGGGCTCGTCGGAGGTCCCCATGGTGAACCGGCCGCCGGGGACGAGGACTTCGGCGGGCAGGCCGTCCGCCGTGCCCTGCGGCGGCGCGGGCGCGTGGAGCGCGGCGGGGCCGCGTCGCAGCTGATGGGTGATCAGCATGGTCTCGTCGTGCTGCTGTTCATGCTGGGCGACCATCCCGAAGGCAAAGGCGGCGTCGACGAGCGGCCGCCCCTCCAACGGGGTGCGCTCCAGGACGTCCAGCACCCGGCCGCGTACATCGCGGGCGTAGCCGCGGGCCTCGGCGGGGGAGAGCAGATCCAGCGTGGGCCGTACGGACCGCGGATGCTGGAAGGCGTCGTACACGGAGTCGATTTCCGGCCGCATGGCCTGCTGCCCGGCGACGTTGCGCAGCAGCCACAGCTCTTCCTGGTTGCCGATGTGCGCGAGGTCCCAGACGAGCGGGGACATCAGGGGGGAGTGCTGGGCGGTCAGGTCGCCGTCGTCCACGCAGGAGGTGAGGGCGGCGGTACGCGCGCGGGCGGCGGTCAGCGCGTCCAGGGCCCGCTGTCGCAGATCGTCGTTCATTTGCTCAGGTCCTTCCCGAGGGGCGGGCGAACGGCTGGGCGCCGAGGGACAGCAGGGCGGCGAGTTCGTCCGCCGCCGCGTCGGCGGGGGAGCGGCCGGTCAGCACATGGCGCTCATGGAAGGCGGCCACGGCGTCCATGACCGCGGGCGAGGCGTCGAGCCGCGGCAGCGCCTCAAGCGCCGCCGTGAAGCAGAGCTCCGCGGCCGCCCGGATCTCCGGATCGGCGAGGCCGTCGCGGGCCGCGGCCGTCCACAGCGGATTGCCCGGGGCCGCGGCGGTCTCCGCCAGCGGCTTGACGGCCCGGTAGACGGTTTCGGCCGCCTCCGGGTCCTCGAACAGCGCGGTCGCGACCGCGACCGGCACTTGCCAGCCGTCCGGGCCCGACTGGGCGTCGATCATGCGCAGTTCGAGATGGCCGCGGGGCCGCACGGGCGGGAAGAGCGTGGTCAGGTGGTAGTGCAGATCGTCCGCCGTGGGCGGACGCGGGGCCCCAGAGCGCAGCCACCCGCGGAAGGTGAGTCCCTCGGGGTCCGGCCATGGCCCTTCCGGAGCGTCGCGCACGAACATCACCGGCGCGTCCAGCGCATAGGTGCTCCAGGCCGTGCGGGGCGCTCCGTCCAGCGGGGGCGGCAGCCGCCGTACGGGGTCCACTCGGGCCATCACGGCCTCGCGGGCGGACCGCCATCCGGTGAACCGGCCTTCCGAGAAGGGAGAGTTGGCGAACGAGGCCAGCAGCACCGCGCCCAGCAGATGGGCGAGCCGCCAGCGTCGGGAGTGCCCCAGCGGGCCGGGCTCCTCCAGCCCCGCGTCCAGGCAGATCTGCACGGAGGCGCTGCTGCACATCATGATGCGGCCGGAGGGGGCCGTCCGGTCGTAGAACGCCTCCATGGCGTCGTAACGGGGGGAGCGGAGGTGTCGTCTCGGGGGGTGCCAGGGGTCGAGGCCCAGTCCGGTGAGGGCGAGTCCGGCCGGGCGGAGTGCGCGGCGCACGGCCCGGAGGTCGGCCGCGGCGGTGTCGAGGCACTCCATGAGGGAGGCGGCGGGGGGCGAGCTGAGCTCCAGCTGGCCGCCGGGTTCGAAGGTGAGAAGCGAGGTCAGGGGCAGTGCGCGGACGCGTTTATGGGCGTCTTCGAGGCGGTCGGGTCCTACGGCGGAGCCGGGCCGGGCGGCGTCATGGATGAACCACTCCAGCTCCACCCCGACCGCCTTGGGCGGACCGGTCTTGAAGCAGATACATCGCAGCAGGTCCTCCGCGTCGTCCTCGGTGATCGGCGGGCCGTATCCGCCGGTATCGGGTGGATGCATGCCGGTTCCTCCTGTCGAAGGGACTCTGCCAACCTAAAGCCAAGGCCGATGCTTCGCACAAGAGTGCATCAGCAGTCCCAGTAACCCTTTGCCGTATCTGGCGTATGCCCGTGAGGATGTCCGGCATGAGCGCACGACTGCGGGGGATCGCACGCCAGAACGAGCACATCGCCGACGCCGGCCGCTACCGGCTGCCCGACGGAACCGAGGTGTCCATCGAGCGGCAGCTGGCGGCGGCGGTGGCCGGCACCCGGATGTACGGCCCCGAGGCCCTGCCTGTCACCCCCGATGCCGACCGCACCCCGGCCTTCGAGGTCACCGGCGAGTCCAGCACCGAAGCGGCCCGGCGGCTCGTCGGGGAGAACCCCGACCGTCCGGTCGCCGTCCTCAACAACGAGCGCAGTGCCTTCTACTCCGACCGGGTGATCTTCCCCCATAGCCTTCGGCATGGGAGGTACCCCCACACCCTCCGTGCCGGTCTTCCGAGACGACCGCGGAGAGCTGCTCCGTACGCCGTACACCGCCGGATTCCTCACCTCGCCCGGCCCCAACGCGGGCGTCATCGCGCAGCGCACCCCCGAGGAGGCGCACCGCATCCCCGCCGCCCTGGCGTCCCGCGCCGAGCGGGTGCTTCAGACGGCGGCCGTGTGCGGCTACCGCCGACTGGTACTGGGGGCCTGGGGTTGCGGGGTGTTCCGCAACGACCCGGCCATGGTCGCGGGCGTCTTCCACGCCCTGCTCACCGGCGAGGGGCGGTTCGCGGGCCACTTCGAGCAGCTCGTCTTCGCGGTGCTCGACCGCACGGCGAACAGGTCCACGCTCGAAGCGTTCCGCCGTGTCTTCGCGTCTCAGATGCGGCTGTAGCGGCAGCCGCGGCGGCGGCCGCGGCACCGCCCCGCCGCACCGCTCGTTTCCGGCCATACCCGCACAACGGCAGGAGACCGGCCGCGAACCGGTCTGGAAAGATGCCGAGGGCGATGAGCCAGACACCGAAGCAGTCCGCAGAACGGCCCGTCCCGACCAGTGCCGACGTCGCCCGGCTGGCCGGAGTCTCGCGCGCCACGGTCTCCTATGTGCTCAACAACACCACGGCCGTGCGGATCAGCGAGCCCACCCGGCGCAGAGTGCGCGCGGCCGCCGAAGAGCTGGGCTATGTGCCGCACGCGGCCGCCCGCAGCCTGCGCGCCGGGCACACCCGGACCGTCCTGCTGCCTGCCGTGCACCCGCCCTCCGGGCCTCTCTACAGCAGGTTCTCC
Organism: Streptomyces sp. PR69; assembly: GCF_026420845.1. Classification (GTDB taxonomy): domain Bacteria; phylum Actinomycetota; class Actinomycetes; order Streptomycetales; family Streptomycetaceae; genus Streptomyces. The sequence continues at coordinate 100,847 of NZ_JAOWCB010000003.1, read as the reverse complement.
CATGAACTCCAATGGGCGCTGCGCCGCCTGGACTACACGGTCGTCCAGCACGGCAGCCTCGGCCTCGACGGGGACGAGGCGGCCCGCGCCTGGGCCGAGCTGCGCCCCGTCGCGGTCGTGGCGCTCGGCGACGTCGCGCTCACCCCGTACGGCGTCGGCGTGCTCAAACGCTCCGGCGCCAAGGCGGTGATCACACTCGGCCAGCGGCGCGTCGAGGGCGCACACAGCCTGATCATGGACCAGCGCGAGATCGGCGCATGTGCGGTCGGCCATCTGCTGCAGCGGGGCCGCCGGGCCATCGGCGTGGTCCTGCCGCAGGAGCCCGGCCACGCCTGCTTCGCCGGGCCTCGTCTGGAGGGCGCCCACTGTGCCGCGGCGAAGGCCGGGGCGGGTGTGCGGATCGAGCCGCTTCCCCTGTCGTACGAGGAGGAGTCGGCCGCCGCAATGGCCGCCCGCTGCCGCGCCCACGGCCTCGACGCCGTATATGCCTACAACGACGAGTACGCGATGCTGCTGATGCGTGCGCTGCAGGACGAGGGCGTCGACGTGCCGCGCCAGACGGCGGTCGTCGGCGCGGACGATCTCCTCCTCGGCCGGCTGCTGCGGCCCCGGCTCAGCACCGTCCGGATCGACCTGGTCACCGGCCGGCGGCTGGCCGAACTCGTCGACCGCGCCGTCCGCAACCCCGGAGCGCGGCCGGACCTGCACGCCCTGATGAGCGCCCACGCCGTCCCCCGCGAATCGAGCTGACTTCGGCCGGCGTCCGGCGACGACATGCGCGGGAGGCCGCGCATGTCTAGCGTCACTGGTATGAGCAGCCAGCCGCAGCGGTTCGAGATCCTCCTGGTGCCCGAGCATGTCGAGGGCAAGGAAGGCGCCGAACTGATCGAGAGCGCCATCCGCTCCGCGGTCGTCGAGGCGACCGGCCAGTACGGAGCCTCCGGCTACCCCCGCTACGTCGGCGGCGGCGTCGAGGCCGACATCGACCCCCGGACCCTGACGGTGGAGGCGCTGCTGGTGGACGGCGCGGAACTGGACTACGGCCTGTCGGCGAGGGTCGTCGAGGCGGAGAGCTGACCCTTCAGGGGCCGGGGGGCCGAGCCCCTCGGGGCGTTGACAGGGCGCGGGGAGCAGCAGAGACTCGGGCCTGACCAGGTGAACCACCGTTCACCGGACGAACAGAAGAACATGCGCATACGCTGGTCCACGCCCGGGAGACATCCGATGAGCATCCGCGACGTCTATATCGTCGACGCCGTCCGCACCCCCGTCGGAAAGTTCGGGGGCGCGCTCTCCTCCGTGCGGCCCGACGATCTCGCCGCGCATGTCATCAGGGCGCTGGCCGACCGCTCCCCGGACCTCGACCCGGCCCGGATCGACGACGTCGTCTTCGGGGACGCCAACGGCGCGGGCGAGGACAACCGCGACGTGGCGCGCATGGCCGTCCTGCTCGCCGGGCTGCCCGTGACCGTCCCCGGCGTCACGGTCAACCGGCTGTGCGGCTCCGGCCTGGAGGCCGTCATCCAGGCGGCGCGCGCCATCGCCCTCGGGGACGCGTCCATCGCGATCGCCGGCGGCGTGGAGTCGATGTCCCGCGCCCCGTGGGTGCTGCAGAAGCCCGAACGCGCCTTCCCCGCCGGGCATCAGCAGCTCCACTCCACCACCCTTGGCTGGCGGATGGTCAACCCCGAGATGCCCCCGGAGTGGACCGTGTCGCTCGGCGAGGGCGCGGAGCTGATCGCCGAGAAGCACGGCATCAGCCGCGAACAGCAGGACGCGTTCGCGCTGGCGAGCCATCAGAAAGCCGCCGCCGCCTGGGCGAAGGGACTGTACGACGGCGAAGTCACCGGCTGCGCGGGCATGGAGCCGATACGCGACGAGTGCATCCGCGACACCACCTCCATGGAGGCCCTCGCCAAGCTCAAGCCGGCCTTCCGCGACGGCGGCACGGTCACGGCGGGCAACTCCTCACCGCTGAACGACGGCGCCGCGGCCCTGCTGCTGGTCGACGAGGAGGGCCTGCGGGCCGTGGGCCGTGAGCCGCTCGCCCGTATCCGCGCCTCCGCGGTGACCGGCGTCGAGCCCCAGCTCTTCGGCCTCGGCCCCGTCGAGGCCGTCCAGCGGGCCCTGGGCAAAGCGGGCCGCACCTTCGCCGAACTGACGACGTTCGAGCTGAACGAGGCCTTCGCCGTCCAGTCGCTCGGCTGCCTCGCCGAGTGGCCTGAACTGGACCCGGCACTGGTCAACCCGCGGGGCGGCGCGATCGCCATCGGCCATCCGCTCGGCGCGTCCGGCGCGCGGCTCGCCGGCTCCGTCGCCCACCAGCTGGCCGCGGCGGGTTCCGGCACCGGGGTGGCGGCGCTGTGCATCGGGGTCGGCCAGGGCCTGGCCCTCGTACTCGAACGCTGACGCCGCCACGCCGCCGCCACCGGAGTTCTCAGGCCTCCGGGGCCCCGGTTGTGTCCTGGCCGCCCGCCTGCTGGCCGTTCTTCGCTTCCTTGACCGACTTGTGCACCGCGTCCATGTCCAGGGCGCGTGCCTGGCCGATCACGTCCTCCAGCGCGGGCTCGGGCAGTGCGCCCGGCTCCGCGAAGACGGCCACCTTCTCCCGTACGATCATCAGCGTGGGGATCGACTGGATGCCGAAGGCGGCGGCCAGCTCCCGCTGCGCCTCGGTGTCGACCTTCCCGAAGACCAGATCGGTGTGCCGCTCCGACGCCTCTTCGTACACCGGCGCGAACTGCCGGCACGGACCACACCAGGAAGCCCAGAAATCGATCAGAATGAAGTCGTTGTCGTTCACGACCTGATCGAAGTTCTCCTTGGTGAGCTCGACAGTGCTCATACGTACTACCTCTTCCTGGTGTCCCGTGGTTCCCGGCGTCCCGTGGACCCGCCCTGCGACAACCGGTTCCGGATGCCGGCTATTCCTGCCCCTGCCCGTGCAGCCCCGCCGCACACCCGCCGCCCACGGCGACGCGGGTCTCCCCCGGTGAGGACGGCGAGTACGCCCCCGGCCTCCGCGCCCGCGGCCGCTCATGGGCGGGCGCGGAGGCGCACCCCCGTACGGCCGCCGCCGCGGCCGTACCGGGCCGCTCACCCCGTCGCAGACGGGGCGGAAGAGACAGAAGAGCCGGACAGGGCAGACGGTGCAGACGGGGCCGCGGCGGGCGCCGGCCCGGTCAGCGAGCACACGACGTCCACCACACCCTCGACCGAACGGGCCAGGCTCCGGGCGAGCGGGATCCGCTCGCTGTCCCGCACCGTGCCCGTCAGACGGACCACCCCGTCGCACACCTCCACCCGGATGCCGTGCCGCGACACGGGGAAGAGCCGGTCCACCACCTGCGTCCGCACCTGGAAGGCCAGCTCGTCATCCGAGCGGAGGAAGACCTTCAGCAGATCGGCGCGGCTCACGATGCCCTGCAGCACACCCCCGGCGTCCACCACCGGCAGCCGTTTGACCTGGCGGCGGGCCATGACCCGGGCCGCCTGCGGCAGCGTCGCGTCGGCGCGGATCACCACCGCGGGAGTCGTCATCAGATCCTTCGCGCACACCCCGTCGGCCCTGGCGGTGTCCGCCGCCCGCTCCCGCTGCCCGACCGCGCCGGCCCCGCCGCTCCGGAACTCCTCCTTGGGCAGCAGATCCGCCTCGGAGACCACGCCGACGACGCGGCCCTCCCCTTCGATCACAGGCACCGCGCTGACCTGCCACCGCTGCATCGCGGCGGCGATCTCCTTGAAGCGGGCCTCCCGCTCCACGGATACGACGGCCCTGGTCATCACATCGTTCACGGTGTAGGGACGGTCATCCATGACAGGCGCTCCATGCATAGGCGGCGATGTGCGGGGAACCCCTCACACACCCCAGACTCCGCCGCCCACGGCGCCCGCGGACAGGGCCGACCGGCCCCGCCCGCGGGCTTGGCGGCCCATGCGGCCGCAGGGCCCGGCGGGGCAGCCTGGGGGTGACGGCCGGTCCGGCGCCGGACGAGGCTGCCGGGCGCTGCCTCTTCGAACGGACGTGAGGAACATGCCGACCACGAGACCACGTGCTTCATCCGCCGGTCCCGTCGCCCACCAGTCCACGGACATGGGCCGGCGCGTCGCCGCCCGCCGCGCGGAGCTGGGACTGACCCGCGAGCAGGTCGCGGCACGCTGCGGCGCGGCGCCCAGCTACATCCGGTATGTGGAGGAACACGCGTCCGCCCCCGGCATCGGGGCCATGATCAGGCTCGCCGACGCCCTGGAGACCACGGTCGCCGACCTCGCCGGCGGCTCCGCCGGCCGCCCGCCGGGCGCCGCCAGCGCGCCGCGCAACGCCCGGCTGGTCGAACTGGACCGGGACGAGAGCTGGGAGCTGCTCGCCGGCCACGGCGTGGGCCGGGTCGGCGTCACCACCGACGAAGGCCCCGCCATCGTCCCCGTCAACTATGTGGTCGCCGGCGGCGCGATCGCCTTCCGCACCGCACCCGGCGCCGTGCCCTCCGCCGCCGCCGGCTCCGAGGTCGCCTTCGAGGTCGACCGCATCGACGACGCCCAGTGCCAGGGCTGGAGTGTGCTGGTGACCGGCCGTGCCAAGGCCGTCACGGCCCCCGACGCCATCGGCCGCCTGGAGGCCGCGGCGCAGAGCCTGCCCTGGGCGGGCGGGCAGCGCGGGCTGTGGCTGGCGATCACCCCCGAGCGGGTGACCGGCCGGCGTGTGATCAACCCGCAGAGCGGCGTCCCCGACCACGCCCACGGCTCCCGCGAACCGTCCCGCGGACGGCCCTGACGCCGCCGACGCGTCCGCACCGGGCGGCGGCCCGGCGCACCCGGCGGCGGCCCACCGTGAGCGGGGACGGCGTACCGTGCAGATGAGAGGATCCGGATGGAACGCAGCACCGGGGCGGGAACCCACGAGCAGGCCACGGTCGAGCCACCCGGGCCGCGGCCCAGGTCGTTGCGCGCCGTCGTCTTCGACGCCGACGGCGTGCTGATCGACTCGGCCGGGGTGCACGCCGCCGCCTGGAAGCGCGCCTTCGACGCCTGTCTGCGCGCCCTGGCGGACCGCGACAGCCCTCAGGGGCGGCCCTTCGACGACGGCGACGAGTACCGGCGGCTGGTGGACGGCCGCTCGCGCGTCGAGGGCGCCCGCTCGTTTCTCACCTCGCGCGGCCTCTATCTGCCGCTCGGCGCCCCCGACGACCCGCCGGGCTGCGACACCGTCTGGGCCGTCGCCGCACGCAAGGACCAGATGTTCGTCGCCGCGCTGCGTGAGCGGCCCGTGCGGGTCTTCCCCGAGGTGCCCGAGACGCTGCACGCGCTCAGACGTGCCGGAGTCGCCTGCGCGGCGGCCTCCGCCTCCCGCCACGCGGGCGAACTCCTCGCCGCCTCCCGGGTCGCGGAACTGCTCGACGCCGTCGTCGACGGCACAGAGGTCGCCCGGCTGGGCCTGCCGTCCAAACCCGACCCCGCGCTGTTCCTCGAAACCGCGCGCCGCCTGGCGGCGCCGCCCTCGGCGAGCGCCCTCGTCGAGGACGCCGCCGTCGGCGTGGAGGCCGCACGCCGCGGTGGATTCGCCCTGGTCATCGGGGTCAACCGGGCCGGCGGCCGGGCCGGGGCCGACCGGCTGCGCGCCTGCGGGGCCGACACCGTGGTCGAGAACCTCACCGGCCTGCCCGGCCGGATCCGCCGGGGGAGTGGGCCGTGACCTCCTCATGGACCTGGGAGTACAGCGGCTACGACCCCAAGCAGGAACGTCTCAGGGAAGCCCTGTGCACCCTCGGCAACGGCCGCTTCGCCACCCGCGGCGCCGCCCCCGAGACCGACGCGGGCCCCGTGCACTACCCCGCCACCTACGGCGCGGGCTGCTACAACCGCCTGGAGTCACTGGTGGCCGGGCGGCGCATCGTCAACGAAGACCTGGTCAACCTGCCGAACTGGCTGCCGCTGCGCTACCGCTGCCGCCCCGCGGACGGCCCGCCCGGCGACTGGCTCACCCCCGACCACGCCAGTCTGCGCCGCTACCACCTGACCCTCGACCTGCGCTCCGGCGTGCTCACCCGCCATCTGCTCTACCAGGACGGCTACGGCCGCCGGCTGGGCGTCACCCACGCCCGCCTGGTCCACATGGGCGACCCGTATCTGGCCGCCCAGCGCACCACGCTGCGCGCCTACGGCTGGCAGGGCGAGATCGAGGTGGAGTCCGCACTGGACGGGGACGTCGTCAACGCGGGCGTCGACCGCTACCGGGAACTGGCGAACCGTCATCTGACCGGACTGCGCAGCGGAGTGGACCGTTCCGGAGCGCTGTGGCTGAGCTGCCGCGCCACCGACGGCCTGCTCCAGGCAGCCATGGCCCTGCGCACCGCCGTACGGCCCCTGGCCGCCGTCAGCACCTGGTTCAGCGGCGGCCGGGCCGCCCAGTCCTGCATCGTGCCGATCTCCCGCCAGCGCCATGTCACCGTGGTGAAGACCGCCGCCCTGCACACCACCGTCGACGGCCCCGCCGGCGAGCTGGTGCGCGACGCACTCGACAGCGTCACCCAGGCCCCCGGCTTCGCCGCCCTGCTCACCTCGCACCGCCAGGCGTGGGACAGGCTGTGGCAGCGGGCGGAGCTGTCCGTGCCGGGTGAGGCGGGCCGTGTGCTGCGGCTGCATATGTTCCATGTGCTGCAGACCCTGTCGCCCAACACCGCGGCCCTCGACGTGGGCGTGCCCGCCCGCGGCCTGCACGGCGAGGCCTACCGGGGCCATGTCTTCTGGGACGAGCTGTTCGTCCTGCCGTATCTCAGCCTGCACTTCCCGCAGGTCGCCCGCGCCCTGCTCGGCTACCGGCACCGCCGGCTGCCCGCGGCCTGCGAGTCCGCACGGAAGGCCGGGCACCAGGGCGCGATGTACCCGTGGCAGAGCGGCCGCGACGGCCGGGAGGAGAGCCAGGAGGTCCATCTCAACCCCCGCTCAGGCCACTGGATGCCCGACCATTCACGGCTGCAGCGGCACGTCGGCTCGGCCATCGCCCTCAACGTCTGGCGGTACGCGCAGACCAGCGGCGACACCGAATTCCTGCACGGCCCCGGCGCGGAGATGCTGCTCCAGATCGCCCGCTTCTGGGAGGGCGCGGCGGACTACGACCCCTCCCTCGCCCGCTGGCGCATCCGGGGCGTCGTCGGCCCCGACGAGTTCCATGACGCCTACCCGGGTGCCGACCGCCCCGGACTCGACGACAACGCCTACACCAATGTGACCGCCTCCTGGGTGCTCGCGCGGGCGGCCGCACTGGCGGCGGCGCTGCCCGAGGCGCGGCGGTCCGAACTGTTCGAGCAGCTCGGCGCGGAACCCGACGTCCTGGAACGCTGGGAGGCCGTCTCACGCGGTCTGCATGTGCCGTTCCACCAGGGGGTGATCAGCCAGTTCGAGGGGTACGGGGAACTGGCCGAGCTGGACTGGGACGCATACCGCGCCCGCTATGCGGACATCCGCCGACTCGACCGGATCCTGGAGGCCGAGGGGGACACGGTCAACCGCTACCAGGCGTCCAAGCAGGCCGACACGCTGATGCTCGGCCATCTGTTCTCCCCGGCCCAACTCGCGGAGCTGTTCTCGCGGCTCGGCTATGTCCTCGACGACGAGACCTGGCGTCGGACGGTCGCCTACTACCTGCGCAGAACCAGCCATGGCTCGACGCTGTCCAGTCTGGTCCACGGCTGGGTGCTCACCCGCCTGGGCGGCGCCGACGCCTGGCGCTACTGCGAGGAGGCGCTGCTCAGCGATGTGGCCGACGTCCAGGGCGGCACCACGGCCGAAGGCATCCATCTGGGCGCGATGGCCGGCACCGTCGATCTGGTGCAGCGCGGGCTGACCGGTCTGGAGACCGGCCCCGACGGACTGCGGCTGCACCCGGTGCCGCTGGACGAGATCTCCCGCTTCGTCTTCTCGCTGTGCTACCGCGGCCACCGGGGCATCCAGGTGCGGATGCTGCCCGGCCGCCTGGGCATCTTCGTGCCGCCGTCGCGGGCCGGCCCGCTCACCGTGATCCTCCCCGACGACCGGCATGTCGTGCTCAACCCCGGCGAGCGCCACTGGTACCGGCTGCCGCGCACCGAGTCCTGAGCCGCAGGGCTGCTGCGGCGGCTACCGTGGAAAGGACGCACACGGACACGCGACGGACACCAAGGGCACCGGCCACGGATGCGCGCTGACGCCTCACACAGGCGGATCACACAGGCGGAGGGGTCCATGCACCAGGACAGCGGAAGCGAGCAGGAGGGCCGGCTGCCGCGGCTGAGGCTGGACGAGCTGCTCGATGAGCTCCAGGGCCGCATCGACGAGGTGCGGGGCACCCGGGACCGGCTCAACGGCCTGCTGGAGGCGGTCCTGTCGGTGGGGCGCGAGCTCGATCTGCCGCAGGTGCTGCGGGGCATCGTGGAGGCCGCTGTGGCCCTCGTCGACGCCGGCTACGGAGCGCTCGGCGTCATCGGGGACGACCGGAAGCTGGCGCAGTTCCTGCCCGTGGGCATCAGCGACGAGGTACGCGAGCAGATCGGTGAGCTGCCGTCCGGACACGGGCTGCTGGGCGAACTGATCCGGAATCCGCAGCCGCTGCGCCTTGAGGAGCTGTCCGAACACCCGGCCTCGTCCGGCTTCCCCGAACACCACCCGCCCATGAGCTCGTTCCTGGGGGTGCCCATCCGCGTCCGCGACGAGGTCTTCGGCAATCTGTATCTGACGGAGAAGCGCGGCGGGGCCGCGTTCGACGCCGAGGACGAGGCGGTGGTGTCGACGCTCGCCGTGGCGGCGGGCATCGCCATCGAGAACGCCCGGCTGTTCGAGGAGGTCCGGCTCAGGGAGCGCTGGCTCGCCGCGAGCACCGAGATCACCGGCGCCCTGCTGTCCGGGTCCTCCGAGACCGAGGTGCTGGAGGTGATGGCGGAACGCGCCCGGCAGATCACCTCGGCGGAGCTCAGCGCCATCTATCTGCTGGAGCGGGATCCCCGGCACTCAAGCGGCCGGCTCCGCGGCGCCCTGGCTCTCGGCCAGGGGGCCGAGAGCCACCGCGGCAAGCTGCTGCCCGCCCGGGGCACCCTGATCGGGGCCGCGCTCGCCGAGGGCGCGCCGATCACCTCGCCCGACATCGCGAACGACGCGCGGGTCACCTTCGAGCCCGGCCGCTGGAAGGGCTTCGGCCCCGCGGTGGCCGTGCCGGTGGGCACCCATGACCGGGTGCGCGGCGTGCTGACCCTGGCCCGGGAGGCGGGACGGCCGCCGTTCAGCGACACGGAGACCGGGCCGCTGTCCGGGTTCGCGGCACAGGCGGCCCTGGCCCTGGAACTGGCCGACCGACGGCGGGACGCCGAGCAGATGAGCCTGCTCGCCGACCACGACAGAATCGCCCGCGATCTGCACGATCTGGCCATTCAGCGGCTCTTCGCCACCGGTATGACCCTGCAGAGCGCCCAGCGGTTCGTCCAGCACCCCGAGGCCGTGGAGCGGCTCGGCAGGGCCATCGACGACCTCGACTCCACCATCAAGATCATCCGATCGACCATCTTCGGCCTCCGCGAGCATGAGCGCACCAGAGAGGCCGACGGACTGCGCGGCCGCGCCGTGCGCGCCGTCGAGGACGCCGTCGGCGTGCTGGGCTTCGCCCCGGCGCTGCGCATGGAGGGCCTTATCGACACCGAGGTGCCCCGGGAGGTCGCCGACGAGGTCGTGGCCGTGATCGGCGAGGCGCTGAGCAACATCGCCCGGCACGCCCGTGCTTCGCGCGCCGAGGTCGCCCTCGTCGCCCGCGGCGGCACGCTGACCGTCACCGTGACGGACGACGGAGCCGGCATCTCCCGGCAGGCGCAGGGCCACAGCACCGGAGGTCTGCGGAACCTCGCCGAGCGGGCCGAGCGCCTCGGCGGCACGCTGACCGTGGCCTCACATCAGCCCGGCGGCACCCTGCTGGAGTGGCGCATCCCGCTGCCGGCCGCGGACTGAGGGCCCCGCTGCCCCTGCTCATGCTGGACATGCCGGTCGTGCTGCTCATGCCGTCCGCGCTGCTCCTGCTGCTCCTGCTGGTCGTGCACCTGGGCCGCGATCACCGCAGCCTGCACCCGGCGCTCCACTCCCAGCTTGGCGAGCAGCCGCGAGATATGGTTCTTCACGGTCTTCTCCGACAGATACAGCCGCTTGCCGATCTCGCGGTTGGTCAGCCCCTCCCCGATCAGCTCCAGCACGGACCGCTCCCGTTCGGTGAGCCCGGCCAGCCGCTCGTCCTCCTCCGCCGCCGGCTCGGGCCCGCGCAGCGAACGCATCAGCCTCGCCGTCGTGGCCGGGTCGAGCATGGACTGTCCGGTCGCCACCGTACGCACCGCGGACACCAGGTCGGAGCCCTTGATCTGCTTGAGCACATAGCCCGACGCCCCGGCCATGATCGCGTCCAGCAGCGCATCGTCGTCGTCGAAGGACGTCAGCATCAGACAGGCCAGGCCGGGCAGCCGCGAACGCAGTTCCCGGCAGACGGACACCCCGTCCCCGTCCGGCAGCCGCACATCCAGCACGGCGACCCTCGGGCGCAGCGCCGGTCCCCGTGCCAGAGCCTGCTCCGCGGTCGCGGCCTCCCCGACGACCTCGATGTCGGGCTCGGAGTCCAGCAGATCGTGCAGCCCGCGCCGGACGACCTCGTGATCGTCCACGAGCAGCACCCGGATGGGCGTCTCCGCTGAGAAAGCGGGAGCGTCGGACATATCGGCCCCCTGACCGTTCAGCCCCCTGACCGTCGGATGTGATCGATCGTGCCGCCGATGCGGGGGCGGCGACAGGGCCGAACGGGTCCCATCGCCGCCGGACAGTCCCTATCGCGACGCCCCGTCCCCCGTCCCCGTCCCGTCCCCCGTCCCCGTCCCGTCCTCCGTCCCCGTCCCGTCCCCCGCGCCCGCCTCGTCCCCGGTCCCCGCTCCGGCCCCGGCCTCGGCCTCGTCGTCGGGGTTCAGCTCGATCCGGACGTCCACCACGCCCTCCACCGCCCGCACGGACCGGGCGATCAGCGGAACGAGGGACCGGTCCGGCAGCCGGCCGCCGATCGTCGCCACCCCTTCCCGCACCGTCGCCCGCACCCGGGCGTCCGGCGGCAGATGCCGCAGCACCGCCTCGTCGATCTCGGCGGCGATCTCCTCGTCCCCGCGCAGAAACACCTTGAGCAGGTCACTCCGGCTCACGACGCCCTCCAGCATCCCCGACGCGTCCACCACGGGCAGCCGCTTCACCCGCCGCCGCGCCATGATCCGCGCCGCCTCGGGCAGCGTGGCATCGGGGTGGACCGTCACGGCCGGAGCCGACATCAGCTCCTCGGCGCACACGCCCTCGGCCTTCACCGCATCGGCCGGCGGCTCCGCGCCCCACAGCGGCCGCTCCACCCGGTACTCCTCCTTAGGCAGCAGATCCGCCTCGGAGACCACGCCGATCACCCTGCCCTCGCCCTCCAGGACGGGCAGCGCGCTGACCTTCCACCGCTCCATCAGCTCCACGATCTCCTTGTAGGCAGCGCGCCGCCCCACGGCGACGGCCGCATGGGTCATGACGTCGCTGACGGTGTGCGGGGCAGGCTTCCGCGGCCCGGCGTCGTTCGATGCCACCGGCATGGAGAACTCCTCAGCTTCCGCTTCCATGGGGTGCGTACAGATCCAGCAGCCGGACTCGCGTCGCATGCAGCCGGTGCGAGAGCACCCGCCCGATCCAGTGCCCCATCGCGGAGCCGAACGAGGGGTCGGCGTCCATCATCATCCGCACCACCTCGGCGTCGAACTCATGCGCCCGCACCGGTGTCATCGCCTCCGCGCCCAGCTGCCACACATACGGGCGATACAGCCAGGACCAGCCCACCAGCTCCCCGAACCCCAGCGAGTCGATGACGGCCTTGCGCCCGCCGGGCACCCTGAAGTCCAGCGTGACCGTGCCCGAGCGGATGATCCAGAAGTGGTCGGCCGACTGCCCTTCCTCGAAGATCCGGTAGTTCTCGGGGAAGCCGACCTCCCTGGCCGTCGCCATCAGCCGGGCGCGGTACTCGGCGGGCAGGGAGGCGGCCATACGCGTGGGGGAGGGGGTGCTCATCGCTGCTGCTCCTTCATCTCGCATCCTGTGTTCCAGCCTCGGACTCCGGCCCATCACACGGGAGGGCCGACTGGCCCAAGGCTGGGCCCTCACACTCCACGCCGGCTCCATTCGGGCTCCGTCTTCGCCCAGTCCGCCTCCCACTCCTCCATCCGGCGGCGCAGCGCGGCGCGGCGCTGCCACAGCCGGCCGCCCGCAGCGAGCGCGGCCGCACCGCCCGCGGTGAACGTGCCGACCACGATGGTGCTGGCCCACACGTCGGCGTCGCTGTCCGGCGGCTGGGTCACCCGCCCCCGCTCGTCCAGCCACACCACCGCGCGGTCACCGCGCACAGCGTCCTCCGGCGCCGGAACGAGCCCCTCTGCCTGCTTGCCGCCCGGCTCCTGCCAGCGGACCCGCGCCCAGGAGTCGATGCTCGTCCCGCCGCGGTCGGCCGACACCCGCGGCGCCCCGGCGTCCTCAAGGAGCCGCCCCTCGACGGGCTGGCGGGCCGCCGCCTGCTCGGCGGCAGCGGCGCGCCCGTGTTCGTACGTCATCCAGCCCGCGGCCGCCCCCGCCGCGGGAGCGCCCACGACCAGGGCCCCGGCGAACACGGCGGCGGTCCACGCCTCCACGACGTCGCACCTCCGGCGCAGCGGATTCCCCGCCGCCCGCCGCGGATGCGCTGTGTCCTTCATGGCGACCCCCGCCCTCTCAGGGACGTCTGCTACGCCCGGGGACGTCTGCTACGCCGTCGAACCCAGCGTCCACCGGCACGCCCCATCCGCCCCAGGGCTGCCCGGGCCTGGCGACAGGGCCGTTCGGCCCCCTCGCCCGGCCGGATCCGACTAGGTTGGCCGTCATGAGCAATCTCGACCGTCAGGCCGTCCCCTCCCTCTGCGGCGGCCGTGGCTTCGTCGTCGCCGAACCCGTACGAGAACTCCTCAGCCCCCGCCGCGTGCCCCTCGGGGAATCCACCGAGGTCCGCAGACTGCTGCCCAACCTCGGCCGCCGCATGGTCGGCGCCTGGGCCTTCGTCGACCACTACGGCCCCGACGACATCGCCGGGGAGCCCGGCATGCAGGTGCCGCCCCATCCGCACATGGGACTCCAGACCGTCAGCTGGCTCCACGAGGGCGAGGTGCTGCACCGTGACAGCACCGGCTCACTGGCCCTGGTCCGCCCCCGCGAACTGGGCCTGATGACCTCGGGCCGGGCCATCAGCCACTCCGAGGAGAGCCCCGTCCCGCACCCCCGCTTCCTGCACGGCGCGCAGCTGTGGGTGGCGCTCCCCGACAGCGCCCGCCACACCGAACCGCGCTTCGAACACCACACCGACCTGCCGGCCGTCACCGCCCCCGGCCTCACGGCCACCGTCATCCTCGGCGCCCTCGACGGCGCCGTCTCACCCGGCGTCGTCCACACCCCGCTGACCGGCGCGGACCTCACCCTCACCCGCGGCGCCGAGGCCCGCCTCCCGCTCGACCCCGACTTCGAGTACGCGGTCCTCGCCATGTCCGGCGAAACCCATGTGGACTCCGTCCCCGTCCTGCCCGGCTCGATGCTCTACCTCGGCTGCGGCCGCACCGAACTCCCCCTGCGCGCCGAGTCGGACGCGGCGGTGATGCTGCTGGGCGGCGAGCCCTTCGACGAGGAGATCGTCATGTGGTGGAACCTCATCGGCCGCACCCATGAGGAGATCGCCGAGGCCCGCGAGGCATGGATGACGGGCACCCGCTTCGGCGAGGTGAAGGGCTACGCCGGCGACCGCCTCCCCGCCCCCGAACTCCCCGCGACACCGCTGAAACCACGGGGGAGGGTGCGCTGAGCAGGCTTCGGCGCCGGGGCGCTCAGGCCGTCCCGCCGCCCGTCCCGCCCGCCGCCGTCTCCCACCAGCGGGCGTCCGGTCCGCCCTCCGCCGCCCGGGCCGCGAGCTCACCGGCCGCCCGCCGCAGCGCCACCACCCCCGGCGCGTCCCGGCGGGCCGTCGCCCACGCCAGCAGCGCCGTACAGGGCGGGGCGTCGAGGACGTCGACGTACCGGATGCCGGGCCGGGGAAACAGCTCGCGGCAGCTCGCCGAGACCAGCCGCAGCCCGGCGCCCCGGGCGACCGCCGCCAGGCTGCCCTCGAACGTCGCCGCCGTATGCGCGGTGTACGCCACGGGTGTGCCGTCCGGCCGCGGATCGGCCGCCCAGAAGGCCCGCCACCCTTCCGGCACGGCCGATGACAGACCGACCACCGGCACCTGGGCCAGCTCGCCCAGCGTCACGGAACCGCGGTCGGCCAGCCGGTGGCGGTCCGTCAGACAGGCGACGACCGGTTCCGTCGCCAGCCGCAGGGACTGCACGCCCGGCGGCGCCGGCCCGTAGCACAGCACCGCGTCGACCCGGCCGTCCAGCAGCGCGCCGAACTGCTCGGCGAAGTCCACCTCGCGCAGCGCCGTCTCCAGCCCGGGATGCCGCTCCCCGACCCGCTCCACCAGGGCCCGGATGACCGGCAGAGCCGTGACATAGCAGCCCAGGACGGCGCGGCCGGACAGCGCCCGCTCCTGTTCCCGCACGGCCTCCCGCAGCGCCTCGGCGGCCCCGACCGCCGCCCGGACGCGGGGGAGAAGGGCCTCACCGGCGGCGGTGAGCCGCACCCGCCGGGTCGACCGCTCCAGCAGGGCCACGCCCCACTGTTCCTCCAGCCGCCGAAGCTGTCTGCTGAGCGCGGGCTGGCTGATGTAGAGGCGCTCGGCGGCGCGCCCGAAGTGCAGCTCCTCAGCGAGGACCAGCAGCAGCCGCAGCTGACGCATGCTCGGATCGGACCCGTCACCCATACTCATAAACGGGAAGTTATCAATTGGGGCCGTACGCGCATCAGTCAGCACTTCCCGGCAGGCAGGCGGCCCGGCGACGATGGAATCACCGCACACACCTGAGCGAGGAGTCCGTCATGCCGTCGTCGCGCCGCTGGTTCCAGTCGGTGATCCTGCTGCTGGGCCTGGTCGTGGTGGGCACCGCCCTGGCCGACATCGCCGTCGGACCGTCCGTCCTGCCCGGCAGCCCGGAGGCAAGCGCCACGCTGGACAGCAACTACCGCTTCTTCGCCGGGCTGTGGTGCACCCTCGGCATCGTCATGCTGGGCACGGTCCGGCACATCGAACGCCACGCCTTCGCGCTGCGGGCCGTGTTCGGCGCCGTGTTCCTCGGCGGGCTGGCACGCGGCCTGTCGTATCTGTCGGCCGGCGCGCCGCACGCCCTCTTCACGGCCGGCATCGGGGTCGAGTTGCTGCTGCCGCCCCTGCTGCTCCTGTGGTCGCAGCGGGTATGCCGGGAGCCCGCACGGCTTGTGACGCACTGAGAGCCCGGGCGGGGCGACCGCTTCGGGGGTCGGCCGCCCCGCCCGCCGTCCCACCCGGAACCGCTACCTCTGCGGGGCGAGTCCGGGGTGCTCGTGCCGATGCCCGTGGTCGTGCTCGCAGGCGTCGTCGATGCCGTAGGCGTCCCATGGGGGAAACGGATCGGCGGCCGCGCGGCTCTCGCCTTCGGCCATGAGGCAGTCGGCGAGGGCCGTGTGAAGCGCCTCGGTGCGCAGCCCGGTGCCGATGAAGACGAGTTCCTGGCCCTGGGCGGCGGACTCGTCACGGGCGCCCGAGGGTTCGAAGCGGGCCACCGATCCGGCCTGCGACCACAGGCCGGTCACGTTCGGGCGGCTGGCCAGCCAGAAGAAGCCCTTGGACCGCAGGACCCGCCCGTACGCCCCGCTGTCGAGGCGCTCGGTCACGAAGGTCCACAGCCGGCCCGGGTGGAACGGCCGGGCGGAGCGGAAGACGGTGCTGGAGATGCCGTATTCCTCTGTCTCCGGGACATGGTCGCCGTTGAGCTCCATGACCCAGCCGGGGGCCTGCTGGGCGCGCTCCAGGTCGAAGAGCCCGGTGCCGAGGACGTCGCCGAGGTCCACGCGCCCATGGGTGGCGGACACCACCCGGGCTGCCGGATTGAGCCGGGTCAGCGCGGCCCTGAGCCGGTCGGCGTGCTCCGGGGCGATGAGATCGAGCTTGTTGGCCACGATGACGTCGGCGAACTCGATCTGGTCCATCAGCAGATCGCTGACGGTGCGTTCATCGTCCTCGTACTGGTCGAGTCCGCGCTCGGCGAGTGAGTCTCCGCCCTCCAGCTCCGGGAGGAAGTTCGCCGCGTCGACCACCGTCACCATGGTGTCCAGCCGGGCCAGCTCGCCGAGTGTCGCCCCGTCGTCGCGCGGGAACGCGAAGGTCGCGGCGACCGGCATGGGCTCGGAGATGCCGCTGGACTCGATCAGCAGATAGTCGAAGCGGCCTTCGCGGGCGAGACGGTCGACCTCCTCCAGCAGATCGTCGCGCAGGGTGCAGCAGATGCACCCATTGGTCATCTCGACCAGCCGCTCCTCGGTCCGCGACAGCGCGGCCTCGCCGCCCCGCACCAGCGCGGCGTCGATGTTGACCTCGCTCATGTCGTTGACGATCACCGCGACGCGCAGGCCCTCGCGGTTGCTCAGCACATGGTTGAGCAGGGTGGTCTTCCCCGCCCCGAGGAAGCCGGACAGCACGGTCACGGGCAGTCGGCCGGCCATCCCCGTCAGCCCTCGGGGCGCAGCAGACCGCGCTCGTACGCCGCGACGAGCCGCTGCGGCACCAGATGGACGGCTCCGTCCACCGTGACGGGCACGAGCTGCGGCGTGGCGGCCTTCCACTGGGCGCGGCGGTGGCGGGTGTTGCTGCGGGACATCTTCCGCTTGGGTACGGCCATGGTGTTCGGGTCCTCTCTGAGTCGGGCGAACCCGAGGCTATATGAAAATGGATTCCATTACGAATTAGGTCTCTGCACAGCCGATCCGGGCGGAGCGGCGCGGCTACGGGCAGGGCGGGGCATAGGCCCGGTCGGCGTCGCGGACGTACTGATCCCATTCGTCCCTGCTGATCGGGTCTCCGGAGACGGAGCAGATGTGTGCGGCCGCCCGCTCAGGGTCGGTCTCCCACAGCCGTACCGTTCGATCCAGACCGCTCGCTGCGAGGGTGTGGCCGTCCGGGCCGAAGGCCAAGGACAAGACGCCGTCGGCCGGACCGGTCAGGGTGGCCACGGTACGGGGTGCGGCTGGCTCGCTCAGGTCCCAGAGCCGTACTTTGTCGTCGGTTCCTCCAGTGGCCAGTGTGTTCCCGCTGAACTCCGCCCAGTAGACATAGCCGTTGTGGGCGGCGAGCGGGGCCCTGAGCCGGGTGGGGGCAAGAGGGCTGGACATGTCCCACAGGTGCAGCTTTCCATCAGCGTCGCCTGCGACCAGGACGTCTCGGCGGGGGTGGTATGCGACCGCGTACACATAGTTCTTCGCTCCCCCGAGTACCGCGACCGTCGTGGGATGGCGGGTGTCGGTGATGTTCCATACCCGGACGGTCCGGTCGACGCTGGCGGTGGCGATGAAGCGTCCATCGGGGCTGAACGCGACGGACTGCACATAGTTGTCGTGGCCGATGAGGGTGAACGCACGGGCAGGGCGCCGGGGGTCCGAGACGTCCCACACATGGACCATGTGGTCCTGGCCGCCGGCGGCGAGCAGCCGGTCGTCCGGGCTGAAGGCCAGGGTTTCCACCGAGTCTTCGGGGCCGGACAGCGGGCGCGACGTGTGCGGAACCGGCCGCTGCGGGTCGCTCACGTCCCACAGGTAGACGCTGCCTTTGTTGCCGCCGGTGGCGAGAAGGGGACGCTTCGGGCTGACGGCCAGGGACCCGGCGAAGTCGCCTGCTGCGGCATCGCTCGGCAGCAGCCCCCCGAACAGGGCGGGGCGGCGTCGGTCGGCCATGTTCCACAGCCAGAGAGTCCTGTCGCGGCTGCCTGCGGCGAGGACGTTGCCGCCCGGGGAGAAGGCGACGGTGAAGACGGCGTCCGCGGGGCCCCTCAGCGAGGCTCCGGGGAGCTTCCACAGCCGTACCGCCCCGTCGGATGCGCCGGTGGCCAGTGTCTGGGTGTCTCCGCCGAAGCCGACCGCGGGCACCGGGCCCGGATGGGGGAGTACCGAGACAAGGCGTCCGGTGGCCAGATCCCAGGTACGGGCCGTGTCGTCGGAGCTTCCGGCGGCGAGCGTCCTCCCGTCGGGGCTGAAGGCCACCGACTGGATGAAGCTGGTGGGACCGGTGAGCGGCTGTCCCAGCGTCCTGGGGCGTTCCGGATCGGAGACGTTCCACAGGCGCACGGTGTTCTCGGCGCCCCCGGCGGCGAGCGTCCGCCCATCGGGGCTGAACGCCACGGAGTAGACGTCTTTCCTCGGTTCGCTCAGGGTGGCGAGGGCTTTGGGACTCTCAGGGCCCGCCAGCGTCCACAGCCGGACCGTGTCGTCGGTGCCTCCGCTTGCCAGGAGCGTGCCGTCCGGGCTGAAGGCCACGGACTGCACAAAGCCCTGGTGGCCCTTGAGCGTGGCCACGGTCCTGGGACGCTCCGGTTCCGCCACGTTCCACAGGCGGATGGTCTTGTCCGCGCTGCCTGCCGCCAGCGTCGTGCCGTCGGGGCTGAAGGCCAGTGAGTAGATGGTGTCGCCTGCGCGCAGACGCTCCGTGGCGTAGGCGACGGGTCTCGCGCGGTCGCCGCCGAGCTCCCACAGCCGTACCACCCTGTCCATGCCCGCGGCGGCCAGCGTCCGGCCGTCCGGGCTGAAGGCGAGCGACATGACGGTGTCCGTGGGACCGGTCAGCGGCTGCCCCAGCAGGCTGGGGCGATGGCCGCCGGTCGTGTCCCACAGGTGCACAGACCCGTCGGCCCCGGCAGCGGCGAGTGTGTGCCCGTCGCGGCTGAACGCGACCGACTGGATGATGCCCTCGGGGCCGAGAAGGCGGGTCGCGGCCGGGCCCGTGGTCGAGTTGAGCAGGCTCGCCCGGGCTTCGGACGTCGGGGCGATACGGTACGCGATCAGGCTCAGCTGCATGGCGAGCGAGGTGTCGATGTCCCGCAGCTCATCCGCCTGCTTTGCGATCAGCCGGGACATGGCCAGGCCACGCTGCCGGTCGGCGTCCCTGCGCTGTTGCACCGCGTTCACCATAAGACCGCTCGCGATCAGCAGCAGCGCCGCCAGCGCGGCGAGGAGGCCGTACAGCAGTCGCGTTCGGCGACGCCTGGTGCGGACCTCCGCCCGCCGCTGCTGGAGACTCGCGTTCAGGAACTCGCGCATCGCCGGAGTCAGCAGATGCCGGTGACCCGACTCCGCCCATCTCTCGGCGATCTCCAGACGCGTGCCGCGGTAGAGGGACCCGGCATCGCGCCGCTCACGTTCCCACTGGTCGGCTGCCTCGGCGAGGCGCTGCCCGATGAGGAGTTCGGCACGGTCGGTGTCGATCCACCGGCGCAGCAACGGCCAGGCGTGGAGCAGGGCCTCATGGGTGATCTGTGCCTCCTGCTCGTCCAGCGACAGCAGCCGGGCCTGTGCGAAGGCATCGAGGACCCGGGCGACGGATGCCGGATCTGTGACGGCCTCCGCACCGGCGAGCTCGTCGAGTGAGGCGGGGCGGCGGGTGTCCTCGGTGCCGTCGCCGATGCGGACGAGCCGCAGCAGCAGGCGCCTGGCGATGCGACGGTCCTCCGGGTCGAGGCCGCTGTAGACGCGTTCGGCGGTCTGGGCGACCGCCTGCCAGATTCCTCCGGTCGCCTGATAGCCGGCGAGTGTGAGCAGTCGGCCCTCGCGCTGCTGCCAGGTGGCCAGCAGCGCATGGGACAGCAGGGGGAGCGTGCCGTGGTCCGGCCCGGTCGCGCCACCGGCTCGCAGATCCCGGATCAGCGTCTCGGCCAGCCCGTCTTCCAGAACCAGCCCGGCGGCGGCGGCCGGTTTCCCGATCGCGTCGAGCAGTTCGTCACTGCTCATTGGCTCGGTGACGAGCTGATGGTGCTGCAGTGCGGGGACCAGCTCGGGGTAGGCCGAGCAGTGTGCGTAGAAGTCCGCGCGGACGCCGAGCACGGCCAGCACCGGCGGTTCCGATCCGTCGGTACCGGGGCTGCTCGCCTGGCACAGCGCGCGGATGAAGGCCTGCTGCTCGGCGGGGTCGGTGCATGCGGTGAAAAGCTGCTCGAACTGGTCGATGATCAGGACGACTCGGCTGCCGGGCACAAGGGCGCCCGACGCCGGTGATCGCAGCAATCGCCGAGCGGCATCGGAAAGCCATCCCCGGCTGTCCGGAGATCCCGCGGAACACTCCGCGGAGGGTGCCGAGTTCTGCGCCGTCCGCTCGTACTGGGCCATCCGCTCGGCGAGTTCGCACAGTGGATGGGCATGCGGGGTGAACGTCAGCACAGGCCAGGTGCGGGACACCTCGACGCCCGGCAGTCCTTTCCGCAGGGCAGGCAGCAGACCGGCGTACAGCAGAGAGGACTTGCCCGACCCCGACGGGCCCGTCACCACCAGCGGACCGCTGTCCGGCAGCTGTTCGACGAGCAGCTGGACAAGCCTGGCCGTGAGCCGCTCCCGCCCGAAGTAGTAGTCCGCGTCTCCTGGCCCGAACGCGGCCAGGCCGCGGTACGGGCTGGTGGCCTGCGCGGCCCCTTCGTGCGCCGGGTCGGCGGATCTCGCCGCGGTGGGAGGCGGCGGCCGGTAGGCGCGGTTCATGGTGAGCACCATGTGATCGGCGAGCCCCGCTGCCTGCCTCTGCGGCCGTGGCAGCCCGCGATCCGCCATGGCGCGGGTGAGAAGCCGATAGACGTGATCGAGCGTCAGCGCGGGAGGGCCCGTCGGATCGCCCTCATGGAGCAGTCTGATCAGCTCTCCGGTGAAGGCGGTGTGACGTGCTCCGAGAGGAGCGTGAGCGGCTTCGTGGCGGGCTGCGGATGCCAGCAGATAGCCGCCGTGCACCTGCGCTGCGACCATGGCGTCCTCGGCGGGGCTGCCCAGGGAGCCATGGGCCCGCCCCGCGAAACAGCAGTCCAGCACGACCACGATGGTCCGGGCCCGGCAGGCGGCCAGGGCATCGCGGACCGCGGAGTACGGAAGCGCCTTGAAGGCCAGACCGCGGCTGTCGTCGTCCGTGGCGGCGGTGGCGAGGTGCAGCTGATTGCCCGCGCTGACCAGGCCGTGTCCGATGTACGAGAACATCAGGACGTCTTCGGCCTGCACGGCCGCCTGCATCAGCGCCTCACCGAGCGCCAGGGGATCGGGCGGGTCGAGCAGAATGCTCAGATCCGCGGGGGCGAGGCCGCACCGCTCCACCAGCGTTCGTCCCAGATCCCGCACCGTGCCGGGCACACTGGGGAGGGCCGGGAGCGTGGACTGCGCACCATGGGCGCCCGTCCCGGCCAGCAGGACCCTGACACCGGGGGCGCTCAGCGCCGTCGGCGGCTCACTCCTCGACGGGGCGCCGTGATCCGGCATCGCTCTCGCCGCCCGGCAGCTCGTCCTTGAGCAGCCGCTCCACCTCGGAGATCTGCCGCTGAAGCCCCGCTCCGTCGAGGCCGCGCACCCGTCTGGCCGACAGCGTCACCTGAGCGCGGTCACCGTCGCGCACGGCGGTCAGGGTCACATCGCTCGTGCGCTGCCGCAGCCAGGTGATCAGTACGCAGGACAGCACCGCCAGTGCGCCGCCTGGAGCCAGGGCCACCAGCAGCGCCTCCGTCCCCGCGCCCATCGTGCCCGGCTCGGGCGGATCGGCGGCGATCCCGACCCGGCCGCGGAGTTCGTCCTCCTGGGTCAGCCACCCGTGTAAGGACCGCAGTTCGTCGCCCGGTTCATCCGTCAGCAGGGTGATCGTCACATCCACAGGTCCCGCCCCTCCCGGCGCCGGACATCCCTTCGGCCGCCGTCTTCATGCCGCCGTAACATAGCGGCTTAAAAGGGCTGTTGGGCACCCCCCGTTCGTCGCGCGGCCCGGTGGGGAAGGCTCTCCCCCGTCGCCCCGCGTGACAGCGTCACGCCGCGGTGGGCACCAGGTTGGCTGTCAAGGAGTCATGAGGGGGGCGCCTTGGAATCGCTGACGTCGGACGATCCCCGCGCCATCGGCCGGTACCGGCTGCTCGCCCGGCTGGGCAGCGGCGGGATGGGGCGGGTGTATCTGGCCCGGTCGCCGGAGGGCGAGCAGGTCGCGCTGAAGGTGATCCGGCCCGATCTCGCCGGGGAGGACACCTTCCGCGAGCGTTTCGCGCGGGAGGTCGCCGCCTCCCGCTCCGTGGCCGGTCCGTTCACCGCCGCGGTCGTCGACGCGGACCCCGGGGGGTCCCCGCCCTGGCTGGCGACCGCCTTCATCCCCGGTCCTTCGCTGTACCAGGCGGTGCGCGCCGCGGGGGCGCTGCCCGAGACGTCCGTACGGGCGCTGGGGCTCGGGCTGGTGGAGGCGCTCGCCGCGATCCACGCGGCGCGCGTGGTGCACAGGGACCTCAAACCGAGCAATGTGCTGCTCGCGTCCGACGGGCCGCGGGTCATCGACTTCGGGATCTCCCGCGTGGCCGAGGCCAGCGTGCTGACCAGGACGGGGACGCTGATGGGCTCGCCGGGGTACATCGCGCCGGAGCAGATCCGCGGCAAGGGCATCGGGCCGGCCGCCGATGTGTTCTCGCTCGGCGCGGTCCTGGTCTTCGCGGGAACCGGGGCCGGTCCGTTCGGCGAGGGCACGGCCGATCTGCTGCTGTACCGCATCGTGCACGAGGAGCCGCGACTGGACGCGGCGCCTCAGTGGCTGCGCCCCATCGCCGCCTCCTGCCTGGACAAGGAGGCGGCACGGCGTCCCCGGCTGCACGAGGTCGCGGCGGTGCTCGGCGCCGGGCGGGCCAGGGCCGAGCTCCTCGGGCCCGGCTGGCTGCCCCCGCTGCCCTCCGGCCCCGCGACGGATCCGCGGGGCATCCTCGCCCACACCGACGGCGGGCAGGAGACGGACCCCGGCACGGACCCCGGCGCGGACGCCGATCTGCGGCAGAACGGCGCACCGGACGGCGCACCGGACGGCGGCGACGGCCCCTCCGGTGCGTCCGGTCCAGGCTCCGGCTCCGGGCGGCCCCCCGGAGGTCCCCGCCGCCGCGTGGCGCTGGCCGCCGCCGCGCTTACGGCCACCGCGGCCCTGGGGTTCACCGGATGGCGGCTCCTCAGCGGCGGCGACTTCGGGCGGGAACCGCCCGGGACCCGGCTGTGGCGCTTCCCGGTCGCCGGAATCCTCGTCAACCACCCGCGGGTCGCCGGGGACCTGGTGTACGCGGCGAGCAACGACGGCACCCTGTACGCGGTCGAGGCGGCGTCGGGCGCGCGGCGCTGGGCGTACACGACCGGCGCCGCCCTGGGCTCGGCGCCGTACATCCTCGGCGGGGTGGCCTATCTGGGCAGCGACGACGGCAAGCTCTACGCACTCGACGCCAGAACCGGCGACGAGCGCTGGACGTTCGCCACCGGCGGCATCGTGCACTCGCCCGCGGTGACCGGCGGCGTGGCGTACGTCGGCAGCTCAGACGGGTACCTCTACGCCGTCAAGGTGTCCGACGGCAGCCGGCTGTGGCGGTTCAGGACGGGCCATGACACCCACTCCCCGGTGATCGCCGGAGAGACCGTCTACGTCGGATGCAGCAACACCCGTCTATACGCCGTGGACGCCCACCTCGGCGTCGAGCGGTGGGCGTTCACCACCAAAGGCGCCGTCTCCTGGTTCCCCGTGGTGACCGGCGGGCTGGTGTACTTCGGAAGCACCGACAACACCCTCTATGCCGTACGGGCCACCACGGGCCGCGAGGTGTGGCGGGCCGGGGGAGCCTCCGTCAAGGCCGGGCCCGCGGTGGCGCGCGGCACGGTCTTCGGCGGCGGCGGCCGCGATCTGTTCGCCCGGGACGCCGCGACCGGCAGGAAACGGTGGTCGCTGCCCACTGGGGGCGATGTCACCGCGCCCGCGGTCGTCGACGGGACCGTGTACGCGGGCAACAGCGACCAGAAGCTGTACGCCGTCGACGCCGACAGCGGCGAACTGCGCTGGACGTTCACCGCCGGCGCGGAGGTGCATCCGCCGGCGGCCGCCGCGGACGCCGTCTACTTCGGGGGCGGTGACCAGCAGCTCTACGCCGTACGCAGGTGATGCACGCACGCGGAGCAGCCGAGGGGAAATCCCCGGCTCGCGCGGGTGCGGTTAAGGAACCGTGCCGAAGCGGCGGGGTGTCTGAGGCGGTGCACAGGGTGAGACGGGGCCTCCGCGCGGCCCGCAGCGGCGGTGCGGCGCGCCCCAGGGGGAGGGACCGATGCCGCTGCGCGGGCTGCGTGCCCAGTCGAAACAGCGACGACGCCTCCGTCCGCGCGGGCGGCGGCCGGACTCCGGCGACGCGCAGGGAAAGGACCGGGCGCGCGCCGCCTACCGGCGCTGCGCCTGGACCGCAGGACCGCTGACGCTCGTGCACACCGGACCGGCACGGGTGCGGTTCCGCTCCGTCCTGACCGCCGTCCAGCGGCTCGTCCTGACCGCTCTGGCCGCGCTGACCGCGCTCAGCGGACTGGCCCTCGCCGCCTGGCTGCTGCTGCCCCAGCACATCCCCGGCCCCGGCGTGACCGCGGCCGGGGACTGGCGGGTCGTCCTCGCCCGGTTCGCCTTCTGCGTGGTCGTCACCATCGAGGTCATCAAGGTGGTGCAGGTCTTCGCCGTATGGACATTCGCCTGGCACGCCAAGGACCCGGTGCCGCTCACCCCTCCCCGCGGGCTGCGGATCGCGATGCTGACCACCATCGTGCCGTCCAAAGAGCCCCTCGCCGTGGCCGAGCAGACCCTGGAGGCGATGCTGAGGGTCGCCTACTACGGGGGCGCCGTGGACGTCTGGATCCTGGACGAAGGCGACGACCCGGCCGTGCGGGCCACGGCCGCCCGGCTCGGCGTACACCACTTCAGCCGCAAGAACCGCCCCGAGTACCACCGGCCCTGGGGCATCTTCCGGACCCGCACCAAGTCCGGCAACCACAACGCATGGCGCGCCGAGCACGAGCGCCGCTATGACGTGGTCGCCCAGATGGACCCGGACCATGTCCCGCTGCCGTGCTTCCTGGAGCGCACCCTCGGCTACTTCCACGACCCCGACGTCGCGTTCGTGGTCGCCCCCCAGGTGTACGGGAACATGTACGACAACTGGATCGCGCACGGCGCGTCCGTGCAGCAGTACCTCTTCAGCGGGATCGTCGAGCGCGGCGGGAACGGACTCGACGCACCGCTGCTGATCGGCACCAACCACCTCTACCGGACCGCCGCCTGGCGCAGCATCGGCGGCTACCAGGACTCCATCATCGAGGACCACCTCACCAGCATGCGCGTCCAGGGCACCGTCAACCAGCGCACCGGCAACCGCTGGAAAGGCGTCTACACCCCGGATGTGATCGCCGTCGGCGAAGGCCCCACCACCTGGACCGACTACTTCAACCAGCAGAAGCGCTGGGCCTACGGGGTCTGGGAGATCAAGCTCAACCGCCGCCTCACCGACGGCATCCGGCTGACCCGGCGTCAGCGGCTGCTGTACACCCTGGTGCAGTTCTACTACCCCAGCGTCGCCCTGACCCTGCTCCTGGGCACCGCCGCGACCGTCCTCGCCCTGCTGCTCGGCATCATGTCCGCCGGACTGGACGGGCCGACCTGGCTGGGGCTGTGGTCCGCCGGGATGGGCAGCTGGCTCGTCCTGTGGCTGTGGCTGCGCCGCTTCAACCTCGCCGCACACGAACGGCGCGATCCGGGGCTCACGGGCTTCGCGCTGGCGCTGTTCGCCGGCCCGGTGTACGCGGCGGCCGCGGTGTCCGCGCTGCTGCGCCGGCCGCTGGGGTATGCGGTCACCGCCAAGGGCGAGCTGCGCAGCGCCGACACGCCGCGCACCTTCCGGCTCCATCTGATCTGGGCGGCGGCGGTCGCGGCGCCGCTGGCGGCCAGTTACGCGCTGGGGTACGACCATCCCGCGCCCCGCTTCTGGGCGGCGCTGGCCCTGCTGGCGGGCCTGCTTCCGCCGCTCATGGCCGCCGCCACGGCGCTCGCCGCGCCCACGCCCACGCCCGCCGTCGCCGGGGACGCGGCCCTCGGCGCCTCCGCCCTCGGATCCTCCTCTGCCGGTCAGCGTGCCCCGGACGCCCGATGACGCGGTTCACGGCCGCCAAGGCGCTCGTCGCGGCGTTCGCCGTGCTGCTGGCGGGCTATGCCTTCGTGGTCGGGCCGCAGCTGGCGGCCGAACAGCAGCGGCGGCGCGCGGCGGCCGTCGACGCCGCGCTGCCGCCCACCGCGGGCCTCCCGCCGAACGGGCCGGACAGGGCCACGGACAGCGCCGTCCCGCGCGGCACGTTCCCGGAGCGCGGCGAGGTCTTCGTCGGCATCATGACCGGTGAGGGGCTTCACGATCTGTCCGAGGCCGCCGACTTCACCCGCCGCACCGGACACCGGCCGCAGGTCTACCAGTTCGCCCAGGACTGGGCGCACGACCGGTTCGACGCGGAGCGGATCGACGACGTCGCCCGGCGCGGCATGATGCCTATGCTCGCCTGGGAGCCCTGGGACCACCGGGCGGAGGCGGAGGATCCGCGACTGCGGGGCGAGCAGCCCGCCTACCGGCTCTCCAGGATCGCCGACGGCGCGTTCGACCCGTACATCCGCGCCTGGGCCGAAGGCGTCGCCTCCCTCGACTACCCCGTCGGGATCCGCTTCGCCCATGAGATGAACGGCTACTGGTACCCGTGGTGCGAGCAGTCCAACGACAACCGCCCCGGCGACTATGTACGGGCCTGGCGGCATGTGCACCGCATCTTCGAGCGGGCCGGGGCGGACAACGCGGTCTGGGTGTGGAGCCCCAACGTCCATTACGCCAACGCCACACCGTACGAACGCCTCTACCCGGGCGACGCCTATGTGGACTGGGTGGGGCTCTCCGGCTACTACGGCACCGTCGGCAAGGAGAACTACCAGTCCTTCGACCGGATCTTCTCCGGCTCACAGGCCCGGCTGCGCCGTCTCACCGCCAAACCGCTGGTGATCACGGAGGTGGCGGCGACGGACGCGGCCGGGCGCAAAGCGGAGTGGATCACCGGGATGTTCCGCTCGCTGCCCCGGCACCCGGGCATCATCGGCGTGATCTGGTACCAGGCGGTCAGGGAGATCGACTGGCGGGTCACCACCTCGCGCGAGAGCGTCGCCGCCTTCGCGCGCGGTGTGTCGGCGCCCCGCCACCGCGCACCCTGGTCCCCGTACGACGATCCGCGCCGCCGTCTGTGAGACGCGGCCGGGCTATGCCTTGCTTATGCCTCGCTATGCCTTGCGGAGCCGGCCGATGATCCCGTTGAGGTCGTGGATGAACAGATCCTCCCGGACATGGTGGCCGCCGGGGCGCTCGTGCCACTCGTGCGCAATGCCGGCCCTGTCGAGCAGGCCGCGGAACTCCCGCTGCCCGCCCAGCACATGGACCTCGTTCAGGGTGTCGAACGGGTTGGCCGGATCCGGGCTGGCGCCCGCGACCAGGAAGACCCGCTTGTCGCGGTAGCTCTCGATACGCTGCACCGGGTTGTCGGCGCTGATCCTGTTCTGGTCCCACGGCACTCCGTAGACCGTGCCGCCGCCCAGTTCCACGGCCGCGGAGGACACATTGGCCCAGCGGATCACCGCGCTGTCGTCGCGGCGCAGGCTGGCCGGGCCGGAGTGGGAGCTCACCGAGGCGAAGTGGCCCCCGTGCTTGGCCGCGTACTTCAGCGCGCCGAAGCCGCCCATCGAGAACCCGGAGACGGCGCGGCCGGCGCACTCGGCGTAGGTGCGGAAATTGTCGTCGACCCACCGGATCAGCTGCTCGATATGGAAGTGCTCCCAGTTCCTCGGCCCCGCGAGGGAGCTGACCGGGTTGGAGTACCAGCCTGCCTTTCCGCCGTCGGGCATCACCACGATGATCGGCTTGCCCGCGGTCCAGGCGCGGATGTTCAGCGGCGGGCGGTCGAAGGCGGTGAAGTCCCCCAGGCCGCCGTGGAACAGATAGAGAACGGGGTATCTGCGCCCGCTGGTGTGATAGCCGTCCGGGAGCAGGACGTTGACGCCGGGGTCCCAGCCGATCGCAGCCGTCCTGAAGCGGTAGTGCCGCATACGGGGATCGCTCTCCAGGCGGTCCACGATCCGCAGCCCGTGCCCGTCGCCCACCGCACTCGCCGGCGACGCCGCCGCGAGCACGCTTCCGCCGCCCAGCGCCATGGCCGCCCAGGCCCCGCCGGCGGCCTTCAGGACGCTTCTGCGGGTGGGGCGGTGCTCGCTCAACTGGGCCTCCTGGGGGAACCGGCGGCTTGGAAGGTATCCGCGGTCGTTCGGGCCAGGGCACCCGGAACGTTACGGACTGACAGCGCCCGGCGATCCCCGATAGGGCTCAGGGTGCCGCGGAAACACGGCGCTTCCAGCTCAGCCGAGCCCAGCCGAGGGAGATTCCTGTGCCCCCCAGAACGGGACCTGTGCGCCGTGCCCGCCGCGGGGCTCCTCCAGCCGGCCGCCGCGGCCGCGGCGGACGCGGCGAGACGGCGCCCGTCTGGGACGCGGGGCCCCGGACAGTGCGCCTGACCGCGGCGGCCGCACCCCGCGGCCCGGCCGCCGGCGGCTCAGCGCGCGGAGAAGGGCCGGGTGCACTCGGGAAGCCCGGGGCGGTCCTTCGTCCGCACCGCGGGCAGCCATGCGGTCGCCCGCTCGGAGTCCTCCGGCAGACGGACCCGGAACCACTCGGCGGACCGGGTTCCCACCTCGTCGACGATCACCATGCCGTCGGGGTAGCGGCACTCGGCGGCGAGGACGTCCCCGTGCCACACCCGGTGCGGCACGACATTGTCCGCTGTGTACGGCAGCAGGGGGTCGACCGAGAGGCCGAGGCTGCACGGCCGGGCCCGGTCGGCACGGTCGCGGCAGCTCGGCTCGGCGTTGAACACCTGGACGCGTCCTGCTGGGCCGGCCGCGTCCGGATCGGCGGAACCGCCGCCGCGCACCGCCCGCGCACCGCCCGCCGCGGCCGTCCCGCACACCATGACAGCGGTGAGGAGGGCCAGGGTCCGCTTCCGCCGTCCGACGGCGGCGGAGGAGGAGGCGGGGCCCGGGGCGGCGGCGGCCGTGCCCGGAGAAGGGCCGGCCGCCTCGGACGGCGCGTCGGACCCGCCGCCCTGCCCGCCCGTCCAGGCCCGCTGTCCGGCCCTGATCCGGGCCAGCAGGCGCTCGGCGGTGTGCTCCGCGCGCGCCTGATGCGTCGGGGCGAGGCAGTCGGCGGCCAGGGCGCGCCAGAACGGCGGCACGGCGTCGTCCAGGCGCAGCGGCGCCCGCGCTTCCGCGTACTCCTGCACCGCAGCGGCACGCGCGATCGGGGTGCCGCCGGGGAAGGGCGAGCGGCCGCCCGCGAACACCTCGTGGATCATGATGCCCAGCGCCCAGATGTCGCCGCTGGGCCGCACCTGCACGCCGCGCTCGCCCAGTGGGGCCCGCCAGCGCTCCGGCGGCAGATAGTCGGGGGTGCCCATCGGCGGGATGTAGCCATGGGTGCCGTGCGTGCCGGCGAGTTCCGCCGCGAGGCCGAAGTCGGAGAGCTTGACCGAACCGTCCGGCATGAGCAGCACATTGTCCGGCTTGAGATCGCCGTGCACCCAGCCCAGCCCGTGCAGCTGGGCCAGCCCCTCGCAGACCCCGGTGAGCAGCCGGGCCGCCTCGGCCCGGTCCACCGGTGCGTCGAGCAGGTCCCGCAGGCTGCCCCGCGCCCGCTCCATGACGAGGACGACAGCCCCGTCCAGAGCGGGGCGGTCCGGTTCGCTCAGTACGGCGAAGTCCAGCAGCCGGATGAGCCCCGGATGGCGGACGCGGCGGCCGAGGTCGATCTCGCGCCGGGCCGTCTCCACGACCGAACGCGCCTGACGCGGGGCGAGCCCGGCGGTGGGCAGAAACTTGAGCGCGACCCGCTGCCCGCCCGGCTCCGTGCCGTCGCCCGCCGCCCGGCCCTCGTAGACCGTGGCCCAGCTGCCTGCCGCGATCGGCTCGGTGACCTCCCAGCCGCCCACGCGATAGCCGCGCGGGAGGCCGGCCGCAGGCGCGTCGTCCGGCGATGCGCCGACCGGGCCGAGCAAGGCCGCGTCGCCCCTCCGCCGGCCGTCCCGGCTCACCGGGCCGCCTCCCGCAGCCATGGGCCCGCGCCCGTCCGCGGCGGCAGCAGCGCGAGATGCTCCTCCCGGACGAGCCCGAACCGCAGCGCCAGCCCCACGACCGCCTCCCGTTTGCCGTTGCGCCGCGCCGCCCGCTGCGGCTCGGTCTCGGCCGGAGTGCTGATGCGCAGCTTCTCCTCGGCCAGATAGTCGATATGCGCCGTCACCGCCCGCGCCGTCAGCCGCCGGCAGGCCGGGTGGTCTCCTAAACGCTCGACGACCTGCGGGGTGGTCGGCACCGCCACCGCCGACTCGTCCCGCAGCCGCGGCTCGCACAGCGCGACCAGCACCAGGAAGTAGGTGGCCGTCTCGTCCAGGGAGTACGCGGTGAGCGTATGGCTGCCCCACGGGCCGCCGGCGCCCTCGGAGTCGAGGTAGACATGGTCGGGCGCGAACACCTGGAAACTGACCGGCGTCTCCCGCGCGGGCAGGACGACGCGCGCGAACTCGAAGGGAATCGGGGCGCCCACCCGGCGCGGCGGCACTCTCAGATACTCGCCCGCCCCCTCCGGGTTCTCCACCAGATAGCTCTGGGTCGCGCTGTGATTGCTGAGCTGCCAGTGGTCGTCCGTCACCCGGATCTCGCCCGCCAGCCGGGAGACCGCCGCATCGGCGAACCGCAGCTCCACCGGGGTCGCCGCCGACCCCCGGCCGAAACGGGCTGTTTCGCCCGGCCCGAGCCGCAGGGTCACGGGTCCGCCGCCGTCGCCCCCGCCGTCGCTCCCGCCGTCCTCACAGCCGCGCGGTAGATGGATCAGTACCCCGCTCACCAGCCCCTCCTTGTCCGCACGCCGCCAGAACTGACGTGCGGCCCCAAAATACCGGCACCCACGGAGGCATCCCACGTGGTCTCGGGCACGTCGGCCGAACGTGGGGCTGTGCGGACCGGGCGTTATGCGCCGGGGGCCGGGGGCAGGCATCGGACCATGCCCCTGCTCGTCGGAACCTCGGGATGGCAGTACAAGGACTGGCGCGGTGTGCTCTATCCGGCCGGGAAGCCGCAGCGGCTGTGGCTGGAGGAGTACGCGCGGAACTTCGCCACCGTCGAGAGCAACAACGCCTTCTACCGGCTGCCGTCCACGGAGAACTTCGCCTCCTGGCGGGAGCGGACCCCGGAGGGGTTCGTCATGGCGGTCAAGGCCAGCCGCTATCTGACGCATGTCAAGCGGTTGCACGACCCGGAGTCGCCGGTACGGCTGCTGCTGGAGAGGCTTCAGGGGCTGGGGGACCGGCTGGGTCCGGTGTTGTTGCAGTTGCCGCCGAACTTCCGTGTGGACGTCGGTGCTCTGGACGCGTGTCTGCGGTGCTTTCCCGACGCCGTACGGGTGGCCGTCGAGTTCCGTCACACCTCGTGGTGGGAGGCGGAGCGGGAAGTGCGGGCGGTGCTGAGTGAGCACGGCAGCGCGCTGTGCTGGGCGGACCGCGGGTCCCGCCCGGCAGCCCCGCTGTGGCGCACAGCGTCCTGGGGATATGTACGGCTGCACGGCGGCGGCGCCGCACCGCCGCCGCGCTACGGACGGCAGGCGCTCGCCTCGTGGGTCCGCCGGATCGCCGACGCCTGGCCGGACCGGGCCGACGTCCATGTGTACTTCAACAACGACATGGGCGGCGCGGCCGTCGTGGACGCCGCGCACTTCGCGCGGCTCGCGGCCGCGCGGGGACGCACCGTGAGCCGTACACCGCAGGCGACAGAGGTGTAGAGCCCGGGGGCGAGGCGAACGTTTCCAGCCATGAGCCGATGACCTCAAGACGTCGTACGGGCCCCTGCCGACGGGTCCCGGGGCGGGCTTCGTGGGCGGTTTGCCGCTGATGTGTCGCCCGTACGTCCGTCTTGATTCACTCCTTGTTCGACTTTCGTTCATCTGTTTACCATCGCGAAGATCAAATGAGACCTGGGGGTCTGGGCCAACCAGAACCAGTCACGGGGGAGTTCTGCATGTCCTTAAACGACCAGGGGTTCGTCGTCATCGACACCCCCGCACTCGACGACTACACGCTGGGCGAGTTCGGGAAACTGCCCATGGATCCGTACACCGGGTCCGCCCAGCGGTACCGCCGCTTCTCGCAGTTCCGGCTCCGCCACGAGGGCGCCTGGACGCTGGAGCTGCTGCCGCACCGGCACTTCTCCCAGCCGCGGCAGTTCAACGACCTCGTCGGCGGACAGCTCCGCACGCTGGAGCCGCTGACTGTCGACCCCACGCCGCTCATCGCCGCCGGCGCGGACGCCCTCGGGCTCGACAAGGGGACCGACTGGCAGCTCAATGTGCACCAGTGCCGTGTGGTGTCCACCCCGGACGTCAAAGGCGTCGCAGCCCCCGAGGGGCCGCACCGGGACGGCCATCACTACGGCATCGTCGCCGTCACCCGCCGCCACAACATATCCGGGGGTGAGACCCAGCTCATGCCGCTCGGCGGCGGCGAGCCCTTCTTCCGCACCACCCTGCGGGACGGCCAGGCGATCGCCTTCGACGACCGGGTGATGTTCCACCATGTCACCGACATCGAGCACCTCACCGACGAGGGCGGACACCGCGACGTATGGCTGGTCGCCGTCAACCCGTGGGAGCAGCGCCGCTACGGCGAGGAGTACGAGGCCGAAGTGCTCGCCGGCGGGCGCGTATGAGCGGCATGGAGCGCACCCTGCTCACAGACCCCAGGGACCCCGCGGACCAGGCGGCCGTCCCCGCCGCCCCGGCCACGGCCGCCGTTTACGACAGGATCGGCATCGGCTACTCCTCCGTGCGCCGCCCCGACCCCCGCTGGGCACGGCTGATCCGCGAGGCCCTCGGCGACGCCCGCACCGTCCTCAACGTGGGTGCCGGGGCCGGATCTTATGAGCCGGCCGACGTACGGCTGGTGGCGGTCGAGCCCTCCCAGGAGATGCGGGCGCAGCGGCCCGCCGACGCCGCGCCCTGCGTCGCCGCCGGCGCCGAGCGGCTGCCCTTCGACGACCAGAGCTTCGACGCCGCCATGGCCGTGCTGACCGTGCATCACTGGTCCGACCTGGCGGCGGGCGTCGCCGAACTCCAGCGTGTCGCACGGCGTTTCGTCATCGTCACCTATGACATGGACGTACAGGCGGACTTCTGGCTCACCCGCGAGTACATCCCCCAGATCGCGGACGCCGAGCGCTCCCGCGTCCCCTCGATGCGGCGGCTCACCTCGCTGCTCGGCCCCTGTGAGACCGCCGGGCTTCCGGTGTGGCACGACTTCGCCGACGGGTTCATGACCGCGTTCTGGCGGAAGCCCACGGCCTATCTCGATCCGGCCACACGACGGGCGTGTTCGGCCTTCGCGCTCACCGACCGGACCGCCGTCGACCGGGGCATCGCCCGGCTCGGGGAGGACCTCGCCTCAGGCGCATGGCATCGGCGTCACGCCGACCTGCTGGAGAGGGACCACATGGACGCCGGATTCCGGCTGATGACCGGGGTCTCGCCGCACGCGGCCCGGACGCCGGGGGAGCCGTCCGCATGAGCCCGGCATCCTCGCCGGGGGACACGGGTCCGGACAAGGCCCCGGAGACGGGCCCGGACACGGCCCCGGAGTGGGACCACGAACGCCTCGCGCGGCTGGGCGCCCATCACCCGACCCCCTTCCACGTCCTGGACTGCGCCCGGCTGGACCGGGCCGCGGACCGTCTCACAGCCGTCCTCGGCTCGCTGGACCGGCGCACCCGCGTCCACTACTCCGTCAAGACCAACTATCTGCCGTTCATCCTGCGGCGGCTGGCCGGCCGGGGCATGGGCGCGGACGTCGTCTCCGGTTACGAGCTGGAAGCGGCCCTGGACGCCGGATTCGCCCCGGCGGACATCGTGTTCAACGGCCCGGTGAAGACCGACGGCGAACTGGCCGCAGCCGTACGGCACGGAGTACGCGTCCACGTCGACGGCGAGCAGGAGATCGCGGCGCTCGAACGGCTGGCGGCGGAAGCCGGACGCCGGATCGAGGTGGGCATCCGGCTGTCCCCCGGCGTGCCCGTCTCGACCTCCTCCGACCCCTCGTACCGGGCCCAGGCCGCGACCGCCGCCCTGCGCAACCGCTTCGGCTGGCCGGCGGGCTCCGGCGAACTCAACCGGGTCGTCGGCCTGATCGCCCGCTCGCCCCATCTGTCGCTCACCGCCGTGCACACGCATCTGAGCAGCCAGATCGTCCACGAGGAGCTGATGCTCCAGGCACTGGGGCGGATCGTGGACGAGGCGGCGGCCCTGCACCGCCGCTTCGGGCTGCGGGAGGTCAACATCGGCGGCGGCTTCGGCGTTCCGGGCATCCGGCGGCCCCGCACCGGCCCGCTGACATCGCTGTGGGCCCAGCAGGGCGGGGTTCCGCCACAGGACCCGGAGCCCTTCCTCGACATCGCCCGGCTGCTGCCCGCGGCCGACGAACTGATGCGGCGGGCAGGCCTCGACGGCGTGGCGCTCGCCTGCGAGCCCGGCCGCTGGCTGGTGTCGGACGCGATGGCCATGGTCACCCGAGTCGTCTCCCGCAAGGAACTCCCCGCCGCCCGCTGGCTGCTCCTCGACGGCGGCCACAATGTCGCGCCATGGGCGGGTACTGGTGAAATCCACCGGATGACCCCGATCGGGCGCACCTACGCCGCCCGGCACAGCACCTGGTCGGTGTCGGGCCCGCTGTGCTACGAGAACGACATCCACGCCACAGCCGCCGAACTGCCGGACGACATCGGGCCCGGCGATCTGCTCTGCCTGCACGACACGGGTGCGTACTCCCTGGGCCGCAGCAACAACTTCATCCGCACCAGGGCGGCCGTCGTCGCCCTCGACGGCGACACCGAGACGGTGGTCTGGCGCGCGGAGACCACCGCGGACGTCTTCGCCTTCGCGGACCCGGAACCCCAGCCCGCGGACGCGGAGGCTGTGCGCCCTGCCGACCGCGAGTCCGGGGCCGCGGACCTCAGTGCCGCGAGCCCCGCTGATCCGGAGGCCGGGTCCGCAGAGCCGGGGGGCGTACGGCTCACGGCCCCGCAGCTCCGGCCCGCGGGGCCGCAGGCTGCACGGCCTGTCGGCCCGGAAGCCGGGGCCGCCGGTCCGGCGGCTCGGTCGTCCGTCGGCCGGGGAGCACGGCCTGTCGGCCCGGAGCCCTGGTCCGCGGGGCCGGAAACCGTGGCGTTGGCCGGGCCGGAGGCAGAGGCCGCCGGTCCGCAGGTCCGGTGCGCTGACTCGATGGACGGGGCAGCCCGGCTGTCCGTACAGTCCGTCGGCCCGGAGCTCCGGCCCGCGGGCCTGGAGATCCGGTCCGCGGGCGCGGGTGCTGTGCGGCCTGCCGGTCGGGAGGCCGGGGTCGCCGGTCCGGCAGGTCAGTCGTCCGCCCGCCGGGTGGCGCGGTCCGCGGGACCGGAAACCGAGCCGTCCGCCGGCCCGGCGGACGGGGCAGCGCGGCGATGAAGGGGTACGCGGAGCTTCTGCGGCTCCCGGGTGCGGGCGCGGCGGCGGGGCCCGCCGCGCTCGCACGTGTCGCCGGCACGATGACACCGCTGTCTCTGCTGCTGGCGATGGTCCAGTCGGGCCACTCCCTGGCCGTCGGCGGCGGTGCGGGAGCCGCGTACGCACTCGGCGGGGCCGTCGGCGGGCCCGCCATCGGACGGGCGATGGACCGCGCGGGCCCCAGCCGCGTACTGAGGCTGACCGCACCGGCCGCCGGTCTGCTCCTGACCGCGGTGGCGCTGTGCGTCACCGCGGCGCCGACCGCCGTGCTGCTGGCCGCCGCCTGCGCCGCCGGACTGGCGACCGCGCCGGTCGGGGCGTCGATGCGGGCCCTGTGGCCGTCGCTCACCGACGACCCGGCCCTGCGGCAGCGCGCCTACGCGTTCGAGGCGACGCTCAGCGAACTGCTGTTCATCCTGGGGCCCTCGGCGGTCACCCTGCTCGCCGCGCTGGCCGGGTCCCGCAGCGCCCTGCTCGCCACCGCCCTCCTGCTGGGCGCGGGCGGCCTGGGCTACGGACAGGCAAGGGCCGTACGCCGCCGCGCAGGCGGAGGGGCCGGCGCACCGGCTGCCCCGCGCGAGGCGAGGCCCCGCGGCCCCGCCCGGACCGCCGCGCTGTCCGTGCTCGTCGCCATCGCCCTCACCGCGGCCCTGTCCAGCGCACTGGCCGTCGCGGTCACCGCCTTCCTCCAGGACCAGGGCACCGCCGCGGAGTTCGCCGGAACGCTGATCGCGGTCCAGTCCGTCGGCAGCGTGGCGGGCGGGCTGATGTACGGCTCACGCACCTGGGGTGGCACGTCTTACCGGCGCTATCTGCGGCTGCTCGGCGTCCTGGCGGCCGCGCTGGCCCTGCTGCCGCTGGTCGTCCCGGCGCGCGGCGCGGGCCTGGGCGTCACCTGGGCCGTCCTGCTGCTGGGCGGGCTGCTGCTGCTCAGCGGGCTGCCGCTGGCGCCGGCCGGCGCGGAGGAGTTCCAGCTCATCGGGGAGATGACCGCGCGGGACAAGGCCACACAGGCCTTCGCGGGCGTCGGCAGCTTTATCGCGGCCGGCGGCGCGGCCGGGTCCGCCGTGGCGGGTCTGGCGGCCGAGGCGCTCGGGCCGGCCGCGGCGCTGGGGCTGCCCGCCGCCTTCACCCTGGCCGCCCTCCTGGTGAGCCTGGCCGCGCGCGGACCGGTCCTCGCCGCCGTGGCCGCCCGCCCTGAAGAACCCGCGGGACCACGGCCCGGCACACCCTCGAACACGAAAGAACAGCACGCATGACCACCACACCCCGGCCGACCGGCCCCGGCGTACTCGCCGTCGTCGAAAGCCAGTTGTCCAACTTCGGCCTCACCCCGCTGCGCGCGGCGCACGAACTCGGCTTCCACACCCTGCTGCTGAGCAACGACCCCGACCGCTACCGGACCGTGAGCCTGGCCGAGGAGGTGTTCGCCCGGCACATCGACGAGATCGTCCGCACGGACACCAACTCCGTCGACGCCGTGGTCGCCGCCCTGGAGCCCTGCCGCAGCGCGGGCCGGCTCAGCGGAGTGCTCACCGTGACCGACTACAACATCCCCATCGTGGCCGAGGCCGCCTCCCGCCTCGGCCTGCCGGGGCTGTCCCCGCAGGCCGCCCGCGTCTGCCGGGACAAGCTGCTGATGCGGCAGGCCTGCGCCGCGGCCGGCGTCGCCGTGCCGGGCTTCTGCCAGGCGACGTCCGAACAGGCCGCGCTGGCCGCCGCTGACCGCTTCGGCTACCCGTGCGTCGTCAAGCCGATGACCGAGTCCGCGAGCATCGGCGTCAGCCTCTGCCGCACTCCGGACGAGGTCCTCGACGCCTACCGAGCGATCAGCTCCCGCCCCACCGACTTCCGCGGACAGCCCCGCCGCCCCGGCGCGCTGGTCGAGGAGTACCTCCTCGGCTACGAGGTGAGCGTGGAATCGGTCCTCTCGGCGGGCGAGCGGACCGTCCTCGGCGTCACCGACAAGGCGCTCGGCCCCCACCCGCACTTCGTCGAAATGGGAGACACCTTCCCCTCCATGCTCTCCGCCCCCGTACGCGAGGAGTGCACCGAACTCGCCCTGCGCGCCCTGCAGGCCGTCGGCCATGACTTCGGCGCCGCGCACGTCGAGGTCAAGATGACCGAGAAGGGCCCCTTCGTCGTGGAGGTCAACGGCCGGATGGCCGGGGCCGAGATCAGCATGCTGATCCGCGAAGCGACCGGCATCCATCTGCAGCGCGAGGTCGTTCGGCTGCACACCGGGCAGCCGGCCGAGCTGACCGCGACCCGCAGCCGAGCCGCCGCCTCCCGGTATCTGGCCGCCCGCGCGGCCGGCGTCCTCACCGCCGTCGAAGGCACGGAGCTGGCGCGCCGTGTCCCCGGCGTCGTGGAGGTCGATCTGGAGGCACACCCCGGCGACGCGGTACGGCCCCCCGAGAGCAACCTCGATCTGCTCGGCTGCGTCGTCGCGTCCGGCGACACCACCGGCGACGCCGTACGCCGGGCCGAGGCCGCCCTCGGCCAGCTCACCCCCGTGATCGACACCCGCGGCGCGACGCCCGGCGGGCGGCGATGACCCCCGCGACGGGCGCGTCGTCCGCCGTTGACGTCACGGTGCGCCGCGAGCCCGACGAGAGCGGGACGGAACGCTGGGACGCCCTTCTCGGCCCCCGCGGCTTCTACGCGGCGGGCCCCTGGCTGCGCCACGCGCACGCCACCGCCGAGCCCGCTCCGTACTATCTCACCGCCCGTCTGAGCGGCCGGGCCGTGGGCGTGCTGCCCGCCTATCCGCTGCACCCCGGCACGCCCTTCGTCTTCTGCAGCCCCGGCCGGGTCGTCGACGCCATCCACCGGAGCGCGACGGGCGAGGACGCCCCGTGGGCCGCCGGGCTGCTGCCCGCCCTGGCCTGCGGGGGACGCAACCCCTCGCACACCAAGGCCGGTCTCGACACCTCCCTGCCCCCGGAGCGGCAGCGCGAGGTGCTGACCGCGCTGGCCGAGGCCGCGGAGCGGGAAGCGCGGGCCGCGCAGCTGGAATCGGTGGCGTTCCTGTACGCCGACGAGGATGACGAGCAGCTC
Organism: Streptomyces sp. PR69; assembly: GCF_026420845.1. Taxonomy (GTDB): domain Bacteria; phylum Actinomycetota; class Actinomycetes; order Streptomycetales; family Streptomycetaceae; genus Streptomyces. The sequence continues at coordinate 62,183 of NZ_JAOWCB010000003.1, read as the reverse complement.
CGTTCCGTCCTGGCCGGGCGCGGCTACGCCGCACTGCCCGGCCAGCGGGCCTATTCCCTGCCGGTCCCGGACGGCGGCGGCTTCGACGCCTACCTGGGGCGCTTTGAACCGCGCAGGCGGCGCAAGCTCGCCCGCGAGGCACGCATCCTGGACGAAGCCGGCGTCGGCTACCGTACACAGCCGCTCAGCGAACAGCTCATCGGGGAACTCGCCCCCCTGGAGCTCGCCCTCTACGCCAAGTACGGCACCCCGGCCGACCCGGACGCCTTCCAACGCGTCCTGCACAGCATCCGCACGCACGCCCCGGACACGGCCCGGGTGACGACGGCGCACCTCGGCGGGCGGCTCGCGGGCTTCGTCCTGACCTTCACCCACCGAGGTGAGCTGTACGCACGCCAGGCGGGCTTCGACTACGACGTGCAGGGCCCTCTGCCGCTCTACTTCGGCCTCGTCTACTACGAACTGCTGCGGCTGGCCCAGGCCGAGGGACTCTCCCATATCCACTACTCCACCGGGTCGGACCGGGCCAAGCTGCTGCGCGGCTGCACTCCCCGCAGGCAGATCGCCTATGTCAAGGCCCGCCGCGCAGAGCAGCAGGAGCGGCTGGACGCGCTCGCACAGAGCTGCGGGGCCGACGATGCCGGTGATCTGCCTGCCTGAGATGCTCTGACCGGCGCGCGCCGGACCCCCGCACAACGGCGTCGCGCCGCACACGCGGTGGGCCAGGGCGCTGCTTTCTGCCATGATGTCAGCCGAAAGGCGACGGCGGAACGAGGAAGCCGGTGAGATTCCGGCGCGGTCCCGCCACTGTGATCGGCGAGCAGATCCCGAACAGACCACTGCCCGGATGCGGGTGGGAAGGCCGGGACGAGCCATGACCCGAGAGCCAGGAGACTCACGCGGTCGCCTCCTCAATGGAACTGGGGCGGATTTCCCCAGAGGGGAGGGTTTTGCATGCCCACGGTGGGTTTGCCGGCCGATCAGGGCCGGCGCGCGGCCGTTCGGCCGCCGCGCTCCGCTCCAGGACCATCCGAGCCAGCCGATCCACCCTGCGGTGAGAGGACCCACCCATGACGGGCAAGCGCCCCCTGTCCCTGCTTTCTGCCGTGGCCGCGGCAACCCTGCTGATATCCGGCTGCGGCGGCGCCTCCGAGGGCGGCTCCGCGCCGGCCGCATCCGCCGCCGAGGGCTTCCCGGTCACCGTCTCCAACTGCGGGGTGAAGACCACATACCAGCGCCCGCCGGAGCGAGCGGTGTCGCTGAACCAGCACGCCACGGAGGTCATGCTGGCGCTCGGCCTGGAGAAGTCCCTGGTCGGCACCGCCTACCTCGACGACAAGATCCTGCCCGAATACCAGGACGCCTATGGCTCCATCAAGGTCCTGGCCAAGAAGTATCCGTCCTTCGAGACGCTGCTTGCGGCCGAACCGGACTTCGCCTACGGAGGGTTCGCCAGCGCCTTCGAGGAGAAGGAAGGCCGTAGTCGCGACGCCCTGAAGAAGACCGGCGTCAACTCCTATCTGAACATCGAGGAGTGCCCCGACGGGCCGGTGACCATGGACACGCTGGACCAGGAGATCCGCAATGTGGCCAAGGTCTTCGGCGTCGCGGACCGCGGCGAGCAGCAGCTCAAGAAGCTCCACAAGACCCTCGACGGCGTCGACGCCAAGCTCGCCGGGGTCGAGCCGAGGAAGGTCTTCGTCTACGACAGCGGTGACAAGACCGCCTTCACCGCGGGCGGCGCGGGCATCGGCAACGAGATGATCAAGCGGGCGGGCGGAGTGAACCTCTTCGCCGACGTCGACAAGGCATGGGGCGATGTGTCGTTCGAGCAGGTGGCCGAGCGAGCCCCTGAGACCATCCTCATCTATGACTACGGCGACCAGCCCGTCGAGGACAAGAAGAAGTTCCTCCTCGGCCACCCGGCGCTGAAGGACGTTCCCGCGATCAAGAACAAGAGCTTCGCGGTGCTGCCGCTGTCCTCCGCCGTGCTGGGCGTCCGCGCGCCCGCGGGAGTGGAGTCCCTGGCCCGCCAGCTCCACCCGGAACGCTTCAAGTGAGCGACATAGCCGACACGGTCGGCACAGCCAGCACATCCAGTACGGCCGTCGCACAGAAGACGGCTGACACGCCGGCGCCCGGGCACCCGGGCGCCGGCACGGCCCCGGGCGGCCGCACCCGCATCCCCTACCCTCTCGTCCTTGTGCTCCTCGGCGCCCTGCTGGCCGCGACGGCCACCGCCGGGATCGCCGCCGGCTCGATCAGCATCCCGGCCGGCCAGGTCTGGGGCATCCTGCTGCACAAGCTCCACCCGGCGCTGGCGGATGTCACCTGGACCCCCGTACGGGAGACGATCGTCCTCGACGTCCGGCTGCCGCGCGTACTGCTGAGCGCGGTCGTCGGGGCCGGGCTCGCCGTATGCGGCATGGCGCTCCAGGCCCTGGTCCGCAATCCGCTGGCCGACCCCATGCTGCTCGGCGTCTCCTCCGGGGCCGCCGTCGGCGCGGTCCTGGTCCTGGTCTGCGGCGTCACGCTGTTCGGGATGTTCTCCCTGCCCATCGCGGCGTTCTGCGGAGCGCTCGCGGCACTGGTCGCCGTCTACTTCCTCGCCAGATCAGGCGGACGGATGACCACGGTCCGGCTGGTGCTGGCAGGCGTCGCCATGGCCGAGGTGCTCTCGGCCGTGGCCAGCTTCCTGGTCGTCACCTCCGACGACCCGCACAAGACGCAGGCGGCGCTGCGCTGGATGCTCGGCGGACTGGCCGGCACCTCCTGGACGGCGGTGTGGATCCCGGTGGCGGCGGTGCTGCTCGGGACTGCCGTTCTGCTCGGCGTCTGCCGGCCGCTCAATCTGCTGCTCGCGGGCGAGGAGGCCGCCGCCGCCCTCGGCCTGGACGTGCACCGCTTCCGCGGCGCGCTGTTCGTCCTGGTCGCGCTGATGATCGGCGCCATCGTCGCGGTCAGCGGCCAGATTGGCTTCGTCGGCCTGATCATGCCGCATGTGGTGCGGCTGCTCGTGGGCGCCGATCACCGCCGTGCGCTGCCCGCCGCGGCCCTGCTCGGCGCGGCCTTCCTCATCGCGGCCGACCTCGCCGCACGCACGCTCATGACCCCGGAGGAGATCCCCGTCGGCATCCTCACCGCCCTCGTCGGCGGCCCGTTCTTCCTCTGGCTGATGCGACGGAAGGCGACCTCCTGATGCCACTGCCACTGCCCGTCGCCAGCCGGCCGGATGTGGAGCCGGGCGCACTCGACATCCAGGACATCACAGTTGAAACCGGCGGAAGAAGACTCGTCGACGGCATCCGGCTGTCGGTCGCGCCCGGCGAAGTGGTGGGGCTGGCGGGCCCCAACGGCGCCGGCAAGTCCACGCTGCTGCGCACCGTCTACCGTGCGCTGCGCCCCACGTCGGGCAGGGTGCTGCTGGACGGCGAGGACGTCTGGCGGATGCCGGGCAGACGCGCGGCGCAGCGGCTCGCCGCCGTACTGCAGGAAAGCACGGGCGAGTTCGAGCTGACCGTGTACGACGTGGTGGCCATGGGCCGCACCCCGCACAAGCGGGCCTTCGCGGGCGACGACGCCGGCGACCGGGGCATCATCCTGTGGGCGCTCGGACAGCTCGACGTCGCCGCCCTGGCCGACGCCGCGTTCGACCGGCTCTCCGGCGGCGAGAAACAGCGCGTGCTGATCGCCCGGGCGCTCGCCCAGCGCACCGGCACCATGGTGCTGGACGAGCCGACCAACCATCTGGACCTGCGCCATCAGCTCGAAGCCCTCCGGCTCGTCCGCGGGCTCGGCGTGACGGCGCTCGTCGCGCTCCACGACCTCAATCTGGCCGCGGCGTTCTGCGACCGGATCTGCGTCATGGACCGCGGCCGGGCAGTCGCCTCAGGGCCGCCGTCCGACGTCCTCACCCCCGCCCTGCTGGCCGACGTCTACCGCGTCGACGCGGATGTCACCGAGCATCCGCGCACCGGCATTCCGCAGGTGACCCTGCTGTCGGGGCCAGGCATCGGGTCCCGGACGGGGTACGGCGCGGGGAGGGAGGAGTGAACCCCCTGCCGGCGGCGCCACCGGACTCCGTTGCCCGGGCATTGCAGGACGTCGCCCGCCTGGGGCCGTTCTTCACGGTCGGCCTCGATGCGCCGGACAACGGCTGGCATCCGGTCGAGGACGCCTACGAGCGGGGCCTCGCGGACCTGATCGCCCGGACGGCCGCCCGGTACGACACCCGCGAGCTGCGCATCGGCGCGTCCATCGTGCAGCTCGGGCACGCGGCCCGGCTGTGGTCGCCGGTGCTGGCCTGCACCGTCCTGCACGGCGTCATCCCCGATCTGACAGGGCTGCACCGCGCCGACGACGGCCCGCAGCTGCGGCTCGCCGCCCCCGCCGGGTGGCACGCCGAGCCCGCGACGCCCCCCGCGCAGCTCGCCGGTGTGCTGTACGAGGCGGTGATGGTCCGGCAGCTGGAGCGGCTGCGCACCGGGCTGCGGGTCAAGGTGGCGCCGGGGCTGCTGTACGGGAACGCGGCGTCCGCGCTGGCCGAGGCGGGCCGCGCGATCCTCGCGGCCCGCCCGTCCGCCGAAGACCGCCTCAGCGCCGTCACCGGAGAACTGCTCCGCACCGGAAACCTGGCGGGGACCGGGAGCGTCACCGGGTCCGGTCTCGGCTTCCGGCGTCGCAGCTGCTGTCTGTACTACCGCACGCCGTCGGGGGTGACCTGCGGAGACTGCGTGTTCTCAACCGCGCCGCCGCCACGCCCCGACGCCTGACCTGGGGCTGAAGCTCCAGACCCCGTTTGCGGGGGCGCCGCCCCCGTACCCCCGCGCCTCAAGCGCCGGCGTGGCTTGGTTTCTGGGCCCTGCGCCTCAAGCGCCGGCGTGGCTTGGTTTCTGGGCCCCGCGCCTCAAGCGCCGGCGGGGCTGGATTTCTCAGCCCGTCTGGGGGCTTGCCCCCAGTGACGGGCAGGCGGCGACCCACCGGCGATACTGGGCGCACCCCCGTCCACCCCGACGCTCCGCCCGCGGACGTCCCCATCCCCGAGAACGGCAGCGCACATGACCGCAGACCTCCGTCATATCCTCGTCATCGGCATCGGAGCCGGCGACCCCGACCATCTGACGCTTGCCGCCGTCAAGGCCATGCGCCGTGCCGATGTCTTCTTCGTCATCGGCAAGGGTGAGGAGAAGTCCGGGCTGACGGATCTGCGCCGAGAGATGCTCGACGAGCATGTGCCCGGACCGTACCGGGTGGTGGAGGCCGAGGACCCCTGGCGCGACCGGACGCCCGCGGACCGCTCCCGGTACGCGTCCGCGGTTGACGACTGGCGGCGTCGCCGCGCCGACGTCTACGAGCGGCTGATCCGCGAGGAACTCGCGCCCGGCGAGCACGGCGCCTTCCTGGTGTGGGGCGACCCGGCGCTGTACGACAGCACGCTCGCCATCCTCGACGACATCCGCGGCCGCGGGACGGTCGCCTTCGACCACGAGGTGATCCCCGGGGTCAGCAGCGTCTCCGCGCTGGCCGCCCGGCACCGGATTCCGCTCAACCAGGTGGGCAGGCCCGTCCACATCACCCCGGCCCGCCATCTCGCCGGCCGTGTCGGCGAGGGCCCGGCGGAGACGCTTCCCGACGACGGCGACGTCGTCGTCATGCTCGACGCCCACCAGACGTTCACCCGCTTCACGGGCCGGGATCTGTGGATCTACTGGGGCGCGTACCTCGGCACCCCGGACGAACTCCTCGTCTCCGGACCGGTGTCCGAGGTGGCCGGCCGCATCCTTGAGGTGCGCGCCGAGGCCCGCGCCCGGCACGGCTGGATCATGGACACCTATCTGCTGCGCGACCATGGCTGAGCAGGCGAGGGCCGGGCAGGACGGAACCGAATCCGTCCTGCCCGGCCCTGTACGTTCCGCCAGGTCGTCATGAGCCCCGCATCAGCTTGCCGTCAGCCGGGCTCGGCCCGCCGTCAGGACGGCAGCTCCCCGCGCACCGTACGCGCCGCCTCGACGAGGTTCGCCAGCGACGCCTTCGTCTCCGGCCAGCCGCGTGTCTTCAGCCCGCAGTCCGGGTTGACCCACAGCCGCTCGGCCGGGATGGCCTCAAGCCCCTTGCGGAGCAGCGCCGCCGCCTCCTCGGCGCTCGGCACGCGCGGCGAGTGGATGTCGTACACACCCGGTCCCGCCTCGCGCGGATAGCCGTGGGCGGCGAGCTCCCGGGCGACCTGCATATGGGAGCGGGCCGCCTCCAGGCTGATGACATCGGCGTCGAGATCGTCGATGGCCTGCACGATGTCGCCGAACTCGGCGTAGCACATATGGGTGTGGATCTGGGTGTCCGGCCGGACGCCGCCCGTGGTCAGCCGGAACGCCTCCGTCGCCCAGGCCAGATACCCGGCGCGGTCGGCGGACCGCAGCGGCAGCGTCTCCCGCAGCGCGGGCTCGTCCACCTGGATCACCGAGGCGCCGGACGCCTCCAGGTCCCGCACCTCGTCCCGCAGCGCCAGGGCGACCTGGCGCGCGGTCTCGCCGAGCGGCTGGTCGTCGCGGACGAAGGACCAGGCGAGCATGGTGACCGGGCCGGTCAGCATGCCCTTGACGGGACGGTCCGTCAGAGACTGGGCGTACCGGGTCCAGCCGACCGTCATCGGCTCCGGCCGGGAGACGTCGCCGGCGAGGACCGGCGGCCGGACATACCGGGTGCCATAGGACTGGACCCAGCCGTGCTGGGTGGCGACATAGCCGCTGAGTTGCTCGGCGAAGTACTGGACCATGTCGTTGCGTTCGGGCTCGCCGTGGACGAGGACGTCGATCCCCGCCTCCTCCTGGAAGGAGATCATGTCCTGGATCGCCGTCCTGATGTGCTCCTGATAGCCGTCGGCGTCGATCCGGCCGGCGCGCAGTCCGGCGCGGGCGGCACGCAGATCGGCCGTCTGCGGGAAGGAGCCGATGGTGGTGGTCGGCAGCAAGGGCAGCTTCAGCTGGGCGCGCTGGGCGGCCGTCCGCTCGGCGTACGGCTGGGAGCGGCGGGCGTCGGCGTCGGTGACCGCGGCCGCCCTGGCCCGTACGGCGGGGTCGTGGGTGAGGGGCGAGCCGGCGCGCGACGCGAGATCGGCGCGGTTGGCGGCCAGTTCGGCGGCGACGGCCCCGGTGCCTTCCGCCAGGCCCCTGGCGAGGGTGACGATCTCCCGGGTCTTCTGCCGGGCGAACGCGAGCCAGCGCAGGATCTGCGGATCGACGTCCGTCTCGGCCGCGGCGTCCAGCGGCACATGGAGCAGGGAGCAGGACGCCGACACATCGACCCGGTCCGCGAGGCCCAGCAGCGTGCCCAGGGTGGCCAGGGACTTCTCGTGGTCGTTCAGCCAGACGTTGCGGCCGTCGACGACGCCCGCGACAAGCCGCCTGCCGGGCAGCCCGCCGACCGCGGCGAGGCCGTCGAGGTTCGCGGCCGCGGCGCCGGTGAAGTCGAGAGCCAGTCCGTCCACCGGGGACGCGGCGAGCACCGGCAGCGCCTCGCCGAGCCGGTCGAAGTAGGAGGCGACGAGCAGCCTGGGACGGTCGGCAAGACCGCCGAGGTCCCGGTAGGCGCGGGCGGCGGCGTTCAGCTCGGCCGGGGTGCGGTCCTGGACGAGGGCCGGCTCGTCGAGCTGCACCCACTCCGCGCCCGCCGCCCGCAGATCGGCCAGCACCTCCGCGTACACCGGCAGCAGCCGGTCCAGCAGGCTGAGCGGCTCGAAGTCCGCGGCGACGCCCGGCGCGGGCTTGGCCAGCAGCAGATAGGTGACGGGGCCGACGAGCACGGGCCGGGCGGCCAGCCCGAGCGCCAGCGCCTCCCGCAGCTCGCCGGTCTGCTTGGCGGAGTCCGCGGTGAAGACGGTGCCGGGGCCCAGTTCGGGCACCAGATAGTGGTAGTTGGTGTCGAACCACTTGGTCATCTCCAGCGGCGCGACGTCCTGTGTGCCGCGTGCCATCGCGAAGTAGCCGGCCAGGGCGTCGGCCGCGACCGCGTCACGGTGCCGCTCGGGGATCGCGCCGACCATCACGGTGGTGTCGAGGACATGGTCGTAGTACGAGAAGTCACCGGTCGGCACCTCATGGACGCCTGCGCCTGCCAGCTCCCGCCAGTTCGCCCGGCGCAGCCCCGCGGCGGTCTTTGCCAGGGCGTCGGCGGTGACCCTGCCCTTCCAGTAGCCCTCGACCGCCTTCTTCAGTTCCCGGTTCGGCCCCTGGCGGGGATAGCCGTACACAGTGGCCTGCGCGGCCACGGCTGCGGGCTTCGTCATGACACTCTCTCCTTCGCGAAGATGTCCTCGGTCCATCCCGGGAACCGGGGGGAGAGCGCGAAGGGGTGACGCAGTCAGGCGGCACGGCCGTGCGGGCCGTTCGCCTGATGTGGTTGCCGACCCGCCCTCGAGGTCACCGGGATGTCCGCGCACGGCCGTCCGTACGCGGGCAGCGGGCAGGTCTTCGGACTCGCGGGCGCGTGCGGCCCGGAAGGGCGCACTCCTACTGGCCGTCGCTTCCCAGACCCGGACGGGTCCAGTGCGTATGACGGCGGTCGTTCCCGCTCACCGCTGCGGGGCAGTCCCGGATTTCCACCGGGTTCCCTCTTGCGACGCGCCTGCCTGGACGACAGGGCGAACCAGCTGCGTCCGCCAGCCTAGAGCCCAAGGCTCGAAGACGGGTGCGGCGGCCCGTATTCCGGACGGTGAGCTGAGACACGTGCCGCGCCCGGTCTGGGGGCTCCGCCCCCAGACCCGCTGCGGACGGGCTTGATTCGGCTGCGCCGAATCCCAGCCCCGCCAGCGCTGAGGCACAGGAGCCAGAAACCGAGCCCCGTGGGGACACCTCCGTGGGGGTGCCCCTGGGGGCACCCCCAGCGGTAGCTGGGGGAGTTTGAGGCGCGGGGGTCCGGGGGCGGAGCCCCCGCACGGGCCCGCACCGTCGGCGAGGCCGCCACGCCGCACGCCACGCGGGTGGAGGGGGCCGGGCCGCCGGCCGTGGCGACGGCGACCGGGCGTAACCGGGCCGCCCGCGCCGGCGTAACGACACCGTACGACGCCGGCCGCAAGGGGCTACCCGCTCAGCCGCGCCCCAGTCACCAGGTCCGGCCTGATCCGCAGCGCGGCGTTCATGGGCGGGCACTCCACCCAGGGGCGGAGCCGCTCCGCGTACCGGGCGAGCAGCCCCTCGTCGGTGACCCGGCGCGCATACCCCGTGACGACCACGCTCCAGCCCAGATGGGTCACCGGATCGATGGCGTCCGCCTCATAGGCCACCACGACCCCCGTGGCGTCCGCCGGCGCGACGATGGCGGCGAGCGACGCCCCGTCGTGCAGCCGGACGATGATGTCGTCTCCGTCCATCAGATGGTTGACCGGCCGGACGGCAGGCAGGGCGCGCTCGGTGAACACGATGCGCCCCAGGGACACCGACCTGAGGAGCCGCAGCGCCTCGGCGCGGTCGAGGCGCGTCATACGCCGCGGCTGTACCCCGCCTCCGTTGTCCGGCGACTGCCGAGCAGCCGCCCCGTCGTCCGCCATCTCCGCCTTCTCCTTCGGCGCGCCGCCGGACGCGCCCCGCTGCCTGCGAGGGAAGCGTCTCTCCGGCGTGTGCGGCGCGGACAGGGCCGAACGGGTCCTTCACGGTCCCGTATGCCCCACGTCACCCCGGGGCAGCCGGGCGCCCGCGGCGCCCGGCACGGGGACAGCGGGTCCGCAAGGCCCCTTGGGGCAGGGCCGAAGGTCCCCGCCGGCCGGAGGAAACGAGGAAACGCGGAAACGCGGAGAGGGACCATTCGGCCCTGGCCCAAGGGCCCGTGGAGAGGAGACCATGCGCGGGGTGCGCCGCCGGCGGACCGGACCCGGCGACAGCGGAGTGTGTGATGACGGACAGCGGCAGCCCCGCCAAGGCCCCGATCGGCGTCTTTCTCCTCGACGACCATGAAGTGGTGCGCCGCGGTGTGCACGATCTGCTGGACGCCGAACCGGACATGACCGTCGTCGGCGAGGCGGCGACCGCAGAGCAGGCGCTGGCCCGTGTGCCCGCGCTGCGCCCCGACGTCGCCGTGCTGGATGTGCGCCTGCCCCAGTCGGACGGCGTCACCGTCTGCCGTGAACTGCGTTCGCGCATGCCGGGACTGGCCTGTCTGATGCTCACCTCGTTCGACGACGAGGAGGCGCTGCTCGACGCGATCATGGCAGGGGCGGCCGGCTATGTGCTCAAGCAGATCAGCGGCACCGACCTGGTCAGCGCCGTGCGCACGGTGGCGTCCGGCCAGTCCCTGCTGGACCCCGGGGTCACCGCCCGTGTCATGGCCAGACTGCGGGGAGAAAGCCCGCAGGAGGAACAGCCCGGCACCCTGCCCGGGCTGACGGACCGTGAGCGGGACATCCTGGCGCTGGTGGGGGAGGGCCTGACCAACCGGGAGATCGGCAAGCGGCTCTATCTCGCGGAGAAGACCGTCAAGAACAACATCTCCCGGCTGCTGGCCAAACTCGGCGTGGAGCGGCGGGTGCAGGCGGCCGTCCTCGCCACTCAGGCGCTCGCGCCGCGCGGCGGCCGGCGTGAGACGCCGTCCGGCTCGCGCCGCGACGGCCGCGGACGGAACTGACGTCAGGCCTGCGCCGGGCCGACCTCCCGCCCGGCGCAAGCCCGCGCGGGTCCTGTCCTCGCGCGGGTCCTGTCCACTGTGCGGGTCCTGCCCACCCTGCGGGCCCCGTCCCCGTGCGGGCCCTGCCCACCGTATTGGCCCTGTCCACCGTCCGGGCCCGGCGCCTTCCGGCCCTGACGCCGCCCTGCACGCGCGCGTGCCGCACCGGGCCCGGCTCCCTGCCATACGGGCCCGGTACGGCACCCGGTGCACCGCGCCGAGCCGCTCGCGCGGTGCGGATGTGCGGCACGCCGGTTCACTCAAGAAGCATGGCCGAGCAGGGGCCGGCCGGTCAGGGCCGACCGGCCCGGCTTCCGTGGCCGTTCGGCCGCACCCGCGGGGCTGCCCCGGGATGACACGACCGGCCCTCCGCCCGGAGGTCGGGCGGAGGGCCGGTCGCAGACGCCGGAGGCGGTGGGTGCCGGGCGGATCAGGTCGGATCAGGCGGATCAGAAGGTCAGGCTCCAGGAGTCGATCCGGCCGGTGTCGCGGCGGGCGGTGTCCCGGACGCGCAGCTTCCAGGTGCCGTTGGACGCCTCGGACGAGGCGTCGACTGTGTAGGTCTTGACCACGTCGTCCCCGCTGTCGCCGCCGGGGAAGTCCTCCAGGAGGTAGACCGAGCCGTCCGGCGCGACCAGGGAGATCACCAGATCCCCGCGGTAGGTGTGCTTGATGTCCACGCCCACCGCGAGGTCGGCCGGCGCATTGCCCGCGACGCCGCTGACGGTGATCGGGCTTTCCACCGTGGAGTTGTCGCGGATCGTCACATCGCCGGTGTTCTCGAACGTCGTGCCGGGCGGGGGAGTGACGGCACCGCCGACCGCCTTGAGGGCGTCGACCTGGCCCTCGCCGAAGAAGCCGTTCTTCGCCGTCGTGCCGTCGCAGCGGCTGTCGGACGGGCAGGCGACGTCGGTCGCCTCGACGCCCAGCCGGCCGCGCAGCTCGGCCGGGGTCAGCGTCGGGTCCTGGCTCTTCATCAGCGCCGCGACGCCCGCGACATGCGGCGAGGCCATCGAGGTGCCGCTCTTGGAGCCGTACTTGCCGCCGGGGAGGGTCGAGTACACGCCGCTCCAGCCGTCGCCGCCGGGCGCGGCGATGTCGATGACGTTCTCGCCATAGTTGGAATACGAGGCCTTGACGTTGCCCTGGCCCATCGCCGCCACGGTCACCACGCCGGGCAGCTCGGTGGGAATGTCGATGCACTCGTCGGTGATCTGGCGGGTGACCGGGGTGGAGTCATTGGGACTCGTGGTGTCGGTCGTCTTGTTCGCCAGGTCGTAGTCGGAGTTGCCCGCCGCGGCGACCTGCAGCGAGCCCCTGCTCTCGGCGTACGCCTGGGCGCGGCGCACCCCCTCGATGATGGCGGCCTGGTCGGCGTCGTCCGGGCAGTTGAACATCCACGGATCGGTGTAGTAGCTGTTGTTGGTGACCTCGAAGCCGTGGTCACCGGCCCACATGAAGCCGCAGACGGTGTTCTCGGGGAAGAACAGACTGGTGTCGGGCTCCGCGATGCGGACCGAGGCGATCGTCACGCCCGGCGCGACGCCCACGACGCCCTTGCCGTTCTTCGCGGCGGCGATCGTGCCCGCGACATGCGTGCCGTGCGTGCCGACGTCCCGCCAGGCGCCCTCGCGGGTGTCGGCCTTGCCGTAGGCGCAGGAGACCGAGTCGGCCGCGTTGAAGTTCGGCGCGAGGTCCTGGTGCAGGTTGTCCACCCCGGTGTCGAGCACCCCGACCGTGACCGACGACGCCCCAGTGGTCACCTGCCATGCCTGGTCGGCCTTGATCTGGGTCATGTCCCAGCGGTCGGACTCCGTCAGGGTCGTGGGCGACTGCGCGGGCGCCGACGGCAGCTTCGGGCTGTACGCGTCGGCCGGCACGTCGGAGGTCCGGGTGGCCCCCACCTGCTCGACCCCGCTGACGCCCCGCATCGCGGAGGCGAAGCCCGCGGACGCCGAGTGGGCGACGAGCACGCCGATGGCGTCGTACGCGGCGAACACCGTGCCGCCGTTGGCCTCGACCGCCTCCCGTACGGCCGAGGTGTCACCGGCGGCGGTGATGACGAGGTACGCGCGCGTGCCGGGGGCCCAGGCAGCGGCGCCGGCGCCCTCCGCGGACGCGGCGGGGGACTGAGGGGTGTGCGGGACGGCTGTGGCGGCCCCGGCGGGTACCGCGAACGCGAACGCCGCGCCGAGCGCGACGCCGGCCACGGCGATGCGCCGCAGCCCGGTGGATATGTGGGGTATCACGATGGGTCCTCCGACGGCCCGGCAGCGCGCACCGCGCCGCCGGGCCTCTCCTGTAGGGGGTGAACGCACGATGTCAGCCCGGCTCTGCGGAGGGGAAGGAGGGAAAACCCTTGCGTCGCGTGCCGGTTCGCCCCGCCGAAGGCTGCACTGCGTGCCGTGCCCCGGCCCGTCTGGTGCGCGGTCGGCGACGCGGTGGGCCCACCGGCCCTTCGGGCGGCCATCGGACTGTCCCGCGCCGCGTCTCCGCTTGTCCGGTTGTCCGGTCCGCGTCCGGCGGGGCGCACGGCGGCATGGCGCTCCGCCCGGCGGCCGGCCGGGCTGTCCGCCGCTGACGCCCCCCGGGGGGGCGCATGTCCACCGGCCGGGTGGCGCGCCGCGGAGCTGTCCGGTCTGCCGCATGCGGCAGGATCCCACCGGCGCAAGCGCGTACGGCGCACCGTGGCCGGCGCGCGCAGCCCGGCGGACATCACGGCCGAGCCGCCCGCCCAGACTGAGCCCCCCGCCCAGGACCGGGCGAGCCGCCCGCCGGGCGACGCCCGGCCCGCAGACGCGCATGTCCACCGGCCGGGTGGCGCGCCGCAGACGTGCCCGGCCCGCCGCATGCGGCAGAATCCCACGGCACAAGCGCGGACGGCGCGGCGGGAGCGGCGCACACCCCATGGACCGGAGGCGCCGATGAACGGCCAGGACGACAACGCGAACACGGACGGGGCGGGCGGCGCGGACCGTCCGGGGCTGCGCTGCCTGGTGACCGGCGCGAGCGGATACATCGGCGGACGGCTCGTCCCGGAACTGCTGGACGCGGGCCACCGCGTCCGCTGCCTGGCCCGCACGCCCGGGAAACTGCGCGACCACCCCTGGGCGCCGCGCGTCGAGACCGTCCAGGGCGACGTCACCGACGCCGCGTCCGTCGCACACGCGATGCGGGGCGTCGACGTCGCCTACTACCTGGTGCACGCCCTGGGCGCCGGACGCGACTTCGAGGAGACCGACCGGCGGGCCGCCCGGACCTTCGCCGAGCAGGCGCGCGCGGCAGGCGTCCGGCGAGTGGTCTATCTCGGCGGGCTGACGCCTGCCGGAGCGCCGCCGCACACGCTCTCCCCCCATCTGCGCTCCCGCGCCGAGGTCGGGGACATCCTGCTGCGCTCAGGCGTCCCCACCACGGTGCTGCGTGCCGCGGTCATCATCGGCTCCGGCTCCGCGTCCTTCGAGATGCTGCGCTATCTCACCGAACGGCTCCCGGTGATGGTCACCCCCAGCTGGGTCCGCACCCGCATCCAGCCGATCGCCGTCCGGGACGTGCTGCGCTGTCTCGTGGGCAGCGCGGTCATGCCGACGGACGTGAACCGCGCCTTCGACATCGGCGGGCCCGACGTCATGACATACGAGCAGATGATGCGGCGCTACGCCGCCGTGGCCGGGCTGCCGCGCCGGCTGATTCTGCGGGTGCCGGTGCTCACCCCCGGGCTGTCCAGCTACTGGATCGGGCTGGTGACCCCCGTACCCGCATCGCTGGCCCGCCCGCTCGCGGAGTCCCTGCGCCATGAAGTGGTCTGCCGGGAACACGACATCGCGCGGTACGTGCCCGAACCGCCCGGCACGCCCCTCGGCTTCGACGACGCCGTCGCCCTGGCGCTGCGACGGGTGCGGGACGCCCAGGTCAGCACGCGCTGGTCGGCCGCCGCCGTGCCGGGGGCGGCGAGCGACCCGCTGCCCACCGACCCCGACTGGGCCGGCGGAAGCCTCTACACCGACTGGCGCTCCCGCGCGGTCGACGCCTCGCCCGCCGCGCTGTGGCAGGTCATCGAGGGCATCGGAGGCGAGAACGGCTGGTACTCGTTCCCGCTCGCCTGGGCGGTGCGCGGCTGGCTTGACCGGCTGGCCGGGGGCGTCGGACTGCGCCGCGGACGGCGGGACGCCGCGCGTCTGCGCGTCGGGGAATCCCTGGACTTCTGGCGTGTGGAGGCGATCGAGCGGGGCCGGCTGCTGCGCCTTCGCGCGGAGATGCGGCTGCCCGGGCTCGCCTGGCTGGAGATGTACGCCGAACAGGACGCACAGGGCCGCACCCGCTACCGGCAGCGGGCGCTCTTCCATCCGCACGGCCTGCTCGGCCATCTGTACTGGTGGAGCGTCGCGCCCTGGCACGCCGTCGTCTTCGGCGGCATGGCGCGCAACATCGCCCGGGCCGCGCACCGGGCGGAAGCCGCCGCGCTCCCCAACGACGCCGACGCCGACGACGCCGGCCGCCGGATTCTGGATCCGTGACCGCATCCGCACCCCGGACGCCTTCCCGGTCCGCTGACGCGGCTGTCCCCGACTGTGGTGCACTGTCCGTGCGGACGACAAGCGCAGGACAGTGCACCGGGAGCCGGGCAGAGCAGGAGCAGCAGCGTGACCACGTACCGCCAGCCGGGACTCGTTCTCACCGACCACACCTTCACCGTCCCCCTCGACCACGCCCAGCCCGCCGGGGAGCGCATCGAGCTGTACGGACGGGAGGCCGTCGCGACGGCCAGGGCCGGCGAGCAGCTGCCCTGGCTGGTCTATCTGGAAGGCGGCCCCGGCTTCGGCGCGCGCCGGCTGACAGGCACACAGGCCTGGCTCGGCCGTGCGGTCCAGGACTACCGGGTGCTGCTCCTCGACCAGCGCGGCGCCGGCCGCTCGACCCCGCTCAACCGGCAGACGCTCCCGCTGCGCGGAGGACCCAAGGAACAGGCCGACTTCCTGGCCCTCTTCCGGGCGGACAGCATCGTCCGCGACTGCGAAGCCATCCGCCCACAGCTCACCGGCGGGGCGCCGTGGACCGTTCTCGGCCAGAGCTTTGGCGGGTTCTGCACCGTCCACTATCTCTCCACCGCCCCCGAGGGGCTGGCGACCGCGCTGATCACCGGAGGGCTCCCCGCCCTCGACGGTCACCCCGACGACGTCTACCGCGCCGCGTATCCCCGGATGGAGCGCAAGAACCAAGCCCACTATGCCCGTTACCCTCAGGACGTGGAGCGTGCCCGCCGCATCGCCGGACATCTGGCGGAACACCGCACCGAACTGCCCGGCGGCTACCGGCTCACCCCCGAGGCCTTCCAGTCCCTCGGCATCCTCCTCGGCCTCGGCAACGGCAGCCACCAGCTCCACTATCTGCTGGAGAACGCCTTTGTGCGCACCCCCGCGGGCCGCACCCTCTCCGACGCCTTCCTCGAAGGAGTGCTCGGTGTGCTCTCCTTCGCCTCCCACCCGCTGTACGCCCTCCTTCATGAAGCCTGCTACGCCCAGGGGGACCGGCCCACCGCCTGGGCCGCCGAGCGGGTACGGGCCGAGTTCGGGCGGTTCGACGCGGCCGCGGCGCTGGACGGCGACGGCCCGCTGCTGTTCACCGGGGAGACCGTCCACCCCTGGCACTTCGATGTGGACCCCAGCCTGCGCCCGCTGAAGCGGACTGCGGAACTGCTGGCCGCCCGCTCCGGCTGGAGCGCCCTGTACGACCAGGGGCGGCTGTCCGCCAACGAGGTGCCGACCGCCGCCGTGGTCTACCACGACGACCTGTACGTCGAGACCGCCCATTCCATGCGTACGGCCCGCGCCATCCGCGGGCTGCGCACCTGGGTCACCGACGAATTCGAGCACGACGGGGTGCGGGTGAGCGGCGCACGCGTACTGGACCGGCTGCTGGCGCTCGCGCGAGACGACGCCTGAGCGCGTCCGTCCAGCCGTGTCCGTCCAGCCGTGTCCGTCCGACCGCGTCCGTCCGAATGCGGCCGGCGCGCGGCCGTGCGGACTACGCTGCGATCATGACCGAACAGCAGCACGGCACAGAACCGCAGTTGGCGGCCATGCCCGGCGACTGGCAGCGCGCCCTCGCCGTCGTCGCCCACCCCGACGACCTGGAGTACGGCTGCTCCGCCGCCGTCGCCCAGTGGACCGACGAGGGACGCGAGGTCGTCTACCTCCTCGCCACCCGCGGCGAGGCGGGCATCGACACCCTGGAGCCGTCCGTGTGCGCCCCGCTGCGGGAACGGGAACAGCGCGCCAGCGCGGCGGAAGTCGGCGTGTCCGCCGTGGAGTTCCTGGACCACGAGGACGGGGTCATCGAATACGGCCCCGCCCTGCGCCGCGACATCGCGGCGGCGATCCGCCGCCACCGCCCCGAGCTGCTCATCACCCTCAGCCACCGGGACACCTGGGCGATGAACGGCCGCCGCTACTGGAACACCCCCGACCATGTGGCCGTCGGCCGTGCGGCCCTCGACGCCGCGGCGGACGCCGGCAATCGCTGGATCTTCCCCGAACTGGGCCGCGAACAGGGCCTCGCGCCCTGGAACGGTGTGCGCCATCTGGCCATCGCGGGCTCCAGGGACGCCACGCACGCGGTGGACGCCACGGCCGGCCTTGAGCGGGCGGTGCGCTCCCTGATGGCGCACCGCACCTATGTCGAGGTTCTCACCGACGAGGACCCGGAGACCTACTGCCGCTCGGTCGTCGAGGGCATGGCCCGGGCGGCCGCACCCCGCTTCGGCGGCAGGCCCGCGGTGCCCTTCGAACTCCTCAGCCGCTGAAGCTGCTGATCCGCGGTCCCTCGCTCTGCCGCAGAGCGGGGCCGGCTCACACGGTCCAGGCGGTTCAGCCGACCGGCTCCTCGGCCTGTTGGCCGTCGCCCCGCCAGTGGTCTTCCGCCCGCGTCCGCCCGCGTCCGCCCGCCTCCGCGGACCGCCGCGGTCGTGCGAGGAGCGGACGGCACCGAGCCGCCTGCCGCGGCCCGACCGGCAGCCTTGACAAGGTCACCTTGCCGATTCTGCAATGGCTTCCATGTCCGAAGACGCGTCCGTCGACGCCATCCTCGACCATGTAGGCCCCCGCCTCCGCACGCTCCGGCGGGCCCGCGGAGCCACCCTCGCCGCCCTCTCCTCCGCCACCGGGATCTCCGTCAGCACCCTCTCCCGGCTGGAGTCCGGCCGTCGCAGACCCAGTCTCGAACTGCTGCTGCCCATCGCCCGCGCCCATCAGGTGCCGCTCGACGAGCTGGTGGGCGCGCCCGCCGTCGGCGATCCGCGGGTGCGGGCCAAGCCGATCGTGCGGCACGGCAGGACGCTGCTGCCGCTGACGCGCCAGCCGGGCGGGCTGCAGGCGTACAAGGTCGTCCAGGAGCCGGGCGGCGACCCCGACCCGGAGCAGCGCACCCACGAGGGGTACGAGTGGCTGTACGTCCTCTCGGGCCGGCTGCGGCTGCTGCTCGGCGATCACGACGTGGTGCTCACGGCGGGCGAGGCGGCGGAGTTCGACACCCGCGTCCCGCACTGGTTCGGGCCCGCCGGTGACGCCCCCGTCGAGTTTCTGAGCCTTTTCGGCCCGCAGGGCGAGCGGATGCACGTACGGGCGCGCCCCAAGCGTCGCGACGGCTGAGGGGCCGCCGCCTGCGGGAGGGGCCTTCCCGAGCGGGCAAGCGACCGCTTAGTATGCACCTGGTGCGGGCTGTCCGCCGCCCGAGGGCGGGCGAGGACAGACGAAGGCAGACGAAGACAGACAAGGACAGGCGAAGACGGACACGGTCCGGGGAGGCCACGAGATGCAGGCATGGCGAGTCCACAGCAATGGAGAGCCGGGCGAGGCGATGCGCCTTGAAGCGACCCCGCGCCCCGCCCCCGGCCCCGGGCAGCTCCTGCTGCGGGTGCGTGCCGCGAATGTGAACTTCCCGGACGCCCTGCTGTGCCGAGGCCAGTACCAGGTGCGCCCGCCCCTGCCCTTCACCCCCGGCGTGGAGATCTGCGGCGAGACCGAGGACGGCCGCCGCGTCATCGCCACTCCCGCGCTGCCGCACGGCGGCTTCGCCGAGTACGCCGTCGCCGATGAGGCCGAGGTGCTGCCGGCCCCCGAAGCCCTCGACGACGCCGAGGCCGCAGCCCTGCACATCGGCTACCAGACGGCCTGGTTCGCCCTGCACCGCCGCGCCCGGCTGCAGCACGGCGACACGCTGCTGGTGCACGCGGCGGCCGGCGGCACCGGCAGCGCGGCCGTACAGCTCGGCAGGGCGGCCGGGGCCCGTGTCATCGGAGTCGTCGGAGGCGCGGACAAGGCCCGCACCGCCAAGGAGCTCGGCTGCGACCTCGTCATCGACCGCCGCGCCGACGACATCGCGGCCGCCGTCAAGGAGGCCACCGGCGGCCGGGGCGCGGATGTCGTCTACGACCCGGTCGGCGGGGACGCCTACGCCGCCTCCGCCAAGTGCGTCGCCTTCGAGGGGCGGATCGTCGTCGTCGGATTCGCCGGCGGCACGGTCCCCACCCCCGCCCTCAACCACGCCCTGGTCAAGAACTACTCGATCGTCGGCCTCCACTGGGGCCTGTATCGGCAGGCGGACCCCGAGGCGGTCCGGGGCTGCCACGCGGAGCTGACCCGCCTCGCCGCCGACGGCGTCGCCAGGCCGCTCGTCAGCGAGCGCGTCGCCCTCGCCGGCGCCGCCGACGCCGTACAGCGCGTCGCGGACGGCGCGACGGTCGGCCGCCTCGTCGTCGTACCGCCGTCGTCCTGACCGCGAGCCTTGCGCACGAGCGCGGCCGTACGCACGAGAGGGCCGTACACAGAGGCATGCGAATAATCCGCGTGCATACGCCACGGATGTCCCGCTAGCGTCTCCTCCCGTGGAACCGCTGACCGACAAAGCCATCCGAGCATCGTTCGTCAACTGCTCGAAAGGAGAGGCCTCCCGGCTCAAGCTGCCCGCCGGCTTCCGTGAACTGCCCTGGGAGGACCTGGACTTCCTCGGCTGGCGCGACCCGGGCGCACCGCTCCGCGCCCATCTGGTGCTCCCCTCGCCGACCGGCCCGAACGGCCTGACCGGGGTGAGTCTGCGCGTCCCCGACGCCACCCGCACCAGCGCGGTCAAGTCGAGCATGTGCCAGTTCTGCCTCACGGGCCACGCCTCCTCGGGAGTGACCCTCTTCGCCGCCCCGCTCGCGGGCGCGGCGGGGCGTCAGGGCAACACCGTCGGCGTTTACGCCTGCGACGACCTCGCCTGCTCGCTCTATCTGCGCGGCAAGCGGCAGCCCAAGCTGCGCAGTGCACGCTACGAGGAGTCGCTGACCCTTGAGGAGCGCACAGCCCGCTGCCTCGGCAATGTCGCCGCGTTCGTCGACAAGGTCACCGGGGGCCGCTGAAACGCGTCCCACCAGGGCCCCGGTGCAGAGCGCCCTTCCCCGTGAGGTTTAATTGCGATGTTTTCGCAATAGCATTTGATCTTCAGTAGGGGTGTGGGGCATGACCGCCCGAACCATACGCGGCACGGTCGCCGCGGCTCTGGCCGGAGCCCTGGCCATGACCGCGGCGGCCTGCTCGAACCCGGGCAGCGGCACGGCAGACGATGCAAAGGCGAAGGACTCGGCGGTCGTCGGCATCGCCTACGAGCCCGAGACCCTCAGCCCCCTCCTCGGCTACGGCAAGGACGGCAACTCCAAGGTCTTCGACGGGCTGCTCGCCTTCGACGCCGACATGAAGCTGAAGCCCGCACTCGCCGCCGCCCTGCCCCGGGTCAGCGACGACGGCCTCACCTACACCTACACGCTCCGCAAGGGCGTGACCTTCAGCGACGGCGAGCCCTTCACCGCCGAGGACGTCGTCTTCACCTACCGCACCATCCTCGACGACAAGACGAACAACGCCTCCAAGGCCGAGCTCGACGCCCTGAAGGACGTCCGGGCCACCGGCGACCACGCCGTCGTCTTCACCCTCAAGTACCCGTACGCGCCCTTCGCCGAGCGCACCGTCCTGGCCATCGCCCCGCAGCACATCGCAGGCAAGCAGGACGTCAACACCGGCTCCTTCGGCGTCAAGCCGGTCGGCACCGGCCCCTACGTCCTCACCGGCTGGTCCAAGGGCGAGAAGCTCACCTTCAAGGCCAACCCCCGCTACTGGGGCGGCGAGCCGAAGGTGAAGAACTTCACCATGGCGGTCATCAAGGACGACGACGTACGCGCCACCCGGCTGCGCTCCGGCGACCTCGACGGCGCGATCCTCCCGCCCAACCTCGCCGCGGGCTTCAAGAACGACGCCCGCAAGAAGACCTACGCCGCCACCACATACGACTACCGCAACGTCACCCTGCCGACCGACAACAAGGTCACCGGCGACACCGCGGTCCGCCGCGCGCTCGACGTCGCGGTCGACCGCCAGGCCATGGCCGACAAGATCCTCGAAGGCGCGGGCAAGCCCGCCTACGGGCCCGTCCCCACCGGCAGCGAGTGGTTCGCCCAGGGCACCGAGCGCCGCCATGACCTGGCCGAGGCGCGGCGGATTCTCGACGACGCCGGCTGGAAGCCCGGCAAGGACGGCATCCGGGTCAAGGACGGCGTGCGCGCCGCCTTCCCGCTGTGGTACCTCAGCGGCGACAAGCTCCGTCAGGACCACGCCCTCGCGTACGCCTCCGACGCCAAGAAGGCCGGCATCGAGATCACCGTCCAGGCCGGGACCTGGGAGGTCATCGAGCCGCGGATGCAGCACGACGCGGTCCTCGCGGGCGGCGGCGCCCCCGGCGACCCCGACTTCGACCAGTATCTGCTCCTGCACTCCAGCCTCGCCGGCGACGGCTTCAACAACATGGCCCGGTACCGCAACAAGGCCGTTGACAAGGCCCTTGAGGACGGCCGCCGCACCGACGACAAGGCCGCGCGCAAGGCCGCGTACGACACCGTCCAGCGTGAACTGGCCAAGAACCCCGGCTACACCTTCCTCACCCACATCGACCACCTGTACGTGGTCGACGACGACTGGGACGGGCTGACCACCCAGGTCGAGCCGCACGACCACGGGCTGGCTTCCGGCCCCTGGTGGAACGTCGAGGACTGGACTCCCAAGAACCACAACAACCCGGAGAGCGGGAAGAAGCCCGCCGAGTGAACCGCCGCCTCCCCTGGGGGGCGATGGCCAGGATGACGGGACGGCGGGCCCTGCTCGCCGTCCCCGTCCTCGCCACCGTGACCTTCGCGGTCTTCGCCGTCGCCGCCGCCTCGCCCTTCGACCCCGTCAAGGCGTACACCAAAGACGCGGGCCTGACCGCCTCCCAGGAGAACCTCGACCAGATCCGCGCCAACCTCGGCGTCGGCCAGCCGTTCACCGAACGCTGGCTGCACTGGCTGACCTCCGCCCTCGGCGGGGACCTCGGCGAATCCAGCCTGATGCGCCAGCCCGTCGCCGACGTCATCGCCGAACGCCTCGGCTGGTCCGCGCTGCTCGCCGGCGCCGCCTTCGCCGTCGCCGTCCTCCTCGGCACGGTGCTCGGCGTCCTCGCCGCACGCCGCCGCGGCGGCTGGCTCGACCGCACGGCCACCGCGGCCGCGTACACCCTCGAAGCCGCGCCCGCCTTCTGGCTCGGCCTGCTCGCCATCTGGCTCTTCGCGCTGAAGCTGGACGTGCTGCCCGCGGGCGGGCTCACCGACACCGCAAGCGACACCGTCTCCTTCGGGCAGGTCGCCACCCATCTCGTGCTGCCCGCCGCCGTCCTCGGCATCACCCAGCTGCCCTGGTTCTTCCTCTACGTACGCCAGGGCGTCGCCGACGCCCTCGACGAGGACCCCGTGCGCGGCGCCCGCGCCCGCGGACTCGGCGAACGGACCGTGCTCCTCTCCCACGCCCTGCGCTCCGGCATGCTGCCGACGCTCACCCTGATCGGCTCCCGCGTGCCGGAACTCATCACCGGCGCGCTGCTCGTCGAGACCGTCTTCAGCTGGCCCGGCATCGCCGCCGCCACCGTGCAGGCCGCCACCTCCGTGGACTTCCCGCTGCTCGCCGCCCTCACCGTCCTCGCCACCGCGGCCGTACTGCTCGGCAATCTGCTCTCCGACCTGCTGTACGGACTGGCCGACCCGAGAGCGGGCTTCGATGGCTGAGCCGCGCTGGACCCCCGTCGCCGCACGCAGCCCGCGCCGTTCCACACGGACGCTGCGGCTCGGCGTCTCCGCGGCCGTCGTCATCGCGGTCGTCCTCGCCGTGACCGTCGTCCCGCCCGTCGTCCAGCTCGACCAGCAGGCGGTCGACCTGGCGCTCAAACTCCAGCCGCCCTCGCCCGCCCACCCCTTCGGCACCGACGACGTCGGCCGCGATCTGCTGCTGCGCTGTGTGTACGGACTGCGGGTCTCCCTGCTCGTCGGCCTCGTCGCCGCCCTCGCCGCCACCCTCGTCGGCACGGCCGTCGGCGCTGGCGCGGCGGCCTTCGGCGGCTGGACCGACCGGCTCGTCATGCGGATCGTCGACGTCTTCTCCTCCGTGCCGCATCTGCTGCTGGGCATCTTCATCGTCGCGATGTTCCGGCCCGGCGTCTGGCCGGTGATCGTCTCCGTGGCGCTCACCCACTGGGTGTCGACGGCACGCATCGTCCGCGCCGAGATCCTGTCGCTCCGCGCCCGCCCCCACATCGACGCGGCGATCTCCGGGGGAGCCTCACGCCGGCGCGTCATCCGCCGCCATCTGCTCCCCGCGGTCCTGCCGCAGGCGGGCCTCGCCGCGGTGCTGATGATCCCGCACGCCATGTGGCACGAGTCCGCCCTGTCCTTCCTCGGCCTGGGCCTGCCCGCCCACCAGGCGAGCCTCGGCACTCTGGTGCAGTCGGCCCGCGGCTCCCTCCTCGCGGGCGACTGGTGGCCCACGCTCTTCCCCGGCCTCTTCCTGATCCTCCCCACCCTCGCCGTCGCGGGCCTCGCCGGCATCTGGCGCGAACGCCTCAGCCCGCGCCGCCGATCGGAGCTGATGCTGTGAGCGACGCACGTGAGGCAGCCGGGTCGCGGAATCCGGCGATGCCTGCGGTTTCGCCGAGCGGGCGGAGAAGCGAACATGGGAAGTCCGTGAGCGACGCGCGTGAGGCAGCCGGGTCGCGGAATCCGGCGATGCCTGCGGTTTCGCCGAGCGGGCGGAGAAGCGAACATGGGAAGTCCGTGAGCGACGCGCGTGAGGCAGCCGGGTCGCGGAATTCGGCGATGCCTGCGGTTTCGCCGAGCGGGCGGAGAAGCGAACATGGGAAGTCCGTGAGCGGCGCGCACCCCTCCGCGGCGCCCGCTTCCGTCCTTTCCGTGCGCGGGCTGCACGTCCGCTTCCGGATGCGCGGCGGACGGCAGGTCGCCGCTGTCCGTGACGCCTCCTTCGACCTCGCGCCTGGCGAATGCCTCGCCCTCGTCGGCGAGAGCGGCTGCGGCAAGTCCGTACTCGCCTCCGCCCTCCTCGGACTCCTCCCCGGCAACGCCCAGACCGCCGGCTCCGCCATCGCCGGCGGCATCGAGCTGATCGGCGCGGACGAACGCACCCTCGCCCGCAGGGTGCGCGGCCGCCGCATCGGGCTCATCCCGCAGAGCCCGGCCGCGCACCTCACCCCCGTACGCACCGTGGGAGCACACCTGGAGGAGACCCTCCGCGCCCTGACCGGCATACGCCGCCGCGAGGCCCGCCGCGCGGCGGTCGCCGCGGCCGAACGCGCCGCCTTCCCCGCGGACCTCCTCGACCGCTACCCCCACGAGCTCTCCGGCGGGCTCGCCCAGCGCGCGGCCACCGCACTCGCCCTGGTCGGCGACGCACCGCTGCTGCTCGCCGACGAGCCGACCACCGGACTCGACCGGGATCTGGTCCACCGCACCGCCGACGAACTCCGCCGCCACACCGACGACGGCCGGGCGCTGCTGATGATCACTCACGATCTGGCGGCGGCCCAGCGGATCGCCGACCGCGTCGCCGTGATGTACGCGGGACGCATCGTGGAGATCGCCGACGCGGACGCCTTCTTCGGCGCGCCCGGCCCCCGCCACCCCTATGCCCGCCGTCTCCTCGCCGCCCTCCCGGAACGGGACTTCACCCCCATCCCCGGCCTGCCGCCGGAGCTGGGCGACCTCCCGGAAGGCTGCGCCTTCGCCCCCCGCTGCGACCGCGCGACGGACACCTGCGCCACCACGCTCCCCGCCTTCGCCGCCGGGCTCTCCTGCCACCACCCCGCCGCCCCGCCAGCGGAGCCGCCCCGTGCTTGAACTCCACGGCGTCACCGCCGGATACGACCCCCGCAGGCCCGCCTTCCGCGACGCCTCACTCACCCTCGCCCCCGGCGAGGCCGTCGGCCTCCTCGGGCCCAGCGGCTGCGGAAAATCCACCCTGGCCAGGGTCGCGGCGCTGCTCCACCGCCCCGACACGGGCCAGGTCCGTATCGACGGAGAGACCGTACGGCGCTGGCGGCACGCCGCGCCACGAGCACAGCGCACCGCGATCGGCGTTGTCTTCCAGCAGCCCAGGCTCTCCGCCGACCCGCGCCTGACGCTGTACGACCTGATCGCCGAACCGCTGCGCGCGACCGGCCGCCGCGCCGAGGCCGCGGCACGCACCGGAGAACTGGCCGCGGCCACCGGCCTCACCGGCGACCTGCTGCGCCGCCGCCCCCACGAGGTCAGCGACGGGCAGCTGCAACGCGCCTGCCTCGCCCGCGCGCTGGCGCTGCGGCCGCGCTGGCTGATCTGCGATGAGATGACCGCGATGCTCGACGCCTCGACATCCGCGGCGCTCGTCGCCGTCGTCGAACGGTACCGCCGCGACCACGGCGCGGGCCTGCTCGCGGTCTCCCACGACCGCCCCCTGCTGCACCGCTGGTGCGACCGCACGCTGAACTGGCCGGACACCGGGGCGTGGTGACCCGCCCCGAGGCGTCTTCGGCCGGATCGCCTCCGCGGAGCCCACGGCGGGACCGCTCCTCCGGGGGCGGAGCCCCAGTGACGGGGGGCGTCGCCGTGTACACCGACGGCCTCCCCGGTCTCGCACGCTTTCTGCGCCGCCACGGCCGGTAGTGCAAGCCATCCCGAAGTCACCGCCAGTCAACACCCGTTCGGCGGACACGCCAGTCGGCCGGACGGGAACTCCCCTGCGCCAGACTGGCCGCCGAATGCCGCATATCCGGCGTCGTATCTCCGGCGTCGCGCATCCGGTGTGGCAGAGGAGGTTGGCGATGGCCATTTCGATTTCGGTGGTACTGCTCCTGCTGGTACTCGCAGTGATCTTTGTGCGCAACGGAGGGCTGAAGTTCACCCATGCCCTGGTCTGCGTTCTGCTCGGCTTCTTTCTCGCGGGCACCAGCATGGCGCCGACGATCAGCAACGGCATCGCCGCCACGGCAGACGTGGTCAGCAGTCTGCGGCCCTGATCCGCCGAGGTCCTGATCCGCCGGCGCCCGGATCAGGAGTCCGCGGGCCAGTCAGCCAGCGGGTCCGCCGGCGGATCCTCCGGCCGCCCCGCCAGCCGGGACCGCAGCAGAAACCGCACTCCCTCCGGCGCTTCCAGCGAGAATCCGCTGCCGCGCCCCTCCACCACGTCCACGATCAGCCGTGTGTGCCGCCACGCATCGTACTGGCTCGCCGAGATCCAGAACGGCACACGCTCGTCGACGCCGTCGACCGCCAGCGACTCCAGCAGCACATCGGAGCCGCCCGTACGGAACTCGCCGTCCGGGTAACACATCGGCGCACTGCCGTCACAGCAGCCGCCCGACTGATGGAACATCACAGGGCCGTGCGTCTCACGCAGCCGTCGCACCAGTGCGCTCGCCGCCGGGGTCAGTTCCACACGCGGGAATCCGCTCATCGCCTCAAGCCTCCTCGGCCCAAGCCAACCCGGCCTCACGTTGCAAGTCCGTTGCACGCAGGGCCTCGGCCAGCTCCGGCAGATACCCGGCCAGGAACCCCAGATCGGTGGCGCGGGCAAAGCCGGGGTCGTCGCGGCGCCGCCCCAGCCGGGCCAGCGCCGCCCGGCCGAAGTACCCCCCGCCGGCGGTCTCGACGGGCGGCACCGGCTCGCCCGCCCAGCCCGCGTCCGCGGCGAGCTGCGGCAGACACCGCTCGAAGAGCCGCTGACAGACCTCCAGCCCACGGCGCAGCACCACGTGATACGGCTCGTCCGGGCCGATCGGATAGCGCTGCGAGGCCAGCACGCGGCCGGTGTCGATGCCTTCGTCGACCTCGTGGAGCGTCGCGGCGAACTCCCGCTCCCCGTGGAGCATCGCGTAGACGAGGGCGACTTCGGGCCGCCCCCGGTAGGCGGGCAGCGGGCCGTGGTGGACATTGAGAATGCGCAGACCCGAGGAGAGCACCGGCGCACGGAAGATCAGCGGATTGTTGACGGACCAGACGACGCCGTCCGTGCTGGCGTCGGCCAGCACGGACGCAAGGGAGTTGACATCGGCCGTGGCGCGGTACGGGACGCCGGGGTGAGGCTTCTGCCGGGCGGGCCCGCACACCAGGTCCACGGGCAGTCCGGCGGCGAGCGTGTGCTCCACGGCGCGCCGGAGCAGCGCGCCCTCTCCCACGAAGATCATGCCGTGCTCCGCAGCGCCATGACCGTCTCGACGACCCGGCCGAGCGTCAGTTCCCGGCTGAGCGGGCCCAGCCGGTCCAGGAACTCCCGTTCCGCCGTACCGTGCAGCAGTTCCTCGCCGAGCCCCGACAGCATCTCCAGCACGGCGAGCGAGTCGCCGCCCAGCGCATGGAAGTCGGAGGCGGCGTCCAGGTCCGCGACGGCGCAGCGCAGTACACGCGCCCAGATGCGGGCCGTCACAGCCATCACGTCCGGCTCCTGCGCCCCGCGGGCGTGCTCGGACCCCGCACCGCCGCCCGCACAAGGACCACCGGCAGCCACACCACCGGCAGCCACACCACCGGCAGAAGAGCCGCCGCCAGCCGGACTGCCGCCGGGCAGGCCGCCCGCAAACGGATCGGGCAGGGCATTGCGGTCCGTCTTGCCGCTGGCCGTCTCCGGCAGCGCGGGGACCGCCCGCACCGCCGAGGGGACCAGATGCGGTGGAAGCGACAGCTCCAGCTCCGCCCGTACCGCTGCCTCGTCGACGGCCCCCGCGCCCGGCGCGGGCACGACGAACGCGCACAGC
Organism: Streptomyces sp. PR69; assembly: GCF_026420845.1. Lineage (GTDB taxonomy): Bacteria > Actinomycetota > Actinomycetes > Streptomycetales > Streptomycetaceae > Streptomyces. Next base: position 34,406 of record NZ_JAOWCB010000003.1, on the reverse strand, counting down.
GCGAGTGCGCCGGAGTCCGGCCGGGGGCGGGCGGCAACCGCGGCCTGCGCGACGCCGGGCAGGGCCGTGAGCGCCGCCTCTACCTCGCCCGGTTCGACCCGGTGGCCGCGGATCTTCACCTGTGAGTCGATCCGGCCCCGGTACTCCAGCAGCCCGTCCGGCCGGCGGACCGCCAGATCGCCGGTGCGATAGGCGCGCCGGCCGTCCGGGAGGAAGACAAAGCGGTCGGCGGTCAGCTCCGGGCGGCCGAGATAGCCGCGGGCCAGCTGGACGCCTGTCATATGGAGCTCGCCGGGCTCGCCGTCGGGGACGGCGTTGCCCCGCTCGTCGAGCAGGGCCGCCGATGTGCGGTGCACCGGCGCCCCGATCGGCGCGGACCGCCGCCCGTCGCCGGGCTCGTCGCCGACGACGGCGACGGTGCAGGCCACCGTCGCCTCGGTCGGACCGTAGACATTGACGAACAGGCAGTCCGGCCCGAAGGCCGCGCGGGCCCGGCGGGCGGTGGCCGCCGTGAGGTTCTCACCGCCCGACTGGAGCGCGCGGATGCCGCGGGGGCGGATGCCGAGCCGTGCGGCGAGGTCGAGGTGTGTCGGCGTCAGCCCGAGGGTGTTGGCCTGCCGCCCGGAGAACATCTCGCGCAGCTTGACATGGTCGAGTTCGCCGGGCACCGGCACCACCGCCCCGCCGTGCAGCAGCGGCGGAAAGATCTGCATGACCGACAGGTCGAAGCCGGGGGAGAAGGAGTACGCGGCCCGTGTCTCCTCGTCGCACCGCATGAAGGGCGCGATCCAGCCCACCAGATTGGTCAGGCTGCGGTGTTCGATCTGCACGCCCTTCGGTCTGCCCGTGGAGCCCGAGGTGTAGATGACATAGGCCAGGTCGTCCGGGCCGGGAGCGGCCGCGGCGAGGACGGCCCGGCGCTCTTCGCCGACGACCGGGTTCTCGCGTGCGGCGTCGTCCACGGGGACAGCCGTGACCCCGTCCGGCACGGCCCCGGCACGCATGGAGCTGTCGAGCAGACAGAACCGCGCCTGCGCGTCGCCCAGCAGCTCCGCCACCCTGCGCGCCGGATTGCGGACGTCGACGGGGAGGAAGGCCGCTCCGGCTTTGAGCACACCCCACACCGCCGCCAGGCCGAGCGCCGAACGGTCCGCCAGGACGCCCACGATCTCCCCGCGCCGGACCCCGCGGGCGAGGAGGGCGGCCGCCACGGCGTCGGAACGCAGGTCCAGTTCCCGATACGACCACGGCTGGCCGTCGCCGAGTACCGCGGGCAGCTCCGGACGGCGGGCCGCCTGCTCCCGGAACAGCCGCACCACCGTGGTCTCAAGCGACGGCAGCCCGCCCGGTCCGGGGGCGAGCAGCAGCTCCGCCGCCTGAGCCGCGGGGGAGCGCCCGGCGGGCGGCAGGCCCGGACCGCGGGGACGGAGCGCGGACTCGATGCGGTCGAGGAGCTTCTCGCAGCGCTCGCCGACGTCCGCCGCCCCGCGGGCGGAGACCACCACCTCGGTCTGGTGCGGGAGTTCCAGCAGGGCGACGCTGACCGGAATCAGCGGCGCGTGCACCGGCAGGGCGTACACCGTCGTCGCCGTGAAGCTCCCCGCGCTGAAGTCCTCGGGCGCCGCTCGGCCGGCGTTCGACACGATGGCCGACGCCGGATACCGGTGGCGCGCCCGGGCGGCGGAGCGCAGCGCGCCGATGAGCGCGGCGGCCGCGGGCAGCGGCAGCCGGGCCGCCGCGGCCTCCGCACCGGAGACCAGCTCCCGCCGGGCGGCCAGCGCCTCCAGCAGCCGCCGGTGGACTCCGTCCGCGCCCTGGCCCGCCGGGACGTCGAGGAACAGCGGCAGCGCCAGATTCGCCGTCGACGCCACACCGGGGACGTGCCGCCGCAGATCCGCCGGGACCATGATCCGGGCCGGGGGGCCTGGCACGGCGTCGGCGATCGCGGCCGCCGTCTTCGCGGCCAGCGCCGTATGCCGGCCTGCGACCGTGCGCCGCCGCCACACCGTGACGTTCCCCGCCCGGCCGCCCAGCGGCGAGCGCCGGTCGAGGCCGAAGCGGGGCCGCCGCCCCGACCGGCCCACCGCGTCCAGCAGCGCATCGTCGGTGAGCGTGCCGGACGCGCCGGCCGGCGGCTCGCCGCGCAGCGCGCGGAACACCTCGGCGGCCCAGTGCGACAAGCCCTTCAGATCCATCACGGCGTGCGAGGCGCGGAAGACCGCCGTGGTGGCCGCCCCGCCCGTGAGCAGCAGCACCTCGCACGAGGGGTCGCCCTCCGCCGCCGCCAGCGGGGCCGCCGACTCAGGCAGCTCTGTCACCGCTGTCGCCGCTGTCAGCGGTGCCGGCTCTGCTCGATCCGGCAGCCCGGTGAAGGCCGTGCGGCCCGCTCCGTCCGCGCCGCGCACATCGACCACCACCACGCGGGGCGGACGTCCGCCGTCGATCCACATCCTGCCGCGCCGCACCAGCCGGGCGCCGGGGCAGGCGGCCGAGGCTTTGGCCACCGCCCGGCTCAGCTCCGCCGCGTCCAGCGGACCCGTCCCCTCGACCGCGAGCTGGAGCACCAGCTGCTCACCGAGCCGGGCGGCCGCGAGATACGACCACTCGGCGGCGGATACGGGCCGGAAGAAGGCCTCCGCCCGCTGAACGGCACGGGCCTGCGTGAACTGCTGCACGGTCATGACTCAGGACACCTTCCCGATGTACGCGTGGACTCCGCCGATGCTGTCGATCCACGCCTGGAGTTCCGCCATCCCCGTGTCGTGGTCCACCGGCGGCGGGGCCAGATCCCGGCACGCCGCCGAGGTGTCATAGGTCGCCGAGCGGGTCAGCAGAGCCAGCGAGTAGCGGGACAGCGGAGGCGAGGAACGCCTGGCCAGCGGCGGCGCCTTCCACACCGTGTCCGCCGTGAACGCGAGCGCGCGCAGCAGCCCGAGGGGGACCCTCCGGGTCGGCGGTGTGCCCCCGAACCGCCGTGCGAGCAGCGCGAGCATGCTCCACACCTCCACCGGTTTCCCGTCGGTGACGAAGTAGGCGCGGCCGCCGACGCCGTCCGCGCGGGCCGCCCGCACCGAGGCGTCGGCCGCGTTGGCGCAGTAGCACAGCGAGGCGTACACCGGTCTGCCGCCCGACAGGTCCGGCAGACTGCCCGTCAGCATCTTCGCGATCAGCCGCGGCATAAAGCCGGAGTGATCGCGCGGCCCCCATACGGCGCGCGGACGCAGTGCGACGGCGGTGAAGTCCGGGCCGTTCGCGGCCAGCACCCGGCGCTCCGCCGCGGCCTTGGTCGACGAGTAGAGATTGAGATGGCGCGCGGGGTACGGCACCCTCTCGTCGATGCCGAGCCGATCGCCGTCCCGCACCCCCATCAGCGCACTGGGGCTGCTGATGAACACAAAGCGCCGCGCCCCCGCCGCGCGGGCCGCCGACAGCAGCCGCTCGGTGCCCGCGACGTTCTCGTCCCAGAACTGCGCACGGGTGCCGCGGTCGGTGACGCGGGCGGCGCTGTGATGCACTGCGTCCACGCCGTCGGCCGCCGCCCGCAGCGAGGCGGCGTCCCGCAGATCCCCGTACGCGAACTCCACGCCGGGCACTGTCCGCAGATGGCTCAGATCGCTTCCCTCGCGCACCAGCACCCGCACCTCGTCGCCGGCCCGCACGCACGCGTCGACGATATGGCCGCCGAGGAACCCCGACGCGCCCGTCACCAGGGCCTTCATGCGGCCGCCTCCTGTGCTCCGCGGACGCGCCGCCGCCACCAGGTCGCCCCGAACAGCATGGTCAGCGCCGCGGTCGCGCCGGGCCTGCGCCCGGTGGCGCGCTCCTGCTCGGCACGGAGCGCGGCCGGTATCTGGAGCGCGTGGACGACGACGCTGAGGAAGGCGTCGGCCCACCACAGGGCGGTGAGCGCCGGATGCTCCCAGGGCAGCAGCGGCCATGCGACGAGATAGGCCCACCCGGCCAGCGGGACGGCGCGCAGCGCCCGTTCGGCGGCGGTCGGGCGGCCGCTCCCGGTGAGCTGTCCGTCCGCCCAGCGGGCCAGCAGCTCCCGGCGGATCTTGGCGTTGTGGCGGACGTCCACGGGGAACGCCGGGTGCGGCAGGAAGTCCTGCACCGGCTTGGCGGCCGGGCTGTTCGCGCCTAGCGCGCGCAACTCGCCCTCGATCCGCGGCCAGTCGTCCGCGTCCACGCCGGGCATCAGCTCCACACACAGCACCGGCCGCTGGCCGCCGTGCGGGCCGACGCCCACCAGCGCGGTGCGCCGCACCTGGGGGTGGACGTTGAAGACGCCTTCGCAGCGCACGGTGTGCAGCTCGCCGTCCGCGGTGCGGACGCGCTGGCTCTTGCGCCCGCAGAACCAGATGCGCCCTTCGCCGTCGATCCAGCCGAGATCGCCGGTGCGGTGCCAGCGGACGCCGTGCACCGGATCGTCGACCTTGTGCTCGGCGTCGGCCCGAGGCGAGCGGAAGTAGCGCGGGCTGACGGCCCGGCCGCTGACGGCGATCTCGCCGATCTCCCCGGCGGGCACGGGGAGTTCAGGCGTCCAGCGGGGCACGGGGGTGTCACCGGTCCGGATCACGGCGACCGACTGGCCGGGAGCGGGGCGGCCCACACAGACGCCGAGACCCGCCGCCGGGCCCTCGGCCGGCCCCGCCAGCGCCTCCCGGCTCTCGATCAGCGCGATGGGCAGCGCCTCGGTCGCCCCGTAGGTGCTGAACACGCGTGCCTCGCCCGGCAGTACGGCGCGCAGCTGGTCCATCAGCGCACAGCTCACCGGAGCGCCGCCGGAGACCGCCAGCCGCAGCGACGGCACCCGGGCGCCGGTCCGCGCCAGATGCTCCGAGAGAGGCCCCAGCACGGCCGGGGAGGCGAACATGGCGCTGACGTCGAAGCGCTGGATCGCATCGGTCAGCAGCGCGGGGTCGGCGGCGCCGACGCGCCGCATGTCCATGGCCGGCAGCACCGCCGTACGGCCCGCCGCGAGGTCGAACACGCCCATCAGCGGCAGGGTGACCAGGGTGCGGGTCAGCTCGGCGGTGAAGTGGGCGCGCTCGACGCCGTACGCCATCCCGCTCAGCATGCCGGCCGTGATCTCGACGGGCTTGGCGGGCCCGGTGCTGCCGGTGGTGTAGGCGATCAGCGCCGGGTCGTCGGGCCGGAGCCGGGCCGGGGGACCGGGCGGCGGCTCCGCGCCGAGGGCGATCAGCTCGGCGAGACCGTCTCCGCGCCGGCCCACCGTGACGGTGCTGCGCACGGAGCGCAGGGCACGCGGGTGCAGCCTGCGCAGCGCGTGCGCGGCCGGTACGCCGATGAACGCCTCGACGTCCACCCGGCGCAGGCAGTCGAGCATCCGGCGCAGACCCATGCCCGGATCGACGACCGCCGGAACCGCGCCGAGATGCAGCAGCGCGCACACCAGGGTGAGCAGCTCCGCGCCGGGCGGCACAAGCAGCGCGGTGCGGGTGGAGCGGCCGATGCCGTGCCGGGTGAGTCCGGCGGCGCACGCGGAGACCCGCGAGGCGAACGCGGCATAGTCGACCGAGGTGTAGCCGGGCCGCCCGTCGGGTGCGGCCCTGCTGCCGTCCGGGTGGACGAGGGCGGCTCTGTGCGGCGTCCGGACGGCGTGCCAGGCGAGGAGTTCGGCCGGGGACGCGTCCTGGCGCGGCGGGGCCGTGACGCCGGGAGTCAGCATGCGGCCGTTCCCTCCCCGGTGCGGCGCAGCCGGTAGAGCGAGGCCGCCGAGCTGAGTCCCGCGCCGACCGCCAGGAAGAGGATGCGGTCGTGGCCTTCGAGCCTGCCGGCGTCCTGGGCCTGCCGCAGTCCGTAGGCGAGCGCCGAGGTGTGCGGGTCGCCGTGGACGCCCTCGACGGTGACCGCCGCGTCGGCGGGCAGCCCCAGCCGCTTGGCGAGCGAGGACGCGAAGGCGGGCGACGGCTGAGAGGTGATCAGCAGGGTGCGGTCGAACGCCGCGGGCGTCACCTCGGCGCGGTCTGTCCCGTACTCCGCCGCCAGGCAGCCGCGCGCGGTGTCGGCGGCCAGGCCGAGCATCCTCTCCAGCACGTCCGCGTCCCGGTCGACGGCGATGGCGCCGCGCCCGTGCGGCCCCGCCTCGGACACTGGCAGATAGCCGTTGACGCCGTGCGGTCCGGGCAGCGCCCGGTGGTGCACCCGGCCGAAGCCGAGGGCGTCGTCGCCGCGCTGAAGCAGCAGGGCCGCGCCGGTGCTGGCATAGGGGAAGGCGGGGGTGCCGGCCCTGGCCTGGTCCATGGAGGGGTGGGTGTCGGCCGAGACGACGAGCACCCTCTCGGCGCTGCCCGTCGCCAGCAGGGCGTCCGCGGCCTGCACGGCGTTGAGCGTCCCGCATGCGCCGTTCATCAGGTCGAACGAGAACGCCGTGCGTGAGCCGCCGGGTCCGCGGGCGTAGTCGGGATGGATGCCGATGCGCTTCTGGACCAGCGCGGCGACGGACGGCTCGGAGACGTTGGAGTCCCGGTAGACGCCGACATTGATCAGTACGTCGACGTCCGCGGGCGTGAGTCCGGCCCGCGTCAGGCAGTCGCCGCCGGCGCGCGCCGCGTATCCGATCGCGCTGGCGGTGTCGTCGGCGGGGCAAAGGGCGGTGGAGGCGATGACGACGCCCATGTCACACCTCCAGGGCGGAGACGGTCGTGGACAGAAAACCGGTCACCACGCCCGAGGCGGCGGGCACCAGCAGGATCTTGGACCCCTTGGGTATGCGGCCCTGCGCGAGAGCCTGGTGCAGCACAAGGAAGTGGGAGGTGCTCGCCGTGTTGGCGAACTCCTCGACGACCGACAGGGACTGCGGCATCGGGGTGTCGAAGACCTTCTCGCCCACCGCGTTCATACAGTCGACGAACCGGCTGCCGACCTGGTGCTGGACGATGAAGTCGTACCCCTCGTCGGCGAACCGGCGGCCGTCGCGGGCCAGCCTGTCCCGCTGGAACGAGGGCCAGAGCATCAGCCGGTCCTCGGCGTGCATCACGGTGTTGTTGGTGTACATCGCCAGGTCGCCGGTCCGGTCGCTGGGCATGCCCAGACACAGCTCCGCGTACTCGGAGCAGGTCATCAACTCCACGTCGTGGATGACGTCCGCGTCGTCGACGGCACGGTCCACCACCACGGCGACGGCCGAGTCGCCGACGGACAGCGAGGCGAACTGGGGGTCCCTGCTGTCCTCCATCTCCCGCGCGGCGGTGAAGGCGATCGGGGTGATGTGCTCTCCGCTGACCACCAGCCCATTGCGGACCTGGCCGGCCCGGATCATCCGGTCCAGCAGATGAACGCCGGTCATCATGCCCGCACAGGCGTTGGACACATCGAAGCGAACGGCTCCGGGGGCGCCCAGTTCCATCGCGATGCGATGCGCGAACGACGGCTCGAACTGGTGGCGTCGGCCGTCCGTGGTGCGGCTGATGGAGCAGGAGATGACGATGTCGATCTCGTCGGGAGCATAGCGCGAGCGGTCCAGGCAGTCGCGCGCCGCGGAGACCGCCATCGTGAGGCAGTCCTCCGGAACACCGGCTTCCGCGGTGTCGTCCGCGACCCGCCGCGCAGCCGCCCCCGTAATTCTGCGAAGGTCAAAGGACGGTGTCTTCGCCATATGCGAGAGCAGTTCCGGAGTGCTCATGACCCGCGAGGGCAGATATACCCCGAGAGCTTCTAATCGACTGCTGTACAAAAGCTTCTCCCGGTTTTGCCGCTTCTTTGACGCCCTGGCACAGGGGAAGGTGAACACCCGTCAGGCGCATCCGTCCGATGACGTTAGCGCATGTCTCAAGGGCTTCTCACGCTGCAAGCCTGTGATGATCGCCACTGTTCGTTCATGCGGCATCGCGGTGCGTGATGACCGAAAAACGGCCCTTGCGTATGACGGAACGATTTCAAGGCGGGTGCGGCGGCCGGGGCTGCCGCCGGGAATGCACAGCTCCCGGGCCGCACTGGTTCGCATATCAACTTTCCGGGAATTCGATGGTGCGCAACCCGCCGGCGGGGCATGGCTCATTCGGGCACCCGGGATTTCCGGCGGAAAATCCCGTCCGGGACCCGGCGCCGCTTCTGCGCCCGCCTTGCTCGCGGACCGCCGGGCTCAGGCGCGGCACAGCGCGCCGATGCCGTGCGCGGGGGCGCCGTCGGCGTCCGGGCGCAGCACCCGCACATCCGATCCGGAGAGCAGGGCGGTGCGGATCGCGACGTCGGACAGCGGGGCACGGGCCATCGGGGTCCCGTCCACCGAGGGGGCGGCGGGGCGTCGCTCGGACACCTCGCCCGGAGCGGCGCCGAACCAGGCCGTCCGCCGGTCGCCGGGGTCGTCGACGACCACAAGCGTCTCCACCCGGCCCTCGGCGAGCGCCCGCAGCGTCGAGTGCACGCCCTCGACGGCCCGGCCGCCGGGGCCGCGCTCCTCGGCGAAGCGCCGCAGCAGGCCGCTGGTCTGCTCGTCCCCGGCGCGCCGCGTCTCCTCCTCGACCTGTTCGCTGCGGACGCGGTCGGAGCCGTCAGCGGCCCGTCCGCCGCTGACCCTGCGCACAGAGACCTGCTGCCGGACCCGCTCGGGCAGATGCTTGGTGAGGTACTGCACGGCGCGCACGTCCCCGGCGAGCAGCACGAGCCGCGCGGAGACCCGGGAGACGACGCCGGTGAGGGTCTCGGCCACCCGTACGGCGTTGTGCTCCCAGGAGTCCTCGGCGCGCCGCTGGAAACGGCCCTGCGACATGCCGCCGGGCGCGTTCCGCTCGATCTCGTCGTCCGGGCCCGTCACGGTCCGGCGAATCGGCTCCGTGCCGCCCAGCGGGTACGCCTCCAGATCGGCGCCGGTGCGGTCGACCACGGCGAGCACATGGGCGGGGTGGTCCTGCCGCCAGGCGAGCAGGGGCTGCAGATGGGGGAGCGGGCCGTACGCGGCGAAGTCGGCGTCGGCCGTGTCGCCGCGGTGGCCAGGGGGCAGCACGGCGGCGTACCGGATCTCCCCGCCGGCGGCGAAGGCGACGAGCGTCCCGGAACCGGGCAGCTCCGCGTCCACCCGCCGCGCCAGCGCGTCGACGGCGGCCGCGTCCGCGCCCTCGTCCGTCAGCTGCCGGGCGAGGCGCTGCCAGCGCAGCCGGGCGTCCTCCACCTGCTGGGGGCGGGGCTCGAGCCGGAGGTAGACCGAGCACACGGGGCCCGGCCGGCCGAGCAGGCTCTGCAGGACCTTGTCCCTGATCGATGTCGTGGTTCCCATGTCGGCTCCTGTGGTGGGCCGAGCCCCGGCCGCCGCCGTCCCGCGGAGGGCGTCAGGCGGCCGCGGGCCCGTCTGCGGCAGGGGTGATGAGGCCGTAGTGGCCGTCGTAGCGGTGGTACAGGACGGCGCCGCGGCCGGTGGCCGCGTCGGCGAAGAACACAAACGGCCACCCGGTGACCTCCAGGCGCTGCCTGGCTTCGGCGACGTCCATACGGGGAGCGGGGGCCGGGCTGACGGTCAGCGGCACGGCCACCGGGCCGATCCGCTCGGGCCGCGGGTCGACCTGGGCCAGCCGGTACTCCGCGGGGCCCGAGCGGTACAGGACGCTGTCCTGACCCGAGCCGGCGTCGGTGAACAGATGGAAGCCGTAGTCGAGGCGCTCCATCTCATCCGCCGCCTCGTCGGGCGACTCGAAGGCGAGGGCGAACGACTTGTGCCGGACGACCTCCCGTTCCGCGGCAGGACGCGGGAAGTGGTCGGGCCGGTGGGCGGGCTCGTCCCCGTGCCGCCAGGCGCGGGCGTCGCCGCCGGGCGGGCGGGTCCGGCCGCGCCGGGCCTCCCAGTGCTCGGCCATCCGGGCCAGCACCGCCGTGAGCCGGTCCTGCAGCAGGTCGGCCGCTTCCGTGGCGCTGCCGCCCGCCACATGCGCCCGGGCGGGCCTGCCGCTGACGTCCAGGTTCGCCTGGGCGATCACCGGCCGCTCCATCGCCGGGTTCGCCTGGCGGGTGAGCCTCACCCGGGCGAAGAGCACAGGCTTGGGGGCCCGGTCGAGCACGGCGCGGACCTTGTCGCGGGCGTACGCGATCTCCCCGGAGGACACCTGCCCCCGCTTCTCCACCTGCACATCCGTGATCTGCGGTGACGCCGTGTGCTTCATGACGACCTCCACACCACAGTCTTCCGCTGCTCCGCGCTCCGCGCTGGGGCCGAATGGGCTATGTCTCGCCCGGGGCGTCCTCTCTGGCGTCCACGGTGCTCAGCGGCCTGCGCTCGCCCGCCACGGGCGGCTCCCGGGGGTCCGCCGTCCCCCGGCCGACGCCTGCCGCGCCAACGGACCCGTGCCCGGACCGACAGGCCGGCCACCCCGTGAACGAGCGAAACGACCTGGGGTTAGCATATGAGCGCCGCCTAGCTCGAAAGATAAGCCTGTGACTGTCAACGACGACTCGTTCACCAACTGGAAGACCCGCGAGGAGATCGCGGAGTCGATGATCCCGATCATCGGGAAGCTGCACCGCGAGCGGGATGTCACCGTCCTGCTGCACAGCCGCTCCCTGGTGAACAAGTCGGTGGTCAGCATCCTCAAGACCCACCGGTTCGCCCGGCAGATAGCCGGCGAGGAGCTCTCGGTCACCGAGACGATGCCGTTCCTGCAGGCGCTCACCACGCTCGACCTCGGCCCCTCGCAGATCGACATCGGCATGCTCGCCGCGACCTACGGTGCAGACGACCGCGGGCTGACGGTGGCGGAGTTCACCGCCGAGGCCGTCGCCGGCGCCACGGGCGCCAACAAGATCGAGCGCCGTGAGCCGCGCGATGTCGTCCTCTACGGCTTCGGCCGCATCGGCCGCCTCGTCGCCCGCCTGCTCATCGAGAAGTCCGGCTCCGGCAACGGCCTGCGCCTGCGCGCCGTCGTCGTCCGCAAGGGCGGCGAGCAGGACATCATCAAGCGCGCCTCGCTGCTGCGCCGCGACTCCATCCACGGCCAGTTCCAGGGCACGATCACCGTCGACGAGGCGACCAGCACGATCGTCGCCAACGGCAACGAGATCAAGGTGATCTACGCTGACGACCCGTCGGAGGTCGACTACACGGCGTACGGCGTCAAGGACGCCATCCTCATCGACAACACCGGCAGGTGGCGCGACCGCGAGGGCCTGTCCCAGCACCTCCGCCCCGGCATCGACAAGGTCGTCCTGACCGCGCCGGGCAAGGGCGACGTCCCCAACGTCGTCCACGGCGTCAACCACGACATGATCAAGCCGGACGAGCAGATCCTGTCCTGCGCCTCCTGCACCACCAATGCGATCGTCCCGCCGCTGAAGGCGATGGCGGACGAGTACGGCGTGGAGCGCGGCCATGTCGAGACCGTCCACTCGTTCACCAACGACCAGAACCTGCTGGACAATTACCACAAGGCCGACCGCCGCGGCCGCTCCGCGCCGCTCAACATGGTCATCACCGAGACCGGCGCGGCTTCCGCCGTCGCCAAGGCGCTCCCCGACCTCAAGGCGCCCATCACCGGCAGCTCGATCCGCGTCCCGGTGCCGGACGTCTCGATCGCGATCCTCAGCCTGCGGCTCGGCCGCGAGACCACCCGCGAGGAAGTCCTCGACTATCTGCGCAAGGTGTCGCTGACCTCGCCGCTCAAGCGCCAGATCGACTTCATCAGCGCCCCCGACGCGGTCTCCAGCGACTTCATCGGCTCGCGCCACGCCTCGATCGTCGACGCCGGCGCCACCAAGGTCGACGGCGACAACGCGATCCTCTACCTGTGGTACGACAACGAGTTCGGCTACTCCTGCCAGGTCATCCGGGTCGTCCAGCATGTCTCCGGGGTGGAGTACCCCACCTTCCCGGCCCCGGCGGTCTGACCGGTCCGACCCGCGGCGGCCGGGTGCACGGGCCGGGGCGGGTCAGCCGATGTCGAACAGCGGCCCGGTGATCGTCAGTCCCAGGTCGGAGCCCGCGTAGGCGAAGAACGCGAACAGCGCCAACGCGGCTCCGGCCAGCGCCAGGTCCTTCTGGAAGTGGACCATTTCGAGCTGCCGCGACTGGGCGTCGCTCTCTTTCCAGAACGCGTGCATCAGCAGCGCGGTCGGAACCAGGAAGGCGACGAGCAGCAGGGCTCCCAGGTCGGCCCAGATGCCGAGCAGCACGCTCAGCCCGCCGGCGAGGAGCAGCAGGCCGCTGCCGAGCGTCGCCGGCACGGCGGCGGGCACGCCCCTGGACGCGGCGTATCCGGCCATCGCCTTGGTCTGCGTGAGGTGGCCGAGAGCGGAGGTGAGGAAGAGCGCCGCGAAGAGGATGCGGCCGATGAGCACCACGACGTCCATGGTGACCTCCAGGCGTGGAATGCTGTCAAAGCAGAAACCGCCTGTTTCAAGGGTACTCGGCGGGGCGCCGGGCAGGACCACACTCCGCGCCCCAGCCGACGCCGGCCCTGCCCGACCACTCCCAGGAGCACCGTGAGCGCCGTCGCCGACTCCGCGTCATCCCCGCCACCCGCCCTGCCCGCCTGGCGGCTGCTGCTCGCCTACGTGCGACCGCACCGCTGGACCCTGCTCCTCGGGGCGCTCCTGGCACTGGTCACCGGGGCCACCGGGCTCGCACTGCCCCTGGTGGCCCGGTCGCTCATCGACAGCCTCTCCCACGACCGTTCCATCACCGGCGCGCTGCTCGGCATGACGGCGCTGGTCCTCGCCAATGCCGCGATCGGCGCGCTGGGCGCGTATGTGCTGTGGCGCACCGCGGAGTCGGTGGTGCTCGGGGCGCGGCGCGCCCTGTCGTCGTATCTGCTGCGGCTGCGCATATCCGCCGTGGACCGGAGCGAGCCCGGCGATCTGATGGCCCGGATCACCTCCGACACCACCCTGCTGCGCGAGGTCACCACCGACTCCCTGGTCGGCCTCGGCGCAGGCGGCCTGACCCTGATCGCGACGCTGGTGATGATGGGGCTGGTGGACCCGGTGCTGCTGGCGGTCACCCTCGGCGTGATCCTCGGCGCGGGCACGGTGATCGGTGTGATCGTGCCGCGCATCAACCGGGCCGCCCGGCACGCCCAGGAGGCGGTGGGGGCGATGGGCGCCTCACTGGAGCGCATCCTCGGCGCGCTGCGCACCGTCAAGGCGTCCGGCGCCGAGCACCGCGAGGAGCAGGCCATCCACGAGGCAGCCCAGCAGTCGTGGCGGCAGAGCGTACGGGCCGCCAAGTGGTCGGCCGCGGCCGGGAACACGGCCGGTCTGGCGATGCAGGTCGCGTTCATCACCGTGCTCGCGGCGGGCGGCGCCCGTGTCGCGTCCGGCGCGATCGACATCGGCACCCTGGTCGCGTTCCTGCTGTACGTCTTCTACCTCATGTCCCCGATCCAGCAAGTGGTCGGCGCCGTCACCCAGTACCAGACCGGGGCCGCGGCCCTGGCCCGGATGCAGGAGGCACTGAGGCTGCCCGCCGAACCGGCGTCCGCGCCCGCACCGCTGCCCGCGCCCGGCGCCGAACCCGCCGCGCTGGCCTTCGAGGATGTCCGGTTCCGGTACGCCGACGACCTGCCCTTCGTCCACCACGGTGTGAGCTTCGCCGTCCCCGCCCGCGGCATGACGGCCTTCGTCGGCCCGTCCGGCGCGGGCAAGACCACGGTCTTCTCGCTCATCGAGCGGTTCTACGACCCGGTCGGCGGCCGCATCACCCTCGACGGCCGCGATCTCGCGGACTGGGAGCTGCCCCGGCTGCGGTCGGCCATCGGCTATGTCGAGCAGGACGCCCCCGTCCTGAGCGGCACGCTGCGCGACAACCTGCTGCTCGGCAACCCCGACGCCGACGAGTCGGACCTGGCGCGCGCACTGAAGACCACCCGCCTCGACGGCCTGGTGTCCCAGCTGCCCAAGGGCCTGGACACCCTCGTCGGACACCGCGGCACCAAGCTCTCCGGCGGCGAGCGGCAGCGGGTCGCCATCGCCCGCGCTCTGTTGCGCCGCCCCCGTCTGCTGCTCCTGGACGAGGCCACCAGCCAGCTGGACGCCGTCAACGAAGCCGCCCTGCGCGACACGGTCGCCGACGTCGCCCGCACCACCACGGTCCTGGTCGTCGCCCATCGGCTGTCCACCGTCACCATGGCCGACCGCATCGTGGTGATGGACTCCGGCCGGGTACGGGCCGTCGGCCCCCATCGCGAACTCCTCGCCGCCGACCCGCTGTACGCCGAACTCGCCGCCACCCAGTTCCTCGCCGCCGCAGAGACGGGCTGAGACCCTGGGGCCCGGCGCGGCGTGCGAAAGGGCGCGCCTGGCCGGCCAAGGCCAGGGTGATGCGCTCCTCTTCCCGTGCGTCAGAAGAAGCCGAGCTTCTTCGGCGAGTACGACACCAGCAGATTCTTCGTCTGCTGGTAGTGGTCCAGCATCATCTTGTGGGTCTCGCGGCCGATGCCGGACTGCTTGTAGCCCCCGAACGCCGCATGCGCCGGATAGGCGTGGTAGCAGTTCGTCCAGACGCGGCCCGCCTGGATCGCGCGGCCCGTGCGGTAGGCGGTGTTGGCGTCACGGGTCCACACACCCGCTCCCAGGCCGTACAGCGTGTCGTTCGCCGTGCGGACCGCCTCGTCGGCGTCGGCGAAGGAGGTGACGGCCACGACCGGGCCGAAGATCTCCTCTTGGAACACCCGCATCCGGTTGTCGCCCTCCAGGACGGTGGGCTGCATGTAGAAACCGCCCGCCAGCTCCCCGTCGTACTCGATGCGCTGACCGCCGGTCAGGACCTTCGCCCCCTCCTGCTGGCCGATGTCCAGATAGGACAGGATCTTCTGGAGCTGGTCGTTGGACGCCTGTGCGCCGATCATCGTGTCGGTGTCCAGGGGGTGGCCCGGGACGATCCGCTCGGTGCGGGCGATCGCCGCCTGAAGGAACTCGCTGTAACAGCCGCGCTGGATCAGCGCCCGCGAGGGGCAGGTGCACACCTCGCCCTGGTTCAGCGCGAACATGGCAAAGCCTTCGAGGGCCTTGTCGCGCAGGTCGTCGTCGGCTGCCCAGATGTCGTCGAAGAAGATGTTGGGGGACTTGCCGCCCAGCTCCAGGGTCACCGGCCTGATGTTCTCGGAGGCGTACTGCATGATCAGCCGCCCCGTCGTGGTCTCCCCGGTGAACGCGATCTTGGCGACGCGCGGGCTGGACGCCAGCGGCTTGCCCGCCTCCACGCCGAAGCCGTTGACGATGTTGACCACGCCAGGCGGCAGCAGATCGCAGACCAGGTCCAGCCAGATGTGCACGGAGGCGGGCGTCTGCTCGGCCGGCTTGAGCACCACGGCGTTGCCCGCGGCCAGCGCGGGCGCGAGCTTCCAGGCCGCCATCAGGATCGGGAAGTTCCACGGGATGATCTGTCCGACCACGCCCAGCGGCTCATGGAAGTGGTACGCGACCGTGTCCTCGTCCAGCTGGCTCAGCGAACCCTCCTGGGCGCGCAGCACCCCCGCGAAATAGCGGAAGTGGTCGATCGCCAGCGGTATGTCCGCGGCCAGCGTCTCGCGCACCGGCTTGCCGTTCTCCCAGCTCTCGGCGACCGCGAGCTGCTCCAGAGACGCCTCCATCCGGTCCGCGACCGTGTTCAGCACCCGGGCGCGCAGCTCGGGGCTCGTCCGGCCCCAGGCGGGGGCGGCGGCATGCGCGGCGTCCAGAGCGCGTTCGACGTCCTCGGCGGTGCCGCGGGCGATCTCGGTGAAGGCACGCCCGTTGACCGGGCTCGGGTTCTCGAAGTACCGGCCCCTGGCGGGCGGCACGTACTCGCCGCCGATCCAGTGGTCGTAGCGCGACGCGTACGAGACGATCGCGCCCTCGCCGCCCGGCGCTGTGTATCGGGTCATCTGCGGGACCTCCCGGTGGGTGCGCACACCGCCCGCCGTCGGGCGGCGCTCGCGCAGACGGTAGGGAGACGGACGTTGCAACGCCGTTGCGTGCGGGGACGGTTGATTCCCGCACCAGTCGGCACGGGCGTTCCCCCTGCCCCTCCCCCTGTGCCCTGGAGGCGTGGAGGGACCCCCACTTCCCGAAACCGGGGGCAAGCCCCCAGACCCCCGTACAGCCTTCGGCCGTGTCCTCAAACTCCCCCAGACTTCGTCCGGGAGGTCCCCCAACGGGCTGAGATATTCAGCCCCGTGGGGGCACCTCCCAGCGGTAGCTGGGGGAGTTTGAGGCGCGGGGGGTCCGGGGGCGGAGCCCCCGTAAAGCGGGGTCTGGGGGCGCAGCCCCCAGTTTCGGGAACGGGCGGGGCAGGGGAAAGACCAGCCGGACACCCTACGGCCGCGTACCCAGCCCACCCCCTGGCATCGCCCCCGCCCCCTGCCACGCATCGAGCTCCGCCACCCGCGCCGCCGCGGACGCCCGCTGCTCCGCCGGGAGCACGGCGGTCAGCGCCCGCCACACCGGGAGGTCGTCCTCGCCCCACGGGCTGTACGCCCAGTCGGCCAGCAGCCCCGCGTCCGCGCGTGCGATCAGCGCTGAGCGCAGCTGGTCGGCCAGCCGGCGGCGCAGCCGCACCACGGCCGGGGCCTGTGAGGCGGGCAGCAGCGGCCCCGTGTACGCGCTGAGCGCACCGGTCACCGCCCCGGCCGCCAGCCGGCGGCTCACCGCGGTGAAGTCCGCTTCCACGGGCGGCGCAAGCCGGTACGGGCGGGAGCACAGCAGCTCCGCCCCCACGACGCCGCCCAGCTCGGCGGCCAGCACCCCGCGGAGCCGGGAGAGTTCGGCGCGCAGCGTCACCGGGGTGACCGATTCGTCCTCGTACAGGTCGAGCAGCAGCTCCTCGCCGCCGATGCCTTCCCGGCGGTGCGCCAGCACCGTCAGGATCTCGCTGTGCCGGCGGCTCAGCCGGACGGTCCGGGCGCCGGCCGTCAGCAGCGCCTCGTCCCGGCCGAGCGCCGTCAGCCGTGCCCGGCCCGCGGCGGGCGGCGGGGAACACAGCGCCAGCTGGGACTCGGCGGCCCGGGCGACCGCGCCGATGAACGCCAGGCTGTGCGGATGCGCCAGACCGTCCCCGCCGGTGATGTCCACCGCGCCCAGCACCCGGCCGGTGGCCGGGTCGTGAACGGGCGCGGCCGCACAGGTCCACGACTGCACGGGCCGCCGGAAGTGCTCCGCGGCGAACACCTGGACGGGCCGGTCCACCGTGATCGCCGTGCCGGGGGCGTTGGTGCCCGCCGCGGCCTCCGCCCAGCGGGCGCCGGGCACGAAGTTCATCCGCCCCGCCCGCCGGAGGGCGGCCGTATGGCCCTCGACCCACAGCAGCCGCCCGGAGGCGTCGCAGACCGCGATCAGATGCCTGCCGTCCTCGGCGTACTGGCCCATCAGCTCGCGCACCAGCGGCATCACCCGGGCCAGCGGATGGCTCTCGCGGTAGGCGCGGAGCGCGTCCCCGTCCAGCTCGACGCCCGCCGTGCCTTCGGGGGCGACATGGGCGCGGGCGGACCTCCGCCAGGAGGCGGCCACCACGTCCCGTACGGGCTGCTCGACACGACCGGAGGTCAGATACGCTTCATGGGCTCTGCGCAGGGCCCGCACCCGCTCCGCGGGATCAGCTCCCCGCTCCAGGGCCACCCACGTTCCGTCCGTCACGGGCACCCTCCTTCCGCCCGCCATGCTGCCGCCAACCCCGCCCGGGGCCAACCGTCCCTTCCGGACTTCCGGCCGGTGGCACGTCGCGCGGCAGGACGTCGTCAGCGACGGCGGTGACGGCTGCGGCGGGCAGGAAGACGGCAGAAGCGCACTCAGGCGCACCGCCGGTGTACTCAGCCCCACCCTCCCGGCACCGGGTGCGCCCCCCTCGCTTCCGGGTGGTGGCGTCATAGCCGCACTGCCAGTCCGGTCCTTACGTTTTCCGGGTCAGCGCGTACGGCGAACCGTACGAGGACACGACTCACCGACCGGAGCATCCATTGCATCAGCCCGCCGTCGCCGCCGTCCCTGTCCCTGCCTCCGTCCCCGTCCCCGCAGCCACGTCCCACGGCCGTCCGGGGCGGGCGAGCCCGTCGCGTGCGGACAGGGCGAGCGAGTTCGCCCCGCTGCTGCGGACCGTCAAGGAGCAAGGGCTTCTGGAGCACCGCCCCGGCTGGTACGCACGCGGCGTCGCCGCCCTGCTCGTCTGGCTCACCGCGGTGATCGCGGGCATGGCGGTGCTCGGCGGCTCCTGGACGGTGCTGCTGCTCGCCCCGCCGCTCGCGGTCCTCTGCGCCCGGGCGGCGTTCCTGGCCCATGACGGTGGCCATGCCCAGATAGCGGCGGGCCGCCGGGCGAACCGGCTCGTCCAGCTGGCGGTCGCCGGACTCGTCCTGGGCATGAGCCGCCACTGGTGGAACGACAAGCACAACCGGCACCATGCCAACCCCAACCACCTCGACAAGGACCCCGACGTCGCACCCGACGTGCTGATCTTTGACAAGCGGCACGCGGCCGGCCGGCGCGGACTGCGCGGGCTGCTCACCCGGCGCCAGGCATGGCTGTTCTTCCCGCTGACCACGCTTGAGGGCATCGCCCTGAAGGTGTACGGATTCCGGGCCGTCCTCTCCCGGTCCTCCGGCGCCGGCCGCGGACTCGACCGCCGCACGCGCGCGGCGGAGGCACTGCTGCTCACCGGGCACCTCGCCGTCTACGCCGGCCTGCTGCTGGCCACCATGCCCGCGGCGCAGGCCGTGGTCTTCGCGCTGCTGCACCACATGGCGCTCGGACTCCACCTCGGCATGGCGTTCGCCCCCAACCACAAGGGGATGGACATGCCCGACGGGGAGCACGGGAGCGACTGGGGGCATCTGCGGCGGCAGGTCCTCACCTCCCGCAACATCCGGGGCGGTCCGGTGACCGACTGGTTCCTGGGCGGCCTGAACTACCAGATCGAACACCACCTCTTCCCCAGCATGCCCCGCCCCCATCTGCGGCTCGCCCAGCCGCTGGTGCGCGCTCACTGCCGCGCGCTGGGCATCCCGTACACGGAGACCGGGCTGATCGACTCCTATCGGCAGGCGCTGCGGCATCTGCACGGCGTCGGCGAACCGCTGCGGACCGCCGCATAGTGGAACCGAGGGGCGAGTGCGCACGTTCTCAGTGCAAGGAGCGGCCCCGGCCGCGAAGGAGGCGTCGACAATGACGACACGTACGAAGATCGTGATCGGGGGAGTGGCCGTCGGCCTGCTCCTGTGGCCGCTGATCGGATTCTGGTTCTCGCTGCTGGTGGTGGTCGGCGTGCCGACCGCGGCGTACTTCATGCTGGACCCGAGCCAGCGCCGCAGGCTGCGCAGGGTCTCCCGCAAGGAGATCGGCCGCTGACCGGATCGGCGGCGTGACCGCTCCCGCGGTCCTCGACCCCGGCTGAAGCGGGGCACGAGCCGAGAGCGAGACAGTCACGACGTCAACCGCCCGCGGACCTGTCGCCCACGACGGTCCGCGGGCGATGCGTGTCCCCAGGCTCCCTGCGGTGTACGGACGGCCCGGCGCAGGGACAGCTGGGCGCGGGGACGGCCGGGCGCACGGCGGTCCGAGCGGGGGCGCGGACGGCTCAGGCCGGGCGCATCGCGATCCCGTCGAGGTCCTGAAGGAGCTGCGGCAGCTCGGCGCCGCGCCCCACGGGCAGCACCTCGCAGGGCTCCTCGTCGAGCAGGACGAAGGCGATGTCGTCGGTCCTGGCGACCATGGACCAGCCGGGACCGTCCACCCGCAGCATGCGCGCGCCGCCCGGAGCGAAGCTCGACCGCACCCGGCCAGGCGGAGGGGCGCAGTCCAGATAGCTTCGGGCCTCCTTGAGCGCCCGCCGCACGCCCTCCGGCTGCGGCGTCCGTTCCTCCTCGGGCGTGTCCGGGGAGGCGAACGACTCGCCGTCGTCCAGCTGCTCCCGCCACTGGGTCCACTGCAGGGCGATCTCGTCCGCACCCAGCCGCCGCTGCGCGGGCCCCCAGGTGTCGCTGCCGGGAGGGGTGAGCGGCGGCCGGCCGCCCTCCTCCGGCGGCGGATCGTGCGGGGCGGGCACCCCGGGCGCCGCGACCGCGACCGCCAGCGGCCAGCCGGGGAGCACGGCCACCACCGTGCGCTCGCCGGGCGACAGCTCGTGCTCCATGCCGCAGTCCCAGGCGGCGATCGCGACCGCGACCAGTGAGACGTCGTCCACGACGACGGTCCAGCGGGCGCCGTCCGCGTCCTGGCCGAGCACCAGCCCGTACCCCTCCGCGTATGGCTCCAGGCCGAGCGCGGCGCACGCGGCCGGGAAGTCGTCGCCGAGCACGCTCGGGAACTGCGCGGGCGTCAGCAGCACCGCGGTCAGCACATACAGCGCGTCCTCGTCGACGACGGCGTCGTCCGTCCCCGCCACGGCACCCTCCTGCGGCTGCTCGGCTTGTGTCGGCGCACCCTAACCAGTGAGTAACCCGATCGTCGAGGGTTTGCGGCCTGGCGGCTTCGCGGGTACGGGGAGGCGCGGCCGCCGCCGCGGCCGGGCACGGTCCGGACGACAGGGCTCACCCCTGCCGGACGGCCAGCGCCAGGAAGCGGTCGTCCTCGTCGGCGTACGACGTCATCCGCCAGCCGGAGCCGGCCAGCAGCGGCGCGAGATTCGCCTCCGCCCGCAGATCGTCGCCGGTGAGCCGCCGGCCCTGGCGGGCCGCGAGGGCCGCCCTCCCGACGGGGTGGAAGAGCGCGAGCGTGCCGTTCGGCCGCACCACGCGGGCGAGTTCCCGCAGACCGTCCGCCGGGTGCGGCAGATGCGCGATCAGACCGGCGGCGAAGACGGCGTCGAGGGATCCGGTGCGCAGCGGCAGATGTGCGACGTCGGCGAGGACCGGCAGCCCGCTGTCCGACCGTCCGGCGCGCACCGCCTGACGCAGCATGGCCGGTGTGAGGTCCACCCCGATGACGGCGCCGCGCGGGCCCACGGCCGACCGCAGCGGGGGCAGGGCGCGGCCTGTGCCGCAGCCCGCGTCGAGGACGGCGTCGCCTGGACGCAGGCCCAGCTCGGCGACGGCGGCCGCATAGGCGGGGCCGTCGTCGGGAAACCGGCTGTCCCAGTCCGCGGCGCGGGCGCTGAAGAACTCCTGCACTGAGGTGTGGTCATCCGCCATGAGTCCATGATCCCCGAAATGGTCCCGCGCATGCGGACACCTGTGCTCCGCACACTTCTGCTCCGCACACCCCTGCACACTGCCGCGCGCTTCCGAACAACCTCACACGGCCGTTCGGCGCGCGCGTTCGAGCGCTGCACGATCGTTCTGGAGCATCTCTCTGTCATATTTCATCAGCTTTCGAAATGCGCCCCCGTGTGCGCCCCCTGCGCCCTAGCGTCCCTTGGCCATGGGACATCTGGACCACGCGGCCTTCGGCCTGCTGACCCCCGTGCTGTCGTACGCGATGGCCGTCATCGGCGCCGCCCTCGGGCTGCGCTGCACCGTGCGAGCGCTGGCCGCGAGCGGCCGCTCGCGCCGCAACTGGCTGGTCACCGCGGCCTCGGCGATCGGGACCGGCATCTGGACCATGCACTTCGTCGCCATGCTCGGCTTCGCCGTACGGGGCACCGACATCCGCTACAACGTGCCGCTGACCTTGCTGAGCCTGCTCGTCGCCATGCTGGTCGTGGGGGCCGGGGTCTTCTGCGTCGGCTATGGCAGGGACCGGGTCCGGTCCCTGCTCGTGGGCGGGCTGAGCACCGGACTCGGCGTGGCCAGCATGCACTACCTGGGCATGGCCGCACTGCGCCTGCACGGCTCGATCGGCTATGACCCCGCGCTCGTGGCGCTGTCCGTCGTGATCGCGGTCGTCGCCGCCACCGCCGCGCTCTGGGCGGCCCTCAACATCAGGTCGGCCGTCGCGGTGGCTGTCGCGTCCCTCGTCATGGGCGCCGCGGTCAGCAGCATGCACTACACAGGGATGCTCGCGGTCAGCGTGGACGTCGTCCCCTCCGGGGACGCGCTGCCCGGGGCCACGGCGATGCAGTTCATCTTCCCCCTCGCCGTCGGCCTCGGGTCGTATCTCTTCGTCACCTCGGCGTTCGTCGCGCTCTCCCCGACCGAGCGCGAACGCACCGCGTACGCCTTCGCCGAGCGCCGCTCCGAGGCGACCGCGGATCCCTCGCCGGACGGTCCGGGCGCCCGGGACCCCGCCGGACGGCGCGCCGCGGCCGACGCCCCGACGCCGCAGCACACCCCCGCCCGCTGACGGTCCCGGGCCGATGCCCGCACCCACAGCCGGACCCACAGCCGCAGCCGGAACGCCCCCGAGCGCCCCCGGAACGAGGAGGCCATGCGCACACCCCGCAGGACACCGGGCGAGGACGCCACACGCCCCCGCGACCCCCAGCCGCCCACCGCACCGCCCGTCCACGGTCGGCGCGCACACGCCGGGCCCCCGGCCGTCGAGCACACGGGGCACAGCCCCGCGCCCGGCCCGGGGCCGGAGCGGGCCGCCCCGGCTCCCCGGAAGCCCGGCCGGGGGGCCGGCCGATTGCTGCCCCGCCCCAGAACCGTACGGGCGAAGATCATCTCGCTGCTGATGGTCCCGGTGCTCTCGCTGCTCGCCCTCTGGGGCTTCGCGACCGTCACCACCGCGCAGGAGGCGTCGGCGCTGCGCCGGCTGCAGACCGCGGACGCCCTGGTGGGCGAGCCGGTCGCCGCCGCCGTCACCGCGCTCCAGGACGAACGGCGCGCGGCAGTGCGACAGCTCGCCGCCCCCTCCGACGAGCGGGCCGCGGCCTTCGGGCAGGAAGTCCGGCGCACCGACCGGGCCGTTGCGCGGCTGCGGCTGGACGGGGAGCACACCGTCGCCGTCGGCGGAGACGTCCCGGCGGATGTGGCCAGGAGGCTCGGGGAGTTCGTCGAACGGGCGGACGGGCTCCGGGAGTTGCGTGCCCTCGTCACTGCCGCCAAGGCCGCAGGCAAAGCCGACGGCGCAGCGGGGGAGGAGGCAGGGGAAGAAGCAGGGGAAGAAGCGGGGGAAGAAGCGGGGGAAGAAGCCGGGGAGGAATCCGGGGATGAGACGGGAGGCGATTTTGGAGGCAAGACCGGGAGCGAGGCTGCCTGGGCCGCCGCGTACGAGCAGTACACCGAGGCCGTCACGGCGGCGTTCGGCGTCGTCGGGGCGCTCAGCGCCGCACAGGGTGCCGGAACCGGCGCGGACGCGCGCGTACTGCTGGAGTTCGCCCGGTCCGGCGAGCTGCTGGCCCGTGAGGACGCGCTGCTGAGCGCGGCCCACCTCGACAAGCGCTTCGCCGCCCCCCGGCTGCGGGAGTTCACCGGCGCCGTAACCGCCCGCCGGACCCTCGCCGAGTCGGCCGCACCCGACCTGCCGGCCCCCCAGCGCACGGCCTGGCAGGAGCTCACCGCGCAGAGCGCCTACCGCCGGCTGCAGCATGCCGAGGACGAGACCCTCGCGGCCACGGCGGGCCGCGACGCCGCCCGCGCCGTCTCCGCCTCGGGCTGGGATGCCGCGCACACGGAGGTACGCGACCGGCTCCGCGCCATCGAGGCCGACGCCCGGCACGCCGCCGCCGACCGCGCCGACCCCGTGGCCGGGGGCGTCTTCACCGCGGCGGGCGCGGCCGTGCTCCTCGGCCTCGCCGCCGTCGCCGCCTCCCTGGTGATCTCCGTGCGCATCGGTCGCGGACTGGTCGTCGAACTGGTCAGCCTGCGCAACACCGCCCTGGAGATCGCCCGGCGCAAACTGCCCGAGGCCATGGACCGGCTGCGCACCGGGCAGGAGATCGACATCGAGACCGAGGCCCCGCGGGGACCGGCGGCGGCGGACGAGATCGGGCAGGTCGGCGAGGCACTCGGCACCGTGCACCGGGCCGCGCTCAGCGCGGCCGTCGAACGGGCGGAGCTGGCGGACGGCATCTCCGGCGTCTTCGTCAATCTCGCCCGCCGCAGCCAGATCCTGGTCCACCGTCAGCTCGCGCTCCTCGACGCCATGGAGCGGCGCACGGACGACCCCGACGAACTGGGCGACCTCTTCCGCCTCGACCACCTGACCACCCGTATGCGCCGGCACGCCGAGAGTCTGATCATCCTGTCCGGCGCGGCCCCCGGGCGCGGCTGGCGGACGCCGGTCCCGCTCACCAGCGTCGTACGGGCCGCCGTATCGGAAATCGAGGACTACGCGCGCGTGGAAGTGCATCAGCTCCCGGAAACCGCGATCAGCGGGTCCGCCGTCGCGGACGTCACCCATCTGCTGGCCGAACTCGTCGAGAACGCGGCCCAGTTCTCCCCGCCCCACACCAAGGTCCGCGTCAGCGGCGAACCGGTTGGCAACGGATACGCCCTGGAGGTCGAGGACCGCGGTCTGGGCATGGGCAAGGAGGCGCTCGCCGAGGCCAACCGCAGGCTCGCGGAGTCCGAGACCCTGGACCTCTTCGACAGCGACCGGCTGGGGCTCTTCGTCGTCAGCCGACTGGCGTTCCGCCATGAGATCAGGGTGCAGCTGCGCACCTCGCCGTACGGCGGCACGACCGCGGTGGTCCTGCTGCCCACGGCTCTGCTGCAGGGCGCCCTCACGGCCTCCCCGGGCGGCGGACGGGACGGACGGGACGGACAGCCGGAGCGCCGCCCGGCCCCGCACCCCGATCCCCTGCGAAGCAAGGGAATCCCGGTGCCCGGCCCGCGCAGGGAAGCGCCCCCGCAGCTCCAGGCGTACCGCGGCGGGCCGTCGGGTGCGCCGCCCCCGAACGGGACCCCCGGCGTCACCGTACTCCGGCAGCGCGGCGGCGCATCCGACGATCCGCGCGGCGGCGGCGACCGCACACCACAGACACCACAGCCACCGCCACAGCCGCACCAACCACGTCGGCCTCAGCCACCGCACCAGTCGAACCAGCATCAGCCGCACCAGTCGCAGGGCGACGAACTCCCCCGACGTGTGCGCCAGGCCAGCCTCGTCCCCCAGCTCCGGCAGCGGCAGGACACCGGGGCGCAGCGGACACCGGCGTCGCCCGGGCCGTCGGACGCCGGAGCCGAAGGCGCCCGGGAGCGCACCCCCGAACAGGTGCGGGCCCGGATGGCCGCCTACCGCGACGGATGGCGCCGCGGCGGGGGCCTCGCCGCCGGAGACACCCCCGGCCCCGGCCCCGGTCCGGCCTCCGGCCCCGGCAGCCCACACCGCAGCTCAGGCACCGAAGGAGACCCCGCATGACCGAGTACGACAGGTTCGACACGGCCCCCGCCCGCCCCGGTGCGGGAGACCTCGACTGGCTGCTGGACGACCTGGGCATGCGCGTCACCGAAGTCCGCCATGCGATCGTGCTGTCCAACGACGGTCTGCCGGTGGGCGCTTCGTCCGCGCTGACGCGCGAGGACGCCGAGCACATGGCCGCCGTCGCCTCCGGGCTGCACTCGCTCGCCAAAGGCGCGGGCCGCCATTTCGGCACCGGCGGCGTACGCCAGACCATGGTCGAGATGGACGACGGCTTCCTCTTCGTCGCGGCCGCGGGCGACGGCTCCTGCCTTGCCGTGCTCACCGCCGTCACGGCTGACATCGGCCTCATCGCCTATGAGATGGCCCTGCTCGTCAAGCGCGTCGGCGAGCATCTGCGGACGCCGCCGCGCATCGCCGCGCCATGAGCCGCTGGTACGACGCTGAAGCGGGTCCGCTGGTCCGTCCGTACGCGATGACCGGTGGCCGGACCAGACCCGGACCGAACCACATCAGGCTGGACCTCATCGCTCTGGTCGACATCGCGCCCGACGCTCCGGGCCCGGCACAGGAGGCGCTGCTCGGCCCCGAACACCGCACGCTGCTCGCCCTGTGCCGTCTTCAGCCCCAGTCCGTCGCGGAACTCGCCGCCGACGCCGACCTGCCCGTCGGAGTCGTACGCGTCCTCCTCGGCGATCTCCTGCAGGGCGGCCACATCAGGGTGAGCCGTCCCGTGCCGCCCGCCCAGCTTCCCTCGGAGAAGATCCTCCGCGAAGTGATCGAGGGCCTGCGGGCCCTGTGATGGCGCCCAGCAAGGGCCGGAAAGGGGTGCAGCATGGCTGCCGAAAGCCATGACAGCGCCGTCGGCGACGCCGCCGACGGCCCAGCCGTGGGCGGGTCCGCGGACGCCGCCGGCGAGTCCGCCGCCCTCGCGCTGAAGATACTGGTCGCCGGCGGCTTCGGCGTCGGCAAGACCACGCTCGTCGGCGCGGTCAGCGAAATACGCCCGCTGCGCACGGAAGAGCAGCTCAGCCAGGCGGGCAGCGCCGTCGACGACACCGGGGGAGTCGACCAGAAGACCACGACGACGGTCGCCATGGACTTCGGGCGCATCACGATACGGACCGGCCTGTCGCTGTATCTCTTCGGCACTCCCGGTCAGGACCGCTTCTGGTTCCTCTGGGACGAACTCGCCCAGGGCGCGCTGGGCGCCGTCGTCCTCGCCGACACCCGCCGCCTCGTCGACTGCTTCCCTGCCGTCGACTATTTCGAGCACCGGCGCATCCCCTTTCTCGTCGCCGTCAACTGCTTCCCCGGCGCACGCGCCTACCGTGCCCACGAGGTGTCCCGCGCACTCGACCTGGACGGCGGCACCCCGGTCGTGCTGTGCGACGCGCGGGACCGGGACTCCGGAAAGGAGGTCCTGATCCGGCTCGTCGAATACGCGGGCCGTATGCACACCGCCCGGCTGCTGGACTCCGTCGGCTGACATGCCCTCAGGGCTTTGAAATCCCCGGATCCCGGGCAACGGCCTGGCTGCACCTTGCCCTGCCGAGGCCCGTGCGCAAGGCTTGCGGGCACTACGGGGAGCGAGGAGCACGGGGAGTGCACGGGGACGCATGAGCGGAGGCCGACCATGGCGCTGAGCAAGGGACTCGACTGGCTTCTGGACGATCTGACCAGCCGGGTCGAGCCGATACGGCATGCGCTGGTGCTGTCCAACGACGGCCTGGTGACGGCGGCGAGCAAGGGGCTGGCCCGGGAGGACGCGGAGCATCTCGCCGCGGTCTCCTCCGGGCTGCACTCCCTCGCCCGGGGCTCGGGCCGTCACTTCCGCGCCGGCAGGGCACGCCAGACGATGGTGGAGTTCGACGAAGCGCTGCTGTTCATCACGGCGGCGGGCGACGGAAGCTGTCTCTGTGTGTGGAGTGAGGCGGAGGCGGATGTCGGGCAGATCGCCTACGAGATGACGCTGATGGTCAACAGAGTCGGCGAACACCTCGGCGTGGACGCCAGGCAGCAGCACGAAGACCCCGCCTGACCTGCGGCTTCCTCGATTCCCCGCGGGCTGCTGCGGAAGCGTGCGGAAGTTATCCACAGGCCGAGCGGGGCAGGGCTTCCACGGGCTACGGTCGTCACCGAGAGTGTTCGACACGCACGGGGGAGACGATTGACCATGACCGACAGGACAGCGGGGCAGAGCGCCGCCGCGGCGCACCGCACCTGGACCGCGGGCCGAGCCGCACGGGAGCTCGGACTCCGGCGCGGAGAGTTCGATCTGGCCGTCCAGCTGGGGCACATCCGCACAGAGCCGGGCGCGAGCGGACGCCCACCGCGAGTAGCTGAGAGCGAAGTCGAGCGGCTGCGCCGCGCGGAGGGCTTCCCCGGCGCACTGCGTGAGCGGGTGCGGACGGTCGGCGTCATGGAAGGCGCACAGCTCATCTCCATCAGCCCCGCGCGCTTCGCCCGGCTGGCACGGACCGGGCACCTCACCCCGGTCAGGTTCTATCTGAACCGCTATCGCGCGGTGGTCTGGGGCTATCTCGCCGACGAGATCAGGGAGTTCGCCCGCAGTCATCCCGGCCTCCTCAGCGGCCGGACGCCTCCTGCGATGCGCGCCCTGCTGGAGGAAGGCGTCGACCGGCGCGCCCGCAACTGGCGGGGGAGACGCCTGGGCATGCTGCTGCGCCAGACCGACGACCCCTGGGAGCAGGCCGCCGCCATCACGGCGGTACTGGACCCCGTGACCGTCGCCGACGTGGTGGCCGACCCCTATGAGCGGGCCCATCTGCGGCAGCTCAGGCCCGAACTGGCCCGTGTGCGCGAGGAGTCCCCGGCCGCCCGCGCGGTGGTGCAGCGGCTGCTGCTGGCCGACGACCCCGACGAGCTCCACTGGCACCGCGAAAGCCTCGCCGACACCCTCCGCCAGGCGCGTGCGCTGCGCCCCGCGCCGCGCCCCAGCCAGAGCGCCTCCGGACCGGGCCCCTCCGTTCCGGGCCGCTCCGTTCCGGGCCGCTCCAGCCCCGCGGACCCCGCGCCTGAGCAGCGCCCCGAGAGCCGGCCGAGGCTCCGGCCCAGCCCACGGGGATCGCGGAGACCGCGGGGCCGGAGGTCGCTGCTGGCGCTGCTGAGGAGGCGTGTGAAGCTGCGCTGTTCACCCGCTTAAGAAAACCTCGATGGACGAGCGAGTCACCGCTGGGCAGATTGGTGCGGGTCATATGGCCGGAGCGGGTGAAGGCTCCGGGCCGCCCTCATCCCCCCTGCCTGGAGACGCCGCGATGAAGGCACTTGTCAAGCAGCACGCCGAGCCTGGACTGTGGCTCATGGACGTGCCGGAGCCGGACACCGGCCCGGGCGATGTGCTGATCAAGGTCCTGCGCACCGGGATCTGCGGCACCGACCTCCACATCAGGAGCTGGGACGGCTGGGCCCGGCAGGCCGTCAGCACCCCGCGGGTCCTGGGCCATGAGTTCGTGGGCGAGGTCGCCGCCGTCGGCGCGGACGTCCAGGACATCGCGGTGGGCGACATCGTCAGCGGCGAAGGCCACCTGGTGTGCGGGAAGTGCCGCAACTGCCTGGCGGGCCGCCGCCATCTGTGCCGCTCCACGATCGGCCTCGGCGTCGGGCGTGACGGCGCGTTCGCCGAGTATGTCGCCCTGCCCGCCGCCAACGTCTGGGTGCACCGCACCAAGGTGGACCTGGACATCGCGGCGATCTTCGACCCCTTCGGCAACGCCGTCCACACCGCGCTCTCCTTCCCCCTGGTCGGTGAGGATGTGCTGATCACCGGCGCCGGGCCGATCGGCATCATGGCCGCGGCCGTCGCCCGGCACGCCGGTGCGCGCAATGTGGTGATCACCGATGTCAGCGAGCCCCGGCTCGACCTCGCCCGCAAAGCCGGAGCCACCCTGGCGCTCAATGTCTCGGAGCACGACATCGCCGAGGCGCAGCGCCGTCTGGAGCTGAGGGAGGGCTTCGACATCGGCCTGGAGATGTCCGGCCGCCCCGAGGCCATGCGGGACATGGTCGACAACATGACCCACGGCGGCCGGATCGCCATGCTGGGCCTGCCCGCACAGGAGTTCGCGATCGACTGGTCGAAGATCGTCACATCGATGATCACCGTCAAGGGCATCTACGGCCGGGAGATGTTCGAGACCTGGTACGCGATGACGGTGCTGCTCGAAGGCGGGCTCGACCTCAGCCCGGTGATCACCGGCTCATACGACTACCAGGACTTCGACGCCGCGTTCGACGAGGCGGCGAACGCCCGCAGCGGCAAGATCATCCTGAATTGGGGCGCCTGACTCCCGGTGGCCGGCCCACTCGCCTGTGGGCGAGCCGCAGTCCCGCTTCCCCTTCCGCATCGCTAGGAGCCCTGATGTACGCGTCCGTTCGCAATGAACTCCGCACCGCCCTCGACGAGATCCGGGACGCCGGGCTCTACAAGCCCGAGCGTGTCATCGGCACCCCGCAGAGAGCCTCCGTCGCCGTCACCGAGGGCGGCGCCCCCGGCAATGTGCTGAACTTCTGCGCCAACAACTATCTCGGCCTCGCCGACCACCCCGAGGTCGTGGCCGCCGCGAAGGACGCGCTGGACCGCTGGGGCTACGGCATGGCCTCCGTCCGCTTCATCTGCGGCACCCAGGAGATCCACAAGGAGCTGGAACAGCGCCTTTCGGTGTTCCTCGGCCAGGAGGACACGAT
Source organism: Streptomyces sp. PR69 (assembly GCF_026420845.1). Taxonomy (GTDB): domain Bacteria; phylum Actinomycetota; class Actinomycetes; order Streptomycetales; family Streptomycetaceae; genus Streptomyces. The sequence continues at coordinate 4,607 of NZ_JAOWCB010000003.1, read as the reverse complement.
CCTCTACTCCTCCTGCTTCGACGCCAACGGCGGCGTCTTCGAGACCCTCCTCGGCCCCGAGGACGCCGTGATCTCCGACGCCCTGAACCACGCCAGCATCATCGACGGCATCCGGCTGTCCAAGGCCCGCCGCCACCGGTACGCCAACCGCGATCTGGCCGATCTGGAGCAGCAGCTCAAGGAGACACAGGACGCCCGCCGCCGTCTGATCGTCACCGACGGCGTGTTCTCCATGGACGGCTATGTGGCGCCCCTGACGGAGATCTGCGACCTCGCCGACCGCTATGACGCCATGGTCATGGTCGACGACTCGCACGCCGTCGGCTTCGTCGGCCCCGGCGGCCGCGGCACACCCGAGCTGCACGGCGTCATGGACCGCGTCGACATCATCACCGGCACCCTGGGCAAGGCCCTCGGCGGTGCGTCGGGCGGCTATGTGGCCGCCCGTGCGGAGATCGTCGAGCTGCTGCGGCAGCGGTCCCGTCCCTACCTGTTCTCCAACTCGCTCGCCCCCGTGATCGCCGCCGCCTCCCTCAAGGTCCTCGACCTGCTGGAGTCCGCCGCCGATCTGCGCGAGAGGCTGGCCGCGAACACCGCGCTGTTCCGCACGAAGATGACTCAGGCCGGCTTCGAGATCCTCCCCGGCGACCACCCCATCGCCCCCGTCATGATCGGCGACGCCGCCGAGGCCGGCCGGATGGCCGAGCTGCTGCTGGAGCGGGGCGTGTATGTGATCGGCTTCTCCTACCCCGTCGTCCCGATGGGCCAGGCCCGGATCCGGGTCCAGCTCTCCGCCGCGCACTCCGCCGAGGACGTGGAGCGGGCCGTCGCCGCCTTCGCCGACGCACGCCGGGCCCTGACGGCCTGACCCGGTGCGCGGCCGCCCGGCTGTCACAATGGCCTCGTGATCGACCCCCGGCGGCTGCGCATCCTGCGGGCCGTGGCGGACCACCGTACGGTGACCGCCGCGGCGGCCGCGCTGTATCTGACCCCCTCGGCCGTCTCCCAGCAGCTCAACGCGCTGGAGCAGGAGACCGGGCACCTCCTGCTGATCCGCAGCGGCAAGGGAGTGCGGCTGACCGCCGCGGGCGAGATCCTGCTGGCCCACACCCATGAGGTGCTGGCCCAGCTGGAACGCGCCGAGGCGGAACTGGCGGACTATGCGGGCGGAGTCGCCGGAGAGGTCACGGTCGCGGCCTTCGCCACCGGCATCGCCGAGGTCGTCGCCCCCGCCACGGCCGCGCTCGCCAAGGACTGCCCCGGCATCCGGGTGCGCGTGCGGGACGCGGAGGGCGACGAGAGCCTGCCCCTCGTCCTGGACGGCGAGGCGGATCTGGCCGTCGCGGTCGAATACCGGGGCGCACCGGCGGAGGACGACCGGCGTCTGGCGCGGGTGCCGCTGTACGCCGAGCCGTTCGACGCCGTCCTCCCGCTGGGCCACCGGCTCTGCGGCCGCGAGCGGATCGAACTCGCCGACCTCGCGGACGACGACTGGATCGGCCAGTACCCCGGCAACCCCTGCCATGACATGGTGCTCTTCGCCTGTGAACTCGCCGGCTTCCAGCCGCGCCTGCTGCACACGTCCGACGATTTCCGCGCGGTCGTGGCGCTGGCGGCCGCCGGTGCGGGCGTGGCGCTCGTGCCGCGGTCTGCGCTGCGCGGCATGGAACTGAGGGACGCCGTGGTGCGCCCGGTGGCGGGCACGGCGGCCACCAGGCGCGTGTTCGCGGCCGTGCGGCGGGGTGCGGAGCCCCATCCGCTGTTCCGCCCCGTCCTCGACGCCCTCGCCCAAGCGGCCTCCGGCCTGTCCGCGGACTGACCCCCTCCTCGGGGGCTCATGTGAGCCCGTTGGGGGCACCCCCGGACGAAGTCTGGGGGAGTTTGAGGACACGGCCGAAGGCCGTACGGGGGTCTGGGGGCGAAAGCCCCCAGTCACAGGGGAGCAGGCCCCGGCCGTTTACACCACCGCGCCGGACCCGCCCCGCTTCCCGCCCCCCTTCTCCAGCGCGCGGACCGCCCCCGGCCACCGCTCCTCGAAGATGACCGACAGCGGCGCCGCGGTGAAGACGCTGGAGGCCATCCCGGCGACTACGCCCGCCAGCAGCGCGATGGAGAAGTCCGCGAGGGTGTCCCCGCCCAGGACGGCGAGAGCGATCAGAATGAACAGCGCACCCATGCCCGTGTTGACCGTCCGCGGCAGCGTCTGCGCGACCGCGCGGTCGGCGAGTTCCGGCCAGCCCGCGGTGCGGCGGGCGCGCCGCAGCTCCCGGAGCCGGTCGAGGACGACGACCGTGTCATTGACCGAATAGCCCACGACCGTCAGCAGCGCCGCCAGGAAGACACTGTCCACCGGCTTGCCCAGCCAGGCGAAGAGCCCCAGCACGAGCAGCACGTCCTGCAGCATGGCGACCACCGCCGCCACCGCGAACGTCCAGCGGAACCGCACCGTCAGATAGAGCAGTTGGGCGCCGACGGCGACGCCCAGCGCCACCAGCGCCTGGGTGCGCAGTTCCTCGCCCAGACTCGGCCCGATCCGTTCGTCCCGCTCCAGCGTCAGCTCCCCGGAGCCGCCGTCCACCGCGCCGCCGAGCGCCTCGCGGATGCGCACCTGGTCGTCGTCGGACAGCTCGCCTGCTGTCCGCACGGACACCCCCGCCTCGCCCGAGGTCTGCACGACCGCGTGCGGGAATCCCGCCTCGGCCACGGCCGCGCGCGCCGCCTCGGCGTTCACGGTCCCCTCCGCCGCGTAACTCACCATCCGCCCGCCGGTGAACTCCACGCCGAACTCCAGCCCCCGCAGTCCCATACCGCAGAGAGCGGCCAGCGCCAGCACCGCACAGGCGGTCAGCCAGATCCGCCGGCGGCGCATCAGCCTCAGCCCGCGGCGCTCCAGCAGCGCCCGCAGGCGGCCCGTGCCGCGCAGCCCGGTCACGGCGGGATTGCGGCGTACCGCTCCGCGGCGCAGCGCCCAGTCGGCGAGCAGCCGGGTGATCACCATCGCCGAGATCATGGACGCCAGCACGCCGAGGGCCAGGGTCACGCCGAATCCCTTGACGGGACCGGAGGCGAGCGCGAACAGCAGGCCCGCGGCGATCAGCGTGGTCACATTCGAGTCAGCCACCGCGCTCCACGCCTTGCGGAAGCCGGTGCGCAGCGGCCCGCGCAGGTCGGACACGGCCGCCTCCGCATCCCCGGAGCGCGGGGTGCGACGCCGCGCGTACTCCTCCCGCGCCCGCTCGAAGACCAGCACGTTCGCATCGACCGCCATGCCGATCGCCAGCACGAATCCAGCCAGACCGGGGAGCGTCAGCGTGGCCCCGAGGGCCACCACGGCGGCGTACGAGATGAGCCCGTACAGCGCCAGTGCGACCGTGGCGACAAGCCCGAGCAGCCGGTAGACGGCGACGATGAACACCGCCGTGCACAGCAGGCCGATGACCGCTGCCTGTGCGCTCGCCCGGATGGCCTCCGCGCCCAGCGTCGGGCCCACGGTGCTCTGCTCCACCGTCGTCACGGGAACGGGCAGCGCGCCGCCCTTGACCAGGGCGGCAAGTTCCCGTGCCGCGGCCGCGTCGAAGCCTCCGGTGATCTGGGTCGAGCCGGCGACGATGCCCGTGCCGCAGGGCACCGAACTCTGCATGCCGGGCGCGGAGATGATGCGGCCGTCGAGGACGATGGCGACCCGCCGCGAGGGATCGCCCTGGGCGGCGCAGGCCGCCCGGCCCGTCACCTCCGCCCAGGCGTCCGCCGCACTCCCGCGGAAGTCGAGTGCGACGGTCCAGCCGTTGCCGGACGAGGTGTCCAGCACCGCCTCCGCGTCCTTGACGCCGTCGCCTGTCACGACGGGCGGATCCAGCCGCAGGAAGCGCCCCGGCGCATCCGGGTCGGGCAGGGTCCGTGCGCCGTCGGCGTCGGGGCCGCTCGGCGGCCCGGCGGTCATCTCCCGCACGGGATGGATGGTGAGCTGTGCGGTGCGGCCGATGGTCTCGGCCGCCTCGCGCGGATCCTGTACCCCGGGCAGTTCGACGACGATGCGCCGTTCCCCTGAGCGGGTGAGCGAGGGCTCCGCGACGCCGAGCGCGTCGACGCGGCCGCGCAGCACCTCCAGGGTCCGCTCGGTGGCCGCGGCGTCGGCGCGGACGGCGGGGGTGTCCTGGGTCTCCAGGACGATACGGGTGCCGCCGCGCAGATCAAGTCCGAGGCGGGCGGGCACGGTCAGGGCGAAGAACAGGGACCCGGCGACCACGGCGAGCGCGACCAGAGCGCGCCAGAGCATGCCGCGGGACGGCCGGTGAGAAGCCGGCCTGCGAGAAGCCGGCCGGTGAGGGGACGACCGGGGGGACGGGGCACGGGAGACAGAAGACGTACGAGAAGACATAAGGGCTCCACGGACAGCCCGTCCACGGCCGGCGGCGCGCACCACAGGGCACGGCCGGGCGGCGGACGGGAAGGGCACAGAAGGGGACGGCGGCATGACGACCGGCGTCATGCGTCCGTCGGGGGAGGCGTCAGCTGTGCCGTGTGGAGGGCGGTGCGCGGGTGTGGCGCGGGTCGTACGGGGCGTGCGGCGGGGCCCGTTCCCAGCGCGGCCGCACGCCGTCCCGGCC
>NZ_JAOWCB010000029.1 GCF_026420845.1 Streptomyces sp. PR69 | reverse complement strand
GTTGGCCGCGATACGGGCCGAGGTGTTGGCCGCGCGGGCCGCGTCGATGGCCGTCTGCGCGGCGCCTGCGGCCCTGCCTGCCGCATCGGCCGCCCTGCCTGCCGCATTGGCCGCCCGGTTCGCGTCGTTCTTGGCGGCCTCGGTCTCCTTGGCCGCCTTCAGCGCGGCTTCCTTGGCCAGCTTCGAGGCAGCGACCGCACGGTCCGAGGCGTCCTTGGCGGCCTCGGTCTCCACAGCGGCCTGCCGCCCCGCCTCCCTGGCCTGCTCGGCCAGCTGGGCGACGGTGGCACGCTCCTGGTCCCGGGCGCGGGCCACATGCTGGCCCACCTCAAGGAACTCGCGGATGTCGGCCATGGAGCCGGCCATGGCGAGCCTGGCTGCCTCACGGACCGCCGGGCCGCCGGTGCTCATGATCTGGACGACCTGGACCCGCTGGTCGGCGTCCCGCGCGGTGTACTGGCCCCTGTCGAGGAACTCGCGCACATCCTCGATCGAGCCGTTCAGCGCCTCGCGCCCGGCCTTCTGCACACCGGGCCCGCCCGCGGCCACGATCTGGGTCACTCGGACCCGCTGGTCGTGTTCGAGCGGTTCCTGCCAGCCGCTCTTCAGGAAGGTGCGCAGTTCCTCGGGCGTACCGGCCAGCGCCTGCTGCGCGGCCTCCCGCACGCCCCGGCCGCCCATGCCGAAGATCTGGACAGTGGCGATCCGGTCGTCGTGGAGCTGCGCGAGCTCCCGCTCGCTGTCCAGGAAGCGCCGGACGTCCTCGTCGCTGCCGGTGAGCGCGGCCTCCGCGGCGGCCTTGACACCAGGCCCGCCTGACTTCCAGAACTCGACGACCTTGCCGCGGTCGGTCGCCGGGATCGCGCTGAGGGTTTCGCCCTCCCCCGTCCACTCATCCGCGGCCGCGGGCGGCGAGCCCATCAGCCCGAGAACGAGTGTAAGGGGCAACAGGGTGAGGCAGAGCATGCGTATGGCGCGCAACGCCTCTCCCCGGAATCTGGTTCTCCGTTTCAATGCACAAGCCCATCTCGGGTCTGGCAACACTGTTTGCCAGATGCCGTATCTCGACGCCGAGAGCATAACCACGCACTTATCGAAGGGTTGTTGTCGAACGGGGCAGGTACTCTTGCCCGGCGGCCCGTCGAAGTCTTCGACGTCACGGCCGCATTCATATCCTTCAGAAAGGGAACGATCTGTGATATCACGCGCACGAAAGCTGCTGGTCGCCGGCAGCGTCGGCACGCTTGTCGCCATTTCCGGCGCCGCTGCCATCTCCTCGGCTTCCGCTGCTCCGCGCAACGCTCCCGCCGCTCAGGCGGAAGGGGAAATTCCGCCTTTCGCGGTCGAGGATTTCAACTACCCTGACGCCGACGGCATCCTCGCGGAGAAGGGCATCAAGCTCCATCGTGGCGACGGCCACATCCTCCTTGCCGACTGTGACGCCTCGGCCAACCAGATCCAGGTGTGGACGCGTCACAACAAGGAGGAGGGAATGTACTGCTTCAACGCCACCGCGTCGACGGGCTATCTGACGCTGGAAGTCCCGGATGTCTTCGCCATCCAGACTTCGGACCACCCGGTGACCGCGGAACTCACCGCTGAGGGCAAGAAGGAGACCGTGGCCGTCGCCAAGGACGACTTCAAGGGAGTCGGCGAAGGCGTTGGGGGAGCACCCACCGTCCTCGTCGAGCTGCGCGTCACCGGCTGACAACCGCTCGCGGACGCAGCCGCGTGGCCCGCACCCGGCGGCCGCGCCCGCACCCTCCCGCTTTCGCCGGTCTGGCTGCACATCACCGGCGAGAGCCGCACCTCATCTGCTCTACCAGCGAAGAATGGACAAGGAAACCAACGTGTCCGCCAGACAAACCCGTGCCTTGACCACCACGGGCCTGATCGCCACCGCAGTAGTAGCGAGCATGCTCACCGCCACCCCCGCCGCTCACGCCGTCACCGGCGACGCGGCCAAGGACGGTGCCTACGCCTTCACCGCCAAGCTCGACATCGGCGACGGCATGCGCAGCTGCTCGGGAGCGCTGGTCGCCCCGCAGTGGATCGTCACTGCCGCCAGCTGCTTCGCCGACGATCCGAGTGAGGCCGGCGACGCGGTCACGGCCGGCAAGCCCGCCCGCAAGACCGTCGCCACCGTCGGCCGCACCGATCTCACCAGCGGCGGAGGCCATGTCTCCGAGATCGTGGAGATCGTGCCCCGCGCGGACCGCGATGTAGTGATGGCGAAGCTGGCGAAGCCGGCTGCCGGGATCACCCCGGTCGTGTTCGCGCAGACCCCGGCCACCGAGGGCGAGACGCTGAAGGTGACCGGCTACGGCCGCACCAAGAGTGAGTGGGTGCCGAACCGGCTGCACACCGCGGCCTTCACCGTCGGCTCGACGGCCGGGACAACCCTCTCCATCAGCGGCGTCACCGACGCCGACGCCATCTGCAAGGGCGACACCGGCGGTCCGGCCTTCCGTGAGAAGGACGGCCGGATCGAGCTGGTCGCGGTGAACAGCCGGTCCTGGCAGGGCGGCTGCTTCGGAGAAACCGAGACCCGCACGGGGGCCGTATCCGCCCGTGTCGACAACATCGCCATCGGTTCCCGGCTCGCTCCGGGCACCGACCTCACGGCGGGCTCCACCCTCACCTCCAACTCCGCCAAGCTGACCATGAAGGCGGACGGCAACCTCGTCATCACCTCCAACGCGGGCAAGACACTCTGGTCCACCGGCACCGCCGGGCACCCGGGCGCGGTCGCGCGACTTGAGGAGAGCGGCAATCTCGTCGTGCGCTCGGCCGACGGCTCCAGCACGCTGTGGGAGTCCAGGACCTCTGCACCGGGCGGCCACGCCGTGCTGCAGGACCGAGGCGATTTGAAGATCGTCGATGCCAAGGGCGCGTCCATGTGGAGCAGCGGCACCGCCATCCGCCATGACTACAACGGCGACGGCCGCAGCGACATGGTCGACTGGTACGACTACGCCGACGGCCAAGACGCGATGCATACCTTCACCGCCGCGTCCGACGGCAAGCTGCAGGCCCCCTTCACCGCCTGGTCCCGTGCGGCCGGAGGCTGGTGGGCGGAGAACATGAAGCGCACCACCGGCGACTACAACGGCGACGGCATATCGGATGTGGCCGCCGTCTACGGCTACTCGGACGGCCGTGTGAAGCTCTTCACCTGGCTGGGCAAGGGCGACGGCAAGTTCGAGGAGCCTTTCGCCTCCTGGGGCGTGGCGCCCGGCAACTGGACCTTCGACCGCATGGACCTCTACAGCGGCGACTTCGACGGCGACGGCCGCGATGACGTGGCCGTCTGGTACGACTACGCCAACGGCGCAGACACCCTGTGGACGTTCACCGCGAACGCCAAGGGCGGCTTCAACAACCCGTTCGCGTCCTGGACGACCCCCGCGGGCAACTGGACCCAGAAGAACGGCAAGCCGGCAGTCGGCGACTTCAACGGCGACGGCCGCGACGACCTCGCCGTCTGGTACAGCTACGGCAGCACCAGCGTCAAGCTGTGGACGTTCACGGCCGACGCCAAGGGCGGCTTCAACAAGCCGGTCAGCTCCTGGGAGTCAGCCACCTGGGGCTCCGCCGACCGCACCTCGGTCTTCGCCGGCGACTTCGACGGTGACGGCCGGGACGACGTGGCCGCCTGGTACGACTACGCCGACGGCCATGACGCGATCCATGTTTTCCCCGCCGAGGCGGACGGCACGTTCAAGAAGCGCACCGAGGCATGGTCCACCCCCGCCGGCAACATGTGGCGCGAGAATCTGGAGTTTGTCACCGGCGACTACAACGGCGACGGCAAGGACGACTTCGGCGCGATGTACGGCTACTCCGACGGCCGGGTGAAGATGTACACCTGGACCGCCAAGGGCGACGGCAAGCTCAACGCGCCCGTCAGCGGCTGGGCCCGAGAGGCCGGCCATTGGACCTTCGACAGGGTCCACTTCATCGAGCGGTACACCCAGCAGTGACCGCGCGGCCGCTGTGATCCGGCGGCCGCACCCCGTGCCCCGGCAGCGTTCATCCGCTGCCGGGGCACGGCCATTGTCCGGTGCTCACAGATCCAGCACCAGCCGGGAGCCGCGGCAGCGGGAGACGCACAGCAGCATCGAATCCTTCCGCTCCGCGTCCGTCAGCAGCTCGTCACGGTGGTCGATTTCGCCGTCTGTCTCCACCACCCGCTGTCGGCAGGTGCCGCAGAAGCCCTGCTCGCAGGAGTACGGCACATGGGGCAGCCGCTCGCGGACCGCGGACAGGACCGACTGGCCGGGGGCGATGCGCACCGTGTGGCCCGAGCGGCGCAGCTCCACCTCGAAGGGGGCGGAGTCGCAGGGCGCGGGGGAGGCGGGCGGGGTGAAGCGTTCCAGGTGGAGGGTGCAGCCCGGGGGGAGTGCCGCGCTCACCGCGTCCATCAGCGGGGCGGGGCCGCAGCAGTAGACGGCCGTGCCGCCCTCGGCGCCGGAGAGGAAGGCCGCCACATCGGGCAGGCCCGACGTGTCCTCGGCGATGGTGGTCACCCGGGGCGCCCCTGTCGCGTCCTGGCCGCCGAGGCGTTCGGCCTCCGCCGCGTACGGCATCGAGGCGCGGGAGCGGCCCCCGTACAGCAGCCGCCAGTCGACGCCGCGGGCGTTCAGCGTACGGAGCATCGGCAGGACGGGGGTGATGCCGATGCCGCCCGCGATGAAGAGATACGCCGGGGCGGGCACCAGCGGGAACCGGTTGCGGGGGCCGCGGATTCGCACCTCGACGCCCTCGTGGAGCCGCTCGTGCACCTCCCGCGAGCCGCCGCGCCCGTCCGGCAGCAGGCGGGTGGCGACGGTGTACGCGCTCCGCTCGGCCGGGTCTCCGCACAGCGAGTACTGGCGCACCAGACCCGAGGGCAGCACCAGATCGATATGCGCCCCCGGCTCCCAGAGCGGCAGCTCATCGCCGGCCGCGGACTCCAGGCGCAGCTGCACCACGCCCTCGGCCGGCTCATGGCGCTCCGCGACCAGGACCGGGAGGGCGGGCGCGGGGCCCGCGGGCCTGCGGCCCGATATCGGCTCCTCCAGCGCGGGCAGCGGCCACAGCGGAGAGCGCTCGATCCGGCGGCGCAGGGCCCGCTTGGCGACCGCCGCCGCGCCCGTGACAAGGAGCGCGGTACGCAGACGGGGCATGTCACCGGCCCCCGTTCGCACCGGGCGAGGCGGCCAGATAGGCCGCCGCCTGCGCCGTGCTGCCCTCATGCGAGGGGTGGTAGGCGCGGCTCAGATAGCGGGGGATCGACCGCAGCATCGCCTGTGTGGAGGGCAGTACGCCCTCCCGGCCCGCCCGGTGAAAGGCCCGGAACGTCGCCTTTCCGTGCACCAGCGTGGGGTCGTTCTCCATGAAGAACCGCGCCCCGCGCTGCCAGAGGAACACCAGCGCCGAGAAGGCCGTCGCCCAGGTCCGCACCCGCCGCCGGTAGCCGCCGTCCACGTGCGTGAACAGCTCGAACGCCACCGAGCGGTGCTCGACCTCCTCCGCGCCGTGCCAGCGCAGCAGATCCAGCATCATCGGGTCCGCGCCCCGCCGGTCCAGCTCCTCGGCGTTGAGGACCCAGTTGCCGAGAAACGCCGTGTAGTGCTCGATCGCCGCGATCAGCGCGACCCGCTCCATCAGCCACCAGTGCCGGGCCCGCCCCGGCGGCAGCGTCCGGTCGCCGAGGAGCTTTTCGAAGAGCCAGTCGACCTGCGCCGTATAGGGCGTCGGGTCCAGCCCCTGCTCCCGCAGATGCGGCAGCACCGCGTCATGGGCCTGGGAGTGCACCGCCTCCTGGCCCATAAAGCCGATGACGTCCTGGCGCAGCCGGTCGTCGCGGATATACGGCAGCACCTGCTTGTAGACATGGACGAACCAGCGTTCACCGGCCGGGAGCAGCAGATGCAGCACATTGATCGTGTGCGTGGTGAAGGGGTCGCCCGGAACCCAGTGCAGGGGCGTGTCCGACCACTCGAAGGCCACATTGCGGGCCTTGAGCGGTATTCGCTCCGACGCGACTCCCCGCGGCTGGGTGTGCGGCTCGCTGTTAGACATGGCGTCAATGTACTGAGGGGTAAAGCCGGGGGGAAGAGCCGTGCAGCGAGAAGGCCATGCGGGGAGGAGAGGCGTGAGCGGGGAGGGGCGAGCGGGGAGGGGCGAGTCAGCGCAGGCCGTCGACCCGGGCGCCGTTCTTCAGACGCCCCGTCAGCTCCGCCCGCGCACCCTGCTCGGCCCGCACCGCCAGCAGACTGCCCTTCGCGCTGCCGGTCACCCCGCCCGACGCGGACACCGAGGCGAACTGCTCGCTCCCCGCCGCCAGCACATACCACTGCCCCGCGCGCGACTTCCACAGCACGCCCGCCAGCACCCGCGGCTCCCGCTCCCCGCACGCGGGGGAGTTTTCGGCCCGCGCCGCCACCGCTCCCGGAGTGCCCTCCGGGACGCCCGGCGCCTGGATCTGCGCCATCACCCGGCCGCCCGCGCCGCGCCAGGTCTCCGCGCGTGTGCACAGCCAGACCGCGGTGCCGTTGTCCTCCGGCAGCGGCTGCCGTGCGTACTCCCACAGCTGGACGCCGCGCACTCCGTGCACCCGCATGTCCGGCAGCAGACACGCCGTCCGCGCCCACGCCTGACGGGTCGCCTCACCGGCCGCGGCCGCATCCTGCGGGGCGCCGGGCTTCCCCGAGGTGAGCCGGGCGGGCGTCAGCTCCCCGAGATCGGTCACTGTCCGGACGGCCGCCGCATCCGAGCCGGCCGGCCGCCCGGCGGCGTCGTCCTCGGTCAGCTCCAGCGCCTCCCAGGAGCGGCACTCGCGCGCCGTCGCCGGACTGGGTACGGGCGCAGTGACGCCGTCCTCGCCGACCGGGAGCGCGGTCGCGCCGCCGGACGGCTTCAGCAGATCCCGCACGGCGGCCTTGCGCACCCAGGGCGCGGTCAGATAGCGGACGTTGCCGTCGGTCCTGCCCACGACCAGCGCGCCCGCGGAGGCCGCGTCCGCCCCGTCCGCACGCGCCAGATCCAGCGCCGCGGCCGCCCCGGAGGCGCCCGCGCCTCCCGCACCCCCGGCGCCGTCCTTCGGCTCGGCGTACCGCACCACGCGCAGCCCGTCGTACAGCAGCACCACCCGCGCCTGGTCGACCTCGCCCGCGTACAGCAGCTGCGGGGGACCCATCGGCGGCCCCGCCGGCGTCCCCGGCGTCGTGGAGACCTGGACCGCACTGCCCGGCCTGGCCCAGACGGCGAGCGCACGCCGCAGCAGCGCCCGGTCGCCGGTGAGCGCGCCACGCGCGGGCCAGACCGAGAAGTCCAGCCGGGACGCGCGCCGCCAGCCGGTGTCCGCGGCCTTCGTCAGCTCGGCCGGGTCGAGCGCCGCCTCCGCGGCGGGGTTGCGCGCATACGGCGGCGCGGCCGCCCCGTCCGGGCCCCAGCCGTCACCCGGCAGCCCGAGCAGCGCCGCGCACACGGCGACCGCCGCGGCTCCCACCAGCGCCGCCTTGAGGTGCTGGCGGCGGCGCATCAGATCTGTGGGGCGCGCCTGCAGCGAACACGGGTCAAACTCGGGCGACTCAAGCAGTACGGCCGTGTCCCCCCGCCCCTCCGCCGTCTCCAGCGCGGCCATCGCGTTCGCCTCCGCCAGCGCCGCGTGCGGGTCGGCCACTTTGCAGGCGGCCAGGGTCTGGCGTACCTGGGCGTCCGGCAGCCGCTCCAGGCCGCGCAGCACATAGGCGGCCCGCGCCGGACCCGACAGCGCGGACAGCCGCTGGTCCAGGGCCAGTTCATCGACGCCGCCGGAGCGCGGGAACATCCGCAGCCCCCACACCTGCGGCAGCAGCGGAGGCAGCTGCGCCCGCCGGGGGAGCGCCGGGCGTTTCAGCGGCAGTCCCGCGTCCAGGGCCTGGCGCAGCACCCGCTCCCTGACGTACGCATAGCCCGGCCCGTGCCCCTGGCCCGGCCCGTACCCCTGGTCCAGCCCCCGTCCCCGTCCCTGTCCCGGGGCCGGCGTCTGTGCCGGGATGGCCGCGGGCCGCCCGCCGCGCCCGCGAGGGAGCGACCGCTGCACCAGCGCATGGGCGTTGAGCACCCGGCGGTTGCGCCCCAGCGACGGCGGCAGCACGAGATACGCGAGGCGCACCAGCCGTGGGTAGTGCTCCACCAGCGCCGCCTCGGCCTGTTCCAGCCCGATGGGGCCGGGAGGGGAGGCGGGGGCGGTGACGGAGGGGGTGACGGACGGGGCGGCGGAGGGGGTGGCGGCATCGTGTGGGCGCACGTTCAGCAGAACGAGCGAATCGTCACATGGTCACCGCTGCCCCCTGGACGCCCCTGTGACGACAGTGCGTAGTGGTGCGTGGGTTATCAGTAGTTTGCTCCCGTGGCGGGGGCGGTAGCGGGCACGATGACCGCATGCGGACGAGTGTGAACATCTGCGCGCGGCGGACGGCCCGCACTGCACTGGCAGTTGTGGCGCTGAGCCTGGCCGTGGCGTGTACGACGGACGGTGACGCCGAAGGGCGTGGCGGCGGCGACGGCAGCGGCGGGAGGTCGGCCCCGGCGAAGGAGGCGACGGGCAGTCTGGAGCAGATAGCGGCCCGGGCCGACTGCGAACCCGACATACAGACGGATGCGGAGGAGCTGCGGCAGGCGAACTGCACCACCGCGGATGGCCGGTATGTCCTGGCCACTTTCGCCACCGACCGTGGCCACCGCGAGTGGATCAACGAGGCGAAGAACTACGGCGGCTCGTATCTCGTGGGCCGCAAATGGGTCGCTGTCGGCGACGCCGAGGTGCTGGCAGCGCTGCGCGGCCGGCTCGGTGGAACGGTGGAGACCGCCTCGCCGCACCACCAGGGGAGTAGTGGTGACGATGGGGGGAGCGAGGGGGACCACTCGGCGGACCACTGAGCCGGCCGCGCGGGTGTGGGGGGATTGTGGGGGGCTTGGGGGACGTGGGGGGATCCGGAGCGCCGGGCGGGAAGCGGGAGCTTCCCGCCCGGGGCCACGGGGTCGGGGTCAGGGGGTCACTGGCAGCGGCGGCCGGAGTTGATGCAGAAGACCACCTGGTTCATCAGCCGCTCGTCGAAGACATTGATGAAGTCGCCGTGGTCGGTGATCGCCTTGTGCAGTTGCTCGGGGAAGGAGTCGACCGCGTAGACGACGCCGTTGTCGCCGAAGGACGGCCGCGGCACGTCGTACACGATCCGCTGCACCAGCTGCGGGATGGCCCGGAAGCCGTTGGGGCACCTGCCGTTCTCGTCCGCGAACGCCACATGGTCGCGGTGGTTGGCGCTGTCGGCGTTCCGGCCGTCCCAGCAGCTCTGGAACTTGAAGGTGCGTACGACCTGGCTGCCCTCGGGGCAGATCGGGTACTTGTCCTTCAGCTGACGGTCCTCGAAGCCGGTGCAGGACCAGGAGGCGTTGGCATTGGCGTCGCCGTTGGTGAACGCCTTGGCGTCGCCGGTGATGATCCGCAGGAAGCGGGGCATCGCGGTGACCTTGCCGACCGGGCTGCCGACGAAGTCGAGCGTCACCTCGGCAGGCGTCTGGATCTCTCCGACGTTCTGGTCGTTGCCGCCGCCGTCCTCGTTGGCGTCCTGTTCGTCCTGTCCGTTCTGCAGCCGCAGAACCGGCCAGTAGTACGTCGACTTGTCGCCCTGGTTGCGGCAGGTCGTCTCGCCGCGCGCCAGATCGTCGTCGCTGGAGAACGCGTCGGTCTCCTGGTTGCCGACGTAGTCGTGCATATGGTGGGCGCCGTTGGCCACGCCGGGCGCGACGATGACGTTGTCCGGGTTGAACTTGCCGTTCTCGTTTACGCCGCACTGGGTGGTGAAGACACCGCGGGATGCGTTGCGGCGCTGGCGCGGCTCCCGGACGTTCGGCCGGACATCCTGGATGTCGACGAAGTCATCGGCTTCAGGCCCGTTTCCGGCCTGCCCCCCGTTGTCGTTGTTGCCTCCGTTATCGCCGTCGTTGTTGTCATTGCCGTTGTCCTTGCCGTTGCCGTTGTTCTGGTTTCCGCCGCCGAAGGTGTTGTTGTCGTCGGCCTGAAGCGTGCAGGTCGCCAGGCGGTCAAGCCCCTGCGGGCGCTGGGTGAACCGGCTGATCACGATCGAGATCCGGTCGATGCTCGCCACCCGCTTGCTCTTCAGGGGGTTGAGGATGGCGTTCTGCGCATACCGCGGATCGCGTTCGATCTGCCATTTCTCCTCGGCGAACCGCTGGTACGCCTCGGTGATCTGGGTGTCCATCCGCGCAAGCTCCCGGGCGACCTCACGCTTGACCTGCCGCGGGACCTCACGGAGGTCGTTTCCGACCTCGGGGCAGTCGATGGTGGCCATCGACTGCCAGGAATTCTGCCGTTGTTGTTGCTGTTGCTGCTCGCTTCGCTGGCCGCCGGATCGGCCTTCGCCCGCGTTCGCGTACACATTGACAGCGACCAGCCCACCCCCGCCCATAATCAAGGCGGCCGTGGCGGCGATCGCCCGGTTCGCCAGCGTGGAGCGTTTTCTTGTCTTGCGTCCCATGGAACTCCTCTGCTTCGTTGCCGGGGTGTGTGGGGTGATGGGATTCGGGGGGTCCCGACAGAGGGAGAAGCGCGCCGTTCCATACGGCTGTGAGGAGTGGGGTGTTCAAGGCGTCGACGAGTTCGTAGAAATCTCCACCGTCAAATCGGGCCAACACGCAAGGAAGCCGGAGTGTTCGACCGTCCACCGAGACGCGGGGGACTTAAGCCCCTGCCCCCCTTCCGGAGGGTAGGCACGCCGACACCCCGCCTCCCCGCCATGGCGTCTTCGCGCCACCCCAGGACGCCGACCGCGAGGTCTCAGAGGGCCCTGGCAGGGCTATCCGCGGTCCAGATACGCCAGCACCGCGAGCACCCTGCGGTTGTCGTCGTCCGACACCGGCAGCCCCAGCTTGGCGAAGATGTTCGACGTGTGCTTCGCCACGGCCCGCTCCGTGACCGTCAGCTGCCCGGCGATCGCCGTGTTCGAACGGCCCTGCGCCATCAGTTCCATGACCTCCCGCTCGCGCGGGGTCAGCCCGTCCATGGGCCGGTCCTGTGCGCGCCGGCTGAGGAGTTGGGAGATCACCTGGGGATCCATCGCGGTGCCGCCCGCCGCCACCCGCCGCACCGCGTCGATGAACTGGTCGGCGTCAAAGACGCGGTCCTTGAGCAGATAGCCGACCCCGCCGTCGCCGTCGGCCAGCAGCTCGCGGGCGTAGAGCTGCTCCACATGCTGGGACAGCACCAGCACCGGCAGCCCCGGCCGCCGGCGGCGGGCGGCCAGCGCGCACTGGAGGCCCTCGTCCGTGTGGGACGGCGGAAGCCGGACGTCGACCACGGCGACGTCCGGCTCCAGTTCGTCGAGCGCCCGGGCGAGTTCGGGCCCGCTCTCGACCGCGGCCAGGATCTCAAAGCCGTACGCCTCCAGCATCCGGACCAGCCCGTCGCGGAGCAGAAAGAGATCTTCGGCTAGGACAACGCGCAAGGAATCTCCATGGTCACCATGGTGGGACCGCCCGCGGGACTGCTGACGGCCAGGACGCCGTCGAATGTACCCAGCCGGCGCTCCACCCCGCTCAGCCCCGACCCCGCGCCGATCACCGCACCGCCCTTGCCGTTGTCCGTGACGGCGATCCGCAGCGCGCCGTCCGCGTACGACAGATCGACCCAGACGCGGTCCGCGTCCGCGTGCTTGACCGCGTTGGCCAGCGACTCGCTGACGGCGAAGTACGCCGCCGACTCGACCGGTGCGTCCATCCGCCCCGGCAGCTCCGCCTCCACCTCGGTCCGCACCGGCAGCCGCAGCGCCAGCGCCTTGACGGCGTCGCCGAGGCCGCGCTCAGCGAGCACCGGCGGATGGATGCCGCGCACCAGGTCGCGCAGCTCGCTCAGCGCCTCGGCAGAGGACTGCCGGGCCTTGGCGAGAAGGTCCCTGGCCCGTGCGGGGTCCTTTTCGAGCAGCGCCTCGACAGTCCCGAGGTCCATGCCCATGGCCACCAGCCGGGCCTGCGCGCCGTCGTGCAGATCCCGTTCGATACGGCGCAGTTCGGCGGCGGAGCTGTCCACGGCGTCGTGGCGGGTCGCGGTGAGGCGGTCGATGCGCTGCTCCAGTTCGGCCTCGCGGCCGGGGGCGAGCAGGGCAGAGGAGAGCCGGAAGTGGGCGCGTACCAGCGGATGGCCGCCCTTGTAGGCGACGCCGAGCCAGCCGAGGCCGAGGAGCGCGGCGAGCGCGGCCGTGGCGGAGCTGTCGACCGGGACGAAGGCGTACCAGTAGGGGCCGCCGGCCTCGACGATCGGCTGCCACACCCCGGCGAACAGCACCAGACCGAAGACGCCTTCAGCGATCAGCGCGGGAGGCAGCACGGCAAGCACCGCCCCGGCCGTCATATCGGTCAGCAGCCACTGCAGGTCCCGCCAGGTCGCCGGGTCCTTCAGCAGCAGCGTG
This sequence comes from Streptomyces sp. PR69, assembly GCF_026420845.1. Taxonomy (GTDB): domain Bacteria; phylum Actinomycetota; class Actinomycetes; order Streptomycetales; family Streptomycetaceae; genus Streptomyces. The sequence continues at coordinate 53,558 of NZ_JAOWCB010000029.1, read as the reverse complement.
CAGCGCTCTGCCTGTCCGGTGACGCCGCCCCGCAGATCCGGGGGGAGGGGCCGGTACCGGGCGGGGATGCGCAGCTGCGTCCACCGGGCCGCCAGCAGCCGGCGCCGACCCGCGTGGGCGCGCACCAGCCGCAGCAGGGGCGGTGTGGTGAACACCCCCACCCCGATCACGATCAGACAGATCGACACGACCGTCAGGACGAACAGCGTGACCGACCCGATGAGCGCCAGCAGGGTCAGCGCCAGCCCCCGGGCGGGGGCGAGCAGCGCCTCCCGTACGCCCCGTGCACCCCGTACGCCCCGTGCGTCCGGTGCATCCGGTCGTACGGCGGCGCCGGACTTCGTCGCGGTCATGACGGTCCCTTCTGGTGTGCGATGTGCCGGACACCAGTGTCCGTGCGGCGGCCGGGGAGGTCACTGGGCTTTCCCTCCGCGCGGGGGTGTAGCTGGCACCACCACCGTGCCGAACCCGCCCCGCTCCGCCGCCCGTCAGCTCGCCGTGCTTCCCGCGTCCTTCAGGAGCGCGAACCGGCCGCGGTGTTCCGCGCCGTCCGGTGTGCGCCAGCCGGCCGTGATGTGGCCGTGGGCCGTGTCGCCGCCCGGAGTATGCCCGTCCGCTTCAAGGACGCGGACGACGGCGAGCGTCAGGGGCCCCGCCGGCGGCCCTCCGTCCGCCGCGGTCTCCACGGCGACGTCGGTGCCGTGCGGACCGTTGCGGACGTCTGACTTCCGCGCAGGGGAGGGCAGGACGTCCCCGGACAGATGACGGGTGACGGACCGGTCGGGGGTGTCGGTCAGGCTCTGCGCCTGGGGCTCGGCGCGGCCCTGGAGGAGTGCCAGCAACTGGGCGACCAGGACCGGGTCGTGGGTCCCGTCGTACACCCATCGCCGCCCCAGCACGCCGTGTTCCGCAGTGCCGATGAGCGCCGCGTCGTCGACGCCGTCGAGCGGCGCGCCCCGGTAGCTGAGCGGGATGTGGTACGTCACGGGCCGGTCGCCGGAGGTGTCCGTGACCACCATGAACTCGATGCCCACCACGCCGTCCGGGTCGTCGAGCCGGAAGCCTCCGGCCTTGCTCAGCTCGGGCGTACGCGCCGTGCCCGCGTACCAGGGCTGCGTGGGCAGCCAGGGTGCGAGAAGCTCCAGCTTGCCGGGGGTCAGGGTGGTGTTGTGGATGACAGCCATGTCCGGTCAACTTCCCCCGTCTGCGCGCTGTTCCCGGCCGGGGCCGCCGCTGTCACCGGCCCAGCAGCCGGGCCTCCTTCTCCTCCGGGAGGCCGACCGGCGGACGGTCGGGGCGGTGCGGCGCCGTGCCGCCCAGCGACTGCAGCCAGGCCCAGGTGTCATGTACCGTCTCCGCGAGCGGACGGATGCCGAGGCCCGCCGCCCGCGCCCGTGAGGCGTCCGCGCCGTGCATCATGGCGTGTTCGTCGGGCCTTTCGGCGCGGGGAATCCAGACCGGCAGCTCGGTCCACGGCTCGACGCCCGCGTCCAGGAGCGTCGCGGCGGGCGTCCACCGCAGATCGGCCTCCGCGCCCGTGGCCCGTACGCACTCCTCAAGCAGCTCCGCGATGGTCGCCCTGTCCTGGCGGACCACGTTGTACGGACCGCTCAGCCCCCGCTCCGCCGCGTCCAGGGCCCACTCCGCCAGATCGCGGGCGTCGACATAGGTGATCGGGGTGGACCGCGGGCCCGGCGCGAGCACGGGGCCGCCGCGGGCGATGCGGCTGAGCCACCAGGGCAGACGGCCGACGTTCTCCCCAGGGCCGATGATCAGCCCGGCCCGCAGCAGCAGGGCGCGGTCCTCGCCGAACGCGTCGAGCGCGGCCAGCTCTCCGCCCCGCTTGGCCTCCGCGTACGGGACGTCCCCGGCGTCGGCGGAGCCCTCCACCACGGGGGCGCTCTCGTCGTACCCGTCCTCCACGGGCCAGGCGTACACCGAGCAGCTCGACACATAGACATGACGGCCCGCCCGGCCCGCCAGCAGCCGCGCCGCGTCCCGCACCGCAGACGGGGCCGCCGACCAGGTGTCCAGGACCGCGTCCCAGGGGCCGCCGCCCGCGAGCGCGGCCAGCCCGCCCGGCTCCGTGCGGTCGCCGAGCAGCTCATGGGCTCCCGCCGGGGCGGGGTGCCGGCCCCGGTGGAAGACGGTCACATCCCAGCCGCGGTCCAGCGCCGCCCGCGCCGCCGCGCGTCCGACGAATTCCGTGCCTCCCAGAATCAGCAGTCTCATGGAGTCGACTCTGCCCTGGCGGGGCGCGCAGCGGAACGAATGGAAGACCCTCTTCCGGTTGTTTCGCCCAGGGGTGACACCATGTGCGGGCCATGACGGATGCCCGGTCGCCTCTGCGCGCCTTCCGAGCCGCACTTTTCGCGGCGGTGTGTACCGCATTGGCCGCTGTGGGGCATTCGTCCATGTCTGCCCATGGCATTCCCGTCGCCGCCCTGCTGATCGCCTTCGCTGTGACGGCGGCCCTCGCCTGGCTCGCGGGCGGCAGACGCCGCGGCGTCCCCGCGATCGGCGCCGGTCTGCTGGCCGTCCAGGGCGCACTGCATCTGATCTTCTCGGGCGGACAGCCGGCCGCGCACCATATGCCCGCCCGCGGCGCTCACCGGACACCTCACACCCACGGCAACCACGGGCAGCACGCCCCCCACCACGAGATGACCGGCATCGGGCTGGACGCCGACACCGGAATGCTCGCCGCGCATCTCCTCGCCGCCCTGATCTGCGCCGTCTGGCTGGCCCGCGGCGAAGCCGCCTTCTTCCGGCTCGCACGCACCGTGGGCGCCCTCGCCTTCACCCCGCTGCGGCTGCTCCTCGCCGCCGTACGGCTGTGCCTGCCCGAGCCGCCGCGCCCCGCCGCGGGCTGTCTGCACCGTCTGCGCGCCGACCGCGGACACGGTGTGCTCCTCGCCCACACCCTCGTACGCCGCGGCCCGCCGCCGCGCCCCGCCCATCACGTCACGGTCCCCGGAGCGGCAGTCGTCTGACCTGGGGGCCGCTTCCCCATGTCAACCGATGCCAGCGCATCACCGAACACTGCCTGAGGACACCCATGTCCATCGAAACCCCCGCCAAGGGGACCCCCGCCGAGGGGACCGGAACCACTGCCTCCGACGAGGCAGGACCACCCGCCGCGGCGTCAGCGCCGTCGGCCTGGAGCGCACTGCGGCCGCTGGCGCTGCGCATCCACTTCTACGCGGGCGTGCTCGTCGCCCCGCTGCTGCTTGTCGCCGCCGTCAGCGGACTGCTCTACGCGCTCTCCTTCCCGGCCGAGAAACTCATCTACCGGCATGAGCTGACAGTCCCCGCCGGTGAGCGCACCCTCCCGCTTGAGGAGCAGGTCGAGGCCGCCCGCGCGGCGCACCCCGAGGGCACGGTGACCGCCGTCTGGCCCTCGTACGAGGACGGCGCGACCACCCGTGTCCTGATGGCCTCCCCCGAGGTCGAGGAGGACAGGTCCCTCGCCGTCTTCGTCAACCCGTACACCGCCGAGATCCGCGGGGAGCTGCCCTCCTACGGCGGCTCCGGCGCGCTGCCGCTGCGCGCCTGGCTGGACGAGCTGCACCGCGATCTCCACCTCGGCGAGCCCGGCCGCCTCTACAGCGAGATGGCCGCCAGCTGGCTGTGGGTCGTCGCCCTCGGCGGTGTACTGCTCTGGCTGGGCCGCAGGCGTGCGAACAAGCGCGCCGCGCTGATCCCCGAACGCGGCGCGTCCGGCCGTCGCAGGACGCTGTCCTGGCACGGCTCGGTCGGCCTGTGGGCGGCGGCCGGCCTGGTGATCCTCTCCGTGACCGGGCTGACCTGGTCGACCTACGCGGGCGAGAACATCGGCATGCTCCGCGAGCGGCTGGGCGGCTCCACGCCCCGCATCTCGGCGACGCTGGACGCGGGCGCGGACGCCGCCTCCTCCCACGGCGGGCACGGCGGCCATGGGAGCAGCGGGGGCAGCGGCGTCGGCGGCGGTGAGCGACCGCCGTCCGCCGACAACGCGGACATCGGCATCGACCGGGCCGTGGCCGCCGCCAAGGCGGCCGGCATCGACACCGGCGGCCAGATCGCGATCAGCCTGCCGGCCGAGGGCAACGGCTATGTCGTCAAGGAGACCGACACCCAGTTCCCGGTCCACCGCGACTCCGTCGCCCTCGACCCGGCCGACGGCGCGGTCCTCGACCAACTGCGCTTCGCCGACTACCCGCTGCTGGCCAAGCTCACCACGTACGGCATCGCCGCGCATATGGGCGTGCTGTTCGGGCTGCCCAACCAGCTCGCGCTGGCCGCGCTCATGGTCGCCCTGATCATGCTGACGGTCTGGGGCTACCGCATGTGGTGGCAGCGCCGCCCCGCCAAGGAGCGCACGCTGAGCATGGGACGCCCCGTGCCGCGCGGCGCATGGCGCAAGGCCCCGGTCCCCCTGCTGCTGCCGCTGGCCGCGGCCGTCGCGCTGACGGGCTGGTTTGTGCCCCTGCTGGGCTGGAGCCTGCTCGCCTTCCTGGCGCTGGACGCGGCGCTGGGCTTCGCCGCCCGCCGCCGGGCGCCTGGGAACCGGAACCCGTCCCGGAGCTAGGGACTTCCGGAAAGTCCTAGGGAGCGTATGTGTAGCCGACCCGCCGCACGGTCTGGATCGTGCGGCGGTGTTCGGGCCCCAGCTTCCGGCGCAGCCGGGCCACATGGACGTCCACGGTCCGGCCGTCGCCCACATGCCCGTACCCCCATACCGTGGTGACCAGCTGGTCGCGGGTGTGCACCCGGTGCGGATGCGCTGCCAGATGCGCGAGCAGCTCGAACTCCAGGTAGGTCAGCTGCAGTTCGCGCCCGTCGACCAGCGCGGTGCGCCGTGCGGCGTCGATCGTCACGGGGCCCTCGGCGGGCCGGGCCGGTGCGGGGGCGGGACTCCCGGGCGGCGTCTGCGGGACGAGTACGAGATAGCCGGCCATCGGCGGACCGCCCGGCAGCACGGGCACCGCATGCGCGGGCGCGGGCAGCCAGGTCGCACCGGGCGGCAGGAAGTCCAGGACCTTGTCGGCGACGGAGTCGGGGAGGGCGCCGGGGGGTGTGGTCTCGTCGCACCCCACGGCGCGCAGCCGGGACGGCGGCGGCGCGGGGCGGGTACGGGGGCGGGCGGCAGCGGTGACACGGGCGTGGTTCGCCATGAGACGTCAGCTCTTTCGCGCGGGGAGACGGACGGAGAAGGTGCGTACGTCGGGCGCGTCGGCCTGAGACCGGGGCAACTCGTTCAGCGGGCTCGGCGGGCTCGGCGGGCTCAGTGGGCCGGCGCGTTCAGCGCGCGGCGACAGACCCGGTCGAAGTCATCGTGCTGCCGGGACGGCCAGAACGGCTCCAGGTCGTCACCGCGACCCTTCGCTTCGTTCCGGACGCCGGTCATGGCGGTCATGGGCGTCATTCAATCACGCCGCGGCGCCCGCCGGTCGTCCCGGCGGGCGCCGCGGCGTGAAAGCGCTGCTTCCTGAGCGGGATCAGACCTGGCCGGCCTTCTCCAGAGCGGTGCAGCAGGTGTCCACGAGCAGCCGGGTCACCACATACGGGTCGACGTTGGCGTTCGGACGGCGGTCCTCGATGTAGCCCTTGCCGTCCTTCTCCACCTGCCACGGGATGCGGACGGACGCGCCGCGGTTGGAGACGCCGTAGCTGTACTCGTTCCACGGGGCGGTCTCGTGCAGACCGGTGAGGCGGTCGTCGATGCCCGCGCCGTAGTTCTTGACGTGGTCGAGCGGCTTGGAGCCCTCGCCCAGCGACTCGCAGGCGGTGATGATCGCGTCGTAGCCCTCGCGCATGGCCTTCGTGGAGAAGTTGGTGTGCGCGCCCGCGCCGTTCCAGTCGCCCTTGACCGGCTTGGGGTCGAGGGTCGCCGAGACCCCGAAGTCCTCGGCGGTGCGGTAGAGCAGCCAGCGGGCTACCCACAGCTGGTCCGCGACCTCAAGCGGGGCGAGCGGGCCGACCTGGAACTCCCACTGGCCCGGCATCACCTCGGCGTTGATGCCGGAGAGGCCCAGACCCGCCTGCAGGCAGTTCTCCAGGTGCGCCTCGACGACGTCACGGCCGTGGATCTCGTCCGCGCCGACGCCGCAGTAGTAGCCGCCCTGCGGGGCCGGGAAGCCGCCGGCCGGGAAGCCGAGCGGACGGTCGCCTTCGAAGAAGGTGTACTCCTGCTCGATGCCGAAGATCGGCTCCTGCGCCGCGAACTTCTCCGCGACCTCGGCGAGCGCCGCCCGCGTGTTGGAGGCGTGCGGCGTCATGTCCGTGTTGAGGACCTCGCAGAGCACGAGGATGTCGTCGCCGCCGCGGATCGGGTCCGGGCAGGTGAAGACCGGCTTGAGCACGCAGTCGGAGGCGTGGCCCTCGGCCTGGTTGGTGCTGGAACCGTCGAAGCCCCAGATGGGCAGCTCGGCGAGGGTCGCGGAAGCGCCGGGCAGTATCTTCGTCTTCGAGCGAAGCTTCGCGGTCGGCTCGGTGCCGTCGATCCAGATGTACTCAGCCTTGAAGGTCACGGGCCTCATCCTTTGCGGTGCAGCGGGTATGAGGCGCAGCCTCCCAACGGGGGGTTTCTCATCGATTGCTCGACTGTGAACCCCGTGTTACTCAGGTTTCTTCGGTATACGGCAGGGGCTGTGCGGGTCTGCGGCAAGCTGGAGCCCGCCGCTGTGCGACACGGCCGGCCCTTGTCGTATACGGGTCAGGTGCAGATCAGGGCGGGCTGTGACGGCCGGGTGACGGCAGGCTGAGTGGCTACTTGATGATCGCGTTGGCCACGGCTATCAGCAGGCCGATGGCGGCGTCCGCGCCGCCGATCAGCAGGGCGGAGCCGCGCCGGTAGCCCACGCGCAGCGCGGCGAAGGCGCCCCAGCCCATCAGCAGTCCGGCGTTGACGGTCAGCCCCGCCGTGGTGACGGGCGCCTCTGTCCAGCCGGCCCAGCCCGCGAGGAGGAGCAGCAGCACCGTCGGCAGCGAGGCGACGACGACCGGCCACTCACCGCGGAGCGTGCGGGCGAGCTGACGCCAGCGGTGGGCGCCGGAGCCAGGTGTATGGGTGGACATATGGTGCGCATAGCCATGGGCGAGCGCGGCGGTCGCCGCGGTCACCAGGATCCAGGCGGCGTCGTAGAAGGGGGTGTAAACGGTGCCTTCGCTCTGCAGGGCGGCCAGCAGGGCGCTGGCCAGGACGGTGCCGTACACACCGCCGAACAACCAGTTCCGCACGGCGCTCCTCCGGTGATGGGTCGAGGGGCGCGATCCACCGTAAGGGTGCGAAATGCTCTTATCGGTCGTTCGTCGGGACCGTATTTTCTGACCGAAATGTTCGGAAGTATGACAACGACACCGCCCTGAATCCCGTCCGGGGTCAGCCGACCCGCTCGATGCGCGCGTTGCGGATCAGGAACTTGCCGGGCTCGCGCACCTGCTCGAAGGCCGCGTTGTTCAGCAGTGCGCAGCTTCCGGAGGGCCCGGTGACCTCGACGGTCGTGGACTTGTTGTTGTCGAGGTTGGTGACCTTGAGGGTGGTGCCCGCGGGGAACTCGCTGCTGGTGGCGGCGGGGGCGCCGCCCTCGCCGGAGAGCGTCACCGTCGAGCCGGCGCAGACGACCTCGCCCACGGCGCCCTGGCCTGCGTCGCCCTGATCGCCCTGGTTGCCCTGGTTGCCCGCCCCGGCCTGGTCGCCGGCTCCCTGGTTTCCTTGGTCTCCCTGGTTTCCCTGGTCTCCCTGGTCTCCCTGGTTTCCGCCGGCGTCCTGGCCTGCCCCGGCCTGCCCGCCGCCTCCGGTCACTTCACAGCCGGAGGCCGCCTGTTTCCGCTGGATCTCGGCGATCACCGCCTCCCGGTTGGCGATCCGGGCCTCAGACTGCGCGTCCGGGTTGGCGCGCTGACCGGCGATGAAGTTCTGGTTGTTCTGCAGGGCCCGGACCAGCCCGTCGCAGGCGACCGACGCCTGGCTGGTGCCGGTCATCGCCACCGCCGTACCGCCCGCCAGCGCCGCTGCGCCGACCAGCAGAGCGATCTTCTTCTTGGTGGTGAGGGTGCGTTTGCGTGACACGTGGACTCCTGTGGGGTCGGGGGTGTTCCCCTCCTGGGGGTGTTCCATGTGCCGTTACGTACGAGTAGGAGTCCCGTTCTGCTCAATGGCTCCAGGGGGCAGGGCCCGGATCTCCATGTCGTCACCGCACTCTCCAAAGCCCCTCCAGTCTCCCTCAAACCCCGTCTGGCCAGCGGCGATTGTCAGTGGGCGGACGTAGAATGAACAGTAGTTCGGAATGGTTCGGGAGGGTCCCGCCGCCGCGCCAGGAGGTTGCCGATGGCCGTTGCCGCACTCACGACGCTCACCGCACATCCACAGCGAAACCCACAGCAAAACGCACCGGGAAAGCCGCAGCGAAACTCGCACCGGAAGTCCCAGCAGGAGTCCCTGTTCGCCACCGCCCCGAGGCCCTTGGAGAAGAAACCGCTGCCCGCGGGACAGCCCCGCGAGTGGTACATCACCCACAACCGCCGGCTGAAGGCCATGCGCCTGGCGATCGCCCTGCTGGATTCGGGCGTCTACCACCCGGCGACAGCTGACAACGGCAGGATACGGACGACCGCGGACCGCATCGGGGTCCACCCGCCGTCCGACACCACCTGCCGCATGGTGCGGGCGCTGATCCGCTACGGCTGCTGACGAGTTGAGGGCCGGGCCGCGGCCCGGCCCTCAACCACGCAGGCATGCCCTTCGCGTCACATCAGCGACGCGTGCCGCCGTGCGTGCCGTCACGCCACTCGGGCAGCACCTCGTCCCCGACGGCGAGCGTGCCCTGCCGCACGACCGCCGCCTTCAGACCAAAGCTGACCCGGTTGCCGTACTCCGGCTCACGGCGGTAGGCCGACAGGGTGCGCACCGGCTCCGGTCCGCTGCGCACCCCCGTGGCCTGGTCGACCATGGGCACGGCGCACCTCATCGCCCGTACGGAGTAGGCAAGCCGGACGGTCCCCAGGTCCAGGGCGCACATCCGGTCCTCCGCATGCGCGTCCGCACAGCCGTCGAGGACGACATTCGGACGGAAGCGGTCCATCGGCACCGGCTCCCCGCCCGCCGCCGCGATCCGGGCGTTCAGCCCGTCCAGCGACGCCTGTGAGACGACGAGCACGGCATGCGCGTCCGCGAAGGCGACCTTGCCGGGCGTCTCGCCCCAGCCGTCCCGGTCGAACCCCGGCGCGACCCGCACCAGCCGCGACTTCGCCCCGAGCACCTGCGAGAGCCACTCGGCGGCCGCGTCCCCCTGGTCCGGCGCGTCGCCGATGTCCTTGTCGAACAGCGAAACCGGCCGCGGCGGCCCCTCCGGGTCGGCGTCCAGCGTCAGGCTGTCCACGCCGGGCGCGGACAGCCGCAGCGCCGCGCCCCCGTCCAGCACCTCCGGCCGGATCACCGCCATCGCCGGCTGGGTGCGCTGGCTACGGAACGAGCCGTCCGCCGCGTCGACGACCATGAAGGTGCGGTCGTGCTCAAGACCCGTCTCCCCGACGCGGGCCGAGGTGACCGCCGTACCGGCGCAGCCCTTCACCGGGTAGTACGTCAACGTCCGCACAGAGATCCCCATGGCGGCGATCGTACTGGCGCAGCCGCCGCCGGACGGGCTCCTCGGACGCTTTGCGGGGGACCCCCGGCGGGCCGTCGGCCGAGTCCCGCGGCCGCTCCGCCGCCGCGAGCAGCTCCAGCAGCGCCGTCCGGGCGCGCGAGACGCGGGAGCGGACCGTGCCGATCGGGCAGCCGATCGCCAGGGCCGCCTCGGCATAGGGCATCTCCAGCACCTGAGTGAGGACAAATGCCTCACGGCGCTCGGCGGGGATCTCGGACAGCAGCTCGGCGAGCGCGATGCCGTCCTCGAAACCGGGCAGCCCGTGCGGCTGGGCCCGTTCCGCCGCCGACTGCCAGTCCTCGGCATCCGACAGCCGCGGCCGCGCGGCGGCGTGGCGGATGCTGTCCACCACCGCGCGGCGGGCGATGGACAGCAGCCAGGTGCGGGCCGAGGACCGGCCCTCGAAGCGGTGCAGACTCCCGAGCGCCCGCAGAAAGGTGTCCTGAGACAGATCGTCGGCGGCCTGCGGATCCGCGCTCAAATAGGCCACATAGCGCCAGACATCGCGGTGGAGGGCTTGGACGAAACGTTCCACGGCGTCGGGGTCGCCGCCGCGGGCGGCCAGCGCCCAGTCCGTGATCACCGCGTCGCGTGTGCCGCCGTCGTGGTGTGTGCCGCCGTCGTGATGCGCGTCGCTGTGGTGATGCGTATCGCGGTCGTGATGCGCGTTGTCGCTCTGGTGTGAGCGGCCATGACGTGTGTCGTCTGTGCGCGCCGGGCGGGCGAGCAGGGCAGCGTTCATCGCCTTTGGTTCTCCTCGGAGTTGGCAGAATCCGGCCGCTGCCGCGCATCGGCGGCGGCCGGTGACGTCGTACGGCTCCGCACGGCGGCGGAGCCGATGCCCGCGCGCCGCGAACCGGCCGTCAGGCCGTCGCGGCGGCGGGGAGCCGGCTGTCAGAGGACAGCGGACCCGACGGGCGGACCCCGGGAGGTGATGGCGTAGACGAGCAGCAGCCGCCGCGGCCCGCGCGCCGCACGGGTGCGGCGCGCGCGGACGCGGGGGCGGTGCGGGGGCGCGGGCAGCACAAGCGGCACCCGCAGCGGGGCGGTGATCCAGGCGGTGAAGCTGCGCAGGATGCGGAAGACGGCCTGTTCGCCGTGGGCGAGCCACAGCCCGCACAGCAGCGCGGCCAGCAGATGCGCGGCGAGCATGCCGCCCGCCGACATTCCGCCCATGTCGTGGCCCATGCCTGCGCCGTGGGCCATGGCGTGCCCATGCCCATGCCCATGCCCGTGTGCGGGTGCGTGGGACATGGCGTGGTGGGCGTGCCCGAGCGCGCCCATGGCGGAACCTTCGGACGCCCCCGGCTCTCCCGGCATCCCGCACAGCAGGTACTGCCCCCACTGACTCAGCAGGGAACCGCCCTCGCCCACGGCCGGCCGCGCGGCCGCCTGCGCCAGGGAGAACAGCGAGTGCAGCGCCGCCTGGGTCACCACGGCCGCGGCCGTCACCGCCGTGAACCCGCGTTCCCGGCCGCCCAGCGCCCACGCCGAACAGCCGACCGCAGAGAACGCGCCAAGCATCGCGGGCCAGGGGACGGGCGTCGCCGACATCAGCATGTGGCCGAGCGCCGTGAGCAGCACGCAGGCGGCCGCGAACACCGCAGCCCGTACAGTGCGACAACCGTGACCCGCTGACATGGCGGGCTCATCCTTGCACCCGGGGAAGACTGGCCGAGGACCGGACCGCGAAGTTCGGCCATCGCACCCCTGATCCACGGAAGTGTGACGCGGGCCACGGCAACTCCCTGGAACTCGGGGAAGGTTAGGGGCGACTTCTGCCGAGGTCCCGACGGAGAACGGAGAGCGGTGTGGCAGCGGAGCCCGGTATACGGACAGCGGCGGCCGACGACGCCGAAGGCGGCCCGCCGCGGGCCACACGCGGACTGACCGCGCTGCTCACCTGCGCCATGGCGTTCTCCATGATGCAGCTGTTCCTGCTCGGCGCGCTGGGCCCGCGCCTCGTCGGCGAACTGGGCATCTCGCCCACCGTCCTCGGTCTGACCACCACGGTCGGCTTCGGCACGGCCGCCGTGCTCTCCCCGGTCGGCGGCCGGGTCGTCGACCGGGTGGGGCCGCGCCGCTGTCTGGTGGCGCTGCTGCTGATCTCCGCGGTCGCCCTCGCGCTGATCGGGGCCGCGCCGGGGGCGGGGCTGCTGCTCGGCGCGGTGGCCCTCGGCGGGCTGCCGCAGGCGCTGGCCAACCCCGCCACCAACAAGGCGATCCTTGCCGCCGTGCCCGCGCCGCAGCGCGGCCCGGTCACCGGAATGAAGCAGTCCGGTGTACAGCTCGGGGCCTTTGCCGCCGGGCTGCCGCTGGCGGCGCTCGCCGGCGGCATCGGCTGGCGCGGCGCGGTGTGGACGGCGGCCGGCACGGCGGTCGCCGCGGCGTTCTGGGCGGCCCGCCGGCTCCCCGCCGACCCGCCGCCCGCAGCTGCCAAGCCGGGCGGCGGCCGTATGCCGCTGCGGCCCCGCGGGCACATCGCCTGGCTGACCGTCTTCTCCCTGTTCCTCGGCTGCGGCATCGCCTCGGTCAACACCTACCTCGCGCTCTTCGGCGCACAGCGCCTCGGCCTCGGTCCGACCGCGGCCGGTGCGATGGTGGCGGTGCTGGGCGTCGCGGGCATCGCCGGACGCGTGTGGTGGTCCAAGCTCGCGGGCCGCCCCGGCCTCGGCGAATGGCTTCCTGGCTGGCTGGCGGCGGGCGCGGTCGCGGCGGCCCTGATGCTGGCCGGGGCCACCTCCTTCCACCCGCTCGCCTGGGCGGCCGCCGCGGCCGTCGGCATCTTCGCCGTCTCCGGCAACGCCGTCTCCATGGTCCTCGTCATGCGCCGCGCCGCGGCCGGCCGGGCGGGCCTGGACTCGGCCCTGGTCTCCGCGGGCTTCTTCGCCGGCTTCGCGGTCGGCCCGCCCCTCTTCGGCCTCCTCGCCGACGCGGGCCGCTACGGCCCCGGATGGCTGCTGGTCGCCGCGGAGTTCACGGCGGCGTGCGCGATCTCCACCCTCTGGGCCGCCCGCGACCGCCGCGCAACCCCTGCCGGAGCCGCCGCATGACCGCGGCCTCCGGCGGCGAAGCGCCCGTGCCTCCAGGACCCGCATCTCCAGCCCTTGGGGAGCCTGTATATCCAGCCTCTCCGGCGTTTGAGGAGCGGGGCCCGGGGCGGGGCCCCGGCGTTCAGCCCGTGCGGGGCGCCGGGCGCGAAGGACCCGCACACTCAGCCCCCGGGGGTCCCCCCGGACGGAGTCTGGGGGAGATTGAGGAGCGGGGTCCGGGCCCGGGACCGGGGCGGAGCCCCGGCTGCCCCTCCTGGACCATCCCCGCCCTCGACACCGCCCTCGCCCGCGTCGCCCTCACCCGCGCCGCCGTCGGCGACCGCTTCCCCCTCTTCGCCGAGCCGGAGGGCGACGGCCGCTGGACGACCACCTCCCGCGGCTCTTGGACCGGCGGCTTCTGGGCCGGGCTCCAGTGGCTGCGCGCCCTGCGCACCGGGGACGTCCAGGACCGCGTCGCGGCACGTGCCACCACGGCGCGCCTGGCCCGCTGGGCCGAGGCGGACACCGCCACCCGCGGACTGATCCTCTGGTACGGGACGGCCCACGGCCACGCCGCCGACGACCCCGACGCGACGGCTCTGCGCGAACGGGCCGCGCACACCTGCCTCGCCGCCGTGGACCCGGACCTCGGCCTGGTCCCCTGGGGCGCCGCCTTCGGCGGCGAACGCCTGCTCGTCCGCGCCGACGGCGCCCCCGGCATGGGCCCGCTTCTCGCCGCCGCGGGCCCCGCCGGGCGTACGGCGGCCCAGTCGCACCTCCGCCGTCACCTCGAACTCTGCCTCTCGGGAGAGCACTCCGCCTGGCGCTTCGACGGCACCGGCTGGCAGCCCTGCGACGAGCCCCCGCCGGGCTGGTCACGGGGGCACGCCTGGCTGCTGCTCGCCGTCGCCGAGGGAACCGCCCTCGGCATGGACCTGTCCGCCGAACGGGAGCAGTTGACGGCCTCCCTCGACTCCTCGCCGCTCGTCCCCCGCGCCCACGGCGACGCCGCCGCCCCGCTCGACACCTCCGCCGCCGCCATCGCCGCGGTCGCGCTGCTCATGCTCGCGCGGACGGACGACAGCCGGCGGCGCGCGGGCCGGTTCCGCTCACGCGCCGTGGCCGTACTGGACCGCCTCGTCCACGCCCATATGGCGTCCGGCCGGCTCCTCGACGGCTGCTATGACGCCGGCCGCGGACTGGCCGTACGCCATGAACTGATCTGGGGCGACTACTTTCTGGCCCTCGGGCTCGCCGCACTCTCCGGCTTGGTCGACCTCTGACCAGCAGACCTCCACCCAGCCGGCCTCTGACCAGCAGATCTCCGATCACTCGGCCTCCGATCACTCGGCCTCCGATCACTCGGCCTCCGATCACTCGGCCTCCGATCACTCGGCCGCCGAACAGCCCGCCTCTGCCGCCATATAGCCGCGCAGCACCCGCCGCGCCACCGACGTCATATGCAGCTCGTCGGGACCGTCCAGAATCCGCGCCGTACGCCCCGTGCGGAACAGCGCGGGCAGGGGAGTGTCCGGCCCGAGCCCCGCCGCCCCATGGACCTGGATCGCCGCGTCCGCCACCTGCTGGAGCATCCGCGCTGCGGCCACCTTCGCCAGCCCCACCTCCACATGCGCGTCCAGCCCCGCGTCGATCCGGGCGACCGCCTCGTACACCAGCGGCCGGGCGGAGCGCAGCGCCAGCAGGGCGTCGAAGACATGCCGCTGCACCAACTGCTGCGCGGCGAGCGGCCCGCGCGACCCGCCCCGGCTCTGCGCCCGCGCGCACATCAGGTCGAACGCCCGGCGGGCCTGTCCCAGCCAGCGCAGACAGCGCAGCGTACGGCCGAGCTGCAGCCGTTCGCCCGCGATCGCCAGCGCCTGGCCCCGTTCGCCCAGCAGATGGGAGTCGGGCACCCGGACCCGGTCGAGCCCGATCTCCCACTGCCCGGACGCGCCGAACACCGGCAGCTCCCGCACCACCCGGAAGCCGGGCGCGTCCGTCGGCGTCAGCAGCAGCGACAGGCCCGTACGGTCCCCGGCCGCCCCGTCCGTCCGGGCGAGCACCGTGACCAGATCGGCGTCCGCCGCCCCGGAGACAAACCACTTGCGCCCGCTGACCACCCAGTCCCCGCCGGCCTCCTCCTCCCGCACCGCGAGCGTTCCGGTCGAGAAGGGGTCCGTACCCGGAACGTCGGGCTCGGTCATCGCATAGCAGGTGCGCAGCTCCCCGGCGACCAGCCGCTTGAGATACGCCTCCCGCACCGTGTGCGAGCCATGCCGCCGCAGCATCAGCACATCCAGCAGCGGTGCGGAGCCCAGAGCCGAGGGCCCGTGGTCGCTGGCCCCCTCCGCCTCGGCGAGATGGGCGTACGACCGCAGCGGCACACCCTGCCCGCCCAGTTCCTGAGGCAGCGGCAGCGCCCACAGCCCCTCGTCCTTGGCCGCGCACCGCAGTTCGGCCAGGGCTGCCGCGGCCTCTGGGCCTCCGGCGTCCAGCACCGGCTCGTACGGCATGACCCGTACGCGGACGAACTGCGCGACCCGGTCACGCAACTCGGCGGTCTCCGGCGGGCATTGCGGAAGCCCTTCCGGCCCGTACTCCACTGCTTTCCTCCGCCCCTCGGGAACCCATGCGAACGACAGTCCGACTGTCTCTTCCGTGGAACTGGTCGGGTGCGAGGGCGCCCGGGTTCCCGCGAACGTATCCCGCAGGGGGAGGAGAGACATGGCGTCACCAGCCGCCGTACAGGCCACCCGGAGCTCGGCCGGTCAGGTCGGAGCAGCCGGTCCGGCCGGTCCGCTCGACGGACTGCGCCTGGAATGCTCCGGACCGCATCAGCTCACCGCGGTCGCGGCAGAACATCTGCGACTGCTCGGCGCGGCCCCGTCGGACGACGGGGACACTGGCGGGACGACCGGCCGACTCACCCTCGCCGGCGAGGGCTTCAGCCCCTGCACGGCCCGGCTGACCTGGGCCGACGGCCATGTCGACGGCCATGTCGACGGCGAGGGCGACGCCGGGGCGCGGCGCGGGCTGGTCGACGAGGCGACCGTCCAGGCGGCCACCGGCGTCATGGCCGTCCACGGACGCCGCGACGGCGCGCCCCGCGGCCTCGCCGTCGACTACACGGCCACCGCCGCCTCCGTCCTGGCCGTCCAGGGCATGCTCGCCGCGCTGCTCGCCCAGGCCCGCGGACTGCCGGCCCCGTCCGGCACGGCCGTCAGCGCCGAGCGGGCCGGGCTGCTCGCCGTCTCGCAGTATCTGGCCGCGGCGGGGGCGGACGAGGGCGAGGCCGTGGAAATCGGCCCCGGGGGACCGCCGTTCACCTCGGCCGACGGGACGCTGTTCGAGCTGGAAACCCTCGACCCGGGGGCCTGGGCGGCGTTCTGGCGCGCCCTGGACGCCCCGGCCGACGCGGTACGGGCGGGCTGGCGGCCCTTCCAGTTCCGTTACGCCACCGCGTGCGCGCCCTTCCCCGAAGCCCTCCACGAGGCGGCGCGCGCCCGGCCCTGGCGCCGCATCCAGGAGGCGGCGGCCGCCTCCGGGGCGCAGGTCTGCGCGCCGCGGACGCTCGCCGAGCGGGCCGCGGAACACGACGGCGCGCCCCCGTGGACATTCGCCCGGCTCGCCGCCGCGCCGCCCCTCCCGCCAGGCGCCCGCCGTACGCCCGCGCCGGCCACCGCCGCCCGGCCCCTCGCCGGACTGACGGTCCTGGAGGCGGGCCGCCGTATCCAGGCCCCGCTCGCCGCGCATCTGCTCGGACTGCTGGGCGCGGACGTGATCCGCATCGAACCGCCGGGCGGCGACCCGTTGCGCGGCATGCCCCCGGCCTGCTCCGGCGTCTCCGCCCGCTGGCTGGCCCTCAACCGGGGCAAACAGGCGGTCGAACTCGACATCAAGGCCGAAGCCGGCCGCCGCCGGCTGCGCGAACTGGCCGCCGAAGCCGATGTCTTCCTGCACAACTGGGCCCCCGGCAAGGCCGCACAGCTCGGCCTGGACGCCGCCGACCTGAGCCCGCTCAACCCCGCGCTCGTCTTCGCGTACACCAGCGGCTGGGCTGACCGGCTGCCCGACGCCCCCATGGGAACGGACTTCATGGTCCAGGCGCGTACGGGCGTGGGGGAGGCGGTCCGCCCGGCGGACGAGCCGCCCGCGCCGTCCCTGATGACGCTGCTGGACGTGCTCGGCGGACTGCTGGGCGCGGAGGCCGTCGTGGCGGCGCTGCTGCTGCGGGAACGCACCGGCCACGGTGTACGGGTGGACTCCTCGCTGCTCTCCGCGGCCGACACCCTCACCGCCCCGGCCCTGCACCGCGCCGCGACGGGCCGCCCGCCCCGCCGCCCCGCGGGCTTCCGCCGCCCCCTGCGCACGGCGGACGGCTGGCTGACGCTCCCCGACGATGCACCCCGCCCGTCCCCCGCCGCCCCAGCCGCACCCGGCTCGGCCGCCCCGGCCGATGCCGTCCCGACCGCACCCGTCCCGGCTGTGCCCGGCCGAACGGCAGTTGGCCGTGCCCCTGCCGAGTCCGGCGGGACGGCTGCGGGTCCGTTGCCTGGGACCGCTCCTGCACCGGCGGCCCCGGCCGATGCCGTCCCGACCGCACCCGTCCCGGCTGTGCCCGGCCGAACGGCAGTTGGCCGTGCCCCTGCCGAGTCCGGCGGGACGATTGCGGGTCCGTTGCCTGGGACCGCCTCTGCACCGGCGGCCCCGGCCGTTGAGTCCCCGGCCGCGGTTGATCCCGGCCCGGCGTGCCGGCCCGGAACCGGCCCCACGGGGTCTCCCGCGATCGAGGCAGGCAAGGAGGCCGCCCAGGCCGGGGCGCAGCCGGGTGAAGCGGCCCTCGCCGAAGCCGCCCCGGACGCGGTCGGCCGGGCTCCCGCCGGGACCGGGGTGCCGACTACGGACCCGTTGACCGGGGCCGAGCCAACGGCACCCGGCGCAGTCGGCACGGCCACCTCCGTCGGCGCGCAGTCAGCCGCAGCCGCCGCAGCCGCCGCGGCGGCATCCGGCCCGGATACGGCCGGGCCCGCGGAGGCGCCCGCGGAGGGCGTCGAGGAGGCCGCCGAGGAGGCCCTCCTCGGCGAGCTGCCCACCGCCGCCGCGGCACAGCTGCTCCGCGCCCGCGGCATACCCGCGACCCCCGTCACCGAAGACCTCGCCGCCCTGCGCCACGACCCGCGCTTCACCGGCTCGATCAGCCTGGACGCCCATGGCGCACCCGCCGTTCCCGACCCCTGGACCTGGAACTGACAACGGAGCCCGAGATGACCGTCACGCTGCACGATCTGCTGCCCGCCCAGCTGCGCCGCTCCTGGGCCGTCGACGCCACCGTCCCCGACCTCGACCTCTACAGCCTCTACCGCGCGCGCCAGATCGCCGACCCGCACCGCACCGCGATCCTCGACGCCAAGGGGAAGCTCTGCTACACGGCCATGGACCGAAAAGTGCGCTCCCTCGCCGTCGGGCTCAGAAAACTCGGCATACGGCCCGGCGAGGTCGTCGCCGTACAGCTCCCCAACGGCCGCAACGCCGTCATCGCCGATCTGGCGATCGCCGCAGTCGGCGCGGTCGCGCTGCCCTTCCCCGTCGGCCGCGGCAGCCTGGAGGCGGAGTGTCTGCTGCGCCGCGCCGCCGCCGTCGCCGTCATCGCGGCGGTCGAGCACCGGGGGAACACCCACGCCGCCGACCTGCACACCCTCTCCCCGACCCTGCCCGCGCTGCGCCACGTCATCGCGGCGGGCAAGGGCGGCACCGCCCCCGAAGGAACGATTCCGCTCGCCGACCTGCTGCGCTCCGACCCCGCGGACTTCGTCGCGGAGCGCCCGGACCCCGACAGCCCGGCCCGCATCCTCGTCTCCTCCGGCTCCGAGGCGGAGCCCAAGATGATCGCGTACTCGCACAACGCGCTCGCCGGCGGCCGCGGCAACTTCCTCGGCTCCCTCCTCCCCGACGACACCCCGCCCCGCTGTCTGTTCCTGGTGCCGCTGGCTTCCGCGTACGGCTCCAACGGCACCGCCGTCACTTTGGCGCGGCACGGCGGCACGCTGGTCCTGCTCGACCACTTCACCGCGGAGGCGGCGCTCGCGGCGATCCGCGAACACCGGCCCACGCATGTGCTGGGCGTGCCCACGATGGTGCGGATGATGCTGGAGCGCCTCGACGCCGAAAGCACCGCGCGGGACGGCGCCGCGCGGGACGGCACCGCCCAGGAAGGCGCCGCCCAGGAAGGCGCGGCGTCGCCGGGCGAACTGCCCGCGCCCACCGCCCTCGTCCTCGGCGGATCGATCCTCGACGAGACGACCGCCGAAAGGGCCCGCCGCGCCTTCCGCTGCCCGGTGGTCAATCTGTATGGGTCGGCCGACGGGGTCAACTGCCATACGGGGCTCACCATGGAGCCCCGGGAATCCGAGGGGCCCGGAGTCGTCGCGGGCCGCCCGGACCCGCAGGTCGCCGAGATCCGCATCACGGAGCCCGACAGCGAGGGTCTGCGGGAGGCCGCGGAAGGCGCGGTCGGCGAGATCACAGCGCGCGGCCCGATGACCCCGCACTGCTATGTCGGCGCCCCGGACCTCGACGCCCGCTACCGCACGCCGGACGGCTGGGTGCGCACCGGAGACCTCGGGTTCCTCGACAAGGAAGGCGTCCTGCACGTCGTGGGCCGCCTCAAGGACGTGGTGATCCGGGGCGGCGCGAACATCAGCCCCGCCGAAGTCGAACGGGAGCTGACCGCCCACCCCCTCGTACGGGACGTGGTCTGCGTCGGCGTGCCCGACGAGCTGATGGGCGAGCGGCTCGCGGCCTGCGTCGTGCCGCACTCCGCCGAGAAGCCCACCCTCGACTCGCTGTGCGAGCTGCTCACGGAACGCGGTCTGGAGCGGCGCAAGCACCCCGAGCGGCTGCTTCTGGTCGACGAACTCCCCCTGACGCCCGCGGGCAAGCCGGACCGCAAGGCCGTGCGGAAGCGCTGCGCGGACGAGGCGGTCTGACGCCACGGGAAACAGGCTCACCCGAATCGGGACACGACGAGGCCGGGGCGGCGGCACCCGCCCCGGCCTCTCGCTGTCCCACTGAGGAGGTTCTACCCCGTCAGAGGCGCTTTCAGCCCTTGCCCATCGCCTTCTTCAGCTCGTCCGCGGCGTTGCGGTACACGGACAGCAGATCCAGATCGTTCCCCGGATAGTTGACGATTTTCACCTGCTTCGCGCCGGAGTCCGGCAGCACCGTCCCCGTCGACATATGGGCGTTGTCCAGGACGAGCGCCGGCTTCTTCTTCGTCAGCTCGGCGAGCTGGGCCGGGGTCACCGCCTCGGGCCCGTATGTCCCCACCGGCTGCGCGCCCGCCATCTCGGCCGCCCACGCCGTGAACACCTGCGAGACCACGGCCGGGCTCTTCCCGCCGGGCCAGGCGGACTTCAGCTCCTGCGACAGCTTGTCGTACTCAGCGGTGAACGACGTCTTCCACCGGGCCGCGCTGTCCTGCGTCCCGAACATCCCGCCCAGGCGCTCGACTTCCGCGGTCGCCTTGTCCGCGCTGTTGTCGAGGTTCACCTCGACCAGCTCGGCGTCGGAGCCGGCCGCCTCCTTGATCTTCTCGGCGTACGGCTCGAAGGGCGCATACAGCACGAAGTCGGCCTTGGCGACGGCGGCGAGGTCGGACGGCTTGGGATCGTAGTCGGGAGCGTGGTGCACGGACTGCGGCACGATGACAGTGACGTCCTCGGCGCCTGCGGCCTTGGCGAGCGCACCCTCCCAGGTCGTGGTCGCCACGACCACCGGCTTGCCGCCCTTCCCGTCCGTACTGTCCTTGTCCTTGGAGGCGGCGGGGGCCGACCCATCCCCGCACCCGGCGAGCAGCGTCAGTGACGCGGCCACGCCGACGGCGAGGAGGGGGGAGCTGGTGCGGGTGAAGCGGACGCGGTTGCGCGCCATGAGCTGATTCTCCGTTCAGGGATGAGATGGACGCCGAGGACGACCGCCCCCGCCGTCAGGACGAGGACCGGGCCTGGCGGCAGGTCCAGCCGGAGCGCCACCAGGAACCCCGTCAGGTTCACGGCGACTCCGATGCCGACCGCCCACAGGGTGATCGACTTCAGCGAGGTGCCCAGCCGGCGGGCGGCGAGCGCCGGCAGCAGGGTCAGAGCGTCGACGAGCAGCGCCCCGGTGAGCTTGATGGCGCCGGCGACGGCGACCGCGACCAGGACGAGCAGCACCAGGGTCAGCCCGCGCACCGGCACGCCCGAACACTGGGCGAGCTCCCGGTCGTACAGCAGCAGCGCCACATCGCGGCGTCGCCAGAAGAACAGTCCCGGCACAGCTGCGGCCAGCAGCCCGAGCACCACGAGATCGGCGGCGCCGACGGACAGGATGGACCCCCAGAGCAGGGCGAACGCCCCGGAGGCATTGACTCCGGAGACCGCGAGCACCAGCAGCGCGGCGGCGATGGCGAGGCTCATCAACAGCCCCATGGCCCCGGACAGCCCGTCGGGCGTACGGGCGAGCGGGGCGACGCCCGCACCGGCGAGGGCGCAGGCCACCAGGGCGCACAGCATGGGGTCGAGGCCGGTCAGCATGCCGACCGCGATGCCCAGCAGGGCGACATGCATCATGGCGAACCGCACCGGCATGATGTCGAGCCCGACGATCACCACGCCGACGACCGGCAGCCCGACGGCGGCGAGCAGCAGCGCGAATGCGGCGCGCTGTACGGGCAGCAGCTGCAGCAGCTCCCCGACGTCCGCGGCCACGGTCACCACCGGCACCCCCGACGCCCCGTCACATCCGTCATCCCGCTCACCACGTCATCCCCGCCATCCCGGACCGCCGCCCCGGCCACCCCGCTCACCGGACCTCCCGCAACCGCCCCGCGGCCATTTCCAGCACCCGGTCGCAGCGGTCGGCCAGCGCCCGGTCGTGGGTCACCACCACCAGCGTCACCGGCAGCGAGGTCAGCAGATCGGCCGCCTCCTCCTGACCGGCGAAGTCCAGCGCGGCGGTCGGCTCATCGGCCAGCACCACCCCCGCCCCGGCTGCCACACTGCCGACGGCGCGCGCCAGGTGCATCCGCTGCAACTGCCCACCGGACAGCGTGTGCAGCGGCCGGCGCAGCAGGGCGCCCACGCCCAGCTGCGCCGCGGCCTCCGCCGACTCGGCGGGCGCGCCGGAGCTGTGCAGCAACTCCTCTGCGAGCAGCGGAAACCGCCCGCCGGCCGGTTTCTGCGGAATCCAGGCGCAGGCCCGCCGCCGCCAGGCCCACTCGGCCGCGGTGCGGCTGCCGCGCCCGCCGACCCGGATCTCCCCGGCCCACTGCCGGTGCAGCCCGAGGACGGCGCGCAGCAGCGTGCTCTTTCCGGAGCCGTTCGTCCCGGTCAGCGCCACCCGTTCCCCGGCGGCGACCTCGAGATCCACGTCCCGTACGGCTTCGACCCGGCCGTGCCGGCAGGCGACGTCACGCATCCGTATGTCCAGCCCGCCCATCCCGCACCTTCGCCTCTCGCTCGCGGGTCTCCTGTCGGGGCAGTAGTCGGACGGCGGCGGCCTTCAGTTCCCGGCGGCTGCGACGCAGCCGGAAACGGCGGGCTTCACATGCGGACGGGAACCACGCGCAGGCCGGGAAGCACACGCAGGCGGGGACTCACGTGCGGACGGGAGCCGCGCGCAGGCCGGGGGGCCGGGCGCAGGCCGGGGGGCCGGGCGCAGGCCGGGATTCACGCGCAGGCCGGGCACAGCCCGCGGTACGTGACCTCGACCTCCGAGACCGTGAAGCCGAACCGTTCCTCCGCCGGAAGGTCGGCCAGCGGGTCTCCGGTGGGGTGGACATCCCGGATGGCGCCGCAGCCGGAGCACACCAGATGCTGGTGCGGACGGTGGGCGTTGGGGTCGTAGCGCTTGGCCCGCCCGTCGGTGGAGACCTCTATCACCTCGCCGAGCGAGACCAGTTCGCCCAGGGTGTTGTAGACGGTCGCGCGGGAGATCTCGGGCAGCCGCTGTGCCGCGCGGGCGTGCACCTCGTCGGCCGTGAGATGCACATGGTCGCCGTCGAGGACCTCCGCGACGACACGCCGCTGGGAGGTCACCCGCCAGCCGCGCTCTCGCAGTCGCTGGAGCAGGTCACTCATATCGGTTCACCTATTCAGGCTCGGCGGGATGCCCGGAGTTTACCGGCAGCTGTCCGGACCCCTATGGGGTGTGGATTAGGTGAGCTTCTTGACCTGGACTCTGTCCATCGTAGGATCGGTTCCGGCGATAGCCAAGGGACAGGAGACTCCAGTGGAGCGACGCGCTGCCGGCCGGCGGGGAACGGCCGTCCGCGTCGGGCCGCTTGAGACCACTCGCTGACCGCGGCGGGCCTCGTACGCCACAACAACCGTTCGGCAGCCCGGCCCGGTTCGACGGACGTGCCGGGACAACCATCGTGATCCGCCTGATCCGGAAGGATTCCCATGGCTGAGAACCCTGATGCAATCGTCACCGACGCGAAGACGGAGGGCAGTAAGGACACAGGCGGCTGCCCGGTCGCGCACACGCGCGCCCTGCACCCGACGCAGGGCGGCGGAAACCGCCAGTGGTGGCCGGAGCGGCTCAATCTGAAGATCCTCGCCAAGAACCCTGCCGTGGCCAACCCGCTCGGTGAGGAGTTCGACTACGCCGAGGCGTTCAAGACCCTCGACCTCCCCGCCGTCAAGCGGGACATCGCCGAGGTGCTCACCACCTCGCAGGACTGGTGGCCCGCCGACTTCGGCCACTACGGCCCGTTCATCATCCGGATGGCGTGGCACAGCGCGGGCACCTACCGGATCAGCGACGGCCGCGGCGGCGCCGGGGCCGGCCAGCAGCGCTTCGCCCCCCTCAACAGCTGGCCGGACAACGGCAACCTCGACAAGGCCCGCCGTCTGCTGTGGCCGGTCAAGAAGAAGTACGGCCAGAGCCTCTCCTGGGCCGACCTCATGATCCTCGCCGGCAATGTCGCCCTGGAGTCGATGGGCTTCAAGACCTTCGGCTTCGCCGGCGGACGCGAGGACGTCTGGGAACCCGAAGAGGACGTCTACTGGGGCCCCGAGTCCACCTGGCTCGGCGACGAGCGCTACACCGGCGACCGGGATCTGGAGAACCCCCTCGGCGCGGTCCAGATGGGCCTGATCTACGTCAACCCTGAGGGCCCGAACGGCAACCCGGACCCGCTCGCCGCGGCCCGCGACATCCGTGAGACGTTCCGCCGGATGGCGATGAACGACGAAGAGACGGTCGCCCTGATCGCCGGCGGCCACACCTTCGGCAAGACCCATGGCGCCGGCCCGGCGGACGCCGTAGGCCCCGACCCCGAGGCCGCCCCGATCGAGGAGCAGGGCCTCGGCTGGCGGAACAGCCACGGCACAGGCAAGGGCGGCGACACGATCACCAGCGGGCTTGAGGGTATCTGGACGAACACCCCGACGACCTGGGACAACAGCTTTCTGGAGATCCTCTTCGGCTATGAGTGGGAGCTGTTCAAGAGCCCCGCGGGCGCCCACCAGTGGCGGCCGAAGGACGGCGCGGGGGCGGGCACCGTGCCCGACGCCCACGACCCGTCCAAGCGCCACGCGCCCACGATGCTGACGACGGACCTCTCCCTGCGCTTCGACCCCGCGTACGAGCAGATCGCGCGGCGCTTCCTGGAGCACCCCGACGAGTTCGCGGACGCCTTCGCGCGGGCGTGGTTCAAACTGACCCACCGCGACATGGGCCCGGTCGCGCGCTACCTCGGCCCGGAGGTCCCGGCCGAGACCCTGCTGTGGCAGGACCCGCTGCCCGAGCGGACGTACGAGCTGATCGACGCCGAGGACATCGCCTCCCTCAAGCGCCGCATCCTCGCCACCGACCTGTCGGTGTCCCAGCTTGTGTCCACCGCATGGGCCTCCGCCTCGTCCTTCCGCGGCAGCGACATGCGCGGCGGCGCCAACGGCGCGCGCATCCGCCTCCAGCCGCAGAGCGGGTGGGAGGTCAACGACCCCGACCAGCTGGCGACGGTGCTGCGCACCCTGGAGGGCATCCAGCAGTCCTTCAACGCCGCCCAGACCGGCGGCAAGCAGGTCTCCCTCGCCGACCTGATCGTCCTCGCCGGCGGCGCGGCCGTCGAGAAGGCCGCCCAGGACGCGGGCTTCGACATCGAAGTCCCCTTCACCCCGGGCCGCGTGGACGCCTCCCAGGACCAGACCGACATCGAGTCCTTCGCCGCGCTTGAGCCGACCGCCGACGGATTCCGCAACTACCAGGGCAAGGGCAACCGCCTCCCCGCCGAATACCTGCTGCTCGACCGGGCCAACCTGCTGACCCTCAGCGCCCCCGAAATGACCGTCCTCGTCGGCGGCCTCCGCGTCCTGGGCGCGAACTTCCAGCAGTCGCCGCTCGGCGTCTTCACCACCACCCCCGCGTCCCTGACCAACGACTTCTTCGTCAACCTCCTCGACCTCGGCACCACCTGGCACCCGACCTCCGAAGACGCCAACATCTTCGAAGGCCGCGACACCGCCACCGGCCAGGTCAAATGGACCGGCACCCGCGCCGACCTCGTCTTCGGCTCCAACTCCGAACTCCGCGCCCTGGCGGAGGTCTACGCAAGCGACGACGCGAAGCAGAAGTTCGTCCACGACTTCGTCGCAGCCTGGACCAAGGTCATGAACCTCGACCGCTTCGACCTCGCCTGACCGCCCTGAACGACCGCTGATGGCCGCCACCCCGGGGTGGCGGCCATCAGCGGTTTCCGTACCACCCCGCAGGCCATTCCGGAGGACCACGCTGCGGTCGAAGAAAGTCTCGCGTTACTCATGATCTCCGCCGCTGCGGCGGGGTGCGAGTGGAGGGAACGGACACGCAGCAGCACGCGGTTGCCGGCCATGTGAAGACAGTGACGGGGGAGTGGGAGGAGTGAAGCTTCCCCTTGATGTTGGACACCTGGAGACTGGGACGTGAGGTTCCAGAGGAAGTAGTGCCAGGTGGGAAGCCTGAGCAACCGCAGCAGGCGGTACTCGGAGGAGTTCAAGCGCGACGCGGTCGCGCTGGTCCGCTCGTCCGGCAGGACCGTCACCGAGGCGGCCCGGGAGATCGGGGTCAGCGCCGAGGGCCTGCGGAACTGGTCAAACAGGACACGGCCGACCGCGGGCAGGGGGCGCCGGGCGAGCTTGCCCACTTGGCGTCATTCATGTCCGACGGGTACCGCTGGCGGCGGGTGGTGGCGACCCGGCCGAACCGGCAGGCCACGCAACAACACGCTTCTTCTAAAGCGGAGTTGACATCCGATGCTGGGGCAGGGTGGAACGACATGCGGGGCTCCTGGCGGCGCGGCTGGATCGACAACCGCTGCATCCGCCGGGAGCCCCGCCGCGTTACCGCAGCCGACCCGGCAGCATCCTCAGGCGTCCAGAAGCCGTTCCGACAACTCTTCAGTGAAGCGTGTCCGGTAGACGCTGTAGACGATGGTCTCGGGGGACTGATAGCCCCTGTGCTCCGGGTCCGTGACAGCTCCGTCCCAGGGAGCCGCCCCGTCAAGGAGCAGTGGTGTACGGCCGAGATACGCCTGCGCGACCTCTTCCAGGCCGAGCTCTCCTGCCGTCACCAGCTGCCAGAGTCCGCGGCCCTGCCCGACCACCCACATGCACAGATCTTCGGTACTGTCCTCGGACCAGATGTCTCCGCCGACGCTCACGCCTTCCGAGAAGTCGACCAGCGCCTCTGCCGCGTCCAGGTAGGCGCGCGCGAAGTCCTCGAGAACTTCCCGGGGCTGCGACCCCAGCCACGACTCCAGGACAGACAGACGCGGTCGTGTCGCTTCCAGGACTTCCCAGAACCAATCGGGAACATGATTCGATTCCACTTCGGCTCCCGTCTCGACGGCTGCGGTATCCGCCCGACCGTACAGCGGGCCGGAGCCTGCGGGGCACTCCAGACCTCTCGTCGCCGGACAGCGAGCTGACCGTCCACACGGTCACCGGTTTACAGTCAGGTACTAGGCGCGGCCCGTCCGGCCGCAAGAGTCGCACTGATGTCAAGGCTCCCGACCATGTCCTCCTCGCACAACCCTCCGCTGCACCCAAGCGGCGGTGTGCCGGTGCGGCACACCGCCCGGGACAAGGGGCTCAGTCCTTGATTCGCATCAGGGTGACGTCGTGTATTTCGAAACCCCCACCAACAGCAACCTGGAGTGAGGCGCTCACGCGGATGTCTTGACCTTCGAAGGAGAATTTGACATAGCCCTTGGCGGTTTCGTTATCGAGCTGCATGCTGACCCCCTTTTCGAAGGTCCCGTCGGCCTCAGCGAATTGAGCCGCCCGGAAAGGTAGGGCGCAGCCCACCAGGCAGTTCATCGTCTTAGCGGTGAGGTTCAGGGACAGTGAAATGTCCAAGCTTCCCCACGCCTCCACCGACCGGATCATAGCCCGCTAAAAGTAATTGACCGCTCACTCATTCGCTTCAGTGGCTCAAAAACGACCATCTGTGATCCGGGCATAGTTCACATACCGGCACAGGTCGAGAACACGTTGGAGAGTGAGCCTCTTTCATCCTGTGTTGCAGGGGTGAAATGAGCTGGTCGGCGAGGGTGGTGACGTGGCAGAGCCCCTCGTCGTTGGCGTGGTGATCTCACTCATCACACCGGCGGCCGAGGGGCTCTGTTGGTTCCGTATCCTTCCATGCTCGACGTCCCGTATGAGCTGGTCGAGCATGTCTCCTGGCTTATCTGCGCCCGAAGGCGTGAACTGAACTCGCCGTGGCGGAAGCTGGGCTGCTTCAAGCAGGCTCTGCTGGTCTTGGCCCATCTGCGGAAGAACGAGACGCTCGCCCAGCTGGGGGCCGGGTTCGGGGTGTCGGAGGCGACGGCGTGGCGGTACGTGGACGAGACCGTCGAGGTCCTGACTGCCTGGGCACCGGGCCTGCACGAGGCCCTGGTGGGCCTGGGCGAGGGCGACTTCGTCATTGTCGACGGAACGCGATTCCCGCCGACCGTATCCGGGCCGACGAGCCGTACTACTCGCAAAAGCACAAGAAGCACGGCATGAACGTCCAGGTCATTGCGAGGCCGGACGGCACACCGCTGTGGTTCTCGAGGGCAACGGATGTTCCCTTCGTGGTGGGTATCCCGCCGCTACCGCTGCAGGCTGGGGGGCGGTACACCTGGCTAACTTGAGATCGACGGGTACTCTGACGAGGACTGGCACCTGGACTTCTCGGTGCGTAAGAGCTCGCCAGACCCGCAGGCGGGGGTCGAGGACCCCGTGGGTGGCGACTGATCTCTGAACCGCGAGCCCGCTGTAGGCTGACTTGCTTCCTTCAGTAACAGGCCCGCCAAACTAGCGAGGGCCGCTCCCCTGGATGTGGATAGCGGCCCTCGCTGTGTTCCTGACAGCAAGTCAGAGCATTGATCGGGCGGTGCACACGCGGTGCGCAAGGGGGTGGGAAACGAGGGGGATCAGCGAGAAACACTGAGAGGTGTTTTCGCAGGTCACAGCCTGTTTCCCGGACTCCCGCCCAGGTCGCCCGACCCCGCTCTTTAGATGTCGAAGTACAGCTCGAACTCGTGCGGGTGCGGGCGCAGCTGGATCGGGGCGATTTCGTTGGTGCGCTTGTAGTCGATCCACGTCTCGATCAGGTCCGATGTGAAGACGCCGCCCGCCTGGAGGTACTCGTTGTCCTCCTCCAGGGCGTCCAGGACCGCCGGGAGGGAGGTCGGGACCTGGGGGACGCCCGCGTGCTCGTCGGGGGAGAGCTCGTAGAGGTCCTTGTCGATCGGCTCGGCCGGCTCGATCTTGTTCTTGACGCCGTCGAGGCCCGCGAGGAGGAGGGCCGAGAAGGCCAGGTACGGGTTCGAGGACGGGTCCGGGGCGCGGAACTCGACGCGCTTGGCCTTCGGGTTGGAGCCCGTGATCGGGATGCGCATGGCCGCGGAGCGGTTGCGCTGCGAGTAGACCAGGTTGACCGGGGCCTCGAAGCCGGGCACCAGGCGGTGGTAGGAGTTCACCGTCGGGTTGGTGAAGGCCAGCAGCGACGGGGCGTGCTTGAGGATGCCGCCGATGTAGTAGCGGGCGGTGTCGGACAGGCCCGCGTAACCCTGCTCGTCGTAGAAGAGCGGGGCGCCGCCCTGCCACAGCGACTGGTGGACGTGCATGCCCGAGCCGTTGTCGCCGAAGATCGGCTTCGGCATGAAGGTGGCGGTCTTGCCGTTGCGCCAGGCGACGTTCTTCACGATGTACTTGAAGAGCATCAGGTCGTCGGCCGCGGCCAGCAGCGTGTTGAACTTGTAGTTGATCTCGGCCTGGCCCGCGGTGCCGACCTCGTGGTGCTGGCGCTCGACCTTGAGGCCCGCCTTGTTCAGCTCCAGGGAGATCTCGGCGCGCAGGTCGGCGAAGTGGTCGACCGGCGGGGCCGGGAAGTAGCCGCCCTTGTAGCGGACCTTGTAGCCGCGGTTGTCCTCGACCGCGCCGGTGTTCCAGGCGCCGGCCTCGGAGTCGATGTGGTAGAAGCCCTCGTTCGCGGTGGTGGCGAAACGCACCGAGTCAAAGACGTAGAACTCCGCCTCGGGGCCGAAGTACGCGGTGTCGGCGATGCCGGTGGAGGCGAGGTAGGTCTCGGCCTTCTTGGCGATGTTGCGCGGGTCGCGGCTGTACTGCTCGCCGGTCACCGGGTCGTGGATAAAGAAGTTGATGTTGAGCGTCTTGTCCCGGCGGAACGGGTCCACGCGGGCCGTCGACAGGTCCGGCACCAGAGCCATGTCCGACTCGTGGATCGCCTGGAAGCCGCGGATCGAGGAGCCGTCGAACATCAGCTGCTCGGCCGGGTCGAACGCCTCGGCCGGGACCGTGAAGTGCTGCATCACACCCGGCAGGTCGCAGAACCGGACGTCGACGAACTCGACACCCTTGTCCGCGATGAACTTCTTGGCCTCGTCGGCGTTCTGGAACATCCAACTCCTCCTACTCCCGACCCGGGAGGGGCGGGGTTGCAGCTCGGTCGTGCGGCCAGTGCGGTGGCACACGCTGGACCCGACCATAGGCAGATGGCATTTCTCAAGCATGACCCGTTTGTTTCGGAGAAGTTAACCGGGCCGGGTGGCGGGACGCATGTGACACGGCCGTCGCGGGGAGTGACCGGCCCCGGGGCGCGGGGCCGCAAAGCGGGCGCAGTACCGTGTACGGGTGGACAACAGGCAAGCAATCGGATCGTGGCTCTCCGGGCCGCGCGCGGCGGCCGAGGAGATGGGCGCCGACTTCGGTTACCGGGGCGAGCGGCTCGGTCTGCCGGAGTCGGGACCCGGCTCCATCGCCCCGCTGGGCCGGCGCTTCGGCGCCATCTTCGTCGACTGGGGGCTGTGCCTCCTGATCGCATACGGGCTGTTCGCGGGCGGCAACGGTCAGGCGGCGGGCAACTGGGCCCTCGGCATCTTCCTCGTACTGAGCGTGCTCACCGTCGGCACGGTCGGCTGCACCCCGGGCAAGCGGCTCTTCGGGCTGCGGGTCATCGCCGAGGACGGCGGGCGGCTCGGCGTCGTACGCGTCGTCGTGCGCAGCGTGCTGCTCGCCCTCGCCATCCCCGCCCTGATCTGGGACCGCGACGGACGCGGACTGCACGACCGGCTCTCCCGCGCCGTGCAGGTGCGGATGTAGCGGCGGGAAGACGTGCAGACGTGAAGAGGGCGGCGGCCGAGGAATCGGCCGCCGCCCTCTTCACGTGCTGTGCGACTGCGGCAGCGGGTCCGGTGAGATCCGGCGCGGTTCCGCGGTGTGGCCCGAAGGGGCGCGGGCTTGCAGCGATACGAGGCTCAGCCGCGCGGGCGCGAGCGGTCGACGTGCCCGTGCGTGCCCGACGGCCGATCGCGGCACTTCTCGCGGAGCGTTCAGCGCATCTTTCCGCCGCGCGGCATCCGCATGCCCTTCGGCATCGGGCCCTTCGGCATCGGCATATTGCTCATCAGGTCGCCCATGGCGCGCAGCCGGTCGTTCGCCGCCGTCACCTGCGGGCCGGAGAGCACCCGCGGCAGCTTCAGCATGGTCGTACGGACCTTCTTCAGCGGCACCTGGCCCTCGCCGTCGCCGACGACGATGTCGTGCACCGGAACATCCACCACGATCCGCGACATCTTCTTCTTCTCGGCCGCGAGCAGCGACTTCAGCCGGTTCGGATTGCCCTCGCCGACCAGTACGATGCCCGCCTTGCCGACCGCCCGGTGGACGACGTCCTGGCTGCGGTTCATGGCCACCGCCGGGGTGGTGGTCCAGCCGCGGCCCACGTTCTGCAGCACCGCGGCCGCCGCGCCCGGCTGGCCCTCCATCTGCCCGAAGGCCGCCCGCTCCGCACGCCGGCCGAAGATGATCGCCATCGCCAGAAAGGCCAGCAGGAAGCCGAGGATGCCCAGGTAGACCGGGTAACCGAGCAGAAAGCCGATCGCAAGGAAGACACCGAAGGTGACGATTCCCACACCCGCGACGACCAGCCCGACCTTGGGATCGGTCCGCCGGGTCATCTTGTACGTCAGGGCGATCTGCTTGAGCCGCCCGGGGTTCGCCGCGGCGTCAGCGCCGCTGTCAGAGTTTGCCTTCCTCGCCATGCCTCGAAGTTTACGTGGCTCAGGGAGCGCGGTCGGCCGCGGCCTCCAGCACATGCTGCGCTTCCACACGGTCCTTGGCCCGGCGCCGGTCCTCCAGCACCGCCGTCCAGGCGTTGCGGCGGGCGGTGCGCTGGCCGCCGCCCAGCAGCAGCGCCTCCATCGTGCGCAGCGCGTCGGTCAGGGACGGGATGGCGGTGGCGCGTACGGGACGAACCTGCGCGGCCTGCATCGTGGAGGTCCTCCTCGGTCGGGGGTCGGCACGGCAGTGGTACCACGGTGGGTAAAGCGAGTGTCACTGATTGGTGTTACCAGGGCGTGACTGAGCGGTCAAACGCTGATGAAACCTTTTGCGCAGGGTGAATATGCGGCTGCGGCCCGCACTCCGCCCCCGACCTGCGAGGGTGAGTGCGGGCCGCGCGGACCGCCTATTACTGTTCAGTAGCCGCTTGTGGCTGAACTCACGCAGCAGCGTGCGAGCCGTTCCTCTTCTGCGTCGCCTGCTGGTACAGCCGCCCCGCCCGGTACGACGAACGCACCAGCGGACCCGACATCACACCGGAGAAGCCGATCTCCTCGGCCTCCTCCTTCAGCTCCACGAACTCCGCCGGCTTCACCCAGCGCTCCACCGGGTGGTGGCGCACCGACGGCCGCAGATACTGCGTAATGGTGATCAGCTCGCAGCCCGCGGCATGGAGCTGCTGCAGCGCCTCGCTGATCTCCGCGCGCTCCTCGCCCATGCCGAGGATCAGATTCGACTTGGTGATCAGGCCGTACTCACGCGCCTTGGTGATCACCTCCAGCGAGCGCTCGTAGCGGAAGCCGGGGCGGATCCGCCGGAAGATGCGCGGCACCGTCTCCACGTTGTGCGCGAAGACCTCGGGGCGGGAGGCGAAGACCTCCTCAAGCAGCTCGGGCACCGCGTTGAAGTCGGGGGCCAGCAGCTCGACCTTCGTCCGGCCGGCCTCGCGGCCCGCGGTCTGCTCATGGATCTGGCGGACGGTCTCCGCGTACAGCCAGGCGCCGCCGTCCTGAAGGTCGTCACGGGCGACACCGGTGATCGTGGCGTAGTTCAGATCCATCGAGACGACCGACTCGCCGACCCGGCGGGGCTCGTCGCGGTCCAGCGCCTCGGGCTTGCCCGTGTCGATCTGGCAGAAGTCACAGCGCCGGGTGCACTGGTCGCCGCCGATGAGGAAGGTGGCCTCGCGGTCCTCCCAGCACTCGAAGATATTCGGACAGCCGGCCTCCTGGCACACCGTGTGCAGCCCCTCGCTCTTGACGAGTTTCTGCAGCTGGTTGTACTCGGGACCCATCTTCGCCCGCGTCTTGATCCATTCGGGCTTGCGCTCGATGGGGGTCTGGCTGTTCCGGACCTCCAGGCGCAGCATCTTGCGTCCGTCGGGTGAGACTGCGGACACGTCCGGCTCCTAGGCTTCGATTCTTCGGCGTACACCAGGGTACGCCCGTGGTTCATATGGCCCTATGCCTGGCCAACCCTTGACCAAGGGCGAGCATTCCCTATGCGGACGGAGTGCCGGCCCGGGAGATCTCGCGCGGCTTCAGCTCCGCGTTCTCAAGGATCTGGCGCAGATGCTTCTCCGCCACCGGCAGCACCTCGGCGATCGTCACATCCCGGCCCAGCTCATTCGCCAGGGACGTCACCCCCGCGTCCCGGATGCCGCACGGCACGATCCGGTCGAACCAGGTGTTGTCCGGGTTCACATTGAGGGCGAAGCCATGCATCGAGACGCCCTTGGCGATCCGGATGCCGATCGCCGCGAGCTTGCGGTCCTCACGGCGCTGGCCGGCGTTGGACGGAGCGTACTCCGGGCCGCTGAGGCGCGGATCGAACTCCTCGTCATGCAGCCGGGGATCGAAGTCCAGCGAAAGACCCCCGAGCGCTGCATCCCGGCTGCGCCGCTCCTCCACGGGGTCGCCCAGCACCCACACTCCGCTGCGGCCCTCGACGCGAGTCGTCCGCACGCCGAACTCCGCGCAGGTGAGGATCAGCGCCTCTTCCAGCCGGCGCACATGGGCGATCACATCCACCGGCCGCGGCAGCTTCAGGATCGGATAGCCCACCAGCTGGCCGGGGCCATGCCAGGTGATCTTGCCGCCGCGGTCCACGTCCACCACCGGGGTGCCGTCCAGCGGGCGCTCGCTGTCCTCGGTGCGCCGTCCGGCCGTATACACCGGCGGGTGCTCCAGCAGCAGACAGGTGTCCGGGATCTCGTCCGCGAAGCGGGAGGCGTGCACCGCGCGCTGCTGCTCCCACGCCGTCTGGTACTCGACCGCTTCCTCGCCGAAACCCAGCCGGACGAACCGCAGTCCGCCGCCCGTGCCGTTCACGCCCTCCGCGCCATTGCTCACGGCCGTGCCTCCCTCGAAGCCTTCACGCTGCACGCATCGCACCGTGCACTCCCGCCACTGTACGGCGACGCACCGACGCTCGAAGGGGGTGGGCATCCGTCATGCGACGCACCCAATCCTCACACGATCGGATGAATGTGGGGCGAACCTGGTGGTCTCGGCCGGAAGGACCGCTAAATTCGCGCCGTTCTATGAGGGCTGCTCCCGGCCCGGAAGGCAGGAGACCGCACAGCTGATGACGGAACGACCCTCGCAGCGCACGCCAAACCGCCAGCTCGCCGCGCTCATCGCCGAGGCTGGGTTCTCCAACGCGGGGCTGGCGCGCCGCGTGGACCAGCTGGGCCTCGAACACGGCCTCGATCTGCGGTACGACAAGACATCGGTGACCCGGTGGCTCCGCGGACAGCAGCCGCGCGGCACCACCCCCGCGCTGATCGCCGAGGTGTTCACCCGCAGACTCGGCCGCCGGCTGACGGCGCAGGACCTCGGCCTCGACGCCTGCGCGCCGGTGTACGCGGGGCTGGAGTTCGCCGCGACGCCGGAAGAGGCCGTGGACATCGTCAGCGGGCTGTGGCGCAAGGACTCCGGCAGCCACGCGGAGCTGCGCAAGATCGCGTTCACCCCGGCGGGGCTCGTGGTGCCGAGCCGCGACTGGCTGATCGGACGCGCCGACGAGCGTGTGGCCCGCGGTGAGGGCCGCGACCCCGGGCGGGACCCCGGCCGGGAATCCGGCCGGGAATCCGGGAGAGACCCCGGCCGCGACCCCGGCCGGGGCTTCGGCCGCGACTCCGGCCGGGGCGAGCCCGTCGAACGGCTGGCAGCCCCCGACCGCCTCGGGGGACCCGCCGGAGGCGCCGACCGCCTCGGGCCGGCCGAACGGCTCGGCCGGCCGCGTGTGCCCGTACAGGGACGGCCCTCCGTGCCACGGCAGCGCGGCGCGGAGCGGGCGACCGACCGCGGCCCCGGACAGCGCGTCACCTCCGGCGACATCGCGGCGCTGCGCTCCGTCGGCGAACTGTTCCGCACACTCGACCACGCATACGGCGGCGGGCACGCCCGGCAGGCGCTCGTCCGCTATCTGGAGCACGAGGCGGAGCCCATGCTGCGCGGCGTGTACGGAGAGGTCACCGGACGGCGGCTGTTCGCGGCGGCCGCCGATCTGACCCGGCTGGCCGGCTGGACCTCGTACGACATCGCCGCACACGGCCTCGCCCAGCGCTACTTCGTCCAGGCCCTGCGGCTCTCCCAGGCGGCGGGCGACCGGGCGTACGGCGCGTATGTACTGGTCACGATGAGCCGCCAGGCGGTCTATCTGGGCCACGGCCGCGAGGCGGTACAGCTCACCCGGGTCGCCCAGCAAGGCATCGGATCCGCCGCCCCGCCCGTGGTGCAGGCCCTGCTGCACGCCGTGGAAGCCCGCGGACACGCCGTGCTGGGCGAGGTACGGGCCTGCACGGCGTCCCTCGCGCGGGCCGAGCGGGCACTGGAGACGGCCCGGCCGGGCGACGAGGTGCCGTACTGGGCGCGGTTCTTCGACGAGGCGCAGCTCGCGGACGAGTTCGCGCACTGCCACCGCGATCTGCAGCAGTACCGGTCGGCGGTGCAGCACGCCGAACGCGCCCTCCAGCTGGGCGCCCCCGCCTATGCCCGCAGCCGGCTGTTCTGCCGCGTGGTGCTGGCCTCGGCGCGGCTGGGGCTGGGGGAACTGGACCAGGCCTGCGCGCTGGGGGCGGAGGCGGCCCTCCAGTCGTCGGAGATGCGGTCGGCGCGGGCGGTGGAGTATGTGCGGGACTTTGAGCGGAGGCTGGAGCCGTACAGGGACGCGGCGGCGGTACGGAATTATCGCGACCGGGTCGCCACGCTCGGCTGACCCCGGGGGCGCTGCCCCCGGACGCCCCCGCTATGGCGGCACGCCTCCGGGGGGGACCCCACGTTTCCAGCACCCCGCCGGGTGCGGGCGGGTGGGTGGGGAAGGGCCCCCGCCCCGGGGGCCTACCGCGCCGGACGGCGAAAAGGCCCGCGCGCACGGCCTCCCCATGACCGTGCGCGCGGGCAGGAAGCCGCGTACCGGGTCCCCCCGGCCCGGGACGCGGGCGGTGGTCAGGCGGCGGCCGGGAGCGGGGGCGCCTCAAGGACCCCGGCCGGGTGCACGCCCAGGTCGGCGAGGGCCGACTGCGCGGCGCGGCGGCCCGAGAACAGCGCGCCCTGCACCGTGCTCGTGTCGCGGTGGTCCCCGCACACATACAGACCGGCCAGCAGCCGCACCGTGCGCCTCAGATCGTGCGGGGGCGGCATCGCCGGGACCGCCTCGGGGTCATGGGAGACCGCCAGCAGCTCCCAGGCGTCGGTGGCCGTCCCGTACAGTGCCGCCAGCTGCTTGCGTACACGCCGGTCCAGATCGTCCGGCGGCGTGCCCAGCACCGTCGACGAGACCAGCACCCGCCCCCGCGGCGCACGCGACGGATCGACCGCGCTCATCACCGCGGTGTGGGAGACAGGACCGGACCGGTCCGCGTCCAGCAGCAGGGACGCGTCCGCGTGCGGCGGCGGCGCGGGCGCGGTGTGGTGCACCGAGGTCACCGGGTGGAACGACGGCACCCGCAGCCCCGGCAGCAGTTCGGCCGCCGCTCGCGCGCCCGTCGCGAGGACCACCGCACGGCAGCGGATCTCGCCGTGCTCCTCGGTGAGCACCCGGTTGATCGCGACATCGGTGACCCGCACTCCCGTCCGCACCGTCCCGGGCGGCAGCGCCGCGGCCAGCTGCCGGGGCAGCGTGGCCGCGCCGCCCTCCGGCACGCACAGCCTGCCCCGGGCGAAGCCGCGCAGCGCGAGGTCGGCGCAGCGGCTCGACGTCGTCAGCGCGGGATCGCTGAGCAGGGTGGACAGCAGCGGGCGGAGGAACCCGTGCACGGTGCGGGCGGGCAGCCCGCGGGCGCGGAGCGCCTTGCCCATGGGCCGCTCGGGCCGGGCGAGGATCCGCTCCACGGGCGTGGCCGCCAGCCTGGCGAGCGATGCGCCGAGCCGCGCCTGGTCGAGCGGCCTGGGGGCGCTCGCCAGGGCGCGTGCCATGGTCAGTGCGCCGCCCCGTGCGCTCCCGACGCCGAACCGCTGTATACGGCCCCCGCTGTGCACGAGCACTCCGGGAGTGAAGCGCCGCAGGGCGAGATCTCCGAGACCCGCTGTGCGGCGCAGCTCTGGATAGGAGGTGTTGAGCAACTGCCCGACGCGGTCGAGCCGGAACCCGTCGATCTCCTCGGTCGCCATCCGGCCGCCCACCCGGGACGTCGCCTCCAGCACGCTGACCGTCAGCCCCGCTGCGGTCAGCTGACGGGCCGCCGAGAGTCCGGCGACGCCGGCCCCGACGACGACGACATCCGCATGGGGCGCGGGATCCGGCTGGCGCGCAGCATGGGTGAATACAGCGGTCGCACGGTCTGTGTGGTGCGCGTGGTGCTCATGGTGAGCGGTGCTGAGCACGTGCCCCTCCCCGAGGTCGGCGCGGCTGACGGAAGGCTGATGCCCCCGACAGGCCCGAGGGATACCCGAGTTCGGACCGAGCGTAAGCAGCAGGACCGTAAGTTCGATGCGCGCACAGCGCGGAGCACCGTTGCGCGGGGGCGCACAGCGCCGTGGGCGAAGATCGCCGAACCGGAGCGTGTCCAAGGCCCTTGCGCTGCCGTACGCAACCATGCGCCAGCCGTGCCATATCGTGCCGCACGCGCCTCACCCGCACGCGTCCTGCGCCGCACGCAAACCGGTGCGGCCGAGCGGTGCGGCAGAGCCCGGCGGCCGAAGCCGGGTCCAGCCGGGCGGCCCGAGCCGGGCCAAGCCGCACCCTGCCCGCCCGCCACCCGCCGCCGCTACCTCAGCGACGCCCGGATCGCCTCGTCGATCGTCGGAAACGCGAACGAGAAGCCGGACTCCAGCAGCCGCGCGGGCAGCACCCGCTGACCGGTCAGCACATTCTCCGACATCTCGCCCAGCACGACCCGCAGCACCGGCGCCGGCACCGTGAACAGCGTCGGACGGTGCAGCACCCGCCCCATCGCCGCCGTGGCCTCGCCGTTGGTGACCGGCTCAGGGGCCGTCAGATTCACCGGCCCTGCCAGCGACTCCGTGTCGATCAGATGCCGCAGAGCAGCCACCTGGTCGTGCAGCGCGATAAAGCTCCAGTACTGCCGGCCGTCCCCCAGGCGCCCGCCGAGCCCCGCCTTGAACAGCGGAAACATCCGCCCCCATGCGCCGCCTTTGCGCGCCACCACCAGACCGGTGCGGGAGATGACCGTGCGCACCCCCGCCTCCTGCGCCGGGGCCGCCGCCTCCTCCCACTCCACGCATACGTCCGGCAGAAACCCGTCCCCCGGCGGGGCGTCCTCGTCCACGGCACGGTCGCCGGTGTCGCCGTAATACCCCACCGCACTGCCGGAGACCAGCACCCGCGGCGGCGGATCCAGCGCCGCCACCGCCTGTGCGATCGCGGCCGTGCCGAGCACCCGGCTGTCCCGGATCTCCTTGCGGTACGCATCCGTCCAGCGGTGGTCCCCGACGCCCGCCCCCGCGAGATGCACGATCGCGTCACAGCCGGCCAGCCCGGCCACATCGACGTACTGGCGGTGCGGATCCCACTCCACCTCGTCCGCCGCCCGGGCCGTGCGGCGCACCAGGCGCACCACCTCGTGTCCGTCCGCCCGCAGGGAGCGGACGAGCACCGAGCCGATAAGCCCGGTGGAGCCGGTGACAGCGACGCGAGAACGCTCAGATCCCTGCATGAGACCCATCCTGCCCTCGCGTCATGCCGTGACACAGTGATCCCATGGCCGATTCCCGGATACGTCCCGCACATCACACCGACAGCACAGTCCTCGCCGAGCTGGACGCCGCGGTCTGGTCGCCGCTGCACGCCGTCCAGCCCCGGCCGGAACCCCCGTACGCGCCCTTCTTCGACGCGGCCCACCCGCCGGAGCACTATCTCGTCGCCGAAGACCCGGCGGACGGCTCCCTCCTCGGGTACATCCGCCTCGGCCTGCCCACTCCGCTCGACTGCAACCGCCATGTCCGCCAGATCCAGGGCCTGGCCGTCGCCGACCGCGCCCGCGGACGCGGCGTGGGGCGCGCGCTGGTGCGCGCGGCCTGCGACGAGGCCAGGCGGCAGGGTGCGATCCGCATCACGCTGCGGGTCCTGGGGCACAACGCCCCCGCCCGTGCGCTGTACGCGTCGGAGGGCTTCGCCGTCGAGGGCGTGCTGCCCGGGGAGTTCTTTCTGCACGGGCGGTATGTGGACGACGTGCTGATGGGCCGCGCTCTCGACGCC
This sequence comes from Streptomyces sp. PR69, assembly GCF_026420845.1. Lineage (GTDB taxonomy): Bacteria > Actinomycetota > Actinomycetes > Streptomycetales > Streptomycetaceae > Streptomyces. Next base: position 14,648 of record NZ_JAOWCB010000029.1, on the reverse strand, counting down.
TGAACGCGAACCTTCACACGCGGGGTGCCGTCCCTACGGTTCGCCGAAGCGTTCCCACAGCCGCGGAAACCGGCGCGCCAGAGCCGCGTCGTCGTCGAAGTCGAACGGCGTGCCCGTCGGCTCCGCCGTCTGCGGCGCGATCCCCAGATCCGGCGCCACCACCCCGGTGAGCTGCTCATACGCCTCGTCGGCCGCGTACCCCAGCTCCTCACCGTCCCCGTCGATGTCCTCGTCGAACTCCTCCAGCAGCTCGGCCAGCGAGTCCGGATCGTGCACCGCGCCCTCGAACACCTCCCGGCCCTGGCCGATCAGCCAGCAGCGGAAGTAGTCGAAGGCGTCGTCGCTGGCCCCGCCCAGCAGCACAGCGGCCGCACCCCACAGATCCCAGGTGTACGCGCGGTTGTAGCGCGCCTCGAAGTGGCGGGCGAAGTCCAGCACGGAGTCGGGGTCGAGCCGGAGCAGCCGCTCGACGAGCAGATCGGCATGGTCCTCGGGGTCGCCCTCGGCGGCCTCACGAGTGGTGTCCACGATCTCCCAGAACTCCGTCTCGTCCATCACGGCACAAGCATCGTGGCTGCCGGACGCGCGCGCACGCGGAGCCGGGGAAAAGCCGGAGCCGGCCGAAACCGATCAGTCAGCCGATCATGCAGCCGATCGGATAGCGGACAGAGGATGTCGGGTATCCGTGTCACGGTCGGCGTATGACGACACACACCAAGGCACTGTCGGGAAAGACCGCTCTCGTCGCGGGCGCGACCCGGGGCGCGGGCCGCGCCATCGCCGTGCAGATGGGCGCGGCCGGGGCGACCGTCTATGTGACCGGGCGGACCACCCGCGGCAAGGCGAGTGAGGTCGGCCGGACCACGGAGACCATCGAGGAGACCGCGGAGCTGGTCACCGCGGCGGGCGGGGAGGGGATCGCGATCCCCGCGGACCATCTCGACGCCGAGCAGGTACGGGCGGTGGTCGCCCGGATCGACGAGGAGCGGGGCCGGCTGGACATCCTCGTCAACGACGCCTGGGGCGGCGAGCATCTGATCGTCTGGGACACGAAGATGTGGGACACGGAGCTGGAGCGCGGGCTGCGGATGCTGGAGCTCGGCGTGAAGAGCCACATCATCACCAGCAGCTGTGCGCTGCCGCTGCTGGTGCGCAACCCGGGCGGACTCCTCGTCGAGGTCACGGACGGCACGGCCGAGACGAACAAGGGCTTCCGGGAGAACTTCTACTACGACCTCGCGAAGTACGCCCCGATCCGGATGGCGCTGTCCCTGGGCGAGGACCTCAAGGGCGTGGGCTGCACGGCCGTGTCGATGACGCCGGGGTGGCTGCGCTCCGAGCAGATGCTCGACCACTTCGGCGTCACGGAGGAGAACTGGCGCGACGCCATCGCCAAGAGCGAGCACTTCGCGATCTCCGAGTCGCCGGTCTTCGTCGGCCGGGCGGTCGCGGCGCTGGCCGCGGACCCGGAGCGGGCACGCTGGAACGGCCGGTCGCTCTCCAGCGCGGGGCTGGCGAAGGTGTACGGCTTCACGGACGCGGACGGCAGCCGGCCGGACGCCTGGACGTATATCGAGGAGGTCGTCAAGGGCGGCGCGAAGGGCACGGCGGCCGACTACCGCTGACGACTGACGACAACCGCTGGCGGCTGACAGCTGACAGCTGACAGCTGAGGGCTGGCGGCTGGCGGCTACGGCCGACCCGGCCCGTACAGCGCCGCCATGCCGCGCGCCGCCGCGGCGAACCGCTCCCGCAGCTCCGGCGGTTCAAGCACCTCCGCCTCCGGGCCCAGCGACAGCAGCTGGGACAGCGCCACCTCCAGGGACTCCACGGGCAGGGTGAGGGTCACCCGGCCCTGTTCGTCCGGGCCGTCCGCCGCGGCCAGGGCCTCCTCGGCCGCGGCGCGGTCGGTCGCGTACGGCAGCCGGCGCGCGCCCGCCTCGGTCAGCCGCAGCACCGCCTCGGCGCGCAGGATGGAGCGCGCGAACTGCGCCGCGCGCTCCGCCCAGAAGGCCGGCAGATCGAACTCCCCGTCCCGTTCGAAACGTTCCTCCGCGGGCTCCGCCGAGCTGAACCGGTCGATCCGGTACACCCGGAAAGAGCCCGTCCCGCCCTCCGCACGCGCGCACAGGTACCAGACGCCCGCCTTGAGCACGAGACCGTACGGGGCCAGCTCCCGCTCTGCCTCTGCGCTGTACCCGTCGCCCCGCCGGTAGCGGGCCCGCAGCAGCCGGTCGTCCCATACGGCTTCGGCCACCGCGGGCAGCAACTCGGGCGTCTCGGGCTCCTGGTACCAGCCAGGGGCGTCCAGATGGAAGCGCTGGGCCGCGGAGGCCGAGGCGTCCCGCAGCGACGGCAGCAGCGCCGCGGACACCTTGAGCCGGGCCGCGGACGCCGCGTCCTGAAGGCCCATCTCCCGCAGGGCGCCGGGCAGCCCGGACAGAAACAGCGCCTCCGCCTCGCCGCGGGCGAGGCCGGTCAGCCGGGTGCGGTATCCGCCGATCAGGCGATAGCCGCCGGTCCGCCCCCGGTCCGCGTACACCGGAACGCCCGCCTCCGACAGGGCGACGGCGTCCCGGGCGACGGTGCGCTCCGACACCTCCAGCTCCCGGGCCAGTTCCGCCCCGGTCATCGAGGATCTCGACTGCAGAAGCAGCACCATCTTGATCAGGCGGGCAGCGCGCATGCGGGCCATTGTCCCCAACAGACCCCGTCGGGGCGGGACCGGGCGGCGTCAGCCGACGGGCGCTGTGGTCAGAGCAGCGGCTCCTGAAGTTCGGTGACCCACTTGCGCGGGTCCTCGTCCCACTCCAGCGTCACCTCTCTGGCGTAACCGGCGGACTGGCGCCCGCTTTCGTCGATCCAGCGGGCCAGCGCCTGACCCGTGGGCACCACCTCGTCCATCGGGCCGCGATGCACGATGGTCGCCGCCTGTTCGACGGCCGGCAGATCGACGATCGCGAAGTCCTGCCCGGGCGCGGGCTCGGCCGAGACGGCTATCGCGGCGTGCACCGTGATGGCGCCCTCGTCCGCCCCGGAGCCGGGCGCCGCGTCCGCGCAGGCCTCGTAGTACGCGATGCCGGGGCCTGTCGGGGTGACGCCCGCGGCATCGAGCCGCTTGCACAGCTCCTCGTACAGCGGCCGGATCACCGGCCCGATGTGCTCCGGCTCATAGCCGGCGGCGACCGCCGTCAGCTCGGCCACGCGTCGGTGCGGGCGGGGCGCAGCAGCCCCACGGTGTCGTAGTGGCGCAGCATGCGGGCCGACACACGTCCGTGCCGGGCGAAGTCTCCGATGGTGAACATGACCCTCTCACTCCACGCCTTCACACGGTGTCAAGGTCAAGGATCGCCCATGTCGTGGTCGCGCTGGGCGGCACATCCCGCGCTAACGTTCAGTCAGTGCAGAACAGGGCAAGCAGGATAAACAGAGCAAACAGAACAGACGGACAGCGCGAGCAAGGACGCCCCTATGACCAACCAGCCTCGTGAGCAGTGGTCCACCCGCGCCGGATTCCTGCTGGCCGCCATCGGCTCGGCCATCGGACTCGGCAATATCTGGCGCTTTCCGGCGATCGCCTTCGAGAACGGCGGCGGCGCGTTCCTCCTCCCCTATCTGGCCGCTCTGCTCACCGCGGGCATCCCCGTGCTGATCATGGAGTACACGATCGGCCGCAAGTACCGGATGTCCCCTCCGGCCGCGCTGCGCCGGATGGCCCGCCCCGCCGAGGTCATCGGCTGGTGGCAGGTCGCCATCTGCTTTGTCATCGCCACCTACTACGCGGTCATCCTCGCCTGGGCCGTGCGCTATGTCGGCTTCTCCGTCAACCAGTCGTGGGGCGACGACCCCGAGGCGTTCCTCTTCGCGGACTTCCTTGAGGTCGCGGAGACACCGGGAATGATCTCCGGCTATGTGACCGCGGTGATCTGGCCGCTGATCGCCGTCTGGGCAGTGGTGCTGGGCATCCTGGCATTCGGCGTACGGCGCGGCATCGAACGGGCGAACAAGATCTTCATCCCGCTGCTGGTGCTCTTCTTCGTCATCCTGGTCATCCGGGCGCTCACCCTGGAGGGCGCGGCCGAGGGCCTCGACGCGCTCTTCGCGCCCGAATGGTCGGAGCTGGACAACGGCAGCGTCTGGGTCGCCGCCTACGGCCAGATCTTCTTCTCGCTGTCCATCGGCTTCGGCATCATGGTCACCTACGCCTCCTACCTCGGGCGGCGCGCGGACCTCACCGGCTCCGCGATGGTGGCCGGCTTCGCCAACAGCTCCTTCGAAATCCTGGCCGGCATCGGCGTCTTCGCGACGCTGGGCTTTATGGCCGCCCAGGCGGGGGTGCCGGTCGACGATGTCGCCAGCGCCGGGCTCGGCCTCGCGTTTGTCGCCTTCCCGGCCGTCATCTCCGAGATGCCCGCGGGCAGCTTCTTCGGCGTGCTGTTCTTTGTCTCGCTGGTGATCGCGGGACTGTCCTCGCTGATCTCCATCGTGCAGGTCATCGTCTCCGCGATCCAGGACCGCACCGGCATCCGCCGCATCCCCGCCGTCTTCGGCATCGGCGGTCTGGTGGCCGTCGCCTCCATCGTGCTGTTCCCGACCGACGCGGGCCTGTATCTGCTGGACGCCTCCGACCACTTCATCAACCAGTACGGCATCGCCCTCGCCGCGCTGGTCAGCGTGATCGTGGTCGCCTGGCTGCTGCGCAAGCTCCCCGAACTCCAGCAGAACGCGGACGCCACCTCGGCCATCCGGCTCGGCCACTGGTGGCGGATCTGCCTGGGCGTCATCACCCCCCTCGTCCTCGGCTGGATGATGGTCGACAGCCTCCGCCAGGAGTTCGACGAGAACTACGCGGGCTACTCCACCGAGTTTCTGCTCGGCGCCGGCTGGAGCGTCGCGATCGGCGCGCTGCTCGCCGGCGTCATCCTCACCCTCATGCCGTGGAAGGCGGGCGGAGAGGACATCGACCTCGATATGCAGGCCCCCGTCGAGAGGAAGGAGCCCTGATGTCCGCAGGCGCCGTCATCATGATGATCATCGCGATCGTCATCGTCTGGGGCGGACTGGTCGCGGCCATCATCCGGCTGCGCAGCCACACGCCCGAGCCGGAGCCCCCGCCGCCGGGAGTCCGCCCCGCGGAGTGACCCGGGGTACGCGGAACACGGCACGCGGAACACGGCACGCGGAAACGAAACGGCTGCGGCCCCCGCCGTCAGACAGGGGCCGCACCCGTTGCGCTGTGCCTACGGGCTCAGAGGCCGTAGCGCTCGCGCGCCTCCTTCACCGCGGAGGCCGGGACCTCGCCGCGCCTGGCGAGCTGCGCCAGCGCCGCGACGACGATCGACTGCGCGTCGACGCCGAAGTGACGGCGGGCCGCCTCACGGGTGTCGGACAGACCGAAGCCGTCCGTGCCGAGCGAGGAGTAGTCCTGCTCCACCCACTGGCTGATCTGGTCCGGCACCTGGCGCATCCAGTCGCTGACCGCCAGCACCGGTCCCGGCGCACCCTCCAGCGCCCGGGTGACATACGGGGTCCGCTGCTCGCCGCGCAGCAGCGCCTCGTCGCACTCCAGCGCGTCCCGGCGCAGCTCGCCCCACGAGGTGGCGGACCAGACGTCCGCCGCGACGCCCCAGTCGGCGGCGAGCAGCTGCTGCGCCTCAAGCGCCCAGTGGATCGCCGTGCCCGATGCGAGAAGCTGGAGCCGCGGGGCGTCGGCCGCAGGCGACTCGGCCTCCTTGAAGCGGTACAGCCCCTTGATGATGCCCTCCTCGACGCCCTCCGGCATCGCGGGCTGCGGCTTCGGCTCGTTGTAGACCGTCAGGTAGTAGAAGACGTTCGAGTCCTCGCCCGGGGCGGTCTCGCCGTACATCCGGCGCAGACCGTCCTTGACGATCACCGCGACCTCGTAGGCGAACGCCGGGTCGTAGTTGAGCGAGGCCGGGTTGGTGGCCGCGATCAGATGCGAGTGGCCGTCCGCGTGCTGCAGGCCCTCACCGGTCAGGGTGGTGCGGCCGGCCGTCGCGCCCACGATGAAGCCCTTGCCGAGCTGGTCGGCGAGCTGCCACATCTGGTCGCCGGTGCGCTGCCAGCCGAACATCGAGTAGAAGATATAGAACGGGATCATCGTCTCGCCGTGCGTCGCGTACGACGTCGCGGCGGCGATGAAGTCGGCCATCGCGCCGGCCTCGGTGATCCCCTCGTTGAGGATCTGGCCGTCCTTGGCCTCCTTGTAGTACATCAGCTGGTCGCGGTCGACCGGCTCGTACGTCTGGCCCAGCGGCGAGTAGATGCCCGCCGACGGGAACAGCGACTCCATGCCGAAGGTGCGGGCCTCGTCCGGGACGATCGGCACCCAGCGCTTGCCGCTCTGCTTGTCCCGCATCAGGTCCTTCACCAGGCGGACGAACGCCATGGTGGTGGCCATCTCCTGCTTGCCGGAGCCCTTCAGCAGCGCCTTGAAGGCGCGCTCCTCGGGCGCGGGCAGAGCGGGGACGGGGTGGACGCGGCGCGCCGGAGCCGGGCCGCCGAGGGCCGCGCGGCGCTCCTGGAGGTACCGGACCTCGGGGGAGTCAGCGCCGGGGTGGCCGTACGGCACCTGTCCGTCGGCGAAGGCGCTGTCGGCGATCGGGAGCCCGAGCAGATCGCGCATGCCCTTGAACTCTTCGATCGACAGCTTCTTCATCTGGTGGTTGGCGTTCTTGGACTCAAAGCCCTTGCCGAGCGTGTAGCCCTTCACCGTCTGGGCGAGGATCACGGTCGGCGCGCCCTTGTGCGCGAGGGCCGCGCGGTAGGCCGCGTACACCTTGCGGGGCTCGTGGCCGCCGCGGGAGGTGTGGAAGCACTCGGCGATCTTCGCGTCGCTCAGCAGCTTGCCGAGCTCCGCGAACGCGGGCTCCGCGCCGAAGAAGTGCTCGCGGATGTACGCCGCGTCCCGTGTGGCGTACGTCTGGAACTGGGCGTCCGGCACCTGGCGCAGCCGGCGCACCAGCGCGCCCGTGGTGTCAAGGGCGAACAGCTCGTCCCAGGCGGAGCCCCAGAGCGTCTTGACGACGTTCCAGCCGGCCCCGCGGAACTGGGCCTCCAGCTCCTGCACGATCTTGAAGTTGGCGCGGACGGGGCCGTCGAGGCGCTGGAGGTTGCAGTTGATGACAAACGTCAGATTGTCCAGCCGCTCACGGGCGGCGAGGGCGAGCGCCGCGGTCGACTCGGGCTCGTCCATCTCGCCGTCGCCGAGGAACGCCCAGACGTGGGAGTTGGACGTGTCCTTGATGCCGCGGCCCGCGAGGTAGCGGTTGAAGCGCGCCTGGTAGATCGCGGAGAGCGGGCCGAGACCCATGGAGACCGTGGGGAACTCCCACAGCCAGGGCAGCCGGCGCGGGTGCGGATAGGACGGCAGGCCCTGGCCGCCGGCCTCCTGGCGGAAGTTGTCGAGGTGGGCCTCGGTGAGCCTGCCGTCGAGGAAGGCGCGGGCGTAGATGCCGGGGGAGGCGTGGCCCTGGATATAGAGCTGGTCGCCCGAGCCGTCCGCCTCCTTGCCGCGGAAGAAGTGGTTGAAGCCCGTCTCGTACAGCCAGGCGGCGGAGGCGAAGGTGGCGATATGGCCGCCGACGCCGTGGCGGGAGCCGCGGGTGACCATCGCGGCCGCGTTCCAGCGGTTCCACGCGGCGATACGGGCTTCCAGCTCCGCGTCGCCGTCGAACGCGCCGAACGAGTCCTCGGCGGCGGTGGGGATGGTGTTGACGTAGTCCGTCTCCAGCAGGCTGGGCAGCGGGACCCCGGCGGTCTCTGCGTGCTGAAGCGTGCGACGCATCAGATACGCGGCGCGATGGGGGCCGGCATGCTCGGCGACGGCGTCGAGAGAGGCCGCCCACTCGGCGGTCTCCTCGGCGTCGCGGTCCGGGAGCTGGTCGAGCTCGCTCGGAAGCTTGCCTACGGGGTCGGTCATGATCGCCGCCTTCCGGACAGGAGGGGGGTGGTGAAAAGGGGCCTTGTCTGGCAGGACAGGGCGAAGGGTTGGTGAACCCGTCGTCGACTGTAAGTCGCTGATCGATGATCGATCAAAGTCTGAGGGTGGAAAACTTCTCAATCTTGAGAAATTGGCATTCCGTGCCGCGGAATGGGGCACGGAGTGCCGGGATGAAGGGGGCGAATCGGGCGGAGTGGGGGGTGGGTGAGCGGGGGTGGGCTCAGCTGTGCGGGGTGCGTTGCGCTACGCGGCGCCTTTCCCCCACCCCGCCCCTTCCCGTAACTGGGAGCTCCGCCCCCAGACCCCCGCTCCTCAAACGCCGGAGGGGCTGGAATTTCCAGCCCGTTGGGGGCACCTCCGTGGGGGTACCCCCGGACGGAATCTGGGGGAGGCAGCTGGGGGAGATTGAGGCGCGGGGGTTCGGGGGCGGAGCCCCCGGGAACGGGGTCTGGGGCGGAGCCCCAGTCAAGGGAGGGCCCGGTCAGGCGCGCGGGGCGCAGCCCAGGACGTGGGCCTTGACCAGGGACCCGATCTGGGGGTCCCGCCGCCGGAATGCCTCGACCAGCTCCTCGTGCTCCTCCGCATACGACTTCTGCACCGTCCCCAGCCATCTGATCGACAGCGCCGTGAACACCTCGATCCCCAGCCCTTCCCACGTGTGCAGCAGCACCGCGTTCCCCGCCGCCCGCACCAGCTCCCGGTGGAAGGCGACCGTGTGCCGGACCTGCGCCGCCGAGTCGCCGACGCGGTCGGCCTCGTACAGCGCCGCCACATGCGGCTCCAGCGCCGAGCAGTCCGCGCCCAGACGCTCCGCCGCCAGCTCCGCGGCGATCTGTTCCAGACCGGCGCGGACGGGATAGCTCTCCTCCAGGTCCGCGGCCGTCAGATTCCGCACCCGTACGCCCTTGTTGGGCGCGGACTCGATCAGCCGCAGGCTCTCCAGCTCGCGCAAGGCTTCCCGCACGGGTGTCTGGGAGACCTGGAGTTCGGTGGCGATGCGCCGTTCCACGATCCGCTCGCCCGGCTTCCAGCGGCCGCTGACGATGCCCTCCACGATGTGCTCGCGGATTTGCTCGCGCAGCGAGTGGACGACGGGCGGGGTGGTCATGAGGGCTCCTGGGGCGGGCGGCGCGAGCCTTGTCGTTGTCATGCGCGGGCGTTGCCCATTATTGCCGCGGGGCCCCGCCCGGAGAATCCGGACAGGGCCCCGCGGGCACAGCTGTGTCGAGCGTTACAGCGAGGGTTACAGGCCGAGCTCGACCTCGAACTCGCCGGCCTCCAGGATCGCCTTGACGGCCGTCAGGTAGCGGGCGGCGTCCGCGCCGTCCACCAGACGGTGGTCGTAGGAGAGCGTCAGATACGTCATGTCGCGGACGCCGATGACCGTGCCCTCGGGGGTCTCGATGACCGCCGGGCGCTTGACGGTCGCGCCGATGCCCAGGATGGCGACCTGGTTCGGCGGCACGATGATCGTGTCGAACAGCGCGCCCCGCGAACCGGTGTTGCTGATGGTGAAGGTCGCCCCGGCCAGCTCATCCGGGGTGATCTTGTTGCCGCGGACCTTGCCGGCCAGGTCGGCCGTCGCCTTGGCGATGCCGGCGATGTTCAGGTCGCCCGCGCCCCTGATGACGGGGGTCATCAGGCCCTTCTCGGAGTCCACGGCGATGCCGATGTTCTCCGTGTCGAAGTACGTGATGGTGCCCTCGTCCTCGTTGATCCGGGCGTTGATGACCGGGTGGGCCTTCAGCGCCTGGGCCGCCGCCTTGACGAAGAACGGCATCGGGGACAGCTTGACGCCCTCGCGGGCGGCGAAGGAGTCCTTCGCACGGCCGCGCAGCTTCATCAGCTTGGTGACGTCGACCTCGACGACCGAGGACAGCTGCGCCTGGCCGTGCAGCGCCTTCATCATGTTGTCGCCGATGACCTTGCGCATGCGGGTCATCTTGACGGTCTGGCCGCGCAGCGGGGAGACCTCCAGCGCCGGGGCCTTGGCGGCGGGGGCCGGAGCGGCGGCAGCGGCCGGAGCCGGGGCGGCAGCGGCGGCCTTGGCGGCCTCCGCGGCGGCGATGACGTCCTGCTTGCGGATACGGCCGCCGACGCCGGTGCCCTTGACGGTGCTCAGGTCGACGCCGTTCTCGGCGGCGAGCTTGCGCACCAGCGGGGTGACGTAGGCGTCGCCCGCCTCGACCGCGGCCGGAGCGGCAGCGGTCGGCGCGGCGGCCGGAGCCGGGGCGGCGGGCGCCGGGGCCGGTGCGGCCGCCGGAGCGGCAGCGGGGGCCGGGGCCTCCTGGACCGGAGCCGGAGCCGGAGCCGGAGCCGGAGCGGGGGCCGGGGCCGGGGCCTCCTGCACAGGGGCCGGTGCCGGTGCCGGGGCGGCCGGAGCCGGAGCGGCGGCCGGAGCAGCGCCCGGAGCGCCGATGACGGCGAGCTTCGCGCCGACCTCTGCGGTCTCGTCCTCGCCGACCACGATCTCCAGCAGCACACCGGCGACCGGTGCGGGGATCTCGGTGTCGACCTTGTCCGTGGAGACCTCGAGCAGCGGCTCGTCCTCCTCTACGGACTCGCCGACCTCCTTCAGCCAGCGGGTGACGGTGCCCTCGGTGACGCTCTCGCCGAGCGCCGGAAGGGTGACGTCGGTGCCCTCGGCCGCACCGCCCGCGGGGGCGGCGGCAGCCGGAGCCGGGGCGGCCGGGGCCTCGGCAGCGGGGGCCGGGGCGGCCGGCGTCGGGGCCGCCACGGTCTCGGCTTCGGCGGCGGCCGGGGCCGGAGCCTCGGCCGGCGCACCGGTGCCGTCGTCGATCACGGCCAGCTCGGCGCCGACCTCGACGGTCTCGTCCTCGGCGACCTTGATGGAGGCGAGGACACCGGCGGCCGGGGCGGGGATCTCGGTGTCGACCTTGTCGGTCGACACCTCGAGCAGCGGCTCGTCGGCCTCGACGCGCTCTCCCTCGGCCTTCAGCCAGCGGGTGACAGTGCCCTCGGTGACGCTCTCGCCGAGCGCCGGAAGGGTTACGGAAACCGCCATGGTTTCAGTTGCTCCTAACAAATGTGCGGTATGTGGTCGTCGCGCCCGGCGACTGATCAGTCGTGGGAGTGGAGCGGCTTGCCCGCGAGCGCCAGGTGGGCCTCGCCGAGCGCCTCGTTCTGCGTCGGGTGCGCATGGACCAGCTGCGCGACCTCGGCCGGCAGAGCCTCCCAGTTGTAGATCAGCTGGGCCTCGCCGACCTGCTCGCCCATGCGGTCACCGACCATGTGGACGCCGACCACGGCACCGTCCTTGACCTGGACGAGCTTGATCTCGCCCGCGGTCTTGAGGATCTTGCTCTTGCCGTTGCCCGCGAGGTTGTACTTCAGAGCGACGACCTTGTCCGCGCCGTAGATCTCCTTGGCCTTCGCCTCGGTGATGCCGACGGACGCGACCTCCGGGTGGCAGTACGTCACCCGCGGCACGCCGTCGTAGTCGATCGGAACGGTCTTGAGACCGGCCAGACGCTCCGCCACCAGGATGCCCTCCGCGAAGCCGACGTGCGCGAGCTGGAGGGTCGGCACGAGGTCGCCGACGGCGGAGATCGTCGGAACGTTGGTCTGCATGTACTCGTCGACCAGGACATAGCCGCGGTCCATCGCGACGCCCTGCTCCTCGTAGCCCAGGCCCTGCGAGACCGGGCCGCGGCCGACCGCCACGAGCAGCACCTCGGCCTCGAAGGTCTTGCCGTCCGCGAGGGTGACGCGTACGCCGTCCTGGGTGTACTCGGCCTTCTCGAAGAAGGTGCCCAGGTTGAACTTGATGCCCCGCTTGCGGAACGCGCGCTCCAGCAGCTTGGAGCTGTTCTCGTCCTCGACCGGCACCAGGTGCTTCAGGCCCTCGATGACGGTGACCTCGGCGCCGAAGGACTTCCACGCGGAGGCGAACTCGACGCCGATCACGCCGCCGCCCAGCACGATCGCGGACTTCGGGACGCGGTCCAGCGTCAGCGCGTGGTCCGAGGAGATGATGCGGTTGCCGTCGATCTCCAGGCCGGGCAGCGACTTCGGCACCGAGCCGGTGGCCAGCAGGACGTGGCGGCCCTGGACACGCCGGCCGTTCACATCGACGGAGGTGGGGGAGGACAGCCGGCCCTCGCCCTCGATGAAGGTGACCTTGCGCGAGGCGATCAGACCCTGCAGACCCTTGTAGAGGCCCGAGATCACATCGTCCTTGTACTTGTGGACGGCACCCATGTCGATGCCCTCGAAGGTGGCCTTCACACCGAACTGATCGGCCTCGCGCGCCTGATCGGCGATCTCGCCGGCGTGCAGCAGCGCCTTCGTGGGAATACAGCCGTTGTGCAGGCAGGTGCCGCCGACCTTGCCCTTCTCGATCAGGGCGACGTCCAGGCCCAGCTGAGCTCCGCGCAGCGCCGCAGCGTAACCGCCGCTACCGCCGCCGAGGATCACTAGGTCGAAAACGGTGCTGGCGTCGTTCGCCACGTCACGTCCTCCATGCATATGCGCCGTACGCCGGGCCCGTCTGCCTCAAGGTTTGCCCGGCCGGTCGGCTGGTGTTCGGCCGCTGTCTCTTCGGCCCTGTGGTGGGGGCCCTGTCCTGCCGAGAACCCATCTTCGCACTTGTTGCCGCGAGCGGAGACCCCGGCCCGTTTACTGTGTCTAATCGGGCTCGGTTCGCCCCTGGGCGATCCGAGCCATAAAAAAATCAGCCGAGGTCGCCGGCGGCGATGCGTTCGGCGAGCTTGACCAGGGTGCGGACCGAAGCGCCGGTGCCGCCCTTGGGGGTGTAGCCCCAGGGCGCGCCCTCGTGGAAGGCCGGGCCGGCGATGTCCAGGTGGGCCCAGGTGATGCCCTCGCCGATGAACTCCTTGAGGAAGAGACCGGCGACCAGGCCGCCGCCCATCCGCTCACCCATGTTCGCGATGTCCGCGGTCGGGGAGTCCATGCCCTTGCGCAGCTCGGCGGGGAGCGGCATCGGCCAGGACTGCTCGCCCGCCTCCTCGGCGATCTCGTGGATCGCGGTGCGGAACGCGTCGTCGTTGGCCATGATCCCGAAGGTGCGGTGGCCCAGCGCCAGCACCATCGCGCCGGTCAGCGTGGCCACGTCGACGATCGCGTCCGGGTTCTCCTCGGACGCCTTCGTCAGCGCGTCGGCGAGCACGAGCCGGCCTTCGGCGTCGGTGTTGAGCACCTCGACGGTCTTGCCGCTGTACATGCGCAGCACATCGCCGGGGCGCACGGCGGAGCCGGACGGCATGTTCTCGGCGAGCGCCAGCCAGCCGGTGACGTTCACCTCCAGACCGAGCCGCGCGGCCGCCACGACCGCGGCGAACACGGCGGCCGCGCCGCTCATGTCGCACTTCATGGTCTCGTTGTGGCCGGCCGGCTTCAGGGAGATGCCGCCCGAGTCGTAGGTGATGCCCTTGCCGACCAGCGCCAGCGTCTTGGCGTCCTTGGAGTGGGTGTACGAGAGCTTCACCAGGCGCGGCGGGTTCTGGGAGCCCTGGCCGACGCCGATGATGCCGCCGTAGCCGCCCTTGGCGAGCGCCTTCTCGTCCAGCACCTGCACCTTGACGCCGTGCTCCTTGCCGGCCGCGGAGGCGACCGCGGCGAAGGCCTCGGGGGTGAGGTCGTTCGGCGGAGTGTTGATCAGGTCGCGGGCGCGGTTGACCTCCTCGGTGACCGCCAGGGCGCGCGCGACGGCCGCCTTGTACGCCTTGTCGCGCGGCTTGGCGCCCAGGAGGGCGACCTCGGCGAGGGGCGCCTTGACGCCGTTGTCGCCGTCCTTCGCGGACGCGTCCCCGCCCTGGTACGCGGTGAAGGCGTACGCACCGAGCAGCGCGCCCTCCGCGATGGCCTCCGCGTCCTCAGAGGCCTCGATGGGCAGCGCGAAGGCGGCCTTCTTGGAGCCGCTCAGCGCACGGGCAGCCGACCCGGCGGCCCGGCGCAGCGCCTCGGCGTCGTACGCCTCGTCCTTCTCCGGCGCGGAGCCGAGCCCGGCCGCCAGGACGACCGGGGCCTTGAAGCCCGCGGGCGCGGGGAGCTTGGTCACCTCGCCCTCCGCGCCGCTCGCGCCGAGGGACTTCAGGATGTCGGCGAGCTTGCCGTCGTACGCCTCGACGACGGCTTCCGCGCCCGGTGCGACGACGAGTCCGTTCCCGCCCTGAGGGCTCTTGGCGACCCCGACGACGATGGCGTCGGCGCGCAGCGTCGCCGCGCCGGCAGTGCTGAGAGTGAGAGCAGTCACGGTGGTGAAATCTCGCTTCCGTTGAGTTCCAGGAGGTCGGGGGTCGTATGGCAGGGCGGGCGGATCGACGCCCTCTCTGCCGGGAAGAGCCTACGCGCGCTCGCCCGCCCCGCTCACGGCGGCGGCCGTTAACCCGCCCGCTGTGTCCCGTGCGGCACGCGGCCATCAAACGGGGGCTCCGCCCCCGGACCCCCCGCGCCTCAAACGCCGGCGAGGCTGGATTTCCAGCCCCTGCGCCTCAAGCGTCGGTGGGGCTGGGTTTCTGGCCCCCGCGTCTCAAGCGTCGGTGGGGCTGGGTTTCCGGCCCCTGCGCCTCAAACTCCTTCGGCTGCCTCCCCCCAGACTCTGTCCGAGGTACCCCACGGAGGTGCCCCCAGGCGGGGCTGGGATTGGCGCAGCCAAATCAAGCCCGTCCGGCGTTTGAGGACACGGCCTTCAGGCCGTACAGGG
>NZ_JAOWCB010000028.1 GCF_026420845.1 Streptomyces sp. PR69 | reverse complement strand
GTACGCCGACGACCCGTACGCCGACGACCCGTACGCCGACGACCCGGACGCCGACGACCCGGACGCCGGCCGGGGCGGCACCCGACCTGGCGCGGCTGCCCTACGGCGTGCACCGGCTGTCCGCCGCGACCCCCGACGGCCGCACCGGCCGCTGCACCCTCATCGTCGCGCCCGCCCGCGCCCCCGAGGCCCCCGAGCGGACTCACGGCTTCCTGGTCCAGCTGTACTCGCTGCTGTCCGCACGCTCCTGGGGCATGGGCGACCTCGCGGACCTCGCGGAGCTCGCCGCCTGGTCCGGGCGGGCGCTCGGAGCCGGGTTCGTACAGATCAACCCGCTGCACGCGGCCGTGCCCGGCCGGCCGGCGACCGACCCGTCCCCGTACCGGCCGTCCTCGCGGCGCTTCCCCGACCCCGTGCATCTGCGCGTGGAGGAGGTCCCCGAATACGCCCAGGCGGCCGCGGGGCCGGACCGCGAGCGGCTCCAGGCGCTGCGCGAGCGCGCCGCGGAGCTGCGCGCCGCCGTGCTGGACAAGGGCGCGCTGATCGACCGGGACGCGGTGTGGGCGCTCAAGCGCGAGGCCCTGGAGATCGTGCGCCGCGTGCCCCTCGGCCCCGGCCGCCGGGCCGCGTACTGCGACTTCCTCGCCGAGCGGGGACAGGCCCTGGAGGACCACGCCACCTGGTGCGCGCTCGCCGAGGTGTACGGCCCCGAGTGGCGCTCCTGGCCCGCCGCCCTGCAGGACCCGCGGTCGGCTCAGACCGGCCGGGCCCGGCGCGAGCTGCTGGACCGGGTGGACTTCCACTGCCGCCTCGCCTGGCTCGCCGACCGGCAGCTCGCCGACGCGGCGCGGGCCGCGGACGAAGCGGGCATGGCCGTCGGGATCGTCCACGACCTCGCGGTGGGCGTGCACCCCGGCGGCGCGGACGCCTGGGCCCAGCGTGAGGCGTTCGCCGAGGGGATGTCCGCCGGCGCGCCCCCGGACGCCTTCAACGCCCGCGGCCAGGACTGGGGCCTGCCCCCATGGCGGCCCGACGCGCTCGCCGCCTCCGGCTACGCCCCGTACCGCGGACTGCTGCGCTCCGCCCTGCGCCACGCGGGCGCCCTGCGCATCGACCATGTGATGGGGCTCTTCCGCCTCTGGTGGGTCCCCGAGGGCCGGCCGCCCACCGAGGGCGCGTACGTCCGGTACGACGCCGAGGCGATGCTCGCTCTCCTCGTACTGGAGGCGCACCGGGCCGGAGCCGTCGTCATAGGGGAGGACCTCGGGACCGTCGAGCCCGGCGTACGCCAGGCGCTGTCCCGGCGCGGCATCCTCGGCACATCCGTGCTGTGGTTCGAACGCGACTGGGACGGCGACGGCCGCCCGCTGCCTCCTGAGCGATGGCGCAGGGACTGCGTCGCCACGGCCGCCACCCACGATCTGCCGTCCACCGCCGCCCGCCTCTCCGGCGACCATGTGGCCCTGCGCCACCGGCTGGGGCTGCTCACCCGCCCCCTCGACCGGGAGCGCACCGACCAGGCCGCGGAAGTCGCCGAATGGCTCGGCCTGTTCGGCGCGCTCGGGCTGCTGCCCGAGGGCGCGGGCGACGAGGAGGGCGAGATCCGCGCCGTCTACCGCTTTCTGCGGCGCACCCCGGCCCGGATGACGGGCATCTGGCTGCCCGACGCGGCAGGCGACCGCCGCCCGCAGAATCTGCCCGGCACCTGGGACCAGTATCCGAACTGGCGGCTGCCCGTCGCCGACGCCGACGGCCATCCGCTCAGCCTGGAGGAGCTGGCCGCCTCCCCCCGGCTGCACCGGCTGCTCGCGGTCTTCCACACGCATGCCTAGTGCACCCCTGCCCAGCGCACCCCTGCCTGGCGCACCGCGGTTTCCGCACCCTCAGACCGCGCGCACGCCCCGTACGGCACCCCCGGGCGCGCGCCCCTCATGGCCGTTCGCTACGTTGGGCACCGTGGACAAGAAGAACGCCTTGCGCGCCGGCGCCGTCGCGGCCGGCACGACGCTGATGATGCTGCTGATGTCGCCCGCCGCGTCCGCCCTCACGCGAGACGACGGCGACGACCCCGGCCCCGGCCTGAGCGTGGCCGAGACTCTCGGCCTCTACGTCATCGCGCCGATCGGCCTCTTCGTGGTGATCGCGGGCCTGGTGATGGTCCTCGACAGGTCCAAGAAGCAGCAGCAGAGCTGACAGACCTCTCACAGCGCTCCGGGGTGCCCGCCGCACCCCGGAGCTCTTTCGTCTGCCCGCACCCCGCAATCATTCAGTTCTGCTTCACAGATCTGTTGAAAACTTTCGATGGACCTGGGCAATCGGTCTCCGCCACGGTGGATCACATCCGAGCTACCCGCCCCCTCACGGGGAGAGAGGCAGACCGCCGCCGATGGCCCACGCCGCACAGACCCGCGCCGCCCGCAGCACCGCCCCGGCCCCCGCCCCCGGCTCCGTACGGCGGATGTCCGCCGCCGGGCTCCTCCTCGCCGCGCTCGCGACCGTCGTCTGGTCCGGCAGCTTCATCACCTCCCGCGCTCTGCACGACTCCGTGCCGCCCGTGCAGGCGGCCTTCTGGCGCTGGATCGCGGCGATCGCCGTCCTCGCCCCTTTCGCCCTGCGCGCGACTTGGCGGCAGCGCGCCCTGATCCGCCGCCATCTCGGCTATGTCACCCTCGCCGCCCTCCTCGGCGTCACCCTCTACAACACCCTCGTCAACCAGGCGGGGCTGACCGCCCCGGCCTCTTCCATGGGCATGATCATGGCCGCCTCGCCGGTGCTGATGGCCGTGTACGAACGGCTCGGCGGCGTCCGTCTCGGCCTCCGGCGCACGGCCGGCCTGGCCGTCGCCTGTCTCGGGGTGCTGCTGCTGTCCGGCGGCGGAGCGCTGCCCGACGGCTTCGCGGCCGGCGAGCTGTGGATGTTCGCGGCCGCGGTGAGCTTCGCCTCGTACAGCGCCCTGCTGCGGCGCCGCCCGCCGCAACTCGGCGGACTGCCGTTCCTCTTCGCCTCCTTTGTGCTCGGCGCGCTGCTGCTGGCCCCCGCCCATGTCCTCAGCGTCGCCGTGCAGGGCGGCTTCGAGCCGACCGCGGCGACCGTCGGACCGCTCGTCTACGTGGGCGTGTTCTCCTCCGCCCTCGCCTACTTCGCCTGGAACAAGGCGGTCGCGCTGATCGGCCCGGCCCGCGCGGGCGTCGTCTACCACCTCCAGCCCGTGTGCGTCGCCGCCCTCTCCTTCGTCCTCCTCGGCGAGCGGACAGGACCGGCCCAGCTGCTGTGCATGGCGCTGATCCTCGGCGGAGTCGCCCTGGCGGCCGCGGGCCGCCCCCGGTGAGCCGGTACCGTGGCCGCGCATGACCGACTGGGACGTCAGAAAGCTGCGGATCCTGCGCACGCTGCACGAGCGGGGGACCGTCAGGGCCGCCGCCGAAGCGCTGTCCATGACCCCTTCGGCCGTCTCCCAGCAACTGGCCAACCTCGCCCGGCAGCTCGGGGTCGAGCTGCTCGAAGCCCACGGCCGGCGCGTCCGGCTCACCGGCGCTGCCCATCTGGTGCTGCGGCACGCGGACGAGGTCTTCGCCCGGCTGGAGCAGGCCGACGCCGAGCTGACGGCCTATCGGCGCGGCGAGATCGGCCGGGTGCGCATCGGCGCGTTCTCGACGGCCGTGCCCGCCCTCGTCGTCCCCGCCGTACGGCAGCTGCGCACCGCGCACCCGGACCTGGAGGTGCAGGTCCGGGAGGCGGAGGCGGCGCAGGCGTACGAACTGCTGTCATCCGGTGACGTGGACCTCGCGCTCTCCCTCGCGGCGCACGCGCCCACGGCCCGCGACGCCCGCTTCAGCCGGGTGCCGCTGCTCGCCGACCCCCTCGACGTGGCCCTGCCCGCCGGCCATCCGCTGGCCGCCGCGCCCGGGCTGCGGCTGGCGGAGCTGTCCGGCGAGCCATGGATCTTCGGCGGCAGCGGCCCGTGGTCCCAGATCACGCTCACCGCGTGCGAGGCGGCCGGGTTCGTCCCCGAACAGGCCCACTCGGCGGCCGGATGGACCGCGATCCTGGCGCTGGTCGAGGCGGGCATGGGCGTCGCCCTCGTCCCCCGCATGGCGGCCGCGGAACGCCCCGCGGGCGTGGCGATGCGCATCCTGACGGCGGATCAGCCCCGCCGCCATGTCATCGCCGCGGTCCGCCGCGGCGCCGAGACGGCCCCCGCGACCGCCCGCCTGCTGACGGCCCTGCGGGCCGCGGCGGCGGCGCGGGGGAAGCCCTGAGGCGGTGTCAGGCGGCTGTGCGGGGGTGGACGGTCATGGGGACGCGATCAGGATGGGCGACCGCGGACGCCACCTCCTTCGGCGTGTGGCCGGGCACCGGGCGCAGCTGCCAGCGTGCCAGCACCGTCGCCAGGGCGATCGTCGCCTCCGTCCACACGAACGCGTCCCCGATGCACTTGCGGTTGCCCGCCCCGAACGGGATGTACGACTGGCGGTCGATCTCCGAGCGCCGCTCGGGCAGCCAGCGGTCGGGGTCGAAACGGTCCGGTTCCTTGTACAGGCCCGGGTGCCGGTGCAGCGCGTACAGGCTGAAGGCGACCTCCGTGCCGACCGGGAGTGCGAAGCCGCCCAGCTCGACGGGGGCGGTCGTACGGCGCATCAGCATCGTCACGCCGTGCAGCCGGATCACCTCGTCCAGCACACGCCGGACGGCGGCCAGCCGCGGCACGTCCTCGACGGTGACCTGCCGATCGCCGACGACCTCCGCGATCTCGTCCACGAGCTGTTGCTCCACTTCCGGGTGGCGTGCCAGTTCATGGAAGGTCCACGCGAGGGTGGAGGCCGTGGTCTCCGCCCCCGCGAACAGGATCGTGCTGAGCTCGTCCCGTACCTCCGAGTCGGACAGCGACTCGCCGGTCTCGTCGTCCTGCGCGGCCAGGACCACCGACAGCAGGTCGTTGTAGCCCGTGCGGCCGGAGCGCCGGGTGGCGGCCACGACCTCGTCGATGACCGAGCGCAGGCGCGCCGCCGCGGCGTCGAAGTCGCGGTTCGGCTTGATCGGGAAGCGGTCGAGGAGCTTGGGCGAGGCCGCCCGTATGAGCATGTTCTTCAGCACGACCGGGAGATTCTCCCGTACCGCCTGCACGGCCGGCAGCCCGATGTCGGTGGAGAACATGGTCGAGGCGAGCGTCTCGACGGCGTAGCCGGCCATGGCGGCTTCCATCTCGATGTGCTGCCCCGGCGTCCAGGAGTCCGCCAGAGCACGCGCGTTGGCGCTCATGACGCCGGCGTACGCGGAGATCCGCTGGGGGTGGAACATCGGCTGGATCAGTCGTCGGTGCCTGCGGTGGATCTCGCCGTTGGCCGTGGCGAGTCCATTGCCCGCCAGCGGCCGCAGACGGTCGAACAGCCGCCCTTTCTCGAAGCTGCGGGCCTGTCTGACCGTCACCTCGTTCACCAGCTCGGCCGATGTGGCGACGTATACGGGCATCGTCCCGAGATTGACCCGGACCAGGTCCCCGTACGCGTGCAGCGACTTGAGGAAGCCGAGCGGATCCCGCCACAGCCTCAGGGCGTGGCCGAGCAGCGGCACCGCGCCGGGCGCGACCGGAACCGGTCTGGCGGCCGGCCTCAACTCAACTGACACCGAAGATTCCTCTCTTCCGGTCTTTCTCCGGTCATTGCGTCCCATTCCGGTCCGCTCAGGCGGCCTGCCGCACCGCCGGGTGCTGCGGCAGGCCCGGAGCGGATGACGCCGTGGCGGGCAGCAGATCCCACCACCAGGCGATGACGGGGATGTCCAGCGGCTCGTCGCTGTCGTCGGCAGGGGTGTCGCGGAAGTACGACGGCACCGGGGCGGGATCGTCCGGCGTGGTGTAGCGCACCGAGCTGATGCCCCAGTCCTGCGCGCCACGGATGAAGCAGGCCAGGCTGTGCAGATACTGGCGCAGCTGCGGGCTGCCCTGTTCCGACAGGTGTTCGCTCAGGCGCAGGAAGAGGCGCATCACCCGGTCCCGCTGGGCGACCGCGAGGTCGAGCGCCTGGCGGGCGGTGAGGCTGTCGTGCTGCGTCAGCACACGCAGGACGTTGAGGTAGTAGCGCTTGCCCGACGCCTCCTTGTGGTACGACAGGATGTCGTTGTCCCACGTGATCACAAAGGACGCCATCTCGGCGGCGGCGCGCACGGCGGTGTGATCGCGCTCATGCGGCTGCAGCTCATAGCCGTACCCCATCTCCAGCAGGGGCAGGACGACCGATGTCGCACCGTCGTACAGCCGCATCAGCGTGTAGTCGCTGAGGTCGGGCACGGTGCCGTCCCGGCGGTGGGCGGCCTCCCACACCACGGAGAAGAAGTACTCGCGCAGGGCGTCCACCCAGCGGGCCCGCTGGCCCGGGGTGCCGTACCGGTCGACCCTGCGGCGCAGATCCCGCAGGCCGGCGGCGAGCGGGTCGCTTCTGAGCATCGGGGCCTCCGGGTTCTGAGCGATGCGCAGCAGCCGGTGCAGCAGGCCCGTCAGCTCGCCGGGGCGGCGGCCGAGTTCGCCCTCCTCGCAGTGGCCGTCGTCCACGCCGAACAGCCAGAGCACGAAGTCCGCGAGGAGGGAGACGACCTCCTCACGGCCCTCCGGGAGGATCCGGGCGGAGAACGTTCCGATGTCGTGTTGTACGAGTCGGCCGCGGAGCTCCTCGGAGCCGATGCGAAACGTTTCTGCCCAGGCCATGGTCTGGATGTTTATCTCCGCATGGCGGGGGTGGATCGCCGGCGGGATGGGGGAGTAGAGCGGCGGAACTATCAGATCGGGCGGCACGGCGGCCTTCCTCTCGCTCTTGAGCGGCGATGTGCCCCGGCGGCTCAGCCGTCACACACACCGCTTGCGCCACACAGTGATCAACTATGGCGCATAGTAGCCACTCGTCACTCCGCTTCCAATGGGCCGTTTTCACACTGAAACACCATGAAGCGTGCTATTCAGCGCCGGGTGCGGAACAACGACCTCCACCAGGGGGTCCGATACGGTGCGGAACCCTCCCCCTTCTGCGGTTCCGCCGCAATCGCGGCGGGAGCCGGAGACGCAGCGGCCGGGGCCGTCGAGGCGAAGTCGCCCTCCCCGGCGAAGTCGCCCTCCCCGGCGGAGTCGGCGGCCTCGCCGGCCGCGGACGAGGGCGGCGGCGTGAACCGTACGGGCAGCGACTGCAGCCGCTTGGAGAGCCAGGCCGCGCTCGACCGCAACTCGCCCTCCTCGACGGCGAGTCGCACATCGGGGAGTTTGGCCAGCAAGGTGTCGATCCCGGTGTCGGCGATGGCCCTGCCGATGTCCTGGCCCGGGCACTCGTGCGGACCGCTGCTGAAGGCCAGATGCGCCCGGTTGCCCAGCAGGGGCGTGGACAGATCCGGTCGGATCTCCGGGTCGACATTTCCGGCGGCGAGCCCGAGGAGCAGCATGTCTCCGGCCTTGATCTGCTGCCCGCCCAGGGGGGTGTCGCCGGTCGCCCAGCGGCCCGTGATCGCCGACATCGGCGGCTCGTCCCACAGCACCTGCTCCAGTGCATCGGGCAGTGTCATATGACCGCCGGCCAGGTTCGCGCGGAAGCGGCGATCGGTCAGCACCAGCCGCAGTGTGTTGGCGATCAGGTTGACCGTG
Source organism: Streptomyces sp. PR69 (assembly GCF_026420845.1). Taxonomy (GTDB): domain Bacteria; phylum Actinomycetota; class Actinomycetes; order Streptomycetales; family Streptomycetaceae; genus Streptomyces. The sequence goes on along the minus strand of NZ_JAOWCB010000028.1, from coordinate 63,771 downwards.
GTCTCGTTCGCGGCGATCAGCACCAGCCGCAGATGCTCCAGCACCTCGTCATCCGTGAGATCGGCGGGATGCCCCATGAGCCAGGTGACGAAGTCGTGTCCGGGCTTGTCCTTCTTGCGCTCCGCAAGCGTCCGCAGCGTCCTGACGACGAACTCATTGCTGGCCAGCGCCGTCTCGCTGCCCTTCATCAGATCCAGTGCCGCAGTGACCAGACGCGGCCCGTACTCCTCGGGCATGCCCAGCAGCTGTGTCATCACCAGCATGGGCAGCTGCTCGGCGAAGTCCCGGATCAGATCCGCCTGTCCGTCCGCGGCGACCGCATCGACCAGTTGGTCGGTGTACCGGATGACATAGCGGCGGATGCCCCGGCGGTCGAACCGCTCCAGGCTTTCCCGGACGGCGGAGCGCAGCCGCTCATGGTCCGCGCCGTCGGCGAAGACGCAGATCGGCTGCCACTGCACCATCGGACGCAGCGGGGAGTCCTCGGCGACCCGGCCTTCCTGGAACATCCGCCACCGGCGTGAGTCATTGGAGAACCGCGAGGGCGAGCGCATCACCTCCAGGTTCTCGCGATGGCCCAGCACCAGCCACGCCGGCAGATCCCCGTGCAGCAGCACCGGCGCGACCGGCCCGTGTTCCTTGCGGAGCACCTCGTACAGGCCCTGCGGGTCCGCCTCGGCCTCAGGGCCGTACAGGCGGCGCAGCCGCTCGGGGCCCGCCGCGTGTGCCGGGCAGCCGGGCGGCGGCGCGGCGGGCAGGCCGTGGCCGGGCAGGCCGTGGTCCGGAAGGGGCCCGTGGGTGGGTTCGGCGGCAGTCATGACGCCTCCTGCGTCGTGGCGAGGGTCTGGAGGTAGCGCATCAGCGTCATCAGCACATCGCGGCTGGATGCGCGGTCACGCGCGTCGCACAGCACGATCGGCACCGCCTCGGGCAGATCGAGCGCGCCCCGCAGCTCGGCGATCGGATACCGGGGGGCGTCCGGGAAGGAGTTGACGGCGACCACGAACGGCACGCCGCGCTCCTCCAGCCGGCCCAGCACATCGAAGGAGACCTCCAGGCGGCGGGTGTCGACCAGGACCACCGCGCCCAGCGCGCCCTCGAAGAGGCCCCGCCACAGAAACCAGAAGCGCTCCTGCCCGGGGGTCCCGAAGAGGTAGAGGACCAGCTCCTCGTTGATGCTGATCCGGCCGAAGTCCATGGCGACGGTCGTGGAGGTCTTGCCCGCGATGCCCGCGGTGTCGTCCACGCCGACCCCCGCCTGGGTCATCGTCTCCTCGGTGGTCAGCGGCCGGATCTCGCTGACCGAGCCCACCAGCGTGGTCTTGCCGACGCCGAAGCCGCCCACGATCACCACCTTCACGGCGGCGGTGGCGGTCTCCGGCAGCACATCCTCGCTCCGCGGCCCGCGCTCAAGGGCGTCGGCGGCCTGCTCAGAGCCGTTGAAGTCCATCGATCACTGCCTCAATCAAAGCGCGGTCGGGGAGTCGGGCGGGGGGCACGGGGGCTCGGGCGATCACCCGGCCCTGGTCGAGGAGATCGCCGAGCAGCACCGTCACGACGCTCGGCGGAAGCCGTAAGTACGCGGAGATCTCCGCCACCGACAGCGGCGCCTGGCAGATGCGCACGATGGCCGTGTGTTCCGGCTGCATGCCGGGCTTTGGGCCGGACCTGGCCACGATCAGCGTGACCAGGTCCAGTTCGGCCGGCGCGGAGGCGCCGCTGCGGCCGCCGGTGATGACATACAGCCGCTCGGGAGGGGTCTCCTCCCAGTCGCTCACCTGGCTCCGTCCTGACGCGGCGGGCTGCTCAGGTGCTCCCCGATGCGCAGCACGAGGTCCCGCATCTGCTGGCCCATCAGCCCGGCGTCGACGCCTTCGTCGGCGAGGACGGCGAGGAAGGCCCCGGCGCCGGCGGCCATCAGATAGAAGAAGCCGCCGTCCATCTCGATCACGACGAGTCTCATCCGGCCGTCGCTGTGCGGGAGTTCCGCGGCGACCGCGCCCGCGAGTGACTGCAGCCCGGCGCAGGCGGCCGCCAGCCGGTCGGCGGTGTCGTCGTCGGCGCCGTACTGGGCCATGCGCAGACCGTCGGCGGAGAGCACTACGACATGCCTGGTCTGCGGCACGCCTTCGGCGAGGTCCTTGAGCATCCAGTCCATGTTGGCCTGCTGCTGAATCATGGCTGCGTGTTCCCCTTGCTCGCTTCGGTGGTCCCCCCGGACAGGCCGCTCTGGAACGCGGCCAGCCACATCCCGGGCTGCACCTGCGGCGGTGCGGACCCGTCGTCGGAGGGCCGGTGATCGGACGACGGCCCTGATCCACGCCGGGGCTCGTGTCCGGAGCCCTGACCGGCCGGGCGCCCGGGGCCCGTGCCGGGCCCCTGCGCGGACTCGGTTCCGGGCGCTTGGTCCTGCCCGGACGGGTGTCCGGTTGCGGTGCCGGGCTCGTGCGTCGTGCTGTGTCCGGTTCCGTGTCCGGCGTCAGGCCCCTGTCCGGGCCGTTGGCCGTGGCGGGACGGGTGTCCGGCTGCGGCGCCGGGTTCGTGTGCCGTGCCGGTGGCGTGTCCTGCGCCGGGCGCGTGTCCGGGCCCCTGCGCGGACTCGGTTCCGGGCGCTTGGTCCTGCCCGGACGGGTGTCCGGTTGCGGTGCCGGGCTCGTGCGTCGTGCTGTGTCCGGTTCCGTGTCCGGCGTCAGGCCCCTGTCCGGGCCCCTGGCCGTGGCGGGCCGGGTGTCCGGCTGCGGCTCCGGGCGCTTGGCCCTGACCGGTTCCGTGTCCCGGCCCGGGGCCGGGCTCGTGTGCCGAATCGTGACCGGTCTCGTGCCCGCGTCCTGTGCCTGGCGCCTGTCCCGGAACAGACCCCCGTCCGGGCTCGTCGCCCTGGCCGGACCACTGAGCGGATTCCGGTCCCGTGCCGGACGTCTGCCCGGGGCCCTGCCCCGCTTCGGGCCCCCGGCCGGACCCCTCGCGGGCCGGGCCCGGGGCTCCGGCTCCGGCGGCCGTGGCCCCGAGGCGTCGGCCGGCCGGCGGAACCCCCGCTCCGGCCGCCCTCTCGTCCGCGGACGCGGTGATGCGGTGCTTGCGGCGGCGCTGCGGCAGCCCGTTCGCCGTGCGCTCGGTCACGACGGGACCCTGACCCTCGCCCGCCGTCGGGCCGGTGACCGGCCGGGCCGTGGTGGCCGTGGCCGCGGCCGCGGCCCGGACAGGGCCAGCAGCGACGCCCGGCGTGGCCGTCGCCCGCGGCCCCGACGACGCGCCGATGCCATGCGCGAGACCGGTCGCGGACGCCGCGGCGGTGATCAGGCTCTGCGGCACCACCAGGACGGCGCGCACACCCCCGTACGCGGAGGAGCGCAGCGAGACCTGGAAGCCGTACGCCTGCGCCAGCCGCCCCACCACCGCCAGGCCCAGGCGCGGGGTCTCCCCGAGGTCGGTGAGGTCGAGGCCCTGCTGGGCCTGGCGCAGCGTCCGTTCGGCCCGCCTGCGGGCCTCCTCGCTCATGGAGACGCCGCCGTCCTCGATCTCGATGGCGATGCCCGACTGCACCTCGACGGCGGTGAGATGGACCTTGGCCTGCGGCGGCGAGTAGCGGGTGGCGTTGTCCAGCAGCTCGGCGAGCGCGTGGATCAGGGGTTCGACGGCGGAGCCGACGACAGCCACCTCGGAGACGGAGTGGAGCTCGACGCGCTGGTAGTCGATGATCCGCGACATCGCGCCGCGCAGCACGCTGTAGAGCGGTACGGCCCTGCTCCACTGGCGGCCTGGCCGCGCCCCGCCGAGCACGGCGATGGAGTCGGCGAGCCGGCCGATCAGCGCGGTGCCGTGGTCGATGCGCAGCAGATCGCCGAAGACCTCGGGTGACTTGCCGTGCCGGTCCTCCATCTCCCGCAGTTCCTGCGCCTGCTGGTGGACGATGGCCTGCACACGGCGGGCGATGTTGACGAAGGCGCGCTGTGCGGAGTCGCGCAGATCCTCTTCGGCGACGACGGCGTCGACGACCGTGCGCACGACGGCCTGGTGGGCCTCGGGGGCGGGCAGCGAGGCGAGCACGTCTTCGGGGAAGTCCCCTCTGCGGAGCCGTTCCACGGCGTCCGGCAGCAGGGTCCCGGCGAGATGCGCGGTCTCGGCGTCCCGTCGGGCCAGTAACGCCTCCCGCTCGGTTATTCGGCGGCGCAGCCCGTCGATGGCCCGGCCGCGCCGGGCGGCCTCGACGCCGATGGCGGCGACCGCGACGGTCGCGATTCCTCCGACGACCGCGACGGGCACACGTGCCGCGTCCGCGGCCAGAGCCGTGGTGACGGCCGTGGCGACGGCGGTCAGCACAGCAGGCAGCAGCCACCCGAAAGTCGCCGGGGCGGAGGCGGACCCGCGGCTTCCACTTCCAGGCGACGATTCCTCACGGACCATCAGCACCCTCAAACGATCGAACGAAAAGGATCACCTGACAACGGTGAGCGAGCATAGTCGTTCATTTGGACGGGTGTTGACGTCAGGTCATAAAAGCGGAACGGTCTGTGCCCGTTCCAAGCTGACCACAAACGGGCATTTGGTGACCTCGCAGCGACCCCGCGATGACCCCCAACGGCGAGGGCGCGAGGGGCCGCACGGCCCCCCGCGCCCTGAAACGGCGGCGGCGTTCGAGGTCAGGCGGCGGCCGCGTCCGCCGCCTGCGCCTTCAGCGCACGCTCCACGCCCGACCGCGACTCCAGCACGAGCCGCCGCAGGGCCGCGTTCGGTTCGGCCGAATCCAGCCAGGCGTCGGTTGCGTCCAGAGTGTCCTGTGTGATTTGGAGCGTCGGGTACAGACCGACCGCGATCTGCTGGGCGATCTCATGGCTGCGCGACTCCCATACGCCCTTGACCGCCGCGAAGTACTTCTCGCTGTACGGGGCGAGCAGCTCGCGCTGGTCACTCTGGAGAAAACCGGAGATCACCGCCTCCTGCATGGCGTTCGGCAGCTTGTCGGACTCCACGACCGACGCCCACGCCTCCGCCTTCGCCTCCGCGGTCGGCCGCGCCGCGCGGGCGGTGGCCGCATGGCGCTCGCCGGCGGCCGTCCTGTCCCGCTCGTACTCCGCCGCGATGTGCTCCTCCTCGAAGTCGCCCACCGCGGCCAGCCGCTCCACGAACGCCCAGCGCAGCTCGGTGTCCACCGCCAGGCCCTCGATCGTCTCCGTGCCGTCCAGCAGCGCGCGCAGCAGCTCGGTCTGCTGCGGGGTGCGGGCGGTGGCGGCGAAGGCCCGCGCCCAGGCGAGCTGGTGGTCGCTGCCCGGCTCCGCCGTACGCAGATGCGCCAGCGTCGCCTCCGTCCACCGCGCCAGCCCCGTCTCGCGCCACTCCGGCGCCGCGTACAGATCGATCGCCAGCTTCACCTGCCGGTGCAGCGACTGCACCACGCCGATGTCCGACTCCTTGCCGATGCCCGACAGCACCAGCGCCAGATAGTCGCGCGCGGCCAGCTCGCCGTCACGGGTCATGTCCCAGGCGGAGGCCCAGCACAGCGCACGCGGCAGCGACTCGGTGAAGTCGCCCAGATGCTCGGTGACCGTCTTCAGCGAGACCTCGTCCAGCCGCACCTTGGCGTACGACAGATCGTCGTCGTTGAGCAGGACGACGGCCGGGCGGCTGCGGCCCACCAGCCCGTCCACGGCGGTCAGCTCGCCGTCCACGTCCAGCTCGACCCGGTGCGTGCGCACCAGCCGGCCCGCCTCGTCCAGGTCGTAAGCGCCGACCGCGATCCGGTGCGGCCGCAGCACCGGCTCGCCCTGGGCGCCCGCCGGCAGCGCCGGGGCCTCCTGGCGCACGGCGAAGGACGTGATCACACCGTCGGCGTCCACCTCGATCTCCGGCCGCAGGATGTTGATGCCCGCCGTCTCCAGCCACGCCTTCGACCAGGCCTTCAGATCACGGCCGCTGGTCTCCTCCAGCGCCCCGAGCAGATCCGACAGCCGGGTGTTGCCGAAGGCATGGCGCTTGAAGTACGCCTGCACGCCGCGGAAGAACTCGTCCATCCCCACATACGCCACGAGCTGCTTGAGCACGGACGCGCCCTTGGCGTAGGTGATGCCGTCAAAGTTGACCAGCACATCGTCCAGATCGCGGATCTCGGCCATGATCGGGTGCGTGGACGGCAGCTGGTCCTGCCGGTACGCCCAGGTCTTCATCGAGTTCGCGAAGGTCGTCCAGGCGTGCGGCCACCTGGAGCCCGGAGCGTACGCCTGGCAGGCGATCGAGGTGAAGGTCGCGAACGACTCGTTCAGCCAGAGGTCGTTCCACCACTCCATGGTGACCAGATCGCCGAACCACATATGGGCCAGCTCGTGCAGGATGGTCTCCGCGCGCACCTCGTACGCCGCGTCCGTCACCTTCGAGCGGAAGACATACTGGTCGCGGATGGTCACCGCGCCCGCGTTCTCCATCGCGCCCGCGTTGAACTCCGGCACGAAGAGCTGGTCGTACTTGGCGAACGGGTACGGATAGTCGAACTTCTCCTGGAACCAGTCGAAGCCCTGCCGGGTGACCTCGAAGATCGCGTCCGCGTCCAGGAACTCCGCCAGCGACGGCCGGCAGTACACCCCGAGCGGCACGACCTGGCCGTCCTTCTCATAGGTGCTGTGCACCGAGTGGTACGGACCCACGATCAGCGCCGTGACATACGTGGACATCCGGGGCGTCGGCTCAAACCGCCAGATGGCGTCCTCGGGCTTGGGCGTCGGGGAGTTCGAGATCACCGTCCAGCCCTCCGGGGCCTTCACGGTGAACTGGAACGTCGCCTTCAGATCCGGCTGCTCAAAGCTGGCGAACACCCGACGCGCGTCCGGCACCTCGAACTGCGTATACAGATACGCCTGCCCGTCCACCGGATCGACAAAGCGGTGCAGCCCCTCACCGGTGTTGGTGTACGCGCAGTCGGCGACGACCTTCAGCTCATTGCGGCCCGCGCGCAGGTGCTTCAGCGAGATCCGGGAGTCCCGGAAGACGGCGGCCACATCCAGCGCCTTGCCGTTCAGCTCCACCTGGTGCACCGCCGGGGCCACCAGATCGATGAAGGTCTCCGCGCCGTCCTCGGCGGAGTCAAAGCGCACCCAGGTCACGGACCGGTAGGTGCCTTCCCCTCGCTCCGCTGGGGAGACCCCACTCTCCTGCGCGCCGCTGAGATCCAGGTCGATCTCGTACGAGTCGACGGTGAGCAGCTCCGCCCGCCGCTGCGCCTCTTCACGGGTCAGATTTGTGCCAGGCACCCGGTCATCTCCTCGTTCTGTGACGTTTGGGTCATCCTTCCATGGCACGCCCGTGCTCGGTTCGCCCCGGAGGCGAACCGAGCCACAGAAAACTCAGCCCAGCTCCTGGGCGACCAGTTCCGCGATCTGGACCGCGTTCAGCGCCGCGCCCTTGCGGAGGTTGTCGCTGGAGACGAACAGCGCCAGGCCGTTCTCCACCGTCTCGTCCACCCGGACGCGGCCCACGTACGAGGCGTCCTTGCCGGCCGCCTGCAGCGGGGTCGGGATCTCCGAGAGCTCCACGCCGTCGGCGGCCTTCAGCAGCTCATAGGCGCGCTCGACGCTGATCGGACGCTCGAAGCGGGCGTTGACCTGGAGCGAGTGGCCGGAGAAGACCGGGACGCGGACACAGGTGCCGGAGACCTTGAGGTCCGGGATCTCCAGGATCTTGCGGGACTCGTGGCGGAGCTTCTGCTCCTCGTCCGTCTCGAAGGAGCCGTCGTCGACGATGCTGCCCGCGAGCGGCAGCACATTGAAGGCGATCGGACGCTTGTAGACGGCTGGCTCCGGGAAGGAGACCGCCTCGCCGTCGAACGTGAGCCGGTCCGCCTCGGCGATGACCTCCGACGCCTGCTTGTGCAGCTCGGCGACGCCCGCAAGACCGGAGCCGGACACGGCCTGGTAGGTGGTGGCGACCAGGGCGGTCAGCCCGGCTTCGGCGTGCAGCGGCCGCAGCACGGGCATCGCGGCCATCGTGGTGCAGTTCGGGTTGGCGATGATCCCCTTGGGGCGCTCCTTCACCGCGTGCGGGTTGACCTCGGAGACCACGAGGGGGACCTCGGGGTGCCGCCGCCAGGCGGAGGAGTTGTCGATCACGACCGCGCCCTGGGCGGCGACCTTCTCTGCGAGCGCACGGGAGGTCGCGCCGCCGGCCGAGAACAGCACGATGTCCAGGCCCGAGTAGTCGGCCGCGGCCGCGTCCTCGATGGTGATCTGCCGCCCCTGCCAGTCGAGGGCGGCGCCGGCCGACCGGGCCGAGGCGAACAGCCGCAGCTCCTCGACCGGGAACTTCCGCTCGGCGAGGATGCTCCGCATGACTCCGCCCACCTGACCGGTGGCTCCGACGATTCCGACCCTCACGGACGACTCCTTAGTGCTGGTTCCGGCGCTGGATCACTGCCGCTGCGCCTGCCCGGACGTTGTTCCATGATGCGTATGTCCGGGTCGGGCTTGTCCAATCCATTGTCCGAGGGGCGGGACGTGTGACACATCCCATGCGGTTCCGGCGCGGAAGGGCCGGGCGCTGCCCGCAGCGCCCGGCCCCTTGTGCGACACCTCGGTGTGAGGTGTGTCACTTCTATGAGGTGATGACCTTCTCGATCACCACGCTGCCCGCGCCCGCGACCGTGCCGCGGCCGTTCAGCAGCTTCACCTCACCGAAGAACTGCCGTCCCTCGGGCGCCTCGCCAACCACCAGCACCTCGGCGCTGACCTGCGCCGACTCACCGTTGGCGAGCTTCACGGGGACGCTGGAGTCGACCAGTACGTCGCCGAGGGCCGAGGAGAAGAACACATCGCGGTAGTCGTACTCGGTGGTCCCGGCCGGAACCGAGTAACCGTCGATCACGATCGTGTACGTGCCGGCGGCGGGGTTGGTCAGGCTGACCGACTCCTCCGAGTCTCCGTCGGCGGACTGGCCGACGCGCACGCCGTCCTTGTAGACCGTGAGGTCCAGGTCCGCGCCGTTGTCGGAGGGCGAGCCGATGGCCACGTCCAGGCGCTCCACGCCCTCGCCGATGGTGACCGTGGATTCCTTGGACTCTCCGTCCGCGATCGTGGGCCGCGCCACCTTCGCAGAGCCGAGCGAGCCGCCCGCCAGCCTCCCGTCGATCGCCGCGAAGCCGTTGGTCACCTCCCACTCGACGGCGGCCGGGGTGCCGAGCCGCGCCTCGGGCAGCGTCTTGACCGCCGGGTCGAAGTCCGCGCCGAGCACCGTGACGTCCAGCTCGTACGGGTTGTTCAGCAGCGGGGACGTACGGCGCGACTCGACCTCGATCTCCCAGACGCCCGGCAGCGGCTCGCTGTAGGAGCGCAGGTCGGGGCGGCACTCATTGGCCGGGTTCGGGTAGTTCGGGTAGCAGAAGATCGTCGAGGTGCGGTCGACCGGCACACCGTAGGGGTGGATGCCGATGAACCGGGTCTGGCTGCCCTCGGCGAGTCCGCCCAGCGCGACCTCCAGGTTCTTCGCGCCCTCGGGCACGGTCACAAAGTACGACTCGGTGCTGTTGCGCTGCACGGAGCCGGAGGCGGAGAAGGAGTGGTCCGGCTTCGCCAGGTCGTGTGCGACGACGACCGTGGCCAGGATCTGCTTGTCCACGCCCTGGGTGCGGCGGTCGTCGACCTCCAGGATGGCGCTGTGCACGCCGGCGGTCTTGGGCCGCGCCTCCACGGTCACGGTCACCGGCTGGTTCAGCGGCAGCGTGACCTTGCCGCCGCCCGTCAGCCGGAAAACGCCGTCGTTGTTCTTCCACTTCAGCCGGTGCGCCACGGCCGTGTCGGGGCCGGTGGTGCGGGTGACGGCAATGTCGTACGTACGGCTCTGACCTGCCTGCAGCCCGCCCTCGCGGTCGTACAGCCCGGTGCCGAAGCCCGGGGTCTCCAGCGCGAAGTCGATCGAGGTGTCCACCGGGGCCTTGACGGTGTACGCGTGGGCGTCCGCGTTCTTCTTGGCGGTCTTCTGGATGACCTTCCAGGCGCCCACGACATTGATCAGGCCCGCGCCCTGCTCATGCGCCTGCACCCCGCGGATGTGCTTGGCGGTGCTGGTCAGCGCGGTGCGCAGCCGGGCGGGTGACAGATCGATGTGCTTCTGCTTCGCGGCCGACAGCAGCAGCGCGCTTGCGCCCGCGGCCTGCGGCGAGGCCATCGAGGTGCCCTGGAGCATCGAGTAGCCGGGCGGGAGGTCATAGCCCGCCTCCTTGACCGGGCCGCCGGGGGTCCAGGTCTGGGTGGTGTTGATCGCCGCGCCGGGCGCGCTCAGCGTCGGGGTGAAGCCGCCGTCCTCGCGCGGTCCGCGGGAGGAGAAGGGCAGCATGGCGTACTTCTTCTGCACCCCGGAGCCGTAGTTGGCGGCCCAGGTCTCCTTGGAGATGGACGCGCCGACCGAGATCACCTTGTCGGCTACCGCCGGGTCGCCGATGGTGTTGACGCCCGGCCCGGAGTTGCCCGCGGAGATCACGATCTGGACGCCGTAGAGCTCGATCAGCCGGTTGTAGAGCTCGGCGCGGGCGTTGTTGCCGTCGTTCAGCGCGGGCAGCCCGCCGATGGACATATTGACGATGTCCACGCCGCGGTCGATGACCAGATCGGCCATGCCCTCGGTGAGGGCGACATTGGTGCAGCCGCCGCTCCAGGTGCAGGCGCGCGAGGAGACGATCTTCGCGCCGGGGGCCGCGCCGTTCATCCTGCCGCCGAAGAGGCCGTTGGCGGCGGCGATTCCGGCCACATGCGTGCCGTGTGAGCCCTCGATGACGCCGATGTTGACATAGTCGGCCGTCGCGCCCGCCGCGTTGTAGACGACGTCCTTGCGGACCTCGATGACGAACGGGATGCGCTCGGCGATCTCGGTGGCCGGGTCGTCCTCGCCGAAGTAGCCGATCTGGAAGCCGTTCTTGTACGGCTTCATCACGGCGTCGTCGGTGAAGTCCGCGTTGTCGTTGAGGTCCACGCGGACGGTGCGGGTGCCCGGGTCGTACAGCATGCCCCACACATCCGTGGTGTCGCCGTCGCGGTTGAGGTCGCCCGCCATGTCGCCGCCCTTGGTGGCGGCCTCGGCGAAGAGGTTGAACTTGTACTGCCCCGCCGGGGCTTTGTACGTGCGCCCGTTGACGCTGAACGCCGGCCCGCTGACGTCCTGGCGCATCTGCCGCCAGGTGCCGTCCCCGTCGGTCACGGGGTCGGTCGCGGTCACCCAGTCGACGATCTTCCGCTCGCCCGTCGTCGTCTTCTGCAGCGCCGGGTGACCCAGGTCCACGCCCGAGTCCAGGATGCCGATGGTCACGCCGCGGCCGTCGGCCTTCGGGTTCTTCTTGACGAAGTCCACCGCGCCGGTCTCGAAGGACGGGTTGTACGGGTTCTTCGCGGGGGTCTTCTCGTCCGGCGCCGGGTACTTCCCGCCCTGCGCCCCGGCCGTGCCCGCGCCGTGGGCCGTGTCCGCCGCGGGCGTCGGGTCGTCCAGCCTGATCTCGTGCTTGAGGTCGATGCCATGGACGCTGGAGAGCTTGGCGGCCGCCTTGAGCGCCGCGTCCGCCTTCCCGGTCGGCAGCGTGGCCCGCACATAGCCGAGCCTGTCGTACGTCCTGCCGACCGAGGCTCCCTCGACGGCGTCGAGCTGCTCGGCGACCTGCTCCGTCTGCCCGGGCGCGGTGGCCACCATCACGGTGACGCTCTTCTCGCCCTTGGCCTCGGCCTGCGCCAGCAGCTCCTCATCGGCCGCGCCGAGCTTCTCCGCGGCCGACGCGGCCGGTTTGGCGGCCTTCGCGCCGCCGTTCCCCACGGGATCGTCCGCGACCCCTGCGGCGTACACGGGCCCGCCGCCCGCGGCGACCAGAGCGGTCACCACCGCCGCGGCGCCCGCGATCCGGGCCGCACGTCTGCGGCCGCGGCGTCTCTGGCCTGGTATGGAACGCTCCGAAGAGGAGCTCTGGGATTGGGGGGTGGTCATCTGCATCCCTGTTTTGTGAGGTTTGACAGAGCTGGAGTCCGGATTCCGGTGCCGGACGACCGCTCACCCTTTCGCAAGTGACAGGGGTTTGTGGAGGGTTGACGGAGATGCCAGTGCGTCATTGGCGTACATCCGCCACCGTGGGCGATGCGCCACACGGAACAAAACGGAATGACCGGAGCCGGGTTGTCGGTCCGTGCTTCTAACCTCTGCGCATGAGGGTCACCAGAAGGAGGCTGCGCATCGCCGCCTATGCCGTGTGTGTGCGCGACGGGGAGATGCTGCTCGCCCGCTGGGTGGCGCGGGACGGGAGCAGGCGGTGGACGCTGCCCGGCGGCGGGATGGACGCGGGGGAGGATCCGCTGGACACGGTCGTGCGCGAGGTGGGGGAGGAGACCGGCTACCGGGTTGAGATGACCGCGCTGCTGGGGGTGCACACGAATCTCGTCCGCCATCGCCGCCGCTTCGGGCGGTACCGGGACTTCCAGGCGCTGCGCCTGGTGTACGAGGGAAGGATCGCCGGCGGCGAGCTGCGTCCGGAGACGGGCGGGTCCACGGATCTCGCCGCCTGGCATCCGCTGGACCGGGTGCCGGAGCTGGCACGGGTCGAGGTGGTGGACGTCGGACTGGAGCTGTGGCGCTCCCGGCCGCCGACGGGCCGGATCTGAGGCGCGGTCAGCGGGGGAGCACCACCACATAGGAGGCCGGGTCGCGGTCGGAGGAGGCCATCAGCGCCGTACGCACCACGGTCGCCTGCTGCTCCAGCGACTCGCGCAGCTTCCTGGGGGTGATATGGACGACGGTGATGCCGAGCCGCTCCAGATGTTCCCGCTTGCGGGCGTACTCCGACCACATCGTGTCCTCGTCGAGCCGGGGCGCACGGGTGTCCAGTTCGACGGCGACCGCGTGTTCGGGCCAGTAAGCGTCCACACCGCCCAGATGAGGGCCGCCCGGCAGCCGGAGGTCCACGTTCCACACCGGGTCGGGAAGGCGGAAGGAGCGGACCATCTCATACAGCCTGTCCTCCGCCAGCGCCCGCCCCTCGGCGAGCAGCGAGTCGACGGCGTCCACCACATGCGGCCGGGTGAGCAGCCGGGCGCGGGTCAGCTCCTTGACGACGGCGGCCGGTTCGCAGTGGCCGCCGCGCACCGCCTCGGTGAGCAGTCGGCGCACCGAGTCGCCGTCGGCGAGCTGCGCCACCGCGTCCGCCAGCGCCCGCGGCACCGGCGCCACCGGCACGCCGGTGATCTCCTGTGGTCTGGGCAGCGCATGCGCCCGCACCAGCCGGGCGCATCCGGCCGACCGCAGCCGCCGCGTCCGCGGCACCAGCACATCGATCCGGTCCAGCGACAGCAGCGGCGGCGCGGCCGAGAACCGGTGCAGCGCCAGCGCGGCCAGCCCCGTGATCATCACCTCGCGGTAGGGGCCCGCGCCCTCCTGCGGACGCGCCGCGTACAACAGCGCCCCGTGCAGCCGCTCTTCACTGGTCGGGGGGCCGGGGTGCAGCAGATACACACCGGGCAGCAGCTGCTGCCACGGCCCGCCGTCGCGGCACTGGGCGGCGGCCCGGGCGGCGGAGACACCATGCTCCCGCAACTGCACGGCCGACAGCACGCGCCGCTGTACGTCGGAGAGATGGCTCAGGGGGAGGGGGGAGAGAGGGGTGTTGTGGTTCATGCGTCGGGGATTCCCGCGTGGGGCCACGGGGCTAACCGCTGTTACACGCCCGTCGACATTTAGGGACAACCCTGCCCTAAAGTACGCACGTTCGACGTCCGATCACCCACCCTGCCGAACGGGTGACCGTCCTCCCTGACCAGCGCCGCCGCGCCCGTCCCTCCCCACGGCGCGTCGCCCGGCACGCCGTGCGTGCGGGCCGCCGGGCGCATGGGCCCGCGGCACGGGACTGGCTGTGGCGCCTGTCGGGGGGCGTGGCGGCGGGCTCCGCCGCCGCCCGGCGGTCCGCCGGCCAAGCCCCTCAGGCGGCCTGCGCAAGCGAGGGGCCCCGCTGCCGGGCCCGCAGGTGCGGTCGTTCCGGGTCCGGTCGTCTCGCTCGGGTCGCGCCGGGTTCCTGCGGTGGCCGCAGCTCTCTCCCGGGCGCGGCCGCACGGCGGCCGCGGCCCGGCGGCCGCCTGGTCGCTTGCCACGCCCGCCGGTGGCCCGGTGTGCGGGGTGGCGGGCCGTCGGCCGAACCCCATGTGCGCCGACCCCGAGCGTGGTCGGCGGTCATCCCCGCCGGGCCGGGTGCGACGGCGGGCCGCCGGTCCATTACGGCGGCGGGCCGCAGGTCCGTTCCGGCGGCGGGGGAGAACGCCGGATCAGGCCACCGCGCCGGCGCCGACTCGCTTCGCCGCCTGGCGCTTCGGCGCTTCCCTCTCGCCAGGCCGCGGCCCCCCCGCGGGGCGTCCCGCCGCATACGACGCGACTGTCCAAGCCCGCCCGCAGGGCGTCAGGCAGCCGCCCGGGACGCCGCCTCGTCGCACGCCTGCGCCAGCCGCGCGCGGGCCAGGTCGTCGCGTGCCTCCAGGACCAGGCGGCGCAGGGCCGGCGGGGCGGAGGCATGGGCCGTCAGCCAGGCGTCCGTCGCCGTGAGCGTCGGCTCGTCGTCCTGCAGGCCCGGATACAGCCCCCGGACCACATCCATCCCGATCTGGATGGACCGCTCCGCCCACACCCGTTCGATCGCCTCGAAGTACTTCGGCGCGAAGGGCGCGAGAAGCTCCCGCTGCCCGGTCTGCACAAAGCCCGAAATCGTCGCCTCGACCAGGGCGTTGGAGAGCTTTTCGGACTCCACGACCTGCGCCCAGGCCTGCTCCTTGACGGCCGCGGACGGGCGGGCGGCCAGACAGCGGACCTGGTGCCGCTTGCCCGAGGCCGTGTCGTCACGGGCCAGCTCCGCGGCGATGGCCTGCTCGTCGGCGACGCCGTGCGCGGCCAGCGGCTCCAGGAACGCCCACCGCAGCTCCTGGTCCACATCCAGTCCGTCGATCTTCGCCATGCCCTCCAGAAGCCCCTGGAGCAGCTGCAGATCCGCCGCCGACCCGGCCGCCGAGGCGAAGAACCGCGCCCAGGTGAGCTGGTGCTGGCTGCCCGGCTCGGCGTCCCGCAGCTCCCGCAGCGCGCCCTCGGCGAGCAGCCGCCCGCCCTCCTCGCGCCAGCCGGGCGCGGCATAGTGGTGCAGCGCGGTCCGCGCCCATGCGTGCAGCATCTGCAGGACGCCGATGTCGGATTCCCGCCCCGCGAACCGCAGCACCATCTCGATGAAGTCCCGCGCCGGCATCAGCGCGTCACGGGTCATATTCCACAGCGCCGACCAGCACAGCGCCCGCGCCAGCGGGTCCGTGAGGTCGCCCAGATGCTGCCGCAGCGCCGCCAGCGACCCCTCATCGAAGCGGATCTTGCAGTAGGTCAGATCGTCGTCGTTGACGAGGATCAGCGCGGGCCGTTCGACCCCCGTCAACTCGCTGATCATCGTGCGCGCACCGGTGATGTCCGCCTCGGCGCGCGCGTACCGCACCAGCTCTGTGCCCTGCGTCCGGTACAGCCCGACGGCCACCCGGTGCGGCCGCAGCTCTTCGCCGTCCTGGCCGACGGCCAGCTCGGCGATCCGGCCGTCCTCGTCGTAGGTGACGAAAGGCGTCAGGGAGTTGACGCCTGAGGTCTCCAGCCAGGACCGGGACCAGGCCTTCATATCGCGCCCGGAGGTCTCCTCCAGCACGGAGAGCAGATCGCCGAGCCGGGTGTTGCCGTAGGCGTGCCGCTTGAAGTAGCGCCGTGCGCCCTCCAGGAAGGCGTCCCGCCCCGCGTACGCCACAAGCTGCTTGAGCACGGACGCGCCCTTGGCGTAGGTGATCCCGTCGAAGTTCAGCTTGGCGTCCTCCAGATCGCGGATGTCGGCCGTGATCGGGTGTGTGGACGGCAGCTGGTCGGCGCGGTACGCCCACGCCTTGCGGTTGTTGGCGAAGGTCACCCACGCATTGCCGAAGCGGGTCGCTTCCGCCTGTGAGAACGACCCCATGAAGTCCGCGAACGACTCCTTCAGCCACAGGTCGTCCCACCACTGCATGGTGACCAGATCGCCGAACCACATATGGGCCATCTCATGCAGGATGACGTTGGCCCGCCGCTCGTACGACGCCTGCGTCACTTTGCCCCGGAAGACGAACTCCTCCCGGAAGGTCACACAGCCCGGGTTCTCCATCGCGCCGAGGTTGTACTCGGGCACGAACGCCTGGTCGTACTTGCCGAAGGGGTACGGATAGTCGAAGTGGTCGTGGAAGAAGTCCAGGCCCTGCTTGGTGACCAGGAAGATGTCGGCCGCGTCGAAGTGCCGGGCCAGTCCCTTGCGGCACATCGCGCCCAGCGGGATCTCCAGCGTGGAGCCGTCGCCCAGCTCACGCCGGTAGACATCCGTCTCATAGTGATAGGGACCGGCCACCACCGCGGTGATGTAGGTGGAGATCGGCGCTGTCTCGGCGAACCGCCAGGTCAGGCCGTCCCGCCCTTCCTCCGCACCATTGCTCCACACCGTCCATCCGTCCGGCGCCGTCACCCGGAAGCGGAAGGGGGCCTTCAGGTCCGGCTGCTCGAAGTTGGCGAACACCCGGCGGGCGTCGGCCGGCTCGTACTGCGTATAGAGGTAGACCTCGCCGTCCTCCGGGTCCACAAAGCGGTGCAGCCCCTCGCCCGTCCTGCTGTATGCGCACTGGGCGTCCACGACCAGCACATTCTCCTCGGCGAGGCCCTCCAGGGCGATCCGCGCGCCGTCGAAGACCTTGGCCGGGTCCAGCGCGCGGCCGTTCAGCGTCACGGAGGTGACGGATGGGGCGACGAGGTCCGCGAAGGCGGCCGCACCCGGCCGGGCGGCCCGGAAGCGGATCGTGGTCACCGAGCGGAACGTACGCGGCCCCGTGTCCTGAGGCGACGCCTCCCCGACCGCCGACCGCACGTCGAGGGCCACCTCATACCCCTCGACGGACAGCAGCTCAGCCCGCTCGCGGGCTTCGTCGCGGGACAGATTCTCACCGGGCACGGGCACTCCTTCGTGGCTCGTCGTGAACAGCACCGATCCTCCCATGCGGTCCTGGCAGCCGGTATCGGGGAATCCCCTGGCGTCCCCCTGACGTTCCCCTGCACGACGACGCCCGAAGAGGCCCCGAAGAGACCGCGAAGAGACCCCGAAGGCCCCTACGGGGTTCCGAAGAGGAGAGACATGTCCGACAACGCCACACCCGGCACGACGCCCGTCGACTTCTGGTTCGACCCTCTGTGCCCCTGGGCCTGGATGACCTCGCGCTGGATGCTGGAGGTGGAGAAGGTCCGGGACGTCGAGGTCCGCTGGCATGTGATGAGCCTGGCGGTGCTGAACGAGAACAAGCTCGACGAGCTCCCCGAGGAGTACCGCGAGATGCTCGCCACCCAGGCGTGGGGCCCGGTGCGCGTGGTGACGGCCGCCTGGCAGAAGTACGGCGACGAAGTGCTCGGCCGCCTCTACACGGCGATGGGCGTCCGCTTCCACAACCGCGGCGAGGGCGCGACCCGCGAGGCGATCGTCGCCGCCCTCGGGGACGCGGGCCTGCCGGCCGAGCTGATCGACTACGCGGACTCCGACGCGTACGACGCCGAACTGCGCGCCTCCCACAAGGAGGGCATCGACAAGGTCGGCCAGGACGTCGGCACCCCGGTCATCGCGGTGCCCGGCCCGGACGGCGAGCAGATCGCGTTCTTCGGGCCCGTCGTCACCCCCGCCCCTAAGGGCGAGGAGGCGGCCAGGCTCTGGGACGGCACGCTGATGGTCGCCTCCATCCCCGGCTTCTACGAGATCAAGCGGACCCGGACGGCTCCGCCGAACTTCGACTGAACCCCCGCCGGCGCGGGAAACGCCGGCGCAAACGAGGTCGCCGCAACGAGAACGGCCCCCTGCGAGTCACGTCCTCGCGGGGGGCCGTTCTTCTTTCCGCCTGCCGCGTGAAGGGTGAGAAGACGATCACGAGCAGGACGACTGAGCCGCGCCCCCGTTCCGGGGCGCGCCGGTCACGGGGCGATCAGCGGGGTGCGCTCCTTGGCCTGGGCGTAGCGCTTGGCGACGTCCTGCCAGTTGACGACCTGCCACATGGCCTCGATGAAGTCCACCTTCTGGTTCTTGTACTGCAGATAGAAGGCGTGCTCCCAGGCGTCGAAGACCAGGATCGGCACCGAGCCCTGGCCGACGTTGCCCTGGTGGTCATAGACCTGCTCGACGATCAGGCGGCCGCTGACCGGCTCATAGGCCAGTACGCCCCAGCCCGAGCCCTGCGTGGTGGCCGACGCCTTGGTCAGCTGGGCCTTGAACTTGGCGAAGGAGCCGAACGACTCGGCGATGGCGTCGGCCAGCTCGCCCACGCCGTCCTTCTCCAGCGGCTCGCCGCCGCCGTCGCCTGTCATGTTGTTCCAGTAGATGGAGTGGAGGATGTGGCCGGAGAGGTGGAACGCAAGATTCTTCTCCAGTCCGTTGATCGCCCCCCATGCCTCCTTGTCGCGGGCTTCCGCAAGCTGTTCGAGCGTGTCGTTGGCGCCTTTGACATAGGCGGCGTGGTGCTTGTCGTGGTGCAGCTCGACGATCTGGGGGTCGATGACCGGCTCCAGCGCCGTGTAGTCGTACGGAAGTTCAGGAAGCGTGTAAACAGCCATGTCGTCGGTCCCTCCGGCTCATGCGCGCCACTGCTTATTGCAAGCTATGTGCAGATGCACCGTAGCAGCAGAAAGAGGGAGATGTTGATCAGGCATTGGTCCTAGGTCCGGCGTCCTGCGAGGCGCATACATGCGAAACCCCCGGGCCGCTCGGCCCGGGGGTTTCGTCACGGTGTGTGCCGTCGTCGGCTCAGTCCGCCGGTGTGCCGGCCGCGACGGACTCCCGCTCCGGCTGCCGGGACTCACGCGCCTTCTGCCAGGCATAGCCCGCGATCGCCAGCGCCAGCGTCAGCACGCCGGTCCCCAGCAGCTGCGTCCGGGTGTCGGCCTCGCGCGCCATCAGAACGAACACCACGCCCATGCCGATCAGCGCCAGCACGGTGAGATAGGGGTACGCCCACATCTTCACGACCAGCTTCTCCGGGGCCTCCCGCTCCATCCGGCGGCGCAGCAGCAGCTGCGAGACGGCGATGAAGATCCAGACGACCAGGATCACCGCGCCGATCATGTTGAGCAGCCAGCGGAAGACGTCGTCGGGACGCCAGTAGCTCAGCAGCACACAGCCGAAGCCGAAGACGGACGAGAACAGCACCGCGGTACGGGGCACACCGCCCGAGACCCTGCCCAGCGCCTGCGGCCCCTGGCCGCGGGCGACCAGCGAGCAGGCCATCCGGGACGCGCCGTAGATATTGGCGTTCATCGCCGACAGCAGCGCGATCAGCACGACCACATTCATGATCTGGCCGGCCGCGGGGATGCCCAGATGGTCGAGCGTGGCGACATAGGGGCCCTTGTTGACGATCGCGGGGTCGTTCCACGGCACGAGCGCGACGATCACCGCCATGGAGCCGATGTAGAAGACGGCGATGCGCCACATCGCCGTACGCACAGCCTTGGCCACGCCCTGGACCGGGTGCTCGGACTCCGCCGCGGCGATGGTGACCGTCTCCAGGCCGCCGTAGGCGAAGATGGAGGCGAGCAGACCGACGATCAGGCCCTCCGAGCCGTTCGGGAGGAAGCCGCCCGCACCGCTGAGGTTGGCCGCGCCGGGGGCGTCCGTGCCCGGCAGCACGCCGGCGATCGCCAGCGCGCCGATGCCGAGGAACAGGGTGATCGCGCCGACCTTGAGGGCCGCGAACCAGAACTCGAACTCGCCGAAGTTCTTCACCGCGGCCAGGTTCGTGCCGCAGAACGCCAGCATGAACAGCGCCACCCAGGCCCACTCAGGGGTTCCCGGCAGCCAGCCCGTCATGATCTTGGCGGCGCCGATGCCCTCCAGGCCCACGGCCACACAGAGCAGAAACCAGAACGCCCAGCCGGAGGTGAACCCCGCCCATGGGCCGATCGCCCGCTCGGCGTGCACCGAGAAGGAGCCGGAGGCCGGGTTTGCCGCGGACATCTCGCCGAGCATGCGCATCACCAGCATGACCAGCAGGCCGGAGAGCGCATAGGCGATGACGATGGACGGCCCGGCGGCGGCGATGCCCGCGCCGGAGCCGACGAAGAGGCCCGCGCCGATGACGCCGCCCAGGGCGATCATCGACAGATGGCGTTGTTTGAGTCCATGCGAGAGCGTGGCGTCGGCCTGCGGCTTCTTCTGCTGCTGGTCGACGGACGCGGGCGCAGGGGTCGGAGACATGGACGTGCCCTGTTCAGTCGCTGAGACGGGGGAGCGGACCAGTCTGAGCATGCGCCCCGCTTATGGGGAACACATGTCCGCTATGCGGGCAAGATGCTTACACAAGGTGAAGCGATCCGTACAGGGCTTACTTTCGGCCACGGTCGCGTACGTCCCTGACCACCGCGACCAGCAGCACCAGCGCCGTCGCCGCGCCCGACCACAGCAGCTGCGGCCGCGCCCCGTCGTCGTTGAGCATCAGCACCACCACCGCGCCGATGGCCGCCAGGGTCGCCCGGGTCAGCCACGGGAAGGCCCACATCTTCAACGGGAGCCCGCCCTGTGGTGCGGAACGCTCCAGCCGGCGCCGCAGCCTCAGCTGCGACAGCGCGATCAGCGCCCATACGAAGAGCAGCACCGCGCCCACCGAGTTGAGGAGATACGCGAACACCGTCTCCGGCCACCTCAGGTTCAGCAGCACAGAGACGAACCCGAACGCGACGGAGGCGAGCACCGCACGCCGCGGCACCCCGCCCGGAGCGACCCGGAGCAGCCCCCGCGGGGCCTCGCCTCGCTCCGCGAGCGAGAAGACCATGCGCGAGGAGCCGTACAGATTGGCGTTCAGGGCGGACAGCAGCGCCACAAAGACCACGACGTTCATGATCTGCCCGGCGCTGGGCACGCCGAGCGAGTCCAGCACGGTGACATACGGGCTCAGACCGGCCCGCTGCGCCGTCCACGGCAGCAGCGTCACGATCACCAGCATCGAGCCGACATAGAAGAAGAGGATGCGGAAGAGCGCGCTGCGCACGGCGCGGCCCACCGCGCGCGCCGGGTCGTCCGTCTCCGCCGCGGCGATGGTCACCACCTCCAGGCCGCCGAAGGCGAAGACGACCGCGAGGACCCCGGAGACGACGCCCGCCCAGCCGTTCGGCAGAAAGCCGCCGTCGCCGGTGAGATGGCTGAGACCGACGGGGTCCGTGTCGGGCAGCAGCCCGAAGACCGCCAGCGTGCCCAGGAGCAGAAAGAGCACGATCGCGCCGACCTTGAGGGCCGCGAACCAGAACTCGAACTCTCCGAAGTTCTTCACGGCCGCGAGATTGGCGGCGGTGAAGACCACCATGAAGGTCAGCACCCAGCCCCACTGCGGCACCGCGCCCACCCAGCCGTGCGCGATCTGCGCGGCGGCCGTCGCCTCCACGGCGAGCACGACCACGAGCAGCAGCCAGTACAGCCAGCCCGCGCTGAAGCCCGCCCAGCGGCCCAGCGCCCGCTCGGCGTGCACCGAGAAGGAGCCGGAGGCGGGCAGGGCGGCGGACATCTCGCCGAGCATCCGCATCACCAGCATGGCGATCGCGCCCGCGATCAGATACGAGAGCACGATGCCGGGCCCCGCGACGGCGATGCCCGCGCCCGAGCCGACGAAGAGCCCCGCGCCGATCACCCCGCCCAGACCGAGCATCGTCAGATGGCGCTGCTTGAGTCCGGGGGACAGGGGCTCGCCCCCGGCGGTTTGAGGCCCCCCGGCCTGAGTCTCGTCGGCGCGGGGCCCATCGGCCAGGGGCGTGCGCGGCGCAGGGTGCATGGTGCTCACAAGTCTTTGATCATTGGGGAGAATCTACAGTTTCCCCGAGCCGGGCGAGATCCGCCAAAACGGCCGAGGCACGCCCTCACCTCAGTGACGAGCATCACCCGGAGGCCGTGCTGTGGCGACGGCTTTGTGTGAAGTCAACCAAGTGCCCAACAGGCCCTTTGTCGGCGGCTGATGGTGTCCGCGCGAATCCCGGTGGGCTACGGTCGCCGTGTTCCACCCCCATCCCTGCCACCCTCACCCCCTGCGGAGTCTTCCCGATGAGCACTGCTGCCGCCGCCGTCCCCGTCCGCCCCGGAGCCGTCCTCGCCGACCTGCTGCCGGCCTCCCGCGTCCGGGACGCCGCCCTCGTCGTCGGCGGCGCGGCGCTGACCGGCCTCGCGGCCCAGCTCGCCGTCCAGCCTCCCGGCTTCGCGGTGCCGATCACCGGGCAGACGTTCGCGGCCCTGCTGGTCGGCACGGCGCTCGGCGCCCGGCGCGGCTTCCTCTCCCTCGGGCTGTATCTGCTGGCCGGCATCGCCGGAGCGCCGTGGTTCGCCGGCGGGGCGTCCGGGTTCGCCGTCCCGTCGCTCGGCTATGTCATCGGCATGGTCCTCGCCGCCGCGGCCGTCGGCGCGCTGGCCCGCCGCGGCGCGGACCGCTCGGTGCTGCGCATGGCGGGCGCGATGGCGCTCGGCTCCGCGCTCATCTACGCGGTCGGCGTCCCCTATCTGGCGCTGGCCACCGGCATGTCCCTGACCGAGGCGGTCGCCGCGGGCATGGTCCCCTTCCTTATCGGCGACGCGGTCAAGGCGGGGCTTGCGATGGGGGCGGTGCCGGCGGCCTGGAAGCTTCTGAACCGCCGCGGCTGATCCCCGGGGGCTTAAGCCCCCGAACCCCCGCGCCTCAAGCGCCGCCGGGGCTGGAAAATCAAGCCCGTCCGGCGCTTGAGGACACGGCCTTCAGGCCGTACGGGGGTCTGGGGGCGGAGCCCCCGGTTACGGGAAGGGGCGGGGTGGGGGAAGCGCGCCGCAGGCCCCCGTCAGCCGCGCCGCCGCCCCCAGACCTCCCGCCCCACCGCGACCGCCACCACCAGCGCCGCCACCAGCAGGGACAGCAGCACCTGCGTGCGCCCCGTCTCGTCGTAGACCATGTACACCAGCACAAACAAGATCATGCCGATGGTCGCCCAGGTCAGCCCTGGGAACAGCCACATCCGCACGACCAGCTTCTCGGGCGACTCGCGCAGGATGATGCCCCGCATCCGCAGCTGCGTGCAGCAGATCACCAGCCAGACGAACAGCGCCACCGCCCCCGACGAGTTGAGCAGGAACGCGAACACCGTGTCCGGCCACTTGTAGTTGAAGAAGACGGCGACGAAGCCGAAGAGGACGGAGGCGAGGACCGCCACCCTCGGCACGCCCCGCGCGCTCGTCCGCGCGAACGAGGCCGGCGCGTCCCCGCGCTGCCCCAGTGAGAACGCCATCCGCGAGGCCGTGTAGAGCCCGGAGTTCAGACAGGACAGCACCGCGGTGAGCACGATGACCTTCATGACCTCCCCGGCGTGCGGGATGCCGATGGACTTCAGCGCCGCGACATATGAGCCGTCGTGGACGATGGACGGGTCGTTCCATGGCAGCAGCGTCAGCACCACGAAGATCGAGCCGAGGTAGAAGACGGCGATGCGCCAGATCACGCTGTTGACCGCCTTGGTGACGGCACGCTGCGGATCGGCGGACTCGCCCGCCGCCAGCGTCACGATCTCGCTGCCCATGAAGGAGAAGACGACCATCAGCACACCGGTGAGGACCGCGCCGTACCCGTTGGGGAAGAAGCCCCCGGCGTCGGTGAGATGGGCGAGGCCCGCGCCGGGGTTGTCGGAGCCGGGCAGCAGCCCGAAGACCGCGAGCAGGCCCACGCCGACGAACGCCGCGATCGCCACGACCTTGATCCCGGCGAACCAGAACTCGAACTCCCCGTACGACGACACGGACGCGAGGTTCGTCGCCGTCAGCACGATCATCACCAGCAGCGCCCACGCCCACTGCGGCACCGCCGGAACCCAGCTCTCAAGGATCTCCGCGCCCGCCGTCGCCTCCACCGCGAGCACCACGACCCAGAAGAACCAGTACAGCCAGCCGATCGAGAACCCGGCCCAGCGGCCCAGCGCCCGGTCCGCATAGGCCGAGAAGGAGCCGGAGGCGGGATTGGCGGCGGCCATCTCGCCGAGCATCCGCATCACGAAGACGACCATCGTGCCGACGAGGGCGTACGAGACGAGGATGGCCGGACCGGCGGCGGCGATGCCGGAGCCGGAGCCGACGAAGAGCCCGGCGCCGATCACTCCGGCAATGGCGATCATGGACAGATGCCGGTTTTTGAGACCGGCCTGAAGACCGTTGGAGGGCTGCGGCTTCCCGGGATCGCCGGTCGATCCGCCTTCCTTCGCAAGGGTCTGCTGGGTGGTCATGCGCAAATCCTTAGGTTTGATGATGCTCGGGTCACGAGCCCGAGCATTCAAACCCCGGGGGACTCCGGGAGGGAAGATCTCTCCATGGATTGTTGCCTATTACACCTTTAATGGCCGGATGTCGTCGGGATTGGTCCGGACCTTGCCGGAGGGGGCGGTCCGCGCTTCGGCCGAACCCCGTGCCACACTCGGACCATGCGCGTGTACCTCGGCTCGGACCATGCCGGCTTTGAACTCAAGAACCATCTCGTCGAGTGGCTCAGGGCCCATGGCCACGAGCCCGTCGACTGCGGCCCCCATATCTACGACGCCCAGGACGACTACCCGCCGTTCTGCCTGCGCGCCGCGGAGAAGACCGCCGCGGACCCGGAGAGCCTCGGCATCGTGATCGGCGGCTCCGGCAACGGCGAGCAGATCGCCGCGAACAAGGTCAAGGGGGTGCGTGCGGCGCTCGCCTGGAGCGAGCAGACCGCCGCGCTCGGCCGGGAGCACAACAACGCCAACGTCATCGCCGTCGGCGCCCGGATGCACTCGCTCGACGAGTCCACGAAGTTCGTGGAGACCTTCCTCAACACCCCGTACTCGGGCGAGGAACGCCACACCCGGCGCATCGAGATGCTCTCCGCGTACGAGACGAAGGGCGAACTGCCCCCGATCCCCGCGCACCACCCGCAGCAGCCCTGATGCCCGAAGGGCACACCATCCACCGGCTGGCCGCCGACTACCGGGAACGGTTCGGCGGCCGCCCTGTGCGGGCGAGCAGCCCACAGGGGAAGTTCGCCGACGCCGCGGCCCTGCTCGACGGGGCGGTCCTGGAGGGCGCCGAAGCCCACGGCAAGCATCTGTTCCTCGGCTTCGGCGGCGAATGGGTCCATATCCATCTGGGCCTCTTCGGCAAGGTGAACTTCGGCGACGCGCCCGCCCCGCCGCCCGCCGACACGGTGCGGCTCCGGCTGGCCAACCCGCGGTCGTACGTCGACCTGCGCGGGCCCACCTCCTGCGCGCTGCTCACCGACGGCGAGAAGCAGGCGATACACGACCGCCTCGGCCCCGACCCGCTGCGCCCCGGCGACGACCCGGACCGCGCCTGGAAACGGATCTCCCGCTCCCGTACGACGATCGCCGCCCTGCTGCTGGACCAGAAGATCATCGCGGGCGTCGGCAACGTCTACCGCGCCGAAGTCCTCTTCCGGCACGGCGTCGACCCCTACCGCGCGGGCAAGGACCTCACCCGCGCCGAGTGGACGGCGATCTGGACGGACCTCGCGGCGCTGATGCGCGAGGGCGTACGCGACAACCGCATCGACACGGTGCGCCCCGAGCACACCCCGGAGGCGATGGGCCGCCCGCCCCGCGTCGACGACCACGGCGGCGAGGTCTACGTCTACCGCCGGGCGAACCTCCCCTGCCATATCTGCACCACCCCGGTGCGCACGGCCGAACTGGCCGCCCGCAACCTCTTCTGGTGCCCGTCCTGCCAACGCCGCTGACGCGTACGGCGCCGGGCCCGCCGCCGGACCCGTCCCGGTGCGGGACGAGCCCCGAACCACCCCTGCGCCGCCGACGGTCACCCGCCGACCCGCTGTCACGGGCAGCCCCTGTCGCCGCGGGCGGCAGGCCGGGCAGGGCACGTCCCCGGCCCGGTTGCCCGGGCAGAGGACACGCAGGCGGCCGGGCACACCGCCCGGCCGGCCGGCGGCGGTCCGGTCGTCAGAAGCCGTGCGGCAGCCAGGGAGCCACGTCGCTGCCGAACGCCGACGACGCCTCCGCAAGCGCCCCCTCCCGCAGCTCCCGCACCCGGCCCGCGGCCGCCAGCGACGTCAGCGGAACCCCGCCCAGATACGCCGCACCCAGCTCACGAACCGTCAGGGACAACTCCGCGGGATCCTCCGTGCGTTCGCACGACGCGCCCTTCGCATCGCCCGTCAGCCGCCAGCGCCCCGCGTTCCACGGGCAGAAGTCGTCCGCCACCTCGAACACCACATCCACCGGCGTCCGGTAGGTCCGCGCGCTCAGCGCCGCGCCCACCTCCACCAGCCGCAGATGCAGCGAGTCCTGCAGCCGCACCCGGCAGCGCCGGATGTCCGACACCAGATGCTGCCAGGCGTCGTCCACAGGGCGGTTGCGGACATGGACCGTCGATGTGAGGTCGACGCCGCACAGGAACCGCCACAGAGCGGCGTACGCGGCCGGGTCCAGCGCCCCCAGATGCTCCAGTGCCACCGTGCCGTCGGGGCCCGCCTCATCCGACGACGGCTTGATGCGGAACAGCGCGTACCCGGCCGTCCGCCCGTCGCGGCCGGCCAGCACACACTGCAGCGGAGACGCCCCGCCGCGGTCCTCCGGAGGGTCCAGGAACGGCAGCCGCTCCCAGCCCGGCCGGCGGGCCAGCATGCCAGGACGCCCGGCGACCTCCGCCGCGTACACCGCCTCGCACTCCGCCCGCACCGCCGGGTCCGCCGGCTGCGCCAGCCGCAGCCGCAGCTCCCCGGCCCCCGGGACCTCGGCCAGCCGCACCCGGTCCGTGTCGATGTCCGCGGACAGCTGCCAGGTCGCGATCCCGTACCCGAACCGTCCGTAGATCGCAGGCTCGGAGGCCGTCAGCACGGCCAGCGGCTCGCCCCACGCCCGTACGTCGTCGAGCTGCCGCCGCATCATCGAGGTCAGCACCCCGCGTCGGCGGTGGGTCGACGCCACGCTCACCATCGTCACGCCCGCGGCGGGGACCAGCGCCCCGCCGGGCGTCGACAGCCGGAACGAGAACGCCCCCGCCGTCCCGACGCAGTCGTCCCCCTCCCACACTCCCAGCGATCGCTCGTGCTCCGTGAGCGCCTGCCACAGCTCGCGTTCCGCGGGCGCCGCGGGCACCCCGCCGAACGCCAGCTCCAGTACGCCGAACCACCGGTCCCACTCGGCCGGGCGCAGTACCCGAAGGTCTCCAGTCATATGCCATGGCTATCAGTCCGCCCGTCCCGACGCGACCCGATTTCGAACGCATTGTCATAGGGGTCCCCCTGCACGTGAGCGGGGCGGGTGGATAGGGTCCACGTCAATGGCACGTGGCCCCGCAGCAGACTCGTACACGGCCCGGACGCGCAGAGCAGTGCACCGGGCCCGCATCGCGCTGCGCAAATCCGGAGTCGACTACTTCAGGGGAGACGGCTCGGACTGGATAGCC
This sequence comes from Streptomyces sp. PR69, assembly GCF_026420845.1. Lineage (GTDB taxonomy): Bacteria > Actinomycetota > Actinomycetes > Streptomycetales > Streptomycetaceae > Streptomyces. The sequence goes on along the minus strand of NZ_JAOWCB010000028.1, from coordinate 36,326 downwards.
CTGGCCGGGCTGCTCCTGACCATCCCCGTCCTCACCTGGGCGACCGTCGAGGCGCCGGTGTGGTGGTCCCCGGCGGCGCTGGTCCTGCCCATCGTGGCGGGCGGACTGCTGCTGCGCCCGGCGAGCCTGCTGAGCCTGTACGCGGCCGCCGCCGGCGCGCTGATCGTGGAGTCCGCGATCCTCGGGCCGTACACGGAAGGCCCGGCGCGGGTCACCCCCGGCACCGTCCTGGTGGTCGCGGCCTGTGGCTTCTTCGGACTGCTCATCGCGCAGTTCCGGGCCAGGGTCGGAGTGCCCTGGCGGCGCGGCGGCACCATGCTCTTCGACCTGCGCGAACGCATCCGGGTGCAGAGCGCGCTGCCCCGGCTGCCCAAGGGCTGGCACCGAGAGATGGCCCTGCGCCCGGCCGGCGGGCAGTCCTTCTCCGGCGACTTCGTGGTCGCCGCCCGCACCAACGGCGGCCGCACCCTGGAGGTCGTCCTCACCGACGTCTCCGGAAAGGGCATGGACGCCGCCTCCCGCGCCCTGCTGCTGTCCGGCGCGTTCGGCGGACTGCTCGGCTCGCTGCCGCCGCACGGCTTTCTGCCCGCCGCCAACGGCTACCTCCTGCGGCAGGACTGGGACGAGGGGTTCGCGACCTCTGTCCATCTCGTCCTCGACCTCGACTCCGGCGACTACGAGCTGCTCTCGGCCGGCCACCTGCCCGCGCTCCAGCTGCACGCCGGCAGCGGGCGCTGGGAGGAGAAGACCGCGGAGGGCCCGTTGCTCGGCGTCTACGACGGCGCGCAGTTCGACCCGGTCAAGGGCTCCCTGCGCCCGGGCGATGTGCTGATGCTCTTCACGGACGGCCTGGTGGAGGCGAACGACCGGGACATCAGCGAGGGCATGGACCGTCTCACCGGAGAGGCGGACCGCTATGTCGCCGCCAGCTTCCAGGGCGCGGCCTGGCATCTGATCGAGGCGGTCGCCAAGGACGTCAACGACGACCGCGCGCTGCTGCTGATCTGCCGCGAGGGGTGACCGGCGGGGGAGCCCCGTTGCGTGAACTCCCCGACGGGAGCGGCCGCTGGGAGCGGCTGTCAGCAGCGGCGTGGACAGCGGTGTGGGCAGGAGCGGGGCGGGCAGGAGTGGCGTGGACCACGCGTCGACGGCATGTCAGCGGGCAGCATGTACGGGGCCGTTGATGGCACGATGGTCCCGGCGGGGGCGTGCTGGGCCGAATGCCCCCAGGCCGGCAAGGCGGACCGACCGAGGGTGTGATCAGTTGTGGCCATTTCGTTCTCTGTGGTGCTGCTGTTGGCGATCGTCCTCGTGGTGTTGATCCGCGGCGGCTCACTCAAGGCCGGTCCGGCCATCGTCGCGGCCCTCTTCGGCTTCTTCCTCGCCTCGACGGGCATGGCCCCGTCCATCCAGCGGTTTCTCGACTCGATAGCGGCCACGATCAACGGGATCAGCTTCTGAGAAGCCGCTGATCTGAGAGGCACGCTGATCTGTGAGGCCTCCGAAACGACTCCGCCCGGGCCCGCGAGCTGCGGACCCGGGCCGGAAGCCTCGGCAGAGCGGGCGACGGGAATCGAACCCGCGTAGCTAGTTTGGAAGACTAGGGCTCTACCATTGAGCTACGCCCGCACACGCCACACCACGGCGCACGTCGCGTGAGGTCACGCGGGCCGCGGCGAGCAAGAGCATCGTAGCGGGTCCCGGGCCGTGGGTGCACACCCCGTTAAACGAGCAGGACAACCGCCGTCGGGCATGTACCCTACGTTCGCACCAACGGGGTGTGGCGCAGCTTGGCAGCGCGTCCGCTTTGGGAGCGGAAGGCCGTGGGTTCAAATCCCGCCACCCCGACCACTCGCCTCAGGCGCTGACAAGATCACGTTGTGGGGGCCGTCCTGCTTGCGGTTACTATGCAAGCTGCGTGCCCGTGTGTCTCATAAGGTCTCTCAGACCGGGTGTACCGGGCCGACCGGCTGGACCGCCGACCAAGCGGGACCAGCGGAATCTCAGAGAATCAGCCACCAAGGAGACCGAACCGTGAAGAGCGCCGTGGAGACCCTGAACCCGACTCGGGTTCGGCTCACTGTCGAGGTGCCCTTCGAGGAGCTCAAGGCCAGCCTCGACGCGGCGTACAAGAAGATCAACCAGCAGGTCACGGTCAAGGGCTTCCGCAAGGGCAAGGTCCCGGCCCGTGTGATCGACCAGCGGTTCGGACGCGGCGCCGTCCTGGAAGAGGCCGTCAACGACGCGCTGCCGAAGTTCTACACCGAGGCCGTCAACGAGGCCGAGGTGAACCCGCTCGGCCAGCCCGAGGTCGACATCACCGAGCTGAAGGACGGCGAGCTGCTGGCCTTCACCGCCGAGGTCGACATCCGCCCGGCCATCGAGATCCCGGACTACTCCGGCATCGAGGTCACCGTGGACGCCGTCGAGGTCACCGACGAGGACGTCGAGAAGTCCGTGGAGCAGCTGCGCGAGCGCTTCGCCTCCACCACCCCGGTCGAGCGCGCCGCCGCCGAGGGCGACGTCGTCACCCTTGACCTGGAGGCCAAGGTCGACGGCGAGGTGCTCGCCGACGGCAAGGCCGACGGCGTGCAGTACACCATCGGCTCCGGCGAGCTGCTCGACGGCATCGACGAGGCCGTGACCGGTCTGGAGGCCGGCGGCGAGGCCACCTTCACCTCCACCCTCAAGGGCGGCTCCGCCGAGGGCAAGGAGGCGGAGGTCACCGTCAAGGTCACTGCCGTCGCCGCCCGCGAGCTGCCCGAGCTGGACGACGACTTCGCCCAGATGGCGAGCGAGTTCGACACTCTCGAAGAGCTCAAGGCCGACAGCCGCAAGCGCCTGGCGAACATGAAGCAGTACGACCAGGCCACCCAGGCCCAGGAGCGCGTCCTGGACGAGCTGCTGAAGCTGGCCGAGGTGCCGATCCCCGAGAAGCTGCTCGAGGACGAGGTGCGCACCCGCAAGCACAACCTGGAGCACCACCAGCTCGGCCAGATGGGCCTCGACCTCGCCAAGTACCTGGAGATCCAGGGCAAGACCGAGGAGGAGTTCGACGCCGAGACCCGCGAGCAGGCGATCAAGGGCATCAAGACCCAGTTCATCCTCGACGAGCTGGTCAACAAGGAGAAGCTGAACGTCAACCAGGAGGAGCTCACCGAGCACCTCATGCGGCGTGCGGCCTCCTCCGGCATGAGCCCCGACCAGTTCGCCCAGGCCGTCGTCGAGAACAACCAGGTGCCGGTGCTCGTCGGCGAGGTCGCCCGCGGCAAGGCGCTGGCCGTGGTCGTGGAGGCCGCCAAGGTCCTCGACACCAACGGCGAGGTCGTCGACCTTGAGGACGAGGACGAGACCGAGGCCGCCGCCGAGACGGTCGAGGCCGTCGTCGAGGGCGAGTCCGCCGACGCCGAGCAGGCCGAGGAGAAGAAGGCCGAAAAGGCCGAGAAGGCTGACAAGCCGGAGGCCTGATCCTCCGCGGGCCCTCCCCGGGCCTGCCGTGGACCCCTGTGCGGGCCCCGGGCGCACTCCGCTGCGCCCGGGGCCCGCGCGCATCCGGACACCGCGCGCATCCGGGCACCATGCGCACCTCGTATCCCGCGCACACCATGGTTCCCGCACGTACCTTGCGCTCCGAGCGAACAGTTCGGGAACCGGGATGGCGTTGTCCTACCTGCGCGTTAGGGTCCATGAATACGAGGGCAGGTCAGTGGCCGCCCCCAGTGCCAAGACGTGTAAGACGGCCGCAGCCGTCAGAGACGAGCAGGTGGATACGTGACGAATCTGATGCCTTTCGCCGCCGGTGAGCCGTCCATCGGTGGCGGCCTCGGCGACCATGTGTACAACCGGCTGCTCGGCGAGCGGATCATCTTCCTCGGCCAGCAGGTCGACGACGAGATCGCCAACAAGATCACCGCTCAGATGCTGCTCCTTGCCGCCGACCCGGACAAGGACATCTACCTCTACATCAACAGCCCCGGCGGCTCGGTGACCGCGGGCATGGCGATCTACGACACCATGCAGTACATCCCGAACGACGTGGTGACGATCGGCATGGGCATGGCCGCCTCCATGGGCCAGTTCCTGCTGACGGGCGGCGCCGCGGGCAAGCGCTTCGCACTGCCGAACACCGACATCCTGATGCACCAGGGTTCCGCCGGCATCGGCGGCACCGCCTCGGACATCAAGATCCAGGCCGAGTATCTGCTGCGCACCAAGAAGCGCATGGCCGAGATCACCGCCCACCACTCCGGCCAGACCGTGGAGACGATCATCCGCGACGGCGACCGGGACCGCTGGTTCACGTCCGAGGAGGCCAAGGAGTACGGCCTCATCGACGAGATCATCTCTGCCGCGTCGGGCGTTCCTGGCGGCGGCGGCACCGGCGCCTGAGCCCGAGCCTGACGGACGGCCCCGGCGTCCCCGCCCCTCCCTCTGAGCCCCACCAGGATGGTGAACACCCACATGACTGACTTCTCCGCGAGCGGCCTCTACACCGGCCCCCAGGTGGACAACCGCTATGTCGTCCCGCGCTTCGTCGAGCGCACCTCGCAGGGCGTGCGCGAGTACGACCCGTACGCCAAGCTCTTCGAGGAGCGCGTGATCTTCCTCGGCGTGCAGATCGACGACGCCTCCGCCAACGACGTCATGGCGCAGCTGCTGTGCCTGGAGTCGATGGACCCGGACCGCGACATCTCCGTCTACATCAACAGCCCCGGCGGTTCCTTCACGGCGCTCACCGCGATCTACGACACGATGCAGTTCGTGAAGCCGGACATCCAGACGGTCTGCATGGGCCAGGCGGCCTCCGCCGCGGCCGTGCTGCTGGCCGCCGGCACGCCCGGCAAGCGCATGGCCCTGCCGCACGCGCGCGTGCTGATCCACCAGCCGTCCTCGCAGACCGGCCGCGAGCAGCTCTCCGACCTGGAGATCGCCGCCAACGAGATCCTGCGGATGCGCACCCAGCTTGAGGAGATGCTGGCCAAGCACTCCTCCACCCCGCTGGAGAAGATCCGCGACGACATCGAGCGTGACAAGATCCTCACCGCTGAGGACGCGCTCGAGTACGGCCTGATCGACCAGATCGTCTCCACTCGCAAGAGCGCGGCGGCAGCGGCCGCCTGACGAAACCCGCATCCTTGGCGCGGTACACGACAATGTGAACCGCGCCAAGGGGGGCCCGAACGGGGGGCCCGGCAAGGTACCGTCGGATATGAGGCACCAGGAGCCGGCTGCACCAAGCCGCTCCCAGGCGAAGGGGAAGCACCTCGTGGCACGCATCGGTGATGGCGGCGATCTGCTCAAGTGCTCGTTCTGCGGGAAGAGCCAGAAGCAGGTGAAGAAGCTCATCGCAGGCCCCGGTGTGTATATCTGCGACGAGTGCATCGACCTCTGCAACGAGATCATCGAGGAGGAGCTCGCCGAGACCTCGGAAGTGCGCTGGGAGGAACTCCCCAAGCCGCGCGAGATCTACGAGTTCCTTGAGGGGTACGTCGTCGGGCAGGAGCCCGCGAAGAAGGCCCTCTCGGTCGCGGTCTACAACCACTACAAGCGTGTCCAGGCCGGTGAGAACGGCGGCCCGCAGGGCAGGGACGACGGCATCGAACTCGCCAAATCCAACATCCTGCTGCTCGGCCCCACGGGCTCCGGCAAGACGCTCCTCGCGCAGACCCTGGCCCGTATGCTGAACGTCCCCTTCGCCATCGCGGACGCCACCGCGCTCACCGAGGCGGGCTATGTCGGCGAGGACGTCGAGAACATTCTGCTGAAGCTGATCCAGGCCGCCGACTACGACGTCAAGAAGGCCGAGACGGGGATCATCTACATCGACGAGATCGACAAGGTCGCCCGTAAGAGCGAAAATCCGTCGATCACCCGGGATGTCTCCGGCGAGGGCGTGCAGCAGGCCCTGCTGAAGATCCTGGAGGGCACCACCGCCTCCGTGCCCCCGCAGGGCGGGCGCAAGCACCCGCACCAGGAGTTCATCCAGATCGACACGACGAACGTCCTGTTCATCGTGGGCGGCGCCTTCGCCGGCCTGGAGAAGATCATCGAATCCCGGGCGGGCGCCAAGGGCATCGGCTTCGGCGCGACGATCCGCTCCAAGCGCGAGATCGAGGCCAGCGACCAGTTCCAGGAAGTCATGCCGGAGGACCTGGTCAAGTTCGGCATGATCCCGGAGTTCATCGGCCGCCTCCCGGTCATCACCTCCGTCCACAACCTCGACCGCGAGGCCCTCCTCAAGATCCTCGTCGAGCCGCGCAACGCGCTGGTCAAGCAGTACCAGCGCCTCTTCGAACTCGACGGCGTGGAACTCGACTTCGACCGCCCCGCCCTCGAAGCCATCGCCGACCAGGCCATCCTCCGCGGCACGGGCGCGCGCGGCCTGCGCGCCATCATGGAGGAGGTCCTGATGTCCGTGATGTACGAGGTGCCCTCCCGCAAGGACGTCGCCCGGGTGGTCATCACGGCGGATGTGGTCCACAACAACGTCAACCCGACGCTGGTCCCCCGGATCGTCAAGAACGACGGCCGCCACGAGAAGAGCGCGTAGCGCGATCCTGTGCACAGAAGGGCGCCCGGTCACCTCAGGTGACCGGGCGCCCTTCGCCTATGGCGCTTCCTACAGCTTGACGCGCACGTCGTTGCGCAGCTTGGCGGTCAGGCCGGCGGCCTCCTCGGCGCTGCCCGCCTTGCCGGTGATGGCCGCGGCCATGTCGATGGGCATCGCCAAGCCCACCGTGCTGTGGTCGGCCCAAGCGCACACCGTCATCGTGAACTCGCTCGGACCACCGCTCGAAGCGCCCGCGTCGGGCGTCGACTTGATGTCCTGGCACTTGAGGACCGCGCCCTTGAGCTCGGCGGGCGTGTACTCCTTCGGGCTGCCCACCAGCTCGGCCTCTTCGCGCTTGTCCTTCTCGGCCTCGGACCTCATATGGGCGAAGAGGCTGTCGAGGACCGCCTCCGGGTCCTCGATCTCGCCGTACACGCCGCTGAAGTGCAGCAGCTTGCCGGCCAGCGGGTTGTTCTCGTCCCCGGACTGATATCCGGCGCTGACCTTCTTGGCGTTCTTGACGCCCCAGGACTCGGCCTTCTTCATGTTCTTGTCGCCGGAGCCGCTGTTGGTCTCGTCCTTTTTGTACTCACTGCCGATCACCGTCTCCGGAGTGATCAGCTTGTGCGGCCCGTCATCCGCGACCGAGGAGCTGCTGCCGCCGCCCATCAGGTAGTACACCCCCGCGCCGAGCACCGCGAGCGCCACTGCCGCCGAGGCGACGATCAGGCCCGTCTTCTTCTTCGGGGCCGGCGGCGGGGGCGGGACCGGGGCGCCGGGGTAGCCGGGCTGCTGGGGGAAGGGCGGCTGCTGGCCGTACGGAGCGGGCTGGGGCGGCTGTCCGTACGGGCCCGGCTGCTGCTGCTGGGGGTAGCCATAGCCGGGCTGGGGCTGCTGGGGCTGCTGGGGGTACCCGTAGCCGGGCTGCGGCGGCTGCTGGCCGTACGGCCCGGGGTGCTGCGGGGGCTGGCCGCCGTACGGGCCCGGCTGGTTGTAGCTCATGGTCTGGGTTCCCCTCCAGATGCTTATGTGGTGCGAACATCCTGGCGGAAGCCGCGGCCCCGCGCGTCGGCGGGGCCCACTCCGTTACCGAACATTCCCGTTTCAGTACGAGCCTGTGACACCTCTAAACTGTGCCCGTGACCGAGAACTCATCGCAGCAGCCGCCAGCATCCGCCCCCGAACTGCCGACCCAGTACGCGCCGGCCGAGGTAGAGGGAGAGCTGTACGAGCGCTGGGTAGAGCGCGGTTACTTTGAGGCGGACGCCAAGAGCGACAAGCCCCCGTACACCATCGTCATCCCGCCGCCGAACGTCACCGGCAGCCTGCATCTGGGGCATGCCTTCGAGCACACGCTGATCGACGCCCTCACCCGCCGCAAGCGGATGCAGGGCTTCGAGGCGCTGTGGCAGCCCGGCATGGACCACGCCGGCATCGCCACGCAGAACGTCGTCGAGCGGGAACTCGCCAAGGAGGGCAAGTCCCGCCATGACCTCGGCCGGGAGGCGTTCATCGAGCGCGTCTGGCAGTGGAAGGGCGAGTCCGGCGGGCAGATCTCCGGGCAGATGAAGCGCCTGGGCGACGGCGTCGCCTGGTCGCGTGAGCGCTTCACCATGGACGAGGGCCTGTCCAAGGCCGTCCAGACGATCTTCAAGAAGCTCTACGACGACGAGCTGATCTACCGCGCCGAGCGGATCATCAACTGGTGTCCGCGCTGTCTGACGGCCATCTCGGACATCGAGGTGGAGTACCAGGACGACGACGGTGAGCTGGTCTCGATCCGGTACGGCGAGGGCGAGGAGTCCATCGTCGTCGCCACCACCCGCGCTGAGACGATGCTCGGCGACACGGCCGTCGCCGTCCACCCGGACGACGAGCGCTACCGCCACCTCGTCGGCAAGGAGATCGAGCTGCCGCTCACCGGCCGCCGCATCCCCGTCGTCGCCGACGCACACGTCGACCCCGAGTTCGGCACCGGCGCCGTCAAGGTCACCCCGGCCCACGATCCGAATGACTTCGAGATCGGCCAGCGCCATAACCTGCCGAACCTCGCCGTCATGGACGAGCACGCGATCATCACCGCGCATGGGCCGTTCCTGGGCCTTGACCGGCTGGAGGCGCGGAGCGCCATCGTCGGCGCCCTGCGCGCCGAGGGCCGGATCGTCGCCGAGAAGCGGCCGTACACCCACTCCGTCGGCCACTGCTCCCGCTGCAAGACCACCATCGAGCCGCGGCTGTCCATGCAGTGGTGGGTCAAGGTCGGCCCGCTCGCCCAGGCCGCGGGTGACGCCGTCCGCGACGGCAAGGTGAAGATCCATCCGCAGGAGATGGAGAAGCGGTACTTCGACTGGGTCGACAACCTCCACGACTGGTGCATCTCGCGCCAGCTGTGGTGGGGCCACCGCGTCCCCGTCTGGTACGGACCGGACGGCGAGGTCGTCTGCGTCGGCCCGGACGAGGAGCCCCCGTCCGGCGAGGGCTGGACCCAGGAGACCGACGTCCTGGACACCTGGTTCTCCTCCGGTCTGTGGCCGTTCTCCACGCTCGGCTGGCCCGAGCAGACCGAGAGCCTGGCGAAGTTCTACCCGAACTCCGTCCTGGTCACCGGCTACGACATCCTCTTCTTCTGGGTCGCCCGGATGATGATGTTCGGCCTGTACGCGATGGACGGCACCCCGCCGTTCCACACCATCGCCCTGCACGGCATGGTCCGCGACCAGTTCGGCAAGAAGATGTCCAAGTCCTTTGGCAACGCGGTCAATCCGCTGGACTGGATGGACAAGTACGGCTCCGACGCGCTGCGCTTCACCCTCGCCCGCGGCGCCAACCCGGGCGTCGACGTCCCGATCGGCGAGGACTGGGTCCAGGGCTCCCGCAACTTCGCCAACAAGATCTGGAACGCCACCCGCTTCGCGCTGATGAACGGCGCGACCGTCGAGGGCCCGCTGCCCGGCCCGGAGCAGATGTCCGCTGCCGACCGGTGGATCCTCTCCCGGCTCAACTCGGTCGTCGCCGAGGTGGACGCGTACTACGAGGACTACCAGTTCGCCAAGTTGTCCGAGACCCTGTTCCACTTCGCCTGGGACGAGGTCTTCGACTGGTATGTCGAGCTGTCCAAGACCACCTTCTTCGAGGGCGGCGAGCCGGCCCGGGTTTCCGGCCGGGTGCTCGGCGAGGTCCTGGACGTGATGCTGCGGCTGCTGCACCCGGTCGTCCCCTTCGTCACCGAGACGCTGTGGACCACGCTCACCGGGCAGGAGTCGGTCGTCATCGCCGACTGGCCGAAGGACAGCGGCTTTCGCGACCAGGCCGCCGAGCGGGAGATCGAGAACCTCCAGCAGGTGATCACCGAGGTCCGCCGCTTCCGCTCCGACCAGGGGCTGCAGCCCGGCCAGAAGGTCCCGGCCCGCCTGGATCTGTCCGGCGCCGAGCTGGCCGCGCACGAGCCCGCCATCCGGCAGCTGCTGCGTCTCCAGCCCGAGGGCGAGGGCTTCCACGCCACCGCGACCCTGCCGGTCGCCGGTGCGGTCGTCGCCCTCGACCTCTCCGGGGCGATCGACGTCCCGGCGGAGCGCAAGCGGCTGACGAAGGACCTCGGCGCGGCCGAGAAGGAGAAGGCGCAGGCGCAGGCGAAGCTCGGCAACGAAGCCTTCCTGGCCAAGGCCCCGGACCAGGTCGTCGACAAGATCCGTACCCGGCTGGCCAAGGCCGAGGAGGACATCGAGCGCATCACCGCGCAGCTGGCGGCGCTGCCGCAGGCGTAGCGCGCGGGCCCCTCGTCCTCACGCGCGCCGGACGGGCTGATTTTCCAGCCCGTCCGGCGCGTGAGGGCAGAAATCAAGCCGCGCGCAGCAGTCGGTGCAGACCGTCGAAGTCTTCCACGCACTTGCCCGAGCCGAGCGCCACACAGTCCAGCGGCGCCTCCGCCGGGAAGACCGGGATGCCGGTCGCCGAGGCCAGCCGCAGATCCAGGCCGGGGAGCAGCGCGCCGCCGCCGGTGAGGACGATGCCGTGCTCGATGATGTCGCCCGACAGCTCCGGCGGGCACTCCTCCAGCGTCGTGCGGACCGCCGCGACGATCGCCTCCACCGGTTCGTCCAGCGCCGCCCGCACCTCCGCCGCCGTCAGCTCATGGGTCTTGGGCAGCCCGCCGACCTTCTCCCGCCCTCGCACCAGGAACGTCCGCGGCTCGCGCTCCTCCCGGCCCGGCGCCGGCCAGGCGGAGCCGATCGCGACCTTCACATCCTCCGCCGTGCGCTCCCCGATGAGCAGGGCGTGCTCCTTGCGTACATAGTCGCTGATCGCCGTGTCCAGCCGGTCGCCGCCCACCCGCAGGGACTGCGAGGTGACAATGCCGCCCAGCGAGATCACGGCCACCTCTGTGGTGCCGCCGCCGATGTCGACGACCATCGAGCCGCGCGGCTCGGACACCGGCAGGCCCGCGCCGATCGCCGCGGCCATCGGCTCCTCGATCAGGTGCACGGCGCGCGCCCCGGACCGCTGCGCGGCGTGCACGATGGCGCGGCGCTCCACCGGGGTCACTCCGCTCGGCACGCACACGACCATCCGGGTGCGCGGCCTGCGGCCGGGCACCGCCTTGCGGACGAAGTGCCGGATCATCTCCTCGGCGGCCTCGTAGTCGCTGATCACTCCGTCCTTCAGGGGGCGGATCGCGGTGATCGAGCCAGGGGTGCGGCCGATGGTCTCCTTGGCCTCCGTGCCGACCGCGAGTGCCGTGCGCTCGCCCGCGCGGATCGCGACCACGGACGGTTCATTGAGCACGATGCCCTGACCACGGGCGTAGAGCAGGGTGTTGGCGGTGCCGAGGTCGATGCCTATGTCCATGATCGCCAAGTTTGCCCGGGCCCGCCGCGCTTCCGGCGGGTCGAAGGTCCTGAAACGGACAGGGCGAACGTCCTGTCGGCGGCGCTGTCGGCGGTCCTCCGTAGACTGGCCCTGTGAGTGAGCAGCCGGACCCCTTCGACGAGATCGTCGACGCCGAGACAGACCGTGACCCCGACCTGGCGGTGATCGAGGCCGGCAGTCGCACCCTGCGCGCACAGGCCGGTCCGCCCCAGGGCGACCCCGTTCCCGCGCGGCCCGCCGACCTGGAGGTGGACAAGGCGCTGCGCGAGGTCGAGGCGGAGCTGGCCACCCGCTGGGGCGAGACCAAGCTGGAGCCCTCGGTCACCCGGATCAAGGCCCTGATGGATGTGCTGGGCGAGCCCCAGCGCGCGTACCCGTCCATCCACATCACCGGGACGAACGGCAAGACGTCCACAGCCCGGATGATCGAGGCGCTGCTGGGGGCGTTCGAGCTGCGCACCGGCCGCTACACTTCGCCGCACGTCCAGTCGATCACCGAGCGGATCAGCCTGGACGGCGCGCCGATCGACGCCGAGCGTTTCATCGAGACCTACCGCGACGTCAAGCCGTATGTGGAGATGGTCGACTCCTCCCAGGACTACCGGCTCTCCTTCTTCGAGGTCCTCACCGGAATGGCGTATGCGGCCTTCGCCGACGCGCCCGTCGACGCGGCGGTCGTCGAGGTCGGCATGGGCGGCAGCTGGGACGCCACGAATGTGATCGACGCGGCGGTCGCGGTCATCACGCCGATCGACCTGGACCACACCGACCGGCTCGGCGAGACACCGGCCGAGATCGCCGGTGAGAAGGCGGGCGTCATCAAGGAAGGCGCGACGGTCATCCTGGCGCAGCAGCCGGTGGACGCCGCGCAGGTGCTGCTGAAGAAGGCAGTGGAGGCGGATGCGACCGTCGCCCGCGAGGGCATGGAGTTCGGGGTGCTCTCCCGTGAGGTCGCCGTCGGCGGACAGCTGCTGACGCTGCGCGGGCTCGGCGGGGAGTACACGGACATCTTCCTGCCGCTGTACGGGGCCCACCAGGCGCACAACGCGGCGGTGGCGCTGGCCGCGGTCGAGGCGTTCTTCGGCATCGGCGCGGGTCAGGCGCGGGCGCTGGACGTGGACGTCATCCGGCGGGCGTTCGCCTCGGTGGCCTCGCCTGGGCGGCTTGAGGTCGTCCGCCGCAGCCCGACCGTCGTCCTGGACGCGGCGCACAACCCGGCCGGGGCGCGGGCCACTGCGGCGGGCATCCAGGAGTCGTTCGGCTTCTCCCGGCTGATCGGCGTGGTGGGCGCCAGCGGCGACAAGGATGTGAAGGGGCTGCTCGAAGCATTCGAGCCGATCCTCGCGGAGGTCGTCATCACACAGAACTCCACCCATCGCGCGATGGACGCGGACGCGCTGGCGGCGATCGCGGTGGAGGTCTTCGGAGATGAGCGGGTCGTCGTCGAGCCGCGGCTCGACGACGCGCTGGAGGCGGCGATCACCCTCGCGGAGGAGGAGTCGGAGTTCGCCGGCGCGGGCGTCCTGGTGACCGGCTCGGTGATCACGGTCGGCGAGGCGCGGCTGCTGCTGGGGAAGGGCTGAGATCCAGTGCGTACGCTCTGTGCATCCACGCTGATCGGCGAATTCTTTGTGATCGGGTTCGCCGGTCTGGTGGCGATGAAGTCCGACGACCTGACGATGACCGCCGTGTGGACGGTCTGCGGCGTCGGGATGCTGTTCTCCCTGCTCCTGTGCGGCATGATCACCCGCCCGGGTGGGGTGCAGCTGGGCTGGGCGCTGCAGATCGCGCTGATCGTCAGCGGCTTCGTCATCCCCGCGATGTTCTTTCTCGGGGCGGTCTTCGCGGGGCTGTGGTGGGCGTCGATCCACTACGGCCGCGAGATCGACGCGGCCAAGTCCCGCTGGGCGTCCCAGCGGCCCGAGCCGCGGTAGCCCGCGGGGTCTTTTTCCTACTGGGGGCTCCGCCCCCAGACCCCCTCCGGGGGACGGCCTGCGGGGCGGCAGCTGGGCGAGATTGAGGCGCGGGGGCCGGAAACTCAGCCTCGCCGGCGATTGAGGCGCGGGGGTTCGGGGGCGGAGCCCCCGGGGGCGGGGTCCGGGGCGGAGCCCCGGTCACGGTGTGCCCGACACCCCCTGTAACCTCAGGACACCGCACCCGCACGCCTGCTAGGAGCCGTCCATGACCCAGCGCACCCTCGTCCTCCTCAAGCCCGACGCCGTGCGGCGGCGGCTCATCGGTGAGATCATCGGGCGTATCGAGGCCAAGGCGGGCTGGGCCATCACCGCGCTGGAGATGCGTGAGCTGGACCAGGGGACGCTGGAGCTGCACTACGGCGAGCACAAGGGGAAGCCCTTCTACGAGCCGCTCGTGGAGTTCATGGCCTCCGGACCCGTTGTGGCGCTGGTCGTCGAGGGTGAGCGGGTCGTCGAGGGCCTGCGCCGGCTCGCCGGGCCGACCGACCCGATCGCGGCCGAGCCGGGCTCCATCCGCGGCGACTTCGGCACGATCGTCCGGGAGAACCTGATCCACGCCTCGGACTCGGAGGAGTCCGCCATTCGGGAGCTGAAAATTTTCTTCCCCGGCCTTTCCTGATCAGCCGTCAGCCATACAGCGCTCAGAACCTGGGGCGACCGAAGGAATTCGGTCGCCCCCTGGCATATGAAACGCAATTTCGGGAACGGTTCGGCAAGACACCTCGTCACCTATACAGAGGTGGACCACCGAGCAGTGTCCGTGCAGGCGGCACTACGATGTAAGCCTCACACCACTGCAGCCACCTCGCCGTCCTAAAAAGCCATCAACGCTCGATTTGGGAAGGCCAGACGCATCCTCATGGGGAACAACATGTCGTTCATCGGCCGTGACATGGCTGTCGACCTCGGGACCGCCAACACGCTGGTGTACGTCAGGGGCCGGGGGATCGTCCTCAACGAGCCGTCCGTCGTCGCCATCAACACCAACACGGGCGGCATCCTCGCGGTCGGCGCCGAGGCGAAGAAGATGATCGGCCGGACACCGGGCAACATTGTTGCCGTCCGGCCGCTGAAGGACGGCGTCATCGCCGACTTCGAGATCACCGAGCGGATGCTCCGCTACTTCATCCTGAAGATCCACAAGCGCCGGTATCTCGCCCGGCCGCGTGTCGTCGTCTGTGTGCCCTCCGGCATCACCGGCGTCGAGCGCCGCGCGGTCATCGAGGCGTCGACGCAGGCGGGCGCCAGACAGGTGCACATCATCGAGGAGCCGATGGCGGCCGCCATCGGCTCCGGACTCCCGGTCCATGAGGCCACCGGCAATATGGTCGTCGACATCGGCGGCGGCACCACGGAAGTCGCCGTCATCTCGCTCGGCGGAATCGTCACAGCACAGTCCATCCGCGTCGCCGGCGATGAGCTGGACAACGCGATCATCCAGCACATCAAGAAGGAGTACTCCCTCCTGCTCGGCGAGAGGACGGCCGAGAGCATCAAGATCACCATCGGCTCGGCCTATGACATGGACCAGGACGAACACACCGAGATCCGCGGTCGGGACCTTGTCTCCGGTCTCCCCAAGACCGTCGTCATCTCGGCCGCCGAGGTCCGCAAGGCCATCGAGGAACCGGTCAACGCGATCGTCGACGCCGTGAAGACCACCCTCGACAAGTGCCCGCCGGAGCTCTCCGGCGACGTCATGGACCGCGGCATCGTCCTCACCGGCGGCGGTGCGCTGCTGCGCGGACTGGACGAACGGCTCCGCCGTGAGACCGGGATGCCCATCCATATCGCCGAAGACCCGCTCGACTCCGTGGCCCTCGGCTCGGGCAAGTGCGTCGAGGAGTTCGAGGCGCTGCAGCAGGTGCTGGACGCCCAGCCCCGCCGCTGACCGTCCCCCGAACGGCCGCATAAGGTTCCCCCTGGGTCTCAAGGACCCGGGGGGACCCCCCGTATGGGGGTCTGCCGACCCATACGGCCCATCGTTGACATAGAGACACCGATATTCCTACGAGGAAGGCACGGCCGCCGCACGTGAGGGACACACGAGAGAGCCGGCTGCTCCTGGTTCTGCTGGTCGCCACCGCGTTCGCACTGATCACGGTGGACATCCGCGGCGGCGAGGAGTCACCCGTCGACGGCGCCCGGCAGGCCGCCGCCGCAGTCTTCGGCCCCGTAGAGAAGGGCGTCGCGGCCGCGGTCGATCCCGTCGGCAACGCCATCGGGGCCGTACGGGACTCCGGCGAGCGGCACGACCGCATCAGCGAACTGGAGCGGGAGAACACTCTGCTGAGACAGAGGCTCGGCAGTGACGACCGCACCAAGAGCCGGGTGCAGCAGCTCGACAAGCTCCTCAGGACGGCCGGAGCCGGCCAGTACGGCATCAAGGGCGCCCAAGTCATCGCCATAGGCGCCGCCCAGGGCTTCTCCTGGACCGTCACCATCGACGCCGGCTCCCGCGACGGCGTCGAACGCGATATGACCGTGCTCAACGGCGACGGGCTCGTCGGACGGGTCACCACCGTCGGCCCCGACACCGCCACCGTGCTGCTCGCCAGCGACCCGGACTTCACCGTCGGCACCCGGATGGAGAAGACCGACGAACTCGGCTTCGCCACCGGCCAGGGCGACCGCCCCCTCTCCGTCCAGCTGCTCAACGGCAAGGCCAAGGTCAAGAAGGGCGACCGGCTCGTCACCTTCGGCTCCCAGGCGGGCAAGCCCTTTGTGCCCGGGGTGCCGGTGGGTGAGGTCGTCCGCGTCGATCCTTCCGGCGGAGACCTCACCCGAAACATCTACGTCCGCCCATTCGCCGCCTTCACCAAGCTCGACATCGTCGGCGTCGTCGTCCAGGCGCCGCGCAGCGACCCGCGGGACACGGTCCTGCCGCCCAAGCCCGCCAAGCCCAAGCCGACGCCCACCGTCACGGTCACCGTCACCGCCGACCCGGACAGCCCGGACGGCGCGGAAGGCCAGTTCGAAGGCCGCCGCGACGGCCAGTTCGACGACACGCAGCAGTAGGAGCTGATCCGCCATGCGCTTCAACCGGATGCTGCTCTCCACGACCCTCGTCGTGGTCGCCCTCGTCATCCAGGTCTCGGTCCTCGCCCGCCTCCAGCTCCCCGGCGCGGTCCCCGACCTGCTGCTGCTGACCGTCCTCGGACTCGCCTTCGTCTATGGACATCTGGCGGGCGCGTTCATCGGCTTCGGCGCCGGACTGCTCGCCGATCTGGCCCCGCCCGCCGACCATGCCGCCGGCCGCTATGCGCTCGTGCTGTGCGTCATCGGATATCTCGCCGGACTGGTGCGCCCCGAGAACGGCCAGCTCAAGTCGGCCGCCGCGCCCATGGCCGCCGTCGTCGCCGCCGCGATCGGCTCCACCCTCCTCTACTCCGGCGTGGGCGCGCTCGTCGGCGACACCGCGGCCCGCCAGGTCGGTCTGGGGAGCCTGCTGCTCACCGCCGCGATCTACGATCTGCTGCTCGCGCCGTTCACCGTGCCGCTGATCATGGCCCTCGCCAGGCGCGCGGACAACGACCCGCTCGCCGAGTCCCAGACCGGCGGCGCCCAGGACGTCTCCAAGGGCTGGCTCCCCGCCTCCGGCACCGGGCTGCGCATCGGCAGCCAGCGAGGACTGCGCCTCAAGGCGGCCCGCGCGCGCGCCACCCGAGCCACCCGCGGCGCGCGCATCAAGGGAATCAGACGGCTGTGACCGCGCAGACGGAGCAGACCACGCAGACGGAGCAGGCCGCGCAGGCCGCGCAGGCCGCGCAGATCGAGAAGACCGACCCGCCCGTGATCGAGCGAACACACCGAACACCAAGGTGACCGAGGGGGCAGCGTGAGCAATATTCCCGAGACCGGGCGGACCCCCCGAGTCCAGATCCGGCTCGTCATCATCCAGGTACTCGTCTTCTCTCTCCTCTTCACCCTCGGCGGCCGGCTCTGGTATCTCCAGATCCGCAATGGCGACGAATTCACCGACGAGGCGAAGAGCAACCACGTCCAGCGGGTCGTCCAGCCGGCTGTCCGCGGCTCCATCCTCGACGCCCGCGGCGTGCCCCTCGCCGACAACGAGACCCGGCTCGTCGTCTCGGCCTCCCGCACCGAGCTGATGAAGATGAAGGACGACGGCAAGGCCGTCCTCACCCGGCTGGCCGGAGTCCTCGGGATGACGCCGAAAGAGGTCATGGACAAGGTCCGCCTCTGCAACAACGAGACCCCGCAGCCCTGCTGGAACGGCTCCCCGTACCAGCCCATCCCGGTCACCGACGAGGCCACCACCCAGCAGGCCCTGCAGATCCGCGAACGCGCCGAGGACTTCCCCGGCATCACCGCGGAACCCACCGCCGTACGCCGCTACCCCGCGCCCGGCAAGGCCAACACCGCACAGGTCCTCGGCTATCTGTCGCCGGTCACCGACGAGGAGATCGCCAAGGCCAAGGACACCGACTCCCCCTTCCTCCGCTCCGACCAGGTCGGCCGCTCCGGCCTTGAGCGCACCTACGACAAGGAGCTGCGCGGCAAGGCCGGGGTGACCTCGTACGAGGTCGACAAGCTCGGCCGCGTCATGGGGCAGACCCAGGCCGAACCGGCCCAGCCCGGCTCCAACGTCATCACCAGTATCGACGCCCATGTGCAGCGCGTGGCCGAATACGAGCTGAACGAGGCGATGAAGGCCGCCCGCAAGGAGACCGACAAGGTCACCGGCCGTAAGTACGAGGCCGACTCCGGCGCCGTCGTGGTACTGGAATCCAAGACCGGCCGGGTCATCGCCATGGCCTCCAACCCCACCTACGACCCCAATGCCTGGGTCGGCGGCATCTCCGGCAAGGACTACGCCAAACTCACCGGCGACGGCTCCAACTACCCGCTCCTCAACCGCGCCATCCAGGGCCAGGCGGCCCCCGGCTCCATCTTCAAGGTGGTCTCCGCGAGCGCCGCCGTCCGGGCCGGCTACGACTTCGACGGCAACTACAACTGCTCCAGCTCCTACAGCCTCGGCGGCCAGGTCTTCCGGAACTTCGAATCCCGCGGCTATGGGCCCATCAGCCTCGGCCGGGCGCTGGAGGTCTCCTGCAACACCGTCTTCTACGCGCTGGGCCACAAGGAGTGGCAGCGCGACGGCGGCAACAAGCCCAAGAAGAACCCCGGCGACTGGTTCTACAAGACCGCCCATGACTTCGGCCTCGGCGCGAAGACCGGCATCGACCTGCCCAACGAGGTCAGCGGCCGCATCCCGGACCGCCAGTGGAAGAAGGACTTCTGGAAGGCCAACAAGGACATCTGGTGCAAGACCGGGAAGAAGGACGGCAGCTACGCCGAGAAGATCGCCTATGAGAACTGCCTCGAAGGCAACCGGCTGAAGGCGGGCGACAGCATCAACTACGCCATCGGCCAGGGCGACATCCTCGTCACCCCCCTCCAGATGGCCGTCATCTACTCGTCCATCAGCAACGGCGGCACCCTCTACGACCCCACCGTCGGCAAGGCCGTCATCAGCCCCGACGGCAAGCACATCAAAGAGATCAAGCCCAAGTCCCACGGCAGGCTGCCGATAGACGCCAAGACCATCGGCAAGCTGGACAATGCGCTCCGCTCCGTCGTGGAGAGCGGCACCGCCTCCTGGCGCTTCCAGGGCTGGCCGCAGGACAAGATCCCGATGCACGCCAAGACCGGCACCGCCCAGGTTTACGGCAAGCAGACCACCTCGTGGTTCGCCACCTACACCGACGACTACACCATCGTGATGACGATCTCCCAGGGCGGCACCGGCTCCGGTGCGTCAGGACCGGCCGTGCGCAATATCTACGAGGCGATGTACGGGCTCGACGAGGAAGGCAACCAGGACCTGAGCAAGGCCCTGCTGCCCAAGCCCCAGACGGCTCTGCCCAAGATCCAGCCCGATGGGACGATCGACGCCCCGAAGGTCAGGCCGTACGAGCCCGGGAAGGCCGAGGACGGCGAACAGGCGGAGGACCCGGACGGCGGCGAACAGCGGCCGGACGCCCCCGACGCCGACCCCGACGCCGGAGAACAGCAACCGGGCGACGACCTGCTGGCCGGCCCGCCGGGACGGAGGCAGCCCTGATGCCCCCCGCCGCCAAGAGCTTCTCCGTCTCCGGCTACGGGCCCGACCGGGCCGGAATGTGGCACCGCATCACCGCGCGCGACTCGGTGATGCGCCGCCTCGACTGGCCGCTGCTGCTGTCCTCGCTCGTGCTGTCGTTCATCGGCGCCCTGCTGGTCTGGTCCGCGACCCGCAATCGCACGGAGCTCAACCAGGGAGATCCGTACTACTTCCTCTTCCGGCACGCCCTCAACACCGGCATCGGCGTGGCGCTGATGATCGCCACCGTCTGGCTGGGCCACCGCACCCTGCGCGGCGCGGTCCCCGTGCTGTACGGGATCTCTGTCATCCTCGTCCTGCTGGTCCTCACCCCCCTGGGCGCGACGATCAACGGCGCGCACGCATGGATCGTCATCGGCGGCGGCTTCTCCCTCCAGCCGTCGGAGTTCGTCAAGATCACCATCATTCTGGGGATGGCGATGCTGCTGGCCGCACGCGTGGACGCGGGCGACCACCTGTACCCCGACCACCGTGTGGTCGCCAAGTCCCTGGGCGTGGCGGCCATCCCGATGGCCATCGTGATGCTGATGCCGGACCTTGGCTCCGTAATGGTGATGGCCGTGATCGTCCTCGGGGTGCTGCTGGCCTCCGGGGCGTCCAACCGCTGGATCCTCGGCCTGCTGGGCGCGGGCGTCTTCGGAGCCGTACTGGTCGCCGTGCTCGGCCTGCTCGACGAGTACCAGATCAACCGCTTCGCCGCCTTCGCCAACCCCGAACTCGACCCGTCCGGCGTCGGCTACAACACCAACCAGGCGCGGATCGCCATCGGCTCCGGCGGGCTGCTGGGCACCGGGCTGTTCAAGGGCTCCCAGACCACCGGCCAGTTCGTGCCGGAGCAGCAGACCGACTTCGTCTTCACCGTGGCCGGCGAGGAGCTCGGTTTCGTCGGGGCGGGCTTCATCCTGTTCCTGCTCGGCGTGGTGCTGTGGCGCGCCTGCCGTATCGCCCGCGAGACCACCGAGCTGTACGGCACGATCGTCGCCGCCGGGATCATCGCCTGGTTCGCGTTCCAGTCGTTCGAGAACATCGGGATGACGCTGGGGATCATGCCGGTGGCCGGGCTGCCGCTGCCGTTCGTGTCCTACGGAGGCTCGTCGATGTTCGCGGTCTGGGTGGCGATCGGACTCCTGCAGTCGATCAGAGTGCAGAGGCCGATAACGGCATAGCCCGGCCCAGCCCGCCGCAGCGTGGCGCGGAACTGCCCCTGCCGCGATCCGCCCGGGCGAACTAGATTCGGTTCATGGCGGACACAAAGCGCGAGATCGAGCGGAAGTACGAGGCCACCCCCCGGACAGCACTGCCCGACCTGACGAAGGTCAGCGGCGTGGCGGAGGTCGTCGACAAGGGCGTCGCAGAGCTGGACGCCGTCTACTACGACACCCAGGACCTGCGGCTCGCCGCCGCCTCCATCACGCTGCGCCGCAGAACCGGCGGCGACGACGCCGGCTGGCACCTCAAGCTGCCCGTCGCACCCGGAGTCCGGGACGAGATCACCGCCCCCCTGTCGGACTCCCTCCCCAGAAGTCTCGCCGCCCTCGTCCGCGCCCGCGTCAGAGACGCCCCGACCGTGCCGGTGATGCGGCTGCTCTCCCGGCGCGAGCTGCGGCAGCTCACTGGCGCCGACGGCGCCCTGCTCGCCGAGCTGAGCCGGGACGCGGTGCGCGCGGAACGGCTCACCGACGGCGGACGCGTGGCCGAGTGGGACGAGATCGAGGTCGAACTCGCCGACGGCACACAGCCCGCCTTCCTCGACGCCGTCGACAAGAAGCTGCGCAAGGCGGGGATCGAGCAGGCCACATCCCCGTCGAAACTGGCACGGGCGCTCGCCGAGACCGCCCCGGAGGGCGAGCGGCCCCCGGCGCCGCGGCAGCCGTCCCGGCCGCGGACCGCCGGCGACCACATCCTCGTCTATCTGCGCGAACAGGTCGACGCGCTCCTCGCCTACGACCCCGCCGTACGCCGGGACCTGCCCGACTCCGTCCATCAGATGCGGGTCGCCAGCCGCCGCCTGCGCAGCGCCTTCCGGAGCTACCGGAAGATCATCGACCGGGCGGCCACCGACCCCATAGGGGACGAGCTGCGCTGGCTCGCCGCTGAGCTGGGCTTCGCCCGCGACCAGGAGGTCCTCACCGAGCGGCTGCGCGCCCGCATCGACGAGCTGCCCCGGACGCTGCTGCTCGGGCCCGTCCGCGGCCGGCTGCGCATCTGGTCCGCCGCCCGCGGCTCCGGCACCCGCCGCCGGGCCGTGGCGGTCCTCGACAGCAAGCGCTATCTCGCACTGCTGGACTCCCTGGAGGCGCTGCTCGCCGATCCGCCGCTGCTGAAGGCCGCGGCCGGCCCGGCGGAGAAGGCGCTGCCCACGGCGGTCCTCAAGGACTACGACCGCCTCGCCCAGCGCGTCGAGACCGCTCTCTCCCTGCCCGAAGGCGAGGAGCGCGACCTCGCCATGCACGACGCCCGCAAGGCGGCCAAGCGCGCCCGGTACGCGGGGGAGGCGGCCACGGCGGCGCTCGGCAAGCCGGCCAAACGGTTCGCCGGCCGTATGAAGGCCGTCCAGACGGTCCTCGGCGACCACCAGGACAGCGTCGTCGCCCGCGAGGCCCTGCGGAATCTGGCGATCCAGGCCCATGCGGCGGGGGAGTCGGCCTTCACCTGGGGCCTGCTGTACGGCCGCGAGGAGGCCGCGGCGGCCGCACGGGAGCGGGAGCTGCCTCAGGTGTGGGCGAAGGCGGCGGACCCGGGGGTGACGGGGGCGCTGCGGGACGGCTGAGCGGCGCTGCGGGACGGCTGAGCCGATCGCGTACGGGCTGAGCCGATCGCGTACGGGCGTGCCTTCGGACCGCGTTAGTCTTGAGGGTCACCCCTGTCAGCTCACGAAGGTTTCCGGGTATGTCTGCCGAATCGGTCTTCCCGCAGCTCGAAGCTCTGCTCCCGCATGTGCAGAAGCCGATCCAGTACGTCGGCGGAGAGCTCAACTCCACGGTCAAGCCGTGGGAGAGCTGCGACGTCCGCTGGGCGCTTATGTACCCGGACGCGTACGAGGTCGGGCTGCCCAACCAGGGCGTCATGATCCTCTACGAGGTGCTGAACGAGCGCGAGGGCGTCCTGGCCGAGCGCACCTACAGCGTGTGGCCGGACCTTGAGGCGCTGATGCGGGAGCACGGCGTCCCGCAGTTCACCGTCGACAGCCACCGCCCGGTCAGGGCCTTCGACGTGCTGGGCCTCAGCTTCTCCACAGAGCTGGGCTACACCAACATGCTCACCGCCCTGGACCTCGCGGGCATCCCGCTGGAGGCGAAGGACCGCGGCGTCGACGACCCGATCGTCCTGGCCGGCGGTCACGCCGCGTTCAACCCCGAGCCCATCGCGGACTTCATCGACTGCGCGGTCATCGGCGACGGCGAGCAGGCCGTGCTGGAGATCACCGAGATCATCCGCGCCTGGAAGGCGGAGGGCCGCCCCGGCGGCCGCGAGGAGCTGCTCTTCCGCCTCGCCCGCACCGGCGGGGTGTACGTCCCCGGCTTCTACGACGTCGAGTACCTCCCCGACGGCCGCATCGGCCGTGTCGTGCCCAACCGCTCAGGCGTCCCGTGGCGCGTGTCCAAGCACACCGTCATGGACCTGGACGAGTGGCCGTACCCGAAGCAGCCGCTGGTCCCGCTCGCGGAGACCGTCCATGAGCGGATGT
Organism: Streptomyces sp. PR69; assembly: GCF_026420845.1. Classification (GTDB taxonomy): domain Bacteria; phylum Actinomycetota; class Actinomycetes; order Streptomycetales; family Streptomycetaceae; genus Streptomyces. The sequence goes on along the minus strand of NZ_JAOWCB010000028.1, from coordinate 13,119 downwards.
CCGTCGAGATCTTCCGCGGCTGCACCCGCGGCTGCCGCTTCTGCCAGGCCGGCATGATCACGCGCCCCGTGCGGGAGCGAAGCATCACCGGCATCGGCGAGATGGTCGACAAGGGTCTGGCGGCCACCGGCTTCGAGGAGGTCGGCCTGCTCTCCCTCTCCTCCGCCGACCACTCCGAGATCGGCGACATCGCCAAGGGTCTCGCGGACCGGTACGAGGACGACAAGATCGGCCTCTCGCTCCCCTCCACACGCGTGGACGCGTTCAACGTCGACCTCGCCAACGAGCTGACCCGCAACGGCCGCCGCTCCGGTCTCACGTTCGCCCCCGAGGGCGGTAGCGAGCGTATGCGCAAGGTCATCAACAAGATGGTCTCGGAAGAGGACCTGATCAGGACCGTGGCCACCGCGTACGGCAACGGCTGGCGTCAGGTGAAGCTGTACTTCATGTGCGGCCTGCCCACGGAGACCGACGAGGACGTGCTCCAGATCGCGGACATGGCGATGAACGTCATCGCCAAGGGCCGCGAGGTGTCGAAGTCCAACGACATCCGCTGCACGGTGTCGATCGGCGGCTTCGTGCCCAAGCCGCACACCCCCTTCCAGTGGGCCCCGCAGCTCTCCGCCGAGGAGACCGACGCCCGCCTGGAGAAGCTCCGCGACAAGATCCGCGGCGACAAGAAGTACGGCCGCTCCATCGGCTTCCGCTACCACGACGGCAAGCCCGGCATCGTCGAGGGCCTCCTCTCCCGCGGCGACCGCCGCATCGGCGCGGTCATCCGCGCCGTGTACGAGGACGGCGGCCGCTTCGACGGCTGGCGCGAGCACTTCTCGTACGACCGCTGGATGGACTGCGCGGACAAGACCCTGCCGGAGTTCGGCGTGGACGTCGCCTGGTACACCACGCGGGAGCGCACCTATGAGGAGGTCCTGCCCTGGGACCACCTGGACTCCGGCCTCGACAAGGACTGGCTCTGGGAGGACTGGCAGGACGCGCTGGACGAGACCGAGGTCGAGGACTGCCGCTGGACGCCGTGCTTCGACTGCGGCGTGTGCCCCCAGATGGACACGCATATCCAGATCGGCCCGACCGGCAAGAAGCTGCTGCCGCTCAGCGTGGTGAAGTAGCCGCCCGGAAGTGTTCAACAGCTCGGGGAGAAGGCCCGGCCACTCGGGGACGCAGGTGGCCGGGCCTTCGCATGTCCGCTGTCCTCCTCAGTCCTCCTCTGCCGCCCGTCGGACGGTCCGCCGGGAGGTGTACCGCGAGCCGCGAAATGGGGAGCGCGTACTCTGGGTAGAAGAGCCATTGTTCCCGGCGCGGCGGCCGGGCCCGAGATCTCCCTGTGCGACACGGGGGTGAGCCGGGCGGCCCCCCCAGGGAACACCCCGCACATCCAAGGGCGGCGCCGTACCGCGCCAGCCCAGCACCGAGGAGAAGAACCACTGGGCAAGCGACAGCCCGAAGGCCCGCCGCCCGCACCGGCAGTGCAGCGCATCCGACTGCGCTACACCAAGCGCGGCCGCCTCCGGTTCACCAGCCACCGAGACTTCCAGCGCGCCTTCGAGCGGGCGCTCCGGCGCGCCGAAGTGCCGATGGCGTACTCGGCGGGATTCACCCCGCACCCCAAGGTGTCGTACGCCAATGCCGCACCCACCGGCACGGGCAGCGAGGCCGAGTATCTGGAAATCGCCCTCACCGAGCACCGCGACCCGGAAACGCTGCGCAAGCTGCTGGACGAGTCGCTGCCCGAGGGGCTTGACATCACTGACGCCGTGGAAGCACGGACCTCCGGTCTGGCCGACCGGCTCACCGCCTCCGTGTGGGAGCTGCGGCTGGAGGGGGTCGGGACGGACGCCGCCGAGCGGGCCGTCTCCGCCTTCCTCGCCGCCGGGACCGTCGAGGTGCAGCGCAAGACGAAAAGCGGCATGCGCACCTTCGACGCCCGCGGCGCCGTCGCCGCCCTGGAAGCGGTCGACGGGTCCGGCAATAGGCCGGGGCAGGGGCCCTGTGCGATACTGCGGCTGGTTGTGCGGCACGTGACACCTGCCGTACGGCCCGACGACGTCCTGTCCGGTCTCCGAGCTGTGGCCGACCTGGCGCCGCCGGTCCCCGCAGCGGTGACCAGGCTGGCGCAGGGGCTCTTCGACGAGGAGTCCGGCACGGTGACCGACCCGCTCGCGCCCGACCGCGACGCTGCCCCGGCCGCTCCACCCACGGCCGCCGGGACCGCCGACGCGACGGTGCCGGAAGGTGCCGGTTCCGCTTAGGACGGTCGCCGGAGCGCAGCCCTGGCACTCGGGAGCCACCTGGGTCGGGCCGCGCGCAGACCAGAAGACTTTCGCCAGGCCGTGCGTATCGCGCGTACGGAACCGGCGAGCCATACATCAGCTCCCGTGCGGCGCCCGCGCCCCGGACGGCGGGGCCGCGCACATCACGTGGCCGCGGCCCGGACCGGAACCAGACGCGGCGCCCGGGAGCGCGACGGGAGAACCGCCCGCATGCACGAGCAAAACGGACCCGGCACCGCCGGGAACCACAACAACCACATCGAAGAGAACAACAGCCCGAGCGACACGCTGCCGCCGCGCCGCAAGCGCCGGGTCGCCTCGCGGCCGGCCGGTCCGCCGAGCGGTGCCGCGGAGGCGTCGGAGGCCGTCCAGGCCGTCGCCGCCGCCGAGTTCACCGGGCCGGAGGCCCTTGAGGCCGAGGCCGGGCCGGTGACCGTCGCGGCCGGGGCCTCCGCGCCCCGTGCTGGCCGCCGTGTCACGCGTAAGGTGACGGCTCCAGCGTCAGTGCCGGAGACGGCCGACGCCGAGGCTGCCGCAGCGCCCGAGGCAGTCGAGGCGCAGGCCGCCGCGCCGGAGGCCTCCGCGCCCCGTACGCGGCGTCGCGCCACCCGTAAGGCGACCGCTCCAGAGGCGACGCCGGAGACCGCCGGCGGCGAGGCTGCCGCAGAGCCCGGGGCCGCACCGCAGGAGGCCGTCGTGGCCGGGGCCTCCGCATCCCGTGCTGGCCGCCGTGTCACGCGTAAGGTGACGGCTCCGGCGTCAGTGCCGGAGACGGCCGACGCGGGTGCCGATGCCGAGACCGCCGCAGAGCCCGAGGCCGAAGCCGCCCCCGCTCCGGCGCGTACGCGTCGCCGCGCGACCCGTAAGACGGCCGCGCCCGCCGCGGAGGAGGCCGTCGCCGAGGAGGCCGTCGTGGAGCCGGAGACCGCTCCGGAGCCCGAGGCGGCTCCCGCGGCGCGTACCCGTCGCCGGGCCGTGCGCAAGGCCGCCGCGCCTGCCGCGGAGACGGAGGAGACCGCCGGGACGGCCGAGGCCCCCGCGCCGCGTGGCCGCGCCCGCCGCAGGGCATCTGCCCCCGCTGGCGCCCCCAAGGCCGCCCCGCCGGAGCCCGAGGCCGTGACGGTCGAGGCCGTGGTCGCCGAGCCCGCCGTCGAGGCGGAGACCGCGGAGACCGAGGCCCCGGCTGAGGCGGCCGCGCCTCGTACCCATGCCCGCCGCAGGGCGTCCGCCCCCGCAGGCGCGCCCAAGACGGCCGCCGAGGCCGAGGCGCCCGCCGCGGAGACCCCGGAAACCGCTGAGGCAGCCGAAGCAGCCGAGGCCGCGCCGAAGCGGACCCGCCGCCGGGCCGCGCGCAAGGCCGCCGCACCCGCCGGTGCGCCCCGGGCCGCCGCCGGAGCCGGCGAAGAGGAGACCGCGGCCGCCGAGGCGGGCGAGAGTCTCCCGCAGGGCGCGGTCACCGAGATCACCGCTCACCACGACGAGGTCGCGGCCGCAGAGCAGGCGGCCACCCGCGGCCGTGCGCGCCGCCGTGCCGCCTCGTCCGCCGCCCCGGAGTTCACCGTGCAGGAGCAGCCCGCGGAGCGCGAGGCCCCCGCCTCCGCCCGCCGTGCCGCACGACCCGCGGTCCCGGTCTTCCAGGCCCCCGTCTTCACCGAGCCGATGTTCCAGACCCCGGAGACGGCCGCCGCGGCCGCCGCCGCTGCCGCGCACGAGACCGGGGCGGAGGCGGAGGAGCCCGGCGCGGAAGCCGGGCAGCAGGCCGAAGAGGCCGCGCGTGCCGGCCGTCGTCGCCGCCGTCGCCGCGGTGAGCATGCCCCCGAGCCGGCCGAGACGGCCAAGGCCGTGGAGCCGGCCGAGGCGGAGACAGAGGCCGAGGAGCCCGCCGAGGGCGAGGAGCAGGAGGACTTCGAGGAGCGTCCCTCCCGGCGTCGCCGCCGTGGCGGCCGCCGCCGTCGCCGTGGCGAGGCCGCGGATGCCGAGGAGGCCGCGGAGGAGCGGGCGGAGCAGGCCGAGCCCGCCGGGGAGGCCGACGAGGAGACCGAGGAGCCGGAGGAAGAGGCGGAGGAGACCGAGGCCGTCACTCCGTCCGCCGCCGGGACCAGCAGCAGCCGCCGTCGCCGTCGCCGTCGCCGCCGCAGCGGTGAGAGCGCGGATGACGTGGGCGAGGACGAGCCGGAGCGTACGGTCGTCAAGGTCCGCGAGCCGCGCCCGCGCAAGGCCGAGGAGCCCTCCGACGAGGTGCAGTCCATCAAGGGCTCGACCCGTCTGGAGGCGAAGAAGCAGCGCCGCCGCGAGGGCCGCGAGCAGGGTCGCCGCCGGGTGCCGATCATCACAGAGGCGGAGTTCCTGGCGCGCCGCGAGGCTGTCGAGCGGGTCATGGTCGTCCGCCAGAGCGGCGAGCGCACCCAGATCGGCGTGCTGGAGGACAACGTCCTCGTCGAGCACTACGTCAACAAGGAGCAGGCCACCTCGTACGTGGGCAATGTCTACCTGGGCAAGGTGCAGAACGTTCTGCCGTCCATGGAGGCTGCCTTCGTCGACATCGGCAAGGGCCGCAACGCGGTCCTGTACGCGGGAGAGGTGAACTTCGAGGCGCTGGGCATGGCCAACGGCCCGCGCCGCATCGAGACCGCGCTCAAGTCCGGCCAGTCGGTGCTCGTCCAGGTGACGAAGGACCCGATCGGCCACAAGGGCGCCCGGCTGACCAGCCAGGTCTCCCTCCCGGGCCGCTACCTCGTGTACGTCCCCGAGGGCTCGATGACCGGCATCAGCCGCAAGCTGCCCGACACCGAGCGGGCACGGCTGAAGACCATCCTCAAGAAGATCGTCCCCGAGGACGCCGGCGTCATCGTGCGCACGGCGGCCGAGGGCGCGAGCGAGGAGGAACTGCGCCGGGACGTCGAGCGGCTGCAGGCGCAGTGGGAGGAGATCCGGAAGAAGTCGAAGAACGGCTCCAGCGCGCCCGCCCTGCTGTACGGCGAGCCGGACATGACCGTCCGCGTCGTCCGCGACATCTTCAACGAGGACTTCTCGAAGGTCATCATCAGCGGCGACGAGGCGTGGGAGACCATCCACGGCTATGTCTCGCATGTCGCGCCCGACCTGGTCGACCGGCTGCAGCGGTGGACCAGCGAGGTCGACGTCTTCGCCACCTACCGGATCGACGAGCAGCTGATGAAGGCGCTGGACCGCAAGGTCTGGCTGCCGAGCGGCGGCTCGCTGGTGATCGACAAGACCGAGGCCATGGTCGTGGTCGACGTCAACACCGGGAAGTTCACCGGCCAGGGCGGCAACCTGGAGGAGACCGTCACCAGGAACAACCTGGAGGCGGCCGAGGAGATCGTGCGCCAGCTGCGGCTGCGCGACCTCGGCGGCATCGTCGTCGTCGACTTCATCGACATGGTGCTGGAGTCCAACCGGGATCTGGTCATGCGACGGCTGCTGGAGTGCCTGGGCCGGGACCGGACCAAGCACCAGGTGGCCGAGGTCACCTCGCTCGGCCTGGTGCAGATGACCCGCAAGCGGGTCGGGCAGGGGCTGCTGGAGTCGTTCTCCGAGTCCTGTGTCCACTGCAACGGCCGTGGGCTGATCGTGCACATGGAGCAGCCGTCCGCCGCGGGCGGCGGCGGTGGCGGCAAGCGCTCGAAGAAGCGCGGCCGGGGCGGTGCGGCGGCCGAGCCGTTGGCCGCGCCCGCGGCCGAGGCCGTCACCGAGGCGGCGGCGGAGAGCGAGGCCGAGGTCGCGGCGGAGGCCGCTGCCCCGGCGGCGCTGCCCGAGCCCGCGTTCGCACCGGACGAGGAGCTGTACAGCAGCGCCGCGGAGGCGGAGGCCGCCGCGACGCGCGGCGGCCGGGGTCGCCGTCGGGCGACCCGCAAGGCGACGGCCCCGGCGGGCGCGCCGAAGGCGGCCGCTGAGCCGGTCGAGGCCCCTGCCGCCGCGCCTGCGGCTGCGGAGGCCGAGAAGGCGGCGGAGCAGCCCGTGGAGACGCCGGAGCAGCCCGTGGAGGCGGCCGTGGCGGCTCCTGCGGGCCGCACCCGCCGTCGTGCCACCCGTAAGGCGACCGCTCCGGCCGGGCCTCCGGCCGCCGCCGTGCAGGCGCCCGAGCCGGAGCACCGGCCCGCGCCTGCGGCGGAGCCCGCGCCTGCGGCCGCGCCTTCTGCTGCGGCCGAGCCTGAGCCGGTCCGTCCGGCCGTCGAGGCCGAGGCTTCCGCCGAACCGGCCCCGCCCCGCGCTCGCCGCCGTGTGACCCGCAAGGTCACCGCACCCGCGGGTTCCCCCGCGGGTGGGGAGGACACCGCGGTCGTCGTGGTCGCCTCGGCCCCGTCGCAGCCGCAGGCCGAGGGCGCGCCGGAGCCTGCGACCGCCGAGACGCGGGCCCAGCAGGCCCCGGAGGCCGTCGAGGCTGCCGAGGCCAAGCCGGAGGGCGAGCCGGAGGCCGAGCCCGCGCCCCCGGCCAAGAAGGCGGCCCGCAAGACCGCCAAGAAGGCCACGGCGAAGAAGGCAGCCGTCAAGAAGACGGCGACGGCCAAGACGCCGGCGAAGAAGGCCGCGGCGAAGAAGACGACGGCCAAGAAGGCGACGGCCAAGAAGACAACCGCCAAGAAGGCGGTGAAGAAGACCGCGGCTGCCGAGCAGACGCCGCTTCCGAGCGTGTCGGCCGACGCTTCCGAGGTCTGAGCACGTCGTCAGCGAGCAGCGGGCCCCCTCACGCGAGGGGGCCCGCCGCCGTCGGCGGGTCCATGCGCGACCCCGGTTTGACCCCCTGACCGGCCGCCCGTAACCTTGACCCTCGGCGTGTTTCCTTATGCGCCCGTCCCTGAGCACCTCCCTCCCGGCAGAGCCGGGAGAGGCCGCTCGTCCAATCGGATCACTCCGGGCCCCGGCCCGTGTGAGCGGCTGGCATCAGGGACTCCGTTTCGAGCGAGAGAGAGATCCGCGTGTACGCCATCGTGCGCAGCGGTGGTCGCCAGCACAAGGTTGCGGTCGGCGACATCGTTGAGGTTGACAAGATTTCCACTGCCAAGGTCGGCGACACGGTAGAGCTCTCTACCCTGCTCGTCGTCGACGGCGACGCCGTCACCAGCGACCCGTGGGTGCTGGCCGGCATCAAGGTCCAGGCCGAGGTCGTGGACCACCACAAGGGCGCCAAGATCGACATCCTGCGCTACAAGAACAAGACCGGCTACCGCCGTCGTCAGGGCCACCGCCAGCAGTACACGGCGATCAAGGTCACGGCGATCCCCGCCGCCGCGAAGTAAGGGACTGAGGAGACATGGCACACAAGAAGGGCGCATCGTCCACCCGGAACGGTCGCGACTCCAACGCTCAGCGGCTCGGCGTGAAGCGCTTCGGCGGTCAGGTCGTCAACGCCGGTGAGATCCTGGTCCGCCAGCGCGGCACCCACTTCCACCCGGGCGCGGGCGTGGGCCGCGGCGGCGACGACACGCTGTTCGCGCTGGAGGCCGGCGCGGTGGAGTTCGGCACCCACCGCGGCCGCAAGGTCGTGAACATCGTTCCGGTCGCCTGACCGGACTCTTGGCGAGGGCGGACCTCACTTCCCTTCCGGGAAGCGGGTCCGCCTTTCGCGTGTTAGATCAAGAAACATCCCACACGTCTTTTAACGCATACGCATCGGTACTGGAGGCAGACCACCATGACCACCTTCGTGGACCGCGTCGAGCTGCATGTCGCCGCGGGTAACGGAGGCCACGGCTGCGCCTCCGTACACCGGGAGAAGTTCAAGCCCCTCGGCGGCCCCGACGGGGGCAACGGCGGCCGCGGCGGCGATGTCATCCTCGTCGTCGACCAGTCGGTGACCACGCTGCTGGACTACCACCACAGCCCGCACCGCAAGGCGACCAACGGAAAGCCCGGCGAAGGCGACAACCGCTCCGGCAAGGACGGCCAGGACCTGGTGCTGCCGGTCCCGGACGGCACGGTCGTGCTCGACAGGCAGGGCAATGTCCTCGCGGACCTGGTGGGCCAGGGCACACGGTATGTGGCGGCCGAGGGCGGCCGCGGGGGACTGGGCAACGCCGCGCTCGCCTCCGCCCGCCGCAAGGCCCCCGGCTTCGCCCTGCTGGGCGAGCCCGGCCGAGTGGACGACATCGTCCTGGAGCTCAAGACCGTCGCGGACGTGGCGCTGGTCGGCTACCCGAGCGCCGGCAAGTCCTCGCTGATCTCCGTGCTGTCGGCGGCCAAGCCCAAGATCGCGGACTATCCGTTCACCACCCTGGTGCCGAACCTGGGCGTCGTCACGGCCGGCGCGACGGTTTACACCATCGCGGATGTGCCGGGCCTGATCCCCGGAGCCAGCCAGGGACGGGGCCTCGGCCTGGAGTTTCTGCGCCATGTCGAGCGCTGCTCGGTGCTGGTGCACGTACTGGACACCGCGACGCTGGAGTCGAACCGCGATCCGGTGACCGACCTCGATGTGATCGAGGAGGAGCTGGCGGCATACGGCGGTCTCGGCGACCGTCCGCGCATCGTCGTCCTCAACAAGATCGACATCCCGGACGGCAAGGACCTGGCGGACATGATCCGCCCGGATCTTCAGGAGCGCGGCTACCGAGTCTTCGAGGTGTCGGCCGTGTCGCGTACGGGGCTGAAGGAGCTCTCCTTCGCGCTGGCCGAGATCGTGGCCGCCGCCCGCGCGGCGAAGCCGGCGGAGGAGGCGACCCGGATCGTCATCCGCCCCAAGGCGGTGGACGACGCGGGCTTCACGGTCACCCGGGAGGACGACGGACTGTTCCGGGTGCGCGGCGAGAAGCCCGAGCGCTGGGTGCGGCAGACCGACTTCAACAACGACGAGGCCGTCGGCTATCTGGCGGACCGCCTCAACCGCCTCGGCGTCGAGGAAGAGCTGATGAAGGCCGGCGCCCGGGCGGGCGACGGCGTGGCGATCGGTCCGGAGGAGAACGCGGTCGTCTTCGACTGGGAGCCGACGGTCATGGCGGGCGCGGAGATGCTCGGCCGCCGAGGCGAGGACCACCGCTTCGAGGCCCCGCGACCGGCGGCACAGCGACGCCGCGACCGCCAGGCGGAGCGGGACGAGGCACAGCAGGAGTTCGACGGCTTCGAGCCGTTCTGAGCGGCAGAGGTGTTCGCCGTTCCGGCGGGAGGCCTTTCGCGCGGCCGTCATCTGCACCGACGCCGCGCGGGCCGGATCGCGTTCTCCCAGGCAGGGGCTTGAACGCCGTCCCGTAGGATTTCCGTGTGACCGTCTCCCCGCAGCCCACTGACGCTTCCGAAGGCGTGAGCGTCGTCGTCATCGCCTACAACGACGCCGAACTCGTCGGCGACGCCATTACCTCGGCCCTGGCACAGGGGCCGGCAGTCGCCGAGGTGATCGCGGTCGACGACGCCTCCACGGATGGCACTGGTGCTGTGCTGGACGGGCTGGCCCGGCAGGAACAGCGGCTGCGAGTGATCCACAGGCAGGACAACAGCGGCGGTTGCGGGACACCGCGCAATGACGGCATCGCCGCGGCCATCGCTCCGTACGTCATGTTCCTGGACAGTGACGACGTGCTGCCCCCCGGCGCTGTCGGAGCGCTGCTGGCCGCTGCTGAGGAGCATGGCGCCGAGGTGACTGTGGGGGCCGCCGTACGACGGGAGCTGCCCGAAGGCCGCGAGGTGCGCTGGCAGCCGGGGCTGTACCGGCAGGCCGCTGTCCACGAGGGGGCGGAACAGCACCCCGAACTGCTCCGGGACACGCTGTGCGTCAACAAGCTCTACCGCCGTGACTTTCTGATGGCGAACCAGCTGCGGTTCCCTGAGGGGAAGTTCGTCTACGAAGACTTCGCCTTCACAGCGGGCGTCCTGGCCGTAGCCTCCAGGATCGCGGTCATCCCGGACGTCGTCTACGTCTGGAACGTGCGCCGGGCGGCCAGGCAGGTGTCCATCTCCCTCGCCCGCAAGGGCATTGCGAACTGGGAGTCCCGGATAGCCGCCCATGCGAAGGCGGTCGAGGCGTTCGCCAAGGCCGACCGCAAGACGCTCGCTGCTGCGTGCCGCACCAAGTTTCTCGACTACGACCTGGGCATGTACCTTCGTGAGCTGCCGTCCCGCGATGCGGGATACCAGCGGGACTGGTGGCGTTTGACGCGTGCGTACCTGGCCGGCTTCGAAGCGGGGGAACGTGCGGCGGCGTCTGCTCCTGCCCGCTGGGCGGCCGCTGTGATCCTCGCCTGTGAGGCGCCGCGCGATCTGGACCGGCTCGCTCAGCTGTCCGCTGCGCACCCCCGGCTACTGCCGCCGTATACCGGCCCTGCCGCCGCACCCGTGTGGTCCGACGACCTGCCCGAGGCGGCATTGGACGGCATCGGCGCACTGACCACAGCAGAGTTGCCGCTCACCGCCGACGGTACGGTGCACACCGGTCGCCGGACGACGCTTGAGCTGCGGGTGCACGAGCTGTATGGGCGGATCGAGGCGGCCGGGGGGGTGTGCTCTGCGGCGGTGGACTTCGTGCCGCGTGACGGAGTCGAAGCCGGGGCGACAGTTCCCGTCGCACTGAGCCGGACGGCGGACGCGCAGGGCTGGTGCGGGCGGGCGGAGGTCCCGTTGGAGCAGCTGGCGGCCAGGGGAGGGCGTTCCACGGGGATCTGGGAGGCGCAGGCCCGGCTCGGGTTTGCGGATGGCAGCCAAGCCGTCGTGGCACTGCGGGCCATGGAGGGAAGCCTGGGACGGCGGCTGGCTCGAGGTGGGCGGTACGGTGTTCTGCTGGTGCGCCTGCACCGGACGTCGAGCGGCTCGCTCTCCGTGCGGCTCGCGTCGGGTCCGCATGCATTGGCGGGCATTGTCAGACGCAGGCTGCGCAAGTCCTTCCGACCGCCTCGCTGAGTCACGGATACTTGACCAAACACCTCGAAGAGAGACAGAGCACATGACATACCTGATCACCGGTGGCGCCGGCTATATCGGCGCTCATGTCGTACGGGCGATGACGCAGGCTGGCGAGCGGGCGGTCGTACTCGACGATCTGTCGACGGGAGTGGCGAGCCGAATCCCGCAGGGCGTTCCGCTGGTGATCGGGTCCACGCTTGACCGTGAGCTCCTCGACCGCACCATCGCCGAGCACCGCATCACCGGCGTGGTGCATCTGGCGGCGAAGAAGCAGGTCGGGGAGTCGGTGGAGCAGCCGCTGCACTACTACCGGGAGAATGTGCACGGCTTGACCGTGCTGCTGGAGGCGGTCGCCGCCGCCGGTGTGCGCAACTTCCTGTTCTCGTCATCGGCCGCGGTGTACGGCATGCCGGACGTCGATCTCGTGACCGAGGATACGCCCTGCCTGCCGATGAGCCCCTACGGCGAGACCAAGCTGGCGGGCGAGTGGCTGGTGCGTGCGGCGGGCAAGGCCCATGGCATCTCGACGGCGTGCCTGCGCTACTTCAACGTGGCGGGCGCAGCCGCGCCGGAGCTGGCCGACATCGGCATCTTCAACCTGGTGCCCATGGTCTTCGAGCGGCTCGACGCTGGTGACTCCCCACGGATCTTCGGCGACGACTACGGCACCGCCGACGGCACCTGCGTGCGCGACTACATTCATGTCGAGGACCTGGCTGACGCCCACTTGGTGGCAGCACGCCAGCTGGCCGCCTGGGCCAGGGCGGGGGAGCCGCGCGACCTGACGGTGAACATCGGCCGGGGCGAGGGCGTCTCCGTTTGCGAGATGGTCAACCTGATCAACGAGATCACCGGTCACACCGTCGAGCCTGAGGTCACCCCGCGCCGCCCCGGTGACCCGGCCCGCGTCGTCGCCTCCGCCGACCGCATCGCGGCCGAGCTGGGCTGGAAGGCCCGCCATGACGTCCGCGACATGATCACCTCCGCTTGGGCCGGCTGGACGACCCACCGCCAGCAGACCTGACCCTGCCTCAGGGCGAGCCCCAAGAGGGGCGGGAATACGGGGCTGACGTCCCCCATACTCAAGGGTCTAGCGAGCCAGGGAAAGCATTCGGCGTACCTTAGTGTCGGCGGCGGAGCGTCTCGGCCGCGGACACCTGCAGCAGGGTGCCGTCTGGACCCGGGTGGCTGGGATGTCCTGGCAGAAGCCGTTGTCCCGCAGCCGCAGGGCGTTTTCCCAGGCGCCTGGCGGAACTGCCCGCAGCAGGACCCGAGCAGTGATCCGGCCAGCGGCGTCGACGTCCGCTACGGCCTCCACAGCGAACGGCTCGTGCCCCCCCCGAGCGGTGTACACCAGCTGTACCCCCGCATGCGTGGCCAGCCTCGGCGCGGTCGCGGCCACTTCGACGGTGGCCCGTCCCAGGCGGCCCTGCCGTAGCGAGCCCCGCGCGTCACGCCCCAGCGGGAAGCGGCTCGCACCGATGCCGAGGTTGAGGCGCCCGTGTCTGTCGGAGTGGAAGGCGGTCACAGCCATCGGCCTGGCCGCCCCGCGCCGGATAATCCGTGGCTCGGGCAGCGCCTCGTATGCCGGACCCTCGGGCCGTGGCAGCCAGGCTTCTTTCTGGAGTCTGCCGATTGTGACGGCGAAGCGCATAGTCCAGATGCTCTCGGGGAGAGGCCCGCCGTCCGAGGCGCGTCCGAGGTCGATCGCCGCTGTGTACGTGCCGTCCGTCGACTCTGCCGGGCTGCGGCACGTCCGGCTCTTGCACTGCAGCAGCAGCGCGGCCCGCTGCCCTGCCGGATCCCCTAACGCGTCGAGCCGGGCCTTCCCCTGGAGCTTGAGGACGGTCTGTCCCATTCGTGCGAGGTCAGCTCCTGGCGCAGCAGCACACGTGAGGTGATCCCCAGGATTTCGCCGTGGAAGTGGTGCTCCATCAGCTGGTCGCGGTCCGGCCCCGCCGGCACATGGTCGGCAACCAATCGC
>NZ_JAOWCB010000027.1 GCF_026420845.1 Streptomyces sp. PR69 | reverse complement strand
AGCGGCTCCGACTCTATCAGATCCTTTCAGACCTGATTCCCAGTCAGCGGGAGTTGCCTTTCCGGCCGTTGCGGCCGTTCCGACGCCCAAACTGTAGCCGATTTCCCGGGCGGCTCATAATCGAGCCTTTGAAATGAATTTCGGCATGCCGAAATTCATCCCGGCTGGGAGGTCGTGCGTGAGTTGGGTTGCCGCTCTCGGCGGCGGGATCTGTCGCCGCAAAACCGTTCCGGCTCTGTGACAACCCGAAGAACTCTACGGACCGCGCAGGTGCGTGTCAAGCACTGGCCGATCAGTCCAGGTCGGTCAGCCGACCGCCCGCGTCCGGCTGGGTGTCCTCAACCCGGCGCAGCACACGGATCAGCAGCTCGCCCAGCAGCGCGCGCTCCTCGCCGGACAGGTCCTGGAGCAGATCTTCCTCGAAGCTCGTGGCCATGCGCATCGCCTCAAGCCACTTCGCCCGGCCCTCGTCGGTGAGCTCCACGATGACGCGTACGCGGTTGGTCTCGTCCCGGTCGCGCGTAACGAGGCCCTCCGACGCCATGCGGTCGATGCGGTGCGTCATCGCCGCCGGGGTGAGACCCAGACGGCGGGCAATGTCGCCGGGGCCCATGCGGTAGGGGGCGCCGGAGAGGACGAGGGTCTTGAGGACCTCCCACTCCGTGTTGCTGATGCCCAGGTCAGCCACCTGGCGGCCATACGCCACGTTCATCCGCCGATTGAGCCGGCCCAGAGCCGAGACCACCTTCTCGACCTGCGGGTCGAGATCGCCGAACTCTCGCTGATACGCGGCGATCTGTTCGTCGAGGCTCGGTTCCCGGGGCTCGGGAGAGGTCTCGGGGCCCTCAGGGGTCGCAGTTGGCATGCGCCGCAGTATCGCATGCAGCGCGTTGGCGTTGAAGTCCTTGGATGTGTACTGTTTACCTTCGAACTTTAAGCTTGAAGTCTTCAGACCTGAGGGCTTCACATGTTTCAAACCCCCAGATCTTCGTGATCTTCAGAACCAAGGCAGGTGAGTGTGACCAGGGCGATGGGCGCCGCGATGCGCCGGATCCAGGCAGGCAACGTGCTGAGTGCGTTCGGACTCGGCTTCACCGTTCCCTTTCTGTATGTCTATGTGGCGCAGGTGAGACAGCTGGGCGCGACGACCGCGGGTGTGGTGCTCGCGGTGTTCGCCATCGCCGCACTCGTCGCCCTCCCCTTCACCGGACGGATCATCGACCGCCGCGGGCCGCTGCCGGTTCTCGTGGGGGCCGCTGTGCTGGCGGCCGTCGGAGCCGCAGCACTGGGCGTGTCGGGAAGCGTCCCCGCCGTCGTACTGTCCGCCGCGCTGCTCGGCAGCGGTACGGCCGTGATGCAGCCGGCCCTGGCGACGATGCTCGTGTGGTGCTCCAGCAGCGCCACCCGCACCCGGGCGTTCGCCATGCAGTTCTTTCTGCAGAACCTGGGGCTGGGCATCGGCGGGCTGATCGGGTCGAAGATCGTCGACGAGAGCCGGCCGGCGAGCTTCACCCTGCTGTTCTCCATCGAAGCCGTGATGTTCCTGGTGCTCACGGGGCTCGCGCTGACCATCCGGCTGCCGCAGGCCCCGTCACTGCGCGACGCGCTGCCGGAGAACGCCGAGGCCAAGGCCAGGGGCGGGCTGCGGACGGTGCTGGGGCACCGGGCCATGGTGCAGCTGTGCGTGCTGGGCTTTGTGCTGTTCTTCGCCTGCTACGGGCAGTTCGAGTCAGGTCTCACGGCGTACGGCACGGAGACCGCCGGGATCGACGCCTCCACGCTCGGCGTGGCGATGGCCGCGAACACCGGGGCGATCGTGGTTGCTCAGTTCCTGGTGCTGAAGTTCGTCGAGCGCCGCAGGCGCAGCCGGGTGATCGCCGGAGTCGGGCTGCTGTGGGCCGTGGCGTGGATCGCGGCCGGATACGCGGGCCTGGGGCACGGCAGCCAGGCCATGGCGACGGCCGCCTTCATCTCCACGTATGCGCTGTTCGGGCTTGGTGAGGCGATGCTGTCGCCGACGGTCGCACCGCTGGTCGCGGATCTGGCGCCCGAGTCGATGGTGGGGCAGTACAACTCCGCGTTTGCACTGGTCAAGCAGCTGGCGCTGGCGATCGGCCCGGCGGTGGGCGGTCCTATGGGGGCCATGCTGCCCGGCCCGTACATCGTGACCTTCATCCTCTTCTCGCTCGGCATCACGGTGCTGGCGCTGCGGCTGGGGCGGCGGCTCACCCCCGTACAGGACCAGCCGTCGCTCGCCGCGGCGTCGCGGGTGGTGGCGGTGCACAAGCCCGCGTCGCCGGAGACGGCCGTAGGCGCCGCGCACTGACCGGCTGCCGCTGACCGGCTGCCCACCGGTCACCGAACAGCTGCCCAGTGAGCGGATGGCACCCCGTCAGCGCGGCAGGGCGAACTCGCACCAGACCGCCTTGCCGCCGCCCGGGGTGCGGCGGCTTCCCCAGGACGAGGCGATCGTCGCGATGATCGAGATTCCGCGGCCCGCCTCGTCCTCCGTCTCGGCGCGGCGGCGGCGCGGCAGATGGTCGTCCCCGTCCGTCACCTCGATGGTCAGCCGGCGGTCGGTGCGGCGGAGCCGCAGCCGCATGGGCGGCGTGCCGTGTTTCAGGGAGTTGGCGACCAGTTCGCTGGCCGCCAGCACCCCCAGATCGTGCAGCTCCGGAGAGAAGCGCCAGGACGCCAGCACCCCTGATGCGAAGGCCCGCGCGCGCGGGGCGGCCTCCACACCGCCGAGGAGGTCCAGGGCGGCGTTGTGGAACAGCTCGGCGTCCATGCCGGTGCGGGTGGGGTGCTGGATGACGAGCACGGCCACGTCGTCATCGTGGTCGGCGGTCACTCCCAGGGAGCGGATCAGCCGGTCGCAGACGACCTGGGGTCCGCCCGTCGCGCCGGCGAGGGCGCCCTCCAGCGCGGCCACGCCCTTGTCGATGTCCTCGTCTCGGCGCTCGACCAGCCCGTCCGTGTAGAGGACGGCGCTTGCGCCGGGCGGCAGGGCGATGGAGCCCGAGGTGTGCAGCCAGCCTCCCGTGCCGAGCGGCGGGCCGGTCGGCTCCTCCGCCCTGCGGACCGTGCCGTCCTCGTCCCTGACGAGGATGGGGAGATGGCCGGCGGAGGCGTAGACGAGGCGTCCCTCGTTCGGGTCGTGGACGGCGTAGACGCAGGTGGCGATCTGACTGGGGTCGATCTCGGAGGCGAGCCCGTCGAGCAGCTGGAGCACCTCGTGCGGCGGCAGGTCGAGGCGGGCATAGGCCCGTACGGCGGTGCGGAGCTGGCCCATGACGGCGGCGGCGCGCACTCCGCGGCCCATGACATCGCCGATGACGAGGGCGGTGCGGCCGGCGCCGAGGGTGATCACGTCGTACCAGTCGCCGCCCACCGCGGCGTCCGTGCCGCCCGGTTGGTAGGTGGCGGCGATCCGCAGATCGTCGGGCTGCTCCAACTCCTGGGGCAGGAGCGACCTCTGGAGGGTGACGGCGGTCTCGCGGTGGCGGCGTTCGCTGGCGCGCAGCCGCTCGGCCGCCTCGGCCTGGTCGGTGACGTCGGCCGCGAAGACGAGGACGCCTGCGACGTTCCCGCCGTCGTCGGCGCCCCCTGTGCCTGCCGTACCTGCCGTGCTTGCCGTACCTGCCGTACCTGTTGTGCCTGCTGTGCTTGCCGTACCTGTTGTGCCTGCTGTGGCTGCGGGGGCTTCCGCGCCGTCTGCGGGCGATCCGGCGGGCAGTGCGGCGGCGGCGCGGCTGCGCTCTGCGGGCAGGCAGGTGATGGTGTACGAGCCATGCCCCTGGACCTTGCGGGACTTGACGGTCCGCGGCCTGCCGCTGCGCAGCACCTGGTCCATCAGCGGGAGCAGGCCGAGCTCCGCCAGCTCGGGACAGCTCTCGGCGGCTGCCGTGCCGGCCTTGCGGGACCCGAAGACCGCCGCATAGGCGTCGTTGACATAGGCGACGCGGTGTTCCGGTCCGTACACGAGGGCGACCAGGGCGGGAAGCCGGCCGAGGATCTCGCCGACGGAGAAGTCGTCGAGGGCGGGGGCGTCGGGCGGGGCCTCCGGCTGCCGGGTGTACTCGCCGCGGGCCGCGGGCACCGAGCCTTCCCCCCGCTGGGCCGGGGAGCGCCCATGGTCGGTCCTGCGCGCTGCGGCGCGACGCTGCGTACCCGGGAGCCTTGCGCTCCAACGCGTGAAGTTCACTGACTTTCTAGCCTCAATGGGTTGTCGCCAAGGGTCACTCTGCGCAGGTGTGAGCCCACCTATGGTCACACGTCCAGTGTGACCGACCGGACTGACAGTCCTGCCGCTACGGACCGTCCTTCGGACGGTCTTTGGGGCTGCCGTGCCCGTCCTTGGAGTCGCCGGATCCCAAGGGCCCGTCGGGCCCTTGGGATGTACGTCTGCCGCCCGCGGCGAGTTCAAACTCCGCACGGGGATGTTCCAGCGAACCGAGGGAGACGATCTCGCGTTTGAACAGGCCGGCGAGGGTCCATTCGGCGAGCACCCGCGCCTTGCGGTTGAAGGTGGGCATGCGGTTGAGGTGGTACATGCGGTGCATCAGCCACGCGGGATAGCCCTTGAGCTTGCGGCCGTAGACATGGGCGACGCCCTTGTGGAGGCCGAGGGAGGCGACGGAGCCCGCGTACTTGTGGGCGTACTCCCTCAAGGGGCGGCCGCTGAGCGAGGCTGCGATGTTCTCGGCGAGGACCTTGGTCTGGCGCAGGGCGTGCTGGGCGTTCGGCGCGCACTCGGCGCCGGGTTCGCCGGCCGTGAGGTCGGGGACGGCGGCGGCGTCGCCGGCCGACCAGGCGTGTTCGACGCCGTCGACGGTGAGCTGGGCGGTGCAGCGCAGCCGTCCCCGTTCGTTGAGGGGCAGATCGGTGGCGGCCAGGAGGGGCGCCGGCCGCACACCCGCTGTCCACACGACGGTGCGGGTGGGGAAGCGCGAGCCGTCGCTCAGCACGGCGACCCGGTCCTCGCAGGACTCCAGGCGCGTTTCGAGCCTTACGTCGATGTTGCGGGCGCGCAGCTCCCGTACCGCGTACTTGCCCATCCGCTCCCCCACCTCGGGGAGGATGCGGTCGGTGGCCTCGACCAGGATCCACTTCAGGTCGGCGGGCTTGATGTTGTGGTAGTAGCGCGCGGCATAGCGGGCCATGTCCTCCAGTTCGCCGAGTGCCTCGACTCCGGCGAAGCCGCCGCCGACGAAGACGAAGGTCAGCGCTGCGTCGCGGATGGCGGGGTCGCGGGTGGAGGAGGCGATGTCCATCTGCTCGATGACATGGTTGCGCAGGCCGATGGCCTCTTCGACGGCTTTGAAGCCGATGCCGTGGTCGGCGAGACCGGGGATGGGCAGGGTGCGTGAGATGGAGCCGGGCGCGAGGACGAGTTCGTCATAGGAGATCTCCCGGGGGCCTGCGCCCTCCTCGTCCGTGGCGAGGGTCCTGACGGCAGCCGTGCGCTTGGCGTGGTCGATGGCCGTGGCCTCGCCGATGAGGATGGCGCACTTGTCGAGCACCCGGCGGAGCGGGACCACGACATGGCGCGGGGAGATGTTGCCTGCGGCTGCTTCCGGCAGGAAGGGCTGGTATGTCATATAAGGGTCGCGGGTGACCACCAGGATCTCCACCTCGCCGCGGCCGAGCTCGGCCTTCAGCGTCCGCTGGAGGCGCAGCGCGGTGTACATGCCGACATAGCCTCCGCCGACGACGAGGATGCGCCTGTCCGGACGTCGGCCGGGGGTCGTCCCGCCGGGATTCGCAGCCTTCACCATCCCATGAGGCAACGGGCTCAGGCGTTTGTCCACAGCCCCGGCGAATTGTGTGACCGGCAGTCCGCGCGGAAGCGGGGCGGCACGCTTGCCGCGGGGGATGGAAGGCGTGCAGGTCAGGATAGGCGTGGGGGGTGAGGGGAGGGGGTGTAATAGGGAACCTTCCGGCCCTTGCTCCGATCGGGGGGCGCTCTGTGCGGAACCACCCTCTTCTGAATTGACCCGGGCTCAACTATGTTCGTACCTCGTCGGGGTGTCCGGACGCGGCACGCCCGAAAGACCAGGGTGGGGAAAGTCTCCGGGGGGAGACATCATGACCGGGGGAACACATATGCACATCCAGGACACGCATTGGCACACCGCCGACATCCCGGCGGGGGCGGCAACCACGTCGGCGTCAGCGCCTGCGACCGGGTCAGCGTCTGCGTCTGCGTCAGCGCCTAAGTCCGCGTCGCCGGGCGCGCCGACGGCGGTCGCCACGCGCGCGGGGTCCGTCGGCGCCGGGCGTCAGACGCCGCTGCGGGTGGACGCCCAGCGCAATCTGGAGCATGTGCTGCGGGCGGCGCGCGAGGTGTTCGGCGAGCTGGGCTACGGCGCGCCGATGGAGGACGTGGCGCGGCGCGCCAGGGTCGGTGTGGGGACGGTGTACCGCCGATTCCCCAGCAAGGACGTGCTGGTGCGGCGTATAGCCGAGGAGGAGACCGCGCGGCTGACGGAGCAGGCGCGGACGGCGCTGGGGCAGGAGGAGGAGCCCTGGCCGGCGCTCGCGTGCTTCCTGCGGGCGTCGGTGGCGTCGGGCGCGGGCCGGCTGCTGCCGCCGCAGGTGCTGCGGGTGCGCGTGGACGGCGAGGGCCAGCCGAGTGACGGCGGCGAAGAGGTCCGGGTGCCCCAGCAGCGGGCGGGCGGGCCGGGCGCGGCGCGGGTGGTCGGGCCGCGCGGGGTGCCGGCGGAGGAGCAGGAAGGGTCGGGCGCGGACGAGCTGCTGGAGGTTGTGGGGCAGCTCGTGGAGCGGGCGCGGGAGGCCGGTGAGCTGCGCACTGACGTCACGGTGGCCGATGTGCTGCTGGTGATAGCCACGGCCGCGCCTTCCCTGCCGGACGCGGTGCAGCAGGCGGCGGCCTCGGAGCGGCTGCTGGACATCCTGCTGGAGGGGCTGCGGCCGCGGGCGGTCTGACGTCTCCGGAGGCGGGGCCCGCGGGTCGGCCGGCCGGTCGACCGGGTCGTCAACCGGCCGGTGAACAGGCTGGCGCGTCGGCTGGTGAACCGGCCTGCTGCATGCGGTCGTCATAGGGCCGTCGGGGCATTACCCGAACGAGTGAAGGCTCGTGCCCGGTTTCGGGGAGTCTCCCCGGACGGGTGGTTGCGGGACCTGAGGGTTCGGCGTATAGCGGCTCTGTGGCACTCTGGCCCGGTGTTCGAGTCCGCGCGTGCGTACGGGAGCTTCCGCGATGAGCGGTGACGGTCGGGGTGACAGCCGGGACGAGTCTCTCGACCGTGCGGGCGGCGATGAGTCCGCCGGTCTGCCTTCGCGGCAGGTCCCGAGCCAGGGAGGGCCCCGGGGCGCATCCGGGATGCCGGGCGGTGGTGCGGGCTCCGAAGCGGCTGACGTCCGGGGCTTGGCGGCGGAGGCGGGTTCCGGTTCCGGCGCGGGCTGGGATTCTGGCGGGCATTCGGTGCCGCCGCAGCGCGGGCGTAGGGGACGCCGGGGCGGACACGGCCGGCACACGGGTCGGCGGGGGGCGAGGCAGGGGGAGTCCGTACTGCCGCCGCCCGTGGAGGCGCCTCCGTCGGACGCCGATCTCGTCCAGCGCATGCGGGACGGCGAGGACAGCGCATACGAGGAGCTGTTCCGCCGTCACTCGGAGGCGGTGCGGCGTTATGCGCGCAGCTGCTGCCGGGATGCCCACACCGCCGACGATCTGACGGCCGAGGTCTTCGCACGGACGCTGCAGGCGGTCCGCAGGGGCGCGGGCCCTGAGCAGGCGGTGCGGGCGTATCTGCTGACGACCGTGCGACGGGTCGCCGCAGCCTGGGCGAAAACGGCGAAACGGGAGCATCTGGTCGAGGATTTCGCGGTGTTCGCCGTGGAGGCGGCGCGCAGCGCGGACGGGGCGCGTGCCGAGGGCCTCGATCTGGGCGCGGATGTGCGCGCGATGCAGGAGGCGGAGCAGTCGCTTGCCTTGCAGGCGTTCCGTTCGCTGCCGGAGCGCTGGCAGGCGGTGCTGTGGCATACGACGGTGGAGGAGGAGTCGCCGAGCGAGATCGCACCGCTCTTCGGGCTGACGGCCAATGCCACGGCGGTGCTGGCCAGTCGGGCGCGGGAGGGCCTCAAGCAGGCGTATCTGCAGGCCCATGTGAGTTCCGCGCTCACCTCGGGCGGGGACTGTGCGCGGTATGCGGACCGGCTGGGGGCGTATGCCCGCGGGGGGCTGCGGATGCGGGCGGAGCGGGGGCTGCGCAGACATCTGGAGGAGTGCGCGAGGTGCCGGCTGGCCGCGGGCGAGCTGGAGCATGTCAATGCGGGCATTCCGGCGCTGCTGCCGGTCGCGGTCATCGGCTGGTTCGCCGCCGGGTATTCGCTCAAGGCCGCGGGCGTGGTGGCCGGAGGGGCCGTTGGGGCGGCGGGTGCGGGCGCGGCGGCCGCGGCGACGGGTGGAACGTCCGGGAGCGCCGGCGCATCGGGGGCCGCCGGTTCGGCGGGGGCGTCCGGTACGGCCGGGGCGTCCGGCTCGTCGGGTGGTTCGTCGGCGGCGGGCGGGGCGGCGGGCGAGGGCATAGGGGCCGCTGCCAAGGCAACCATCGCGGCGGCGCTGGCCGCCGCGGCCGCGGCGGCGGTCGTCTGGGCGCTGGCCGGCGACCCGAAACCCAAGTCCGAGCCCGTGCCGCAGGCCAAGCCCCCTGCCGCGCAACCGCTGCCGCCGGCGGAGCCCGCCCCGCCGTCGCCGTCGCCGTCCCCGGAGCCCTCCGAGCCGCCTGCCCCGCCCGCGGCGGCGCCCGCCGCGCCGCCGCCCGCGTCCACACCGACCCCGACGCCAACGCCCCCACCGACCCCCTCCACGGCGCCCGCGCCGGCACCCGTCCCGACCGCGGCGTCTCCGACACCCGCCCCGGAGCCGAGCCCGCCGCCCACGCCCACGCCGTCCCCCACGCCGACTCCCACACCGCCGCCCACACCGGAGCCGCCGCCTCCGGCCCCGGAGGTCTATCAGGTCAATCAGCTCCGATACGGGATCCTCGGCGACCACACCGGGCCCGAAGTGCGGTTGGGCGAGAGCAGCTGGCTCTGGCAGCGCTGGGGCATGTCGATCGCCGGCACGCACTACGCACACGGGGCCACCGTGCACGGCAGGTCCTCCGTCACCATCGACCTCAACCGCTCGTGCACCGCCTACCGGGCCGAAGCCGGCGTGGACGACATGATGCTGGGGCTGGGCGCGGTGCGGTTCTCCGTCTACGGGGACGGGACGCGGTTGTGGCGTTCGCCGGTGATCCGGGGCGGGGACCCGGCGGTGCCGGTGAATGTGTCGCTCGTCGGGCACAAGACGCTGCGGCTGGTCGTGGAGCCGCAGTCGGCGTTCGACTCGGCGACGCTCGCGGACTGGGCCGAGTCGCAGATCAGCTGCCGCTGACCTGCCTCAGGACAGCCGATCCCTGCGGCCGCTCCCGGCAGCCGAGCCCGGCAGCTAATCCGAGCGGCCGCTCCGGAGCCGCTGCTCCGGCGGTGCGGGGTCCGGCGGTGCGCGGTCAGGCGGTGCGCGGTCAGGCGGTGCGCGGTCAGGACTGGAGGGTGCGGCGCGGCGGGACGCCGGCCGCGACGGCCCGCTGGCGCGGGGCGGCCGCGCCCGTCCAGCACGTGCCGCGGCGGGACAGCAGCCGTCTGAGCCAGAGTTCGGTCGAGACGAGGTCGGCCAGTCCGTCCAGGGGGACGGGTTCCCCGTCGGCGGCCTGGCGCAGGGCCTTGCGGATGACCCTGGCCTCCACCAGTCCGGCGTCCGCCAGCAGCGGGGCGTCGAAGAGGGCCATCAGATGCGGCAGCGCCGCGCGCAGCCCCGCGCGTGCCGCCGCCGCGGCATACGCGTGGGTGGTCGCGCCCCAGCCCGGCGGCAGGTCGTGGATGCCCGCCCCCGCGAGCACGTCGCGCAGGATCGCGGCGCGCGCGCCCGGCTGGACCCGCAGCGACTCGGGCAGCCCGCGGCAGGCGCGTACGACGGCGTTGTCGAGGAAGGGAGCGTGCAGCCGCTGGCTGCGGATCTCCGCGGCCTGCTCCAGAATCCGCTGGTCGGTGGCGTGGCGGGCGAGGGCCGCGCGGGCCCGCGCCTCGCCCGGGCGCTGCACGGAGACGGGCCGGGTCGCCGCCGCGCTGAGGCGAACCGATACTTCCGCGAGCGCCTCACCGGTCAGCCAGCGTGCGGCCGGCCCCGGCCGGGACCAGGCGAGGGCGGCGAGCGAGGCGCTGAGCGGCCCGTCGGCGTCCATGAGGTCGGCGAAGCCGTCCCGTGCGCCGCCCGGCCCGCGCCCGGCGCCGCGGCCGCCCGGGCCGCCTCTGCCCGCGCCGCGCCCCGGCGTGCGGTTGGCTTCCAGCAGCCGCCCGGCGGCCTTCTCCATGCCGGTGCGGTAGGGGGTGCGGGCCAGTCGGCGGGCGGCCCGGTAGACGGTCAGCGGAATGAACAGCGACTGCGGCGACGGCCCTTCGGCGCGCGCGAGCGCGGTGACGGGCCGCAGCAGATGGCGGCGGCGTCGGTCCATCAGCAGATCGGCGAGCCGGGCCGGGTGGGCGTCCAGCACCTGCCGGGCCCCTGCCCCGGTGAAGTGGTCGGCGCTGCCCGCGGCGAGCCGGGAGCGGTGGCGTTCCGCGGTGACGAGCGAGGGCGCGGGCTCATCGGTCAGCGGTCCGCTGTCGAGTCCCGTGTAGGGCAGGCCCTCCTCGCCTGCGGCGACCACGACATGGTGCAGCCGGGGGTTGGAGGCGATGGCGCGGGCGCGTTCCAGTTCGGCTTCGCGTACCTCGCGGCCGCCGGTGGCCAGATCGTTGAAGGTGACGGCGAGGAGCCGTTCGCCCGCTCCCGTGCCATGTCCCAGTACGGTGCCGGGCACGCCGGGCAGGCCCGCGGCGAGCAGCGCGAGCGTGCCGGACGCGCTGCCTCCCGACAGATCCGCGCCGATGCCGGGCGCCGGCCCGGAACGTCCGCGGGCGGCGCGCCGTTCGGCGGGCCCCATGCCCGGCACGGGCCCCGGGTCGGGCGGCAGGGTCTCCGGCGCGTGCCGGGGGGCGGTGAGCCGGGCCCGTACGGCTTCGATCAGGGCGTCACGTACGCCGTCGACGGCACGGTCCGGGTCGATCCGCGGTCCGGCGACGGCGAGCGAGGCGACGGGCTCGTATCCGGTGATCTCACGTGAGCCCTCGCGGAGGATCAGCGCATGGCCGGGCGGGATGCGTTTGACCCCTTCGTACGGGGTGGAGTCGCCGAGCGCCTCCGGGCTCTCCGGGCAGGCGAGCAGCGCCGCGAGATGCCCGATGTCGAGCTGCGCCTCGATCAGGTCGGCGAGCGGAAGCGCGGCGGTGGCATAGGCGGTGCCGCCCGCCCACGGGGTGTAGAAGACGGGCCTGGCGCCGGCGAGATCGCCGATCACGGTGACGCGGCGACCGACCTGGACGACGGCGGTGTAGCTGCCGGGCCAGGCGGTGAGATGCCTCAGTGCGCCCCCGCGTGCCGCGAAAAGGCCGAGTCTGAGCTGTTCGTCGCTGGCCGCGCAGCAGCCCAGGACGGCGAGCCTGGCGACGGGGGCGGCCCCGGTGGTGCGAGGGGGAGCGTCGGCGGTGACGACGCGGATCTCATCGGGCCGCCAGTCGCCCACGGCCCACAGCGGATCCGGGTCGCCCCACAGCAGCTGGGAGCCGACGGGGTGGACGGTGCGGGCTTCGTCGGCCGCGCCGGCGGGGTCCCCGACGGCCCCGGCCGTGCCGAAGTGTGCGGCGACACTGCTCCATCCCACCAGCCACCGCATCGCCGCCTCCACAGGTTGTGGACAACCACATCCACCGCTTCACATCTGGGGGACATGCTGCCACGAAGGAGGCGCGCACGCGGGGCTGCGGGTAGCGCGCGCAAAAAGTGAACGCGCCCCTGGCATGGGCCACTTACCTCCCGGAAGCACCCTCGCACGCCCCCTTCAAGCCCCCGGAAGTGTGTCCGCACTTCACCTCAATGGATGCGAACAAGCCTTCAGCAAGGGGAAGTTGGCTCATGCAGCAACGTCGACATTCGGCCAATCTGCGCCGCGAACACAGGGCCGCGCACACATCCGTACAGATGGCTGTGCAGGCCGCCGGGAGGGGGGCGTCGATCTCCGCGCGGCGGGCGCGCGGCGGCCCCGCGAGGGCCCGCAATGGCCCTGCGGCGGCCTCCACGCACGATCCGGGAGACGCGGCACGCCCCCCGGACCGGTCCGCCGCCCGCGGGGATTGAGGCGGCGGCATCCCCCAGCCCACCGGTTGAAGTCCACGGCGGGCCGACCCACGCAGCACTCATGGAAGCGCTCCCCCACCAGTCGGGGCAGAGCGCACACACAGGCGCACGGCCACACGCCCGGAGCACGGCCACACAGGCCGCAAGGGGGGTGACCGGGGCGGTCTTGCCGCGCCCCGCGTCCCGACGCCCTCCCCGCGCCGCCGGGCCGGGCCCCGCCCTTTCGCGCCTCCCCACGCCACCCCCCTCGCCCCGCCGCCGCGCCCGCCGGCCGGCCGGCGGGCGCGGCGTCACGGACGCCGGCCAACTGCCCGCCGTCAGAAGGCCGTCGCGCGTTACGCACAACAATCTCGCCATACGGAACACCGCCCCTTAACGGTCGGGATGCGGCGAACTACGCTGGGTTTACTGATGTTCTCCGCGGGGGCGCATATTCCCGGGGGCTCGGCCACATGCCTTTGCAGCCGTGATCCCGGGCGTGCGAACCGGGAGGACTCAGCACGAAAGCCGCGCGCCCGGGCAGCGACGCGGCGGCCGTCTGTGTGTCGAGGGGTGGCGCATGTCCAGGGAGCAACGCGGGCCGAACGAAAAGCTCGGCACCGTTCTCGCCCTCGCGGGAATCAGCAACGCCGGTCTCGCCCGGCGGGTCAACGACCTCGGCGCGCAGCGCGGTCTGACCCTTCGCTACGACAAGACCTCGGTGGCGCGGTGGGTGTCGAAGGGCATGGTGCCCCAAGGCGCCGCGCCTCATCTCATCGCCGCGGCGATCGGGGCCAAACTCGGCCGTCCCGTGCCGCTGCACGAGATCGGCCTCGCCGACGCCGACCCGGCCCCGGAGGTCGGCCTCGCCTTCCCCCGCGACGTGGGCGAGGCGGTGAAGACGGCCACCGAGCTGTACCGCCTTGACCTCGCGGGGCGGCGCACCGGCAGCGGCGGGATCTGGCAGTCGCTGGCCGGATCGTTCGCGGTCAGCGCCTATGCGACACCCGCCTCCCGCTGGCTGATAACGCCCGCCGACTCCTCGGTCGAGCGTTCGGCGGACGGCGGCGACGAGGCCCCCGCGCGCGTGGGCCACAGCGATGTGGCGAAACTGCGCGAGGCAGCCGAGGACGCCCGCCGCTGGGACTCCAAATACGGGGGCGGGGACTGGCGTTCGTCGATGGTCCCGGAGTGCCTGAGGGTGGACGCGGCCCCGCTGCTCCTCGGCTCCTACTCGGACGAGGTGGGCCGCGGGCTCTTCGGCGCGACCGCGGAGCTGACCCGGCTGGCCGGCTGGATGGCCTTCGACACCGGGCAGCAGGAGGCGGCGCAGCGCTACTACATCCAGGCGCTGCGGCTCGCCCGCGCGGCCGCGGATGTGCCCCTGGGGGGCTATGTGCTGGCCTCGATGTCCCTCCAGGCCACCTACCGCGGCTTCGCCGACGAGGGCGTCGACCTCGCCCAGGCGGCCCTGGAGCGCAACCGCGGCCTCGCCACCGCCCGCACCATGAGCTTCTTCCGGCTGGTCGAGGCGCGCGCCCACGCCAAAGCCAACGACGCCGCCGCGGCCGGCTCCGCGCTGCGGGCCGCGGAGGGCTGGCTGGAGCGCGCCCGCGAGGGCGACTCCGACCCGACGTGGCTCGGCTTCTACTCGTACGACCGCTTCGCCGCCGACGCCGCCGAGTGCTACCGCGATCTGAAGGCTCCCCGCCAGGTGCGCCGCTTCACCGAGCAGGCGCTGTCGCGGCCCACGGAGGAGTTCGTCCGCTCCCATGGGCTGCGGCTGGTGGTCTCGGCGGTCGCCGAGCTGGAGTCGGGGAACCTGGACGCGGCCTGCGCGGCGGGCACGCGCGCGGTGGAGGTCGCCGGGCGCATCTCCTCGGCCCGTACGACGGAGTACGTACGGGATCTGCTGCACCGGCTGGAGCCGTACGGGGACGAGCCGAGGGTGGTGGAGCTCAGAGAGCGGGCCCGGCCGCTCCTGATGACCCCGGCGTAGCCCGCGCACAGCCGTCCGCGGTCGTGGGGGGGGGGAGGCCCACGCCACTGTCTGAGCTGGTTTAACGGCATTGTCAGTGGGCCAGTGCACTATCGGGGTGGGAGGTGTCGCGTTGAGGGCGTACGACTGTGAGGTGCTGGTGGTCGGCGGCGGGATCGTCGGCCTGTCGACGGCCTATGCGCTCACCCGGGCGGCGCCCGGCACCAAGGTGACGGTCCTGGAGAAGGAGCCGGGACCGGCCCGGCACCAGACCGGGCGGAACAGCGGCGTGATCCACAGCGGCGTCTACTACCGGCCCGGCTCGCTCAAGGCGCGGTTCGCGGTGCGCGGCGCGGCCGAGATGGTGAAGTTCTGCGCGGAGTACGGGATCGACTGCAAGGTCACCGGCAAGCTGATCGTCGCCACGGAGCGCGAGGAGCTGCCCCGGCTGCACGCCCTGGTCCAGCGCGGCCGGGAGAACGGCATTCCGGTGCGGGAGCTGGGAGCCGCGCAGATCACGGAGCACGAGCCGCATGTGCGGGGCCTCGCCGCGATCCACGTCGGCACCACGGGGGTATGCGACTTCCGCGCGGCAGCCGCCCAGCTGGCCGCCTCCGCGGAAGCCTCCGGCACGGACATCCGGTATGGGGAAGAGGTCGCCGCCATCGACCGGCGCGCCTGGGGCGTGGCGGTCCGCACCACCGCGGGCACGGTGATACGGGCGCGCGTCCTGGTGAACTGCGCGGGGCTGCACTGCGACCGGGTGGCCCGGCTGGCCGGCGACGACCCCGGCATGCGGATCGTCCCCTTCCGGGGCGAGTACTACGAGCTGACCAGGCCCGCGCTGGTGCGCGGCCTGGTGTATCCGGTCCCCGACCCGGCCTTTCCCTTCCTCGGCGTCCATCTGACCCGAGGGATCGACGGGGAGGTGCACGTCGGGCCGAACGCGGTCCCGGCCCTGGCGCGCGAGGGCTACCGCTGGTCCACGGTCCGCCCGGCCGAGCTGGCCGCCACCCTGGCCTGGCCCGGCTCCTGGCGCATCGCCCAGCGCCACTGGCGGTACGGTGCGGGCGAGCTGCACCGCTCCCTGTCAAAGCCGGCCTTCCTCGCCGCGGTGCGCAGGCTCCTCCCGGAGATCACCGCCACCGATCTGCGGCCCGCGGCGGCGGGGGTGCGGGCGCAGGCGGTGCTGCGGGACGGCACGCTCGTGGACGACTTCCTCATCCACGAAGCCCCCCGCACGGTCCATGTCCTGAACGCCCCGTCCCCCGCGGCGACGGCGTCGCTCCCCATCGGCCGCGAGGTCGCCGCCCGGGCGCTGTCGGCCCTGACGGAGAACTAGCCCCTGGGGCTCCGCCCCAGCCCCGTTTCCCGGGGGCTCCGCCCCCGGACCCCCGCGCCTCAAACTCCCCCAGCTACCGCTGGGAGGTACCCCCAGGCGGGGCTGGATTGTGCGGCACCCGGCGCCTCAAGCGTCGGCGGGGCTGAATGTGCAAGCCTCATTGCCGGCGGGGCTGGGATTTGGCGCAGCCAAATCAAGCCCGTTGGGTGCACCTCCGTGGGGGTACCCCTGGGGGCACCTCCGTGGGGGTACCCCCGGACGGAGTCTGGGGGAGGTAGCTGGGGGAGGAGTCTGGGGGAGGTAGCTGGACACGGCCGAAGGCTGTACAAGGGGTCTGGGGGCGGAGCCCCCAGTTACGGAAAGCGGGGGCTCCGCCCCCAGGACCCCGCGCCGTAGAATCGGGGCATTGTGTCTGCGCAGCTTCGAAACCCCGTACCCGGCGACGGCCCCGACCCCGCGCCCTCCGGCGCCACCCGTGTGAGCCACCGCCCCAAGGGAGCACCGCGGTTCCCCGGCGGCCCCGCCGCCGATCCCGCCGGATCGCACCACGAGCGGCGGATCCGGAGCTTCCAGCCGCGGCGGAGCCGGGTCACCGCAGGTCAGGCCGGTGCGCTGGAGCGGCTGTGGCCCGTCTGGGGTCTGGACATCGACGGGCGGCGCGTCCTCGACCTGGACGAGATGTTCGGCGGGCTGCCAGTCGTCCTGGAGATCGGCTTCGGCATGGGCGAGGCCACCGCGCAGATGGCCGCGGAGGACCCGCACACCGGCATCCTCGCGGTCGACGTGCACACTCCCGGCCAGGGCAACCTCCTCGCTCTGGCCGAACGGAACGGCCTGTCCAACATCCGGGTGGCCAACGGCGACGCGATCATCCTGCTCCGCGAGATGCTGCGGCCCGGCTCGCTCGACGGGGTGCGCGTCTACTTCCCCGACCCCTGGCCCAAGAAGCGGCACCACAAGCGGCGGCTGATCCAGCCCGAGTTCCTCACGCAGGCCGCCGGGCGGATGAAGCCCGGCGGCGTGCTGCACTGCGCCACGGACTGGGAGCCGTACGCCGAGCAGATGCTTGAGGTGCTCACCGCGCACCCGGATTTCGAGAACACCCAGCCCGACGGCGGCTACGCTCCCCGGCCCGCGTTCCGGCCGCTGACCCGGTTCGAAGGGCAGGGGCTCGAAAAGGGCCATGTGGTGCACGACCTGCTGTTCCGCCGGGTATCACCCTCCTGATCGCAGCCACAACACGGTCGCACACTGTCAGTGCCCCTCGTTAGGGTCGTCTGGTGTCCGAGTCGCCACCGCAGCCGCAGCAGTCGCCGCAGTCGCCGCCTCCGCTGCACTCCCCGCAGCAGCTGGCGGAGCTGCTCGCCGCCATGCCCGAGCGCTCCCGGTGGCGCTACAAGCCGCGCCGCGTGTCGCACCTGTGGCGCAGCAAGGCCGTCCGGGCCGGTGCGGTCATCACCCTGCTGGCCCTGTGCGGGCTGATGATCCTCGCGCTGGTGCGCGAGCAGACCGGCACCCATGGTTTTCTCGTCGGCCTGGGCCTGGCCACCCTTCCCGTCCCCCTCCTGATGGCCGCCTTCCGCTGGCTGGACCGGGTGCAGCCCGGCCCCTGGCGGAATCTTCTGTTCGCTTTCGCCTGGGGCGCCTGCGCCGCCGCGCTCGTCGCGATCATCGCCAATACGTTCGCGACGCGCTGGATAGCGACAGCCACTGCGGACCCGGCGAGCGCCGACACCCTCGGCGCGACGGTCATAGCCCCCGTGGTCGAGGAGAGCGCCAAGGCCGCCGCGATCCTGCTGATCTTCCTCTTCCGGAGAAGGGACTTCACGGGAATCGTCGACGGCGTCGTCGTGGCGGGCTTCACCGCCACCGGCTTCGCCTTCACCGAGAACATCCTCTATCTGGGCAGCGCCTTCGGCGAGGACCAGTCACTCGGCACCTCGGGCCTGGAGTCGGTGACCGCGGCGACGTTCTTCGTGCGGATCGTGATGT
This sequence comes from Streptomyces sp. PR69, assembly GCF_026420845.1. Taxonomy (GTDB): domain Bacteria; phylum Actinomycetota; class Actinomycetes; order Streptomycetales; family Streptomycetaceae; genus Streptomyces. The sequence continues at coordinate 67,707 of NZ_JAOWCB010000027.1, read as the reverse complement.
CGCCGTTCGCCCATCCGCTCTTCACGGTGCTCACGGGCCTCGGCTTCGGGTTCGCCGCGCTCGCGGCCCGGCGCCGCCGGTTTTGCAGGACGGCGCTGCCCGTCCTCGGCCTCCTGCTCGCGATGGGCGTGCACGCGCTGTGGAACGGCTCGGCCACGCTCCTCGGCCCCTGGGGCTTCTATGCCGTCTACGGGGCGTTCATGGTCCCGGCCTTCGGGCTGCTGACCTGGCTGACGATCTGGTCGCGCCAGCGTGAGCTGCGCACGATATCCACGCATCTGCCCGCGTACGCGGCGGCGGGCTGGCTGTCTCCGGACGAGCCGCCCGCCCTGTCGTCGATGCGGGCGCGGGCGATGGCCCGCGATTTCGCCCGCCATACGTTCGGCAAGCCCGCGGCGGACGCGGTGTCCGAGTACGAGTCCTTCGCGACCACGCTGGCGTTTCTGCGCCATCGGGCCCACCGGGGCACGGCCGGAGAGGACTTCGCGGAGCGGGAGCGGGAGCTGCTGCACCATCTGTGGCAGCGCAGGGAGGTGGCCGGCCCCGCGCTGACGTACGCGGCGCGGGCGTCGGGCCAGGTGTGGTCCCCGCCGCCGTACCGGGACTACGGGGGCTACAACCCGTACCGCGCGTAGGCAGCGGCGGCCCGGCGGGCCTGCGCCCCAGGACCCGCAGGGGGAGCCTGCGCCCCAGGACCCGCAGGGGGAGCCTGCGCCCCAGGACCCGCAGGGGGAGCCTGCGCCCCAGGACCCGCAGGGGGAGGGAGGGGCTGCCGCCCGCGGCGCGGCAGACCGGCAGCCCTGGCGTCGGGGGGTGTGCACCAGAGCTGCCGGCGTTCGGTGTGCGGACGCTGCCGCGTACGCGGGCGGCCGCGCCGCCGCACAGGCGCGCCGCGGGGCAGCGTGCGCCTGGGGGCGGGGGAGCCGTCAGACCGTCAGGCCCTTGCCGCGCAGCCACGCCATCGGGTCGACGCCCGCGCCGCCCGGCGTATGCACCTCAAGGTGGAGGTGGGGGCCGGTCACATTGCCGGTCGCGCCCACCCGTCCGATGGTCTCGCCGGCCGTCACCTTCTGCCCGGCGCTCGCGGTCATGGAGGACAGGTGTGCGTACCAGACCTCGGTGCCGTCCTCAAGCTCCAGCACGATGCGGTAGCCGTACGAGCCCGACCAGCCGGCGGACTTGACCGTGCCGCTGTGCACGGCCTTGACGGGGGTGCCCGTCGGCGCGGCGAAGTCGAGGCCGGTGTGCTGGCCGGAGGACCACATGGAACCGGCCTGGCCGTAAGTGGAGGTGATGGTGTACGAGGAGGTGGGCAGGGAGTAGCTCGCGGCGAGCTTGGCGAGGCGCTCCGCTTCCGCCTTGGCCTTGGCGGCCTCCTCTGCCTTCCGCTTCTCCTCGGCGGCCTTGGCCTCGGCCGCCGCCTGCTGCTTCGTCGCCTCGGCCGCTGCCTTCTCGGCTGCGGCCTGCTCCGCCGCCGCCTTGGCCTCCGCCTCGGCCGCGGCCTGCTGCTGTTCGGCCTGCTGGAGGATGCGGGCGCGCAGCGCCTCGCCCGCGCCGCCCGCGCTCGACTCGGGGCTGTCGGAGCCGGAGCCGGAGCCGAGCATGGCGAAGGACCCGCTGCCCGCGCCGCCGTCCTGGTCCGCTGCGCCGGAGTCGTCGGACGCTTCGCCGTCGCCGCCGTCGCCGGAGTCGTCGGAGCTGCCGATCAGGGCGCCGACGCCCGGGAGGGACTCGGCCTCGGGCAGGTCCGGAAGGGATATGGAGACGGCGGGCTTGTCCTGGGCGGTGGCCAGGCCGCCCGCGCCGACCGCGGCGATGACGCCCACGCCGAGCACCGTGGAGCTGCGGGCGAGTCCGCCGCGCTGCTTGACGACGCGGTGCCGGCCGCGCACCGGACGGACGGAGTCCTCGGTGGGGTTCCACTCCCCCCAAGACCGCTCTGCAGCCCGCTCACCGAAGTAGGCGGATTCGAAGGGTGCTTCGGGGGCAGGTTTGTTGGACGCCACGGAGGCGTACTCCTTTCCTTCCTTCTCGCCTACCGGGTTAGCTGACGGGTTCGGAGCAGGAAGGTCTCCTACGGCGCCTTCGCAGGCTGCGAAGGTGTCCGATTCACCCCAAATAGTGGTTCCCCGGCTCCCTTTCAGGATTCGGCGCACACGCACGGCGCCGCCTCTGACGACGGCTGGGACAACCGCGTTGCGTTATCGAACGTTAATAGACACCCGCTCGGGAATCCAAGCCGTTCCGTCTGATCTTTAAGTTCTTTGCGCGAGACACAACTGGACATAAGCACATACAGATAGGCAAGTTGACCGCCCCTCAGTCCTCTCGCGCCCCACCTCTGAACCCGCCCAAGAACTGACTGTGTGTCAAATGTTATGCGGAGGGCTCCCTCTCGATTACGGACGGTGCCGGTCGTCCGCGCTGGCCCGGACGACCGGCACCGTCCTGCGCTTCCGCGGCTGCCGCTCCGTCGGACGCATCACCGCAAGCAGCGCCATATCGTCCGTGGTCCCGCCGTCCGTGTGCCGCCGGACGTCCTCGACCAGCGCGTCCAGCAGCTCCTCGGGACCGGGGAAGATCCGGCCGCTCAGCCGCTCCCCCGGGTCGTAGAAGACGCCGTCGGCATCGCGCGCCTCGGACAGCCCGTCGGTGTAGAGCAGCAGCGTCGCCCCGGGCGGCAGCGGCCGCGCCTCCGCACGGTCCGGCCAGCTCCCCAGGTCCCCCATGCCCAGCGGCAGCGCCGCCTCGGCCGGCTCCAGCAGGTCCACACGCCCGTCGGCGTACAGCAGCAGCGGCGCTGGGTGCCCCCGGTTCACCACCCGTACGGCGTCCAGCGGCCGCGAGACCTCCGCGAGCACCGCCGTGGTGAACCCCTCGACCGCGTCCAGCCCGCTGCGCCGCGTCCCCTCACGCGCCAGCGCCCGCTCCAGCCTCCCCGCGACGCCTTCCAGCGAGCGCTCCTGCTCCGCCGCCTCCCGGAACGCCCCGATGACCACGGCCACGGCCTCCACCGCGTCCAGCCCCTTGCCCCGTACGTCCCCGACCACCAGCCGCACCCCGTAGGGCGTGTCCTGTACGGCGAAGAGGTCGCCGCCGATGAACGCGTCCGCCTGCGCCGCCTCGTATCGCGCGGCGACCCGCAGCCCGCCGATCTGCTCCGCGGGCGTGGGCAGCACGGCGCGCTGCGCGGTCTCCGCGATCACCCGCGCGGAGGCGAGCCGCTCGTTGCCGCGCCGTACGACGTCATTGATGAGCAGCGCGAGAGCCGACACCGTCACCAGCGTGGTGGTCTCGGTCAGGGCCGTGATCTGGCTGACGGTGTGGTTGTAGGCGTGCATCCCCATCACGCCGACGATCGCGGCGAGGCCGGTGATGGCGGTGGCGCGCCGGGAGAAGAAGGGCGCGGCGATCAGCGGGGATGCGGCGAACATGGGGACGGCGGTGAACTTGGCCGGCGTCGCGAAGTCGAAGACGACCCCGCCGAGGATCATCAGACCGGGCAGCAGACGGACGAAGAGCTGCGCCGAGCTCACGTCCTCGTACCGTCGCTGCCCCACCGATGCTCTCCTGCCCAGTCCGCTCAGGCTGCGGACCGTACCGCGCCCCTCCCAGGCTGGCCGGATCCGCGCCGCACGGCGACCCGGCCGTCGGCCGACCGGACGATGCCCCTGCCGCTCACCGGCGAAGCCACCGGGGCACGACGACGGCGGCCCGGCACTCCTGTGAGAAGTGCCGGGCCGCCGTATGCGAGTAGCGGGGACAGGATTTGAACCTGCGACCTCTGGGTTATGAGCCCAGCGAGCTACCGAGCTGCTCCACCCCGCGTCGGTGAACACCACCTTACGCCATCCGAAGCCCGGTCAACGACACGGCTCCCGCCGGACCGGCACACGGCCCCCTGCCGACCGGCCGGGCGACTCGCCCGGAGCCCGTTCACACGCCCGAGTGACGGGGCCGACGGCCCCCGGCCCGCAGGGCGCGCGCCGCGGCCGCCAGATGCCCGCCGATCAGCGCAGCAGCGCCGGAAACCATCACAGAAAATCCTATGAACGTCCATACGCTTTTCTGCGGTTGTCCGATAACCGAGACCGCTGGAGATAAGTCATGCGCGTTGTTGTGACCGGCGGCGGCGGCTTTCTGGGCTCGCATCTGTGCGAGGCACTGCTGCGCCGCGGCGACTCCGTGGTGTGCCTGGATGATTTCTCGACGGGCGAGCCGAAGAACATCGCCCGGCTGAGACAGAACCCCGCTTTTGAATTCCGCCACACAGATGTCAGCGTCGCCGTGGACGTGTCCGGTCCGGTTGACGCCGTGACCCATCTGGCGAGCCCCGCCTCACCGCCCGACTATCTGCGGCTGCCCCTGCAGACCCTGGCCGCCGGCAGCCGCGGCACGGAGAACGCCCTGCGTCTGGCCCACCGCCACGGCGCACGCCTGGTCCTCGCCTCGACGAGCGAGGTGTACGGCGACCCCTTGCTCCATCCGCAGGACGAGGACTACTGGGGAAATGTCAATCCCATTGGCCCGCGCAGCGTGTACGACGAAGCCAAGCGATTCGCCGAAGCGCTGTCCTTCGCCTACCGGCGCACCCTCGACGCAAATGTCGGCATCGTACGCATCTTCAACACCTACGGTCCGCGCATGCGTCCGCACGACGGACGCGTGGTCTCCAGCTTCATCACCCAGGCGCTGAGCGGAGCACCGCTGACCGTTTACGGGGACGGAAAGCAGACCCGCAGCTTCTGCTATGTCGACGATCTGATCCGCGGAATCATCGCCATGCTCGACTCGGACGAGGCGGGCCCGGTCAATCTGGGAAATCCGAGGGAACTGGCGGTCACGGAGCTGGCCGAACTGGTCCTCGACATCACCGGCTCCTCGTCCACGGTGGAGTACCGCGGGCTGCCCGCCGACGACCCGGTGCGCCGCCGCCCGGTGATCGCCCTCGCCGAGGAACTGCTCGGCTGGCACCCGGAGGTCGACATCGCGGAGGGGCTGCGCCGCACGGTGGAGTGGTTCGCGGCCCGCCCCGAGGACCTGGCCGCCGGAGCGAGGCTGCTGCACTCCGGGCGGTCGGGACTGCCATGACCCTCCCGCTCGACCGCCCGCAGGCCCCGCAGGCCCCACAGGCCCCGCAGGCCCCGCAGGCCCCGCAGGCCACGGCCGTACGATCGTCCGCACCGGCCACCGCCGTACCACCGCCCGCACCGCCGCCCGCCGCGGCGCCCGCACCCGGCAGCCCGCCCGACCCCGAAGCCCTGCGGACCCACATCCTGCACCTGTCGGACGGCAATATCCTCGACGTCCCCGCCGACGGCCCGTCCTTCGACCTCGACCCCCGCCCCCTCAAGCCCCGGCCCTACGCTTTCGCGACCTGTCTGCCCCGGCGCGACCGGCTGAAGGTGACGGCACTGGCCACCGGCTGGCTGACCTGCGTCATCTGGTTCTGGATCTGGTGGCTGCAGCCGGAGCACCGGGTGAGCTGGCTCGGCCTGACCGTCAACAGCCTGCTCCTGCTCTATCTCTCCCTCCTCCCCCTTCAGTTCATCGTCGCCGTCATCAGACTCCAGCGTTTCCAGCCGCGGGCCGAGGTCCCGAAGCTGCGCACCGCGTTCGCGGTCACACGCGCCCCGTCGGAACAGTGGGAGGTGGCCGAGAAAACGCTCCGGGCGATGCTGGCCCAGGACTTCCCGTACGCATACGACGTCTGGCTCTGCGACGAGGACCCGTCACCGGAGATCCAGCGGTGGTGTGCGGAGCACGGAGTGCGGGTGTCGACCCGCACCGGGCGGCCGGACTACCACCGCGCCGACTGGCCCCGCCGCACCAAGTGCAAGGAAGGCAATCTCGCCTACTTCTACGACCACTGGGGCTACCGCGACTACGACGTCGTCGCGCAGCTCGACTGCGACCATGTGCCGCAGCCGGGCTATCTCACCGAGGTGGTCCGGCCGTTCGCGGACCCCGCCATCGGCTATGTGGCCGCGCCGAGCGTCTGCGACTCCAACGCGGACTCCTCGTGGGCGGCGCGCGGCAGGCTCTACCGTGAGGCGATCTTCCACGGCGCGGTGCAGCTGGGCCATTCGGGGGGCCTGGCCCCGGTGTGCATCGGCTCCCACTACGCGGTGCGCACCGCCGCCCTGCGCGACATCGGGGGCCTCGGCCCGGAGTTGGCGGAGGACTTCTCGACGGCATTTCTGCTCAACTCGGCTGGCTGGCACGGTGCGTTCGCGATCGACGCCGAGGCGCACGGCGAAGGGCCGTACACCTTCGCCGCCATGATCACTCAGGAGTTCCAGTGGTCGCGAAGCCTGACCTTCATGCTCTTCGGGCTGCTGCCGCGGCATCTGAGACGGCTCCCCTGGAAGCTGCGCATCCGCTTCCTCTACACGCTTTCGTTCTACCCCATGCTGGCGCTGGTCACGACGACCGGGCTGGCGCTGCCCGCCGTGGCGGCGGTGGTGGGCATCCCCTGGATCAATGTGAACTACTTTGTGTTCCTGGTGCACTTCTGGGCCATGTCGGTGTGGCTGGTGCTGCTCACGGTGTTCATGCGGCGGCGGGGCCTGCTGCGACCGCGCGACGCCCCCGTACTGAGCTGGGAGAACTGGCTGTTCGGCCTGTCCCGCTGGCCCTATGTCGCCTGGGGGGTGGCGGCGGCCGTACGGCAGCGGCTGCGACCGCGTCCCGTCGTCTTCAAGGTCACCCCCAAGGCCCGCAACGGCCTGGAACCCCTGCCGCTCCGGCTGGTCGCACCGCATCTGGCCGTCACGCTGACGCTGTCGTGCGCGGCCGTGTACGGGGAGCTCACCGGCCCCGCGGCCGGCTATGTCTTCCTCTGCATCCTCGGCGCGCTGTCCTACGCCGCGGTCACTCTGGCAATCGCGGGGCTCCACGCGGCGGAAGTAGCCAAGGGGGCGGGCATGCCCGTGCACAGGGCGCTCGGCACCGCCCGCACCCCACTGCTGGCCGGGGCCGCGGCGCTGCTCCCGCTCGCCCTGGCCATCGCGCTGTACCCCCGCTACGCGGCGGGCGTCTTCGGCTGGTGACCTGACGCCGGCACACCCCATGCCCCTTCTCCTCCCTGCCTCTTCCCTCCCCGCGGCATGAAACGAGGTCCCTCCATGTCCGAAACGGTCCTGGTCACCGGCGGCGCCGGATTCATCGGCAGCCACACCTGCGTCGAACTGATCGAGCACGGCTACGAGGTCGTCGTCGTCGACGACCACTCCAACAGCTCGCCCCACGCCCTGGAACGCATCGCGAAGGTCGCCGGCCGCCCTGTCGCCGCCGCCTACCGGGCCGATCTGCGCGACCGCGCCGCGCTGGACCGCGTCTTCGCCGCCCACTCCATCGACGCGGTCGTGCACTTCGCGGCGAAGAAGGCCGTGGGTGAGTCCGTGGAGAAGCCGACGGAGTACTACGACGTCAACCTCGGCGGCACGACGGCGCTGCTGCACGCCATGCGGACGCACAGGGTGCACCGGCTGGTCTTCTCCTCGTCCTGCTCGGTCTACGGCGACGCCCCGGCCGGCATCCCGCTCACCGAGAACCACCCGGCCGCCCCCACCAATCCGTACGCCACCTCCAAATGGCTCTGCGAACAGCTCCTGGCCGACGCCTGCCGGCACCAGCCGGAGCTCAGCGTTCTGGCGCTGCGCTACTTCAACCCGGTCGGCGCGCACCCGAGCGGTCTGCTCGGCGAGGACCCGCACGGCGTGCCGGGCAACGTCATGCCGTATCTCGCCCAGGTCGCGGTCGGCAGACGGGAGGCGCTGAGCGTCTTCGGCGACGACTATCCGACGGCTGACGGCACCGGGGTGCGCGACTACATCCATGTCATGGACGTCGCCGACGGCCACCGCGTCGCCCTCGAACACCTGGGCGACGACCGCGGCATGCGGGTCTTCAACCTGGGCACCGGGGTGGGGACGTCCGTCCTGGACCTGATCGCCGCGTTCCAGGAAGCCTGCGGCCGGCCCATCCCGTACGAGATCACCCGCCGCCGCCCCGGGGATGTGGCGGCGCTGGTGGCCGACCCGGGCGCGGCAGGGCGCGCATGGGGCTGGACCGCCACCCGCGGCCTCGCGGCGATGTGCGCCGACGCATGGCGCTTCCAGGACCTCAACCCGGACGGCTACCCGGACTGAACCGGCCAAGCCGGACCGACCTGCCGCACAGCGGCTTACAGGAGGCATGACATGCGGTTGACCGTCATCGGCACGGGATACCTGGGCGCCGTGCACGCGGCGTGCATGGCGGAGATCGGACACGACGTCCTCGGCGTCGACTCCGACGCCGCCAAGATCAAGGAACTCGCCGTCGGCAGCCCGCCCTTCTTCGAGCCGGGGCTGGGCGAGATCCTCGGCAGAAACGTCCGCTCCGGGCGGCTGCGGTTCACCACCTCCCTGCGGGAGGCCGCCGGCTTCGGAGACGTCCACTTCATCTGCGTGGGCACCCCCCAGCAACGCGACTCGCCCGCCGCGGATCTGCGCCACGTCGACGCCGTCGTCACGGGCCTCGCCCCGCATCTGCACCGCCGCTGTCTGATCGTGGGCAAGTCGACCGTCCCGGTGGGCACGACGGTCCGGCTCGCCTCGCTCGTCGACGGGCTCGCCCCCGAGGGCGGGGGCGCGGAGATCGCCTGGAATCCGGAGTTCCTGCGCGAGGGGTACGCCGTCCAGGACACGCTGCGTCCCGACCGGCTGGTGTCCGGCGTCCTGTCCTCCCAGGCCGATCAGACCCTCCGTGCGGTGTACGCGCCCATGCTCGCCGCGGGCGTCCCGTACCTCTGCACCGACCCGGCCACCGCCGAGCTGGTGAAGGTCGCGGCGAACTCCTTCCTCGCCACGAAGATCTCGTTCATCAACGCCATGGCCGAGGTCTGCGACGCGGCCGGGGCGGATGTGGCAACCCTGGCCGAGGCCATCGGGCACGACACCCGCATCGGGCGGCGCTTCCTGTCCGCGGGGCTCGGCTTCGGCGGCGGATGCCTGCCCAAGGACATCCGCGCCTTCGCCGCCCGCGCCCGGGAAATGGGCGTGGGCCACGCCGTGGACTTCCTCCACGAGATCGACGCGATCAATCTGCGGCAGCGGCGGCGGGCCCTGGACGTCGCCAGGGACCTCGCGGGCGGAGACCTCGCCGGCCGGCGGGTGGCGGTCCTCGGGGTGACGTTCAAGCCGGACAGCGACGACGTACGGGACTCACCCGCCCTCGCCGTGGCGGAGGCGGCCCTCCGCGAAGGCGCAGAGCTGTCCATCCACGACCCGGAAGGCGCGGAGAACGCACGCGCGGTGCTGCCCGGGGCGGAGTACGCGCCGGACGCCGTCACCGCGTGCCGGGACGCCGACGTCGTCCTGCATCTGACCGAGTGGGCCGCGTACCGCGCACTGGACCCGGCCGCGCTGGCCCCGCTCGTGCGGACCCCGAGGATCCTGGACGCCCGCAACGCCCTCGACGCACCGCGCTGGCGGGCGGCGGGGTGGACGGTGCGCGCCCTGGGCCGCCCGGCGCCCGGCGGCGCCGCCGGTCCGGCCGCGTCTCTGCTCCCCGGCCAGCAGCCCGCGGCCGGGGTCCGTCAGCCGGCGGGGGAGGCGGGGGGCTCCGTACGGGACTCGGCGCTGGACTTGGCGCTGGACTCGGTACGGGACTCAGTGCGCGACTCAGTGCGGGACTCTGCGGACGGCTGGACGGCGCCCATCGACCTGGAGCCGCTGAGAGGCGTGCCGAAGTAGTCCACGTCCCCCGGATCGATGCCGAACTCCCGCAGATCCAGTGCGCCCGGCACGGTCCCCGAACACCCCGGCACCAGCGCGACGACTCCCTCGTCCGCGCTGGTGACCGGGGCCTTGGCGGCGGGCAGACAGGGGTCCGCGCTGGTGCCGGCCGACGTCCTGCCCCACTTCTCCTGCCCGGAGGCCCCGCGCCACGCGGCCAGCGAGGAGAAGGTCTGCCGCCCCCAGCGCAGCGCCCATGCGCCGGTGCTGAAGTAGTTGTTGGCGCGGAGCGACACCTGCGCGGACGGGAAGGCCGCCCGTGCATCCACCAGCGGGGCCCCGTCCGTCACAAAGATGTTGTTGCTCACCACCGTGTTGTGCAGCCCCTCCTGCAACCGCAGCGCGGGCGCCGCCACACCCGTGCCCGAGGCCTTGAGGACCACCGTGTTGTGATAGATCTTCAGGTCGTCGAGCCGGGCGCCGTACGCCACGATGCCGCCGTACTCCGACAGCTTGCGGGCGTCGTCCAGGCTGAGGTTGAAGCGGACGGTGTTGTCCTTGTGGGTGCCGCCGCCGTGACCGGAGTAGATCATGTAGCCGGGGCCGTCGTTGTGGAACGACAGGTTGTACTGGACGACGGACGACGACACGTTGTTGTCCAGCCCGAAGCCGCCGCCGTCGGCCCGTGACCCGGTGTGGTTGCCCGCCGAGACGTTGTTCTCGATGAGCATGCGGGTCGAGTCGTGCGTCCAGATCCCCTCCGGGCCCTCGGGGGCCTTCGCCGAGGACCGCGCCCCGTTGTCGTACGCGTAGGACCGCTGCACCTTGCCGTCGCGGATGCTGCCCAGGACGATCCCGCTGCCGGTGTTGCGGTCGTGCGCCGTCGGATCGCCGGCGTTCCCGTACACCTTGGCGCGCAGGACGGTCACACCCTCGTGGGCGTACGCCGGTGCCTTCGGGTCGTAGCGCGGGCCGAAGGAGACGATGCCGGTGTCCTGGTTGCCGGACACGGCCACATCGCTGATCACGACATCCCGGAAACCGCCGCCGTCGCGCCCGCCGATGCGGATGCCGTTGCGGAAGTGGGAGACGTCCACATCGGAGATCCTCAGGTGCGCCGGCTTCCTCTCCTGCCTCCCCTCCTGCTTCTTCTCCTGCTCGCCGCCCGCGTCCGCCCCGCTGAAGAAGTCGACGCCCGCCCACTGTTCGAACGCGGCTTTGTCCCCTTCGAGATTGAGATCGCGGATCTCCACGCCCCCGGTGTCCCGCACCGAGATTCCCGGGCTGTCCTCCGCGACGATGGTGGCCCGCCCCTCCCCGTACGACTCGATCACCACGGGCGCCTTCGCGCTCCCGGCGTCCCCCTTGCCGATGCTGAGCGTGCCCCGGAAGCGGCCGCCGCCCTCCAGCCTCAGCCGGTCGCCGGGCCTGAACCGCAGCGCGTCCGCCTGCTGCAGCGACCGCCAGGGCCGCTCTTCGGACAGTCCGTCGTTGTCGTCGTCCCCGTCGGGGCTGACGTAGTACGTGTAGCCGCCCGCGGGATTCTTGCTGGCCGGCGCATAAGGCTCGGGCAACTCACACCCGCCGAGCAATGCCGCCGCACCCATACACCCCGCTACCAGGACGGCCCACCGCGGCCACCGCGTCACTCCCGCCGCACCAGCCCCGGCGCCATACGCCCGCCTCCGCATCGGCCATCACTCCCGCCAGCTCACTCGGGCCGCTCGGCGGCCAGCCTGCCAGAGGAGATACGTCCGGATTCGCTCCCGACATGACGCACCGGCGGGAACCACCCCGCCGGTGTACGCCCGCTCGGGCACGCACGGGGCACACGCACGTCCCGGAACGGCGAAGCGCCCGGCCGGCTGAACCGGTCGGGCGCTTCATCGCAGGTCAGGGAAGTCTCCCCAGCCCCTGGAGCAGTAGGCCGTGTGGGACTCGAACCCACAACCAACGGATTAAAAGTCCGCTGCTCTGCCAATTGAGCTAACGGCCCGCGAAAACAGGCACCCGTGCAGCATAGCCGGACTGCTCGCGCGAGCCGATCGGGTATCGGATCTTCGCCGGGTGTGAAGAGGCATATGGGTGGACGGGCCGGGCGCACCAGGTGCGCCCGGCCCGTCTGCCGGTGTCCGGAGCCTGCTTCAGCCTGTTTCCGAGGCTTTCGGTCAGCCGTTGCGCTTCCAGCGCGGCTTGTCGTCGCGGCGGCCGAAGGAGGAGCCGGAGTTGCTGCGGTGGTCGCCGCCGCGGTGGTCGTCACGACGGCCGTACGGGCGGTCGCTGTTGAAGCGGTGGCCGCCGCCGGAGGGGCGGTCGTCGCGGCGGTCGCGGTTGAAGGGGCGGTCGCTGCCGCGGTGGTGGCCGGGGCGGTCGTCGCGGCGGAAGCCGCCACGCTCGTCACGGCGGTCGTCACGGCGGAACGAACCACGGTCCTCGCGGCGGAAACCGCCGCGGTCGTCCCGCCGGTCGTCACGACGCTCATCCCGGCGGTCGTCACGACGGAACGAACCACGGTCCTCGCGGCGGAAGCCGCCACGGTCGTCCCGCCGGTCGTCACGACGCTCGTCACGACGGTCGTCACGACGGAAACCGCCGCGGTCGTCCCGCCGGTCGTCACGGCGCTCATCCCGGCGGAAGGAGCCGCGGCGCTCGAAGTTGCCGCGCTCGTCACGACGGTCGTCACGGCGGTCATCGCGGCGGTTGTCCCGGCGCTGCTCGCGCTCCTCGGCCGCTGCCGCGGCGGCCGCAGCCGCCTCGACCTCGGCCTCGGCGGCCTCGGTGACCTCGGCGACAGCCGTCTCGGGGTCCTCGCCGCGGTCGCGCGCCGCGCGGGCGACCAGGCGGTCGGCCTCCTCGCGGAGTTCCGCCGCGCGGCGCTGGACGCGCTCAAGGCGGCGGGTCAGCTCGACGACCTCGCGCTCGGCCTGCTTGGCGGCGTTGTTGGCGGAGTCGGCCTGGACCTCGGTCAGGGACCGCGCGCCGGTGATCTCGGCGACCTCCGGGTCGAACGAGCCGCCCTGCCCGATGATGTGGCGCGTGGCGTCCACGCCCGCGTCCTCCATCAGACGGAAGATCTGCCGGCGCTGGTGAGGCAGCGACAGGGAGACGACCGTGCCGGACTTGCCGGCCCGCGCCGTACGGCCCGAGCGGTGGAGATAGTCCTTGTGGTCGCCAGCCGGGTCCACGTTCAGGACCAGGTCGATGCCGTCGACGTGGATGCCCCGGGCGGCGACGTCGGTGGCGACGAGCACATTGACCTGGCCGTCCTTGAAGTCGGCGAGCGTGCGGGTGCGCGCGCCCTGGGTCATGCCGCCGTGCAGCGCGTCCGCCTTCACCCCCGCCTCGCGCAGCTGCTCCGCGACCCGGTCGGCGCCGAGCTGGGTGCGTACGAAGACGATGGTGCGGCCCTTGCGGGCGGCGATGGCGGCGGTGACCGGGGCCTTGTCCTTGGGCTTCACGATGAGGACGTGGTGCGTCATGGTCGTGACCGCGCCGGCCGACGGGTCCACCTCGTGGGTCACCGGGTCCACCAGGTAGCGCTTGACCAGGGTGTCGATCTCGTCCTCGAGCGTGGCCGAGAACAGCAGGCGCTGCCCGCCCTCCGGGACCTGGTCGAGCAGCTCGGTCACCTCGGGCATAAAGCCCAGGTCGGCCATCTGGTCGGCCTCGTCGAGGACGGCGACCTGGACGGACTCCAGGGAGCACGCGCCGCGGTTGATGATGTCCCGCAGCCGGCCCGGGGTGGCGACGAGGACGTCGACGCCGCGCTCCAGCGCGTAGATCTGGTTGCCCATGGACGTACCGCCGCAGACGACCTTCATCTTCAGGCCGAGGACGTCGCCGTACGGCTGGAGGGCGTCCGCGACCTGCATCGCGAGCTCACGGGTCGGGGTGAGGATGACACCGCGGGGCTTCTTCTTCTCGGTGTAGCCGCCGGCCAGGGTGGCGAGCAGCGGCAGGCCGAAGGAGAGCGTCTTGCCGGAGCCGGTGCGGCCGCGGCCGAGGATGTTCTTGCCGGCCAGGGCGTCCGGGATGGTCGCGGCCTGGATCGGGAAGGGGACGGTCACGCCGTTCTGCGCGAGCTTGCGGACGACGCCCTCGGGCAGGCCCAGGTCCCCGAAGGTGATCTGGGGCTCAGCGGGCGCGCTGTCGGCCGCGGAGGCCACCGGGGCCTCGGCGGCCGCAGGAGCCTCGGCAGCCGCGGCGGTGTCCGCCCCGGTCTCGGGCACGACGACGTGATCAGAATTGAATGCGGACATGCGAAATGCGAAACCTTCCGGAGTCTCGGCACGCGCCCAAACTCCGTGATTCGCAAATCGACCGCCTCAATGCGGTCAGCCACGGCCAGGGAGAGTACGCGCCACACGGCGCGCTCTTTCGGCGCCGGGCAATGAATGGGATCAAACGATCTACCACCATACGCACCCTCCCCCTTCCAACGCAAACCGGGTGGCCGACGCCCCTACGCCGGCCCCGGCTGCGGCGACGCCTCCGGCTCGCCCTTCATGCCGTCGCCCTGCTCGTCCGCCGGGTGCATCGCCCCGGCTTGCACCTCGGGGTTGGAGGAGGCCGGCGGCTCGTCGGTGGGCTCCGGCGAGGGCCCGGGGCTCGGCTCGGAGGGCGGCTCCGAAGGCTCGCTCGGCGGCTCGGACGGCGGGGGCGAGGAGGGCGACCCGTCGTCGTCGCCCTCGGTCGGCGACGGTTCGCCCTTCGACGGCTTCGGCTGCGCACCGCCGTCGCCGGGCTCCGGCGGCGGGGAGGGCTCCGGTCCGCTCGGGCTCGGCGACACGGCCGCTTCCTTCTCCCCCTGTGTCTCGTCTTTCTCCTCCGCCCGGTCCTCCTCGTCCTTCGCGCCCTGCTTGTCGATGTGCACCCGCCGGCCGCCCGGGGCCCCGTGCCCGCCGTCCGGCTCCGCGGCCGTTCCGCCCTGGTCCAGGGACGTGCTCGGCGCCGGCTTCGCGTCGCCCTTGTCGTTGTCGCTGACGCTCATACAGCCAGCCGACGAGGCCGCGAGCGCCAATGAGGCGGCGATCCAGACGGCCGTACGGCGGCCACGGCGGCCGGGGACTGACAACTGGCGCACAACGGCACCTCCGGGACGGGAGCAGGGGACGCGACTGCCCTGCCCAACTCCCCTCGCCCCACAAGGGACACGCCCCACAGGCCACCCGCCCGGCCCACACGGCGACACCCGCCCGGCGGGCTCGCCGCGGGACCGCCGCGGGACCGCCCGCATACGGACGCGTGCCTCCACGCGCGCGTACGGCTAGGCCGTGAGGCCGCGTGCCAGCTCCACGCCCAGGAACACCGACCCCAGCCCCACGAGCAGCGACGCCCCCACATTCGCCGCCGCCAGGAACTTCCAGCCGCGCTCCGCCAGCCGGAGCGTCTCGTACGAGAAGGTGGAGTACGTCGTCAGCGCCCCGCACAGCCCCGTGCCCAGCAGCGCATACGTCTGCGAGGACACCGACGCCCCCGCCAGCAGTCCGAGCACCAGCGCACCGCACGCGTTGACGGTGAACGTCCCCCAGGGGAAGACCGAGTCGTGCCGCAGCTGCACCGCACGGTCCGTCAGATAGCGCAGAGGCGCCCCGACCGCCGCGCCCACGGCCACCAGCAGCCAGTTCACCGCGCCGCCGCCGTCCTGGCCAGCACGGCCCGCGTCGCCGACGCCGCCAGCCACACCGCGGCCACCGCGCCCACGACCGTCCCGCCCGCGTACGCCAGCGCCGTACCGGCCTCCTCGCGCTCCAGCAGCTCGGTGAAGTCCAGCGCGTACGTGGAGAAGGTGGTGAAGCCGCCCAGCACCCCGACCCCGAGGAAGGGCCGCACCAGCGGATGCGTGCGCGCACCCCGGCCGCCCTCGCTGACCAGTGCCATGAGCACCCCGATCAGACCGCAGCCCGCCACATTGACCCAGAACACGGCCCATGGGAACGCCCCCGCCGGGGCCGGCCAGTGCACGGAGGCCGCGTACCGCGCCAGCGCCCCGGCCGCGCCGCCCGCCGAGATCGCGCCCAGCACCTGCCACTTGTGCGCGCCGGCCGTCTCGGCGCGCTGTGCGGGCACATGGAGGTCGACGTCGGGGTCGATGGCCTCGGAGGCCGGGCCATGGACGTAGTTGGGGTATCTCCCAGACCCTGCCTTTCCGGACCCCCCGGCTTTCCCTGCTTTCCCGGATCTCATGGCAACCATCATCCGTACCCCAGTGCATGCAGCCGCTCGTCGTCGATCCCGAAGTGGTGGGCGATCTCATGCACCACGGTGATCTCGGTCTCCGCGACGACGTCCTCGCGCGACTCGCACATCCGCAGCGTGGGGCCGCGGTAGATCGTGATCCGGTCCGGCAGCACGCCCGCGTACCACTCGCCTCGGTCGGTCAGCGGAGTCCCCTCGTAGAGCCCGAGCAGCTCGGGGTCGTCCGCGGTCGGCTCGTCCTCGACGAACACCGCGACATTGTCCATCAGCCGCGTCAGCTCCGGCGGGATCCGGTCGAGCGCCTCGGCGACCAGTTCCTCGAACTCCTCGCGCGTCATCTCCAGCACGTGGCCATTGTCACGTACGAGCCCCGTGCGCAGGGTTCCGGCCCGCCTCTCCGCATGCTCCGCTGCTTACCTGGGCATATCGGAGCAATGGACCGCGAAGCCTCGGAACGCCGTCCTCGCCGCCCGAACCCGAGCCGCCGGAACCCGCGCCACCCGATTCCCCCTCGCCGCGCCCCAGGTCGCCTCAGGGGCCCGCTCGACATGCTCCCGCGTCGCTACCGCGCCCACCACGCCACCCCTGTCAGCTCCCTCGTCCACACCCCGCACCCGTGGGCCAGCGCCCTGGGCATGGCGGCGGTGGTGCTGCTCGGCGCGTGGCTCGGGCTGCTGATCGTCGGCAGCGTCCACACCCCGGTGGGGCCGATGGACACCAGCATGACCCTGCGCCCCTCCGTGACCGGCGGCACAAAGATCAACGTCTCGCCGCTCGGCGCGCTGGAACTGGACTCCCATGTCGCCCCGATCCGTCTCGACGTGGACGTCGACCGGCTCGACCCGGCGCGCTCCCAGGACCTGGTCGAGAACCCGCAGCTGATCTCCGGCCTCCAGGACGAGATCTCCCGCGATGTGCGGGACGGCGCCACCGATCTGGCTGTGCGCTCCTGCATCGCCGTCGTCGCCGGCGCCACCGCCCTCGGCCTGGCCGTCTTCCGCAGCCCGCGGCGGGCCCTGACCGCGGGCGGCCTGGCGCTCGCCCTGCTGGCCGCGTCCGGCACCGCCGCGTACGCCTCCTGGAACCCCAAGTCCGTCCTGGAGCCCCGTTACTCCGGACTGCTCTCCTCCGCGCCCTCCGTCGTCGGCGACGCCCGCTCCATCATCAGCGAATTCGACGTCTACCAGAAGGAGTTGGCCCGGCTGGTGACCAATGTGACCAAGCTGTACGAGGCCACCTCCACGCTCCCCGCGTACCAGCCGGACCCGGGCACCATCCGGGTGCTGCACGTCTCCGACGTCCACCTCAACCCCGCGGCGTGGCACATCATCGGCTCGCTGGTGAAGCAGTACGAGATCGACGTGATCATCGACTCCGGCGACACCATGGACCACGGCGCGACCGCGGAGAACGCCTTCCTCGACGCGATCCCCGGGCTCGGCGCTCCCTACGTCTGGGTCCGGGGCAACCACGACTCCCTCATCACCCAGGAGTACCTCAGCAAGCTGAAGAACGTGCACGTCCTCGACGAGGGCGCCGCCATGGACATCGGCGGGCTGCGCATCGCGGGCACCGGGGACCCACGCTTCACCCCGGACCGCTCCCTGGAGGACGGCGGCGAGGCCGTCGAATACATGGCCGGAATCCGGTTCGCCTCCGCCCTGCGCGACCAGGAGAGGGCGGGCACCCCGGTGGACATCGCGGTGGTCCACAACCCGCTTGCCGCCCGCGAGACGGACGGGACCGTTCCGCTCGTCCTGGCGGGCGACATCCACCGCCGCGAGAACGAACTCCTCCCCTTCGGCACCCGCCTCAAGGTCGAGGGCTCGACGGGCGGCGGCGGGCTGCGCGCGGTGGAGAGGGACGAGCCGGCGAAGGTCGAGACCTCGGTGCTGTATCTGGACCGCACGACCAAACGGCTGCAGGCCTGGGACGAGATCACCCTGGGCGGCCTGGGGCTGACCTCCGCAGAGGTGACCCGCCATCTGGCGGAGGAGAACACCCCGCTGCCGACCGCCTCGCCCAGTCCTTCCGCGACCCCCTCTCCAAACCCCTCCCCAGGGCCGGGATCACCCAGCCCCGCCCCCTCCCTCTAAACCGTTTTGGCGATACCTCCTCCCATCCCATATGCTTCTCACGTCCCCGACGCGCTGAGAAGCGCCCAGGTGGGCCCTTAGCCCTCATCGTCTAGTGGCCCAGGACGCCGCCCTTTCAAGGCGGTAGCACGGGTTCGAATCCCGTTGGGGGCACGCATCACCATGTGCGAGACTTGCTCTCGCACCATGCTTGGTCCTGTGGAGCAGTTTGGAGTGCTCGCCACCCTGTCAAGGTGGAGGCCGCGGGTTCAAATCCCGTCAGGACCGCTGCGGCCCTCACCGGTCGCGTGGCTGGGTAGCTCAGTTGGTACGAGCGTCCGCCTGAAAAGCGGAAGGTCGCCGGTTCGACCCCGGCCCCAGCCACCACCGCCCGCCAGGGCCCGAACGCCCCCTCCGGAGCACCGGAGGGGGCGTTCGCGTTTCTCCTACGCCAACGCGCACGCCAAGTGAGGCGACCCGTCCGCTGAGGCCCGGCCCCCGGGGGGGATGTCTCCGGGGCCGGGCCGCTGGGGTGTCAGGTGCGTTCGCGGCGGCGCCAGCCGCGGGTGCCGAGGGTGATGGCGGCGATCGCCACGGCCGCCACGATGAGCAGCCAGTCCGGGATGGCGGCGCCCAGGTCCCGCGCCCACCGCTCGGCTGCGAAGGAGTCGTCGACCGACAGCAGGCCCGGAAGGGCCGTGGCGCCGTCGAAGGCGAGGAAGAGGCCGCCCAGGGCGATGAAGAACAGTCCGGACAGCAGCGATGTGGTGTGCAGCTCCAGCCGGCCCAGCCGGAAGGCGCGGCCCCGCAGCCACCGCCGTCGGCCCAGGTCGAGGCGGTCCCACAGCAGCGCGAGCAGGAACAGCGGCACCGCCATGCCCAGGGCGTAGACCGCGAGGAGCAGACCGCCGTACACCGGGCTGCCGCTGAGCGCGGAGACCGTCAGGACGCTGCCGAGGATCGGGCCGGCGCAGAAGCCAGCGAGGCCGTACACCAGGCCCAGGGCGTAGACGGAGACCGCGTTCGTGGGGCGGATGCGGCCGGAGAGCTCGGCCATACGGCGGGAGGCGAAGCCCAGCCCCAGGATCTGGAGCACGCCCAGCGCGATGATGAGCCAGCCGCCAACCGCGACCAGCAGATCGCGGTTGCCGTAGAAGAAGCGCCCCGCGTAGGAGCCCGCCGCGCCGAGCGGCACCAGGGTGGTGGCCAGTCCCGCGTAGAAGATGCCCGTACGGGCCACGAGCCGGGACGCGGAGTCGATGGAGTACGCGAAGAACGCCGGGAGCAGCAGTGCGCTGCACGGGCTGAGCAGCGCGAGCAGGCCGCCCAGGAAGGCGGCCAGATATCCGATGTCGCTCACTTCGCCGCCGCCTGCTTCGCCGCCGCCTCGATCACCTCGGCGAAGGTCTCGGCCGGCTGCGCGCCCGCCAGCGGCCGGCCGTTGACCAGGAACGACGGGGTGGATGTCGCGCCCAGTCCGTATGCCTCGTCCTGGTCCTTCCGCACCGCCTGCTTCGCCGCGTCGCCGTCCCGGTCCTTGTCGAAGCGATCGAGGTCCGCGACCCCCGCCGTCTCGGCGAGCTGCCTGAGGCGGTCCGCGCCAAACCCCTTCTCCTTCGCCCCCTCGGCGTACGCGGCCTCGTGGAACTGCCAGAAACGGCCCTGCTGCCCCGCCGCCCAGGCGGCCCGGGCCACCGACTCGGACTCCTCTCCGAAGATCGGGAAGTTGCGCCACTCGATGCGCAGGGTGCCCTTCTCGACGTACTTCTTCACCAGCTCCGGCTCGGTGTCCCGGGCGAACTTCCCGCAGTAGCCGCACTTGAAGTCGGCGTACTCGATCAGTACGACGGGCGCGTCGGCGCGCCCCTGGGCGAGCGGGTCCTTGGCGTCGCGGCGGGCGAGTTTCTCCAGCTCCGGGTAGACGCCTGCCTGGGAGTCCGCGGAGGAATCAGTGGAGGAGTCGGCGGAGGAGTCGGCCGCGGCGCTGGCGTTCCGGGACGGCGAGGGGTCGGCGTCGGGGCGGGTGGCCGTGTACGAGGCGAAGCCGAACAGCAGCGCGGCGGCGACGACGCCCGCGCCGATCGCCAGCGGCTTGCGGGATGAACGAGAGAAAGCGGACATGGCAGTGCTCCTGAGCGAAGGCCGTGATGGGTGCGTGAAAGGGGGGGACAGCGTGGTGCGGGTACCGGGTGGGCGGTACCGGGCACTGCCTAAACGCGCAGGATGGACAGTTCCATGGGTGAGGGCGGGGCCAGCGGCGGAGGCCCGCGCTCCGGTGTGACGTCCAGCATGACCCCGGCCAGGCTGCCGCCCGCGGCGGACGCGCTGTGGCCTGTCTGGTGCAGGGCCGGAAGGAACTCGGAGCCGACGCCGCCGCGCGGCGGGGTCGCCGGGTGGGCGCCGTTGTCCTGGTCCTTGACGCCCTTGCGGCAACCGGGGGCGTGCTGATCCGCGAAGCCCTGTTCCGCGACGGTCGCTGTCGCGGCAGTCACCGCGGTCGCCGGAGTCGCGTTCGTCACGCCCCCGGAGGAAGCGGGAGAAGAAGCGGGAGCAGGGGCCGCGCCCGACGACGCGCACAGCAGCAGCGCGAACACCATGCCCAGCAGCACCGCCGTCGCCGCCGCTGCCGGGACCCGGCCTCGGTGCGCGCGACTGGCCAGCATGGACAGGGCTTCCTTTCGCTCAGGACCGGACACGGCGGGGCCGAACACAGCGGGGGCCGGACACGGCCAGGAACCGGATACGGCCGGTCAGGGCCGGACAGGATCAGGCGGGTCCGGACGGATCTGGTCCATACTGCCTCATCGCCTCAGCCAGCCCGCGCCTGAGCCCGCGGGGCAAATACGTTCGCCACCGCTTTCGCGCGGGTGCGATCCTGGGATCCGTATGTCTACTTCCTTCGCCGACCTCGCCGACCTCAAGACCTTGCTGGCCGGGGCCTCGCTGCGCGACGCCCACCGCCTCGGCCGCCGTCTTGAGGGCGCCCGCCGCATCCGCAAGCCCGAGGCGCGGCAGGCCGTGCTGGCCGAGATCGCCGCCGAGGCCGAGAAGTCCGCCGCCCGTACCGCCGCGCGCGCCGCCCGCGTCCCGGAGGTGTCGTATCCGGAGCAGCTCCCGGTCAGCCAGAAGAAGGACACGATCCTGGAGGCGATACGCGACCACCAGGTCGTGATCGTGGCGGGCGAGACGGGCTCCGGAAAGACCACGCAGATCCCCAAGATCTGTCTGGAGCTGGGCCGCGGCGTGCGCGGCATGATCGGCCATACGCAGCCGCGCCGCATCGCCGCGCGCACCGTCGCCGAGCGGGTCGCGGAGGAGCTGAAGACCCCGCTCGGCGAGGCCGTCGGCTGGAAGGTCCGCTTCACCGACCAGGTGAACCAGGACGAGACCTTCGTCAAGCTGATGACCGACGGCATCCTGCTCGCCGAGATCCAGACGGACCGCGAGCTGCGCGCCTATGACACGATCA
This sequence comes from Streptomyces sp. PR69, assembly GCF_026420845.1. Taxonomy (GTDB): domain Bacteria; phylum Actinomycetota; class Actinomycetes; order Streptomycetales; family Streptomycetaceae; genus Streptomyces. Next base: position 46,243 of record NZ_JAOWCB010000027.1, on the reverse strand, counting down.
TCATCGACGAGGCGCATGAGCGCAGCCTCAACATCGACTTCCTGCTCGGCTATCTGTCCCAGCTGCTCCCCCGCCGCCCGGACCTCAAGGTCGTCATCACCTCCGCGACGATCGACCCGGAGCGGTTCTCCCGCCACTTCGGCGATGCGCCGATCGTCGAGGTCTCCGGCCGTACGTATCCGGTCGAGGTCCGCTACCGCCCGCTGCTCGAAGAGGACAGCGAGGAGGCCGACCGCGACCAGATCACGGCCATCTGCGACGCCGTGGACGAGCTGCAGGGCGAGGGACCGGGCGACATCCTGGTCTTCCTCTCCGGGGAGCGCGAGATCCGCGACACGGCGGACGCGCTGATCAAGAAGAAGCTGCGCAATACCGAGGTGCTGCCGCTGTACGCGCGCCTCTCGCACGCCGAGCAGCACCGTGTCTTCCAGCCGCACTCCGGCCGCCGGATCGTGCTGGCCACGAATGTCGCCGAGACCTCGCTGACCGTCCCGGGCATCAAATATGTGATCGACCCGGGGACCGCCCGCATCTCCCGCTACAGCCATCGCACCAAGGTGCAGCGGCTGCCCATCGAGCGGATCTCGCAGGCGAGCGCCAACCAGCGCAAGGGCCGCTGCGGCCGCACCTCCGACGGCATCTGCATCCGGCTGTACACGGAGGAGGACTTCCTCTCCCGCCCGGAGTTCACGGACGCGGAGATCCTCCGTACGAATCTGGCCTCCGTCATCCTCCAGATGACCGCGGCCGGACTGGGCGACATCGAGAAGTTCCCGTTCATCGACGCGCCTGACCACCGCAATATCCGCGACGGCGTCCAGCTGCTCCAGGAGCTGGGGGCGCTGGACCCCAAGCAGAAGGATCCGAAGAAGCGGCTCACGCAGCTGGGGCGCAAGCTCAGCCAGCTTCCTGTCGACCCGCGGCTGGCCCGTATGGTCATCGAGGCGGACCGCAACGGCTGTGTGCGCGAGGTCATGGTCATCGCGGCCGCGCTGTCGATCCAGGACCCGCGCGAGCGGCCCGCCGACAAGCAGGCGCAGGCCGACCAGCAGCATGCCCGCTTCAAGGACGAGACAAGCGACTTCCTCGCCTTCCTCAATCTCTGGCGCTATGTCCGCGAGCAGCAGAAAGAGCGGGGCTCGTCCAGTTTCCGCCGGATGTGCAAACAGGAATATCTCAACTTCCTGCGCATCCGCGAATGGCAGGACATCTACTCGCAGCTGCGCACGGTCGCCAAGCAGATGGGCATTCATCTCAACGAGCAGGACGCGTCCGACCAGCAGGTGCATGTGTCGCTGCTCGCGGGACTGCTCTCCCACATCGGGATGAAAGACGTCAAGGAAGGCGCGAAGAACGAGTACCTGGGAGCGCGGAACGCCAAATTCGCCGTCTTCCCCGGTTCGGCGCTCTTCAAGAAGCCGCCGCGCTTCGTCATGTCCGCGGAGCTGGTGGAGACGTCCCGGCTGTGGGCACGGGTCAATGCGAGGATCGAGCCGGAGTGGATCGAGCCGCTCGCCCAGCACCTGGTCAAGCGCACCTACAGCGAGCCGCACTGGGAGAAGGACGCGGCGGCGGTGATGGCGTATGAGAAGGTCACGCTGTACGGCGTGCCGATCGTCGCACAGCGCAAGGTGAATTACGGGCGGATCGACCCCGAGGTCTCCCGTGAGCTTTTCATTCGCAACGCCCTGGTCGAGGGTGACTGGCGGACCCACCACAAATTCTTCGCGGACAACAGAAAACTCCTCACCGAGGTCGAGGAGCTGGAGCACCGCGCCCGCCGCCGGGACATCCTGGTCGATGACGAGACGCTGTTCGACTTCTACGACCAGCGGGTACCGGAGCATGTCGTCTCCGGAGCGCACTTCGACTCCTGGTGGAAGCAGAAGCGCCGTGAAGAGCCGGAGCTGCTCGATTTTGAGCGCGAGATGCTCATCCGCGAGTCGGCGGAGGCGGTCACCAAGCAGGACTATCCGGACTCCTGGCATCAGGGCCGGCTGAAGTTCAAGGTGACGTACCAGTTCGAGCCGGGCGCGGACGCGGACGGCGTGACCGTCCACATTCCGCTCCAGGTGCTGAATCAGGTCACGGAGGAGGGCTTCGACTGGCAGATCCCGGGTCTGCGCGAGGAGGTCGTCACCGAGCTGATCCGCTCCCTGCCCAAGCCCGTACGGCGTCACTATGTGCCCGCGCCGAACTACGCCAAGGCGTTCATGGAGCGCGCCGAGCCGCTTCAGGAGCCGCTGACGGCGACGCTGGCGCGCGAGCTGCAGCGGATGGTCGGGGTGCCGGTCGCGGCCGAGGACTTCGATCTCTCCAGGGTCCCGGACCATCTGAAGATCACCTTCCGGATCGTTGACGAGCGCCGCCGCAAGCTGGCCGAGGACAAGGATCTAGAGGCCCTGAAGCTCCGGCTGAAGCCGAAGGCCCGTCAGGCCCTGTCCAAGGCCGCCGCGGGGGCCGCCACGCGCTCCGGAGGGGCCGTGGAGCGCACGGGGCTGACGGACTGGACGATCGGCTCGCTGACGCGCGTCTTCGAGACCCGGCGGGCGGGCCAGCCGGTCAAGGCGTATCCGGCGCTGGTGGACGCGGGCGACGGCACCGTGTCCGTACGCCTCTTCGACACCGAGGCCGAGCAGGCCGAGGCGATGTGGCGCGGCACCCGCAAGCTGATCATGCTCAACATCCCGGTGAACCCGGCCAAGTTCGCCGCGGACAAGCTCGGCAACCAGCAGAAGCTGGCGCTGTCCCGCAATCCGCACGGCTCCGTGCAGGCGCTGTTCGAGGACTGCGCGACGGCCGCGGCGGACCGGCTGATCGCGGACCGCGGCGGACCTGCGTGGGACGAGGAATCGTTCCGGAAGCTGTACGACGGCGTCCGCGCCGACCTTGTCGACCTCACCGTGCGCACGATCGGCCAGGTCGAGCAGATCCTGGCCGCCTGGCAGGCCTGTGAGCGCCGGCTGAAGTCCGTCAACAGCCCCGTTCTGCTGGCCAACGTCCAGGACGTACGGGAGCAGCTGGCGGCGCTCATGCCGGCCGGCTTCGTCACCGCGACCGGGCTGAAGCGGCTGCCGGACCTGATGCGCTATCTGGTCGCCGCGGACCGCCGCCTGGCCCAGATGCCGACGGGGGTGCAGCGCGACACCACGCGTATGCAGAAGGTCCAGGACATGCAGGACGAGTACGCCTGGCTGCTGGAACAGCTGCCGAAGGGGCGGCCGACGCCGCGGGAGGTCCTGGACATCCGCTGGATGATCGAGGAGCTGCGGGTGAGCTACTTCGCGCACGCGCTGGGCACGGCGTACCCGGTCTCCGACAAACGCATCATGAAGGCGATCGACGCGGCGGCGCCGTAGGGGCGCGGGGGCGCGGCGGAGGGGTGGCCGGTAGCGGCGTCGTCGCCAAGAGTGAGTTCGACCGGACCCTCTGAGCTGCTGTAGAGTCTTGCTTCGCAGCGCACGGAAGAGCGCGGCGAAACCTGGTCCTGTGGAGCAGTTTGGAGTGCTCGCCACCCTGTCAAGGTGGAGGCCGCGGGTTCAAATCCCGTCAGGACCGCGCGTGATGTCGAAGGCCCGCACCTTGTGGTGCGGGCCTTCGCCGTACCCTGGGCCGCCCCCGGAGGCCGCGCCCGCGGCGCCGGCCGCGATCGGGACACCGGCCGCGATCGGGACGGCAAATCCAGCCAGTGCCATGCCCGTTGGGCACGCCAGGCCGCATCATGGATACCGGCCCCTCCGTACCCGCGCCGTGCACGCGCACGGTGGCTGGCAATCGTGCGCGTGTCTTGACGGCGTCATCTGCCACCGGTACGCAGTCTCTAGAGGACGGCACACACCCGGAGGTGACGTGCATGGCGGCGTCCACAGCGAGGCAGCACGAGACCAGGGCGCTGTTGCGCGCCCATCTGTCGGCCGCTTCCAGCTACCGGCACCTCACCCGGCACTGCCCCATCTGCCACCGCCTCCTGAGACTCGCCATGGAGTCTCAGGCGGCCGCCCGGCGGCCCGCGCCCGCCTCCGCGGGCCCCGCCGCCGAGGACGAACAGCCGCCCGCCGAGTGACGGCGACGGCACAGCCGGGGTGTGACCGGAGTCACCAAACAGGTTTTCAGAAACGCGAAACTTACGCGCCCCCTACATGCGCCCCATTTAATGCGTGCAATTGCACCGTCATTTCCGGTGTGCCGCCCAGGAGCGGGACGCGGCCGGTTCACCGGGCCAGGGGCACACAAAGATCGCGCTGGACCCGGCGGAGTCCAGCGCGATCGACGACGCTTGTCTGTTGGGGCAGACGCCCGTCATGTGGAGCTATGGGGTGGGCTTTGCCGGGTTGGGGGTCCGGAACGCCCGGTTGGTGGGGTGTGTCAGGCCTCGCTACGCTGCTGCGGGATGCCCGCAAGCAGTGCGCGGACCTCTGCCTCGCGGTACCGACGGTGTCCACCGAGCGTGCGGATGGACGTGAGCTTGCCTGCCTTGGCCCAGCGGGTCACCGTCTTCGGGTCCACGCGGAACATCGTGGCGACCTCAGCCGGGGTCAGCAGCGGCTCGGCGTCAGGGGTGCGAGCGGTCATGAGCGGCCTCCTCGGGAGAACCGAACCTTCTCGGTTCTTTCCTCTAAATTCTGCACCTTGACCCGCGTTGCCCGAAATGGCAGACGCGGGCCGAGTCGGTTATAGGACGAACGGCTTGTCCTCGGCACTACAACTACACCATCTGTCCAGCCACGTCGGCCAAACCGATGGAATTGCCCTCTCAGGTGTCCATCAACGGCGGAAGGCCGATGGACCATGCCATAGCGGACAGTCACGTCACAGTGACGATCAGTCACAGAGCGATCAGGAGTCGTCAGACCCCCCATAGAGTGCAATGCTGAGTATTCCGCCCATACTTGGACGGAAGGAACCCTCCCCGGACTCCTTGTCCTATTTTGACACGAGGTTGGGTGATGGGCGCAAGGGCCCAGATAGTGCAGTCCATCACGCTTGAGACAAAGGCCCGTATCAGGACCTACGTCCTGGACAGAGGGCCCACTCCGGAGTCTCATAAGCCTCAATGAGTCCAGCGGTCCCCACAAGCCCCGACGGCAACAAAGGCTGAATTGGTCAAATGCTCAATTGGCGAACTGCCGGTCCCTGACCGCGCGCCAACGCTCTGTCAGCCGGGCGTACGCCATGCCCGCGCCCTCCCCGTCCCCGGCCCGCAGCGCCGCGATGCCCTCGGCCACATCCGCCGCCGAACGGTCCTCTGCGAGCTGGGAGGCGGGTACGGCGTACACCAGGCCGCCGTAGTCCAGCTCGACCAGCGACCGCGGATGGAACTCCTCCAGCCACCGGCCGACATCCACGAGCGCCTCCGTCAGCGGCCCCTCGTCGATCGCCTCCCGCAGCGTCTTGAGCGCCCGCGCCACCCTCCGCCTGGCCTGAACCATGGGGGTCCGGTAGCGCAGCACCGGCCCGGACCCCGCGGAGTCCGTCTTGCAGCCCTCGGGGTCGTGCTCCCGCTCCTCGTCCGCGAAGAGGGTGAACCAGCCCACGGGCACCTGCCACACCGAGGTCCTGATCCAGGGCCTGGCGTCCGGGTTGCGCTCCCGCCAGCGCTCGAAGTCCGCGGCCGCCTGCCCGCGCACCACCGGCGGCAGCGCCGCGTCCAGCAGCGGCGCGGGAAGCCGGCCGGGCAGCTCCTCCAGGGCCAGCCAGCCCCGCAGCCGGGTCCGCCAGGGGCAGACGCACACCACCCCGTCGAGCTCCGCGACGAACGCGTCGCCGCTCTCGTGGACCGGCACCGCGACGGGCGGCACCGGCAGCAAGTCGGCGAGCGAGCGGCGCAGTTCGTCCTGGGCGGTCGGCCTGTCCTCGCGCCGGGCATATGCGGCCCAGTGGGCGCGCTCCGGCTCCGGGAAGGCCGCCAGCGGCTCGTAGACCCGCAGGTAGGCCGCGTAAGGAACGAGTACCGAGGACAGCGCTGGCATGCTCCGATCCTTCCACGGGAGTACTCCGGGAGAGGGTGATCCTGAGCACTGGGTCTCAGCTACGCGCGCGTAGGACTTACCCTCATCCCCAACCGCGCCTTCCCCACCCACAGGAAGGCCGTCACCCGCCGCTTCGTACTTGGGAGTCACCACCGTGACCGATGTCACCGACGGCGTCCTGCACACCCTGTTCCGATCCGAGCAGGGCGGCCACGAGCAAGTCGTGCTGTGCCAGGACCGCGCCTCCGGCCTCAAGGCCGTCATCGCCATCCACTCCACCGCCCTGGGCCCGGCCCTCGGCGGCACCCGCTTCTACCCGTACGCCTCCGAGGAGGCGGCCGTCGCCGACGCGCTGAACCTCTCCCGGGGCATGTCGTACAAGAACGCCCTGGCCGGACTGGACCACGGCGGCGGCAAGGCCGTGATCATCGGCGACCCGGAGAAGATCAAGACGGAGCGGCTGCTGCTCGCCTACGGCCGTTTCGTGGACTCCCTGGGCGGCCGCTACGTCACCGCCTGCGACGTCGGCACTTACGTCGCGGACATGGACGTCGTCGCCCGCGAGAGCCGCTGGGTGACCGGCCGCTCCCCGGAGAACGGCGGCGCGGGCGACTCCTCCGTCCTCACCGCGTACGGCGTCTTCCAGGGCATGCGCGCCAGCGCCCAGCATCTGTGGGGCGCGCCGACGCTCAGCGGCCGCCGGGTCGGCGTCGCCGGCGTCGGCAAGGTCGGCCACCATCTGGTGGACCATCTGGTGACGGACGGCGCGACGGTCGTGATCACCGATGTGCGCGAGGAGTCGGTCCGCCGCATCCTCGACCGTCACCCGCAGGTCGTGGCGGTGGCCGACGCCGACGCGCTGATTCGCACCGAGGGGCTGGATGTGTACGCCCCCTGTGCTCTCGGCGGGGCCCTGAACGACGAGACCGTCCCGGCGCTGACGGCCTCGGTCGTCTGCGGCGCGGCCAACAACCAGCTTGCGCACCCCGGCGTGGAGAAGGACCTCGCGGACCGCGGGATCCTGTACGCCCCGGACTATGTGGTCAACGCCGGCGGAGTGATCCAGGTCGCCGACGAGCTGCACGGCTTTGACTTCGACCGCTGCAAGGCGAAGGCCTCGAAGATCTTCGACACCACGCTGGCGATATTCGCACGTGCGAAGGAAGACGGGGTCCCGCCGGCCGCGGCGGCGGACCGCCTGGCCGAACAGCGCATGGCCGAGGCCCGCGGCAACGGCTAAGACGGTCGGGCCCGCGGTGCGCAGCCCGCACCTCACGCGCCCCGGTTCGCCCAAGGGCGAGTGAGCCGAAGGGGTGCGCGGGTGTCGAAAGGGAGAACACGCGCAGGGCCCCGAGGAACGTGGGGGTACCCCCGGACGGAGTCTGGGGGAGGGCCGAGCATGATCGACCGTCGACACACGCTGAAGCACCCCGGAGGCGAAGGAGCCACAAAGAATGGTGCCTGCCCGCCGACCGTGGGAAATCGTGGGAGAGAAGACTCACGCCGGTCGGCGGGTCGACCGTCGAGAAGACGTTAAAATCGCGGTTGACCAGCGAGGACGGGGCGTCTCGCGGGCCCTGCGAGCAGGCGCGTCATGCGGGCGGCGTACCGTATGGGCGCGGAAGCAGGTACCGTTGAAGCTCACGGACCGGTCTCTTCGCGGAGAGACCGCTCTGAACCATGAACGCGTCAAGACTCTGGGGCCGTCGAGCCCCGTCACCGAGGGGGTCGAGCCATGGGGCGCGGCCGGGCCAAGGCCAAGCAGACGAAGGTCGCCCGCCAGCTGAAGTACAACAGCGGCGGGACAGACCTGTCGCGTCTGGCCGACGAGCTGGGCGCCACGGGTCCGCATTCGAGCCAGCCGGCGAACGGTGAGCCGTTCGAGGACGAGGACGACCCGTACGCCCGCTACGCGGATCTGTACAACGACGACGAGGAAGAGGACGAGGAGTCCGGTCCGTCGTCGCGGCGTCGCGGCGCTTGACGTCCGTCATCTGCACGTTCTGCACGCGCTTCCAACCCGGTCCGGGACCCGGACCGGGTTGAGTGCTGTTCAGCTCGCGTAGTCGCCGACGAGCGTCGCGCCCGTGGTGTGCTGCTCGCCACGCTCGGTGATCTCGCCCGCGACCCATGCCTCGACACCCCGGTCCGCCAGCACGCTGAGCGCCACGTCGACCGACTCCGGCGGGACGACGGCCATCATGCCCACGCCCATGTTCAGCGTCTTCTCCAGCTCCGCGCGCTCGACCCGTCCGGCGGCGCCGACCAGGTCGAAGACCGCTCCAGGGGTCCAGGTGGCGCGGTCGACCGCGGCGTGCAGGGCATCCGGGATCACCCGGGCCAGGTTGGCGGCGAGCCCGCCGCCGGTGATGTGGCTGAAGGCGTGCACCTCGGCGGTGCGCGTCAGGGCCAGGCAGTCCAGTGAGTAGATCTTGGTGGGCTCCAGCAGCTCCTCGCCGAGGGTCCGGCCGAACTCCGGAACCTGCTGCTCCAGGGTCATGCCCGCACGGTCGAAGACAACATGGCGCACCAGCGAGTACCCGTTGGAGTGAAGGCCGGACGAGGCCATCGCGATGACCGCGTCCCCCGTGCGGATGCGCTCCGCGCCGAGGACCTGATCGGCCTCCACGACGCCCGTGCCGGCGCCCGCGACGTCGAAGTCGTCCGGGCCCAGCAGTCCCGGGTGCTCGGCGGTCTCGCCGCCGACCAGGGCGCAGCCGGCCAGCACACAGCCTTCCGCGATGCCCTTGACGATCGCGGCGACCCGCTCGGGGTGCACCTTGCCGACGCAGATGTAGTCGGTCATGAACAGCGGCTCCGCACCGCACACGACGATGTCGTCCATGACCATCGCGACGAGGTCATGGCCGATCGTGTCGTAGACGCCCAGGCGGCGGGCGAGGTCGACCTTGGTGCCGACGCCGTCGGTGGCGGAGGCGAGCAGCGGGCGCTCATAGCGCTTGAGGGCGGAGGCGTCGAAGAGGCCGGCGAAGCCGCCGATGCCGCCGAGCACCTCGGGGCGGCGGGCCTTCTTCACCCACTCCTTCATCAGTTCGACGGCGCGGTCGCCCGCCTCGATGTCGACGCCCGCGCTTGCGTAGCTGGCGCCGCCCTCGGCAGTAGGGGTCTCAGACATGGCTGGGAGCTTTCGTGTCGTTGCCGTCCATACGGGCCGTGCGCGGTGCACAGGCGGTACGGGGGAGCATGCGGAGCATTGCGGCTGCGTCCTACGGGCGGCGGAGCGCGTCGGCGGCGTCCGCGCCGCCCGCCAGCTCGGTCTCCAGGAGCTGCTTGCCGAGCAGCTCGGGGTCGGGCAGCTCCATCGGGTACTCGCCGTCGAAGCAGGCGCGGCACAGATTGGGCTTGGCGATGGCAGTCGCCTCGATCATGCCGTCGATGGAGATGTACGCGAGGGAGTCGGCCCCCATCGAGGCGCCGATCTCCTCGATCGTCATGCCGTTGGCGATCAGCTCGGCGCGGGTGGCGAAGTCGATCCCGAAGAAGCAGGGCCACTTCACCGGCGGGGACGAGATCCTCACATGGACCTCGGCGGCGCCGGCCTCGCGGAGCATCTTGACCAGGGCCCGCTGGGTGTTGCCGCGGACGATCGAGTCGTCGACGACCACCAGCCGCTTGCCCCGGATGACTTCCTTGAGGGGGTTGAGCTTCAGCCGGATGCCGAGCTGGCGGATGGTCTGGGACGGCTGGATGAAGGTCCGGCCGACGTAGGCGTTCTTCACCAGTCCGGAGCCGTAGGGGATGCCGCTGGCCTCCGCGTAGCCGATGGCGGCGGGGGTGCCCGACTCCGGCGTCGCTATCACCAGGTCGGCCTCGACCGGGGCCTCCTTGGCGAGCCTGCGGCCCATCTCGACGCGGGACAGGTAGACGTTCCGGCCGGCGATGTCGGTGTCCGGGCGGGCGAGATAGACATACTCGAAGACACAGCCCTTGGGCTTTGCTTCAGCGAATCGTGAAGAGCGGAGGCCGTTCTCGTCGATGGCGATCAGCTCACCGGGCTCGATCTCGCGTACGAAGCTCGCACCGCAGATGTCCAGGGCGGCGGTCTCGCTGGCGACGACCCAGCCGCGGTCCAGGCGGCCGAGGACGAGAGGGCGGATGCCCTGTGGGTCACGGGCGGCGTAGAGGGTGCCCTCGTCCATGAAGGCCAGGGAGAACGCGCCCTTGACGCCCGGCAGGACCTTGGCGGCCGCGTCCTCCACGGTCAGCGGTTTGCCGTCGTCGTCGGTCTGGCCCGCGAGCAGCGCGGTGATCAGATCCGTGTCGTTGGTGGCGGCGACCTGAGTGGCGCGGCCGTTCTCCTTGGGGAGGGCGGCGACCATCTCGGCCAGCTCGGCCGTGTTGACCAGATTGCCGTTGTGACCCAGGGCGATCGAGCCATGGGCGGTGGCCCGGAAGGTGGGCTGGGCGTTCTCCCAGACGGAGGCGCCGGTGGTCGAGTAGCGGGCGTGTCCGACCGCGATATGGCCCTGGAGCGAGCCGAGGGAGGTCTCGTCGAAGACCTGGGAGACCAGGCCCATGTCCTTGAAGACAAGGATCTGGGAGCCGTTGCTCACCGCGATTCCCGCGGATTCCTGGCCCCGATGCTGGAGGGCGTACAGCCCGAAGTACGTGAGCTTGGCGACCTCTTCGCCGGGGGCCCAGACACCGAAGACGCCGCAGGCGTCCTGGGGGCCCTTCTCTCCGGGGAGCAGGTCGTGGTTGAGTCGTCCGTCACCACGTGGCACGCCACCGAGTGTAGGCGAGATCGACCACTGGTCCGAATTGGGGACCGGTGCCAAGCGTCACACCGCCTCAGGCGTCCCCGCCGCCGCCCGGCGTCAGGGCTGGTCAGGCTGCGTCAGGCCGTATCAGGCCGCGTCAGGGCTGCGGCGCGGCGGCGGTCAGGCCCCGGCCGTCGTCCGCGGTCAGGGTCAGGGAGCGCTGCTCGATCTCATACGTCACCGAGTCCTGCTCCAGCACCCTCAGCACCGCGGTCTCCAGCTCCGCCTCCGGCCCTTCGCAGAGCTTCCGGGTGGTCGCCAGCTTGCTGAGAGTGATCGTGGACTGCGCCTCGTCGACCTCCGCCGCGACGCTGAAGGTGTTGCAGCCGAGGCTGCCGCGCAAGGTGCCCTCGTCGTCCAGCGTCAGATGCGCCTTCCTCTCGGCGCCTGCGGGCACCGAGGACACGGTCTCGCCGGAGATGAGCGAGGTCACCGTCCACTTGGCGCCGGCCAGCGGGGCGTCGGGCACGGCCGGGTCGGAGGTGAGGGCGATGGTGTCGCCCTGCCGTGTGGTGAGAGTGAGCCTGCCGTCGTCGACCGCCGCCGTGAGCGTGCCGGAGAACGCCTTGCTGAGCAGCTCCTCGAACCGCATCACGGGCTTCTCGCAGCCGATCTCGGTCATCACGCCCCGGCCGACGGTGACGGTGTCGCCCTCGACGGTGACATCGGCCCCGAAGCGATTGCAGCCGTAGTTGCCCTCGGCGCGCCCCTCGTCGGTGAAGGTGACATGCGCACCGGTCGGGTTCGCGGTCTTCTCGCCGTCCACGGTCACGCTCTCGACGGACCAGCGGATGCCGGTGAGGACAGGGCCCTCGGACACCGAGCTGCCGCCCGGACCGGACCCGGGGTCGTTTCCGCAGGCGGTGAGGGCGACGGAGAGCACGGCGGCCAGCACCGCGGCGGGAAGGCTCAGCTGCTTTCGCATGCCGATGGGACGGGAGGGACGGGCCCGTGGTTCCGCTTTCGCCTCTCTCTTCCTCCCGTCCTCCCGCATTTCCTCTCCGTCACTCTCTCGGTGCGCTGGGTCAGCTGACCACGGGCAGCAGGGCCGACAGATCGGCGCGCTCCCCGCTCGCACTGACCTTCGCCGCGTCCAGCGCCCGGCTCCACTCCAGGCGTCCGGTGGCCAGCCGGACCCAGGTCAGCGGGTCGGTCTCGACGACATTGGGCGGGGTGCCGCGGGTGTGCCGCGGTCCCTCCACACACTGGACCACGGCGAACGGCGGCACCCGCACCTCCGTCGACGCCCCCGGGGCCTTCACCGCGAGGACATCCGCCAGCAGCCGGGTGCACGCGGCCAGCGCCTGGCGGTCGTACGGGATGTCGACGCCGGTCGCATCGGCGAGGTCGTCGGTGTGCACGACCAGCTCGACCAGGCGGGTCACCAGGAACTCGTCCAGCCGCATCGCCCCGAACCGCATCGGGACCAGCCGGTCGTCCGGCGCGAGCGGCAGCAGCTCACGGGCGCGGGCCGCGACGCCGGCGAACAGCTCGGCGGGCTCGGCCTCGGCGGTGAGCTCCCGGGTGTCCTCGTCGACCTGCCCGGCGGCCGTGCCCGTGCGCAACGCCCAGTCCATCATCGCCACTTCGGGCAGGGGCGGGGGCTGCGACGCCGACCGCTCCAGGCCGTGGACCAGCGATCGGACCCCGAGGGCGAGATGCGCGGCCAGCTCTCGCACGGTCCAGTCGCCGAGGCGGGTGGGAAGGGCGAGCTGCTCGGGGGTGAGGGCGTCGACCGCACTTCCCACATGCTCGATCTGCGCGAGGACCGCGGCGCGGGTCTTGGCGGGGTCATAACGGCGGGTGCGCTTCTTGGCCGGAGGCATGGGCCCGACATTAATGCCCCGGCCCGGTGAAGGGCCTCGCATGGCGGGACGCCTTGGGCGGGCGGACGATGAAAGAGGAAGGGGACGCCAAACGGGACACCAAACCGGACACCAATCCGGACACCAATGGGGACAGCAGATTCACGGCGTAGGCGGATGAAAGGTGTGAGCGACCATGGGTGAGCACCCGGACGTGGCTCTGGTGCGCCGGGGCTATGAGGCTTTCAGCAGGGGGGACATGGAGACGCTCGCCTCGTTGATGACGGGGGACGTCGCCCACCATGTGCCGGGCAGCAGCCAGATGTCCGGACACTTCAAAGGCCGGGACAACGTCATGGCGATGTACGCCAAGCTCGCCGAACTGACCGGTGGGACCTTCGCGGTCGCCTTGCACGATGTGTTCACGGACGGCCGCGGCCACGCGATGTCCGTCCACACCTGGCGGGCGGACCACGGCGACCGGGGCATCGAGATGCGCGGCGGGATCTTCTTCACGATCGTCGGCGGCAAGGTCACCGATCTCGACGAGTGCGTGGCGGACATCGAGGAGGCGGACGCCTTCTTCGGAACGGCCGAGTAAGCCAGCGGCCGAGTAGGCCCCTCGGGAAACCCGGGCCCAGCGAGACCCCCTGCCCTGCTCACTCCCCTTGGAGCAGGGCAGGCTCACTGCCCACGGTGAACGTCTCGCGGTTGCCCGGGACACCCAGCCCGCGCCACAGGAAGGGGATGCCGCCCGCGGCCTCCAGATCCGGCCCGTCCATCAGCTGGAAGTGGAGATGCGGCTCCGAGGAGTTGCCGGAGTTCCCGCAGCGGGCCAGCAACTGGCCCGCAGCGACCCGGTCGCCCTCCCGCACCACCGGGGAGCCGCGCTGGAGATGCGCGTAGACGGCATGACGCCGTCGCCGAGGTGGAGCACGACGTGGTTGCCGACGATCCGGGAAGTCCCCGCAACACTGCGTATCGCCCCCTCGACGAGCAGCATGTATATCAGCGCGAGCAGGGACGTGCGGCTGAGGTGGTCGCGCCGGCCGTCGCTCACCCGCACGACGGTGGCGTCCGCCACGGCGAGCACAGGAGCGCCGAAGGCCGGGAACGCGCTGCTGCGGCGGGCGAGGGGCCACAGCCACCGGAAGCCGGGCCGGCCGCCGTCGGCATCGCCGTCCGTGTCGCCTTCCGCCACGATGTCGATCGCGTATGTCTGCCCCAGCTGATGGGTGCCATGGCTGGGCACCCGGTCGGCCGGGCTGTTCAGCGCGGACCAGCGGCCCGTGACCGGCGGGTCCACCTCCACGGCCGTGGGCCGTCTGGCCGTCTGCGCGGCCCGGAGCAGCCGGCCGAGGACGAGCGTGCCGGCGACCGCCAGACCGGCCGGCAGCCAGATCCAGGGCATGGGGAACGGCAGCTGCCCCGACAGATCCACGGCTATCAGTGCGAAGAACGCCAGCCAGCAGCAGCGGATGGTGATCGCGAGCGGCTTGCGCACGGACGCGAACGGCTTACGCGGAGACATCCGGACCTCTCCCCCAGGGTGTCGTCGGTGTTCATGATCGGTCGGGTGACGCCCTGGCCGGGCGGTGTTCACGGCCGGGCGGTGTTCGGGGCCGGGAGCGGCTCTCAGGGGCGTGCGGCCATCAGGGCGACCAGCAGCGGCACCGCCCGGTTGCCCGGCACCTCGTAGCGGCCCCGGCGCCCTCCCGTATGGACCCAGCCGGCGGCGGTCAGCTGGCGCAGATGGTGGTAGATCTGGCCGCTGGTGCCGATCCCCTCGAGTTCGGCGAGCTCCGCCGCCGTGCGCCTGCCGCCGAGTATCTCGCGCAGCAGCCGCAGCCGGACCGGATGGCCGAGCGCCGCGAACGACTCCGCAGCGTCCGACCAGTCGGCGTCGACCGCCATGAGCTGATCGGTCAGGGCCCCGTACTGCCATTCGTACTGCTCGCCCGTCGGAAGCCGCACCGCCCCGGTGAAGAGCACCCCTCCATCGGCCGCGCCCGCCTCCGCGAGCTGGCCCTTGAGTCCTTCCAGCGCCCAGAAGTCGCCCTCGCGCACAGCTCGGCCGACGCTGCCGTCTCCCTGTGGTCCCTCCAGCGCGGCGATGCGCCGCTCCAGCGCTGTGAGGCGGTCTTCCAGTCCCATGCCCCAACCTTACGTAATTACGTAATCCCGCACAAGAAGTCAGGGCAAGAAAATCACAGGCGACGGACATGACAGAGCCCCTGCCCGCGCGGACGGCGGGCAGGGGCTCCGTACGGAAAACGCTCAGGCCAGCAGACCCGGAATGGTCTCCTCGTGCGCGGTCCGCAGCTCGGCCAGCGGGATGCGGAACTCGCCCTGCACCTCGACCTCTTCGCCGTCCACGACGCCGATGCGGGTCGCGGGCAGCCCGCGCGCGCCGCACATGTCGGTGAAGCGAAGCTCCTCGCTGCGCGGCACGGCGACGACCGCACGTCCCGCCGACTCGCTGAACAGGAAGGTGAACGCGTCCAGACCGTCCGGGACGACCAGCCGCGCGCCGACGCCGCCGCGCAGGCATGACTCGACGACCGCCTGGACGAGCCCGCCATCGGAGAGGTCGTGCGCCGCGTCGATCATGCCGTCGCGGGAGGCGGAGATCAGGATCTCGGCGAGCAGCTTCTCCCGGTCCAGGTCGACGGCCGGGGGCAGTCCGCCCAGATGGCCGTGGACGACATCGGACCAGGCCGAGCCGCCGAACTCCTCCTTGGTGTCGCCGAGGAGGTAGAGCAGCTGGCCCTCCTCGGCGAAGGCGATCGGGGTGCGGCGCGTGACGTCGTCGATCACGCCGAGGACCGCGACGACGGGCGTCGGGTGGATCGCCGTCTCGCCGGTCTGGTTGTAGAGCGAGACATTGCCGCCGGTCACGGGCGTGCCCAGGTCCCGGCAGCCGTCCGCGAGCCCGCGCGTGGCCTCGGCGAACTGCCACATCACACCCGGGTCCTCAGGGGAGCCGAAGTTCAGACAGTCCGAGATCGCCAGCGGCTTCGCACCGGAGGCGGCCACATTGCGGTAGGCCTCCGCCAGCGCCAGCTGGGCGCCGGTGTACGGGTCGAGCTTGGCGTACCGGCCGTTGCCGTCGGTCGCCATGGCCACGCCGAGGTTGCTCTCCTCGTCGATGCGGACCATACCCGCGTCCTCGGGCTGCGCGAGCACCGTGTTGCCCTGTACAAAGCGGTCGTACTGGTCGGTGATCCATGCCTTGGACGCCTGGTTCGGCGAGCCGACGACCTTCAGCACCTGAGCGCGCAGCTCATCGGCGCTCTCCGGGCGGGGCAGCTTGCCGGCGTCGTCCGCCTGCAGGGCGTCCTGCCAGTCCGGGCGGGCGTAGGGGCGCTGGTAGACCGGCCCCTCATGGGCGACGGTCCGCGGCGGCACATCCACGATCTGCTCGCCGTGCCAGAAGATCTCCAGCCGCTCGCCCTCGGTCACCTCTCCGATGACGGTGGCGATGACGTCCCACTTCTCGCAGATCTCCATAAAGCGGTCGACATGCTGCGGCTCGACGATCGCGCACATGCGCTCCTGCGACTCGCTCATGAGGATCTCCTCGGGCGAGAGGGTCGCATCGCGCAGCGGCACGGTGTCCAGCTCGACCCGCATGCCGCCGGAGCCGGCCGAGGCCAGTTCGCTCGTGGCACAGGACAGGCCCGCGCCGCCGAGGTCCTGGATGCCCGCGACCAGGTTCTCCTTGAAGATCTCAAGCGTGCACTCGATGAGGAGCTTCTCCTGGAACGGGTCGCCGACCTGGACGGCGGGCCGCTTGGCCGGACCGGTGCTCTCAAAGGTCTCGGAGGCGAGGACGGAGACGCCTCCGATGCCGTCGCCGCCGGTGCGGGCGCCGTAGAGGATCACCTTGTTGCCGGGGCCCGACGCCTTGGCGAGATGGATGTCCTCATGCTTCATCACGCCGATGCATCCGGCGTTGACCAGCGGGTTCCCCTGGTAGCAGGGGTCGAAGACGACCTCGCCGCCGATGTTGGGCAGGCCCAGGCAGTTGCCGTAGCCGCCGATGCCCGCGACGACGCCCGGGAGCACCCGCTTGGTGTCCGGGTGGTCGGCCGCGCCGAAGCGCAGCGGGTCGACGACGGCGACCGGACGCGCGCCCATGGCGAGGATGTCGCGGACGATGCCGCCGACGCCGGTGGCCGCGCCCTGGTAGGGCTCGATATACGAGGGGTGGTTGTGCGACTCGACCTTGAAGGTGACCGCGTACCCCTGGCCGACGTCCACGACGCCCGCGTTCTCGCCGATGCCGACGAGCAGGGCGTCGGACTCGGGGGCCTTCTCGCCGAACTGCTTGAGATGGACCTTGCTGCTCTTGTACGAGCAGTGCTCGGACCACATCACGGAGTACATGGCGAGTTCGGCGCCGGTCGGGCGGCGGCCGAGGATCTCGCGGATACGGTCGTACTCGTCCTTCTTCAGGCCGAGTTCGGCCCACGGCTGCTCGGCGTCCGGGGTCTCGGATGCGTGCTTGACGGTATCGAGGGTCACGCTCGGTCGCTCCTTCGCGCGTGGTGGTGCTGGGATCGCGGGTCGGGGCGCTCAGTCGCTCCCTCGGCTGTTCCGGCATCGAGGGTCATGCGTTGACCAGCTTCTTCAGGATCGACGTGAAGAATCCCAGGCCGTCGGTGCGGCCTGTGCCGACGAGCGGTTCGACGGCGTGCTCGGGGTGCGGCATCAGGCCGACGACATTGCCCGCCTCATTGGCGATGCCGGCGATGTCCCGCAGCGAGCCGTTCGGGTTCATGTCCAGATAGCGGAAGACGACACGGCCCTCCGCCTCCAGCTCGTCCAGGGTCCGCTCGTCCGCGACATACCGGCCGTCGATGTTCTTGAGCGGGATGGAGATCTCCTGGCCTGCCTCGTAGTCCGAGGTCCAGGCCGTCTCGCTGGTCTCCACCCGCAGCTTCTGGTCGCGGCAGATGAAGTGCAGATGGTTGTTCCGCAGCATCGCCCCGGGCAGCAGATGCGTCTCGGTGAGCACCTGGAAGCCATTGCAGATGCCGAGGACCGGCATTCCGGCCCTGGCCTGGTCGATGACCGTCTCCATCACCGGCGAGAAGCGGGAGATGGCCCCGGCGCGCAGATAGTCGCCGTAGGAGAAGCCGCCGGGCAGCACGACGGCGTCGACCTGCTTGAGGTCCTTGTCGCGGTGCCACAGCGGCACGGGCTCGGCGCCCGCGATCCGCACGGCGCGCAGCGTGTCCCGGTCGTCGAGCGTGCCGGGAAAAGTGACGACTCCGATACGGGGCGTCCCGGCGGTCACGACTCCGCCTTCGCGGACTCGGGCGCGGCCTCGGACTCCACCTTCACAACGAAGTCCTCGATGACGGTGTTGGCGAGGAACGTTTCGGCCATCTCATGGATGCGGGCGAGGGCGGCCTCGTCGACCGGTCCCTCCACCTCCAGCTCGAAGCGCTTTCCCTGACGTACGTCGGCGATCCCCTCGAAGCCGAGACGGGGCAGTGCGCGCTGCACCGCCTGTCCCTGCGGGTCGAGGATCTCCGGCTTGAGCATGACGTCGACTACGACGCGTGCCACTGGCACTCCCGGTGGTGTGTTGCGTGGGCGGTTCCCTCAGCGTACCCGCCCGGAAAATCTACGCGAGTAGATATCTCAAGCACACCCGGTGAAAATCCAGGTAAATATCCGGGGGGACATTGCGGCGGACACGCGCAGGCAATTGGCCCGGCTTCACATTGTGAGACCCTTGGCTGTACAAAGGAAAGCAGAGGAAAGCGGCATTGCCCTCGGCATTGCGCCGCAACCAGCCGGAAAGCCGGTATCGCCGCATGTCAGCAGGTTGACGACGACGGTGCCGCCAGAAAGGACCGATATCCGTGGTTCAGCGAGTAGTGGTTGTGCTCTCCGACGACATCGACGGCGGAGAAGCGGCGGAAACGGTCTCCTTCGCTCTGGACGGGAAGTCATACGAGATCGACCTCAATCCCGCCAATGCAAAGAAACTGCGCAAGGCCCTGGCGCCGTACGTGGCCGCGGCCCGAAAGCAGTCGAAGGCGTCGAAGCGCGGCAAGCGCCGCACCGACTACCGGCACACCTCCCTT
Organism: Streptomyces sp. PR69; assembly: GCF_026420845.1. Lineage (GTDB taxonomy): Bacteria > Actinomycetota > Actinomycetes > Streptomycetales > Streptomycetaceae > Streptomyces. The sequence goes on along the minus strand of NZ_JAOWCB010000027.1, from coordinate 27,587 downwards.
GAGCCGGCGCCGGCGGCGGTCCGCGCCTGGGCGCAGGCCAACAAGATGGACGTCCCCGCGCGGGGACGCATCCCCAAGCATGTCTACGAAGCGTTCCGCAAGGCGAGTTGAGACACCGTCGGGCGCCCCGGACCGCCTCCCGGGGCGCGGAGTTGCACAGCACCCCCGTTGATCGGCTAAAGTCTGGAGCACGCCGAGGGGCGAGGCCGAAAGGCCGCAGCCCAGCGCAGCGTGCGGGTGTAGTTCAGTAGTAGAACATCCCCCTTCCAGGGGGAAGGCGCAGTGTGCAATTCCTGTCACCCGCTCTGCCGTCGCTTTACCGGTTTCCGGCCTGGCCGGTGGATCAGGTATAGTGGCGGACGCACCGCCCGGTGAGAGCCGAGCGGCAGCAATGCGGACGTGGCTCAGTTGGTAGAGCATCACCTTGCCAAGGTGAGGGTCGCGAGTTCGAATCTCGTCGTCCGCTCAGCGAGGCAGAGGCCCCGGTCATCCGACCGGGGCCTCTGTCGTTTCTCCGGCGACTGTCGGCTGTCGGCTGTGACAGTCGCCACATCGCCGTGGCGCCGGGCCGCCCGGTGTCAGCCGGTGTCACTCCCTGATCGTCACCGGCCGTGGCGGCCCCGGTCACCTCCTGCGCACCCGCGTCGCCAGCGCCCGTCCCCGCCGCGCCCGGCGGAAACCGCTCTGTGGAGCAGGAGTTGGACCACCGGCGCGATCTCCGCGGGATACGCCCGATCACAGAGATCGCCGAGCGGCCTGTTCATGTCGGGGAAGCGGGCGGCAACGGTGCTGCACCCGCCGCCGCGAGTCGGCATGCCGCGATGCGTCCCGCTCGGGAGCGAGGTTGGGTATAGTGGTCTCCGCGCTACGGCGCATGCGGACGTGGCTCAGTTGGTAGAGCATCACCTTGCCAAGGTGAGGGTCGCGAGTTCGAATCTCGTCGTCCGCTCCGTGAAAGAAGCCCCCGGCCGGATGGCCGGGGGCTTCTTCGTGCTGTTCCGCTTTGTGCTGTTCCGCTTTGTGCTGTTCCGCTTCCTGCCGCCCTGCTTCCTGCTGTCCGGCGGCTGCTACGACCAGCGCGCTCCGGTCAGCAGCTCATACGCCTCCAGATACTTGGCGCGGGTCGCCGCCACCACCTCGTCCGGCATCCCGGGCGGCGGCTGGTCGCTCTTGCGGTCCCAGCCGGAAGCGGGCGAGGTCAGCCAGTCGCGTACGTACTGCTTGTCGTACGACGGCTGGGCACGCCCCGGCGTCCACTGGTCGGCGGGCCAGAAACGGGACGAGTCCGGGGTGAGCACCTCGTCCGCGATGACCAGCCGGCCGTCCTCGTCAAAGCCGAACTCGAACTTGGTGTCCGCGAGGATGATCCCGCGGTCGCGGGCGATGTCGCGGGCGCGCCCGTACACGGCGAGCGTCAGCTGCCGCAGCTGCGCGGCGGTCTCCGCGCCGACCTGCCGCGCCACCTCCTCGTAGGAGACGTTCTCGTCGTGGTCGCCGACGGCGGCCTTGGTGGCGGGTGTGAAGATCGGGGCGGGCAGCTCGGAGCCGTCGCTCAGGCCCTCGGGCAGCGCCAGTCCGCAGACCGTACGGGACTCGCGGTACTCGGCCAGGCCGGAGCCCGTCAGATAGCCGCGCGCCACGCACTCCACCGGGACCATGGACAGCGAGCGGCAGACCAGCGTGCGGCCCTCCCAGTCGGCGGGGGCGCCGGGCGGCAGATCCGCGGACAGCACATGGTTGGGGACGAGGTCCTCCAGACGCTCGAACCACCACAGAGACAGCTGGGTCAGCACCCGGCCCTTGTCGGGGATCTCGGTCGGCAGGACCCAGTCATAAGCGGAGATGCGGTCACTGGCGACCATCACCAGATCGCCCGCCTCGTTCCGGTAGAGGTCGCGCACCTTGCCGGTGTGCAGATGCACCAGCCCCGGCACCTGCTGCGGCTCGGGCTTTTCGACAAATCCGGACACGGTTCCTCCCCGTGGTTCTGTACGAGTAAGCCGATTGTCCCGTACGCGGTGGTGATCGGCCTGACCAGGGGGCTCGTATGCAGCGCGCACGGCCGTGCCGCTCGGGATCGGGGGCGGGCCGGGGTCTGCCCGCGGGCGGGCGTGCCCGGGGGCCGGCGCGTTCAGTCCCGCTTGCAGATGCGGTCGAGGAGATTGGCCGTCGCCCGCTGGATACGGCTGTCGACATGGCCGGGCCGGTCCAGCGCGGGCGACCAGGCGAAGGTGCCGGAGGCGAAGACCAGAGCGCCGGAAGAGGCGCGGTACACGGAGGTCTCCTGATGGCGGACGGCCCCCTCGCCGTCCCTGTACGGAGAGTGCGCCAGCAGAATCCTGCCCTGGTGCTCGGGCAGTGCGGTACGCGGGAAATAGCGGTCCGCCTCGCCCGCCACCAGCCCCGGAAGCTCATCGCCCTCGCCCGCTCCGGTGGCCTCCCACAGCCAGTGTCCGGCGTTCCGCACGATCAGCGGGGCGGGCTCGGGCACCCGCCCCGCGTACTGGATGCCCAGCAGCTGCTGCTCGGGGCGGTCGATCTCACGCCAGAGCGCCGGTTTGCCGGGCCCGCGGCGTTTTCGGCAGGTCAGGAGCCGGTCGGGCACCCCGGAGGGGGAGTCGCCCAGTTCGATCCGCCAGTACATCGTGTTCGCGGAGAGGAAGACGAGCGAGGTGCCGCCGTCGCGGGCGGACTCGACCGTGCGGCGCATCGGGACCGACCAGTACTCGTCATGGCCCGGGAAGACCAGTCCGCGGTAGCGGGCGGGGTCGATGCGGCCGGCGTGCAGATCGCGGGCGTCGGCGTAGGCGAGGTCGTAGCCGTAGCGCTCGGCCCAGCGAATGAAGTCGTAGGCATGGCCCACATGCAGCGGCAGCCCCGCGCCCGCGTAGGGGCGGTCGAAGGAAACGGTGGTGGCCGCGTCCTCCTCGCCGAGCAGCCGGCCCTGCTCGTCCCAGGCGTGATACAGGCTCGCTCCGGTGCGGCCGTCCTCGGGATAGAGGTTGTACGCCTGCCAGGTGATGTCGGGCAGCAGCAGAAGAAGATCGGCGGGGCGGTCGTCGCGAACCGTGAAGGGGACATGGGAGCGGTAGCCGTCCGCCGTGGTGAGCACGGCGACATAGGCCCCCACCGACCAGTACGACGGAATCTGCAGCCGCCAGGAGAGCCACCAGTGGTGGCAGGAGACCGTGCGATCGGCCGTCAGGGGCGGCGGCTGGACGATGCCGGACAGCCGGGGGCTCGTGCTGATCTTGGCCGCGCCGTCTCCCGCGTAATGCCCGATGCGGTAGACGTCCACGGAGAACTGCTGGGGCGGGTCGACCGTGATGTGGAAGTCGAGGGACTCCCCGGGCGCCGCCGCGCCGGTCGAGGTGAAGCCCTTGATCTGGCGGCGCACATCGTCGGCGGCCCGGGGGCCGCCTGCTCCGCCCTTCGCCAAGGCCGGGTCCGCGTACCAGGGAACGACCTGGCCGGTGTCGTCGAAGTAGTGCTCGCCGCCGCGCAGCCAGGGCAGCGGGCCCTGGCCGAAGGGGTCCGTGACGGCATGGGCGAGGGCTCCCGATTCCCATCGCCGGATCTGCTCCGCCCCCATGCTGCACGCCCTCCCTCGGCTCCCCGGGTCTACGGCTGTCCCGCGCCGGCTTCCTCCGACCGACACGCGATGCCCAGCACATCACATGACGCATGCGACCCGTCACCGCTTGTTGTGAACGGATATGAATAGATATGAACGGCTGTAAATGGCTTTGAACGGAACGAATCATTCCGGCCTGTCGGCCGGGCTTCGATCAGGCGGTGGTCGGCCGCCCATCAGGCCGCCCGTGTGGCAGCCGATCAGGCCGCCCATCGGGCCGCTCATCAGGCCGCCGGCCGGATCGTCGATCACACCAGGCGGACCGGCTTCTCGGGGCGGATGCCCAGAGAGCCGAGCCAGACCCGCAGCGGCTGCGCGTCGCCGTCCTCGACGAGGCTGAGAACCGTGCTGCTCAGATCAGCCGTGCGCTCGCCGCCGACCAGGAGGGCGGGGCCGTCCAGCCAGTCGAGGCCCGGGACCGCGCCCGCCGTGTCGACCGCCGCGCAGCAGACCATCGCCGTGACATGGTCGGCCAGCAACTCTCGCCCGCTGCGGGGCGGCTGCAGCGGAAAGAGCGGCAGCGGGTCCGCGTCCCACAGGGCGAGCGATTCGCCCGCGGCGCCTCCTGCCGGAACCGGGGTGTAGGTCGAACCAGGCATCCCGGAATCGCCCCCGGGGACGGGCGGCGATCCGGCCGCGCCCAGGGCAGCCGCCTTACGCCTGGCGGCTTCGTCACGGGCCGCCTCCTCCCGGGCTACCTCCGCGCTGATCCCGGCCGCGAGCGCCTCACTCCGCTCATCGGCCCCGCCACCGGCCGCCTCACCGACCCCCGGGGCGGCTGAGGCGCTCGGGGCGGCCGAGGTACTCGGGCCAGCTGAGGCACCCGAGGTGCCGGACGCCTCTTCTGCCGTGGCGGATGCCCCGGATGCCCCGGATGCCCCGGACACCCCGGACGCCGCCGACGCCTGCGCTGCGGCCGACGGTGCGGCCGAGAGATGGTCCATCACCCGTGCGAGCGTCGGCCCCTCGGATCCGGCCGACGGCGGTACACCCATCTCGTCGAGCACCCGGTGCAGCCTGGCCGCCTCCGTACGCCATTTGCGGTCCACGACCTCCTCCGGATACTGCTCCCAGTCCACCGGCGACCAGTCGGGACCCGCCTCGGCCGGGCCTCCGTGGAAGAGGCGGGCCGCGAGCAGCGAGGCGGCCTCGTCCACCGCGCCGGGCTCCTCAAGCAGATCGCACGCGGGCCGTTCGCCCAGCCGGGAGGCGAAGCCCTCGGCGAGCCGGTCGCGCCGGGACAGCTCCGTCAGCGCGGACACCACCCCCGCGTCCAGGCGGGAAGGCCAGCGGCCCATCCGCCAGGCGGGCAGCGCCACTCTGGTCAGCAGCCTGTCCCAGCCCGCGTAGGCGAGACCGACCTGCTCCTGGGCGACGATCCGCAGGCCGTAATCCACAGCCTGTGCACGCTCGGAGGCCGCGGCCGCGACGCCTCGCTCCATCTCCGCCGCGTGCTCCCGGCAGCTGCGGAGCATCCCGCGGGCCGTCCAGCCGACGAAGCGGAGCGCCGTCGCGCGTATCGGCCGTATCAGCCGACGCCGTATGAGCCGCGGCATGAGACGGGGCATGAGACGCGACGGCCGGTCGTCCTGGCCGCCGCCCCCTCGGCCAGGGCCGGTGGCCCACTGCCCGGCGGGACCGCCGTCGCGGGCCGCGTCGCCCACCGCGGCGTCCAGGCCCCGGACGAAGCGCCGCGCCGCGGCTATGTCCGGATGGGCGGAGGGCCCGGTGCCGGCCACGACCGGGGCGAGGACCGCCCGCAGCTCGGCGACCCTCATCCACCACAGGAAGGGCGAACCGATCACCAGCACCGGGGCCTCGTCCGAGCCGCGGCGACGCCGCCTGCCCCGTATCGCATGCGACGGATGGGAGCGGTCCTCAAGCCAGCTGTCGCAGTCTGGTGTGACCGCCAGGGCGGAGGGCGCGGGCACATCGAGCCGGTCGGCCAGATCCCGCACCAGCCGGTACAGATCGGGCGCGGCCCGCTCCGGCAGGTCGACCGTGGGGGTGAGCGCGGGGGTGGCCCGGGCGATCGCGGTGGCGACCGCGGCCGCCACCAGCAGCACTGCCGCCGCGAAGCCGGACACCGCCCAGCGGGCGGCATCCCAGCCCGGACCCGTCATATGCCCGGTGGGGCCGCCCGCGAGCAGCACGACGGCGGCGGCCGTGGGCAGCAGCGCCACGGCCAGCGCCCTGCTGCGGACGCGCAGCACGGCGAGGGCCCGGGAGCGCGCGCCCTGCGCGCCCACCGACTCACCGAAGACGAATGCAGAACCCGAATCTGGACCTGAACCAGAGCCGGAACCGGAAACGGACATGGCCGGACGTCACCCCCTCTGCCCTGCGACGGCTTTGCTCACTCCCCCACTGTGGCATCCGTCACTGACATCGCAATGTCAGTGGGCCAAGTGCCGGAATGCGCCGGAACGCCTGCGCCGCACACTAGTTGGGGTGCCGCCGAGCGTCATCCGGATGGCTTAGCACTCACTCGATGGAATGGCTTTGGGCAAAGGTGCTGACGTCGGCCGTTCAGCCCTGAGTGGCGTTCTCCGCGGCCTCGCGTGCGATGTCCGTACGGTGCTGCGAACCGTCCAGCCGGATGCGCGCCACCGCCTGGTAGGCCCGCTCCCTGGCCTGCGCCAGGTCGGCGCCGGTCGCCGTGACCGACAGGACCCGGCCGCCCGCGCTCACGACCTTCCCGCCGACGCCGACGCCGACGCCGACGCCGCCGTCGCCGTGACCGCCGCCGTCGCCGCCGGGCTGGTCCGGCCTGCCCGCGGACCGCTTGGTTCCGGCGTGCAGGACGTACGCGTGCGGGGCGTCCTTCTCCGCGACCTCGTCCAGTCCCTCGATCGGGTCGCCGGTGCGCGGCGTACCGGGGTAGTTGTGCGAGGCGATGACCACGGTGACGGCGGCGTCGTCGCGCCAGTTCAGCGGGGGCCCGGCGTCAAGGGTGCCGTTGGCGGCGTGGAGCAGGACGCCGGCCAGCGGCGTCTTCAGACGGGCGAGGACCACCTGGGTCTCCGGGTCGCCGAAGCGGGCGTTGAACTCGATGACCCGTACGCCGCGCGAGGTGATGGCAAGACCCGCGTACAGCAGACCGGTGAACGGCGTGCCCCGGCGGCGCAGCTCGTCCACGGTGGGCTGGAGGACCGTCTCCATGACGTCGTCGACGAGCGAGGCGTCGGCCCACGGAAGCGGCGAGTACGCGCCCATGCCTCCGGTGTTGGGGCCCTTGTCGCCGTCCAGCGCCCGCTTGAAGTCCTGGGCGGGCTGGAGGGGGAGGACGGTCGTGCCGTCGGTGACGGCGAAGAGCGAGACCTCGGGGCCGTCGAGATACTCCTCGATGACGACGCGGCCGCAGGCGAGCGCGTGCGCACGGGCGGCGTCGAGGTCGTCGGTCACCACGACGCCCTTGCCCGCGGCGAGGCCGTCGTCCTTGACGACGTACGGAGCGCCGAAGGCGTCGAGGGCCTCGTCGATCTCCTCGGGGGTCGTACAGACGTAGCTGCGGGCCGTGGGCACTCCGGCGGACGCCATCACCTCCTTGGCGAATGCCTTGGAGCCTTCCAGCTGGGCCGCCTCCTCGGAGGGCCCGAAGCAGGGGATGCCGGCGGCGCGCACCGCGTCGGCGACGCCGGCGACCAGCGGGGCCTCCGGGCCGATCACGACCAGGTCGGCCTCCAGGCGGGAGGCGAGGCCGGCCACGGCCGCGCCGTCCAGCGCGTCGACCGTGTGCAGCTCGGCGACCTCGCCGATGCCGGCGTTTCCGGGCGCGCAGTGCAGCGCGGTGACGTCGGGGTCGAGGGAGAGTGAGCGGCACAGGGCGTGTTCGCGGGCGCCGCCGCCGATGACGAGGACCTTCACGCCATGCAGCCTAACCGCCGGCGGCTCATGCCTTCGTACGGGACTCCGACGGCCGGGCCGCTACTCGTTCGTATATTCCTCCACGACTGTCGCGCCGAGCTCCCGGACGATCAGCTCATGGCCGGAGAGCGCGGAGTCGACCAAGTCCGGATCGTCCTCTTCCGGTACGTCGTCCTCAAGGGAGACGGGGGGTGGCGCGGGGGTGTGCGGTACGGGTTCGGGCGACGCGACGGCCGATGCCGCCGCCCCGGCCTGTGCTGCGGCCTGTGCTCCGGCCCGGGAGGCGGGGCGCGGCTCGGGCGCGGCCGCCTGAGCCGCGGGCTGCGATGAGGGGGGCGTGGGGGCGGGCGTGGCTGGGGCAGACGCGGGGGACGCCGCCGCACTGCCGTAGCCGCCGGGGCTGCCGGAGCCGTAGCCGCCGCCGTAGCCGCCGGAGGGAGCGGGCGGACGCGGCGAACCGCCGCCGGGGCCGCCCTGGCCGCCCGAGGGATCGACGATCGCCTCGATCTTCCACTGCACATGGAACTGCTCGGCGAGCGCCTGCCGCAGCACGTCCTCGCTGCCGCTGCTCGCGAAATTGTCACGCGCTCCGGCGTTGATGAAGCCGAGCTGGAGCGTGGTGCCGTCGAACCCTGCGACCTGGGCGTTCTGGCTGAGGAGGATCCAGGTGAAGCGACGGCGGTTCTTGACGGCCTCCAGGATGTCCGGCCACATGTTCCGCACCTGGGCGGCGGCCTGCGCGGACGGCTGCGGCTGCGGCGTCGGAGCGGTTTGGGGCTGAGCGGCTTGAGGCTGAGCGGCCTGGGGGTGAGCGGCTTGGGGCTGAGGAGTCTGCGCGGAGGGCTTGGCCGCTGTGGGCCAGCCGCCGGGCCGACGCCCGCCGTCGCCGCCCTGACCGGCGGGGCCGCCCTGACCGCCCTGACCGGCGGGGGCGGCAGGGGCGGCGGCCGTGGGCCATGCGCCGGGGCGCGCTCCTCCGGAGCCCGCGGCCTGCGGCGGTTCGGAGGCCGGTGCCGGGGCGACCTGGGCAGACGCGGGAGCCGGGGCGGTCGGAGCCTGCGCGGGGGCAGGCGGAGGCACAGGTGCGGGAGCGGGAGGCTGCGTCGCGGGAGCCGGGGCCATATGCCCCTGCACCTCGGGCCCGGGGACGTACCCCATCGCGGGCGCGCCGGCCGGGGGCCCCTGGAGTGCGGCCCCGCGCTCCAGCCGATCCAGCCGGGCCTGCACGGAACGCTCGTCGTCGAAGGCGGCCGGCAGCAGCACCCGGGCGCAGATCAGCTCAAGCTGCAGCCGCGGCGAGGTCGCCCCGCGCATCTCCGTCAGCCCGGTGTTGACCAGATCGGCGGCCCGGCTCAGCTCGGCCGCCCCGAACACCGAAGCCTGCGCCTGCATCCGCTCGACCACATCGGCGGGCGCGTCGATCAGCCCCTTGTCGCCCGCGTCCGGCACGGCGGCCAGGATGACCAGGTCCCGCAGCCGCTCCAGCAGGTCGGCGACGAACCGCCGCGGGTCGTTCCCCCCCTCGATGACCCGGTCCACGACCTCGAAGGCCGCCGCCCCGTCACCCGACGCAAAGGCGTCCACGATCGAGTCGAGCAGCGAGCCGTCCGTGTATCCCAGCAGAGCGGTGGCCATGGCATACGTCACACCGTCCGCGGCCGCGCCCGCGAGCAGCTGGTCCATGACGGACATCGAGTCACGCACGGACCCCGCGCCCGCACGCACGACGAGCGGCAGCACGCCGTCCTCGACGGGGATGTCTTCCTTGGCGCAGACCTCGCCCAGATAGTCCCGCAGGGTGCCGGGGGGCACGAGACGGAAGGGATAGTGGTGCGTACGCGACCGGATGGTGCCGATCACCTTCTCCGGCTCGGTGGTCGCGAAGATGAACTTCAGATGCTCGGGCGGCTCCTCGACCACCTTCAGCAGGGCGTTGAAACCCTGCGGGGTGACCATATGCGCCTCATCGATGATGTAGATCTTGTAGCGGCTGCTCGCGGGCCCGAAGAATGCCTTCTCCCGCAGCTCACGGGCATCGTCCACGCCTCCGTGCGATGCCGCGTCGATCTCGATCACATCGATCGACCCCGGCCCGTTCCGCGCCAGGTCACGGCACGAGTGGCACTCCCCGCAGGGGTTGGGCGTGGGTCCCTGCTCACAGTTCAGACACCGCGCGAGGATGCGCGCACTGGTCGTCTTGCCACATCCGCGCGGCCCGCTGAACAGGTACGCGTGATTGACCCGGTTGTTCCGCAGCGCCTGCTGCAGCGGGTCGGTGACATGCTCCTGCCCGATGACCTCCGCGAAGGTCTCGGGTCGATAGCGGCGGTACAGCGCAAGGGACGACACGCCTACGAGGTTATCGGCCCCCACCGACAACGAACCCCGCCCGCGCCCCGACCGCCCCGACACCCCGGCCCGCCCCCGCAAACACAAGGGCCCCCCACGCACCCGCCAGAGCCGACCTACCCTTGCTGCCTTCCGGCCCTGGGGGAGTTCAGTCAGATAGCGCCACGTGAGGGGCTCCGCACAGAGTACCCGAAGGTGCGGGTGAGGATCGAGTTCGCGAGCACTCCTCTCGGTCATGTAATGTTTCCGGCGGAGGATTCGCCTAGAGGCCTAGGGCGCACGCTTGGAAAGCGTGTTGGGGGCAACCCCTCACGAGTTCGAATCTCGTATCCTCCGCTCCCGCCTGAACAGGCGAAACGAAGGCCCCGGACCGCGCGAGCGGCCGGGGCCTTCGGCGTGCCTGGTCCACGCGATCATGCGACCGGTCTGGGGCCAGCTCGAACGCCCTGGCAGCGCGGCACGGGTCTGGCAGGTCAGCCGTCGCCGCTTCGTCAGCAATGTCCTCGGGCCCCATCTCGAACCGGTCTGCCGCGACTGGGCGCTGCATCACGCCGACCCCGAGCTTCTGGGCGGTCTGCCCGCCCCGCGTCGCCGGCCTGCGCGAGGTGGTCATCGAGTGCCTGACGGACGTTCTCAACATCGCCGAGAGAGACGGCTCGGGGGCCGCCTCTCCCGGGGCCCTAGCGGCGCTGTTACGCCGCGGTGACGGTTTCAAGATCAGCTGGGGTCGCGGGGCGTGTGAAGATCGATTACACGCCGCGTGCACCGCGCATTCGCGTGCACCGCTCTCATCTGATCCGGCCCGTAGGCGAGCGTCCATCGCGCTCAGCGGGTCGCCCGGCCGATTCCTTGGGGGGAGTCATCATGTCCGCTCGTCTTGTCGCAGCCGCCGCCGTCACCACGGCAGCAGCCGTTGGAGCCACACTCGTTCCGGTCCACGCCTATGCCGCGTCCGCCGCTCCGGCGGGGCTCGCGGCGCTCAGTGTCGAGCTTGGTGCGCCGGCGCCGGACGCGGCGTTGGAGCGGGGTGGGGCGAAGGCGTCGTTCTCGTTCACCGTGAGGAACTCCTCGGACGAGGCAGTGGACTTCCGGCCCTGGCTGGTCGGGGAGTCCGATGGGGCCAGCCCCGTCCGGCCCGATCAGGTCGCCTTCGATGTGAGCGCGGTGAACGCGCCCGAAACCGCCTCGCGGCTTCTCGGTGAGGGCACGGGTGTTCAGGGGGCCTTCTTCCCCAAGGGCGGCGGCGCGGGCGAGGCGTTCTCGGTGCCGGCTGGGTCGGAGCTCAGCTGGAAGGTCACCGTCGGTCTCGGCGAGGGCTTTCCCGCCAACAACGGCAGCCTGAAGCTGACCGCCGCCGATCTGAACGGGCCGGTGGGCAGCACCGGATCGGTCGCCTTCAAGGCGGATCCGGCGGTCGACGCCAAGCCGCTTCAGGTGTGGTGGGGCAACGGCCCCGAGGGGGTCATCCGCCCCGGCGGGCCCGCGCGGCACATCAACGTATATCTGCGGGCCCCCGGTGAGGGCGGCTACGACAAGGCCCTGGAGACCCGCGTACGCCTGCTGTCGCCCGGAGGCGGCGGGCCGCGCCCGGAGTTGGGGGTCGAGCTCTACCGCGAGGGAAGCTGGAAGCCGCTGAAGGCCGTTGGCGAGGGCGAGTGGCTGCTTCCCGGCGTCCCCAAGGGCTTCGGCGGCGGGAAGCAGGAGAGCTTCCCGCTGCGCCTGACGGTGCTCGACGCGAACGGCCTGACCGCTGACACCAAGGTCACGCTGATGGCCGCGGTGAGTCTGGAGGGTGAGAGCGGCCCGGCCTTCGCCGAGGCCGAAGGCGTGGTCACCGTGGGGCCTGCGGCCAAGGCGCCCTCCTCGCTGAGCCCGTCCGCGGCCGTCGCCCGCACCGCCCCGGCCACCACGGATGCCACGGACGCCACCGCCCCGGCCACCGACGCGTCCGGGACCGCGGGCGCCCGCGCCGCAGGCTCCGCGGCCGCGCCGGTTTCCGCCGCGGGCGCCCAGGCGGACACCTCCGCTCCGGCGGCCACGGGCAACCTCGCCCGCACCGGCTCCTCCTCGGCGCTGCCGCTGTACGGGGGAGTCGCGGCGGCGCTGCTGGCCGTCGGCGCAGCGCTCGCGTTCGTCGGCATACGCCGGCGGGGCGGCGCACGCTCCTGACGCGAAATCGCCACATAAGGCCCCGACCGGCGGACGGTCGGGGCCTTACGTCGTACGGCGGCCATCCTCCGCCGGGGCGCTCCGAAGGGAAACCGATAAAGCGGGACCGGTCAAAAGGAGGTCAGAAAGCGCACTCAGGCGGTCAGGAGTAGCACAGCAGAGATTCTTCAATTCGGTTTTCCGCTGACCGACCAGGGTCAAACGATTCTTCCGAATTTCGCACATGAGTACATTCATGTGTTGTGTGCACTCGGAGCACATAATCATTCCGACCCCGCTATGCTCGCTGTCGCGCAGCGAGTTGCGACGATTACAGCACGTCGCTGCTGGCTGTCGTGGTGCCGCCGATCGCACGAGAGCCCGGGCGTCCTGGGACCCGGCTCCATGCGCGCGGAACGCCGACGCGACATGCGCCGCGGCCAAGCGCTGGCAAAGCGTGGCCCGGCCGTCGTCGACAGCCGGCGATCTTGATCATGCGACCCTCCCCGGCACCCGTATATGCCCTGTATGACGCCCTGTCCGTGAGCGCTCTGAGGATGCAGATGGTTCGTGCTGGTTCGTCACCCGGGAGGCCCGGGTCCGCCTCCACCCCCATGTGGCTGCTGCCACCCGTACTACTGGCCGTCTGTACGGTCGCTGCCGTCTTGTTGACGCCCCCGACGGCCCGTGCCCAGGTCGCCTGGGTGGGTGCCATCGCGACGGCAGCGGTGGCCGTCGCAGCCGCGGAGGCGGCACGCCGGGGACATGCGATCGACGAACTGCGCAAGCAGAGCGCCGAAAGGGAGGAAGCCCTGCGTCGGCAGCTGGCCGAGCAGGAGACCGAGACCGTGCGGATGGCCGAGGAGCTGCTGCCCAAGGCCATGGGCCGGCTGCAGCAAGGCACCCCGGCCGAAGAGGTGCTGCGCACCATCGACTATGTGTCGCGCGTCAGCCCCCGGTTCCACGACGCGAGCATGTCCGTGCTGCGCTATGTGCTGCAGGCCGTCGAGGCCCAGTCGGATCTGCGTGACTCCGCCCAGCGGGCCTTCGTCAACATCGCCCGGCGCGTCCAGGCCATCGTCCACCAACAGGCGCTGGAAATCCGGGAGATGGAGGACCGGCACGGTCAGGACCCCGAGGTGTTCGGCGATTTGCTGCACCTGGACCACAGGACCGCGCTGATCGGCCGGCTGGCGGACAGCATCGCCGTACTGGGCGGAGCCCGGCCGGGCCGGCAGTGGCAGAAGACCATCCCGCTGTTCAATGTGCTGCGCGGCGCGATGTCGCGGATCACCGACTACCAGCGTGTCGATCTGCACTCCGTGGCCGAGGTCGGCATTCTCGGCCGCGGGGTCGAACCACTGATCCACGCCGTGTCCGAGCTGCTGGACAACGCCACTCGCTACTCGCCGCCGCACACACGGGTCCATCTGACCGCGGCCGAGGTCCAGTCCGGTGTGGCCATCGAGATCGAGGACGCCGGGTTCGGCCTGACCGACGAAGCCCGGGTGCGCGCCGAGCGGGCCCTGGCGCAGAACGCCACCAGCGGACTGGACCTCGACGACCTGGGTGAGGCCCCCCGCCTTGGCCTGGCGGTCGTCGGCCGGCTGTCCCACACGCACAACTTCAAGGTGGCCCTCCGGGTGTCCGCGTACGGCGGCGTACGCGTCGTCCTGATCGTGCCGCCGAATCTGCTCACCACCACCCCGGTGCCCGGCGGAGCGCTGGCCAAGGCCGCCAGCCTGCCGCCGCCCCGCTACCCCTCAAGCGCGGGACGCCGCCCCGCGCCGATGATCGCGGAGGAGTCGGCGCCCGTTCCGCGCGGCGTCAACGGCCTTCCGCAGCGCAGGCGCCGCACGCGCGCCGTGACCCCGCCCCTGCGGCGGCCCAAGCCTCCCGTCCCCACCTCTGACTCCGCGTCCCCGGTGTCAGCCGCCCCACCCCCGCAGGCCGGACTATGGCTGGCCGCCTTCCAGGAGGGCATTTCCGGCGAACCCGAAGCTGAGTCCCCAGCACACCGTCGCCATGGCCTGAGCGCTGAAGAGTCCGAGCAGTAACTGAGCCATGAGGCCCATGAAGTAAGGATGAGTAAGTAAGTGGTGACAAAGCAGCGGCTCAATATGGACTGGATGCTTGAGGAACTGGCGTCCAGTGTTCCGCAGACCCGTAATGTCGTGGTGCTGTCCTCCGACGGGTTGTGCATGGCGCAGTTCGGCACGGACGAGGACGCCGCAGACCGCCTCGCCGCCGCCTGTGCCGGGCTGCAGAGCCTGTCGACGGCCATCGCCACGGAATTCCCGCACGGCGACGGAAAGATGAAGCTCGTCGTCATCGAGATCAACGGTGGCTTCTTCTATCTGATGGCGGCCGGCGCCGGAGCGTATCTGGCGGTGCTCGCCGATGACGACGTGGACGCCGGGCTGATGGGACAGCGTATGCGGGACCTGGTCGCCCGGATCGGCCAGCACCTCACCAGCCCGCCGCGGGCCGACCGGCGGGTTCCGTGAGCGATCCGAAACACGAGCAGCCCCGGCCCTGGGAAGAAGGCGGCCCCGAACGGCTCTATGTCATCACATCCGGCCGAAGCCAGTCCGCCGAAGATCACCGCCCTCTGGACATGGTCACGCTGATCGTGACCAAGAACGACGTTCCCGGTTCGAGCATGCAGCCCGAGCATGCCGCCATCATCCACATATGCGACTACCCGCTGTCCGTCGCGGAGATCTCCGCATACCTCCACCTGCCGGTCAGCGTGGTCACGGTGCTGCTGGTGGATCTGCTGGAGAGCGGCCATGTCGAAGCGCGGGCGCCGATCCCGACCGCGTCTTTGCCCGATGTCGAACTTTTGGAGGCGGTGATGCATGGACTGCAGAATCTCTGAACCCGTCGTCGGCCCGCGCAGCGAGGACACCCTGCCAGCCTCTGTCACCACAGCGGTGAAAGTGGTGATCGTCGGCGGCTTCGGGGTCGGGAAAACCACCCTGGTCGGCTCGGTCAGTGAGATCCGTCCGCTGACCACCGAAGAGACCATGACGCAGGCCAGCGCCGATGTGGACGACATCGCCGGAGTCGAGCGCAAGACCGAGACGACCGTGGCGATGGACTTCGGCCGGATCACCCTCAGCGACAAACTGGTGCTCTATCTGTTCGGCACGCCCGGTCAGCAGCGCTTCTGGTTCCTGTGGAACGGCCTCTTCGAAGGCGCTCTGGGCGCGGTGGTGCTGATCGACACCCGGCGGCTGGAAGACAGCTTTGACGTCATGAGCCAGCTGGAGGAACGCGGCGTGCCCTTCGTCATCGCCATCAACGCGTTCCCGGACGCCCCCGCGTATCCCATGGCCGAGCTCCGAGCGGCCATGGACATCCCCGACACCGTACCCATGATCGACTGCGATGCGCGCAACCGCGGCTCCAGCCGCGACGCCCTGCTGTCGCTCCTGCGCTATCTGCACACCCTCACCACCACACCCCCGGAGTCCCGGTGACCGCCTCTTCGCCCAAGCAGTCCCCCGCCGCGTCCGCCTCCCCGCGGCCTCCTCAGTGCCCGGTCCGATTCGGGGACCCCGACGCTCTGGCGCGGCTCTTCGGGCCTGAGGCGGCAGAGGATCCCATGGGCTTGTACGAACGGCTGCGCGCCAGGCACGGACCGGTCGCGCCCGTCATGCTGGACGGCGATCTGCCCGCCTGGCTCGTCCTCGGCTACCGGGAGATTCTGGAAGTCGTCGGCACACCCTCCCGGTTCAGCCGTGACTCCCGCACCTGGCGCTGGTTCAAGGAAGGCAGGGTCCCGCCGGGCTCCCCGCTGCTCCCGATGATCGCCTGGCAGCCGGTCTGTCTGTTCCTGGACGGCGAGGAGCGCCACCGGCTGCGCCTGGCGCTCAATGTGAGTCTGGAGCGCTTCAACCGCCGTGGAATCCGACGCCATATCACCCGGTTCACCCACCAGTTGATCGACCAATTCGCCGAGCGGGGGGAAGCGGACCTCGCCGCGGACTTCGCGGAGCATCTGCCGATGCTCGTCATGACCCAGCTCCTGGGCATGCCCGATGCATACGGGCCGCGGCTGGTCGAAGCGAGCAGGGACATGGTGGCGGGCACCGAGACATCGGTGGCCAGCAATGAGTACATCGTGGAGACTCTCCAGCAGCTCACCAGGCGCAAGCGGAAAGAGCCGGGCGAGGACGCCACGTCCTGGCTGATCGAGCACCCCTCCAAACTCACCGATGAAGAGGTCTGGAATCACCTCCGGGTCATTCTCATCGCGGCGAACGAAACCACGGTCAACCTGCTCAAGAGCACCCTGCGGATGGTGCTGACCGATCCGCGGTGCCATGCGTCGCTGGCCGGCGGTCAGATGACCCTGCCCGACGTGGTGGAGCAGGTGCTGTGGGACGAACCGCCGCTGATGACCATTCCCGGTCGCTGGGCCGCCGTGGACACCGAGGTCGGCGGCCAGAAGATCAAGGCGGGAGACATGCTGCTGCTCGGCCTGGGCGCCGGGAACCATGACCCGTCCGTCCGGCCCGACCTCTCGGTCCCCCTGCACGGCAACCGCTCCCATCTCGCCTTCAGCAGCGGCCCGCAGGAGTGCCCCGGCCAGGAGATCGGCCGGGCCATCGCCGACACCGGCATCGACACCCTGCTGACGAGGCTGCCCGATCTGCAGCTGACCGTCCCCGATGAAGAGTTGCAGTGGAAGTCCGGCTGGATGACACGCCATCTGACCAGCCTGCCGGTGAAGTTCACCCCGCCTGAGCCGGGGACGTCTCCCGAGTCCGCCACGTCTGCCGCTGCGCCCGCCGCGTCTGCCGGTACGGCCGTCGCCGGCGCGGCGGCTGGGTGTCCGCTCGGGAAGCTCACCGACACCGACACCGACGCGGGCGAGGGCAGCGACTCCGGGGACGAGCCCTCTGTTCCGGCCCAGCAGACAGCAGAACAGACAGCTCAGCCGACAGCAGCTCCACCGGCGGCCGTTCCCCCAGCGCGTACATCGTGGTGGGACTCGCTGAAAGCATGGCTGCGACGGCGGTGATCCGCGGACGTCGGCCGGTACGCCGGTACGTCAGCTAGGCGCCGGCTCCCCTGTCAGGCGGCCGGCAGACGTCCGGGTACGCGGGTCCCGGCGTTCTCGGTGCTTCGAACCGAGAACGCCGGGAGGCCTTGGACAGCCCTCTCCATACGATCCAGCGCCTCTTTCATCATCCCCCGGGATGTGGCATAGCTGATGCGGACGTTGCCTTCGGCACCCGGGCCGAAAAACTCGGTCGTGCCGGCCACGACTGCGATCCGTGCCTCTGCCAGGAGAAACTCAGCCATCTCCTGGCTGCCCAGCCCGGTGGCGGATATGTCAGGGAACAGAACGAACGTGCCGTCCGGACAGCTGCACGATATTCCGGGCATCGCATTGAGCCGAGCCACACAGTAGTCCCGCGTCTCCTGCAGATGCTCCAGAAAGGCATCCCGCCACGACCATCCATGACGCAGCGCGGCCAGGGCGCCGACCTGAGCGAAGGGCGTCAGGCTGTGCGCGGCGCCGAGATGCTGGAAGGCGAGCTGGAGATCGACCGCCTCACGCGCACTCGGGGCGATCACAAACCCCATTCTCAGCCCGGGAAGGGCAAACGTCTTGGAGACCCCGATCACCGTGTGGATTCTCTGACTTCCCGCGGTGTCCAGGCTTGCCATGCTGGTATGCGCCGCGGGAGGGTAGACGATCTCGTTCCAGACCTCGTCGGAAAGGATCGGCACATCTCGTTCACGGGCTATCTCGGCCACCGCACGGAGCGTCTCCTCCGTGAAGACCGTGCCTAGTGGGTTATGCGGATTGCAGAGACAGATCAGAGCGGTGCGCGGCGATATCAGCGAGGCGAGTCGGTCCGGATCGAGCTGTCCGGTGCTCTTGTCCATGGGGCAGTACACCCGTCGGCCCCCTGCGGAATCGATGGCCTGACCGAACAGCAGGTCGACCGGATCCAGCAGTATGCATTCATCGCCTTCCCGGCAGAGCAGGTGCACCACTCCCCAGAGGGCCGCTGCCGTGCCGGAGGCCGGCACCACGCACTCAGGGGGTGCACTGATTCCGTAGCGGGCCTTCGCCACTTCCGAGAAGGTTTCCCGGAGTTCGATGAGTCCGTCAGGCGAAGAATAGAAGAAGTAGCCGTCGGCAAGGGACTGTATGACGGCGTCCGTGACGGCCTGGGGTGCGGGGAAGTCCGCTTCCGCCGCCGTCAGCGGGATGACGTCGGGGGGGTAGGTGCCCCACCGGATATGTGATCGACGCCGCAGCAGTTCGGGCTGGATCTGCGAGTCGTCGAAGAGCGATCCGGTCGCAGCCTGTGGTGACATGGCGATCACCCTCTCTGATAGCGGGCAGGCGGATGCCGGTCGTACAGTTCAGAGGACCAGTACGTGGTCATACGGGGACGGCCTTGCTGCACACGTACAGAGGCATAGGTGTGAATCCCCCGCCCGTCCGACAGCGGTCGGCGAGCCATTTGGTTCAACAGCGACACATAGCGGTCACTGGGGAGACCCACGTCGGTCATGACGGAACTGATGCGGTCCCGTGCTTCCTCATCGCTGTCCACATACAGCCACAGCGGCACGTACACCGTGGCGGACACCGGGGCACAGCCGCCGGCATCCGTGAAGGTCAGATTGCTGACCAGGGGTTGGTCCCTTATCGCGCCGGCCCTGCCGGTCAGCGTATGGCAGAACTTCTCCAGAAGCCCGGGCTCATGAGAAGCGGAAATCTCCATACAGGCGTCAAGGTCTGCCGGGGCGATGTCGTAGTGCCGGAAATAGACCTTCACACGCGACTCGGGGCCGTCGCTCAGGTCAAGGCCGAAGTAGACGATTCGATCGAGGTCGAACCCCCGGCGGGCGTAGTCGGTGACCGCGTCCCACGCCTTTCCGAACCCCAGACGCTCCAACGCCTCGCGCACCCTCTGGGGGCCGGTCATACGGCTGTTGGCGTTCGGGTTGAGATAGACCTTGAACTCAGGACCTCCCGTCGGCGTGAAGATGGCGGCATGCATCATGGCGAAGCCGGCCGGGTCCTGGTGCGGCAGAAACAGATCCGAAACCGCCGCCAGCCTGCGGCGGGCGGCGCCGAATTCTTCGATCAGCGTCCGCGTCAGCTCGACCGCGGATTTCTGCGCGGCCAGAGTGGTCAGCTCGTCCGGAACCGCCTCGACGAGCACTCGGATCTGCGCACAGCGATCCGAGAATGCCGCGGAGAACTCAATCGGCGAGCCGTCGGCGCACACATCGGAATTCCAGTCGGGACGCTGCCCGATCTGCCGCAGCCCCCACGGCGAAAGCATCCTGCGGAGAACCGCCGCGCCCTGTCCGGCATCCATGCCCGCGCTGTCGAGAAGGTCTGCTACGGCGGCGGTTCCGTAATCCAGGAAAGTGCTGCCCGCAGACACTGGTGATTCTGTTCGCAGAGACTCCATCAAATTCCTCCCCCATCTCTCAACGGGCCCGGCCGCGCCATGGCCCCGCCGTGGAGCTACCCAGCAGCTGACAGTTACATTCCTCGGCATTCCTCGGCGGATGCCGCGTTCGTCATGACATGAGGGTTATCGGAATTGCGACGTAGGTATGGTTGCGTTTACTCCATTGATAACGAGGCTTCTTCCGGACCGACAGCGGCGCACAGGGGGCTGGCGAGGCACTCCCCCGTCGGTTGTATACACCTTCGCCTGGCGGATGTGGAGGCCGTCGCCCAGGGAGACGGAAGCGGAGACAGAAGCGGAGACAGAAGCGCAGACAAGCGGAGACAGGGCAGTGGTGAGTGGAGGCGGGCCGGCTGCTCGGGGAGCCCGGCCCCCCGGCACGCCCGGCTGCCGGCCGCCGTCGCCCGGAGGACGAGGACGGCGCGGAGACCATCATGCGCAGCCCATGCGACTCATGTGACTGATGGGGAAGTTGACCGTGCGAACCGGCCGTATCCGCCATGGAAAGCCGTCCCGGGCCTGGAAGTCGGGCATAAAGAGGCCGACCATGGATATGGTCATACGATCGAAGGCTGGCGCGGGTCCGCATTCCTCGTCGGGGAGGAACAGCTGGGATGAGCAACGCCCCCATGCACCTGGAACCGCCGTTACCCGATCCGCTGTACCTCGAACCGCGGCTTGAGCCTCCGCTGGCGTCGCTGCTGAAGGAGACCGCCTTCCTCCACGGGCTGGTGGCCGCGCTGGGCTCGCCCCTCCACATCCTGCTGCCGGAGCAGATCGCGGCGAACGCGGAGCGGTTCCGCGCTGTCTACCGCCGCCACCGGCTCGCCGGGCGGATCTACTTCGCGCACAAGGCGAACCGCTCCAGCGCCCTGGTCCGGCGGCTCGCCGCCACCGGTGAGCGGCTGGGCGCCGGGCTCGATGTGGCCTCCCTGGGCGAGCTGCGGCACGGCCTGGGGGCCGGGTTCGCCGGGGAGCGGATCGTGGCGACCGGCCCCAAGAGCCCGGAGTTCCTCTGGCTCGCGGCGCGTTCCGGGGTGACGGTGAACGCCGACGGCGTACAGGAGGTGGAGGAGGCCGCGCGCCTGGTGCGCGCGTACGGGCTGCCGCGGCTCCGGCTGCTGCTGCGGCTGTCGGAGTTCGAGACGCCCGCGTCGGGCACGCGGACCCTCTCCCGCCGCAGCCGCTTCGGCACCCCTGTGAAGGACCTGGACGCAACTCTCGACGCCGTGGAGCGGCACCGTGAGGCGCTGGAGCCGATCGGCGTCGGCTATCACCTCGACACCACCGGTCTGGACGAGAAGGCCAAGGCGCTCGAAGGCTGTCTGCGGGCCATGGAGGAGCTGCGGATACGGGGGTTCTCGCCGCGCGCCGTCGACGTCGGCGGGGGCTTCGGCACCGGCTATCTGGCCCACGCCGCCCAGTGGGAGCGCTACACCACCGCGCTCACCGACGCGGTCATGGGCCGGCGGCCCCCGCTGACCTGGGGCGGTCACGGCTATGGGCTGCGCGTCGAGAACGGCACGCTCAAGGGGGCGCTCGCCCTGTATCCGGCGCACCGGCAGGTCGCCGGGGCCGGCTATCTCGACGCGCTGCTGTCCCGCCCTGCCCCCGGGCTGGGCAGACCGCTCGGCACCCTGCTGCTGGAGAGCATGTACGAGCTGTACGCCGAGCCAGGGCGCGCGCTGGCCGACCAGTGCGGTCTGTCCCTGGCGACGGTGCTTGAGGTACGGCGTACGGACACGGGCGAGCACCTCGTACGCCTCGCGATGAACGCCGGCGACGTCAGCCTGGAGGACCACGGCGTGCTGATGGACCCCGTGCCGCTGGCCCGCGAGGGCAGCCCTGAGCAGTGCCCCGAGGGCAGCCGCGAGCACGGCCGTGAGGAGGGGCCCGTGGGGGTGCACCTGATGGGGAATCTGTGCCTCGAATCGGATCTGATCAGCCGGAGAAAGGCCTTTCTGCCCCGTCTGCCACGGCCGGGTGATCTGCTCGCCTTCGCCAACACGGCCGGGTACTGCATGGACTTCGGGGCCACGCGCGCGCAGCGGCAGCCGCTCGCCCGCCGGGTCGCCGTCTGGCAGGAGCCCGGGGCGCGGGGGACGGGCGGCTGGCAGTGGCGGCTCGACCAGGAGTACTGGCCCATCACCCGCACACACCCGGACACAGACACGAACACAGGCGCAGACACGGACACGGACACACGCACAGACACACGCACGGGCACACCTACGGGGGGACCGTACGCATGAGGTACGACAGCATCACCGAGGCCATCGGCAACACCCCGCTGGTCCGCATCGCTCCGGATGTGCACGGGCTCCGCCATATCGACCTCTACGCCAAGCTGGAGATGCTCAACCCCTTCGGCTCCCTCAAGGACCGCGCCGCATGGAACATGGCCCGCCCCAGGCTGCACGGCGCGCAGCAGAGCGGGGCGACGATCGTGGAGCTGTCCAGCGGGAACACCGCCAAGGCGCTGGCGCTCATCGCGGGCATGCACGGGCTGCCGTTCAAGTCCGTCACCAACCGGATGCGCATACCGGAGATCAAGGAGCTGCTTCTGCTGCTGGGCGCGGAAATAGAGGAGCTGCCCGGGCAGTCGGAGTGCCTGGACCCGACCGACACCGACGATCCGCTGACCCTGTTCCATCAGCAGCTCAGCCGGCCGGGCGGCGCCCATCTGCACACGGATCAGTATTTCAACGACCTCAACACCCAGGCACATGCGACGGGCACCGGCCCGGAGATCATCGCGGATCTGGACGGCCGGGCCCCCGACTGGCTGATCGCATGCGTGGGGACGGCCGGCTCGTCCACCGGAACGGCCAGGACGCTCCGGGAGCACGACCCCGCGAGGCCCGTGTCCGTCGTCGGGCTGGTCGGTGAGAAGTCGGACTTCATCCCCGGCATCCGCACCATCGACGAGGTGCAGGAGGTCGGGATCTTTGATCCGGGCACCTATGACGCGATCGAGTCGGTGAGCGCCGACGAGGCCATCGACGGAATGCTGACGCTGCTCCGCCGCTGCGGGATACTCGCGGGGCCGACGGGCGGGGCGGCGTACTACGGGGCGGTCCGGCATCTCGCCTCGGTCGACGCCCAGACGGCGGCCGACGCCGTTTTGGCGGAGGGCGGCGCGCAAGGGGCGCGAGGGGCGCGAGGGGCGGAGCCTGAGCGCAGGACCGCCGTGTTCATCGTCTGCGACCGGGTGGAGAGCTACCTCGGATATGTACGGCAGCGGCGTCCCGAGCTGCTGGGCCGGCCCCCGGCGAAGAACTCCGCCGCCTCGGTCACCGAGGCCGAGATCCGCGGGGCGTCCGTCATCGGGGTCGCCGAGGCGCAGAAGTGGATCGCGGAGCAGCGGCCGCTGGTGATTGATCTGCGCGGGCCGTTCGCCTATGCCGCGTTGCACATCGACGGCTCGGTCAACATCGTGGACGAGCTCTTCGAGGAGCTGGTGCGCGGCGGACTGCCGTTCGGCAGGCGGCAACCGGTGCTGCTGGCCTGCCCGGTGGGCGAGAAGTCCGCGCGGTACGCGGCGCTGCTGACGCGCATGGGGCATCCCGATGTACGGAGCCTCGCCGGCGGCATCATCGCCTGGCGGGACGCGGGCGCTCCCCTGGTGCGTGACTGACATGGCCGGCGGCCCCATGGACCCCGTCAAGCCCGTCACGCCCATCAAGCCCGTTGATCCCGTTGATCCCGTCGATCCCGCGCGGGAGCTGAAGGAGCTGGCGTCATGGCAGCGTCCGCTGCGCGACGAGTTCCCCATCATCCGCGGGAATCCGGAGCTGGCGTACTGCGACAGCGCGGCCACCTCCCAGAAGCCGCAGGCCGTCCTGGACGCCGTCCACCGCTATCTCACCACCTCCAACGCCAACGCAGGCCGGGGCTCCTACCCCTGGGCCAACACCACGACGGCGCTGATGGAGGACGCCCGCGACCGCGTCAGGCGCTTTCTGGGCGACCCCGACCCCGAACGGTCCTCGGTGCACTTCACCAGCGGGACCACGGAGGGGCTGCGCACCGTCGCCCGTGACTGGCTGCCGGAGCTGGTGGCCGACGGCGACGAGATCGTCGTGCCGTTCGCCGACCACCAGGCGAATCTGACGCCGTGGCTGGATGCGCGGGAGCTGCTGGCCCGTCAGGGCGTGCGGATCGCGGTACGGGAGCTGCCGCGCCAGCGGGGCTCCGGCGACTACGACCCGGCGGCGCTCGCCGGCGTCGTCGGCCCGCGCACCCGCTTGGTGGCGGCGACCCATGTGCACCATGTGTACGGCGCCGATATGAACGTGCACCGCATCCGGCAGGTCGTCGGCCCTGAGGTGCCCATCTGTCTGGACGCGGCGCAGAGCATCGGCCATCTGCCGGTCTCCGTGGCGGACCTGGACGTGGACTTCGTGGTCTTCTCCGGCCACAAGGCCATGGCGCTGCCCGGCACGGGCGCGGTCTGGGCGCGGGGGCGGCGCGGGCCCGCCTTCCGGCCGGGCGGCTGGTCCGGCACGCCGAACACCGCCGGGGTGGCCAGCCTGACGGCCGCGCTCGACTGGCTGGACGCCGCGGGAACCGACCGGATAGAGCGCTGGACCGCGGCGCTGACGTCCCTGCTCACCGATGGGCTCAGCCGGATGGACGCATACGAGGTCCTGGGCTGTCAGACGAGCCTGGCCGCCGGGTCACGGGTGCAGCGCCGCCGGAGCATCGTGACGTTCCGGCACCGTGAGATCGGCTCGCAGGACCTCGGCTTCATCCTCTTCAGCCGCGGCTTCATGGTGCGGTCCGACGGCCACTGCCAGGCCGGGGGCTCACCCGGCGGCGGGAGGGACGCCTCGGTGCGGGTGAGTCTCCACATACACAACACCCCTGAAGAGGTACAAGGGTTGCTCACAGCCCTCGCCAGTCTGCAATGATTTTCATAAGCAGGGCTGGGCCACAACGGCGGAGGCGCACGAGCGGTGATGGGCAGCATGAGCACGGTGACGGCCGCGCGGTGGGTGGAGCGCTGGGAGAGCCAGCAGCAGCGGTACGCGGTCGACCGCGAGGAGCGGTTCACCGTCATCGCGGACGTGGTCGAGCACATGGCCCTCGGCCGGCCCGCCCCGCTGATCCTCGACCTGGGCAGCGGCCCGGGGGCGCTGGCGGCACGGCTGGCGGCGCGCCTGCCGGACGCCGAAGTGACGGCCGTCGACGCCGATCCGCTGCTGCTGGCGCTCGGGCGCGCGTACTACGGCCCCGCCCTGCGCTACGCCGAGGCCGTGATCGGCGAGCCCGGCTGGCTGGACGGGCTCGCCCCTAACCGCCCGGTGGACGCGGCCGTCTCCACCACCGCCCTGCACTACCTCAGCGAGCCCACGCTGGGCCGCGTCTACCGGGAGCTGGCCGACCGGCTCGGCCCGGGCGGCGTGCTCGTCAACGGCGACCACATCAGCCCGGACTCCCCCCGCCTCGCCGACCTCGCCGTCGTCATCGGCCGCCGCCACGCCGAACGCCATCTGGCCTTCGCCCACGATGACTGGGACTCCTGGTGGACCTGCGCGGCCGCCGACCCCGAACTCGCGCCGCTGCTCGCCGGCGTCGGCCCACGGCGGCATCCGCGCTGCGAGGGCAACGACCTGACGCTGTCAGGCCATATCTCCCTGCTGCGGCAAGCGGGCTTCGCACACGCGGGGACGGTCTGGCAGTTCGGCAACAGCCACGTCCTGGTCGCCGTCCGCTGAGCCCGCCGCCGGACGCCAGGTCCCGGCCGTCCTGAGCGGCCGGCCGTCCGGCGGACGTGCTGTGGAGGCGTTTCAAGGTCGTTGCATTTTCATATGAAAAGCGGAAGACACCTTCCGAATGCACCCCGTGACCACGGCCTGGATGGATCTCCGACACGGGCCATGACCTGCGCGGGGAGCGGTGCGGACCGATTCGGGGAGGCTCGGCGGCCCTGCCCTTCGCTACGCAGCGTAGCCATGGCGCAAAGCAGTTGGGGATAAAGGTGATGTATCCGGGCCTAAGTGTGAACGTGTTCTGTAGAACGTGCGTGTGGCGTAATGTTCTCTGGCACGCAAGGCGGGTGTAACCCACCGAAGCGACACGAGCGCCACGAGCTGACGATTCCAAGCCTGGGGGGGCGTAGGCACCTTGGGGGACGTTCACATTCGTACGTATGAGACGCATGAGGCTGCAGTGCCTTCCGTGCGCGGCGCGCGCCCCCGCGACGGAGCAGCGGCGGCACGGGTACGTGGACACCGGGTGAAGGCGCGGTGGTATCTGCCCGCAGCGCTGAGCGTGGACGTCGTCGTCGCCGCGGGGTCGGTGGGCACGGTCTTCGATCTGGCACGGCAGCCGCATCCCGCCGTGTCCGCCGCGCTCGCCGGGCTCGCCTGGGCGGGCGTGCAGACGGCCAGAGGCCGGTACGCGCGCGTGGCGCTCGGGGAGTCGCGGGGCGCGCTGCCCGTGCTGCACGACTGGTTCATCCTGATCGCCGTGCTGGCGGTGGCGTCGATCGCCGCCGCGCAGAACCCGGATCCGCTCATCGCGCTGGGCGCGCTGCTGCCCGTACTGGCGTGCACCCTGATCTGCCGTCGGGTGACGCACCGTCATCTGACCGCCGCCCGGCGCGAGGCGCAGGCGGTGGACCGGGTGCTCGTCGTCGGCGAGGCGGCCGCCGTGGACAGCGCGCTGGGACGCCTGGCGACGCGTACCGACCATCCGTACGCCGTCGTCGGCACCGTCGTCGTCGGGGACGGGGCGCTGGCCGACGGCACCCGTGCCGACGGCAGGGTCGACCCCGCCGCCCTCGACCCGGGACTGGGCGCCGGGCATGAGGGCGGCCGGCTCGTCGTGGACGTCGCCCGCCGGCACCAGGCGGATCTGGTGCTGGTCGCCCCCGGCGCGAGGTTCGCCGGCGACCGGCTGCGGGGGCTGTGCTGGGCGCTGCACGACGCGGGGCTCGAAGTGGCGCTCGCGCCGGGCCTGGTGGAGACCTCGGTCAAGCGGCTCACCGCGGCGTCCGTCGCCGGGCTCACCGTGCTGCGGGTGGCCCCGCCGGTGAGCCGGGGCGCGCAGGCGGCGCTGAAGACCGTCGCCGACCGGTGCGGCGCGGCGTTCGGGCTGGCGCTGCTCTCCCCGCTGTTCCTGCTGCTCGCCGTGGCGATACGGCTCGACTCGCGCGGGCCGGTCATGTACCGGCAGCAGCGCATAGGGCGGGACCAGCGGCCGTTCACCATGTGGAAGTTCCGCACGATGGTCGCCGACGCGGACCGGATCAAGAGCGAGCTGGCGGAGCGCAACGAACACGACGGGCTGATGTTCAAGATGCGCCGCGACCCCCGGGTGACGCGGGTCGGCCGGCTGCTGCGCCGCACCTCGCTGGACGAGCTGCCGCAGCTGATCAATGTGCTGGCGGGTGATATGTCGCTGGTGGGTCCACGCCCGCCGCTGCCGGAGGAGGTGGCGGCGTACGACGGCACGGAGCTGCGCCGGCTGCGGGTGAAGCCCGGGATGACGGGGCTGTGGCAGGTGAGCGGACGCTCGGACCTCTCCTGGGACGAAACGATTCAGCTAGATCTTCACTACGTCGACAACTGGTCCTTCAGCAGTGACCTCGACGTGATGAGCCGTACGCTCCGGGCCGTGGTCGACGGCCGCGGTGCGTACTGAGGGCGCGCCATGGGGATGCCGCGCCCTGAACTTGGGGCTCCGCCCCGGACCCCGCACGGGGGCTCCGCCCCCGCACCCCCGCGCCTCGATCTCCCCCAGACTCCGTCCGTGCGGACCCCCACGGAGGTGCCCTCAGGGGACCCCCACGGAGGTGCCCCCAGGCGGGGCTGGATGTGCCCGGCGTCCGACACAGGCACCCCCGGGCGGGGCTGGAATCGCCCCGCTTTCGAGGACACGGCCGAAGGCCGTGCAGGGGCGCTGGAGCAGCCCGGCGCGCCTGGGGAGTGCCGTCAAAGTAGCGTCGTCCGCCCGGAGGGCGGGCCGGGCGCGTCTGGTGCTGGGGGCGCCCCCGCGCCCGAAGGGCCGCGGGGGAGATCGCAAGGCGCAGGGTGGGGGCGCCTCCCGGGCCGCCAGGCCCAGGGGGAGAGAGCACAGCGGGCTGCGCTGACGACCGACAACGCCGCGAGGGTGCGCGCCAG
>NZ_JAOWCB010000026.1 GCF_026420845.1 Streptomyces sp. PR69 | reverse complement strand
GTACTCTATCAGGCTTTTCCGCCCTCCCTGACCGCCACCCCGCAGGCATGCGGAAGCGGAATCCGGGAGTAGGATCTGCACTCGATAGTTGCCGCCGACCTTCGACTCAATGTCGCGTTGGGGTCAGGCAGGGGTACGACAGTACATGCCGCTGGGACACGAGGCAAATCGTTTCCGGTGCGTCCCAAGAGCCGCCAACCGGCACCAGCCGTGCGGAACTGGGACTTCCTATGACCTACCCTTCTGAACAGTGTGTCGTCGCAGGACAGGCGTGACGACGCCGTACGATTCTCCGCCCCTGGGAGGCCCCATGACCACAGTGACGTCCCCTCTTGCCGGACGTGCCATCGGACTCGCGGCTGTGCCCGATCCCGTCTTCTCCGGTGCGATGGTCGGTCCCGGCACCGCCGTCGACCCCGTGCGTGAGCCCTCGGAGGCTGTTGCCCCGGTGGACGGCATCGTCGTCTCCCTGCATCCGCACGCGTATGTAGTGGTCGACGACCAGGGGCACGGTGTGCTGACGCATCTGGGCATCGACACCGTCCAGCTGAACGGCGAGGGCTTCGAGCTGCTCGTCAACAAGGGCGACACCGTCCAGCGCGGACAGGCCATCGTGCGCTGGGACCCGGCTGCGGTCGAGGCCGCCGGCAAGTCGGCCATCTGCCCCGTCGTGGCTCTCGAGGCCACGGCCGACTCCCTGTCCGATCTCCGTGAGGACGGCGATGTGAAGGCGGGCGACGCGCTCTTCGGCTGGAGCTGACGTCGCGGCCGCGAGAGTGCGGCGAGTGGGACATCCATCGCGGCGGCCCGGGGCCGCCGCTCAATCGGAGACGGGTGAAATGGAGACAACGCTGCGAGGCGTCGGCGTGAGCCACGGTGTGGCGATCGGCGAGGTTCGGCACATGGGCACGGCGGTGCTGGAGCCGCCGGCGAAGCAGATTCCGGCGGAGGACGCGGAGCGCGAACAGGGGCGCGCCCGCAAGGCCGTCGAGGCCGTGGCCGCCGATCTGATCGCCCGGGGCAATCTCGCCGGCGGCGAGGCGCAGGCGGTGCTCGAGGCGCAGGCCATGATGGCGCAGGACCCGGAGCTGCTGGCCGATGTGGAGCGGCGCATCGCGGTCGGCAGCACGGCGGAGCGGGGTGTGTACGACGCGTTCGCCACCTACCGCGAGATGCTGGCGGGCGCGGGCGAGTACATGGCCGGGCGGGTGGCCGACCTCGACGATGTGCGGAACCGGATCGTGGCACGGCTGCTGGGTGTGCCGATGCCCGGCGTGCCGGACAGCGACGAGCCGTATGTACTGATCGCGCGGGATCTCGCTCCAGCGGACACCGCGCTGCTCGACCCGGCGCTGGTGCTGGGCTTTGTCACCGAGGAGGGCGGGCCGACCAGCCACAGCGCGATCCTGGCGCGTGCGCTGGGTGTCCCCGCCGTGGTCGCGCTGCCGGGCGCCGGTGAGCTGAGCGAGGGCACCGTGGTCGCGGTGGACGGCAGCACCGGCGACGTCCATGTGGACCCGAGCGCCGAGAAGCGGGCGGAGCTGGCGAAGGCCGCGGAGGAGCGGAAGGCGGCGCTGGCCGCCGCCACCGGTCCCGGCGCGACGTCGGACGGGCACAAGGTGCCGCTGCTGGCCAATGTGGGCGGCCCCGGCGATGTGGCGGCCGCGGTGGAGGCCGGTGCGGAGGGCGTCGGCCTGTTCCGTACGGAGTTCCTCTTCCTGGACGACAGCAAGCAGGCGCCGTCCGAGGCGAAGCAGGTCGATGCGTACCGGAAGGTGCTGGAGGCGTTCCCCGAGGGCCGGGTGGTCGTGCGGGTGCTGGACGCGGGCGCGGACAAGCCGCTGGACTTCCTGACGCCGGCGGACGAGCCGAACCCGGCGCTGGGCGTGCGCGGGCTGCGTACCCTGCTGGATCACCCCGAGGTGCTGCGGACCCAGCTGACGGCACTGGCCAAGGCGGCCGAGGGGCTGCCGGTGTACCTCGAGGTCATGGCGCCGATGGTCGCGGACCGTACGGACGCCAAGGCGTTCGCGGACGCCTGTCGGGCTGCGGGGCTGGACGTGAAGTTCGGGGCGATGGTGGAGATTCCGTCCGCCGCGCTGCGGGCGCGCGCCATTCTGCAAGAGGTGGAGTTCCTTTCGCTGGGGACGAACGACCTCGCGCAGTACACCTTCGCCGCCGATCGTCAGGTGGGTGCGGTGTCGCGGCTGCAGGATCCTTGGCAGCCGGCGCTGCTGGATCTTGTGGCGCTGTCGGCCGAGGCCGCCAAGGCCGAGGGCAAGAGCTGTGGTGTGTGCGGCGAGGCGGCCTCCGATCCGCTGCTGGCGTGTGTGCTCACGGGTCTCGGTGTGACGTCGCTGTCCATGGGCGCCGCGTCGATTCCGTATGTGCGGGCGACGCTGGCCAAGTACACGCTTGCTCAGTGCGAGCGTGCTGCCGCGGCCGCGCGGGCCGCGGACACGGCGGAGGGCGCCCGCGCGGCGGCCCAGGCGGTGCTGTCC
This sequence comes from Streptomyces sp. PR69, assembly GCF_026420845.1. Classification (GTDB taxonomy): domain Bacteria; phylum Actinomycetota; class Actinomycetes; order Streptomycetales; family Streptomycetaceae; genus Streptomyces. Next base: position 83,003 of record NZ_JAOWCB010000026.1, on the reverse strand, counting down.
GGCGAGTAGTCGGCGGGTCAAGGAGTGTTCGGAAGGGGCTTCCCGCCTGGTGCGGGGAGCCCCTTCGCGCTGCTACCGGTGGGGGTCGGGGTCGTCCGGTGAGGTGACGGGGAAGCCGGGGCAGTATTCGACTCCCGGCTCCGGGGAGAGCGGTTCTCCGGTGGCCGCGTCGGTGCAGTAGGCGCTGAAGACCTCGCCGGCGGTCAGGGGAACCAGCAGGCCCTGATGGAGCCGCCAGCCATGGAGCCGGTCGGGGGTGTCGGGATTGCTGGTGCGCAGAACGATTCCGCCGGTGGTTTCCAGGGCCATGCCGACTGCGAGGACGGTGGCGAACTCCGCTGCCTCCGCCGGGTCGAGTGCGGCGACCGCGGTCTGTTCGGTGTCGGCGGTCGGGGCGGAGGGGACATCGGCGGATGTGTCGGCGTGCAGGACGGCGAGGAGTTGTTCGTCCGGTGCGGGGACGCTGCAGACCAGATGGTGGATGCCTGCGCCCGCCGTGTCGAGCAGGCGCCTGAGGGTGTGGAAGGCGCGCTGGTAGGCGGCTCGGCCGATGTCCTGACCGCAGTCGGCGCAGGCGCCGAGGCCCGCGAGCAGTTCTGTCGCGTACTCCTGGGTGGCTTGGCGCACCGCTGTGTCGATCAGGACGGGCAGCAGTGTGGTGAGCGGCTCTCCTGTGTAGCGGATGCAGGCGGTGTGGCCCGCGACGTCGGCGGTGAAGCGGCTGCGGCTGGCTGGGCAGTCGGGGTCGAGGCCGGTCGCGTCGCAGTAGTCGGCGAAGTCCTCCGGGTCGAACAGGGCGACGGCGGTGTGCTGTTGCCGCCGGGCGAGGCTGCGGAGCAGATTGTCGGCTTCTTTGAGATAGGCGGTGTGGTCGTCGAAGGCGAAGGTGCGGTACTGGCGCATCGCGCTGAAGTCCTGCTCGTCGGCGAGGACGGCGACGATGCCGGGGACTTCGCGGCGCAGGCTGTGCCTCCTTTCCGCCCTGCGCTTCCTTTCCGCCCTGCGCCTGCTTTGCGCCCTGCGCCTGGACGCGTCTGTGCTCTTCGCCGGGCCGGTGTTCCTGGTGTGCGCCATGCTGGACTCCCCCGTGCGCTCGGTCGATCAGGTGTGACTCACCGTAGCGTTCGGCACTGACAATGCGGGCTCGGCCAGTCGGCGGCGGATGAGTCTGTGCTGGGCGAGACAGGTGGCGGACAGTCCTGCGCCGAGGAGTGCCCAGCCGGCGGGGCCCGCCGCGAGGACGGCGGTGATGAGCAGGGGGCCGATGCCGCGCTGTGCGGACGTGGCCAGTCCGTGAACTCCGAGGTAGGCGCCCTGTGCGGTGGTGGGGGTCAGGGCGATGGAGAGTTCCCAGGAGGCGATGGCGTGCAGCATTTCGGCGAGGGTGAGCGCGGTGGCCGCGAGGGTGAGTGCGGCGGCGGCGAGCCATGGGCCGTTTGCCGTGGAGGGCGTGGAGAGGCTCAGGGCGAGGGTTCCGGCGGCGAAGAGCGCGGCGAGCGGCAGGAGGAGCCTTCTGGCCTGGGGTGTGGTGGCGCCGAAGCGGGCGAGTGGGATCTGGAGGGCGACCACGAGCACGTTGTTCAGGACGAGCAGGAGGGGTGCGAGTCCGGGCGGTGCGTCGGTGGCGTGCACGATCCACAGCGGCAGTCCGACTTTGAAGATCGTGTCGTCGAGGAGGAGGACGGTTTCGGTGGCCGTGTAGGCGAGGTAGGTGCGGTCGCGCCAGGGGCTGGCGGGTTTGTCTGTCGCGGGTGTGCCGTCGGGTCCGGCATGGGCGTGGGAGGTGTGGACGACACGGGTGGCGGAAGGGGCTTCGGCGCAGCGGAGTGTGAGGAGGGCGGCGGTCAGCGAGGCGACGGCGTTGCCGATGAGGAGGGATCGGTATGCGGTCGTGGTGCCGATGCCGAGGGCGGCTGCCGCGGCGATGCCGCCGATGGCGAAGCCGATGTTGGCGACGGTCCGGTTGACGGCCTGATAGCGGACGCGGTCGGGGCCTGCGATGCGAGCGGCGTAGAGCTTGGTGAGGACGTTGGCGGCGCGGTCGCCGAATCCGGCTGCGGACGCCAGGGCGAGGAGGAGTCCGTAGTGGTCGGTGGTGAGCAGGGCGAGTGAGGCGAGGCCGCGCAGCGTCTGCATGACGATGAGGACGCGGGTGAGGGGGAAGCGGTCGGCGAGGAGTCCGCCGATGGGCGCTCCGGCGACGCCGATGCCGGCGGACAGGGCGACGAGGATGCCGACTTCCGCGACGGTGAAGTCGGTTACGTAGGTGAAGTAGAGGGCGGCGGTGGCGGCCCAGAGGCCGGTGCCGGCCTTGTCGACGAGGGTGATCCACAGGAGGCGGCGGCCGTTGGCGCCTCCGGGGATGCGGTCGGCAATGCGGTTCTTCAGTGTGGCCCGGGGTGGCGGCAGGCTCACGGTTCCCCCTTGACGGAAATTATGTACTGATACATAGTTATCTACGTGGCAGCACAATATTCGATCGAGGGTACGACCGCCAGGGCAATCGCCGCGTCAGTGGAACGGGCGGTGTCCGGCGGTGCGTTGGGGCCGGGGGACGCGCTTCCGCCCGTACGCCGGCTGGCCGGGGAGCTGGGGGTCAGCCCCGGCACGGTCGCCACGGCCTACAAGGAGCTGCGCGGGCGCGGGGTGGTGGTGACGCGCGGCAGGGGCGGCACGGCCGTCGCCGCGGCTCCCGCCGTGGCGTCGCGGCGGCCGCCGAAGGTGCCGGAGGGGCTGCGGGATCTCGCGGGCGGTCACCCCGACCCCGCCTTTCTGCCGGATCTCATGCCGCCCGCACAGCTCTCCCCCGGTGCGCGGTCGCACCGTTCCGCCCCCCGGCTGCCGGAGCTGGAGGAGGCGGTCCGGTCGTGGCTGGGCGCGGACGCGGTGCCGGTCGAGCACATCACGTTCGCTCATGGCGCCCTCGACTGTGTGGCCCGGCTGCTCTCGGTGGAGCTGCGTCCGGGTGACGCGGTGGCCATGGAGGATCCCGGTTACCACCATCTGCTCGATCTTGTGCAGGCGTTGGGGCTGCGGACGGCGGCGGTGGCCGTGGACGACGAGGGCATGCGGCCGGAGGCGCTGAGCGCGGCTCTGCGGGCGGGCGCGCGGGCGGTCGTGCTGAGCCCGCGGGCCCAGAATCCGTACGGCGGGTGCTTCTCGGCCCGGCGGCGGGACGCACTGGCCGAGGTGCTGCGGTCGGCGCCCGAGGTGCTGACGGTGGAGAACGACCACGCCGCCGAGATCGCCGGCGCTCCGCTGCGCTCGCTCGCCTCGGCGGGCCTGGAGCGCTGGGCTCATGTGCGGACCGTGACCAAGTATCTGGGCACGGATCTGCGGTGGGCCGCGGCGGCCTGCGACCCGACGACCCTGGCGCGCCATGACGGGCGGCTGCTGCTGACCTCGGGGTGGATCAGCCATGTGCTGCAGCGGACCGTGCTCGGTCTGCTGGGCGACCCGGCGACGAGCGCCCAGGTGGCCGCGGCGCGGGCCGCCTATGCGGAGCGGAGGCGGACCCTGGTGGCGGCGCTGGCCTCGCACGGCATCGCCGCGCACGGTGTCAGCGGGATGAATGTGTGGGCGCCGGTGCGCGATGAGTCCGCGGCGGTGAACGGCCTGCGGTCCAGGGGGTGGTGGGTCGCTGCCGGGGCGCGGTTCAGGATCGCCTCGGGACCCGGTGTGCGGATCACGGCGGCCGGTCTGGAGCCGGCCGACGGCGTACGGCTGGCCTCGGATTTCGCGGAGGTGCTGGGCGAGTCCGAGGCCACGTACGGGGGGTAGTCCGGGACCGGGCGGCTTACCGGTTCTGGCCGTGACGGGTGCGGGCCAGTTCCTCGTAGAACCGCAGCAGTTCGAGGTTGTCGACGGAGCCGGGGTTGACGGCCTTGTCGATGGGCGTCCCCTGGAGGAGACGCTTGACCGGGACCTCGATGCGCTTGCCTGTGAGCGTGTGCGGGATGCCGGGCACCTCGATGACGTCGTCGGGCACATGGCGCGGGGAGAGCTGTGCGCGGATCGTCTGCTTGATCCGTGCGCGCAGTGCGTCGTCGAGCGTCGCGCCGGGTGCGAGGTGGACGAAGAGCGGCATCCAGTACCCGCCTTCCGCCTCCTCCAGGCCGATGACGAGCGACTCCTTGATCTCCGGGAGGCGTTCCACCGCCTCGTAGATGTCGGCGCTGCCCATGCGGACGCCCTGGCGGTTCAGGGTGGAGTCGGAGCGGCCGTGGATGACGACGGAGCCGCGTTCGGTGAGGGTGATCCAGTCGCCGTGCCGCCAGACGCCCGGGAACATCTCGAAGTAGCTGTCGCGGTAGCGGCTGCCGTCCGGGTCGTTCCAGAAGCGGATCGGCATGGACGGCATGGGGTTGGTGACGACGAGCTCGCCGACTTCGCCGGTCAGCGGCTTGCCCTGGGGGTCCCAGGACTGCAGATCGGTGCCGAGGCACGCGGCCTGGAGTTCGCCGATGTGCACGGGCAGCGTGGGCACCGCGCCGGCGAAGCAGCTGCAGACGTCGGTGCCGCCGCTGACCGAGGCGATCCACAGGTCCTGGCCGGCGTCGGCGAACTCATCGTGCAGCCAGCGGAACCCGTCAGGCGGCAGCGGCGAGCCGGTGGTGGCGACGCAGGTCACCCGCGACAGGTCGTAGTCGGCCGCCGGGTGGACGCCCGCCTTGCGGCAGGCCATGACGTAGGCGGCGGAGGTGCCGAAGACGGTCGCCTTCGTGTCCGCGGCGACGCGCCACTGTGCGCCGGTGTCCGGGTGGCCGGGGCTGCCGTCGTACAGGACCACGGTGGTGCCGGTCAGCAGGCCGGAGACGAGGAAGTTCCACATCATCCAGCCGGTGGAGGTGTACCAGAAGAGCCGGTCCCCGGGGCCGAGGTCGTTGTGCAGACCGAGCTGCTTGAAGTGCTCCAGCAGGATGCCGCCCTGGGACTGGACGATGGCCTTGGGGAGACCGGTGGTGCCGGAGGAGTACAGCACCCACAGCGGGTGGTCGAAGGGGACCTGTTCGAAGACCGGCTCGGCGTCGCCCGCGGTGACGTCGGACCACTCCAGGGCGCCCTCGGGAGCCGCGGTTCCCAGCAGCGGCACATGGATCACGGCGCGCAGGGAGGGCAGTTCGCGGCGGAGTTCCGCGACGGTCCCGGTGCGGTCGTGTTCCTTGCCGCCGTAGCGGTAGCCGTCGACGGTGAACAGCACGACGGGTTCGACCTGCTGGAAGCGGTCGAGGACGCTGCGGGCCCCGAAGTCCGGCGCGCAGGAGGTCCATACGGCGCCGACGGCGGCGGTGGCGAGCAGTGCGGTGACCGCCTGCGGGATGTTGGGGAGATAGCCGCTGACCCGGTCGCCGGGGCGTACGCCGAGGGCGCGCAGCTGTGCGGCGAGCGCGCCGACCTGGCGGCGCAGCTCCGCCCAGCTCACCGGCGTCGGCCCGTGTGTCTCGTCCACGTACAGCAGGGCCGGTTCCTGCGCGCGTGCCGGGTCCTCGGCGGTGCGCAGGGCATGCTCGGCGTAGTTCAGGGACGCGCCGGGGAACCAGCGGGCCCCGGGCATCCCGCGGTCGGCGAGGACGGTCTCGTACGGGCTGGAGAACCGCACCTCGAACCAGTCGGCGACCGCCCGCCAGAAGGATTCGAGGTCCTCGACGGACCAGCGGTGCAGCGCGGGGTAGCCGCCCTCGGCCGGGGCTCCGTGGCGCTCCGCGGCCCAGGCCTGGAACCGGGTGATCCGGGCGGAGGCGATCCGCTCGGCGTCCGGCTGCCACAGAGGGGCAGGATTCGCGCCTGAGGTCGCTGGTGTCGCTGAGGTCATGGGGCGGCTCCCGGATGGCTTGCTGGCTGTACGCGGTGTGTGCGTCCGGCTCGCGCACGTGCGGGGTGTGCGCGGGCGCGGCTGACAGGACGATGCCATGTGATCGTCCTTCGCACCAGGGCTCGCCGGGCGGGGAGCGGCCCGGCTCCTGGCAGCGGCCCTGTGGGGGGTGGGCAGGCGCCCGGCGGGGGTTCGGGAGCGGCCCGCCGGGGGGTCGGACAGGGCCCGGCGACATCCGGCCGGGGAAGGCGCGGTCTCGCCACGGGTGAACGGGAGTTGAACAATCCCCGTGTGGACGCAGCCTGATGGCAGGGTGAGCTGCATGGACGGCAGTGGACGGTGGTGGGCGGCGTGGACGGTCGTGATCTGGTGCGTTCGGTGAGGGCCATGGCGACGGTGCGAGGACTGCGAGCGGCGCGGTCGGCGTGGCGGCAGCGCAGAACGGACGCGGAGTGGCTGCCGGCCCGCGGGCCGGAGCGGGCGCGCGTGCCCGGGGCGGTGCAGGGCGCGGAGGCGCTCCCCGGGGGCGGTGTCATCCGGTTCGCCCGTTCGGAGCTGCGCATCCAGGTGGCGACGGGCGGCATGGTCTTCTGGGGGTGGGACGGCGCGGCTCCGGAGCCGTCGTACGCACTGGACGGGTCCCCTCCGGCCCCGGACCCCCGGGTGAAGCTGGAGCCGGACAGGGACGACGGCTGGCGGCTGGTCTCGGAGCGGTTCACGGTCCGGGTCCTCCGGCACGGCGCGGTGGAGATCCGCACGCCCGGCGGCGTCTTGCTGCGCCACGATCTGCCGCCGCGCTGGTGGGAGCCGGTGCGGGGCGGGACCGCGCGGTGGCTGCAGCGGACCGAGACGCCGGCGGACGCGCGGTTCTTTGGTCTCGGCGGGCGGGCGTCGGGGCCCCGGCTGCGCGACGGCGGGTACCGCCTGTGGAACACCGACCCGAAGAAGGCCTTCGGGCCGGGGGACGATCCGCTGTACCTCACCATGCCGGTGCAGTTCGTGGTGGCCGACGCGGGCACGCATCTGGCGTTCCACGACAACTCCTGGGAGGGGCGGGTCACGCTCCGCGAGGGCGAGGAGGGCGCGGGGTCCGGGCATGACCGGCCCGGTTCGGCGGAGGTGCGGATGGACGGCGGCCCGCTGCGCTGCTGGGTGGTCGTGGGCACCCCCGCGCGCGTGCTGGCCGGCTGGACGCAGCTGACGGGCAGACCCGCGGTGCCGCCGTCCTGGGCGCTGGGGCCGCAGCATGCGCGATGGGGCTTCGGCAGCGAGCGGGAGGTGCGGCGGATCGTCGCGGGCTACCGGGAGCGGGGGCTGCCGCTGTCGGCGGTCCATCTGGACATCGACCACTATGACGGCCATCGCGTCTTCACCGTGGACCGGGAGCGGTTTCCCGGCCTCCCGGCGCTGGCGAAGGAGCTCCGCGAGGCCGGGGTGAAGCTGGTGTCGATCGTGGACCCCGCGGTCAAGGCGGAGCCGGGCCATGCCGTCTACGACAGCGGGGCGGCGGCGGACGCGTTCGTACGGGACGGGCGCGGGCGCGAGGTGCGGGGCGTGGTGTGGCCGGGCGACTGCGTCTATCCGGATTTCACCGATCCCGGGGTGCGCCGGTGGTGGGGCGGGCTGTACGAGGAGCGTCTGGCGCAGGGGTTCAGCGGCGTGTGGCACGACATGAACGAGCCGGTGTCGTTCACGCCCTTCGGGGACATGACGCTGCCGCGGTCGGCCCGGCATGCCCTGGAGGGCCGCGGCGGCGACCACCGGGAGGCCCACAATGTCTACGGCCTGGCGATGGCCCGCGCCGGATACGAGGCGCTGCGCCGACTGCGCCCGGACGAGCGGCCGTTTCTGTTCTCGCGCTCCGGCTGGGCGGGCCTGCAGCGGTACGGGGGCACCTGGTCGGGCGATGTGGCCACGGGCTGGCCGGGGCTGCGCGCCTCGCTGGCGCTGGCCCTGGGGCTCGGGCTGTGCGGTGTGCCGTACTCGGGCCCCGACGTGGGGGGTTTCGACGGGCGGCCGTCGCCCGAACTGTATCTGCGCTGGTTCCAGCTGGGCGCGTATCTGCCGCTGTTCCGCACCCATGCGGCGATCGACGCGGGCCGCAGGGAGCCATGGGAGTTCGGGGACGAGGTCCTTGAGCATGCGCGGACGGCGCTGGCCGAGCGGGAGCGGCTGCGCCCGTACTTCGTGACGCTGGCGCATCTGGCGCGGATGACGGGGGCGCCGTATGCGCGGCCCGTGTGGTGGGACAGTCCGGAGGACCGGGTGCTGCGGGACTGTGAGGACGCGTTTCTGCTCGGGGAGGCGCTGCTGGTGGCTCCGGTGCTGGAGCCGGGCGCCGACCGGCGGGCGGTGCGGCTGCCGCGGGGGCGCTGGTACGACACGGCGACCGGGCGGGCCTACGAGGGACCCGGACAGGTGCTCGTTCCGGCGCCGCTCTCCCGGATTCCGGTGCTGGCGCGGGCGGGGGCGGTGATTCCGGTGTACGGGGTGGGCGACGGCGGCGAGGAGCGCCTGGAGCTGGAGGTGTGGGCGCCGGCGGCGGGGCGTACGGGCGGCGGTGTGGTGGTGCCCGACCCGGGCGACGGGTGGGTCCGCGCGGTCGCGGAGCGGTATGCGTCCCGCCGGGTGAACGGGCGGGTGGTTGTCGACCGCATCACCTCGGGCGGGCGGGCGGAGCCGCGCCGGCCGGTGCGGGTGCGGGGCGCATAGGGCCCGCTCCGCGGTCTCGCCGTGGGGCACGCGCGCGTGGCACACTTCTGACGCATCGTCAGGTCGGCCTGTCCGGGGAGGGTTCGTGAGGCGCACGCCCGTCGTGGACGGATGGTTTTCGCAACCGGGCCCCGAAGGGGCGGACCCGGACTTCCGGCTGCTGGGCACCCGCTGTACGGCCTGTGCCGCGGTGTCCTTCCCCCCGGAGGAGTCCTTCTGCCGCAATCCCGCCTGCGCGGGCGGCGAGCTGGTGCGGGTCCCGCTGTCGCGGCGGGGGCGGGTGTGGTCGTACACGGACAGCCGTTACCGGCCCCCCGCGCCATACCCCTCCGACCCGTCGGCCGAGTGGGAGCCGTACACACTCGTCGCCGTCGAGCTGGCGGCGGAGCGGATGGTCGTCCTCGGGCAGGCCGCTCCCGGCGTCGGGGTCGAGGCCCTGGAGGTGGGGATGGAGGTCGAGGTCGTACCCGGCGTCCTCTACGAGGACGGGGACACGGCGTGGACGACATGGCACTGGCGACCGGTGCACGGCGGCGGGCACGCCACGGGAGCCGGGGCATGAGCGGCGGCGACATCGCCGTCCTGGGGGCGGGGATGCATCCCTGGGGCAAGTGGGGGCGCAGCTTCGTCCGGTACGGCGTCGCGGCGGCCAGGGACGCCCTCGCGGACGCCGGGCTGGAGTGGCGGCAGGTGCGGTCGGTCGTCGGCGCGGACACGGTGCGGTGCGGCTACCCGGGGTATGTGGCCGGAGCGACGTTCGCGCAGGCGCTGGGCTGGCAGGGCGCGCGCGTGGCGAGCGTGTACGCGGCCTGCGCCTCCGGCGCACAGGCGATCGCCACGGCACGCGCCCAGATCCTGGCGGGACTGGCCGATGTGGTGCTGGTGGTGGGCGCAGACGCCGCCCCCAAGGGGTTTTTCGCACCCGCAGGCGGCGAGCGGCCCGACGACCCCGACTGGCTGCGCTTCCGGGTCCTGGGGGCGACCAATCCCGCCTACTTCGGGCTGTACGCGCGCCGCCGCATGGCGTGTTACGGCGACACGCCGGACGACTACGCGCGCGTGAAGGTCAAAAACGCGGCCGTCGGGGCACTCAACCCCAACGCCCGCTATCGCAGGGCCGTCTCCGCCGCGGAGGTGGCCGCCTCCGCGGTCGTCGCCGATCCGCTGCGGCTGCTCGACATCTGCGCCACCTCCGACGGAGGGGCGGCGCTGGTGCTGTCCGGCATGGACTTCGCCCGTCGGCACGGGGTCGCGGACCCGGTGCGCATCCGCGCGGTCTCCACGGTCACCCCGGTCTATCCGAAGACCGTGCTCGACCTCCCGGACATCGCCACCGACCCGGCCGTTGTCACCAGCCCGGCCGTTGTCGCCGACGCGGGCATCTCCACGGCCATCGCCGCCGACCCGGCTACCGCGGCGGGGACGACGCCGGCGGTCGGCTCCTTCCGGGCCTCGATCGCCCGCGCCGCCTACGAGGAGGCGGGCATCAGCCCCGAGGATCTGTCGCTTGCCGAGGTGTACGACCTCTCCACCGCGCTGGAGCTCCAGTGGTACGAGGACATCGGCCTGTGCGAGGAGGGCGAGGGCGCCTCGCTGGTGCGCGAGGGCGCGACCGCGCTCGGCGGGCGCGTGCCCGTCAACCCCAGCGGCGGCCTCGCCTCGTTCGGCGAGGCGGTGCCGGCGCAGGCCATCGCCCAGGTCTGTGAGCTGACCTGGCAGCTGCGCGGCGCGGCGGGGCCGCGGCAGGTGGCCGGGGCGCGCGTGGGGATCACCGCGAACCAGGGGCTCTTCGGGCACGGTTCGGCGGTCGTCGCACTTCGCTGACACTTCGCCGACACCCCTTGACACACCCCTTGGCACACCCCTTCCAGCGCGCACGGCACTCCCTGGGGAGCCTCGGACTTACCGCCGTACCCTCCATTCGCCGCCCTGAACTGCACTTGTCGCAGGCGTCCTTGACGCCCCATGACCACCGGTGAACACTGCCTGTTCGTCGGTAACACCGCAGCGCCATGAGCACATATCTCCTGTACGGACGACGGCCCGGGCCGAGCCTCGGGCGAGAGCCTAGGAGCCGCCATGAGCAACGGGGACATCTTCATCGGTGAGGTCATCGGCACCGGTCTGCTGATCCTGTTCGGCGCGGGCGTCTGCGCCGCCGTCACCCTCCACCGCTCCAAGGCCAGGGCGGCCGGCTGGGTCGCCGTCGCCTTCGGCTGGGGGCTGGGGGTGATGGCGGGCGCGTACACCGCCGCGCCCCTGTCGGGCGGGCATCTCAATCCGGCGGTGACGCTCGGCCTCGCCGTGGACACCGGGGAGTGGCGCAAGGTCCCGCTCTACATCGCCGCCCAGCTGACCGGTGCGGTCCTCGGCGCCGTACTGGCCTATCTGGTGTACTTCGCGCAGTTCCGCGCCAACGCCGACGAGGGACTGGCGCAGCCCACACTGGGGATCTTCGCCACGGGTCCGGAGGTCCGCAGCCCCGCCGCCAATGTGCTGACCGAGGTGATCGCCACGGTCGCGCTCGTGCTGCCGATCCTCGCCTTCGGCAGGAACGCCGGCATCGGCGTCGGCCAGATCCCCGGCCAGCAGGCCGGGATCTATGGCTCGGGCATTTCGATCCTGCTGGCAGCACTGCTGGTGGTGGGCATCGGCCTGTCGCTCGGCGGGCCGACGGGCTATGCCATCAACCCGGCGCGCGACCTCGGGCCGCGGATCGCGCACGCGCTCCTGCCGATCCCCCGCAAGGGGACGTCCGACTGGGGCTATGCGTGGATTCCCGTCGCCGGTCCTGCCGTCGGCGGACTCCTGGCCGGGCTCATCTTCAACGCCGCCTTCTGAGACCAGCCTTCTGAGACCAAGCATTCTGAGACCCAGCCCTCCGAAACTCAGCCTTCCGAAACTCAGCCTTCCGAGGGGAACGGACGACGCAGATGACGACGGACAGCACGGTGCGGACGGACCGATTCGTCGCGGCCATCGACCAGGGCACCACTTCCAGCCGCTGCATCATCTTCAGCCAGGACGGGTCGATCGTCGCCGTCGACCAGCGCGAGCACCGGCAGATCTTCCCCAAACCCGGGTGGGTGGAACATGACGCCGCCGAGATCTGGTCCACCGTGCAGGCCGTGGTCGCCGGCGCGCTCGCCAGAGCCGGACTGCAGGCGGGGGCGCTCAGCGCGCTGGGCATCACCAACCAGCGTGAAACGACGCTCCTGTGGGACCGGGCCACAGGCGCGCCCGTGCACAACGCCATCGTCTGGCAGGACACCCGCACCGCGGCGCTGTGCCGTCGGCTCGGCGGCGAGGACGGTCAGGACCGTTTCCGCGACGCCACGGGGCTGCCGCTGGCCAGCTACTTCTCCGGGCCCAAGGCCGCCTGGCTGCTGGACAGCGTGCCCGGGCTGCGCGGCCGGGCAGAGCGCGGCGAGATCGCCTTCGGCACCATGGACTCCTGGCTGATCTGGAATCTCACCGGCGGCGTGGACGGCGGCGTGCATGTCACCGACGTCACCAACGCCTCGCGCACGATGCTGATGAATCTCTCCACGCTGCAGTGGGACCCGGCGATCCTCCGGGCCATGAACATCCCGGAGGCGATCCTTCCGGAGATCCGCTCCTCGGCCGAGGTGTACGGGACGGCTGTGGGACCGCTGGCGGGGGTGCCGGTCGCCTCCGCCCTCGGCGACCAGCAGGCGGCGGTCTTCGGGCAGGCCTGCTATGAGACCGGCACGGCGAAGAACACCTATGGCACGGGCAGCTTTCTGCTGCTCAACACCGGCGCGAGGCCCGTGCCGTCCAAGAACGGGCTGATCACCACGGTGGGATACAAGATCGGCGACGCGGCGCCGGTGTACTGCCTGGAGGGCTCCATAGCGATTACCGGGGCCCTGGTGCAGTGGTTCAGGGACCAGCTCGGCATCATCCGCAGCGCCGACGAGATCGAGTCACTGGCGGCCGGCGTGGAGGACAACGGCGGCGCGTACATCGTGCCCGCGTTCTCCGGGCTGTTCGCCCCGTACTGGCGCTCCGACGCCCGCGGCGTCATCACCGGGCTCACCGGGTACGTCACCAAGGCGCATCTCGCGCGGGCTGTGCTGGAGGCCACCAGCTGGCAGACCCGCGAGGTCGTGGAGGCGATGTACCAGGACTCGGGCGTGCCGATCAGCACGCTGAAGGTGGACGGCGGCATGACCGCCAACAAGTTGCTGATGCAGCATCAGGCCGATGTGCTGGGCGTCCCGGTGATCCGTCCCAGGGTCTCCGAGACGACCTGTCTGGGGGCCGCCTATGCGGCGGGGCTCGCCACGGGCGTCTGGTCGGGGCTCGACGAGCTGAAAACGCAGTGGCAGCCGGACGCGGAGTGGACGCCGCGCATGGAGGCGGGCGTGCGGGAGCGCGAGTACGCCAACTGGCGCAAGGCCGTCGAGCGGAGCTTCGGCTGGGAGGAGGTCCCGGAGGAGGGCGGCGGCGCCGGGGCCTGAGCGAGCTCACGGCTCGTACCCCTGTCGGCGGGGGTACGGGCCGTGTCTCCCCGTGCGCGCCGTGCCCCCGGCGCGGGCCGCGTCCCCGTATGCGGGCCGCATCTCCCGTATACGGGCGGCAGGAGGTCAGGTCGCCGCCGGGCGGCGGATGCGATCGGCCTGTGTCAGCGCGTGTTCCACCACGGCCACCAGCACATCCTTGACCGACTCGCGCTCGCGCGCGTCGCACATCAGCAGGGGCACATCGGCATCGAGGTCGAGCGCGGTGCGCACCGTCTCCGCCGGGAAGCGGGCCGCGCCCTCGAAGCAGTTGACGGCCACGGTGAAGGGGAGTCCCCGGCGCTCGAAGTAGTCGATCGCCGCGAACGAGTCGTCCAGCCGCCGGGTGTCGGCCAGGACGACCGCGCCGAGCGCGCCCTGGGCGAGTTCGTCCCACAGGAACCAGAAGCGGTCCTGGCCCGGCGTGCCGAACAGGTACAGCACCAGGTCGTCGCGGAGGGTGATCCGCCCGAAGTCCATCGCCACGGTGGTGGTCGCCTTGGCCTCTACGCCCTCGGTGTCGTCGACCGGGCGGCCCGCCTCGGTCAGCGACTCCTCGGTGCGCAGCGGTCTGATCTCGCTGACCGCGCCGACCAGCGTTGTTTTGCCCACGCCGAAGCCGCCTGCCACCAGCAGCTTCAGCGTGACCGGTGCGACCGGCGGAGCCGTCCGGCGGCTAGAGCGCCCGAAGACCATTGATCACCTCGCGGAGAATGCTCACATCCGGCAGTTCGGCCGGGGGGATGGGACGGGTTACCTGGACCAGCCGGTCCTGGACGAGATCGCCGACGAGGACGCGGACCACCCCGACGGGGAGGTCGAGACCTGAGGCGAGCTCGGCGATCGACTGCGGGATCTCACCGCAGCGTTCGACGATCTCCACATGCTCGGGCGAGAGCGTCTGGTCGCGGCCGGGGGCGTCGGCCGCAGCGTCCGGCACGACCAGTGCGATCAGGTCGAGCCGGTGGGGGGCGGTGCTGCTGGTGCGGCCGCGGGTCATCGCGTACGGGCGCACCACCGGTCCCGCGTCGGCGTCGAACCACTGGTGCGGCGGCGACGGCGGCCTTGGATAGGGCGGGGGGCCGGGTGGAGGTCCGGGCGGAGTCGGCTGACCGTGCCGGGCCGGGTCACTCATGCCGTCCACGCCCCTGTTCAGCCGTCGGCGGCCAGGCCGGTCCGTGGCGCCGTGCCGAGGTGGGCTCCGACCTTCTTGACCATCAGCGCCATCTCGTAGGCGATCAGGCCGGCGTCGGAGTCGGCGTCGGCGAGCACGGCCAGGCAGCTGCCGTCGCCGGCGGCGGTGACGAACAGGAACGCCTCGTCCAGTTCGACGACGGTCTGGCGGACCTGTCCCGCGTCGAAGTGGCGGCCAACGCCCTTGGCGAGGCTGTGGAACCCGGAGGCGACGGCGGCGAGATGCTCGCCGTCCTCGCGGGTGAGGCCGCGGGACGCGCCGGTGGCGAGGCCGTCGCGGGAGAGCACCAGGGCCTGGCGGATGCTGCCGACGCGGTCGACCAGTTCGTCGAGGAGCCAGCCCAGCTCGCCGGCGCCTGGTGCGGCGCCCCGGACGGGTGCGTCGGCGTCGGTGGCGTTGGATGCTGCGGCGTACGGTGCGGTCATCGACCGTCCCCCTCCGTTGTGGTTCTGGTTGTTCTGGCGTTTCTGGTGGTGCCCGTGTCGTTGCGGTTGCGTGTGTTATCGCGGTTGCGTGTGTCGTCGCCTGTGCCGTCGGGGCCGCCTTCGCTGCGGCCGCGCCGCCAGCCGCGCTGCATGGCTGCCATACGGTCGCGGACTTCCTCCGGATCCCGCCCGGTTTCCTGCCGGGTCCCGAGACGGACGGTCTCCGGGTCCGCTTCGCGCAAGAGCCGGCTGGCCTGTCTCACCCGGCGGGGCAGCCCGTCGGACGGCCCGGACAGAAGCGGGGCGCCGCCCTCCGGAGACGGAGCCGACGGCGGTGGCGGATCCGGCGGATCGGGTACGGGAACGAGCGTCGGCGGCTTGCGGCGCGGCAGCGGCGCCGGTCCCCCGCGCCGCTGCCGGGGCGGCGGCTGTGACGGCTGCTGACGCCTGTCGTCCGACAGGGGATGACGTCGCCCGCGGGGGCCGTCCCAGGAGCCCTCACCGCCGGACAGGTCGTCGACGTCGCCGGGAAGGGACACGGCGGCGTTGAAGGGCGGGGGGTCGAAGTTCGATGTTTCGACAGGACCGACAGGAGGTTCGAGTTCCACGGGGCCGTCCAGCAGGGCCGATTGCTGCGCCGGGAGCACGCTGAACGTGCCGTCGCCGCGCTGTCTGCCGTCGCGGCCCCGTCTCCCGGCGGGGCTCTCGCTCTTGCGGTCGAGCCGGAAGCCCGCGCCCCGGGTCTCGGGGGCTTCGGTGAGCAGCGCGGCCGGGATGAAGACGACCGCGGTGGTGCCGCCGTACGGGGACGGCTGGAGGGAGACCCGTACGCCCTGGCGCTGCGCGAGCCGGCTGACGACGAACAGACCGAGCCTGTCGGTGTCGGAGAGTTCAAACTCCGGTGTCTCGGCCAGCCGGAGGTTGGCGTCAAGCAGGGCGTCCGCTGTCATGCCGAGACCTCGGTCGTGGATCTCCAGGGTGAAGCCGTTGGCGACCTGTTCGCCGTGGACGTGGACGGCGGTGTGCGGGGGCGAGAACACGGTGGCGTTCTCAAGGAGTTCGGCGATGAGGTGGGTGAGGTCGGCTACGGCGGGGCCGACGACGCCCAGCCGGAGCAGTCGGCGCACCTCGATGCGCTCATAGTCCTCGACTTCGGCGACTGCCGCCCGTACGACGTCCATCAGCTGGATCGGCTTGCGCCACTGGCGGGAGGGCGCGGCCCCGGAGAGGATCACCAGTCCCTCGGCGTGGCGGCGCATCCGGGTGGTGAGGTGGTCGAGGCGGAACAGGTCGGCGAGTTCCCCGGCGTCCTCGGTACGCCGCTCCATGGCGTCGAGGAGCGCGAGCTGACGGTGCAGGAGCACCTGGTTGCGGCGGGCGAGGTTGACGAAGACCTCGGAGACGCCGCGGCGCAGCTCGGCCTGGCGGACGGCTGCCTCGACCGCCGCCCGCTGGAGTGTGTTGAGGGCCTGTCCCGCCTGGCCGATCTCGTCCTTGTCGTACTCCAGACGCGGGGCTTCGGTCTCGACGTCCACCTGTTCGCCTGCGGCGAGGCGGCGCATGACGCTGGGCAGCCGTACGCCGGAGACTTCGTGGGCCTCCTTGCGCAGCCGGGTCAGGGAGCGGACGAGGTCGCGTCCGACGCGGACGGAGACGATGACGGAGAGCAGGAGGGCGAGGAAGCCGAGGACTCCGGCGATGCCCGCCTTTATGAAGACCTCGCGGGCGGCGGGTTCGACACGGTCCCGGTAGCGGTCCCCCGCTTCGGCGGCCTCGCGGGCGAGGTCGTCGAGGACGGGGCGGGCGGCCTGCTGCCAGCGTTCGGCCGCCGCCGCGCCGAGGCCGGCGGCCGGGCCCTGGGCGATGAGGCGTTCCTCGGCGTCGCGCAGGGCCGATGTCCGGGGGCTGCGCCAGATCTGCTGGTGGATCTCGCGATCGCGGGCGGGCAGGTTCTCGTACCCGGCGTCGTAGTGGAGGGTGCGCTGGGCGACGAGGTCGGTCAGCGCGCGGATCTCCGGACCGGTGATCTTCCGGGTGGTGAGGGCGGAGGCGATCAGCGCGTCCTCGCGGGAGAGCGTCTCACGGGCGCGCATCAGGCTGACCAGGGCGCGGCCCTGGCGCTCCAGCGCGACGTCGTCCAGCGCATGGAGGGTGGTCAGAAAGCCGTGGCAGGGGTCGACGACGCGGTTGTAGAACTCCAGTGCCTGGCGGCGGGAGATCTCGCCTGCTTCGACGGAGCGGCGCAGGGCGCCCAGACCGTCCAGCGCGTCCAGCAGGGAGTCGAGTTTCCGGGCGCTCTGGGGACTCATGGCGTCACGGACGCCGGATCGGCCGGCGTTCTGTCTGACCGCTGCGACGGCGCGGTCGGTCGCCTCGCGCTGCCGGTGCAGCACGGGCAGGGCATCGGCCGCTCTGGGGTCGGCGAGATAGACCAGGGTCTGGCGGCGTTCTTCCTGGATGACATGGACGGCGTCTTCGACGGGGCGGCCGACTTCGCGGGCGACCGAGCTGACGTCCAGCAGCCTGCCCGCTTCGCGGCCGGTGAGCACGGTGGCGAATCCCCACAGCGCGGTGAGGGAGACAAGAGGGATGAGCAGCAACGTCACGATCTTCCGGCGGATCGACTTACCGCGAAGGCGCATGCCCTCCCCCTGCTCGGACCGGCCGGCGATGGCGGTGTTCCTTCAGCAATGGCGGTGTTCCGTCAACAAACGGCGCGAGCCTACTACTGCGGCAGTAAGGGCTCGAAGGCGCGTCCGGACGATTTTCGGACGGCTGCGGCCGGTCGGGGCGCCCCGGACACCGGGGGTGCGGGGCATCCGGGGAGTTCACATTCCGGGGTGCGGGCCTGCTGCCTGACGGTTCGCCATTTCCCCGAGGTGCGCGGTTGGCTGGAATTCTGCTGTCCGGGACGCTTTCCGAGGAATCTTCCGGCCTGGTCAATCGTCCTTGTGTACGGGGGGATTCACCGTGAGGACGGGGGATTCAGTGCACTTAATGCGGGCATCCCTCCTTATGTCGGATATAGGTGGGGAGTAGCAGGGGCCATGAGTACGGGAGAGCGCCGGCAGCTGTGGGTGGAGGAGCCTGCGGCGAGGCGGCGCATGGCCGACCCGGTGCGCACAGCCGCGGTGCGTGCGGTGCTGATCGCGGCCCTGACGCTGATCCAGGCCATGGTGGCGTTCTTCTGCACCGTCGCCGGATCGTGGCTGGCGTTTCCCATGGTGCTCTCCAGCGTGGCCAGCACGGTGGTGGCGACCTGGGCAGTGCTTGACGTCTGGGTGACCCGCCAGGTGTGGAACCAGCGCCATGGGGTGGTGTCCGAACCCAGCAGCACGGCACGGCGGCTGCGGCGTGAGCGGCGCCGGGCGAGGGTGTCCAGAGCGGTCTGAACAGGCCGCGCCTCGCGCCCCGCCGCGGGGGTGGCGGGGCGCGGGGGCAGCCTACGGCCGGGGCGCGGCGCCGGCCTCCTCCTCTGTGCCGCCGCCCGGAGCCGGGACCGCCTCGGGAGCGTGCTCAGGGGCGTGCTCGGGGGCCTGCTCGGCGGCGGCTTCCGGGGCACGGTCCGGGGCACGTCGGAACATACGGGTAGCGGTGATCTCCCCGTGCACGGTCTCCCCCGCCGGGTCGATCTGCGGCAGCCCGGGCCGCAGATGCTCCTCCACACTGATGTACTTCAGCCCCGCCCGCAGATCGGCGTCGTTGCGCAGCCGGATGACCAGCGGGAACTCCGCGAGCGCCGTGGTGTCGAACAGACCCGTCGTATAGAGCAGCTGCACGCCCAGCGCATCGGAGACGGCGCGCTGGAGCTCCAGCAGATAGGTGGCGTTGGCGCGGCCGATCGGATTGTCGAGGAACAGTGTGCCCGCGTGCCGGTGCCGGTCGCGCCCGCGGTCGTTGCTGCGGAGCGCCGCCATGGTGCAGTACAGGGCGATGGCGGCGGTGAGGAGCTGGCCGCCGGAGAAGACATCGCCCATCTGCCCGACCGGGACCCGCTCGGCGCGGAGCACGGCGTCCGGCTTGAGGATCTCCACCGCGACGCCCTTGGGCTGCAGCGCCGCCTGAACGCCCCGCAGCAGCAGCGACATGCCGTCCCTGCGGCCGTCCCCGTACGCACCGGAGGAGCTCTTCTTCACCGCGGTGCGCGTGGCCTCGTCGATGACCTCGCCGAGCCGCTCCGTGAGGGTGGCCTGATCCGGCTCTTCGAAGCGGATCCGCAGGAACTCCTGTCCCGACCACTCCCCCAGGCCCTCGGGGAGCCGGGACAGCCGCTGCGCCGAACGGAGCGTGGCCAGCGCGGACTCGACCAGGCCGCGCAGCCGGTCGACGATGGTGTCGCGATTGCGCTCCAGCTGCGCCAGCTCGTCGGTGAGCACCCGCAGCCGCGGAGCGAACGCCTCCGCCCACTTGGCCGCATGCTCGGGCAGGGCGGCGGCCGGGAGTTCCCGGATCTGCTGGCGGGCCGGGGTGCGCACCTGCTCGTAACGGGTGGAGTTGGCATGCCGTACGAGTACGTCAGACGCCTCCCGCACGGCCGCCTCCGCGGCCGACAGATCGGTGGCACAGCCCCGCAGCGAGCGCCGGGCCTCGGCGGCGGCGCGGCGTGCCTCCTCCAGGCCCGAGGGGTACGGCTCCGAGTCCTCGGCCGGCTCGTCCTCCGGCTGGTGGTCGCGGAGCAGGTCACGCAGGAGCGCGGCGGTCTCGTCGAAGCCGCTCGCGGCGTCCTCGGCGGCGCGGTGTGCCCGGAGGAGGCTGCTGTGCGCGGCGCGGGACGCCTCCAGCTCGTCCGTGCGGGAGGCCAGTTCGGCGTTGGCCGTGCGCAGCAGGGACTGAGCGTGGTCGGCGTCCGCGGGGGTCAGCTCGTCCGGGAGCCCGGTGTGCGCCTCTCCGTCGGCGGGAGCGAGGCGCTCCGCCTCGCCGCGGAGCCTGCCGAGTTTCTCGCTCGCCTCCGAGGCCCGCTGCTCCAGCAGTTGGACGCGGGACTCGGCACGGGCGGCGGCGGCCTGGCGGGAGGGGCCGTCGGCGCCGTCCATGCTCTCCAGGAGCTGTGCGGCTCGGGTGCGGACCTTGTTGGTGAGACGGTCCAGTTCGGCGAGGGCGGCGCTCTCGTCGCTTTCGGCACGGGCCTGTTCGGCGCGGAGGTCCGCGCCGACGCCCACCTTCTCGTACAGCTGGGACGCCGCCCGGTAGGCCTCCCGCAGGGCGGGGAGGGACGGGCGGGGCGCGTCGGGGCCGCCCGCGGGCTCGTCGCGTGCGGCGTCCTCGTCGTGGGCACTCTCCGGGGCGTCCTCAGGGACGTTCTCGGGGACGTTCTCAGGGGCGCCCGCGATCTCGGCGCGCTCGGCGCGCAGGGCGCGGGCCGTGCGGTGCGCGTCGTCGGCCGCGCGCTGAGCGGCCCTGCGGTCCTCGTCCGCGGCCTTGGCCCGCTCCAGGCAGGCGGCGGCGCGGGACTCGGCCTCGGCGGCGTCATCGGCCAGTTCGCGCAGTTTGACCTGCCAGTCGGCCCGTTCACGCAGCCGGAAGGCGAGCCCCGCGAGGGCGTCGGCGGCGCGGCGGGCACGCTGGGCGGCCTCCTGGCGCTCGTCGCGGACCCGCGCGGCGTCGGCCGCGGCCTCCTCCGCCTCCGTGCGCACGGCTCGCGCCTCGGCCAGGGCCTGCTCGGCCTCTTCAGCCGCCTCGCGCGCCGACTGTGCGGCGTCGGCCAGTTCGGCGAGCATGCCCGCGGGGCAGTCCGCCCGCCATGAGCCGAGGCGGGCCGCGAGCGAGCGGTCGCCCGCCAGCCGCGCCGCCAGCGTGCGGATCTCCTCGTCCCGGGCCGCGGCCCGTGCGCGCAGCGCGTGCCGTTCCTCGTCGGCGGCGTGCTCGTCATGCATGGCGGGGTTCGGCGGTACGAGGAACACCTCGCCGCCGGCGTCGCCCGCGTCGCGGCCCGGCACCGGGGCCAGCAGCGCCGCCGCCGTGCCGACCGCCACGGCGGAGCGCGGCAGCAGCGCCGCGCCCGCGAGCGCCTCGCGCGCGCGGGCGTGCGAGGCGGGGTCCGTGATGACGACGCCGTCGACCAGCTCGGGCCGTGCGGCGAGCACGGCCGCGTGGTCGGCGGGGTCGACTGCCTGTGCGAGATAGCGCCAGCCCGGAAGGGCGGGGATCGCGTGTTCGCCGAGGAACTCCACGGTGGCCAGGACGTCGGGGCTCGGCGGCAGCAGCCCCCCGTCGCCCAGCGCGCCCAGGATCCGCGCGTCGTCCGCGGCAGCCGTCCGCAGCTCGAACAGCTGCCGCTCGGCGGAGGCGATCGAGACGTCGAGCAGCTCCCGCAGTTCGTCCGCGTACCGGTCGAGCTCCTCGGCGGCCAGCGGCCCTTCCGCGGTACGGCGGGGAGTCCTGCCCTTGGCCACGGCCTGTGCTGCCCCAGCCGGGCCGCCGGGCTGCTGATTGTGCGCGGTCTGCTCGGCATGCCCCCGCCCGCTGGCATGCCCGGCGGCAGCCTGCACGGCGTGAGCCGTGGGGGTTTCATGCGCGACGGAGTCTGAACCGGTACCGGCGGTACCGGCGGTACCGGCGGGACCGGCGACGGCCTGTGCTGCCTCCGCGGGGCGGGGCGCGTTGCCGTGCGCGGTCTGCTCGGCGTGACCGGCACCGGTCGCGCCCCCGGCGTTGACGGCGGCGGTACCGCCAGGACCGGCCACATCGCCCGGAGCGCCCCGCTCAGCCTCACCAGCACCCGACACACGTCCGGCGGAGGCAGCAACCACACCGCCAGGACCGGCCACATCGCCCGGAGCGCCCTGCACAGCGTCACCGGCGCCCGACGCACGGCCCGCGGAGGCAGCAGCCACTCCGCCGGGACCGGCCGAGGTGGCGGATGTGCCGTTGCCCTGGCCTGCGTCCCCGGCAGTTGCCGGGGCCTGGTCTGCTGAGCCGGGCGGGGCGACGGCCGCGCTGACGGCATGACCCGAGCCCGTTCGGCCGTCGGCCGCGTACGTCGCCGCGCCTGCGGGGCGGGTGGACGCTTCGGCGGTCGGGCGTCCGGCTGCGGTGTGCGCCGCCGGTCGGCCGGACCGGCCCGCAGCCCCGGCGCCCGGGAGGCCACCGGGCGTATGCGCCGAGGCATCGGCCGTGCCGCTGGCGGCGCTGTCGGCGTGCTCGCGCACGGGACCGCCTCCGGCCGCCGTGGGCTCGGGCGTGCCGGTGCCGTGCGCGGTGTCCGCACGGCCGTCGGCGCCCGACACCGTACGCGGGGCCGGGACGGTCGCGGGCTGGGGCCGCAGGGCGGTGCTGGGCAGGCTGAGCAGTTCCGCCAGACGGTCGTCTTCGGCGATGGACTGGGCGGCGCGCCGTTCGGCGTCGTAGGCGCGTTCCGCGGCCTGGGCGGCGTCTGACGCGCGGGCGGCGGTGAGTTCGGCGCGGGACTCGGCGGCGGCCGCCTCCTTTGCGCGGTCGGCCGTGCCGCGCGCGGCCTCACGGGCGGCGTCCCAGGCGGCCACGGCCGTCTTCTCCGCGTCGCTGGCGGCGAGCGCGGCGCGTGCCGGGTCGGCGTCCGGAGCGCTGTCGTCGAGCCAGCCGGCCCGTACCGCCTCGGCGGTCTCCTGCTCGACCTCGGCGAGCCGCTGCCGCAGATGCCCGATCTCGCTGCGGGCGCGCTGCGCTTCGGTGGCCGCGGCCGTGGCGTCGCGGTGGGCGGCCTCGCCCGCCTCCTGGAGCGCGGCGGACCGCGCCTCCTGTTCGTCGGCCACCCGCTCGCCGTCTTCGGCCGCCCGGTGCAGGGCGCGGACGAGGTCGGTCGCGGCCCTGGCGCGGGCGGCAAGGGCCGGGGCGGCGTCGCGCTCGGCCTCTCGGATCGCCGCGGCGACGCGTGCGGAGCGGTCGGCCGCGGCCCGGTGGCGCAGCACGGCCTCGGCCGCCTGCCAGGCGGAGTGGAGGGTGCGTGCGTCGTTCAGCTCACGGCGCTGGGCGGCGGCGCTCTTCTCCGCCGCGGCGAGTGCCAGCGAGGCGTGGCGGTAGGCCAGTTCCGCGGCGACGAGGGAGGCGCGGCCGCGGGCCTGTTCGGCCTCGGTCACCCGGTGGGCCGCGGAGGTGACCTGCTGGGCGAGGTCCGCGGCGCGTCCGCGCTCCCCGGCGGCGCGGGCGGACAGCTTGCGGGCGAGCGTACGGGTGCGGCGCTCGGCGCTCGCGTGGATCTCGCGGGTGCGGGTGCGGATCGCCGCGGCCTCCACGATCCTGCCGAGCAGTTCCACCGACCCGGCGGTGAAGTCGCGCTCCGCGGTGAGTTCGGCGCGGCGGCCCAGCTTGTTGCCGAAGTTGCCGACGAGGTCGGCGAGCCCGTCGGTGTCGCGGGTGTCGGTGACGGCGCGCAGCAGCAGATCGGTGAAGTCGGAGTCCTTCTTGACCGCGAAGAGGCCGGCCGCCTCGCCCTCGTCGGCGTTCATCTCACGCTGGTAACGGAAGAGTTCGGGGTCGAGGCCGAGGTCTCCGAGGTGTTCCTTCCAGCGGTCGTGGATCTCCTCCCAGTACACCTCCAGATGCGGGTAGGCCTTGCCCGCCTCGGTGAGGGCGTCCTTGAAGCCCTTCATGGTGCGACGGCGGCCCTGCGCGCCGGACGCGCCTTCGACGGGCGGGCGGACGGCGGTGGATTCGGCGACGGGGAGGTTGTCCAGGCTGAGTCCGGGGCCGGGCCGGAAGGAGTACCAGGCTTCGGCGAACTTCCGCGGGTCGTTGGAGACCTGGCGGCCGCGCCATTCGCTGACCTTGCCGACGACGATCAGTTCGCCGGTGAGCGTGTGCTGCCACTCCAGGGCGACATGCCCGCAGTCGTCCGCGAGGAGGAACTTGCGCAGCACTCCGGAGCTGGCGCCGCCCAGGGTGTTGCGGTGGCCCGGCAGCATCACCGAGAAGATCAGCTTGAGGAGGACGGACTTGCCTCCGCCGTTCTCCAGGAAGAGCACGCCGGCGGGCGCGGGGCGGCGCGGCGGGCCGACCGGCTCCTCCTCGAAGAACTCGCCCTGGGCGGGGGCGGGGTTGGGAACGGGTTCGCCGACTCCGCGCAGGTCGAGCACGGTGTCGGCGTAGCGCGCACCGGCCGGCCCGATGGAGTAGAGGCGTACCCGGGACAACTCGTACATGGCGGTCGGACTCTCAGTCGTCTTCTCGGTCGGAGGCTGGGGGATGTGCCGGGGCGGGCGCCCGGCTCATGCGTGGAAGGGCAGTCCCGCGTCGGGGGCCAGCTCCAGGTCGTCGCCCTGGGGCGGGGGCAGGAGGGTGGCGGAGCCGTCCGACACCGGGACGACGCCGAGGTCCAGCAGTTCGGCCATGGCGGCGCTGCCCGCCATGTCGCGCACCTGGAGCTGGTAGCGGGCGGTGGTGCGGTACGAGCCGCCCGCGTCGTCCCCGGTCCGCTGGAGGAAGCCGGAGTCGGCGAGGAAGCCGACGGCCTTGCCGATGATGCCGGTGGTGGAGCCGGCGAGGCGGCGGGCGTCCTTGGTGGCCCCGGTGGCGCTGCGACGCGCATAGATCCGCCAGGCGGCCTCAAGCCCGGGGGCGTCGGTGGCGGGGTCGGTGTTCTCGCCCTGCTGCTCGGCCCGTTCCTCCAGGCGGCGGCAGGCCTGGCGGACGAAGGAGTCGACGCCGTTGACGGTGATACGGCCGATATAGCCGTCGTCGGCGAGGTCTTCGGGGCGGGGGAAGGCGAGGGCGGCGACGGCGAGGTGGGCGAGGCCGTGCAGAAAGCGGTCGGCGGAGTCGGCGGCGGCGCGGCGGGCGTAGTCGCCCATGCGGACGGCGAAGACGGAGTCCTCTCCCGCGGTGACGGCCATCCCCGCGCGCGGGGAGACTTCGAGGACGACGAGCCCGAGGCCGGTGGCGACGGCGTCGGCGAGCCGGGCGAAGGCGCTGTCCTCGCGGTAGCGGCGGAGCAGCTCCGTGTACTCGGCGTCGCGGGCGGGGAGCAGCTTGGGCTGGAGGCCGAAGGAGACGAGCCGGGCGGCGTCGGCCGCGTCCGCGGGGGTGACGGCTCCGCCTGGGGCGGGGGTCGCCGCGGCGGGTGCGTCCGCCTCATGCCACGCGTCGATGCGCTCCACGGCGTGGGAGGGGTGGTCGCTCACGGCTGGGGCTCCTTGTCGGGGGTGGTGCGGGCGGCGGTGCGGCGTGGGGCGGGGACGGGAGCAGAGGCGGGGACGGGGGCCGGAGCGGGGGCGGGGGCGGGCGGCAGGCTCATGCGGTGTCCTTGCGGTCTGCGGCCATGCCCGCCGCGTCCAGCAGTGCCGTGCCGACGATGAGGTCCGCGCCGCCGAACTCCGGGTCGTCCAGCTCCGTGCCGTCGTCGACGGCGAAGAGCAGGCGCTGCTCGCCCTGGCGGTAGGCGGTGCCCACCGGCGGACTGGCCGCGTGGACGGCCAGCAGGGCGACCAGATAGGGCAGTTCGGGGTCGCGCCTGCGGGCTTCGGCGAGCAGCCCGGAGAGCCGCCGCGGCGCGTCGTGTTCCAGATCGAGCAGCTCCATGGCGGCGGCGAGCTGTTCTTCGCTGAAGCGGCTGTCGTCAGGGGTGGCGATGAGGTCCGGCTCTGGCATCTCCGCGCCCAGGTGGGCACGCTCGACGGGCGGGGTGAGCAGCAGGTCGACGAGGTCGCCGAGACGCACCGAGGCGGGGGTGCGCAGCCCGGCGCCGTGGGCGAAGTAGGCGTCGGTGACGCGGGTCGCCTGCTCGACGGGGAGGGGCAGCAGGGGCGCGACGAGCTGCCCGTACAGATCGAGGCCCGTGCGGGCGGCGGGCGGGGCGAAGGCCTGGCGGTCCTGTTCCGCGCGGAACAGGGGGCCGGCCTCCAGGAGCCTGGACTGGAGCTGGGTGTGGCGGCGGATGCAGTCCTTGACGATGTCGACCAGTTCGGCGGCGCGCCTCTTGTGCTCGGGGTCGGTGGCCTCGTCACGTGCCTTGCGGATGTTCGTCAGGATGGCGTTCTCGTGGCGATAGCGGTCGGCGACGTGGTCGAGCGCCTCGGCGATCATGTCGGGGACGGTCTCAAGCCAGTCGACGGCGCGCACATTGCGGCGGGTGGCCTCCAGGGTGCGGCGCAGGGTTTCCGCGTACTGGACGGTGCGGTAGCGGGCCTGCTCGGCGGCGAGCTGGGCGTCGGCGAGACGGCCGCGGCTGATGAGGACCTCAAGCTTGACCTCGGCGGCGATCTGGGCGCTGGTGACGTCCGTGTCGAGCGCGCCGACCAGGACGTTGACGGCTTCGTCGGTGGTGCGGAGGTAGACGCTGCCGCCGTAGCCGGGGACTTCCTCGATGAGCTTGAAGTCGTAGTCACGGCGGGTGTAGGCGCCGTCGGGGCCGAAGGTGCCGTAGACGGCGCGGAAGCCGCGGTCGACGCTGCCGACGTTGATCAGGTTCTCCAGCACCCAGCGGGCCACGCGCTCATGCTCGGCGGCGGGGCGGCGGGGGGTCTGGGCGGCGACGCGCGGCAGCAGCCTGGCCACTATCTGGTCGTGGTCGGCGCCGGTGTCGAAGTCCATGGTGAGGGTGACGAGGTCGATCGCGGCGAGGGCGACCTCGGCCATGGAGTAGACGGAATACTCGCCCGCCAGATTCGCCTTGCGCACGTCGAGGTCGTGCAGCGGCGCGGTGCAGGCGAGCGCGCGCAGCCGCCGCGCCAGCCCTTCGTCGGCGGCCGGGCCCTGGGCGGGCCGCGGCCCCGCGCTGAGCTGGGGCGGAACGAGGTCCGTCGAGGCAGGCGAAGTCACGGTGCACAGGTTAGGTCCTTGCACTGACACCGGTCGAAACGGCACGGAAACCTCGCGGGCGCGGCCCCCTTCGCGGCCCGGCCGGGGTGCCGGGCCCGGTACGCCGGCCGCCGCTGTGTGCACGGGGCCACGGCCGGGTCCGCCGGGGGCGGTTCAGGTCTCGTCGTCGGCCACGATGTCGCCGTAGGCCTCGACGAGCTGCCTGCGGGAGTCGTCGAGGTACTCGATCAGCAGGCGTTCGGCGGCTGTGGGCTCTCCGGCGCGCAGAGCCTCCAGAATTGCCCGGTTTCGCACCAGAAAGGGCTGATGCAGTCGGCGCGGGTCGTCCACGACATGGAAGGCGAGCCGCAGTTCGGCGAGGACCCCGCGCATCAGCTCGTCGGTGCGGGCGCTCCCGGCCAGCGCGACCAGTTCCCGGTGGAAGTGGATGTTCGCGGTCGAGACGCCTTTCCAGTCGCGCTCCCGCGCGGAGCGCTCGCCGTCCGCGACGGCCGCGTCGAGTTCGTCCAGTGTGTACGGGGGGTCGCCGAGGCCCTGGACGACGGCGCACTCGACGAGACGCCGGGTCCGGTAGATGTCCTCCACGTCCTGGACGGCGAGCATGCGGACGAAGACGCCGCGGTTGAGTTCGTGCACGAGCAGCCGCTCGTGAGTGAGCAGGCGGAACGCCTCGCGCAGGGTGTTGCGCGAGACGCCGAGGGCCTTGCCGATGGCATCCTCGGAAAGCCGCTCGCCGGGCGGGAAGTAGCCCTCGGCGATCCTCGTGCGCAGGATGTCCGCGACACGTTCCGCGGTGCTGGTGCGGCCCAGCAGCGGCCGGTCGTCCGCCAGTCCGCCGATGCCCGGCTCCGTCATCCCCACAACGCCCTCTCTCCCTCGCCGGCCGCTGCCGCCGCCGGCGCGCGCAGGTGCTCGGCAGGAATCCTAGAAGCCGCCGGCGAGCAGCCGCGCAGAACGACTGTCCACAGGTCTTGTCGGATCGTTCAACAATCCCCTACTTTGGCGAAACCGCACGGTCTCAGCAGCACCCTCCCTTTCGACTGCGAGGTGCAGATGAGTACGACCCAGCCCCAGTCCCAGCCCCAAACCCAGACCGGACAAGGCCGACTGCCGGACGACACCGGCGCGTTCGCATGGCTGCGCGCCCTCGGACCGCGAGGGCGGCGCGCCTTCGCGGGAGCGTTCGGCGGCTTCGCCCTCGACTCCTACGACTACTTCACCCTGCCGCTGAGCATGGTGGCGATCTCGGCGTACTTCAGCCTGGACCACGGCCAGACGGGCCTGCTCACCACCGTCACCCTCGTCGTCTCCGCGATCGGCGGCGCGCTCGCCGGCATCCTGGCCGACCGGATCGGCCGGGTGAAGGCCCTGATGGTCACGGTGACCACCTATGCGGTGTTCACCGTCGCATGCGGCTTCGCCCCCAACTACGAGACCCTGCTGGTCTTCCGCGCCCTCCAGGGTCTCGGCTTCGGCGGCGAGTGGGCGGTGGGCGCGATCCTGGTCGCCGAGTACGCCACCGCCAGACACCGCGGCCGGACCCTCGGCGCGGTGCAGAGTTCCTGGGCGGCGGGCTGGGCGCTCGCCGTCATCGTCTACACCGTGGTGTTCCACTTCCTGGACCCGGACACCGCCTGGCGGGTGATGTTCTGGACGGGCGCGCTGCCCGCCCTGCTGATCGTCTACGTCCGGCGGAACGTCAGCGACGCACCCGAGGCGGCAAAGCGCCGCACCTCCAGCAGCGGGCGCGGCTCCTTCTCCGCGATCTTCCGGGGCGATCTGCTGCGCATCACCGTGTTCGCCACCCTGCTCTCCACCGGGGTGCAGGGCGGCTACTACACCCTGGCGACCTGGGTCCCGACCTATCTCAAGACCGAGCGCGGGCTGACCGTCGTCGGCACAGGCGGCTATCTTGCCTTTCTCATCTCAGGCGCGTTCATCGGATATCTCACCGGCGGCTATCTCACCGACCGAATAGGGCGAAAGCGGAACATCACCCTCTTCGCGGCGCTGTCGGCGGCCGGAATCCTGGCGTACACCAGCATCCCGGAGGGGTCGAACGGGCTGCTGCTCGTCCTCGGCTTCCCCCTCGGGTTCTGTATGTCGGCCATCTTCAGCGGGTTCGGCTCGTTCCTCAGCGAGCTCTATCCGACGGCGGTACGCGGCACGGGCCAGGGATTCACCTACAACAGCGGTCGTGCGGTGGGGGCTTTCCTGCCGACGCTCGTGGGATTCCTCTCCGACAGCTGGGGCGTGGGCGGAGCGCTGGTCTTCGGAGCGGCGGGGTACGGACTTGCGGTGGCGGCTCTGTCCGGGCTGCCCGAGACACGTGGCAGGGAGCTTGTGTGACACCGGTCTCCATTGACCTCAACGCCGACCTCGGCGAGGGCTTCGGCCGCTGGCGGCTGACCGATGACGAGCAGCTGCTGTCGGTCGTCACCAGCGCCAATGTCGCCTGCGGCTTCCATGCCGGGGACGCGGCCACCATGCGCAGGGTCTGCGGTGCGGCAGCCGAGCGGGGGGTGCGGATCGGCGCCCAGGTCGCCTACCGCGATCTGGCCGGCTTCGGACGGCGCGCGATGGATGTGCCGCCGGACGAACTGGCCGCAGAGGTCGCCTATCAGATAGGCGCGCTGGAGGTGTTCGCGCGGGCCGCCGGGTCCGCCGTCTCCTATGTCAAACCGCATGGCGCGCTCTACAACCGCGTCGTCCACGACGAGCAGCAGGCCGCAGCCGTCGTCGAAGGGGTCGAGCTGACCGGTCTGCGGCTTCCGCTGCTGTGTCTGCCCGGGTCGACGCTGCACGCTCTGGCGGAGAAGGCCGGACTTCGCGTCG
Source organism: Streptomyces sp. PR69 (assembly GCF_026420845.1). GTDB lineage: Bacteria > Actinomycetota > Actinomycetes > Streptomycetales > Streptomycetaceae > Streptomyces. Next base: position 53,771 of record NZ_JAOWCB010000026.1, on the reverse strand, counting down.
TCGCCGAGGCGTTCGCCGACCGTGCCTATACGGCCGGGGGCACGCTCGTCCCCAGAGGGTCGGACGGCGCGGTCATCCACGACCCCGCGGAGGTCGTGGAGCGTTCCGTCTCCCTGGCCCGCTTCGGCGTCCTCACCTCACACTGCGGTCAGCCGGTCGCGGTCCGGGCACGCTCGCTGTGCCTCCACGGCGACACCCCCGGGGCCGTCGGACTCGCCCGGCGGGTACGGGCACAGCTGGAGGGCGCGGGCGTGCGGGTGGAGGCGTTCGTATGAGGGTGCTGCCCATGGGGGACCGGGCGCTGCTCGTCGAGCTGGCAGACGCCGCGGAGGCGCAGGCCCTCCATGCCGAGCTGCTGCGCCGGCGGGCGGCCGGATCGCTGCCGCCGGTGCGGGAGATCGTGCCCGCGGCGCGGACCGTTCTCCTCGACGGCCTCGACGACCCCGCCGCGCTGGCGCGGCAGCTCCCCCAGTGGGCGGTTCCGCCGCTGTCCGCAGCCGCGCAGGAGGTGATCGAGATTCCCGTCCGTTACGACGGGCCGGATCTGGCCGCGGTCGCGGCCTGCTGGCGGACGTCCGAGGAGGAGGCGATACGCATCCACGCGGCCGCCGAGTACCGGGTCGCGTTCTGCGGATTCGCGCCGGGCTTCGGCTATTTGACCGGGCTGCCCGAGCAGTACGCCGTGCCGCGCCGCCCCACGCCGCGCACCTCCGTCCCGCCGGGCTCGCTGGCCCTCGCCGGACCGTATACGGGGGTGTATCCGCGCTCCTCCCCCGGCGGCTGGCAGCTGATCGGGACGGCGGACACGGTGCTGTGGGACCCGGCGCGGGAGCCCGCCGCACTGCTCACGCCGGGCGCCCGGGTGCGGTTCACGGTGGAGCGCCGATGACCGACCGGGCCCTCGCGGTCGTACGGGCCGGGGCGCTGACCACCGTGCAGGACCTGGGGCGGCCCGGCCATGCGCACCTGGGAGTGCCGCGTTCCGGCGCGCTGGACCCGTCCGCGGCCCGTCTCGTCAACCGGCTCGTCGGCAACGCGGACGGCGCGGCCGTGCTGGAGACCACGCTCAACGGGTGTGCGGTGCGGCCCCGTTGTGCGGTGACGGCAGCCGTGGGCGGCGCGCCCTGCGCCGTGACCGTCGACGGGCGGCCGGCGGCCTGGGGCGCTCCGGTGCGCGTCCCCGCGGGTGCGGTGCTGGAAGCGGGGCCCGCGGTCAGCGGGCTGCGGAGCTATCTGGGTTTCGCCGGGGGGATCGCGGTCGACGCGGTGCTGGGCAGCCGGTCGGCCGATCTGCTGTCCGGGCTCGGGCCGCCGCCGCTGTCCGAGGGCTCGGTGCTGCCGCTGGGCACACCGCGCGGGCCGTCGCCCGCGCAGCCGGATGCGGCCCCCTGGCCGGGCCCGCCGGCCGAGCTGGTGCTGCGCATCCGGCTGGGCCCGCGCGACGACTGGTTCACGCCCGAGGCGCCGGCGGCGCTCGCCTCGGGCGCGTACCGCGTCTCATCGGCGAGCAATCGCATCGGGCTGCGCCTTGAGGGCCCTCCGCTGCGGCGGGCGGTGACAGCAGAGCTGCCCAGTGAGGGCTTGGTGCTGGGGGCGGTGCAGGTGCCTCCGGACGGACGGCCGGTGGTGTTTCTGGCCGACCATCCCACGACCGGCGGCTATCCGGTCGTGGCGGTGGTCGATGAGCGGGACCTCCCGGCGGCGGCCCAGGCGCGGCCCGGCGCCCCGGTGCGGTTTGTGCCGGCGGTCCGCCCGAGTCACAGCTCCGGACGGCGTCACAGCTCCGGCCGACGTCTCGACTCCCGCGGGCGTCTCGACTCCCGCGGGGGTCACGGCTCCCGCGGGGGTCACGGCTCCGGCGGGCCGTAACCTCCGCCGCCCGGGGTGGTGATGACCAGGACGTCCCCTGTGCCGACCTCCGCCGCGTCGACGCCGTGCAGCTCGTCCACGGCGCCGCCGGCGCGCTCCACGCGGTTGTCGCCGAGGGCGCCAGGCGCGCCGCCCGCCATGCCGTACGGCGGGATGCGGCGATGTCCGGTGAGCAGGGCCACCGTCATCGGCTCCAGGAACCGGATGCGGCGGACGACCCCGCAGCCGCCGTGCCAGCGGCCGCGGCCACCGCTGCCTTCCCTGATCGCGAAGGCGTCCACGCGCACCGGGTAGCGCCACTCGAGCACTTCGGGGTCGGTGAGACGGGAGTTGGTCATATGGGTCTGCACGGCGTCCGCGCCGTCGAAGCCGTCGCCCGCGCCCGAGCCGCTGGCGACGGTCTCGTAGTACTGGACGCGGTCATTGCCGAAGGTGACGTTGTTCATGGTGCCGGACCCCTCCGCCTGCACGCCCAGAGCCGCGTACAGGGCGCCGGTCACGGCCTGCGAGGTCTCCACATTCCCGGCGACCGTGGCCGCGGGATAGACGGGCGCGAGCATCGAGCCGTCCGGCACACGCACGTCGAGGGGTTCGAGGCAGCCGCTGTTGAGGGGGATGTCATCGGCGACGAGCGTGCGGAAGACATAGAGCACGGCCGCCATGACGACGGACTTGGGGGCGTTGAAATTGCCCGGCTGCTGCGGGGAGGTGCCGCTGAAGTCCAGCACGGCGCTGCGTGCTTCGCGGTTCACCCGCAGCGCCACCTGGATCACGGCCCCGGCGTCGGTCTCGTAGCGGCAGTGGCCGTCGTGGAGCTGGGCGACGATACGGCGGACGGACTCCTCCGCGTTGTCGCGGACATGGCCCATATAGGCCTGTACGACGTCCAGCCCGAACTGGTCGGTCATCCGGGCCAGTTCGGCGATGCCCTTCTCATTGGCGGCGATCTGGGCGCGCAGATCGGCGATGTTGACGTCGGGGGCCCTGGACGGATGGCGTGCGGAGGTGAGCAGCTCGCGGGTCTCCTTCTCCCGCAGCCGGCCGTCGCGCACCAGAAGCCAGTTGTCGAAGAGAACGCCCTCCTCGTCGATCGTCCGGCTGAAGGCGGGCATGGAGCCGGGGGTGATGCCGCCGATCTCGGCGTGGTGGCCGCGGGAGGCGACCAGGAAACGCAGTTCCCCACCCTCGTATACCGGAGTCACCACCGTCACATCCGGCAGATGGGTGCCGCCGTGATAGGGATCGTTGATGGCATAGACGTCGCCCGGGCGCATCGTGCCCTCGTTGCGGCGCAGCACCTCCTTGATCGACTCGCCCATGGAGCCGAGATGGACGGGGATATGGGGCGCGTTGGCGATCAGGTTGCCCGTGGAGTCGAACAGGGCGCAGGAGAAGTCGAGCCGCTCCTTGATGTTGACGGAGTGGGCGGTGTTCTCCAGACGGACGCCCATCTGCTCGGCGATGGACATGAAGAGATTGTTGAAGACCTCCAGCAGTACGGGGTCGACAGCGGTGCCGACGGCGACGCGGCTCGGCCTGGGCCGCACCCGGGTCAGCAGCAGATGCCCGCCGTCGCCGGCCGCGGCGCTCCAGCCGGGGTCGACGACGGTCGTCGCATCGGCCTCGGCGATGATGGCGGGCCCTTCGACGGTGTCGCCCGGCCGCAGGTCGCCGCGGTGATGGAGCGGGGTGTCCCGGCGCTCTCCGTCCACGAACATCCGCACGACGGCGCGCGGGGTCAGGCGGGCGCCCGCACGCCGGGCCGCGCCGTCGGGGACGGTCTCATCGGCGATGACCGGGCCGACGGGGCCCGCCCGGCCCACCGCCTCCACCGAAACCGCCTCGGCGACGACCGGCTTGTCCATGGTGAAGGCGTAGCGTGCGCGATGGGCCGACTCGAAGGCCTCCCGCATCGCGGAGACGCCGTCCAGCGGGACCGGAAGGCCGGCGTCGGTGCCCGCGTAGCGCAGCAGCACCCGGGCATGGGTGGTGATCGCGTCGTCCGGCACGGCGTCGGCGCGCAGTTCGGCGCGGGTGCGGTCGGCGAGGTCGGCGCACAGCTCGCGCACCCGCCGCCCCGTGGCCTCGGTCAGCTCCGCCTCGACGGACTGCTCCCGCATGGCGGTGGCGTCGGCCAGCCCGATGCCGTACGCGGAGAGCACCCCGGCCAGCGGCGGCACGATCACCGTGTCGACGCCGAGTGCGTCGGCGACGGCGCAGGCGTGCTGTCCGCCCGCGCCGCCGAACGAGGTGAGGGCGTAGCGGGTGATGTCGTGTCCGCGCTGTACGGAGATCTTCTTCACGGCGTTGGCCATGTTGAGGACGGCGATCTCCAGGAAGCCGGCCGCGACCTGCTCGGGGGTGCGGTCGGCTCCGCTCTCCTCACGGACCCGTGCCGCCAGCTCCGTGAAGCGGTCGGCGACGGTGCGGGCGTCCAGCGGCTGGTCGCCGTCCGGGCCGAAGACGGCCGGGAACCAGTCGGGCTGGATGCGGCCGAGCATCACATTGGCGTCGGTGACCGTCAGCGGGCCGCCGCCGCGGTAGCAGGCGGGTCCCGGTTCCGCGCCCGCGGAGTCGGGTCCCACACGGTAGCGGCGGCCGTCGAAGTGGAGGACGGAGCCGCCGCCGGCCGCGACGGTGTGGATGTTCATCATGGGGGCGCGCATCCGCACGCCCGCGACCTGGGTGCCCAGTTCCCGCTCAAACTCGCCCGCGTAGTGGGAGACGTCGGTGGAGGTGCCGCCCATGTCGAAGCCGATGACCCGGCCGTGGCCGGCCTGTTCGGAGGTGCGGGCCATGCCGACGACGCCGCCCGCGGGGCCGGACAGGACGGCGTCCTTGCCGCGGAAGTGGGCGGCTTCGCGCAGTCCGCCGTTGGACTGCATGAACATCAGCCGGATGCCGCGGAGTTCGCTCGCCACCTCTTCCACATAGCGGCGCAGGATCGGCGAGAGATAGGCGTCCACGACGGCAGTGTCGCCGCGTGGCACGAGTTTGATCAGCGGGCTGACCTCATGGGAGCAGCTCACCTGGGTGAAGCCGGCGGCGCGGGCGGCCTCGCCGACGGCCTTCTCATGGGCGGGGTGGCGGTAGCCGTGCATCAGCACGACGGCGGCGCTGCGGAAGCCGTCCTCGTAGGCCGCCCGCAACTGCTCAGCCACGGCGTCGGATTGAAGGGGACGCACCGTCTCGCCGTGCGCGCCGATCCGCTCGGGGACCTCGATGACACGGTCGTACACCGCTTCGGGCAGGACGATGCGGCGGTCGAAGATCCGTGGCCGGTTCTGGTAGGCGATGCGCAGGGCATCGCGGAAGCCTTCGGTGATGACGAGGACGGTCGGCTCGCCGCGCCGCTCCAGCAGGGCGTTGGTGGCGACGGTGGTGCCCATCTTGACGCAGGCGACACGCTGCGCGGGCACCGGTTCGCCGGGGCCGAGGCCGAGCAGCAGCCGGATGCCGGCGACGGCGGCGTCCCGGTAGCGGTCGGGGTTGTGGGACAGCAGTTTGCGGGTGGCGAGCCGTCCGTCGGGCCTGCGGCCCACGATGTCGGTGAAGGTGCCGCCACGGTCGATCCAGAACTCCCAGCGCCCGCTCATTCCCCCATTCTGGCAAGCGGAACGTCCAGCGACACGGCGGCGAGCGCGGCGGACAGGGCGTGTTCGGCGCTGCGGTCCAGGCGTGCGCTGGTGCCGCGCGCCCAGTGGCGCACCTCGGAGCCGGCCAGCCGCAGCAGCTGCGGCAGCAGATCGGTGCAGCGGCGGGCGACCCACCCAGTGCCCGCGGTGGCGAGCCACAGGACCGTGTCCGCGCGGGTGGGGGCGGGCTGGTCCGGCGTCAGGGCGGGGGCGGGGCCGTGGGCCAGGCCGCGCTGGGCGAGCAGCTCATGGAAGGAGGCCGCGATCGTCCGGTGTCCGCGCTCCGAGGGATGCAGGCGGTCGGCGCTCCACATGGCGCGGTCGGCGACCCACACGGCGTCGCAGGCGTGCAGATGGACCGCCCCGTAGCGTGCGGAGACCGCGTGCACGACGGCGTTGACGGCCCGCTGACGTCTCGCCAGGGGGCGGGCGAGCGGCGCGGGGAGCGCCAGCATGCTGCCCGGATCGGGGAGACAGGCGGTGAGGACGACGGCCCCGGCCGCGGTGAGCTGCGCGCAGACGGCGTCGAACCGGCGGGTCAGCGCCGCGATGTCGAAGGTGCGGCGGAGCGTGTCGTTGACTCCGACGAGTACGGAGGCGACGTCGGGGCGGCAGGCGAGGGCCTCGGGGGTCTGACGCTCGGCGACGTCCTTGCTGAGCGCCCCGCTGACGGCGAGGTTGTGGAAGTCGGCGGGCGCGTCGGACTGCCCCAGGCCATCGGCGAGCAGCGCGGCCCAGCCGCGCCAGCCGTCGCCTGCGCGGTCGCCGACGCCTTCGGTGAGCGAGTCGCCGAGCGCGACGAAGCGCAGCGGACGGCGACGCGGTTCCGGCTCGGCGGGGTGCACCGCGCCGACGCCGGCGCGCGGTTGGCCGGCTGCGGCCGGTGCGGCGTTCGGGGACCGTGCGCCCGAGGCGTGGACCACCGGCTCGGTGGGGCGCCCGCCGATCCGGTGGTGCGCCGTGCCGGCACGGGCATGCCGCTGGTCGGCGGCGGCCGAGTCGGCATCGCCGGATGCCCCCGCGGCCGAGATGTGAACCGCGGGCTGGGCGGCAGCCGCCCCCGGTGCGTCGGGCGCCGCCGCGGCGGCATCCCCGGCCGGGGAAGCGGGGACAGCCGGGAGCGGTCTCTCCTCGTGTACGGGCTCCACGGCGCCCCGCCGCCCCGGCCGGGTGGAGGAGGGCGGGGTATGCGGTCTCCCCGGGGTCACGCGGTGGGCCGGGCGTCCGCTGCGGGCAGTCGGCGCGCCGGACGGGCCGGGCGCGGGCGGAGTGCGGCTGTCGCCCCGGGGCGGCAGCGGCGCCCCGGCCATGGAGCCGTCCACCGCATGCGCACGCCGTTGGCGCGGATGGGCGGCGGCTGCGCGGCCGCCGGCTGCCCCAGTGGTCGCGTCCGGCTGACGGCTGACCCGCGGGACGCCGCCGAGGGCCTCTGGCAACGCCTCCGGGCAGGCGGCTGACGACCCGGCCGGTGCGGCCCCTCCGCCGGGCGTGTCGGCGGCTCCCGTGCGTATCGGGCGGTCTGCGCCGTGGAGCGTGCCGCGCGGCTCCAGAGGGCGTCTGCCGTCGTCGGCCCCGGCGGGATTCCCCAGTCCGCGGCCCGGCGCGCGGGTCATGTCGTCACCTCCGGGGGAAGGGTCCCCGCGGGCCGGCGACCGGCGGGCCATGCCCCGGCGGGAGGCGGCCCGGCCGGCGGTGCGCCGAATACGGGCAGGGGCTCTGCGGCATCCGCTTCGGCGTCGCCCTCGGCCCTCGCGGCGCGTGCCTTGGCCGGGTGGTCCTCGGCGAACGCGGCCGGGGCACGCGCCCCGGCGGTACGGGGCTGAGCGGACCGAGTCCGGGCGGCCCCGGCCCCGTCGGCCCGGACCTCGCCGGACGGGGCCCCGGCGTTGCGGGACACAGCGTTACGGGCCACAGCGACGCAGGGCGCATCGCGGCGGACCTCCACAGAACGGGACCCAGCGGACCCGGCCGCGCCTGGGGCGTCCCCGGCGGTACGGGACCCGGCGGACAGGACCCCGTCCGACCGGACCCCGGCATTACGGGCCACAGCGACGCAGGGCGCATCGCGGCGGACCTCCACAGAGCGGGACCCGGCAGACCCGGCCGCAACCGCCTCGGCGGGACGGGCCTCAGCAAACCCGGCCGTGGTCGCAGCGTCCCCGACGGCGCGGGACCCGGCAGACCAAGACCCGTCGGGACCAGCCCCCTCACGACGCGCCTCAACAGCCCCGGCCACAGGCACACCGGCGACACGGGACCCGGCGGGCCGGGTGTCGTCCAGCGCAGGCCCCTCGGGGCGGGTCGGCGGGGCGTCGTGGGCGGTGAGGAACGCGGTCACCGAGCGCTGCCAGTCGAAGAGTTCGGCCCGGGCCCGCGCCGCCGCGCGCCGGGTGTGTTCCGGGCGGGCGAGCAGGTCCTGCACCGCGTCCGCGAAGTCCTCAGGGGTGTCGGCGGCGGCCGCGCCCGCGTCGCCGATGACTTCGGGCAGGGCGGAGGAGGCGCTGGCGACGACGGGTGTTCCGCAGGCGAGCGCCTCCAGTGCGGAGAGGCCGAATGTCTCCGCGGGCCCCGGCGCGAGGCACAGATCCGCCGCGGCCTGCAGGTCGGCGACCTTCTCGCGGTCGGCGACATGGCCGAGGAACTCCACCGGCAGCCGCTCGGCAAGCGCCCGGCGGATCAGCGACAGCTTGAGCGGGCCTTCGCCCGCGACCACGAGCGTGGCCCGCACTCCCCGCTCCCGCAGCTTCGCAAGCGTGTCAAGCGCCATGCCGGGACGCTTCTCCACGGAGAGCCGTGAGCACATCAGCAGCAGCACTCGCGCGCCCGCGGCGTGCTTGGCCCTCAGCACCGTGCTGCGCCGGCCCGGCCGGCAGTGCTCCAGATCGACGCCGAGCGGGGCGCGCACCACATTGCGCGCGCCGATCCGGACGAATTCGCGCTCCGCCCACTCGGTGGTGCACACGATGCGCGTATAGGACCAGGCGCTGCGCCGGTTGAGCCGGTCGGCCGCCCGCTCCGCGGCCTTCCCGGGCAGCCCCCAGGTGCGCAGCACGCCGTCCGCCGTCTCGTGCGAGACCATGACCGCGGGGATGCGGCGGCGGCGCGCCCACTCGCCGGTCCAGCGCAGCGTGGTGCGGTCGGAGACTTCCAGCCGGTCGGGCTCCAGGCTCTCCAGCACCTGCCGCAGCCGCCGCCGGCCGGCGAGCACCCGGTAGCCGCCGGTGCCGGGGATCTCGGGTCCGGGCAAGGTGATGATCCGCCCCTGCGGGGTCTGCCGGTCGCTCTCCAGGTCGCCGGGGACGATCAGCACGGGTTCATGGCCCGCTGCCAGATATCCCGCGCCGAGTTCGCGCAGCGCCGTGCGCAGTCCGCCGGAGGACGGCGTGACGAAGTTGGCCAGCCGTACGATGCGCAGGCCCCGGTTGCCGTGCGTGGCGGACGTGGCGGACGTGCCGTTTATGCCGGGCGTGCCGTTCATGCCGCCACCGCCGCCGTGCGCGCACCCAGCACCTCGGCGTAGTGGTCGATCAGCAGATCGCCGATGACGGCCCAGGTCCTGCCCTCGACGGCGGTCCGCGCCGCCTGTCCGCAGGCGGTCCTCAGGTCGGGGTCGGCGGCGAGCCCGCGCACCGCGTCACGCACCGCGTCCGCGTCGCCCGGGGCGACGAGCAGCCCGGTGCGCCCGTGGCCGACCAGGTCGAGGGGTCCGCCCGCGGCGGGCGCGACGACCGGCACTCCGCTGGCCATGGCCTCCTGCACGGTCTGGCAGAACGTCTCGTACGGCCCGGTGTGGGCGAAGACGTCCAGCGAGGCGAAGACGCGGGCGAGGTCGTCGCCGGTTCTGCGCCCCAGGAAGGCGGCCTTCGGCAGCGCGGTGCGCAGCGATGCCTCGCTCGGCCCGTCGCCGACGACCACGACCCGTACGCCTGGCAGCTCGCAGACGCCGGACAGCAGCTCCACATGCTTCTCTGGGGCGAGCCGTCCGACATAGCCGACGATCAGTTCGCCGCCGGGGGCGAGTTCGCGCCGCAGTTCCCCGTCACGCAGCTCGGGGCGGAAACGGGCCGTGTCGACACCGCGCGGCCACAGCCGCACCCGCTCCACGCCGTGCTGCTCCAGATCGCGCAGCGCGGCGGTCGAGGGGGCGAGCGTGCGGTCCGCGGCGCTGTGCACCGCCCGGATGCGCCGCCAGGCCGCTGACTCGCCCGCGCCCACATACGTACGGGCGTATCCGGCCAGATCCGTCTGGTAGACGGCGACGGCCGGCAGTCCGAGCCGGGCCGCCGCCGCCATGCCGCGCACACCGAGCACAAAGGGGCTGGCGAGGTGGACCAGGTCGGCACGGTGGGCGGCGATGGCCGCCGCGACCCGGCGGCTCGGCAGAGCCACCCGGACCTGCGGATATCCGGGCAGCGGGAGCGAGGGGACGCGTACGACGGGACAGGGCGCGGTCCGGTCGCAGTCGTCCGCCGCGGCCGCGGCCGGCGCTATGACAAGCGGTTCATGGCCGCGTGCGGCGAGATGCCGGGCGGTCTGCAGGGCGCAGTGCGCCACACCATTGACGTCTGGCGGGAAGGATTCAGTGACGATGACGACACGCATATCCGTGTTCTCGTCGCGCCCGGGGTGGCTGCGCCAACGTGGATCTTTCCGCCCGTGAAACGTCCCATGAGCGTTTGTCGCCGCCGCGGGCCCATCTCAAGACGAATGGTCACACAGCGGTCGCCTGAGTCACCAAGGCCCCCATGAGGCGATCCGGACATCCCGGGGGCGGCGTCAGACGGGCATCACAGGGGTGGCGTCAGACGGCCGGCGTGTCCGGTCCGATTCTGCTCCGTACGGCGGTCTGCACCTCGGCCTCCTCGACGGGGTCGGCGGCGAGTCTGCGCAGACGTTCGGCGACGCGCACATCGCCGGTCTCGGCGTGCAGCGCGGCGACTTCCCGTGTCGTCTCCTCGCAGTCCCACAGGCATTCCACGGCGAATCCGGTGGGGAAGGAGGGGTCGGTGGCGGCCAGGGCGCGGGCGGCGCGGCCGCGCAGCTGTGAGGAGGCGGTCTCCCGGTACACATGGCGCAACACGGGAGCGGCGCATTCGATGCCGAGACGGCCCGCGCCGTCGACGAGCGACCACAACCGGGGCGCGTCGGGGCCGTCGGCCCGCACGGTCTCACGGAGCGCGCCGAGGACGAGGCCGGCGTCGCGGGCTTCGCCGCGGCAGGCGAGGACTCCGGCGGCGGACGCGCCGAGGGCGTCGGGGCGGTGCACCCAGCGGCGGGCGCGCTCCACCGCGTCGTCGCCGCACATGCGCTCGAAGGCGGAGACGGCGGCTTCGGCGACCGTGCGGGAGGGGCTGAGCGCGGCTGCCTCGATGAGGTCCAGGACGACGGGGTCGCGGGTTTCGGCGAGATAGTGCAGGGAGGCACAGCGTGCGCCGTCCTGGCCGGAGCGAGCGGCCTCGACGATGGCGGGGCGGTCCTCGGGCCCGGCGACGGCCGTGAGACATCGGGCGGCGGGCACATGGAGGACGCTGCCGCGCTCAAGGCCCTGCTCGGCCCAGTCGAAGACAGCCTGCACGCTCCATCCGGGGCGTGGCCCGGCGGGGCGCAGCTGGCGCTGCCAGCGGTCGAAGGAGCCGGCTTCCTGGGCGGCGCGGACCCGGGCGCCGATGGCGTCGCGCTGGTCCTCGGCCCACAGCCGCCAGGGGCGGGGCTCGAAGGCGTCGCGCATGGCGAGGGCGAGTTCGGCGTCGCCCTCGGGGGTGGCCGGGAAGCGGGCGAGGACGGGTGCGGCGAGCGCGCGCAGCCCGGCGTCGGTGTCGCGCAGGGCCAGTTCGTCCAGGGCCCAGGCCCAGTTCGATCCGGCGGCAGCGTACCGGCGCAGCAGGGCGAGGGCGTCCCCCCTGCCGTACGAGGCGAGGTGGCCGAGCACCGCGAGCGCGAGGCCGGTCCTGGTCTCGTCGGGGTCGAGACAGTCGTCGGCGTCGCACAGATGGCGCTCGATCTCCTCAAGGCTGCCGTGGAGATCCAGATAGAGGCGTGCGTAGTACAGGGAGCGGTTCTCGACCTGCCAGTCGTGGCGGGGGTCGTGCAGCACGCAGTGGTTGAGGGCGGCGAGCGCTTCGGCGCGCGGGGCGGCGAGCGCGTGCAGGGTGCCGTCGCCGCGCCCTCTCTGCAGCAGGCCGAGGAGCGTGCCGCTCGGCGCTATGACTGGATCGAACATGGAAAGAGCCTCACATCAAGCTGTCGACGCGACCGGGGAGTGGGGATGCCATGGGGGCAGTTCCTAGGCCGCGCGGCAACATGCTGGGCCGCCCGTCGTCTTCCGCTTGGTGTAGACCATCTTCCTGCCTCTCGTCGGTGGCCCCAGGGGGACGCCCGGATGAAGTCCGGGGTAGGGCCCGACGTCATGATGACCCACCCATATCGCCACCGCGACCACATTTACGGCAGCCCCCTCGCCGCGGTGACGTGGACTTTCCCGGGAACTGCCGCACGGCGTCCCAACTGCCGTTCAGCGGTTGCCGAACAGTTCCAGAAGGTCTGTCTTCCCAAACATCCGCGCCGTATCCATCGCGGACGGAGCGCCTGCCTCCGGATCGGCGCCCCCGGCCAGCAGGGCGCGGATCACGGCATCCTCGCCCTTGAAGACGGCTCCGGCGAGCGGGGTCTGGCCCCGGTCGTTGGGCCGGTCCGGCTCGGCGCCGCGCTCCAGCAGCACCCGCACGGCGTCGGCGTGCCCGTGGTAGGCGGCGAGCATGACGAGCGTGTCGCCCTTGTCGTTGGCGAGGTTCGCCGGGACTCCCGCGTCGACGTAGGCGGCGAGCGCCTCCGTCTCCCCCCTGCGCGCCAGATCGAAGACCTTGGCCGCGAGCTCGATCACCTCGGGGTCGGGTGTTTCGCTCATCCGGGGGACCACCTTTCAACTGCTTGCTTGCCGTGCATGCCGACTGGAGTGAACCGACAGGGTACTGCCCGCGCGCCGCCTTGACGATCAACGAGCCGATCGTCCGCCAGCCGAGTGAAACCCATGACTTTTCACCCATATGCACCTTTTGTCGCATAGATACCTGCTGTGAGCCTGGAACAACTCATGGTGACTGTCCCCATCAACCAGGAGAACACTCATGATTCTGTCGATCTCCGGTGTCGTGCTGCTCGGCATCATCGTCTTCCTGTTCTTCCGGAAGGACGGGCTCAAGGCGTCCCACGCCCTGGTCTGCGCGCTGTTCGGCTTCTATCTGGCGGGCACCGCGATCGCCCCGAGCATCACGGCGGGCGGCGCGAGCCTGGCCAGCCTGCTGGGCGGAATCCAGTTCTGACGTGGCCCGTCGACCGCTCCCCCGCGCCCTTGGCTCCCGGCTCGGCGGAGCCCGGCCTGTCGGCCCCCGGGTCCTCGGCAGCCGCATCGTCAGCGGCGGCGCCGCGCAGATCGCCCGCAGCCGGGAGATCGCGCGCACCGCCGCGGACGGCGCGGCGGACGTGCTCCATCCGCTGATCACGATCGCCCGCGGGCTGCGCCGGCTGGCCGGGGCGGCACGCCGGCGGTGGGCCGACACCCCCAGGGAACGGCGCGGTCCCGCCCTGTGTCTGGCCGCCGGCGGTCTGCTGCTGCTCGCGCTCATCCCGTACGGACCGCTGCTCGGGCTGATCGCGCTGATGGGCGCGGCCGCGTGGCAGGGCCGGGAGCGCACCCCTGCGCGCAGCGGTCCGGACCCTGCCGAGAGCCGCAGGCTGCAGGCGCTGTACGAGGCGCTGGTGCCGTACTTCTCCGTGGCGGAGGACCCCGCGCCGCTGTTCCGGCACGGCGGGGAGTGGGACACGGCGTTCAGCGAGTGCGCCTTTGACGCGAACGGGCGGCTGACCAGGCTGCGGGTGAACTACCCCGCGTACTTCACGGACGGCGAGCCGCAGGCCCGCGCCCGCATCGAGCAGCTGCTGCACGCCAAATCTGGGCGCGGCCGGGAGTACCTCTTCACCTGGGAGGAGGAGGCCAATGAACTGCTGATGACGGTGCTTCCCGCGCTGCCCGCCACCATCGCCGCGCAGCGGTTCGTCACCGTCCCCGGGGAGACGGTGCTCGGCTTCACCGATCCGGACGCGGTACAGCGCACGGTGCCGGTGAGCGACGCCGGCGGGGCGGCGCAGGACGCGCCCGCGGTCGTCTGGCGCACGGGGGCGCGGTCGGCCGAACCGCATCTGCTGGCCGTCGGCACGCCCGGCAGCGGCACCTCCACGCTGCTGAGGTCCATCGCGCTGCAGGCCCTCCAGCACGGGGACGTGCTGATCATCGAGGGCGGAGGCGGCGGAGAGTACGCGTGTCTGACCGGGCGCAGGGGCGTGCTGGCGGTGGAGTGCGGGCTGTCCGGTGCGCTGGCGGGCCTGGAGTGGGCGGCGCATGAGACGGAGCGCCGGTTGATCGCGGTGAACCGGGCGCGGCAGACGGGGCGTCCCGCGCCCGAGGACGTCCGGCGTCCGCTGTGGATTCTCCTCGACCGGCCGAGCGTCTTCGGCCATCTCGCGGCGGCGGACGGGCACACCGATCCGCAGCAGCTGCTGTCCGTGCCGCTGCGGCACGGCAGGGCGGCGCAGGTGACGGTGGCGGTGGCCGAGCAGTTCGACGGGCTGGAGTCGCTGGCCGAGCCGGTGCGCACATACACGCGGGCGCGGGTGGTCCTCGGGGCGGTCTCCTGCGAGCAGGCGGCATCCGTGCTCGGCGTCCAGCCGCACACGACGCCGGTGCCGGCGGTCCCGCCCGGCCGCGGGTACGCCCGGCTGGGTGCGGGGCCGGTGGTCCGCCTCCAGGTGCCCGCGACGCCGGATCCGTACGACGACGCCGCGGCCGAATCGCACCGGCGGGCAGTGCGGGGGCTGCTGCCGGAGCGGCAGGACGAGGGGACGCCGGAGCCGGTGCGGGCGACGGCCCGCGCAGACGGCTGACCGGGGGCCCGCGCCCGGACCCCCGCGCCTCGTACTTCCCCCGGCTACCTCCCCCAGTACCGCTGCGAGGTGCCCTGGGCCGGGCGGGGCTGTTTTCGTACGGCGGCTTCGCGAAGCGGAGACCCATTCCCGGGCCGCGCTGGGAGCGGTAACGCGCGGGCACGCGCGGCGAACGCTGGCGGCCAGTGCCGCGACCGGCAAGCTTTGCCTCCGAGGACCGTCGTCCGATGCCGGGCGCCCCCGCGCCCGAAGGACTGCGAGGGAGACCGCCAGGCGGCCGGAAGCCCCCGCAGCGGAGCTGCTCGGGCTTTTGGCCAGCGCAGTGTGAGAGCGCCTCCCGGGCCCGCAGGGTCAGAGGGAGTGCGTGCAGGGCGGCGCGACGAAGCAAAGCCTGCTGGGAGGGACGCTCGAGAGCGTCGTCGAAGTGGCGTCGTCCGCCCGGAGGGCGGGCCGGGCGGCGTCTGGCGCCGAGGGCGCCCCGCGCCCCAAGGGCTGCGGAGGACCGCAAGGCAGAGGATGGGCGCACCCCCGGCCGAAGGCTGGGGGAGGGTCCATGCGGAGCATCGGCGACCGACGGCAACGCAGCGCAGGGCGCCTCCCGGGCCCGCAGGGCCCAGGGAGAGCGCCTGCCAGGCATCGCCCGGCAGGCGGGACTTCGGCGACACGCCCCAGCCCGCCGCCGCACGGCCAACACCAGCAGACGCACCCGGCATCTCACGCGCACACGCCACGAACACCAAGCCACGCCCAGCCCGCCGCCGCACGGCCAACACCGGGAGACGCGCACGGGGTCTCAGGCCACGAAGGTGCGCGGGGACTCCGCACCCGTCGTCGCGCCCGTTTCGACCAGGCGGGCCGCGGCGGCGAGGCGGGTCGCCGCCTCGTCGGCGACGGGGCCGCCGACGGTGAAGGGGAGGCGGACGTACCCCTCGAACGCGCCGTCGACTCCGAAGCGCGGACCCGAGGGGACGCGCACTCCGACGCGTTCGCCGGCCTCGGCGAGGCGGGAGCCGGAGAGGCCGCCAGTGCGGACCCAGAGGGTGAGCCCGCCGTGGGGCACCCGGAACTCCCAGCCGGGCAGCTCCCGGCGCACCGCGGCGACCAGCGCGTCCCGGTTCTCCCGGGCCTGGGTCCTGCGCACGGCGACCGCCTGCTCCCAGCCGCCGGTCCGCATCAGCCAGTTGACGCCGAGCTGCTCCAGCACGGGCGTGCCGAGATCCGCGTACGCACGGGCCGCGACCAGGGAGCGGATCACATCGGGCGCGGCCCGCACCCAGCCGATCCGCATGCCCGCCCAGAACGCCTTGCTGGCCGATCCCACCGTCAGGACCGTGCTGCCCGCCGGGTCGAACGCGCAGACCGGCCGGGGCATGTCGATGCCGTCGTCGAGATGCAGCTCCGACATGGTCTCGTCGACGACGAGCACCGTGCCGGCCGAACGCGCCGCGTCCACCATCGCCCGCCGCTGGTCCTCGTCTGCCAGCGCGCCCGTGGGGTTGTGGAAGTCGGCGACCACATAGGCCAGCCGGGGCGCCGCCTCCCGCAGCACCTGCCGCCAGCGCGGCAGATCCCAGCCCGCCAGCCCCTCCGCCATGGCGACGGGCACCAGCCTGGCCCCGGCCTCGCGCATCAGCTGGAGGATATTGGCGTAGCTGGGCGATTCGACGGCGATGCGCTCGCCGCGCCCGGCGAACAGATGGCAGATGGCGTCGATCGCCCCCATGGCGCCCGTGGTGACCATGATCTGCTCGGGCATGGTCGGAATGCCCCGCTCGGTGTAGCGGTCCGCGAGCATCCGCCGCAGCGCGGGCAGCCCGGCCGGATAGTCGCCGTGGGTGTGCGCATACGGAGGCAGTTCCTCCAGCGCCCCCTGGATGGCACGGGTCAGCCATGGCTCGGGCGCGGGCAGCGCGGCGCAGCCCAGGTCGATCATCGAGCCGAGGGACTCCGGGGGCAGCGGTTCCAGGCCGCGGGCGGGCAGCGGATTGCCCGCGGGGACGGCCGTCCAGCTGCCCGCGCCCCTGCGGGACTCAAGGAAGCCCTCGCCGCGCAGCGCCTCGTACGCGGCGGCGACCGTCGTACGGCTCACGGAGAGGGCGAGCGCCAGCTCCCGCTCGGCGGGCAGCTTGGCGGCGACGGGCACCCTGCCTTCGAGGACGAGCAGTCTGATCCCGTCGGCCAGCGAGCGGTACGCGGGGAGCTTGCGCGCCCCCGGTCCGCCAGGCCGCGGCTGCTGGGCGCCGAGCTGTCGGGCGAGCTGCGCCGCCCCCACCGCCGAGGTCCACTGCGTCATGGAATTCAGTCCACCTTCCGGAAATTGGCCATGGCTGGCATTCATTCCATGGCCACAGGGTGTCATGCATCAGTCCACGACGACACCCTGGGGGGTTGCTCTGTGTCCAGGCATCTGTCCCGCCGACTGCTCCAGCTGTACGCCGGTCTGGCGCTGTACGGGGCGAGTTCGGCGCTGCTGGTGCGTGCGGGGCTCGGGCTTGAGCCCTGGAACGTGCTGCATCAGGGGCTTGCGGAGCTGACCGGCCTGACCATCGGCGTGGTGTCGATCATTGTGGGCGCCGCGGTGCTGCTGCTCTGGATTCCGCTGCGGCAGCGCCCGGGCCTCGGCACGGTCTCGAACGTCTTCGTCGTCGGTCTCGCCATGGACGCGACGCTGGCCGTCGTGCCGGACGCCCGCACACTCCCCGTACAGATCCCCGTGATGATCACGGGGATCGTGCTGAACGGCGCGGCGACCGGCCTCTACATCGCCGCCCGCTTCGGGCCGGGGCCGCGCGACGGCCTGATGACCGGACTGCACCGGCTCACCGGCCGGTCGATCCGGCTGATGCGCACCCTGGTCGAGGTGACGGTGGTGGCCACGGGTTTCCTGCTCGGGGGGACGCTGGGTGCGGGCACGGTGGCGTACGCACTGGCGATCGGCCCGCTCGCCCAGCTCTTCCTGCGCGTCTTCGCCATCTCCGGACCGGACGGAGGCAGCATGGTGGTCGCCGGCCGGACACCGGGGCGGGTGATACTGCGAAGGTGACACGCGTACGCCATCCCTATCTGGACCATCCGGCCACGCTCGCCTTCGCGCACCGCGGCGGGGCGGCCGACGGGCTTGAGAACACCGCCGCCGCCTTCCGCCGCGCCGCCGCGGCCGGGTACCGCTACTTCGAGACGGATGTGCACACCACCGCCGACGGCAGGCTCGTCGCGTTCCACGACCCGACCCTGGACCGGGTGACGGACGCCCGCGGCCGGATCGCGGACCTCCCCTGGAGCGAGGTGCGCCGTGCGCGAGTGGCGGGCCGGGAGCCGCTGCCGCTCTTCGAGGAGCTGCTGGAGGAGTTCCCCGAGGCACGCTGGAACGTCGACCTCAAGGCGGAGTCGGCGCTGACGCCGCTCGTCGATCTGATCCGCAGGACCGGCGTCTGGGACCGCGTCTGCGTGGGCTCCTTCTCCGAGGGGAGGGTGGCCAGGGCCGCCCGGCTCGCCGGGCCGCGGCTGGCGACGTCGTACGGGGTCCGCGGGGTGCTGGGGCTGCGGCTGCGTTCGCTGGGCATCCCGGCGGCGGTGCGCCTGGGCGCGGTCTGCGCGCAGGTGCCGCAGTCGCAGAACGGCATTCCGGTGGTCGACCGCCGCTTCGTCCGCGAGGCGCACGCCCGTGGGCTGCAGGTCCACGTCTGGACGGTGAACGACGCGGATCGGATGGCGGCGCTGCTTGATCTCGGCGTGGATGGCATCATGACCGATCATCTGGAGACGCTGCGCACGGTGCTGACCGACCGGGGAGTCTGGGTCTGAGCCCGCACGGTCCGAGCCGGCTCGCACGTCTGACGACGGACGAGCGAGAGGGCGCGGCGTGACTGCGGACACCGCGGACCGGGCGGCCGGCCCGGACGGGCCAGGCCATCCGGCAGACCGGATACGCGAGCAGCGGGGCTGGTACTTCTACGACTTCGCCTGCTCCGTCTACTCGACGAGCGTGCTCACCGTCTTCCTCGGGCCGTATCTGACGTCGGTGGCCAAGGCCGCGGCCGACGCCGAGGGGTTTGTCCATCCGCTGGGCATCCCGGTGCGCGCCGGGGCGGTGTTCCCGTACGCGGTGTCGGTGTCGGTGGTGCTGGCGGTGCTGCTGATGCCGCTGGCGGGTGCGGCGGCCGACCGTTCGGGCCGTAAGAAGCCGCTGCTGGCGGCGGCCGCGTACCTGGGGGCGGCGGCAACCGCGGGCATGTTCTTCCTGGACGGCGACCGCTATCTGCTGGGCGCGCTGCTGCTGATCGTCGCCAATGCCTCGCTCGCGGTGTCGATGGTCCTCTACAACGCCTATCTGCCGCAGATCGCGGAGCCCGACGAGCGGGACGCGGTCTCGTCGCGGGGCTGGGCCTTCGGCTATACGTCGGGTGCGCTGGTCCTGGTGCTCAATCTCGCCCTCTACACCGGGCATGAATCCTTCGGCCTGTCGGAGGCCGAGGCGGTGCGGATCTGTCTGGCGTCGGCCGGTGTGTGGTGGGGGGCGTTCACTCTGGTGCCGCTGCGCCGGCTGCGCGACCGGCGGGCCGCGCCGAACGGCGAGGGCGCGGTGGGCTCCGGCTGGCGGCAGCTGCTGGCGACGCTGCGGGACATGCGGCGCCATCCGCTCACCCTCTCCTTCCTGCTGGCGTACCTCGTCTACAACGACGGGGTCCAGACGGTGATCTCGCAGGCGTCCATCTACGGCTCCGAGGAGCTGGGGCTCGACCAGACCACGCTGATCACGGCGGTGCTGCTGGTGCAGGTGCTGGCGGTGGCGGGCGCGCTCGCGATGGGGCGGCTGGCCCGGAGCTACGGGGCGAAGCGCACGATCCTGGGGTCGCTGGCGGTGTGGACGCTGATCCTCGCCGCCGGCTACTTTCTGCCCGCCGGACGGCCGATGTGGTTCTTCGTGCTCGCCGGAGCGATCGGGCTCGTCCTCGGCGGCAGCCAGGCGCTGTCGCGGTCGCTCTTCTCACATCTGGTGCCGCGCGGCAAGGAGGCGGAGTACTTCTCCGCGTACGAGATGAGCGACCGCGGACTGAGCTGGCTGGGGCCGCTGGTCTTCGGGCTCGCGTATCAGCTGACCGGCAGCTACCGGGACGCGATCATCTCCCTGGTGGTGTTCTTCGCCCTCGGCTTCCTGCTGCTGGCGCGGGTGCCGGTGCGGGAGGCGGCCGCCGCCGCGGGGAATCCGGTGCCCGACCGGATTTAGACGTTGAAGTGAAAGGGCGGTAGTGTACGCCTTTGGCCTGCCAGGCGGACCGTTACTGCGCGCGGAAGAAGTGAAATCACGGGGTGACACTTTCTGTCAGATGTGACAAACCGGGCACTGGTGGGTACCCCCATACATTGGGAAAGCAGCGGCACGACGGGCGACGCATGACCCGGAACGGGAATCTTTACCGCCGACCGGACGTTGACCGGATGACGACGACAGCGACACCTGTCCTGTGGGCGACAAGCCCGGGAGGCACGATTCATGAGTGAGCGAGCTCTCCGCGGCACGCGGCTCGTGGTTACCAGCTACGAGACCGACCGCGGCATCGATCTGGCCCCGCGCCAGGCCGTGGAGTACGCATGCCAGAACGGACATCGTTTCGAGATGCCGTTCTCGGTTGAGGCGGAGATTCCGCCGGAGTGGGAGTGCAAGGCGTGCGGCGCGCAGGCACTCCTGGTGGACGGGGACGGCCCCGAGGAGAAGAAGGGCAAGCCGGCGCGGACGCACTGGGACATGCTCATGGAGCGGCGCACCCGCGAGGAGCTGGAGGAGGTGCTGGCCGAGAGGCTGGCGGTCCTGCGGTCGGGCGCGATGAATATTGCGGTGCATCCGCGGGACAGCCGGAAGTCCGCGTGATCGCGTGATCGCGTAGCTCCAGGGCACCGCGAGCCGCGGGGGCGGACCACATCAGGTGTGGTCCGCCCCCGCGGCTTTGGCATGTCCGGGGGATCCGGCCTCCGGCCCCCGCCGGCGGCCGGGCCAACGCCGCGTCGGGCGCAGAACGCCGACGCGCCCCAGAGGGACCCGGGAGCAAGCCCTGCGCAGCAAGCCCCGCCTCCCCGATCAGAGCCAAGGGCACGCGCCCAGCGCGAGCAGTCCGCCCCGGCCACAAGGTCCCGCCAGGAGCCGGACAGGCGCGCGAAGCGACCCCACCACCCCCGACGAGCGACCCAAACCCCAGACACAACACGGAACGCCGAGCCACGCAGCCCCCACCGAGGCGCGGGACCAGCCCGCGCGGAGCACACAACCGCCCCAAACGCACGCCCCAGCCACGCAGCCCCCGCCGCGGTGCGGAACCGGCCCGCGCGGAGCGCCGGGCCGGTGGCGGGGGTGGGGCCACAGCCCCGTGTTCATAGGGCGGGTGGGTGGGAAAGGCCCGTGCCCGGGGCGGGGCGTTACTGCGTCAGGGGCGGGCGGGGAGTGTCCTCGCCCCCGTCCGGCGGCGGGGTGTCACGGATGACCTCGCCCGGGACGACCTTGCCGTCCGGCCGGTGGATGCGGGCCTGCTGGTACGCGTCACCGAACGCCCCCGGCACCGCCGCCCGCCGCACACGCCGGCTCAGCCCCTTCCGCAGCGGCGGGATCAGCAGCAGCAGCCCCGCCGCGTCGGAGATCAGCCCCGGCAGCATCAGCAGCAGCCCCGCGAGCATCAGGAAGCCATTGCCCGGGCTGCCGCCGGCCTGCGGAGCTGCTGCCGGAGCCTGAGACGGAGAATGCGACTGCAGCGCCTCCGTCAGCGCTGTGAACGCCCTGCGGCCCGCCCGCTTCATGACCGCCGCGCCCAGCACCGCCCCGCCGACCAGCAGCAGGAGCACCGTGAGCCCGCCGGCCGCCCGGCCGACGATCATCAGCAGCCAGATCTCCAGCACCAGCCAGGCGGCGATGGCGAGGGGGAGCAGGGAGCGGGGGCGGGAACGTCGGTGGGCCGTCGGTGTCGGTGCGCCGGTCGTCATGCTCCCAGTGTGCCTGGGAGGGGGCCGAACCGGCGATCAGCCCTTGCCACGGCCGAGGAGACGATTCGCCCGCCCCGTCACACCCCACGCGGTGACCCGCCACAGCGCCTCGACGACGATGTCCCGGCTCATCTTGGAGTCGCCCAGCTCGCGCTCGACAAAGGTGATCGGGACCTCCACGACGTGGAATCCCGCCGCCACGGCCCGCCGGGCCAGATCGACCTGGAAGCAGTAGCCCTGGGAGGCCACGTCGCCGAGGCCGAGGCCCTTCAGGGTGTCGGCGCGGAAGGCCCTGAATCCGCCCGTGACGTCCCGGATCGGCACTCCGAGGACCAGCCGCGAGTAGGTGCTGCCGCCGCGGGAGAGGAACTCCCGGTACTTGGGCCAGTTGACGACCCGTCCGCCCGGCACCCAGCGCGACCCGAGGACCAGGTCCGCCCCCTTGAGGGCGGTGAGCAGCCGGGGCAGTTCCTCGGGCTGGTGGGACCCGTCCGCGTCCATCTCGATCAGCACGTCATAGCCGTGCTCGATGCCCCACTCGAACCCGGCGAGGTAGGCCGCGCCGAGCCCCTCCTTGCCCTTGCGGTGCAGCACATGCACCTGCTCGTCATCGGCGGAGAGCTCGTCGGCGAACTTGCCGGTGCCGTCGGGGCTGTTGTCGTCGGCGACGAGGACGTCCGCGTCGGGCACGGCGGCGCGCACCCGGGCGACGATCGGCCTGATGTTCTCCGCCTCGTTGTAGGTCGGGATGATCACCAGGGCCTTGCCGAGCGGCGTGTACCGCCTCTCCTGGGCTTCTCCCCCGGGAACCCCACCACCGTTTGTCACTGCTGCCCCTTTGTTTCGTACGCAGAGACCAACCATAGCGAGCACCTGTGCCCGGGCTGCGGACCAGGACCCGGCGTCCTTCGGGCCGACCTGGTACCCGCTGGCTGCGGATCGACCGAGAGCCGTTGTCTACTGAACGCCGGGCCCCACCCGAGTCACACCTGCCGGCCGGCTGAAACCTTCCCTCGCCCCCGAGGCGCGGGCGCTGAACCTGGCTCCCAGTGGCAGTGCCCGGTGCGGTGCGCTGCCCCATGGCCCAGCGGCGTTCGACGACTGCGTGGGGGTCTGCCGGCCGGACGTCCCGTGGTGGACTCGGCCGAACCTACCCGCCGGTGGGCGCTGGCTGTCAACACTCCCCCGACCTGCGGTGTTGCGCCGTGCCACCAGGTCAGCGACGAAGATCCGCAGGTCGCGGGGCGAGCGCGGGCCCGCAGTCGGCGACTGTGCGAAATGCCCGCACGTCACTCATTCAGCCGGTCGAAGACCATTTGTCCGAAGACAACGGTACGCAGACAGACGGGCAGGTCGGCGCCGGGGCTGAGATCGGGCAGCCCCGGGGTGCCCGAACGGGGGTCGGTCGACCAGCGGGCCACACGGTCGTCGGGGGCCTGCACCACGAGCTCCCCGGTGTGCCAGACGGCGTAGTCGGCGGGGGCTCCGGGGACCAGGACGCCCGCGTCGTCCCGGCCGACGGCCCGCCAGCCGCCGCGCGTATGGGCGGTGAACGCGGCACGCACGGAGATCCGGTGCTCCGGGGTGTGGTGGAAGGCGGCGGCGCGGACCGTTCCCCAGGGGTCCAGGGGGGTGACCGGGCTGTCGGAGCCGAAGGCGAGCGGAACTCCGGCGCGCAGCAGCGCCGCGTACGGGTTGAGGGTGCGGGCCCGCTCCACCCCCAGGCGCTGGGCATACATGCCGCAGTCGCCGCCCCAGGCCGCGTCGAAGGCGGGCTGGACGGAGGCGGTGAGGCCGAGCTCCGCGAAGGCGGCGACGGTCTCGGGGGTGAGCATCTCCGCGTGTTCGACGCGGTGCCGCGCGGCGCGGACGCGGGCGAGGCCCAGCCGCTGGGACGCGGCCCGCACCCCCTCGACGACGGCGCTCAGCGCGGCGTCGCCGATGGCGTGGAAGCCTGCCTGCAGCCCGGCCTCGGTGCAGGCCGTCACATGCGCGGCCACGGCCGCCGCGTCGAGGTACGCGGCGCCGGTGTGCGGGGCGTCGGCGTACGGCTCGTGCAGACAGGCCGTGTGCGAGCCGAGGGCGCCGTCGACGAAGAGGTCTCCGGCCGCGCCGATCGCGCCCAGCTCGCGAATGCGCTGGGCGTCCTTCGCGGATGCGACCTCCTCGGCCCAGTAGCCGAGGACGCGCGGGCCGGGCTCCGCCGCCGCGAGAGCCAGCAGCGCGGTGAAGTCGCCCTCGTCGCTGATGTCCGGGCCCGCGCACTCATGGACGGTGCCGATGCCGAGGGAGGCCGCGCGGGCGAGTGCCGCACGCTGGGCGGCGGCGCGCTGCGCCGGGGTGACCGCGCCGTGGGCGGCGGCCCGCACGGCGTGGTGGGCGGCGCGGGTGAGCGGGCCGTCGGGGTGGTATCCGTCGAGGCCGGCGACGCCGGGAACGAGGTCGAGCAGCGCGCTCGTGACGACCGCCGAGTGGACGTCCACGCGGGGCAGATACGCCGGCCGTCCGCCGGCGGCCTGGTCGAGTTCCAGGCGGGAAGGCGGCCGCTGCTCGGGCCAGCGCGACGCGTCCCAGCCGTGTCCGAGGAGAACCCGGTGCTCGGGGTGGGCGGCGCTGTGGGCCCGCAGCAGCGCCAGCGCCTCGCTCAGACTGCGGGCGGCCGACAGATCGAGCCCGGTCAGCGCAAGACCGGTGCTCGTGGTGTGCACATGTGCGTCGGTGAACGCCGGAGTGACCAGGGCCCCTTCGAGGTCGACCACCTCGTCGGCTCCGGAGGCGAAGGCGTCGGCGGCGCCTTCGGAGCCCACCCAGGCGATATGCCCCTTCTCCACGACCATCGCGGTGGCGAAGGGGTCGGCGGGGCTGTGGACTTCTCCGCGGCGCAGCAGCACGGTGCGGTGTGCGTGCGGGTCGCCCTCGGGGGCGGGGGCGGGACGTTCGGCAGTCATGGAGCCAGCCTAGAGATCGGGCGGGCCACCGCCTGCGGCGGGCCGTTTCCCGGGGGCTCCGCCCCCGGACCCCGCGCCTCAAACGCCGGCGGGGCTGGATTCTGGCCCTCGCCCCTCGGATCGCCGGCGAGGCTGAATGTGCGCGTCCGATGCTGGCGAGGCTGGGTTTCTGACTCTCGCCCCCAAGCACCGGTGGGGCTGAATGCGCGCGTCCAACGCTGGCGGGGCTGGAGCCAAATCAAGCCTGTTGGGTGCACCTCCGTGGGGGTACTCCCGGACGGAGGTGGGGGAGGTAGCTGGGGAGTTGGAGGACACGGCCTTCAGGCCGTGCCGGGGGCGGCGGCGCGAAGCTGCCGCCCGCCAGGGGGCGCGGGGCGCGCCAGCCCCGCAGCCCCTCCCCCCGGAGGGGGGTCTGGGGGCTTAAGCCCCCAGTTACGGGAACCCCGACACCGCGGCCCCGCCCGGCCGGCCGCGCTAAATCCGGGGCGGTCGCGCCTCATACGGCGTGGACAGCACGACCGTGGTGCGCGTGGAGACGCCGGAGAGCGAGCGGATGCGGGTGAGGAGGTTCTCCAGCTCGTGCGGGGTCGACACCCTCACCTTGAGGATGTAGTTCTCGTCCCCGGCCACGCTGTGGCAGGCCTCGATCTCGGGGACGCCGGCCAGCCGGTCCGCGATGTCGTCGGGGGCGCTGGGGTCGAAGGGTTTGACCGAGATGAACGCGGTCAGCGGCAGCCCCACGGCCTCGGGGTCGACGACGGCGGCATAGCCGCGGATGACTCCGCGCTGCTCCAGGCGGCGTACGCGCTGGTGCACGGCCGAGGTGGACAGGCCGGTGGCCTTGCCCAGGTCCGTGTAGCTCATACGCCCGTCCTTGACGAGCAATTCAACGATCTGGCGATCCAGCTCCTCCATGCGGATCAACCTATTGCCCCGGACGCGTTCCGGCACAGTCGGAACGCGTCGGCGGTCGCCCGCGGAGCACTCCGGGGGCCGCCGTCCGGCCCGGACGCGCCCGCGCGGCGGCATCTGCGCCAGGCATGTGACGAATGCCACAGCTCGCCCGTCGAGTGGATCGTGACCCGACGGTTACCTGCCTGGCGCGAGGGGAATTGCTTGCTGTGGCCGAGGCCGCATGTGCCCGATCGGCCCACGTGAGGGGGAGATTCTCCATGCAGAGCACCGAGAACACCGGACGCACCGAACCGGAGCCTGTTGATCCGGGCGGTCCTCTCGATCGCATCGATCCGCATGAGCAGCTGGACCAGGGCGAGCCGGACGCCGACGCCTACGACACCTACGAGATGTACCGGGTGATCTGCCCGGACTGCGCCCAGCCGATCGCGCTGCTGGCGGACGAGGACGCCCTTCCGGAGCATGCGCTGTGCCCCACTCCGTGGAACCCGTTCGGGTTGACGGTGTGCGCGGGCACCGGGCGCGCGGCGTCCGAGGCCCATCCCGCGGACGACACGCGCGGGGCCCAGGAGCAGGACACGGCCCTGCTGCTGACGCTTCCTCAGGGCCTCGACTGGCGGACACAGCCCTTCTCCCATGTGGGCGGGCCCGGTTCGCGCCCGCTGAAGGCCCCGGTGACGCCGCGGCAGCGCCGCGCGGCCTGACCGCGCTCCCCGCTCAGCCGGTCACCAGTAGGCTCCCTGCACCATCGCGGCGAGAGCCGCATGGTGCAGGATCAGGCTGTCCGGGTTCGCGGGGGGCTCGATCTCACCGAAATGGATCTGCCGGTAGGCCACCCTGAGCATGACGATCGCATGGCGCAGCGCCGCGTAGAGGGTGTAGAAGTCCATATCGCGCGGGGTGTGACCGGTCAGCTCCGCGTATCTGCGCTCGACCCTGTCGCGGCGGAGCAGTTCGGGCAGCCCCCGCTGGCCGAAGGCGACCGTCAGGTCCTGGAAGAAGCGGTGCAGATAGACGGTCCAGCCGAGGTCGACCTCGCGCGGGGCGTATGCCGCCATCTCCCAGTCCAGCACGGCCGCCGGTGCAAAGCCGTCGTAGATCACATTGCCGATGCGGGCGTCGCCCCAGTTCAGCACGGACGGGCCGGGGTCCGCCGGCCAGTGGTCCGCCAGCCACTCGAAGGCCGACTCGATCAGCGGCGAGGGCGGCAGACCGTCCACGACCCAGGCGTAGTAGGCGCGTTGGCCCTCGACATGGCGGTGCAGCGCGCTGTCCGCTCCGGGTGCCGCGTGCTCCACGGGGAACTGGTCGTGCAGCCGGGCGAGGAGGCTGAGCGTCCCTTCTTCGAGCCTCGCCCGCTCGGCGTCCGACGCGGCGTGCAGCCAACTGCCCTCGTAGGTGTACGGCATGACGTCCGGCGGGACACGCCCGGCGACGCGTTCCATCACAAAGAAGGGCGCACCGAGCGGTCCCGGGTCCTCTTCCAGCCACAGCACGCGCGGCACAGGCACATCGGTGTGGCGGGCGACGTCCCGCATGGTCTCGTACTGCCGCCGCATGTCGTACACGGGGAAGACCGTGTACGCGTCCGGGTCGGCGGCCAGGCGCAGCGCGCAGGACCGCAGGGGCGGCCGGGGGTGCTCGATGTCGAAGAGCAGGGTCTCGCTGGACATGCCGTTGGCCTCGGGGGCGGACAGTCCGGTGACCCGGGCGCCGGGCAGCCGGGCGGAGAGCCACCGGGTGAGCCTCTGGCCCAGCTCTTCCGGGTCGCGGGTGGTGGTGCGGGGACGTGGCGCCGTGGCCATGGCGTGCTCCTCGCGGGGGGAGGTCGTGGGGACGGGGGTGTCAGGGCGCGACGGAGTCATAGCCGGTGAAGCCGCTCGGGTCATGGCGGCCGAACGAGCCGTGTTCGAAGATGCCGTAGCCGGTCCGGCCGTCGAAGACGACCCGGGCGGAGTGGTCGGTGACGCCGTAGGCGGCCATCGGATGCACGGAGGGGTCGAAGGGGTCGGAGACGTCGTAGCTGCGGCGGTCGGTCCAGTCCCGCCCCTGCCAGGTGCCGTGCTGCCAGTCGGCGGCGGGCGGATACCCGGCCCCCACGGCGAGGGGCGAGGAGGCGAGGATCTCGACGCGGGCGTCGAGGGGATCGCCCGCCGGGCCGTCCAGCCGGATCACGGCATGGTCGGGGCTGCGGGTGCCCGGGCGGTAGGAGATGCCCGCGCGCGGCCAGCCGAGCTGTACATCGCGGACCCCGCCGTCCCGCACGAGCACGGCGTCGTTGAGTGTGCGGTATCCGTCGGCGTCCTCCTGAACGACGACCATCAGGAAGCGGTCGTCGAAGCGGACGGGCATCCAGATCCAGTGGAAGCCCTCGGGCGCCGACTCCGCGGCGCGTCCGGGCTCCTCTCCGGGGATCGGGCGCACGCCCCAGCTCCGGTCGCGGGTGCCGGTCCACCGGCCCTCGGAGACGGTCAGCTCCTCACCCGCGACCGAGATGACGCCCGCGCATCGGCCCGCCTGGACGAAGCGCCGGCCTTCGAGCGTCAGCCTGCCGTCCCGGCGCTGGATGTGGTGCGGTTCCCACAGCGCCGGGAAGTCCGCCGTCCAGACCAGGTCGTACGCGAGGCCCCGCGGGTCGTCCGGGTCCGGCTCGCAGGTCAGTCTCAGCCGGTGCAGCGGCTTGTCGACAGCAATGCGAAGAGGGCCGACGGCGAGGTTCATCCGGTCGTCGGCCAGCGCGTCGGAGGCCCGTACGCAGTGCAGCCGGTCGCCGAGGCGCAGTGTGGCGAAGGCGTCGATGACCCCGGTGTTGGGGTAGACCCCCAGGCCCGTGATGAGCAGTGCCCGGCCGTTGTGGTCGAAGATCTGGAAGATGCAGCGGTCGTATGCGTTGCGGTCGCCGGTGGCCACATGCTTCATGGACAGGGGCACCTGGTGGACCGGGTATTCGTCCAGGGGTACGGGGCGGTCGTCGGGCACGGGCGGCCTCCTGTGACCTTCCGGCGCGGCAGGGGCGTCTGACGGTAAGTCAGAAATCTTGAGGGCGCCAGAGGCCGGACGCCCCCCTGTGCACCACGGCGCGCGGCGACGTCGGCCGCCATGCCGGGTACAGTGCGAACTGGCACTCGGTTCGCACCTCCGGTAACCCGCCCCGGATGCCGGGCGTTGGCCCGATATGACCCTGCTGTACTCCGCGACCGGTCACACCAGAGCCACACCGATGAGCGCCGCGCCCGCCCCGGCCCCGGCGCACCGCGCAGCTGCCGAAGAATCGCTTCGTCACCCGGCCGTCCATCCGCGGCCGCCCGATCCGCCCATCTATGCGGAGCTGCTGCGGCTGTGGGCGAGCCAGGGCAGGGCCGTGCCGGGGCGTCGCGACCCCGAGTGGAGCAGGCTTGCGACGCCCCCGCGGTGGAGCGGGCGGATCAGCGGCTCTCCGGCCCGGCCAGATGGCGGGCGATGACCATGCGCTGAATCTGGTTGGTGCCCTCGACGATCTGCAGCACTTTGGCCTCGCGCATCAGACGCTCGACCGGGAAGTCCTGTGTGTAGCCGTATCCGCCGAGCACCTGGACCGCATCGGTGGTGACGCTCATGGCGGCGTCCGTGCAGAACAGCTTGGCCATCGCCGCCTGCTGGGAGAAGGGCAGCCCGGCGTCGCGCCGCCTAGCTGCGGTCAGATACAGGGCGCGGCCCGCCTCGATGCGGGTGGCCATGTCGGCGAGCATAAAGCGCAGGCCCTGGAAGTCCGCGATGGGCCGGCCGAACTGCTGTCTGCCGGTGGCGTAGGAGACTGCCTCGTCCAGCGCGGCCTGGGCCACGCCGACGGCGCAGGCCGCGATGCCGAGGCGGCCCGAGTCAAGGGCGGAGAGGGCGATCGAGAAGCCCTGCCCCTCCTCGCCGATCCGCCGGGTGTCGGGGATGCGGACCCCGTCGAAGTTGACCAGGGCGGTGGGCGATCCCTTCATGCCCATCTTCTTCTCCGGGGCCCCCGCGCTCAGACCCGGCGCGTCGCCCGGCACCAGGAACGCCGTGATGCCGCGGGCGCCCTCCTGGCCGGTGCGGGCCATGACCGTGTAGAAGTCGGCGACGCCGCCGTGGGTGATCCACGCCTTGGCGCCGGTGATGACCCAGTCGTCGCCGTCGCGCACGGCCTTGGTGCGCAGGCTGGCGGCGTCCGAACCGGACGCGGGCTCGGAGAGGCAGTACGCGCCGAGCAGCCCGCCGCCCAGCATGGCGGGCAGATGCTCGGTCTGCTGCTCCTTGCTGCCGTATCCGGCCAGGGCGTGGCAGGACAGGGAGTGCACGCTGACGCCGAGGCCGACGGTGAGGCGGGCGGCGGCCAGCTCTTCGAGCACCTGGAGATAGACCTCGTACGGCTGGTCGCCGCCGCCGTACTCGGAGTCGTACGGAAGGCCGAGCAGCCCGGACTCGGACAGCAGGGAGAAAATCTCGCGCGGGAAGCGGCCGGCGTCCTCCTCCTCAGCCGCCCGGGGAGCGATCTCCCGCTGGGCGATGTCGCGTACCAGGGCGATCAGATCCCTGGACTCCTCCGTGGGCAGCTGACGTTCCACCGGCTGCGGGGCGCGGTCGGACATTGCGGCGCTCTCCTCCCTGTCGGGCGCGGCGGCGGACGCGCACTGAGGGTGAGGGCGCGCCGCCGGGTCTCTCTGCCAGGCCGATGCTGCCCCTCCGGGTCGCGGAAGTGGCTCGGCGGCGGCTGTGGCGCGTTGAGTATGCCCGATCAGCGGACTTCCGTCACGGGCTGTGGACAGCGGCCGACCGCAGCCGCGGGCCGCGGACCGCTCAGCGGATGCCGACGGCCGCCAGGGCGTGACGCTGGGCGGGGCCGGGGAAGGCCGGCCAGTAGACGTAGCAGACGCCTCCGGTGCCGGAGACCACCTTTCCTTCGGCGTTGTGGCGCTTGGTGCGCAGCCAGATCTTCTCCCACTCGGCGCGGCGGTAGACCCGGCGCACGGCCTCGTTGCCCGGCGACGCCGGGTCATTGGCGATCACGTCGCCCGTCTCGGTGAAGCCGATGACCGTCATCAGATGCCCGGCCGTGCCATAGCCCGCGCCGGTCAGCTCCTCCTCCCGGAAGGACTGGGAAGTGATCACCGGGATGCCGGCCCGGATCAGGGTCTCGACGTCGGTCAGCGTGTGCAGCCGGGTGACGACGGCGCTCATATCCCGGTAGGAGGCCGCGTAGGCGGCGTTGAAGGGCCAGTTGCCGCAGCCTTCGTACTGGTAGTCGTAGGTGAACCGGGCGGCGTGGCAGACCTGGGGGTCGTCGAAGTCCGGGTTCACCCACGCGAGGTCCTCGGCCGTGGGCCTGCGGCCCCAGTACTCGATGATCATCTGGGAGGAGGTGGGGCTGCACCAGGCCTCGCCGCCGTTGTCGTACTCCGGGTACCGGCCGATGTGGATGTTCTGCGAGTACCGGGGCACCCGCAGCTCCCGGGCGACGCACGGCCGGGACTCCGGGACTCCAAAGCGGTCCGGGATGTCGGAGGCCATGGCGCCCAGCCGCCGGACGACGGGTGTCAGACGGGTGCCGGGGGCGCGGAAGAGCGTGATCCGGAGCCGGTACGACTCCAGGCGCAGCCCGCTCGCCGGGTCGTCGACGGCGAAGGTGTCCGTCCAGACGGTCGCCCTGCCGTCGCTCTGGCCGTCGACCGAGGTACGGCGGATGTCTCCGTCGCCCGCTGCCCACCGGCCCATGGTGAACCAGGGTGTCAGACCGCCGTCGGAGTAGCGTCCGCGCAGCTCGATCCCGATCCAGGTGCCGGCCGGGGTGTCGGCGTTCCACGAGGCGATCACCTCGGTCGCGGGGACGCGGGAGCGGTGGACCGGGGAGGTCCAGGTGGCGTACTCCCACAGGGAGGTCCGCCCGGTGTGCGGGTCGGCGTACTCCGTGCGGCCCGCGGGGGCGGCGATGACGAGCCCGGGCCGGCGGCCGCCGACCGGGCGGGTGCCGGCCTGCTCGCCGCAGCGCCAGTCGGTGTACGAGCTCCAGAAGCGGTTGTCGATCAGCGGCGCGGGGTGCGGCGGCCGGCCTCCCCGCGCGGCGGTCCGCTGCGCGGCGGCCGCGGGACCCGTGGCCTCGGCAGCCGCGGCCTCAGGCGCCGCCGAGGCCAGCGGCAGGGCCCCGGCCCCGGCCGCCGCGGCGGCGCTGAGCACGGTACGTCGGGATGCGTGTCCGGTCATGGCTCCCCCAGGAAGCGGGTGCAGAGGTCAGGTGCACGTCAGTGGCACAACTATCCGGGGTGCGGACGCACTTCTGCCAGAAGCCGCGCGACGCGTCGCGTTTTCGCTCTCCCGCTTAGGGTGGCGGCATGGACGAGACCCCCCGGCTCGCGGCTGAGCTGCACCGCCTGGCCCCCTCCTGCGGGCCGGTGCGGCTGATCGCCGTGGACGGGCACGCCGGGTCGGGCAAGAGCACCTTCGCCGCGCATCTGGCCACGGCCCTCGGCCCGGCCGCCGACGAGAATGCCGCCGCGGCGCCTGTGCTGCACCTCGACGACCTCGCCACCCACGAGGAGCTGTTCTCCTGGACCGAGCGGCTGCTGGAGGCGGTGATCGGCCCGTTCTCCCGCGGGGAGTGCGCGCACTATGCCCCGTACGACTGGATCCGACGGCGCTTTTGCACATCGCAGCCGCTGCCCGCCGCGCCCGTCGTGATCGTCGAGGGGGTGGGGGCGGGGCGGCGTGCGCTCCGCCCGTACCTCGCCCGGCTGTTGTGGATGGAGCGCGGGCCGGAGAGGTCCTGGGAGCGCGGCCGACAGCGGGACGGAAGCGGACTTTCCGCCTTCTGGGACGAGTGGACCGTGGCGGAGACCCGCCATTTCGCCGGCGACCCCTCGCGGCCGTTCGCCGATGCGCTGATTCATGAGCGCCGTGAGGGTTACGAGTGGCTGCCGGGACCTGTGACGTCAGCACGATCGCACCATGTCGTCACACTGGGTGATGAATCCCATCGGGTGCGCTGAGCGGCCGGAAACGATGGCTCGAGTGTGCCTCAACCCTGCTTGACCGGGAGGGCGCAGAGGTCTTACGTTCTCAATGTGCGGCTTTCCGAAGCCGCCGCGTACGCGAAGCCCCCGGTTGTTCCCCCGTGACCGGGGGCTTCGTTCTGCCCTGGCACGTGTCCCCCTCCGCCCCCCCCTGCTCCGTTCACCCGATTCGTTCACCCTGGGTCACCTTCACCGGATCGGTCGCGGCGGTCTTCGTGGCGCGCCCTTTGCGCAGGTACGATGCACCCCGGCGGGGTGAAGTCCCCTCCACGGCAGGGTGGTTCAGCACTCGGCCGACGGGCCCCCGCCCGGCGGGACGAGATCCGGTGCACAGTTTGTGGGGGGATATGGGCAGCCCTATGGACAGCGGCACTCAAGGCGTGCACGCCCCCGCCGACCTCGCCTGGGTGCGGGGAGTCGACGCCTACACGATGGGCGCCTATCCGCAGGCCGAGGAGGAGTTCCGGACCGCCGTGCGGCTGGACCCCCAGATGGCGGACGGCTGGCTCGGGCTGCACGCCCTGCGCATCGACACCGCCACCGCGCTGCTGCGCATGTACGGCGCCCGTGACCGCTTCGGCGAGCAGCGCACCCGCCACCGCCGCACCCTGAACTCCTGGTACTGGCTGGGCTGGTGGGTGCAGCCCGTGCTGGAGAGCCCCCGCGATCTGCTGCTCGCCCATGCCTCGCACTGGCTCGACGGCCGCCATGTCCCGGAGCTTGACCGGGCGCTCGCCGCGCTCCCGCCCGTCGACGCCGACCCCCAGGTGCGCTTTCTGCACGCCTGCCGGGCCTATCTGGTCAAGGACTGGGAGCAGCTCGTACGCCATACGGAGCCGCTGGTCGACGATCCCGTGCTGGGCATCGAGGCCGGGCTGTTCGGCGGGATGGCCCGGGTCAGGCTGGAGATGTACGGTCAGGCGGAGCCGCTGCTCTCGGCCGCGCTGATGCGCTGCCGCAGCGAGCAGCCGCAGCGCAAGGAGCTGCGGTACTGGCTGGCCCGGGCGCACGAGGGCACGGGCCGCAGCGCGGCGGCGCTTCCGCTGTACCGCGCCGTGCACAAGATCGACCCCGCGTTCATGGACACCTCCGCCCGGCTCGCCGCGATCGCGGAGTACGACGCCGGCATCGACGGGGTCGACGGGGCCGACGCCTTCAACGCCTACGCCGGACCCGCCGGGCTGGCCAGCGTGTCGCTGACGGGGATCGGCCCGGACCTGCCGGAGACACAGTCGGAGGGCGAGTCGCTCCCGGCCGAGGCCAGGCCGGGGCCGGACGCACAGCCGCCGCTGCCGGGGGCGCCCCCGCCCGACGCCGCCTCCGGATTACACCGCAGGGCGACCGTGCCGCAGCAGCCCGCTCCCCCGCCGTTCCCGGCCGGGCCCACCGACCCGCTGGCGCTGGAACAGGCACTGGCGGAGCTGGAGCGGATGGTCGGTCTGGAGCCGGTGAAGCGCCAGGTCAAGGCGTTGTCGGCACAGTTGAGGATGGCGCGGCTCCGGGCGGGGCAGGGGCTTCCCGTCCAGCCGCCGAAACGTCACTTTGTCTTCTCCGGTCCCTCCGGCACCGGCAAGACCACGGTAGCGCGGATTCTCGGCCGGGTCTTCTACGCCCTCGGGCTGCTGCACGGCGACCATCTGGTGGAGGCCCAGCGGGCCGATCTGGTGGGCGAGTTCCTCGGCCAGACGGCGGTGAAGGCCAATGAGCTGATCGACTCGGCGCTGGGCGGGGTGCTGTTCGTGGACGAGGCGTACAGCCTGTCCAACTCCGGCTACAGCAAGGGGGACGCCTACGGCGACGAGGCGCTCCAGGTCCTCCTCAAGCGGGCCGAGGACAACCGCGACCACCTGGTGGTCATCCTGGCCGGCTATCCGGAGGGCATGGACCGGCTGCTGGCCGCCAACCCGGGGCTGTCGTCCCGCTTCACGACCCGCGTGGACTTCCCTTCGTACCGCCCCCTCGAACTGACCGCGATCGGCCAGGTGCTGGCGGCGGAGAGCGGTGATGTGTGGGACGAGGAGGCGGTCGACGAGCTGCGCTCCATCAGCGGCCATGTGGTCGACCAGGGCTGGATCGACGAACTGGGCAACGGCCGGTTTCTGCGCACCCTGTACGAGAAGAGCTGCGCCTATCGGGATCTGCGGCTGTCCGGGTATGCGGGCACGCCGACGCGTGAGGATCTGGCGACGCTGCGGCTGCCGGATCTGATGCAGGCGTATGGCGAGGTGCTCTCGGGCCGGGGCCCACAGGCCCCGTAACCCGGGGGCTCCGCCCCGGACCCCCGCGCCTCAATCTCCCCCAGACTCCGTCCGGGGGGACCCCAGGCGGGGCTCATTTTGTCCTCAAGCGCCGGACGGGCTGGATTTTCCAGCCCGTCCGGCGCTTGAGGACACGGCCGAAGGCCGTACCGGGGGCCGGGGGCGGAGCCCCCCGCGCGGGGTCTGGGGCGGAGCCTCGGCTATGCGCCGGCGCCGTCCTGGCTTGTGCCGCGTTCCTCAGCCAGGGCACGCAGTGCGCGTGCGTCGCGGATGGCCTGCTTCTTGGCGATGCCGGGCTGGATGCCGAGGGCGGGCAGGCTGGTGCCGTCGCTGAGGTCCAGGAAGACCCAGGGGTCGCCGGGCCGCAGATTGACCCGGAGGATCTCCGCCCAGTCGAGGCGGCGCGTCCGGGTGAGGTTGACGACGGTGACGCCCGTCTCGTCGGCGACGACCTTGGGCCGGCTGAGCAGCGCCAGCACGCCGAAGAAGAGCAGCGCGGTGACGATGAAGCTGACCCGCTCCCCCGGGTTGAGGCGCTCCAGCGTCACGGCGACGGCGGTGATGACCGCGAACATGACCGCGCCCACGGAGAGCAGGACGACACGGGTGCGGGTCGGCCGGAAGGTGACCGGGAGCGCGGGGGTGCGGGGGTCGGAGGCGGCGGCGGTCATGGCGTCGGGGGCATCCTGGGGTGAGCGGCCCGGCGGCCGCGGAGGGACGGCCGCCGGAACCGGGGACGGTCGGTCAGAGACGGCAGGCGTGGATGGCCGTGGTGAGGATGGCCCGGGCGCCCAGCGCATACAGATCGTCCATGATCCGCTGCGCCTCCTTCGCCTCGACCATGGAGCGCACCGCGACCCAGCCCTCGTGGTGCAGCGGGGAGATCGTCGGGGACTCCAGACCGGGGGTCAGGGCGACGGCCTTCTCCAGGTCCTCGACCCGGCAGTCGTAGTCCATCATCACGTAGCTGCGGGCGACCAGGACGCCCTGGAGGCGGCGCAGGAACTGCTGCACCTGGGGGTTCTCGGCATCGGCGCCGGTGCGCCGGATGACGACCGCCTCGGAGGTGAGGATCGGCTCGCCGACGATCTCCAGGCCCGCGTTGCGCAGGCTGGTGCCGGTCTCCACGACGTCCGCGATGACCTGGGCGACGCCCAGCTCGATGGCGGTCTCGACCGCTCCGTCGAGGTGGACGACGGAGGCGTCGATGCCCTGGTCGGCGAGGTGCTTGGCGACGATGCCCTCGTAGGAGGTGGCGATCGTCATCCCGCCGAAGTCCGCCGGGCCCTTCGCCGTGCCCGGCTTGGCGGCGTAGCGGAAGGTCGAGCGGGCGAAGCCAAGCTGCAGGATCTCCTCCGCGTTGGCGCCGGAGTCCAGCAGCAGATCGCGGCCGGTGATGCCGATGTCGAGCTTGCCGGAGCTGACGTAGATCGCGATGTCGCGGGGGCGGAGATAGAAGAACTCGACCTCGTTCTCCGGGTCGACCAGGACGAGTTCCTTGGACTCCTTGCGCTGCTGATAGCCCGCCTCATGGAGCATCGCCGACGCAGGTCCGGACAGTGAACCCTTGTTGGGGACGGCGATGCGCAACATGAGACGGGCTTCCTTTGCTCTTCAGTGGGGTGATGCGGGACTTAAGACGTGAGGGCGGGGTGTTTCACAGGTGGGCGTAGACGTCGTCGAGGGAGATTCCGCGGGCGACCATCATCACCTGGACGTGGTAGAGGAGCTGCGAGATCTCCTCGGCCGCTGCCTCCTTGCCCTCGTACTCGGCGGCCATCCACACTTCGGCGGCCTCTTCGACGACCTTCTTGCCGATGGCATGGACGCCCTTGTCGACCAGCTCGGCGGTGCGGGAGGTGGCGGGGTCGCCATGGGCGGCCTTGTGCTGGAGCTCGGTGAAGAGCTCCTCGAACGTCTTCTTGGACATGGTGCTCCCACCCTACGCGGAAACCCCGGCGCCTCAGCGCCAGGGTTCAGATACTGAACGCAGGGTGGCCGCGGTGGCCACGGCGGCGGTGACCGCCTCATGGCCCTTGTCCTCACTGGAGCCCTCAAGGCCCGCACGGTCCAGCGCCTGCTCCTCGGTGTCGCAGGTCAGCACGCCGAAGCCGACGGGGACGCCGGTGTCCACGCTGACCTGTGTGAGGCCCTGGGCAACGCCCTGGCACACATAGTCGAAGTGCGGGGTGCCGCCGCGGATGACGACGCCGAGGGCCACGACCGCGTCATAGCCGCGGCCGGCCAGCACCTTGGCGACGACGGGCAGCTCGAAGCTGCCCGGGACGCGCAGCAGCGTGGGCTCGTCGATGCCCAGCTCGTGCAGGGCGCGCAGGGCGCCGTCGACCAGTCCGTCCATCACTTTCTCGTGCCACTGTGCCGCGATCACCGCGACCCGCAGGTCGCCGCAGTTGCGTACGGACAGTTCGGGTGCGCCCTTGCCGCTCACGTTGCTCTTGCTCCTTGTGATCTGGTTCTGCCGGTTGTCACTGTGCTCTGGTTCTGCCGGTTGTCACTGGTTGCCGCAGGCCGCCGCCGGGGCGGCGTCCAGCCCGGGCAGGTCATGGCCCATGCGGTCCCGCTTGGTGCGCAGGTACCGCAGATTGTGCTCGCCCGCCTGGACGGGCATCGGCTCCCGGCCGAGGACGGTCAGCCCATGGCGGGTGAGCGCGGAGATCTTCTCGGGGTTGTTGGTCATCAGCCGCAGGCTGCGTACGCCGAGGTCGGCGAGGATCTGCGCGCCGGCCGCATAGTCGCGGGCGTCGGCGGGCAGGCCTAGTTCCAGATTGGCGTCGAGGGTGTCGCGGCCGCGCTCCTGGAGTTCGTATGCCCGCAGCTTGGACAGCAGGCCGATGCCGCGTCCCTCGTGGCCGCGCAGATAGACGACCACGCCGCGCCCGGTCTCGGTGATCTGCCGCATGGACGCCTGGAGCTGGGGGCCGCAGTCGCAGCGCAGGGAGTGGAACACATCGCCGGTCAGGCACTCGGAGTGGACGCGGACGAGCAGGTCCTCGCCGTCGCCGACGTCGCCGTGGACGAGGGCGACATGCTCGACGCCATCGACGGTGGAGCGGTAACCGTAGGCGGTGAAGCGGCCGTAAGCGGTCGGCAGATCGACCTCGGCCTCGCGCCGGACGGTGGGCTCGCTGGAGCGGCGATAGGCGATCAGATCCTCGATGGAGATGATCGTCAGTCCGTGCTTGCGGGCGAAGGGGACCAGCTCGGGCAGACGCAGCATGACCCCGTCCTCGCCGGCGATCTCGACGATCGCGCCTGCGGGGCGCAGCCCGGCGAGCCGGGCGAGGTCCACGGCGGCTTCGGTGTGTCCGTTGCGCACCAGCACACCGCCGGGCTTGGCGCGCAGCGGGAAGATATGGCCCGGACGTACGAAGTCGGACGGCTGGGCGGCGCGGCTCGCCAGGAGCTGCAGGGTGGCAGCGCGGTCGGCGGCGGAGATGCCGGTGGTGACGCCGTGGGCGGGGCCCGCGTCGACGGAGACCGTGAAGGCGGTCTTCATGGACTCGGTGTTGTGGTCCACCATCTGCGGCAGCTTCAGGCGGTCCAGCTCGTCGCCCTCCATGGGGGCGCAGATCAGCCCGCGGCACTCGCTCATCATGAAGGCGACGATCTCGGGGGTCGCCTTCTCGGCGGCGATGACGAGGTCGCCTTCGTTCTCGCGGTCCTCGTCGTCGACGACCACGACGGGCCGGCCGAGGGCGATGTCGCGGATGGCCTGCTCGACCGGGTCGAGGGAGAGGTCCTCGGCGTCGGTGGAGTACCAGGTGGGCAGTGCGCTTGTCATGCCGCCGCTCCTTCCAGGACGGGCTTGGCGCTCCCTCGGGAGCGGAGCCACCAGTCGCGCATGCCCCACAGGACGAGCGCGAA
Source organism: Streptomyces sp. PR69 (assembly GCF_026420845.1). GTDB lineage: Bacteria > Actinomycetota > Actinomycetes > Streptomycetales > Streptomycetaceae > Streptomyces. Next base: position 15,342 of record NZ_JAOWCB010000026.1, on the reverse strand, counting down.
GTAGATCACATAGACGATGCCGGAGAACGCGAGGTCGCTGCGGAACGCCAGGGGTACGCCGACGATGTCGACGAGCAGCCAGGCGAACCAGAATTCGACGAGTCCACGGGCCTGCGCGACCATGGCGACGAGCGTGCCGACGAAGATGTAGGCGTCCGCCCAGGGGCTCCAGGACAGCGAGGGGTACAGGGTGAACAGTCCGCCGACGGCGAGGGTGCCGAGCACCGCGGCGGCGGCCAGCGCGGCCCGCTCGCGCCAGGTGGCGAAGCGGACGGCGATGGAGCCGTCCTGGGCCTGCTGCCGGCCGCGGGTCCACTGCCGCCAGCCCCATGCCGCGACGCCGATGACCAGCAGCTGCTTGCCGACGCCGCCGGAGAGCTGGGCGGAGGCATAGGCGCCGACGAGGATGACGCCGGAGAGCAGCTGGGCGGGCCAGGTGAGGACGGAGCGCCGCCAGCCGAGCGCCAGGGCGATCAGCCCGATCACATTGCCGGTCATGTCGGACCATTTGATGTGCTGGCCGAAGGCCGTGAAGGCCTCCGTGTTCAGCCAGGACAGCGCGCTCACCGGGCGGTCCCCTCGGCCGTGCGGTCGTCGTCAGCGCTGCCGTCGCGGGCGGCGCGGTGGCCGAGCATCCGCTCGACGTACTTCGCGATGACGTCGACTTCGAGGTTGACCGGGTCGCCGGGGCCCTTGATGCCGAGGGTGGTCAGGGCGAGCGTGGTGGGAATGAGGCTGACGGTGAAGTAGTCGGGGCCTGCGTCGACGACGGTGAGGCTGATGCCGTCGACGGTGATGGAGCCCTTCTCCACGACATACCGGGCGAGGTCCGCGGGGAGGGAGATCTTGACGATCTCCCAGTTCTCGGAGGGCTTGCGTTCCAGGACGGCGCCGACGGAGTCGACGTGTCCCTGGACGATATGCCCGCCGAGCCGGTCGCCGACCGCCGTGGGCCGCTCCAGATTGACGCGGGAGCCGACGGCCAGCGCGCCGAGGCTGGAGCGGTCCAGGGTCTCGGCCATCACATCGGCGGTGAACTCCCCGTCCGCGGTGTCCACGACGGTGAGGCAGACGCCGTTGACGGCGATGGAGTCGCCGTGCTTCGCGCCGTCGGTGACGACGGGTCCGCGCAGTCGGAAGCGGCAGGCGTCGCCGAGTTTCTCGACGGCGGTGACCTCGCCCAGCTCTTCGACGATTCCGGTGAACACGCTCAGCGCTCCTTGGTGGTGGCGGGGGTGGCGGTGATGCGGAGATCGGGGCCGATGCGGACGGTCTCGGTGATGTCGAGCCGTGCTGCCTCGGCGATCGTGGCGATGGAGGGGTCGGCGAGGGCGGCGGGGCCCGCGCCGAGGAGTACGGGGGCGAGATAGCCGACGACCCGGTCGACGGCTCCCGCGGCGAGGAAGCTTCCGGCGAGCGTCGCCCCGCCTTCGAGGAGGACGGAGCGGATGTCACGCTCGTACAGGGCGCGCAGCAGGGCGGGAACGGACAGACCGCGGTCCGCCCTCGGCAGCCGTACGACGTCCGCGCCGGCGGGCGGTTCGCCGCCCGCGTCCTCGGCGACCGCGATCAGGGTGGGTGCGGCGTCGTCCAGGACGCGTGCACCGGGCCTGACGGCCGTGGCCTCGGTGTCGACGACGACGCGCAGCGGCTGGACGGGGGCCGCGCCGGCGCCGGCCGCGGTGCGCACGGCCAGGTGCGGGTCATCCGCGCGGGCGGTGCCGGAGCCCACGATCACGGCGTCGGCGAGGGCGCGCAGCCGGTGGACGTCGGCGCGGGACTCGGCGGAGGTGATCCAGCGGCTGGTGCCGTCCTGCGCGGCGATCCGGCCGTCGAGGCTCGCGGCGTACTTCCATGTCACATGGGGGCGGCCGAGGCGTACGGCGGTGAGCCAGGCGGCGTTCCCGGCCGCGGCCTCGTCTTCGAGGAGGCCGGAGGCGACCTCGACCCCGGCGGTGCGCAGGGTGTCCGCGCCGCCCGCCGCCTGCCGGTTCGGGTCGGCGACGGCATAGACGACGCGGCGGACTCCGGCGTCGATCAGCGCCTGGGCGCAGGGGCCGGTGCGGCCGGTGTGGTTGCAGGGTTCGAGGGTGACGTACGCGGTGCCGCCGCGGGCGCGCTCGCCCGCCGCGCGCAGGGCGTGGACCTCGGCATGCGGTCCGCCCGCGCGCTGGTGGCAGCCCTCGCCGACGACAGCTCCGTCGGGACCGGCGATGACACATCCGACGACCGGGTTGGGACTGGTCGCGCCGAGTCCGCGGGCGGCGAGCTCGATGGCTCGGCGCATGGCGGCGATGTCGGCTGCGGTGGCCACCGGGTCCTCCTGCCTCTCGGGCACGGACTCCGGGGCCTGTCGATCAGTGAACGACAGAGAGCGGAAACGACTCGGCACACGGGGACGCCGGGCCCGAGACGCCCCGCCGCCTGGACACGGCGAACGGCGCGTTCGGCCGGCGAATCGTGCCGACTCGCCCGCCGCGCACTGCCTCCCATCCGGACTTTCACCGTCGGTCCAGGAATTTCACCTGGTCAACCGGCCGCTGGCTGCGGACGGGTCGCGGACTGTAACCGCCGGTTCGGAATTGCACCGACCCCGGAGTGCGCTGCTGCTGATACAGGGCAAGTCTGCCACGACTGATCCGCAGGCATGCTTGAGAACGGCTGTGGCCTGACTCACACAGCGGTCCGACGATATGACCGCCGATGGCGACTTCCGAGTATTGGTACAGACCTATTGACTCACTGGTCTAGTCCTCTTAATCTCTGCGTCACCTCCGAGGAGGCGGCCCGTCGGTGTGCGCACGCCCGGGCCCCAACACGACCCACCTTTACCGCCAGTTGTGTTCCGCCGATCCCTCCCCAGGAGGCCGACCGTGCACTCCCCCACCCCGCTCGCGCGCCCGCGCCGAGCGAGATCCGCGCTGCTCGCATCCGCCGCGGCGCTCGCCGGGCTGCTGTTCAGCTCGCTGACCGGCGGCGTCTCACACGCCGCGGACCATGAGTCCTGTCGCCCCGACGGCCTGTATACGACCCCGGGCGTCGACGTCCCCTACTGCTCCGTCTACGACGCCGAGGGCCGCGAGAAGATGGGCGCGGACCACCAGCGCCGCGTCATCGGCTACTTCACGGGCTGGCGCACCGGCGAGAACGGCCAGCCGGCCTATCTCGCCTCCGACATCCCATGGGACAAGATCACTCACATCAACTATGCGTTCGCCCATGTCGACAGCGCCAACAAGCTGTCCGTCGGCGCGGACGGCCCGGACAACGCGGCCACCGGAATGACCTGGCCTGACGTCGCCGGGGCCGAGATGGACCCGGAGTACGCCTATAAGGGCCACTTCAATCTGCTCGGCAAGTTCAAGAAGCAGCACCCCGACGTCAAAACCCTGATCTCGGTCGGCGGCTGGGCCGAGACCGGCGGCTACTTCGACGCCAGCGGCGACCGGGTGGACTCCGGCGGCTTCTACACCATGGCTGCCAACGCCGACGGCTCGGTCAACCAGGCGGGCATCGACACCTTCGCCGACTCGGCCGTGGACTTCATCAAGACCTACGGGTTCGACGGCGTCGACATCGACTACGAATACCCGACGACCATGAAGGACGCGGGCAACCCGCTGGACTGGCAGGTCGCAGGCGGCCGGCGCGCGGGCCTGGTGAAGGGCTATGCGGCGCTGATGAAGACGCTGCGCGAGAAGCTCGACCGGGCGGGCGCGGCGGACGGGCGGCACTACATGCTGACCGTGGCGGCCCCGTCCTCCGGCTATCTGCTGCGCGGCATGGAGACCTTCCAGGTCCAGAAGTACCTGGACTACGTCAACATCATGTCGTACGACCTGCACGGCGCGTGGAACGAGTACGTCGGCCCGAACGCCTCGCTGTTCGACGACGGCAAGGACGGCGAACTCGCCGCGGCCGGCGTCTACACCACCTCCCAGTACGGCGGCATCGGCTATCTCAACACCGACTGGGCGTACCACTACTTCCGCGGTTCGATGCCCGCGGGCCGCATCAACATCGGCCTGCCGTACTACACCCGCGGCTTCAAGAATGTGCAGGGCGGCACGGACGGGCTGTGGGGCAAGGCCCCCTCGTCGAGCTGCCCGGCCGGCTCCGGGCTGACGAAGTGCGGAGACGGCGCGGTCGGCATCGACAATCTCTGGCACGACCTGGACACGGAGGGCAACGAGTCCCCCGCGGGCTCCAACCCCATGTGGCACGCCAAGAACCTTGAGGCGGGCGTCGTCGGCGACTATGTCACCCAGTACGGCTTCCCCGCCGACACCCGGCTGACCGGCGACTACGTCCGCAAGTACGACTCCACCCTGGTCGCGCCGTGGCTGTGGAACGCCGAGAAGAAGGTCTTCCTGTCCACGGAGGACGAGCAGTCGGTCAGCGCCAAGGCCGACTATGTGGTGGACCGGGGCATCGGCGGCACGATGGTCTGGGAGCTGGCCGGCGACTACGGCTGGAACGCGGCCAAGGGCCAGTACGAGATCGGCTCCACGCTCACCACGGCGATGTACGAGAAGTTCAAGAACGCCTCCCCGTACGGGGCCGAGCGGGCGACGATCGCGATGCCGAGCGAGGCGGTCGACATCGATGTGGAGTTCGGGCAGTTCCCGCTGGGCGACTCCAACTACCCCATCAGCCCCAAGCTGAAGATCACCAACAATACGTCGGCGACGCTGCCGGGCGGCACGGAGTTCCGGTTCGACTATGCGACGTCGGCGCCGGACAACGCCAAGGACCAGTCCGGCTGGGGCACGACGGTCATCCGCAGCGATCACACTGGGGACAACGTGGGCGGCCTCAAGGGCGACTATCACCGCGTGTCGCTGAAGCTGCCCGGCTGGCAGTCGCTGGCGCCCGGGGCGTCCGTGGAGCTGGACTTCGTGTACTACCTGCCGACGTCGACGCCGTCGAACTGGACCGTCTCCTTCGACGGGAAGACCTACGGACTGGCCGGGGACCTGGCGCGCGGCACGACGGTCGTCGAGCCCGGATCGGGCACGGACCCCTCGCCCGAGCCGTCGCCGGACCCCACTCCGGACCCCTCTCCGACGCCTGACCCGACGCCGGGCGAGTGCACCGCGCCCGCCTGGGACGCCTCGACCGCGTATGTCGGCGACACGACCGTCTCCCACGACGGGCACACCTGGAAGTCCAAGTGGTGGACCCGGGGAGAGGAACCCGGCACCACAGGCGAGTGGGGCGTCTGGCAGGACCTGGGCGCCTGCTGACAACCTGGCAGACCGGCCCGGCGGCGCGTCCCGGCCCTTGCCGCCGCCGGGCCCCTGCCACCCTGGCCGTATGACGTCGAGACGGTGACAGGCGGCACGGGCACGCTGGGACGCCGGGTCACCGGCCTGCTGACCGAACGCGGCCAAGACGTGCGGGTGCTGAGCCGGCATGCGCAGCCGTACGCGGTCGGTTGCGCGACGCCCGCGACGAGTCGGCTCTGCACCCGGCGCTTGACGGCGCGGCACCCATGAGTCCCGGCCGGTCCGGCCTTCGGCGAAGCGGCCCAGCCGTCGTAAGGGACGGCGGCGACCGGCGGGCGCCGAGGACCGCGGCCGCCTCGGCGGCCCGGGCACCTGCGGGACGTCCGCGAGCAGGGCCCGGCAATGTCGGCCCGTCAAGGTCCGTCGTCCTGCGCTGAAAGCGCCCTCCCGTGCCCGGAGCGCCGCGAGGCAGAGCATGTGCCGCGCGACGAGACCCAGGGGTTCAGGCCCCCGGTGTGAACAGGTCGTCCTGGGCCGCGTCGCGGGCGGCGAGGAGGGCGCCGCTGAGGATCGCGCGGCCGCCGAGGGAAGCCGGGCGGACCTCCGTGTGGAGCGGGGAGAGTTCGGCGAGCCGGGCCTCGACACGGCGGGCCAGGGGCTCGCCGCCCGCGTGGCCGATCTCGCCGCCGAGGACCACGCAGCCGGGGTCCAGCACCGCGGCCACCGCCGCAGCGCCCAGGGCGATGCGGTCCGCGAGGGCGTCGAGGAAGTCATCCCGGCCGGCCGCGACCGCGCGCTCCGCGCCGCCCGAGGCGTCGGCGCCGTACTCCTCAGCGAGCGCGCACACGGCCGCCGCGCCGACCAGGGAGTGGAAGCCGCCGCCGCAGTCCGCCGCGGACGGCAGCCCGGACGGGCCGGGGACCGGGAGAAAGCCGATCTCCCCCGCGCCGCCGGACGCTCCGCGGCGGAGCTTCCCGTCCAGGACAAGCGCCGCGCCCACGCCCTGGCCGAGCCAGAGCAGCGCGAAGGTGTCCCGGTCGCGGGCGGCCCCCATGCGCTGCTCCGCGACGGCCGCGAGGTTGGTCTCGTTCTCGACGAGGACCCGCGCGGGCAGCCGCTCCTGGAGCGCGGCGACCAGCCGCCGGTGCCAGGCTGGCAGTTTGGCGCTGTCGCGCAGCTGACCGCCGGCCGGGTCGATGAGTCCGGGCGCGCCGATGCCCACGCTGTGCAGCCGCCGTGCGCCGGCCTCCCGCGCGGTCCGCTCCAGCAGGGCCACGGCCTGCTCGACCGCGGCATCGGTGCCATCCTCCATGTCGGTCCCGGCGCCGCCGGAGTCGCCGGAGTCGTCGATCGGGAGTGCGGCCTCGGCGAGCGTACGGCCGAGCAGATCGGCGACGATCACACTCACCCCGCCCGTCCGCACATCCAGCGCCGCCAGATGGGCGCGGTCGGCGACGATGCCGTACAGCCGGGCGTTGGGCCCGCGGCGCTGTGCGCCGGACTCGCCGACGACGGTGATCAGCCCGGAGCCCTGGAGGCGTTCCACGAGGTCGGCGACCGTGGGCCGGGACAGCCCGGTCAGCGACTTCAGCTGCCCTGCCGTCAACGGGCCCTCCTCCTGGAGGAGTCGGAGGGCGAGCCGATCGTTGATGACCCGGGCGGTGCTCGGTGATGCCCGCATACCCAGATCCTTTCAGACGCCTCTGGGAACTATTTATCAGGCAGGGTTCCTGATAGTTTACTGGCCATTGCGACCCTTCCGGGGGAGGACAGGGGAGGACATCCATATGCCGATCGAGACGGCCTCAGCAGCGCCGGCCCAGCTGAAACGGGCGAGGTACGCCGTGGCCGCGGTCTTCTGCGTGCACGGGGCGGTCACCGGCAGCTTCGCCACCCGCATCCCGTGGATCCAGGACCACACCGGGGTGGGCGCGGGCCAGCTCGGCCTCGCGCTCGCCTTCCCCGCCATCGGCGCTTCCCTGGCGATGCCGCTGGCCGCCGCGGTCGCACATCGCTTCGGCGCACGCGCCGCACTGCGCGGGCTGCTCGCCCTGTGGACGCTGTCCCTGACGCTGCCCGCCCTCGCCGTCGATCTGCCGACCCTCTGCGGGGCGCTGTTCGTGTTCGGGGCGACGGCGGGCATGTCCGACGTCACGATGAACGCCCTCGGCGTCGAGGTGGAGAACCGGATGGGCCGCTCCATCATGTCCTCGCTGCACGGCATGTGGAGCGCGGGCGCGCTCCTCGGCTCCGCGGGCGGCACGCTCGCCGCCCATCTGGGCGGTGACGCCCGGCTGCACCACGCGCTCGCGGCCGCCGTCCTCACCGTCTGCGGACTGATCGCCTGTCAGGGGGCGCCGGATCCGCGCAGCGCTCCGGAGGACGACCCTCCGCCGCGGTTCGCGCTGCCGCCGAAGTCAGCGGTGCTCATCGGCGCGGTGGGCTTCTGCGCGGTGTTCGCCGAGGGCGCGAGCCTGGACTGGTCGGCGGTCTACCTCCGGGATGTGATGGACACGTCCGCGGGGCTCGCCGCAGCCTCCACCACCGCGTTCGCGCTGACCATGGCGGTGGCGCGGCTCGCCGGGGACCGGGTGGTGGACCGGTTCGGCGCGGTGCGCACCGTGCGTACGGGCGGTGTGCTGGCCACGGCGGGCGGTCTGCTGGTGGTGGCCGGACCGCACCCGGCGGCGGTCATGGCCGGGTTCGGGCTGATCGGCCTGGGGGTCTCGGTCGTGGTGCCGCTCGCCTTCGCGGCGGCGGGGCGCAGCGGCCCCAACCCCAGCCAGGCCATCGCCGGAGTCGCCACCATCACCTACACCTCCGGGCTGATCGCCCCCTCGGCGATCGGCGCGGTCGCCGACGCGACGAGCCTCGTGGTGTCCTTCGGACTGGTGACGGCGCTCGCTCTGGGGCTGACGGCGGGCGCCGGAGTGCTGCGCTCCGCAGGGCGGGAGGCCGTGCAGTCCCCCGCGGCGCAGGAGCCGGCGGCGAGGTGAAGAGGCGGAGAGGTGAAGGGCTGAGGCGCGGGCCGCGCAGGGCGCTGGATTCCCCCGTTCCGGGCATGGCGCGGTCCGTGTATGGCCGCTTCCGCCATACGCCTGGGACCCTGCCTGCATGGCGCAGACGGAGCACTTCCCGGCACTCTCGGTGGACGGCGTCGTGAAGCGGATGCGGGCGCTGCACGACAGCCTGCCCGCGACGGACGGGGTCGCGGTCTTCAACCGCGTCTATCTGTCGGTCACCGAGGAGATCGGCAGGCGTATCGAGCGGGGTGAGTTTCCCGACCGGGCGGCGGCCGTCACCCTGGACGTCCTGTTCGCGGAGCGCTATCTGTCGGCCGTGGACACGGCGGCTGCGGGCGGTCGGCCGCCGGCGTGCTGGCGGCCGCTGTTCCAGCACCGCCGCCACCCCGGGCCGAGACCCGTGCAGTTCGCCCTCGCGGGCATCAACGCGCACATCGGGCACGATTTGGCGCTCGCCGTGGTGGACGCCTGCCGGGCGCTGGGCTGCGTACCCGGCGATCTGGAGGACGAGTTCGAGCACGTCGGCGACATCCTCGTCCTGCTTGAGGAGCGCATCCGTGAAGATCTGATGCCGGGGCCCGACCTGCTGGAGGTCGCCGACCCGCTGACCCATCTGCTGGGCTCCTGGAGTCTGGAGCGCGCCCGGGACGCCGCCTGGTCGGCGGCCCGGCTGCTGTGGGGGATGCGGAAGTTGCGCGGTCTGGCGGAGGAGTTCACCGAGCGGCTCGACACCGGTGTCGGGCTGGTCGGCCGTTGTCTGCTGACGCCCCTTCCGCAGGCGCGCTGAGTGCGACCTGGCCGGCCCGTGTGCCGTCGGGCAACACGGCGGCGCGGGCGCGGCGCCGCGGGCGCATGGCCTGCCGTGAGGGGCGTGGGCGTGCCCGGGCCCGGGCTGCCCGGCGGACAGGCAGAAGGCCGGGCATGGCTTCGCCCGGGGCCGGCCGGATCGCGGCCGCCCCGGGCGGGTCCAGGGGGCCGGGCTGCCGCCCGGTCAGTCCTCCGGCAGCTCGACCGGGGCGATCTCGTCGTACAGATCGCCGGGGCCGGGGTTGGACGGGTCGGTGGCCCCGCCGAGCTGGTGCATCACGCCCCACACGGCGTTCAGCGCGGTCTGCACGGCTCCTTCGGCCCAGCCGGCCGTCCAGGAGATGTCGTCGCCCGCGAGGAAGATCCCCCGCTTGTCCTCGGGCAGCCGGTCCTGCATGAAGTGGGTGAACAGCCGCCGCTGGTAGCGGTAGTGGCCGGGCAGGTTCGCCTTGAACGCGCCCATGAAGTACGGCTCGTTCTCCCAGGACACGGTCACCGGGTTGCCGATGATGTGCTTGCGGATGTCGACATGGGGATAGATCTCCCCCAGTGACTTGAGCATGACCTCCATCCGCTCGTTCGCGGACAGCGGCAGCCACTTCAGGCTGTCGTCGCACCAGGTGTACGAGAGGCAGATGACGGCCGGCTTGTCGGGGCCGTCGTCCAGCAGATACGTGCCGCGGGTCATCCGGTCGGTGAGCGTCATCGACATGGTGTCGCGCCCCGTGGCCTCGTCCTTGTCCAGCCAGAAGGGCCGGTCCACGGGCACGAAGAGCTTTGACGACTCCATGTAGTGCGTGCGCTCGATCGCCGTCCAGTGATCGATGGGGAAGAGCGAGTCATCGCACTCGATCTTGGACAGCAGCATCCAGGACTGCGCGGTGAAGATCGCCGCCCGGTAGGTGCGGATGTCGCCGGCGGCGTCGGTGACGGTGATGCGGTTCCCCGCGGTGCGGTGCAGCCGCGTCACGGCCGGGCGCGGCTCGCCCTCGTGCAGGGACTTCAGCGAGGTGCCCGGCGACCAGTGCACGATCTTGGCCGGTTCGCGCTCCCACAGCCGCAGCGGGAGCTGCTGAGAGCCGCCGACGATGCCGCGGTGGTGGTCGTCCGCCTCGGTGTAGACGACGCGGAGGATCTCCAGGATCGAGTTGGGGAAGTCGGTGTCCCAGCCGCCGGTGCCGAAGCCGACCTGGCCGAAGATCTCGCGGTGGCGGAACGACTTGAAGGCCTCGGACTCGCAGAGGAAGCCGTAGAAGGTCTGGTTGTCCAGCTTCTCGACGAGCCGGGCCCAGATCTCCCGGATGCGCGGCACATCGCGCTCGCGCAGGGCGCGGTTCATGTCGGAGAAGTCCGCGCCCTCCTCCAGGCAGTCGTTCCACGCCTGAGCCACATCGCGGTAGACCTGAGGCAGGTCGTCGATGGTCTCGGCGTAGTGCGACTCGCCCTTGAGGTCGACCACGGTCGACGGCGTCGCCGCGGCCAGCGGGTTGGGGAACGCCTTGGTGGTCAGCCCCACCAGGTCGATGTAGTGCTGCAGCGCGGTGGACGACGGCGGGAAGCGCATCGCGCCCATCTCGGCGGTCAGCGAGGGGTCGCAGCCCTCGAAGCCGACCGTGCGCAGCCGGCCGCCGATCTGGTCGGCCTCGTAGACGACGGGCTTGAGGCCCATCTTCATCAGCTCGTACGCGGCGATGATCCCGGAGAGCCCGCCGCCGATCACCGCGACCTCCGCGCCGTGCTCGGTCGCGGGTATCTGGCCGAGGCCCGCCGGATGGGCGAGGAAGTCGTCGTAGGCGTAGGGGAAGTCCGGGCCGAACATGGTGATCGGCGGCTGCTGCGCGTCGGTGTGCTGGACGGCGTTGGGCACCGTGGACGTCATGGGGCGGGGACTCCTGGTCGTGCGGGCCGCCGGGGAGGGGGCGGGCAGGCGGGGGTCGGGAGGGCTGTCAGGTCTGCGGATACGGCGGGGCTGTCGGGTCTGGCGGGGCTGGCTCCGGGCCGGGCGGGCGGGCCGCTCAGGTGAGGGAGCCGTAGAGCCCGGGGCGGCGGTCGCGCAGATAGGTGTTCTCGGCGCGGGAGGCGGCCAGCAGGGCGGGGTCCGCCTCACCGGCGATCAGTTCCTCGCCGCGTCCGGCGCGGGCGCGCACCGTCCCGTCGGGGGAGGCGAGGCAGCTGAGCCCGGTGAACTCGAACTCGCCTTCCCGGCCGGTCCTGTTGGCGTACGCGACATACATCTGGCTCTCGAAGGCGCGCACCGGCACCAGCTTCTCGGCGACGAACGGGAAGGGATGCATCAGGGCGGTGGGCACCGCGAGGAGGTCGGTCCCGGCCAGTGCGTGGGCGCGGACGTTCTCCGGGAACTCCACGTCGTAGCAGATGGTGATGCCGATCCGCAGTCCGCCGAGCTCCGCCTGGACAACCGGCTCGTCGCCGGGCGTGAAGTGGTGCTGCTCGAACGGTCCGAAGAGATGCGTCTTGCGGTAGTTGGCGAGAGGCACTCCGTCCGGGCCGATGAGCTGCGCCGCGTTGTGGACCAGATCGCCGTTGCGCTCGGGGTAGCCGTAGAGGACGGCCAGGCCGTGGCGGGCGGCGAGGTCGCCGACGGCGCGGGCGCAAGCGCCGTCGGCCGGTTCTGCGAGGCGGGGGACATCGTCGCCGATGGCGTACCCGGTCAGGAACATCTCGGGGCAGACGAGCAGCCCGGCGCCCGCGCCGGCGGCCTGAGCCGCGTATGCGTCGAGGATCTCGAGGTTCTTCGTCACGTCGCCGGGGATGCCGGAGCTCTGGAGCAGGGCGGTGCGCAGCGGCGGCATGGGCATACCTCGCGAAGGGGTGTTCGGGGGACGCATCGACGGTACGGTCCGCTGCTCGTCCGGGACAAGGCGCGACCGTTGCACAGGGGCCGGTGATCTGTTGCGCATTGCGGGGCGGTCCCGGCGATTCATTGCGCGGTCCGTGTTTCCGCTGGCCGTGTGGGGGCGGAGGCCGTGGGTTCCGCGGGCGCTACGCGGGCGCGCCGGAGGAGAAGCGCCGCAGCAGCGGCGAGAGCACCAGCACCGACTTGGTGCGCTCCACGAACGGCTCGCCCGCGATGCGCTCCAGCACCCGTTCGAAGTGGCGCATGTCGGAGGCGAAGACCTGGACGATCGCATCCGCCTCACCGGTGACGGTGGAGGCGGACGCGATCTCCGGGTAGCGCTTGAGGCCGCGCTCGATGGCCTCGGGCGAGGTGTTGCTGCGGCAGTAGATCTCGATGAAGCCCTCGGTCTCCCAGCCGAGCGCGGCCGGGTCCACCCGTACGGTGAAGCCGGTGATCGCGCCCTCGGCGCGCAGCCGGTCCACGCGCCGCTTCACGGCGGGCGCGGACAGGCCGACCATCGCGCCGATGTCCGCGTAGGAGCGGCGCGCGTCCTCTGCCAGGGCGTGGACGATGCGTTCGTCGAGGTCGTTCAGTCGCACGGAGGGTGGATCACTTCTCTGCGGTGGCCAGTCGGGAGCGGCGCATGCCGTACAGGAAGTAGACCATGAGCCCGGCGGCCATCCAGACAGCGAAGACCACCCAGGTGACGGCGTCGAGCTGCAGCATGTTGTAGGCGCAGAACAGGAAGCCCAGTACGGGGAACAGCCAGCCGAACGGCACCTTGAAGGTCCGCTCCATGTCGGGGCGGGTGCGGCGGAGCACCACGACCGCGATATTGACCAGCGCGAAGGCGAACAGCGTGCCGATGCTCGTGGCGTCCACGAGCTTGCCGAGCGGGACGACCGCGGCGAGCAGCCCGCAGAACAGCGACACGATGACGGTGTTCAGGCGCGGGGAGCCGGTCTTCGGGTCGACCTTGCCGAAAGCCTTGGGCATCAGTCCGTCGCGCGACATCGCGAAGAGGATGCGGGTCTGGCCGTACAGGACGGCGAGGACGACGCTGGCGATGGAGATCACCGCACCGGCGGCGAGCAGGGTGCCGTAGACGGTCTGGCCGCTCACATCGTTGAGGATCGCGGCGAGGGATGCCTCGGAGCCCTCGAACTTCGTCCAGTTCCAGGCGCCCACGGCGACGCCCGCGACGAGTACGTACAGCGTGGTGACGATGATCAGCGAGAGCATGATCGCGCGGGGCAGGTCGCGCTTGGGGTTCCTGGCCTCCTCGCCCGCGGTGGAGGCCGCGTCGAAACCGATGTACGAGAAGAACAGCGTCGCCCCGGCGGCGCTGACGCCCGCCATGCCGAGCGGCATGAAGTCGGCGTAGTTGCCGGATGTGAAGCCGGTGAAGCCGACGGCGCAGAACAGCAGCAGCGCGGCGATCTTCACAACCACCATGACCGTGTTGGCGCGGGCGGACTCGCGGGCTCCGCCGATCAGGAACACCATCGCGAGCAGTACGACGATCAGCGCGGGCAGATCGATCAGGCCGCCTTCGCCGGGCGCCGTTGAGAGCGCCTCGGGGAGGGTCACGCCGATCGTGCCGTGGAGCAGTTCGTTGAGATAGTCGCCCCAGCCGACCGCCACGGCGGCCACGGACACCCCGTACTCCAGGATCAGACACCAGCCGCACACCCAGGCGACGAGTTCGCCCATCGTCGCGTAGGCGTACGAGTAGGAGGAGCCGGAGACGGGGATCGTGCCGGCCAGCTCGGCGTAGGAGAGCGCGGAGAACAGCGCGGTGAGACCGGCGATCACAAAGGCGACGGTGACGGCGGGGCCGGCGACGGGCACCGCCTCGCCGAGGACGACGAAGATGCCGGTGCCGAGGGTGGCGCCAATGCTGATCATGGTCAGCTGCCACATGGAGAGCGAGCGGCGGAGGCTGCCGCCGTCGCCCTGTCCGCCCTCGGCGACCAGCTGCTCGACCGGCTTGCGCCGCATCAGCCGGGAGGCGGCCGGCCGGCTCCGGGCGGTCGCGGGCCCTGAGGCGGTCACGGGCCCTGAGGCGCTCGCCGGCCCGGTCGCGGGGCGTGGCTCGGTCGCGGACGGGGCTGCGCCGTGGTCTGGCATCGGGGCTCCTTCATGGCCGCGGGTCGGCGGCGGGGACCGCGGCGGCCCGCGGGCATGACGGAGAGAGCCCGCGCATGAGGGGGAACCGCCGAGCAGGCGGTCACCGCCACTCCTGGTACGGGCAGTGAGCCTATGAGCCGCTGGCCGTACGGGTAATGCAGGGTTGTTGCGCATCCGTGGATGATCATTGCGCGGTGAACGGCGGGCCGGGGAATCATTGCGTTCCGCCGCCGGTCCGCTGAACGATCAGCCGAACGATCAGCCGAACGATCGGCTGAAGGACCGCCGAACGAGCGGCCTACAGCTGGCGCAGCCGGTCGGCGATCTCGCGCAGCAGCTCCGGGTCGTGCCGGGCCGCCTCGCCGGCCGCCGGGGGCGCGGCCGTGACAAGCCCGGCCTCGACGAGATCGGCGAGCAGGACGCGGACGACCGTCAGCGGCAGATCCGCGTCGGCGGCGACCTCCGCGACAGTGTGCGGCCCGCCGCGGAGAAGGGTCAGCAGCGAGCTGCGGGCATGGTCGAGCCGCGGCTCGACGCCGGGCGGTAGGTCCTCCGCCGGGACGGCCGCGACCCGCGACATCAGATCGAGGCTGTGCGCGGCGGCAGGGCGGGTCCGGCCGCGGGTGACCGTGTACGGGCGCACCATCGGCCCGGTCTCGTCCTCGTACCAGGTCTCGCTCACGGCGAATCTAGGCGTCGCCCTCGCCGTCCGCGGCACGGGCGGTCACGGCCATATGGCGTCCCACCCGCCTGACCAGCAGGGCCATCTCATGGGCGAGCTGACCGACATCGGTCTCGGCGCCGGAGAGTACGGCGAGGCGGCTGCCGTCCCCGGCCGGGGTGACGAACAGGAACGCGTCATCGAGCATGACCATGGTCTGGCGGACGTCCCCGGCGTCGAAGCGGTCGCCGGTCTCTTTGGCGAGGCTGTGGAAGCCGGCGCAGACGGCGGAGAGATGCTCGATGTCCTTGCGGGCCATGCCCTTGGAGGAGCAGATCGCGAGGCCGTCGGCGGTCAGCAGCACGGCCTGGCGGACATGGTCGGTCCTGGCCAGCAGATCGTCCAGCAGCCAGCCGAGGTCCGCCTGTGCCCCGCCGGTGGGTGCCTCAGCCATCGTGCCCCGTCCTTTCGTCGGTGGTGCGGGCCTCGCCGCCGCGGCCCCGGTCGAGGCCGCGCTGGAAGGACCCGAAGATCGAACGCATCTGCTCGGGCGTGACCTCACGCCCGGCCCCTTCACCCCGCGCGGGCGCCCCACCGCGCAACGGCTCGGCAAGCGACGCCTGCCGCACCCGC
>NZ_JAOWCB010000025.1 GCF_026420845.1 Streptomyces sp. PR69 | reverse complement strand
GCCGGACGTGACGTCCAGCCGGAGGCACGGGCCGCCGCCCGGACCGCCGCGCCGGCGGTCGGCTGGGCTGCCGCCCCAGATCTGGGCGCGCCGGCCACCTTCGTACTGCTGAGGCACGGCGAGACGCCGCTCACCCCCGAGAAGCGCTTCTCCGGCAGCGGCGGCAGCGACCCCTCGCTGTCCGAGGCCGGCCGCCGCCAGGCGGAGGCCGCCGCCGCGGCGCTCGCGGCCCGCGGCACGATCCAGGAGATCGTCAGCTCGCCGCTCACGCGCTGCCGCGAGACCGCGGCGGCCGTCGCCGCGCGCCTCGGCCTGGACGTGCGGATCGAAGACGGCCTGCGCGAGGCGGACTTCGGCGCATGGGAGGGGCTGACCTTCGCGGAGGTGCAGGAGCGGTACCCCTACGACCTCGACGCCTGGCTCTCCTCGGCCAAGGCCGCCCCGAGCGGCGGAGGAGAGAGCTTCGCGGCGGTCGCCCGCCGCGTCGCCGCCGCCCGCGACCGGCTGATCGCCCAGAGCGCCGGACGCACGGTTCTGCTCGTCACCCATGTCGCGCCGATCAAGACGCTGGTCCGGCTGGCCCTGGGCGCGCCGCCGGAATCGCTGTTCCGGATGGAGCTGTCGGCGGCGTCGCTGTCGGCGGTGGCGTACTACGCGGACGGCAACGCGTCGGTGCGGCTGCTCAACGACACATCGCATCTGCGCTGAGCGACGCCCTGTCGTGCCCTGGCAACTGAGCGAGGACGTCGAGGAGTTCCGCCGCGAGACGGATGCGTATCTCGCGGCTGAGGCCGCCCGTGCCACCGCACTGCTCACCGTCAGCGAGACGGTGCGGCGGCACGGCGCGCAGGTGTACGGGGAAGGACCTGCGTCCTTCGGCTGGTGGCGCCGGAACCCCGGCGCGCCGGCCGAGGCCGCCTTCCTCCACACGCCTCCCTGGCCGCCGGCCCTAGGCCCCATGCCGGAGCGGCTCGCGGCGGAACTGGCCGGGGAGCTGCGCGGCCGCGGTGTGCGACTGCCCGGAGTCCGGGGCGGCGACGGGCCCGCGCGGGCGTTCGCCGACGCCTGGGCGGGGCCGGGCGGCTGGCAGCTCACGGGCCGCACCCGCCTGTTCCGGCTGGGCGACCTGACCCCGCCGCACCCCGCCCCGCCGGGCCGCGCGCGCCAAGCGGCCGGTGCGGACCTGGACCTGGCGGCGTCCTGGCTGCGGGAGTTCGCGGCGGCCGTAGGCGAACCGCACGACCTGGACTATGCACAGCTCGCGGAACGGCGCATCGCCGAGGGCGGTCTGCACCTGTGGGAGACCCCGGACGGCCGCCCGGTCTCCATGGCCTCCCATTCGCCGCCGCTCGCGGGCCAGTCCCGCGTCTCCAACGTCTACACCCCGCCCCCGCTGCGCTGCCGGGGATACGCCGCCGGGGCCGCGGCGGCCGTCAGCCACGCAGCCCTGGCGGCGGGCGCGCAACAGGTCCTGCTCTTCACGGACCTGTCCAACCCCACGAGCAACGCGCTCTACCAGCGCCTGGGTTACCGCCTGCTGGCGGACTACGCGGAGATCGCCTTCACGTAGCCCGCCCTCCCGCCTACGCTGTGCCGGAGTACTGCGCCGGCGGCATCCGCCGGACCCGCCCACGGAGCCGGAGGAGGCCGCATGGCCGGCGATCCCACACAGCGGCATCCGCGCGAGGGGGTCCCGCTCGGCCGCAGCGCGGATGCCGTCTGCTTCGGCCCCTGCTACGCCACAGCGACACCGCGCGCCCGGAAGCTGTGCTGGCGCATCAGGGACATCCTGCGCCGGCCGGTGCGGAACAGCGCGGGCCATCGCTGACAGGGCGGCAGAACCGCCCGCGCGACACGTGCCCCCGTGGTGACCGAAGCGCTCGCCGTGCGGCACACCGCGGGCGGTGGCCGCGGTGACGCCGGGCGCGCGCTCTAGTCGGCATGCGGGGCGAGCGGTGCGCGGGTGAGCGCCGCCGCCTCCGCGGCCAGGGCCCGCACCCTGCCCCAGTCCTTCGCGGCGATCGCGTCCGCCGGGAGCATCCACGTGCCGCCCACACAGCCGACGTTGGGCATCGCCAGATACGACGACGCTGAGGCGGCCGTGATCCCGCCGGTCGGACAGAACCGGGCCTGCGGCAGCGGCCCGGCGAGCGCGGCGAGATACGCGGCGCCGCCGGCCGCCTCCGCCGGGAAGAACTTCATCTCGCGCACGCCGCGTTCCAGCAGCCCCACGGTCTCCGACGCCGTCGACACCCCCGGCAGAAACGGCGCCCCCGACTCCCGCATCGCGCCCAGCACCCGCTCGGTCCACCCCGGACTCACCAGAAACCGCGCCCCGGCCGCCGTCGCCGCCGCCACGCCTTCCGCCGAGACGACCGTCCCCGCGCCGACAACCGCCTCGGGTGCCTCCGCCGCGATCGCCCGGATCGCGTCCAGCGCGACGGGCGTCCGCAGCGTCACCTCGACCGCCGGCAGCCCCCCGCCCGCCAACGCCCGCGCGAGCGGCACGGCGTCACGGAGGTCGTCGATGACGACGACGGGCAGGACGGGGGAGAACTCCAGAACAGAGGAGGCGTCGGCCATGCGCGCCATCGTCCCGCCGTACTCCGCACTGCACAATGGTCATTGCGTAATGCGCAACGGGGTCATCCCGTCAGTGGATCGACGTGACCACCACGTCCAGCGCCCACGCCTTGCCCGGCTTCGCCGGAGGCTCCGCCTCCACCACATGGCCCAGGTCGCGCAGCGCCTCCACCAGTTCCGCCGGGTTCGCGGGGCGGGAGCCGGACTCCAGGAGGCTGCGGACGATGCGGCCCTTCGTGGCCTTGTTGAAGTGGCTGACAACGGAGCGCTTCTCGACGCCGGTCACCTTGTCGACCTGCGCATGCAGCACCCGCACCGTGGCCGTACGGCCCGCGACCTCCCCCTTCGGCCGCCAGGCCGTCGTGTACGCGGAGGAGCGCAGGTCCAGCACCAGGCCGTCGCCCGCCGCCTCGGGCAGCACGGAGGCCATCGGGGTCCGCCAGTACGCGCCCAGGGCGCCGAGGCCGGGCAGCTTCACGCCCATCGAGCAGCGGTACGACGGAATCCGGTCGTCGATCCGGACCGCGCCCCAGAGGCCGGAGAACACCAGCAGCGACCGGCGGGCGCGGCGGTGGGCGTCGGCCGAGAGGGTGGCCAGGTCCAGGGCGTCGTACAGCACGCCCGTGTAGACCTCCCCGGCCGGACGCGTGCCCGTGGTCCTCAGCTGCGCGTTCTTGGCGATCTCGCCGCGCAGGCCCTCGCTCAGCCCCAGGACGTCCCGCGCCTTGTCCTCGTCGGCGGAGCACAGCTCCACCAGCTCGTCCAGCACCGCGGCGCGCGCCTCGGCCAGACCCGGCAGCGACAGGGACTCCGGCTTCAGCGCAGCCCCGCGCCCGGGCGCGGCCTTTCCCTCCGACGGCGGCAACAGCACGAGCACGGCGATCTCTCCTTCGTACGCACGGGGGCGGGGGGTGCGGCCCCCGCGCCAGCCTACGGCCCCCGCGGCCGCGGTCCGGGCGTGCGTGACGCCGGCCGGCGGCGTGCGCCCCGCTGGTGCGTCGAGCCCGGCCGGGCCGCCCGGCCGGGCTGTGCCCGCGTCCGCCACCCCGCGCCCGCGTCCGCCACCCCGCGCCCGCGTCCGCCACCCCGCACCCGCACCTGCTCCCCGCACCGGCGTCCCTCGCCCCGCTGCCCACCCGGCGCACGCGCTCCCCGCGTGCCGACCGCCCCCGCCCGCCATAGGCTCGGTGCATGCCCCGCCGCCATCTGCACACCGCGGGCGCAGCAGAGGCCCCGCTCCGGTCCGCCCTGCGCACGCTGCGCACGGAGCTGGACGTCCCCGGCCCCTTCCCGCCCGCGGTCCTCGCCGAGGCGGACGCCGTCGCCAGAGCGCCGCGGCTCCCCGACCGGGACGCGACCGACCTCCCCCTCTTCACCGTCGACCCGCCCGGCTCCACGGACCTCGACCAGGCCATGCACCTGGCCCGCGCGCCCCACGGCGGCGGCTGCACCGTCCACTACGCCATCGCCGACGTCGCCGCCTTCGTCGCACCCGGCGGAGCGCTCGACGCCGAAGCCCACCGCCGCGTGACGACCCTGTACTTCCCCGACGGAAAGATCCCGCTCCACCCGCCCGCCCTGTCCGAAGGCGCGGCCAGCCTCCTCCCCGGCCAGACCGCGCCCGCCCTGCTGTGGCGGATCGACCTCGACGCGGACGGCCGCACCGTGCGTACCGAGGTGCGCAGAGCCCTCGTACGCAGCAGAGCCCGCCTCGACTACGCGGACGTCCAACGCCAGATCGACACCGGCACGGCCGAGGAGCCCCTCGCGCTCCTCGCCGCGGTCGGCCGCCTGCGGCAGCGGCTGGAGATCGCGCGCGGCGGCATCTCGCTCTCCGTCCCCGAGCAGGAGATCGTCGAACGGGAGGGCTCGTACGACCTGGAGTTCCGCGCCCCGCTCCCCGCCGAGGGCTTCAACGCCCAGATCTCCCTGCTCACCGGCATGGCAGCCGCCGATCTGATGACCGCCTGCGGCACCGGCATCCTGCGCACCCTGCCCACGGCCCCGCACGGCGCGGTCGCCCGGCTGCGGCGCACGGCTGCCGCCCTGCGCATCGACTGGCCGCACCATGTCTCGTACGCGGATCTCGTCCGCTCGCTCGATCCGCGCGAGCCGCGCTGCGCCGCGTTCCTCCAGGAGTGCACCATCCTGCTGCGCGGTGCGGGTTACTCGGTCTTCCGCGGCGGCGTCCTGCCCTCGCCGTCGGTGCACGCCGCCGTGGCGGACGAGTACACGCACTGCACCGCCCCGCTGCGACGGCTCGTCGACCGCTACACGGGCGAGCTGTGCGTCGCGGCCGTCGCCGGACGGGAGCCTCCCGAGTGGGTGACGGCGGCGCTCGACGGGCTCCCGAAGGAAATGGAGACCGGCGCGCGGCGCGCCAACACGGTCGAGCGCGAGTGCGTCGACGTCGTCGAGGCGGCGCTGCTGAAGGACCGGCTCGGGGAGACCTTCGATGCCTGTGTGGTGGATGTCCGGGACGACGACCCCGCCGTGGGCACCGCCCAGCTGGCGGACCCGGCCGTCGTGGGCCGCATCGAGAGCGCGGACGGCCCGCTCCCGCTCGGCGAGCGGCTGCTCGTACGGCTCATCGAGGCGAACCCGGGCAGGCAGAAGGTGCTGTTCGCCCCCGCGTGAGCGCCGCGACGACCGCACCAGGGGCATCCGCGTGAAACCTCACCGTCCGCGCGCTGCCCCGCCTCCCCCAGCTCGTCGAGCCGGGCTGCGCCCGCCGCCCGGCGAGCCGGGCAACCATGACGCCGTGGCAGGGTCAGGCACCGCGCGTCCGTACGTCCCCGCACGCCAGGTAGCATGTCAGTCACGGCAGACGAGCCGGGCGGACGGCCGCGTGGAGATCCTCTCCGGATCTCCCCGAGGAACGTCCGGGCTCCACAGGGCAGGGTGGTGGCTAACGGCCACCCGGGGTGACCCGCGGGACAGTGCCACAGAAAACAGACCGCCGGGGGCCTCGCGCCCCAGGTAAGGGTGAAACGGTGGTGTAAGAGACCACCAGCGCCTGAGGTGACTCAGGCGGCTCGGTAAACCCCACCCGGAGCAAGGTCAAAAGGAGCGCCGTGAAACGCGCTCTGCGCGGACGACCGAGGGCTGCCCGCCCGAGTCCGCGGGTAGACCGCACGAGACCGGCGGCAACGCCGGTCCTAGATGGATGGCCGTCTCCCCGGCCGCCGCGAGGCGACCGGGTGACAGAACCCGGCGTATAGGCCGACTCGTCTGCCGCCCCTTCGGGGGCAGGCCCCTGATCAGGTGTTTTACCTGGTCAGGGGCCACTTCTATACCCCCGCAGTCGAGTGAACGCTGCTCACTCTTTGTGACCATTTCCGGGTGTTTCTCGGTGCTGTGTGGCGATCCTGTGGCGGTGGCGACGCACAGCTTGAAGGCCCGGCCCGTCCGCAACGGCGGATGCGACCCGGCCGGGGCCAGGGACTGGCGTCAGGTGGTGTAATCCAGCTCAGTCACGGCGGCCTGGCGTACGGCCGAGGCGAGGTCGTTCATGTCGAGACCGTCCAGGTGCGCCCGAAGCGCCTTGCGGGCCTCGCGTATTCGGTCGGGGAGTGCCGGTCCGGTGATGTCGCCAGGCAGGATGATGCGACGGAACTCCGGGTCCCCGATCGCCTCCGCTACGAGCTTCTCGACCAGCCACAGGGGCGTGCGCTCCCGGATGGCGAACGTCAGGTGGACACTGTGCTCGCCCTCGTCGGTCACGTGAGGGTTGTGGACCCAGCCCCTTGGTAGAAGAAGCGACTGACCGGCCCGCAGGTCGAGTTCCAGGTCCGGGCCCGCGGCTTCCCACTCAGGGATGTAGTGGTCGCGCCAGACGCGCCACGACTCGTTGTACTCCCTCATGGGGGACTCGACGGGCGGGCTCCAGAGCTGCCACCGCTTGGTGCCGGCGACCTGGACGATCACGGCCATCTGCTGATCCCAGTGATGGCGTAGCCCCTGGTTGCCCGGCGGGGTCAGGAAGGCGTGGATGTAGTTGGAGAAGCCCGTCTCTTCCTGAATACCGCGCGAGACCTTCGTCATGAACGGGCTGACTCGTTGCAGGTTGCCGAGCCGGATCGTGTACCCGCTGTCGTACAGCTTGCGGAGCTTGGCCGCGTCGGTGCGGCCATGGGTCATATAGGCGTTCTGGTTCAGAGACGGGGCCGGGGCACGCACAACCGCGATCTCGTTCGCCGGCACGCACCCCGTGAAGGTGCAGCCCGTGAGGAAGCCCTCGGTGACCGTCTCGTCGAGAGCTGTCTTGCCACGCTCGAATACACGCGGCTCGTCAGGCCACGTGTTGAGCAGTTCGATCACACCATCCTCGGGCAGTAAGAGGCTCAGCGACATGGCATCGACTCCTTATGGCGGCGGGAGCGGGCAGGGAATCTCAGGGTGGAACCGGTTCGGGCAGCAGACCACCGAGTACGAGATCAAGTTCTCGGAGGGCATGTAGTACACCCAGCTCACATCGACCCCACGGGGGAGTACGTCCTCGGCGTACTCCAGTTTCCAGTCGAGACCGCAGTACGCCTGGAGCCCGTCAGCGCGCTGGAACGGAGGATTCGCCTCGTAGTGCTTGGTCAGCCAGGCAAGGGCGACACCAACATCAGTCCAGGTGCGGTCAGCGGAGACCAGGTGCTTCTTCATGAGCCAGTAGCCGGTCATCGTCGGTGGCACGTTGCCCGACTGGAACTCGGAGGCAGCCTCGCGGTACCGGTTGAGGGTATCCACCTGCGTCTTGCTCTCGGGGTCCAGCACCATGGGGGCGCCATTGGGATGTGGTGGCCGCCGCCGCCCCTCCCGCCCGTACACCTTCGATGGGCCGACCCACGGGCCGTACCCATGCCAGTGTCCTGACCAGCTCATTTTCGCCTTTCCGGGGGGCGGGCCGCCCTCGGCGATGCCGAGGACGACCCGCTGAAGTGTCCGCCTGACCGAGGGGCAGCCGGGCTAGAAGGTGAGGGAACGCTTCCGGGCCCAGCCGCGCGTGAAGTCGTCCAGCTCCTCCGCGGTGAACCGCAGCTCCAGGCCGGCGCCCTCCGGCTTGGTGTCCCGGACGACGAAGGCCGACTCCGCGCCGGGGATCGCGGCCACGTCGACGCAGGACTCGTGCTCGCCCTGGAGGTTGCCGCCGCAGTAGTTCTCGAACTGAGCGCCCGCGACGGGCAGGTTGTAGAGGTCCATGAGGGGTAGTCCTCCTCAGTGCATCTGCTGTGCGGAGATTCGGTCCCCGCGCCGTCGTGCACTTGCGACCCACCTCGGCCCGACCTGTCCTTGTCTCGGAGCCGGGGTGGGCGTTGAGTTCCGCCCCACGAGGGAAAGCCGCATGGGGGAGCGGGTCGAAGTGACCTCGGAGGCGGAAGATCATGTGGTCAGCCGCCAGTAAGCGGCCATGATCGAGACGGAGGTGAGGATCACGAGGGCCTGGAAGACCCACTGACGCCAGCCGAGCGGACGCGCGTGTCGGCCTCCGGGGCGGCGAAGACGCCGAGCGCCAGGGCGGCCACCAACGCGAGCAGCACCGCGACGTACGCGATCTGTTGTGCCTTGGGGCTCATGGCGCACTGAGCCCGTTCCTCTGGCTGTAGACCCACAGGAAGCGGCGCGTCAGGGCGGCCACCTCGCGCATGTAGAAGTAGGCGACGAAGGTCGGCGCGTCCTGCGAGGGGCGGCGGCTCAGGTCGAGGAGCGCGTAAGCCTGGCGGAACAGCTCTCTGACCGTCTCGTCCTCGTCCGCGCCCAAATCCTCGCTCAGGAGCAGTTGCAGGTGTCCCGTCAGGATCGGCGTCTTCACGTTGATCTGGCTGCGGGTCGTGGTACCCAGCTCTATGAGAAGGGCGGCATCGGTGCTGTCGCCGATCAGTTCCACATCGACGGGCCGGGCATCCTGCATCCGTGTCACGGTGGTCACCACGCGTCTCCCCTCGGTACCGCACGCTGCCGTGGGCTTCTTGGCTGCTTGGGCTTGTTGACGAACGTAGAGCGGTCGATTCCCAAGTCCCAAGCAGATTGCGCGAGTTTGCAGCAAGTCGATTGACGGCGTCGAACTGCCTGGCGACCATCGTCTTGTCGCGCAAACCGGCGCAAGGCAGCGGACGGGAGAGAGGCCATGAAGCTACGGTTCCTTGGTAAGAACTCCACCCCCAGAGACAGTCCCACCCTGTACGCGAGTGACCAGGACACCTACGTGATCCAAGGCTGGAAGGTGTACGCGAACGACTTGCTCATGCAGCTCGACGTGCCGGCGGGACAGAGCGTCATCGAGGTGCCGACCGAGTTGTTCGAGCACCTGGCCAAGGACGGCCACGAGAACGGCGAGATCAAGCGGTTCACGGACCCGATCATGATCCTCACCGACCAGGGAACGTGTGTCCTTCAGGGCCCGGAGATGCGCGATGCTGAAGCCCTGAGCCAGATGCGTATGCCCGATTACGAGACCTGCATCGAGGTCCCCAAGTCCTCGATCGCGGCCCTGCTGGAGGAGACGAGTGGACCTGATCACCAGCGCTGAGCGCGACAAGCTGTTCAACAGGTTCGAGCGGGATGCCTTTCACCTGGAGTTGAGGGACGACTACGGCTCTCCCATCGAGGACACGCCGTACGCCCGATGGAAGAGGGGCGAGCCCGACGACTACGCCTGGCTCGACGACTGGAAGGCGCTGATGAAGCGCGTCACGAGCGAAGGCAAGACGGTACGTCGCGTCCGCGTGGTCACCGAGCCGCACAGCCAGTACGTCACCTGGGAGCACTCGCTCACCCGCCTCAACCTGGAGGTCGGTGAGGACATTCGCTGGCTGCCGCGGCACCGGCTGCCTGAAGGCGTCACCTTCCCCGTGAACGGGAACGACTGGTGGCTGTACGACGATCGACTTCTCGCAGTGGGCCACTTCGACGCTGAGGGGCGGGTGCTCGGGTCCGAGATCATCGAAGACCCCGACATCGTGACCGAGTGCATCCGCTTGCGTGACCTGCTCTGGGCTGTCGCCATCCCGCACGTCGAGTACAAGCCCTGACTCATCAGTGAGCACACAGGCACAAGAAGCACGTGAGGCGCTGGGTGCCCGGCTCCGCGGATTCCGCAAGGATGCGGGATTTGTGAGCGGCCGGGCACTCGCCCGTGCACTCGGCTGGCAGGAGTCGAAGGTCTCACGGCTTGAAAACGGAAAGCAGAACGCCAGTGAGGAGGACATTAGGACCTGGTGCGCGGCGACGGGCCAGGAGCAACACGTCGATGACCTCGTGGCGACGGTGCGCCACATCGACGAGCTATGGCTTGAATGGCGTCGACAGCTCCAGACGGGCGCGGAAAAAAGGCAGAGCAAGGCTCTGCCGGTCTATGCGAAAACCAAGGTTTTCCGCATCTGGCATCCCACGCTAGTGTGGGGGACGCTTCAAACGCCGGAATATGCCGCTAAGACTTTCGAGCAAGTTGTCGCCTTCTATGAGATACCTAATGACACGGAAGCCGCAGTGGCGAAGCGGCTTGAACGACAGCAATACCTGTACCGAGGCGGCCGGATTTTCAATGTGCTACTCGGCGAACAGGCCCTCTACACCAACTTTGGAGGCCCGGAGGTCATGATCGGACAGCTCGATCGACTGCTGTCCGCAATGCGCCTTCCGCGCCTGAGTTTGGGGCTGATCCCCCGATCTTCCCCCCTCAGTGTATGGCCGGGGAACTCATTCTCCATGTTCGACGACAGGCTTGTCCTGGTTGAGACCTACTCGGCGGAGTTCTCTGTTACGCAGCCTCGGGAGATCGAGCTGTACACCAAGGCTTTCGCCTCGCTGAAGCAGTCGGCTGTGTACGGAAACTCCGCACGAGATCTCATTTTCACTGCGATGCAGCATTTCGAGCGCATGCCGCGCGACTAGAAGGGAAAAAATCCTGTGACTCCGAACTGGCGCACCAGCTCCTACACGGGCACGGAAAACTGTGTCGAAGTGGCCGACAACGATCCGAAGAAGGTCATGGTCCGAGACACCAAGGACCGTGACGGCGGAACCCTGGTATTTCCACCGTCGTCTTGGGCTGAGTTCGTGGAATTCGCCCAGCAGTCGTAGACCTCCGTCACACAGTCGGGGTGAGTGTAACCAGGAGTGGCCCGGTGGCCTTGCTCCATTCGAGCCCTGATTCGACCGCCCACTTGCCGGCAGGGCGGCCCGGCCTGCGAGGGCGACCACCTCCGCTCTCCTCGCGGCAGTGGTCCAGCCCGGCACCGTAGCCCTCCAGCGCTGGTCGCCACCGGGCCGAGCAGCCCGGCTGCACCCGGAGGGCGCATGCACGCCTGCTGCCTTCGACCGCAGGCAGGGCGTCCTGGAAATCTGCGAACCTGCCGGGGCGTCATGGCGTTCATGCAGGGCAGCCGGGACGATAAGAGGGCGAACCGCGCATCTTTACACCGGGTGAGGAGCCAGGCATGGCCGAGACCGCCAATGACGCACCCGACGCCCCTGCCGCCGTTGACTGCTGTCCTCAGCTTGAACCGTGCGAGCCCTGCGACACCCTGCACATCGCTTACCGGCTGCCGTACCCAGCGCAGGTCAACGACCGCAGTGTGCCGGTCGAGGTGACGCTGCGTTTTGTGCTGCAGCGCTGTCACGGGCCGCTGGCGCTGGGGCCCTTGGTCTATACGACCACGCTGCTGCCGGGGGAGAAGGTCCGGCTCGCCACTCGTGACCGGCACTCCTCGTTCTCCTTCGACTCGTCGTCCTCTCTCGCCCACCACCACCGCTCCTCCTCCGAGGAGTCCTTCTATACGGCGGGCATGGCCCATGCCGTGTCCGATGTGTCGGTGGTCGACTCCACCCGCCGTGAGTCCACCTACAGCGAATCCGCCGTCTCCGGCGGTGGTGGCGCGGGGCTGGATCTGGGGGTCTTCGAGATCGGCGGATCGGTGAAGGGCTCCAGTTTTGACGCCTCCAGCGTCGCGGAGTCCGTGCGGAACTTCTCCCGGCACGCCGAGTCGTCTCATCACCATGTCCAGGCTGGCGTCCGGGCCGCCAGTTCCGTGTCCGTCGGCGCGGTGTCCTCGCGTGCCCATCGGGAAGGGGAGTCGGAGGACCACTTCGAGGCGTCCTCGCGGGTGTTCTCCAACCCCAACCGCTGCCGGGCCCTGACGTTCTTCTTCCACCAGATCGTCAAGTGCCAGACCGTGAAGTTCTCCCTCGCGGCGATCGACCTGCGGGTGAACGACCCGGCCGCGCCCACGGGCGTGACGCCGGCCAGGCCGCGCCCCCTCACCGGGGTGCAGGTGGTGCCGCAGCAGGTGGTGGCCACCAGTCCCGAGCTGGTCAGGACCGAGGCGGCCGCGCGGCAGGCTGCCGTGGCGCGTACCGCGGAGACCCCGGCCGCCTCGGCGCCGGCCTTCCTCGCGGCCGCCCCGGTGCACGCGGAGCCGCCGCTGAAGAGGCAGGCGATCGAGGTGGTGCGCCGCCAGCTCACGGAGCAGGGGCTGCTGAACCGTGACGGCGCGGTCTCCGCCAAGGCTCAGGAGCGCTACGGATGGGAGCGGGAGCTGGTGCTGCCCACCCCGGGGGTGCGGGTGCGCACCTGCCTGGACGAGTGTGAGGCGTGTGAGCCGGAGCTGAAGAAGCAGATGGAGCTGGAGCTTGAGCGGCTGGCGCTGGAGAACAAGCTGCTGGCGCGCAGGATCGAGCTGATGGACAAGGACCAGGAGCACCGCTGCTGCCCGGGTGAGGCGTCGTCAGAGGGCGGCGGCGCGTAGGCGGTCCCGGTGCGCGAACCGGAAACCAGTGCCGCTCGCTGCCCCAGTGGGCCGTCCGCGACGCGTGCCAGGTGAGCGGTGAAGATCTTGCTTCGTGCTCCGGCGCGCGGGGGCTCTTTGTGTCGAGTCAGGCGTGAAGACGGGCGACTGTGGACCATGTGGGGGAATCCGTCATGTGGGGCAGCCTGCCATGCGGGAGGGGGCGGGGCGGTGTAGGCATGGGGGTGGCGGCATCCGGTTGCCTGCACACGCTCACGCCCGCCTGCCCGCGCCCCGTACGCCCGCCCGTACGCCCGCCCGCACGCATGAGGAGACCCCCGTGGCTATTTCCGTCGACAAGCTCAGCGACCCCGCCGTACGAGAGTTCGTCAGTGCCGTCAACGCGCATGACCGCGAGCGGTTCATGGCGGTCCTCACGCCTGATGCGGCCATGTCCGACGACGGCAGTGAGCGGAACCTCGAAGAGTGGGCCGACCGGGAGATCTTCGAATCGCGCGGGCATATGGACGTCGAGAAGGAGTCCGCCGGGGGGCGGGAGCTGATCGCGCGCTACCGCAATGACACCTGGGGCGAGATGCGCACCAAGTGGCGGTTCACCGTGGAGGACGGGAAGGTCAGCCGCTTCGACACCGGGCAGGCGTAGGGCCCGGTCGGCGCCCGGTTCCGGCTGGCCCGGTTCCGGTCGGCGCCCGGCACCGGTCGTACCGCCGGAAGGGGGGGCGGCGGCTGAGGGCCGAACCCCGGCTCCGGTCGGCCGCGGCCCCAGCCGCGCCCCGCCGCTCAGCCGCGGCCGATATACGGCATCTTCGTCGCCATCACCGTCGCGAACTGCACATTCGCCTCCAGCGGCAGCTCCGCCATATGGCGCACCGTCCGTGCCACGTCCGCCGCGTCCATCACCGGCTCCGCCGCCAGCTCGCCGTTGGCCTGGAGGATGCCCTGCTGCATCGCCGCGGTCATCTCCGTGGCCGCGTTGCCGATGTCGATCTGGCCGCAGGCGATCGAGTAGGCGCGCCCGTCCAGGGACAGTGACTTCGTCAGGCCCGTCAGAGCGTGCTTCGTCGCCGTGTACGGGGCGGAGTGCGGGCGCGGCACATGGGCGGAGATCGAGCCGTTGTTGATGATCCGCCCGCCTTGGGGGGTCTGCTCCTTCATCTGACGGAACGCCGCCTGGGCGCACAGGAACGCGCCGGTGAGATTGACGTCCACCACCGAGCGCCAGGCGTCGTACGTCAGTTCCTCGAAGCGCACCCCGGCGGGCCCGAACGTGCCCGCGTTGTTGAAGAGCAGGTCCAGGCGGCCGAAGCGGTCGCGCACCGCGGCGAAGAGGGCGGCGACGTCCTCAGGGTCTGTCACATCCGTGCGGACGCACAGCAGCTCCGCCGTGGCGTCCGCCAGCGCCGCCGTCTCCTCAAGCGCCTCGACACGCCGGCCCGCCGCGGCCACCGACCAGCCGCTGCGCGCCAGCTCAAGCGCTACGCTCCGGCCGATGCCCGAACCGGCGCCCGTCACCACCGCGACTCTCCGCACACTCTCCACAGCGTTCATGGGGGCGCAGCGTACGCGTACGCCGGGTACCAGGAGCTCATCCGACCGACATATGGATGACATGCACCCGGCAACGTCACGCCCTCGGGCCTCGCTCCAATACGACTGACAACAGCCGTCAGGGGAGGGGCCATGACACCCGAGACGCACCGACGCCACGCTCCTGCCGCCCACCACATGTCAGCCGCTCACCACACGTCAGCCGCCGACCACTCGCCCCAGCTGAGGGCCGCCGCCCGTCACTTCGCACGGCACCTCGGCCGGCGGCGCTTCCTCACCGTCACCTCGGCCGCCGCCGCGCTCGCCTTCGCCGTCGATCTGCCCGGCAGCGCCGAAGCCGCCGCGCCCCGCGAGGCCGACGCCCGCAAACTCGCCGAGTACCCCTTCACGCTCGGCGTGGCCTCCGGCGATCCCCAGCCCGGCTCCGTCGTGCTGTGGACCAGGCTCGCGCCCCGCCCGTACGAGCCGGGCAGCGGCCTGCCCCGCGCACCCTTCCAGGTGAGCTGGGAGGTGGCGCACGACGAGGCCTTCAGCCGCGTCGCCCGCCGCGGAGACGTCCTCGCCCACCCGGAGTTCGACCACAGCGTCCACATCGAGCCGGACGGGCTCGACCCGGACCGCGTCTACTACTACCGCTTCCGCACCGGGGCCTGGATCAGCCCGGCCGGCCGCACCCGCACCGCGCCCGCGCGCGACGCCCGCATCCGCGAGCTGCGCCTCGCCGCCGCCTCCTGCCAGGCGTACTACCACGGCTACTACACCGCCCACCGGCATCTCGCGGCCGAAGACCTCGACGTCGTCTTCCACCTCGGCGACTACCTCTACGAGTATCCGGTGAACTCCGCCGGAGGCGACCGCAAGTACACAGACCGCGTGCTGCCCGCGCACTACAACAAGGAAACCGCCACCCTTGAGGACTACCGGCTGCGCTACGGCCTGTACAAATCCGACCCGGATCTGATGGCCGCGCACGCCGCGCACCCCTTCGTCGTCACCTGGGACGACCACGAGACCGAGAACAACTACGCGGACGACATCCCCGAGAACGACGTGCCTCCGGAGGAGTTCCTGCTGCGCAGGGCCGCCGCCTACCGGGCCTACTGGGAGAACATGCCGCTGCGCGCGCCGCAGCGGCCCGACGGCCCGGACATGCGGCTCTACCGCCGGCTGCACTACGGCCGGCTCGCGCAGTTCGACGTCCTCGACACCCGCCAGTACCGCTCCGACCAGGCGTACGGCGACGGAGCGCAGATACCCGGGCCCGAGTCGCAGGACCCCTCGCGCACCATGACCGGCGCGACCCAGGAGCGCTGGCTGATCGACGGCTGGCACGGCTCCCGGGCGCGGTGGAACGTGCTGCCCCAGCAGGTCACCTTCGCCCAGCGGAAACTGGACCTCAACCCCGTGGCCAGGGTCAGCATGGACGCCTGGGACGGCTACCCGGCCTCCCGCGACCGCGTCCTGGACGGCGCCGAGGCCGCGGGCGTCGAGAATCTGCTGGTGCTCACCGGCGATGTGCACGCGGCGTACGCGTACGACATCAAGCGCGACTACGAGACCCCCGGCGCACGCACGGTCGGCGTCGAGGTCACGGCGACCTCCATCTCCAGCGGCCGGGACGGCGCGGACAAACCCGGCAACTGGGAGACGTACACCCGCGCCAACCCGCATATGAGGCTCTACAACGGCAGGCGCGGCTATGTGAAGGTCACGCTGGGGGAGGAGCTGGCGCGTGTGGACTTCCGGGCCGTGACACATGTCACGACCCCGGGCGGGCAGGTCGGAACAGTCGCCTCATTCGCGATGGAAGCGGGGAATCCCGGCCTCGAACCCATCTGAAACCCTCGAAGAGGCGTGTGAAAGGTGTGCCGGACCGGCTCAGCTCCCTGAGAACATAGGTGAGAGTTAAAGCAATGAGCCTATGAGCTGTGGGAGCCGTCAATGCCAGGCCGTGAACCGGGTCGGATACGCACCGCGGAGCCGCTGCCCTCGTCGTCACCGACCAGGGCAGCGGCTCCGCGCCGGGCGGCCCTGCTGGTCACCCTCGTCCTCGGCGGGCTGACCGCACTGCCGCCGCTGTCGATGGACATGTACCTCCCCGCCCTGCCCGCCGTCACCGACTCCCTCGGCGCACCCGCGGCAACCGTGCAGCTCACCCTCACCGCCTGCCTCGCGGGCATGGCGCTCGGCCAGCTCGTCGTCGGCCCGATGAGCGACAGATGGGGGCGGCGGCGGCCGTTGCTCATCGGCATGGCCGTATACGTCGCGGCCACCGCCGTCTGCGCCCTCGCCCCGACCGCCGAACTCCTCATCGCCTTCCGGCTGGTGCAGGGGCTCGCCGGCGCGGCCGGCATCGTCATCGCCCGGGCCATGGTGCGCGACCTCTACGACGGCGTCGAGATGGCCCGGTTCTTCTCCACCCTGATGCTGATCTCCGGCGCCGCGCCGATCATCGCCCCGCTGATCGGCGGACAGGTGCTGCGGGTGACGAACTGGCGCGGCATCTTCCTCGTCCTGACCGGTGTCGGACTGCTGCTCACCCTTGTCGTCATCGCCTGGCTCAAGGAGACGCTGCCGCCTGAGCGGCGGCACACGGGCGGCGTGGGCCAGGCCCTGCGCACCATGCGCGGGCTGCTCGCCGACCGGGTCTTCACCGGCTATATGCTCACCGGCGGGCTCGCCTTCGCCGCGCTCTTCGCCTATATCTCCGCCTCGCCGTTCGTCGTGCAGGAGATCTACGGCGCGTCCCCGCAGACCTTCAGCCTCCTCTTCGGCCTCAACTCCGTCGGACTGATCGCCGTCGGCCAGATCAACGGCAAGGTGCTCGTCGGGCGGGTCCCGCTCGACAAGGCGCTCGGCTTCGGCCTCGCGGTGATCACCCTGGCCGCGACGGCCCTGCTGCTGATGACAGCCGGCGTCTTCGGGGACGTCGGGCTGGCGCCCGTGGCGGCCGGGCTCTTTGTGCTGATGTCCGCGATGGGGCTGGCGATGCCGAACACCAACGCCTCCGCCCTGATGCGCACCCCGCACGCCGCGGGCTCCGCCTCGGCGCTGCTCGGCACCACCTCGTTCCTCATCGGAGCGCTCGCCTCGCCCCTCGTGGGCATCGCGGGGGAGCAGACCGCGGTCCCGATGGCCGTGGTGCAGCTCGGCTGCGCCGTGGCTGCGGTCGGCTGCTTTCTGCTGCTGTGCCGGCCGTGGCGGCCGCGCCCGGAGCCGTCGGGCGGCGCGCCCGCGTAGCGGCCGGGGACCCGGCGCGCCCGCGTAGTGCTGAGGCCCGGCGCGCCTGCGTCGTGCTGAGGCCGGGGCGCGCCTGCAAGCCCGAGGGCCGCGACCGGCAGCGTTCGCCGGGAAGGGCCGGCAGTTCGCATGCCTAGAATTTCTTGGTGAACGCCTCCCTCCGTATCCCCGTCTCCGACGCCCTGCGCAGCGCCCTGGGCGAGCTGCTTGACGGTCTGCCGCCCCGGCAGGCCGCGCAGGCCGTGGACCGGCTGATCGCCAGCTACCGGGGGCGGACCCCGACCGACGCGCCGGTCCTCCGCGACCGCGCCGACGTCGCCGCATACGCCGCCTACCGGATGCCCGCGACCTTCGAGGCGGTACGGTCCGCCCTGGCCGGGCTGCGCGCCGCGGCTCCCGGATTCGCCCCCCGTACCCATGCCGACATCGGCGGCGGCACGGGCGCGGCGAGCTGGGCCGTCGCCGAGGCATGGGCGGCGGCGGAGCGGCAGGGCGGGCCGCCGCCGCGCACGACAGTGCTCGACTGGGCCGAGCCCGCGCTCGCGCTGGGCCGGGAGCTGGCGCAGGCCTCGGGCGTGCCCGGACTGGACGGCGTCGAGTGGCGGCGCACCCGGATCGGACCCGCGCTCCGCATCGACGACACCGACCTCGTCACCGTCTCGTACGTCCTCAACGAGCTGACGGACGAGGACCGCGCGGCCGTGGTGGACGAGGCGTCGCGTGCGGCGCAGGCCGTCGTCGTGGTCGAGCCCGGCACCCCGGACGGTTACGAACGGATCATCGAGGCCCGCGACCGGCTGACCGCGGCCGGGCTGCGCATCGCCGCGCCCTGCCCGCACAGCGCGCGCTGCCCCATCGAGCCGGGCACGGACTGGTGCCACTTCTCCGCCCGGGTCAGCAGGTCCTCCCTGCACCGGCAGGTCAAGGGCGGGTCGCTGGCGTACGAGGACGAGAAGTTCAGCTACGTCGCCGCCGTGCGGTTCCCGGCGGACCCGGCGCCCGCGCGGGTGACCCGGCGGCCGCAGATCCGCAAGGGGCAGGTGCTGCTGGACCTGTGCGCGGAGGAGGGGCTGCGGCGGGAGACGGTGGCGAAGCGGGAGGGGGCGAGGTATAGGGCGGCGCGGGATGTGGGGTGGGGGGATGCGTGGTCGCCTGGGGCGGCGGGCCGGTAGGCGGTGTCGGGCGGGGCCTTTCCCCTACCGCTCCCCTTCCCATAACCGGGGGCTCCGCCCCCGGACCCCCGCGCCTCAAACGCCGGCGGGGCTGAGTGTGCGCTTGAGGACACGGCCGAAGGCCGTACGGGGGTCTGGGGGCCTGCCCCCAGTTACGGGAAGGGGTGGGGAGGGGAGAAACCAACGCCTACGGCGACGGGCAGCCCGCCGCCCGCAGCTCCTGCGTGCAGCACTTCACGCTGCCGCCCCCCTTCAGCAGCTCCCCGAGATCCATCCCGATCGGCTCAAAGCCCCGCCCCCGCAGCGGCTCGAACAACCCCGTCGCCGCCTGCGGCAGCAGCACATGACGGCCGTCGCTGACCGCGTTCAGCCCGAGCGCCGCCGCGTCCGCCTCCTCGGCGATGAGTGCGTCGGGGAAGAGCCGCGCGAGCACCGCCCGGCTGCCGGGCGAGAACGCCCCCGGGTAGTACATGATCTCGTCGGCCTGGTCGTCCAGCACGCTCAGCGCGGTGTCGAGGTGGTAATACCGCGGGTCGACCAGCTCCAGGCCGATCACCGGGCGGCCGAAGAACTCCTGCGCCTCGTCGTGGGAGAGCGGACTGGACCTAAAGCCGCGCCCGGCCAGCAGATATGAGGCGGTGACCGCGAAGTCGCCCTCGCCCTCGTTGACATGGGCCGGCTCATGGATTCCGGTGAAGCCGTGCGCCCGGAACCAGTCCAGATGGACCGCCGCCTCGGGAGCGCGCTCCACATGGGCGAAGCGCGCGCCGAGCACCCGGCCGTCGACCACGGTCGCGCCGTTCGCCGCGTAGACCATGTCGGGGAGATCGGGCCGCGGGTCGAGCAGCTCGACGGTATGGCCCAGGGAGCGGTAGCGCTCGTACAGGTCTTCCCACTGCGCGAGGGCAAGCGGGAGATCCACGGGCTTGGCCGGGTCCATCCACGGGTTGATGGAGTACGTGACCTTGAAGTGCTCGGGCGGGCACATCAGATAGCGGCGCGGCGAGGCGACGCGGTCGGCGGCGTCCTCACGGGGCGTTGGGCGCAAAGAGAGCTCCTCACGTTCGGCATGGGGCACAGGTGCACAGGGTGTGTGCGTGCAGCCATGGTGCGGCCTGAGACGCCATCCTGCTGTGCCCCGTTCGAGTGATTCACCCCCTTGTGCTTGACGTGTCGCGTGCGATTCGGCTGTGAGACATTCACCACATGGCGCTCGACCGCATGGCGCTCATCGGCAAGACGAACCGTCTCGGTTCGATGCCAGTACATTGACCGACATGACCCACCGCAAGGCGCCCGACTCCAGCCGCCGGAGCGAGGCCTCCCGACGTGCCATCTACGCCGCCGCCCTGGCCCTCGTCGGCGAGACCGGCTACCCGAGGACCACCATCGAGGCAATCGCCGCCCGCGCGGGCGTCGGCAAACAGACCATCTACCGCTGGTGGCCCTCCAAGGCGGCGGTACTCCTCGACGCCTTCCTCGACCTCGCGGAGCAGGCGGCGGACGCCGCCGCCGAGCCCGGGATCCCCGACACCGGCGACCTCGAAGCCGACCTCAAGCTGGTGCTCCGCGCCACCGTCGACGAGCTGAACGACCCCGCCTACGACGCACCGGCCCGCGCCCTCGCCGCCGAGAGCGTGATCGACGCGCGGCTCGCCGCGGAGTTCGTCACCCGGCTCCTCGAACCGCAGCTCCAGCTGTATGTCACACGCCTCACGTCGGCGCGGGAGGCCGGCCAGGTCCGGGCCGGAATCGATCCGCGCATCGCCCTCGAACTGCTCGTCGGCCCGCTCGCGCACCGCTGGCTGCTGCGCACCCTCCCGCTCACCCACGACTACGCGGACACCGTCGTCGACTGCGCCCTGTACGGCCTTGCGCCGCGGCGCGCGAGCCGGGCATAGCGGACCCCGGTTGCTGACTCGGGTCACCCAGGGCGCAGGATGGTGGGACCATGGCAGGGACCGCAGGGGCGAGGACTTAAGTCTGTGAGGGGATACATGGGCGACGGCATCGGCCGCCATCGCGGCACGGGGAGCGGTGCGGAGTCCGGCACGGAGGCCGGGACGGGAACAGAAGCCGGTACAGGAGCAGGGACGGGTACGGGCGCAGGGACGGGGACGGGCGCGTGGCCGGCGGGCCGCGCCTCGGCCGCGGGGAGCAGACCCGAGAGCCGCCTCGCCCAGTGGCTGCGCAGACGCCCCAGGTCCGCCAGGAAGGCACAGGCCGACGCCCCCGACCGCGAGTCGCTGCTGCTGGCCGTCGCCGCCGCGGGACTGCCGCTGGCGCCCGCCGCGTACCCCTCCGGATACCGCTGCTCCTGTGAGCGCATCGGCTGTCCCACCCCCGCCAGGCACCCGGTCTCCTTCGCCTGGCAGACGCAGTCGACCACCGACCGCGCACAGATCGCACGCTGGGCGCAGGCCCAGCCGGAGGCCAACTTCATCACGGCGACCGGAATGGTCCACGACGTCCTCGACGTGCCCCTGGAGGCGGGCCACAGCGCGCTCCGGCGGCTGCTGGAGCGGAACGTCGAGGTGGGCCCGGTCGCCGAGTCCGGCGACGACCGGATGCTGTTCTTCACCGCCACCCGCGGAACCCCCGAGGAGGAGGACGAGTGGTGGCCCTGCGAGCTGGACTGCCACCCCGAGACGATGGATGAGCATCCGGGGCTGCGCTGGCACTGCCGCGGCAGCTATGTCCTGGTGCCGCCCGCCCGGCTGCCCGACGGCCGGGAGGTGGCCTGGGTGCGCGGACCGGAGCATCCGCTGCCCGATCCGCTGACGCTGCTGGAGTCGCTCACGGACGCCTGCGCGCGGTACGCGGGCGAGAACGCGGAGCCGGACCGGCACGAGGTGGCCTGGCCGCTGAGCCGCTGACGCGCGGGGCCGTTGAGCCCCTGAACCGCTGACGCGCCGGCCGGTGGGGGCCGCTGAGCTGTTGAGCCGCTGACTCGCCGCTGAACCCCGGGAGCTCTACGAACCCTTCGCCGCCGTCAGCCCCGCCAGCCTGCCCAGCACCTTCACCTCGCCGCCGCCCGCGCCCGCCGCGGGCACCGTCACCGCCTGGCTGGAGACCCGCTCCTTGGTGAGCGTGGACTTCACCTCGCCCGACAACAGCGCCTGCACATCCGGGTGTACCTTCAGCCGGACGCCCTTGGCGGCCGTCTGCCGCTCGAAGCTGCGCATCGAGAACAGCACGAACGCCCCGCCGTCCTCGGTGGCCAGCCCCAGCGGTGCGAAGGCGCCCTCGTTCAGCGCCTGGTCGCGGTGCTGGGTGGAGATCCCCGGCAGATTGGCCGACTTCTCGCGGCCCGCCCGCCAGCCGGAGGTGTGCGGACCCTCCTTGAAGCGGGCCGGCTTCCCGCTCTGCAGATATCCGGCGTACTGCTCGCTCAGCTCGCCGGGGGCGACCGCCACCGCGGAGCTGTCGGCGGCGACGGGCTCGGCATAGCCGTCCTCATCCGTCGTGAACTCCGGGATCTCGTCCAGGGTGAGCACCGACAGATACGCGGCCCGCCAGGTCTGGTCGGGGCCGGTGCGGATGAAGGCGAGCAGCCAGCGGGTGTCCTGATCGCCCCCGTCCTCGTCGCGGTTGGAGTCCGTGTCCGCGATGAACCAGCGCGGCCAGCCCGCCTTCTTGGGGATGACGAACCGGGCGTCCGTCAGCTCCAGCGGCTTGTGCGACGGATTGCCGTCCGGGTAGTTGACCTGGCGGGAGGCGAGCCCCGCCTGGTTGATCGCGCCGAGCGCCCCGGTGACCACATGCGCGTCGAGGGCGGGGTCGTACGCCCTGTCGGCCGCGTTGTACGCCTCGGTGAAGGCCAGGAGCGCCTGCGCCGCCTCATCCTCTGTCACCGCGGGGACGACCGCCCGCTCACCGTGCACGGTCACGCATCCGCTCGCCGCCAGGGACAGCGCCACTGCCGCCGCGAGCCCTGCCGCCGCCCGACTCAGCCTTCTCATCGGTTGCCTTCTGCTCCTCGACCCCCACTGACCGCCGCAACCCTACCGGGGTCCGGAATCGGCGGTCAGCGGGGACCGTTCGGCTGTGGACGACGGCGGAGCGGGCCGCTCCGGAAGCACCAGCGGCACCCCGGTGCGCGGATGCGGCACCACCTCCACCGGCTGGCGGTAGACCCGGCTGAGCAGCTCCGGGCCGAAGACGCCGGAGGGCGGGCCGCAGGCGGCGATGACGCCCTCGTGCAGCACGGCGACCCGGTCCGCGTACGCCGCGGCCAGGCCGAGGTCGTGCAGCACGACGACGACCGCGTCCCCGGCCTCCGCGCGCTGCCGGGCGAGGCGCAACACCAGCTCCTGATGGCGCAGATCGAGCGCGGCGGTGGGCTCGTCGAGCAGCAGCAGCGGCGCTCGCTGAGCGAGTACGCGGGCGAGGGCGACGCGCGCCCGCTCCCCGCCGGACAGCGCGGAGAAGGGCCGGTCGGCGAAGCCGGTCACCTCGGTCGCCGCCATCGCCTCGGCGACGGCCGCGTCGTCCTCGTCCGCACGGGCCGTCCCGGTCCACGGCGTACGGCCCATCCGGACGACCTCCGCCACCGGGAACGGAAAGGAGAGCTGGGCGGACTGGGGCAGCATGGCGCGGCGCAGGGCCAGCTCGGGCGCGGACCAGTCGGCGGCGGGCCGCCCTGCGATCCGTATCTCCCCCTCGGCCGCGGGCAGATCGGCGGCCAGCGCGGCGAGCAGCGTCGACTTGCCCGCGCCATTGGGTCCGACGAGCGCGAGGACCTCGCCCGCGCGGGCGGACAGCTCCACGCCCCGCAGCACCGGACGGCCGCCCAGCCGGATGTGCAGGGCGTGTGCCTCAGCCAGTACGGTCCCGGGGGCGGCGGGGAAGGGCAGCGCGCGGGCGTGCCGCGGGGCCAGGAGCGTGCACAGGGTGCGCCGGGTCCGCCAGGCGGCGCGTGCGGTCCAGGGTGCGGCGGCGCTCATGCCCAGCCTCCCTGTCGGCGGCGGGTCCTGCGCAGCAGCCAGAAGAAGAACGGGCTGCCGAACAGCGCGGTGAGCACGCCAAGCGGCAGTTCGGCCGGCTCGGCGACCGTGCGGGCGGCGAGGTCCCCGGCGACCAGGACCAGCGCGCCGCCCAGCGCGCTGGCGGGCACCAGGAAGCGGTGGCCGGGGCCGTTCGCCATCCGCAGCAGATGCGGGACGAGCAGACCGACGAAGGTGATGATCCCCGCTACCGCGACCGCCGCCGCGGTGAGCAGCGCGACGACCAGCACCACGGTGATGCGCAGCCGTTCGACGTCCACGCCGAGATGGCGGGCAGGGCGCTCGCCCAGGGCGAGGAGGTCCAGCTTGCGGGAGTGCAGCGGCGCGAGCAGCAGCCCGGCGGCGGCGCAGGGCAGCACCGCGAGAACCTTGGGCCAGGTGGCCTGGGAGAGCGAACCGAGCTGCCAGAAGGCGATCTGCGTGATCTGCGCGTTGTCGGCGAAGAAGATGAACAGGCCGATCAGCGCGCCCGCGAAGGCGTTCACGGCGATGCCGGTGAGGATGAGCGTGACCACCTCGGTGCGGCCGCCGGAACGGGACATCGCATAGACGAGGAGCACGGTGCCGAGCCCGGCGGCGAAGGCGCATGCGGTCACCGTCCAGGAGCCGAGGAAGCTCAGCCCGAGGGCGATCGCCCCGACGGCCCCGGCGGCCGCGCCCGCGGAGATGCCGATGACGCCGGGCTCGGCCAGCGGGTTCCCGAACACGCCCTGCATCAGCGCGCCCGCGCAGCCCAGGGACGCCCCGACGAGCAGCGCGAGGACGACGCGCGGCAGCCGCACGTTCCACAGCACACTCTCCCCGACCCGGTCGAGCGGCGTCCCGCCGAGCCCTATCCGGTGCTGCAGGGACGCGAGTACGTCCCCGAGGGGGATGTGGTACGCCCCCATCCCCGCGGACAGCAGACATGCCGCGACCAGCGCGCCGACGAGCCCGACGGCGAGGACCGGCCCCGACGCGCCGATGCGCGCTCCCGGGCCTGTGGCACCGCCTCCGGGCGGCTGTGTGCCGGTTTCGTGCGCCATGCTGGTTTCGTGCGCTGTGCTAGGCGCGTCAACGCCGCTGTCCGGGCGCGCGGTTGGTGCCGGGGGCCGCCGGTCTGCGGGCGGGGGCGCGGCCCGGCCGCCGTCCGCCGCGGCGGCCCCGGCGACAACGGCCATGCCGGAGGCGGCTGGCCGGTCCTGACGGGCCCTGGAGCCCCGGCCGGCCGCGCTGCCGGTCATTCGCCGGCCCCGTAAAGCTGGTCCACGATCGACTTGAGCGCCCGGTCGGTGCGGGGGCCGTAGCTCAGGAGGGTGCCGTCGTCCACGCTGATGACGCGGCGGTCCAGGCCCGCGGGGGTCTGGGCGACGCCCGGGATCTCCAGCAGGCCGTCGACGCCGCCGACGGACTCAAGTCCCTTCGTCATCACCAGAATCGCGTCGGGCGCGGCCTTTACGAGGGCCTCGCTGGTGATGGGGGTGAAGTCCTTCGTCAGCCCGGACTCCTTGCCCGCGTCCACCGCGCCTGCCGCCTCCAGCAGGGACGCGGCCCCCGAGTCACGGCCGCCGAGCAGATAGACGGACGAGGAGCCCCGCAGATACAGGAAGGCCACCCGCGGCCGCTCACCGCCGCCCGCCGGTTCCGGGATGTCCCGCTGGACCGCCTCGATCCGCTTCCGCGTACGGTCCTTCAGCTCGCCGCCCGCCGCCGGAACGCCCAGCGCGGCCGCGACCGCGTCGATCCGGGCGTCCACGTCGGACAGCGACTTCGCGGGCTCGACCACCACCAGCGGAATGCCCGCGTCACGGATCTGGGCCACGGCCTCGGCGGGACCCGTGGAGGTGTCCGCGATGACGACGGTCGGCTTCAGCGACAGCACGCCCTCCGCGGAGACGTCATGAGCGCGCGTCACCACGGGCAGATCCCTGGCCTGTTCGAACGTGGCGCTGATGTCACGGGCCACCACCCGCTTCCCCAGCCCCAGCGTGAACACGATCTCGTTGAGCGCCCCCGTCAGCGGAACGATTCGGTCCGCCGAGGTGACGGTGACCTGCCGTCCGTCCGCCGACCGCACGGTCGCCGGCAGCCGCGGCACGGGCGCGGAGGCCAGCGGCTCCACCCGGTCGGCGACGGAGGACGCGGCACCCGTTTTGCCCGACGCGCCCGCCGTGTCCGTCGTGCCTGCCGTGCCTGCCGTGTCCGCCGTACGCGTCGTGCCCGGCGGGCTCGCCGAGCCTCCGCCACCGCAGCCCGTCGCCGTCAGCGTGAGCGCGAGCATCGCGACGAGGGCACCCGCCAGCCGGGAAGTGCGCACCGAGAGCACCGCCTTGTCGTTCGTTCCTGGGCTCGTGCTTTCTGCACAAGCTTGCGATAGCTTAGGTTAGCCTTACCTCACTTTCCAGCTCTTGGAGGGGTTCCATGCTGCCGTCCAGACGGGCCGTCCCCGCGCTCGCCGTCGCGCTGCTCGCCGCACTGGCCGGGGTCCTGCTCCCCGCCGCTGCCGCCGTGCGCACGGCTCACGCGGCGTCCGCGGAGGAACGGACGGTCCAGGGGGGTCGGCTCGACTGGGGCGTCAAGTCCTCCTTCCAGCGCTATGTCACCGGCCCCATCGCGGGCGGCAGTTGGAGCCTGACCGGCGGTGCGGCCACCGTCGGCGGCGGTCAGTTCCGCTTCCACTCCGCCCGGGGCTCGTACGACCCCGCGGCCGGCGCCTTCACCGCCGCCTTCTCCGGCGGAGTCCACTTCATCGGCCACCGCACGTCCGACGGCTCCCATGAACTGGACCTCACCATCAGCCGCCCTGCCGTCCGCATCTCCGGCGGCCGCGGCACCCTCCACGCCGACATAGTGAGCAAGGCCAAGTCCACCGGCAAGGTGGCCTCTTCGGCCCAGGTGCCGCTCGCCTCGCTGAATCTCTCCGGTGTGAACATGAAGGGCGGGACCAGTCCCGTACGCCTCACCGGCATACCCGCGACCCTCACCGCACAGGGCGCGCAGGCGTTCGCCGGCTACTACACGGCGGGGACCCCGCTGGACCCAGTGAGCCTCAGCGTCGACGTCGTCTCCGGCGGCGGTGCGGATCCGAAGCCGGAGTCCACGCCGGAGTCCACGCCGGGGGCGAAGCCGAAGCCCGAGCCTGAGGCATCGGCCAGTCCGTCCGCCACGGCCGGCAGCTCCGCGGCCGGATTCCGCGCCGCCGCCGTCGACTGGGGGGTGCGCCGTACCTTCCGCGAGTACGTCACGGGGCCCATCGCCCAGGGGAAGTGGACCCTGTCCGGGGGCGCCCAGGACGGCGGGGCCCTCTTCCGCTTCCCCCGGGGCAAGGGCGTGTACGACCCCGAGAGGCAGACCCTTGACGCCTCCTTCGCCGGAGCCGTGCGCTTCACGGGGAAGCACCTCGACCTCACGCTGACCGGGATCGCCGTCCGTGTCGAGGAGGGCGGCGGAACCCTCCTCGCCGACGTCGTCCACGAGGGAGCGACCGACAAGGCCGTCCCCCTCGTCACCTTCGAAGCACAGGACTTCACGCCCGAGAACGGCCTCGCCGCGCTGACCGAAGCCCCGGCGGTCCTCACGGAGCGCGGCGCGCGGGCCTTCGGCGGCATCTACCGGGCGGGCACGGCGATGGACCCCGTCTCCCTCGCCGTCGCGGTGGCGGACGGGGCCCAGCTGCCCGCCCTCCCTGACCTGGGCAGCGACACCGCGGCCCCCACCGCGGACGCCTCCGCCGACTCGACGGCGGCCGCACCTGCCACGAGCCCCTCCGCGGCATCGGGCTCCCCGACCGGGGCCTATCTCGCCGCCGGAGCCGGAGTGCTCGCCGCCGTGGCGGCCGCCGCGTACGCCGCCATCCGCCGACGCCGCCGCGCGTCGCCGCGGACGGCCGATCCGGCCGACTCCTGGCCTGACCGGCCAACCTGACCCGGCCGGGCCGGCTGGCGGTCCGACCGGCCGACCGGGCCGATCCGGCCGATCCGGGTCAGCATGGCCAACCGGTCAGCCTGACCCCGCGGGTCCGGGCACCCGGGCGGGCTGGCGGTCTGACCAGCCGAACCGGCCGACTGGGCCGATCCGGTCCACCCGGGCCCACCCCGGGCTGACCCGGCTGGCCGGGGGCCTGGCCGGGCGGCTCTCGGCCTGACTGGTCTGCTCGACTGGGTCGATTCGGCTGATTCGGTCAACTGGCCTGACTGGGCCGATCCGGTCCACCCGGGCCCACCCCGGGCTGACCCGGCTGGCCGGGGGCCTGGCCGGCCGGCTCTCGGTCTGAGCGGTCTGCTCGACTGGGTCGATTCGGCTGATTCGGTCAACTGGCCTGACTGGGCCGATCCGGTCCACCCGGGCCCACCCCGGGCCGGCCCGGCTGACCGGGGGCCTGGCCGGGCGGCTCTCGGTCTGAGCGGTCTGCTCGACTGGGGCCGATTCGGCTGATTCGGTCAACTGGCCTGACTGGGTCGATCCGGTCCACCAGGGCACCCGGCCGATCCGGGACACCCGGCGGCCCGGCCGGGTGGCCCGAATCGAACGGGCCACCCAGCGTGGGTGCCGCCGGCCCGGCATGGTCTAACCGGCCGGTCAGGCCTGACCCTCCACCCGGTCGGCCCGGCCCGGCCTGTGTGGCCCGGTCCACCCGGCCGGGGCGATGTGAGCCACCCCCAACCCATCCCAGAACCCGAGGAGATCACCCGACATGGCAGCCACCCGCCGCCCCCTCGTTCTCGCCGCCGCGGTCGCCACCGCGGCCGCGCTCGGCGCGACCGCCTTCGCTCTTCCCGCGCTCGCGGCCACGGACTCCGTCGCCGCCCCCGCGGCCGCGGCTCCGGGCGCGCCGCCCGTCGAGCTGACGGACGGCACGCTGGAGTGGGGCTTCAAGCAGTCGTTCCGCGCGTATGTCACGGGCATGGCCCACGGCGAGATCACCGCCGCCGACGGCGCGACCCAGGCGCCCGGCAATGGCCCGTTCACCTTCACCGACGGCACGGGCGTCTACGACATGGGCACGCATGCCACGGACACGGACTTCAAGGGCAGCGTTCTGTTCGCGTCCAAGGCCCATGGCTTCGAGATAAAGATCGCTGATGTGAAGGTCCTGACCCAGGGCAAGGGCGGCAGCATCCAGGCCGACGTCACCCTCAACGGCGAGACCCAGGACGACATCGACCTCGCCCGGCTCGATCTGACGAACGTCCGCCCCGGTCAGGGTGACGGCGGGGCGATGGTGTTCCAGGACATCCCCTCCACGCTGACCGCGGACGGCGCGAAGGCATTCAACGGCATGTACAAGGAGGGCGACGCGCTCGACCCGGCCACGCTCTCCGTCAAGGCGGCGGGCGGCGGCAAGCCCACCCCGCCGTCCCCGAGCCCCACGACCAGCGCTCCCACCCAGAAGCCCACCGTGGAGCCCACGCCGACCGCGACCGCCACCGGGCCGGGCACGACCGGGAACCCCAGTGGGAAGCCCACCGGCAACCCGACGACGACGCCTGGGGACAAGCCGTCCACGACCGCCGCGGCCGATCCCGGCGCGATCGTCGGCGGAACGCTCGACTGGGGCGTGAAGAAGAGCTTCCGCTCCTATGTCACCGGACCCTTCGCCCACGGCAAGGTCGAACTCAGCGGCGGTGCGACCGGCTCCGGCGACGGCTACCGCTTCCCCGGCGGCAAGGGCTCCTTCGACGCGGACGCCAAGACGCTCGTCGCGTCCTTCGACGGCGGAGTGCGCTTCCTCGGCCACGAGAAGAACGGCGAATACGCCCTCGATCTCTCCTTCTCCGGCTTTGAGATCGAGGTCAGAGGGACCGGCGGCACGCTTGTCGCCGACGTCGTCACCAAGGACCGCGGGACCGGCGAGACCGCCACGTACGAGAACCTCGGCATCGCCTCCCTCACCGTGCCCGCGGGCGGCCTCAAGGCCGAGAACGGCGTGGTGAAGCTGACGG
This sequence comes from Streptomyces sp. PR69, assembly GCF_026420845.1. Lineage (GTDB taxonomy): Bacteria > Actinomycetota > Actinomycetes > Streptomycetales > Streptomycetaceae > Streptomyces. The sequence continues at coordinate 56,470 of NZ_JAOWCB010000025.1, read as the reverse complement.
GCGTCCCGGCGAAGCTCACCGCGGACGGGGTGAAGGCCTTCGGCGGCATGTACAAGGAGGGCGACGCGCTCGACCCGCTGACCGTCGCCGTCTCCCTCGACAAGGACGCCCCGCTGCCGGGCAGCGGCGGCACCCAGCCCCAGACCACCGGCGGCACCACGGACGGCGGCACCACCGGCGGCGCCACCGTGGGCGGCACCACCGGCGGCGCCGGGTCCCTCGCCGCCACAGGCGCGGACATCCCGGCCGGCGCGCTGCTCGCCGCGGCCGGAGGCGTCGCCGCCGCGGGCGCGGGCGTCGTCTACGCGGTACGCCGCAGGAACGCCGCCGCGGTGATCTGACCAGCCCTGCTCCACAGTTCATACACGAAAACCCCCGTCTTCTCAGGGCCGCATCGCGCGAACGAGCGCCGGTGCGGCCCTGAGCCCGCGCCGTCCCCGCTCCGAATGCTTCAATGCCCCGGTGACCGATTTCCGACTGCCCACCGCGTCCGAAGTCCCCGAGGTGTCCGGCACCCCGCGCAACGCCCTCGACGTACTCGACGTGCTGCGCGTCTTCTGCGGCCCGGACGGCCGGTTCGGGAACGCCCTCGGAGTCGTACGCGACCCCCGCGGCTACCCGGACGAACCCGCCCGGCAGAAACTGGCCGCCGAACTCGGCTTCAGCGAGACCGTGTTCGTGGACGACCCCGAGCGCGGCGTCGTCGACATCTACACCCCCGGCGCCCGGCTGGCCTTCGCGGGGCATCCGCTCGTCGGCGCGGCCTGGCTGCTTGACCTGGAGTCCGTCAGCCCGCCGGCCGGGGAGGCATGGGCGCGCAGTGACGGGGAGTTCACCTGGATCGAGGCGCGCGCCGAGTGGGCTCCGCCGTGGACCCTGCGGCAGTACGGCTCCGCGGCGGAGGTCGAGGCGCTCGACGTCCCGCCGCCTGGGGTAGGCGCGCCTCCCACGCACGAAGTGCCGTGGGGGAGGCTCTATGCCTGGGCCTGGCAGGACGAGGCGGCGGGCCGGGTGCGGGCCCGCGCGTTCCCGGGGCGAGAGATTGAGCGCGGCGTCAGCCGCTCCAGTGGAGCCGGTGCTTGCACCGGGGGCGTCGAGGAGGACGAGGCGACGGGCGTGGCTGCGCTGCTGCTCAGCGCACAGCTCGGGCGGGCCCTGAACATCACCCAGGGCCGGGGGTCGCAGATCCTCACGGCCCCCGGCCCCGACGGTGTGGTGGAGATCGGCGGCCGCGTCCGCTTCGCAGACGCGGCGGCCCCTGTCACGCGCTGAGCGGGAACCGCGCCCCCAGCTCGTGGAACACGGCGCTGTTGAACGCGAAGGCCCGCTTGCACTCCTCCACGATGCGCTGCTTCTCCAGATCGTCCACGTCCACCTGGTCCAGCAGCTCGCGGTAACCCCGCTTGAACGCGGCCGGGTTGGGGATCCCCTCGAAGACGTAGAACCGCACGCCGTCGCCCTTGCGGGTGAAGCCCCAGGTCTTCTCCGCCTTGTCGCGGATGATCTGGCCGCCGGAGAGGTCGCCGAGATAGCGGGTGTAGTGGTGGGCGACATAGCCCGCGGGCCAGTCGCGGGCGCACTCCGCGATCCGGGCGGAGTAGACGGCGGTGGCGGGCAGCGGCGTCAGCCCCGTGCGCCAGTCGCCGCTGCCGTCGCCGCCGTCGACGCGGGGGCCGCCGTGGCCGTCGCCGCCGTCAGTCCCGTCGCCTTTCGCACCCGCGTAGCCGCCCGCGACGCCGTACAGATGCGCCAGGTCCCGCTCCAGCGCCGCGGTGCGCATCAGCTCGGGCTGTATGAACGGGCCCGCGACCGGATCGTCCCGCAGCGCTTCCGCCGCCTCCTCCAGCGCCCGGTAGACGAACCAGAGCTGCTCGGTGTAGCGGGTGTACGCGTCCACGCCGAGCCTGCCGCCGAGCAGATCGCTCATAAAGGTGGACGTCTCTGCCTCGGTGTGCGCCTCATGGGAGGCCACACGGATGAGCGTCGAGAAGGGCGTGTCCAAGGCGGGCCTCCGAGGGGCCGAAGTGGGACGGGAAGCCGACGGGCGTCGCACGCGCCGCGCGCACGCCCGCTGACATCGCAGATCTTCCTACTTAGGTAAGCCTAAGTCAACCGCTTTCCCGACGGCCTGTCGGTAAATGTGTACCCGCCCGTGGCGTCACGGCAACGTGAGAATCTCCGCCCCGTTCTCGGTCACGGCCAGCGTGTGCTCGAACTGCGCGGTCCGCTTGCGGTCCTTCGTCACCACGGTCCAGCCGTCGTCCCACATGTCGTACTCATGGGTGCCGAGCGTCAGCATCGGCTCGATGGTGAACGTCATGCCCGGCTGCATCACGGTGTTCGCGTGCGGGGCGTCGTAGTGCGGGATGATCAGCCCGGAGTGGAACGAGGAATTGATCCCGTGGCCGGTGAAGTCGCGGACCACGCCATAGCCGAATCGCTTCGCGTAGGACTCGATGACCCGCCCGATGACATTGATCTGGCGGCCCGGCCTGACGGCCTTGATCGCCCGGTTCAGGGACTCCCTGGTGCGCTCCACCAGCAGCCGGGACTCCTCGTCGACGTCACCACACAGATACGTGGCGTTGTTGTCGCCGTGCACCCCGTGGATGTACGCGGTGACGTCCAGGTTCACGATGTCGCCGTCGCGCAGGACGGTGGAGTCCGGGATGCCGTGGCAGATGACTTCGTTGATCGAGGCGCACAGCGACTTGGGGAAGCCGCGGTAGCCGAGGGTGGACGGGTACGCTCCGTGGTCGCACATATAGGTGTGCGCCACCTCGTCCAGCTTGTCCGTGGTCACACCCGGCGCGATCAGCTTGGCGGCCTCCTCCATCGCCTGCGCGGCGATCCGCCCCGCGATGCGCATCCGCTCGATGGTCTCGGCGGACTGCACCTCGGAGCCGGTGTACGGGGTCGGCGCCGGCTTCCCGACGTATTCGGGGCGTCGGATGGCGGCGGGGACGGGGCGGGCGGGGGAGAGCTTCCCGGGTACGAGCAGCGACTGGCCAGACATGACAGCGAGTCTAACCAGCCCGTATGGGGCAGCATGTCCATGAGGGAAGGAGCCGATGATGGCCCTGTTCAAGCGCCGCACAGTGGGCAAGCCCGGTGAGTGGTACTACTGCCTGGAGCACGGCGTGGTCGAGGAGGGCCCGGAGTGCCCGGCGAAGAACCGCTTCGGGCCGTACACCACGCGTGAGGAGGCCTCCCACGCGATGGAGCGGGCCCGGGAACGCAACCTTGAATGGGAGACGGACCCGCGGTGGCACGATGCGCCGAAGCGGGACGACTGACCGGGGGCTCCGCCCCCGGACCCCCCAGTTGGCCGTGGGGCGGGCCACACCCTCCGGCCGGCATATCGCGTCGGTCTGACGATTACACTGAGACCCGTGCCTCAACTTCGCCTCGCTCTGAATCAGATCGACTCGACCGTCGGCGACCTCGCCGGCAACGCCGAATCGATCGTGCACTGGACCCGGCACGCCGCCGGGCAGGGCGCGCATCTCGTCGCGTTCCCCGAGATGGCGCTGACCGGATACCCCGTCGAGGACCTGGCCCTGCGCCCCTCCTTCGTGGAGGCATCGCGGGCCGCGCTGCGGGCGCTCGCCGCGCGGCTCGCGGACGAGGGGTTCGGGGAGCTGCCGGTGATCGTCGGGTATCTGGACCGCTCGGAGCGGGCCCAGCCGCGCTACGGCCAGCCCGCGGGCGCGCCGCAGAACGCCGCCGCCGTGCTGCACCGCGGCGAGGTGGCGCTCAGCTTCGCCAAGCACCATCTGCCCAACTACGGCGTCTTCGACGAGTTCCGGTACTTCGTGCCGGGTGACACGATGCCCGTCATCCGGGTCCACGGCGTCGACGTGGCGCTCGCGATCTGCGAGGACCTGTGGCAGGACGGCGGCCGCGTCCCGGCCGCCCGCTCCGCCGGCGCCGGGCTGCTGGTGTCGATCAACGCCTCGCCGTACGAGCAGAACAAGGACGACACCCGTCTGGAGCTGGTCCGCAAGCGGGCCCAGGAGGCGGGCTGCACCACCGCCTATGTCGCCATGATCGGCGGCCAGGACGAGCTGGTCTTCGACGGCGACTCGATCGTCGTCGACGCCGCGGGCGATGTGGTGGCCCGAGCCCCGCAGTTCGCCGAGGGCAGCGTGATCCTGGACCTGGACCTGCCCGCCGCCTCCGCCGAGCCGGTGAGCGGCGTCGTGGACGACGGGCTGCGCATCGACCGGGCCGTCCTCTCCGGGGAGCCGCTGCCCGCGTACGAGCCCGAGCTGACCGGGGGCTACGCGGAGCGGCTCGACGACGACGAGGAGGTCTACTCCGCCCTCGTCGTCGGTCTGCGCGCCTACGCCGCCAAGAACGGCTTCCGCTCCGTCCTCATCGGCCTGTCCGGCGGCATCGACTCCGCCCTGGTCGCCGCCCTCGCCTGCGATGCGCTGGGCGCGCAGAACGTCTACGGCGTGTCGATGCCGTCCAAGTACTCGTCCGACCACTCCAAGGGCGACGCCGCGGAACTCGCCCGCCGTACCGGGCTCAACTTTCGCACCGTACCGATCGAGCCGATGTTCGACGCCTATATGGGGTCGCTCGGGCTCACGGGCCTCGCTGAGGAGAACCTCCAGTCCCGGCTGCGCGGCACCATGCTGATGGCGATCTCCAATCAGGAGGGCCATATCGTGCTCGCGCCGGGCAACAAGTCCGAGCTGGCGGTGGGCTATTCGACGCTGTACGGCGACTCCGTCGGCGCCTACGGGCCCATCAAGGACGTCTACAAGACATCCGTCTTCCGGCTGGCGCGCTGGCGCAACCGCGCCGCCGAGGAGCGGGGCCAGACCCCGCCCATCCCCGAGGCGTCGATCGTCAAGCCGCCGAGCGCCGAGCTGCGCCCCGGACAGGTCGACACCGACTCGCTGCCGGACTACGACGTGCTGGACCGGATCCTGGAGCTGTACGTCGACCGCGACCAGGGCAAGGACGAGATCGTGGCGGCCGGTTTCGACGAGGAGCTGGTGGCGAAGACGCTGCGCATGGTCGACACGGCCGAGTACAAGCGCCGCCAGTATCCGCCGGGCACCAAGATCTCGGCCAAGGTCTTCGGCAAGGACCGCCGGCTGCCGATCACCAACCGCTGGCGGGAGACGGCCTCCCGCTGAGCGGTCCCGCTGAGCGGTCCGGCTGAGCAGGGCCGCGTGGTCGGTCCCAGCGTGAAGGGGCCCGCCGCACACCGTGCGGCGGGCCCCTTCACGTCTTCGCGTCTTCACGTCACGTCAGAGGTCGACGCGCGCCGCGATCGGCAGATGGTCGCTGTCCGTGCGCGGCAGCGTCCAGGACGCCACCGGCTCCACCCCCCTGACCATGATCTGGTCGATGCGCGCCATCGGGAACGACGCGGGCCAGCTGAAGCCGAAGCCGTCGCCCGCCGCTCCCTGGGTGGAGCGCATCTGGGAGGTGACGTTCCGCAGGGCGCGGTCGTTCATGGTGCCGTTGAGGTCGCCGAGGAGCACCACCCGGTCGAGCGGCTCCTGGGCGATGGCCTCGCCGAGGGCCTCCGCGCTTGCGTCACGCTGATTGGCCGTGAAGCCGGCGTTCAGCTTGACGCGCACGGACGGCAGATGGGCCACATACACCGCGACCGGCCCCTGGGGCGTCGCCACGGTGGCCCGCAGCGCGCGGTCCCAGCCCAGGCGGATGTCGACGCGCCGGGCGTCGGTGAGGGGGTACTTGCTCCACACCCCGACCGTGCCCCGCACATGGTGGTACTTGTAGGTCCCGGCGAGCGCCCGCTCATACTCGGGAACCTTGCCCACCGGCAGCTCCTGGAGCGCCAGCACGTCCGCGCCCGATGTTGCGACCTGCTTCGCGGTGCCCGCCGGGTCGGGATTGCCCGCGTTCACATTGTGGGTGGCGACCGTCAGCTCCCCGCCGGAGGCCGCGGCCTTGTCTGCCAGCAGCCCGCCGAAGAGATTGGCCCAGACGACGGCGGGCAGCATCAGGGCGATCAGCGCCGTGGCCGAGCGCCGCCAGAGCGCCGCGGCGAGGATGACCGGGATGAGCACCCCCAGCCACGGCAGGAACGTCTCCGTCAGACTGCCCAGATTGCCGATCCGGTTGGGGATCTGGGCGTGCAGAGTCATCGTCAGCGCCAGCAGCACGGCGACGGCGGCGAGAAAGACGCCGCGCCGCCAGAGACCTCTGTCATGGCGCAGTCGCTCCAGCAGGTCCCGGACCCGGGATCCGGTGCGCCGGTCAGCCGCGCCGCCGTTCCCAGTCTCCGTCACTTCTGCCTGCGCCATGGAGTTTTCCTCACTGCCTTGCCGTCACACCGCTGTCTCGTCCGGTCTCGCCCGATGACCCTAGGCGACCCGCGCGACGACAGCGGCTTCTTGTGCTGCTTACGGTTTCGAGGACGACGGGGCAGGACGCGGGGTTCCTGGCGCTGGGGCTGATGGGGCGGGTGTGACAGAACGCGCACATACCGGTCGGCAGTGCGTCCCGTGTGCGACAGAGCCTAAGCGGGCGGGCGCAGACCCTGGAGCACCGCGTCGACGATACGCTCCGCACTGCCCTCGCCCGGAGCGGCCTCCGGCCGCAGCACGGTGCGCACCAGCATCGGCCCCACGAACAGATCGCCCAGCAGGTCGAAGTCGACGTCGTCGCGGATCTCGCCGCTCGCGATGCCGCGGCGCAGCACCTCGTCCATCCGCTCACGGCGCGGCAGCACGACGGTGCGGTGGTACATGTCCCAGAGCTGCGGATAGCTCCGCATCTGCGCGAACACGTTGTGCAGCAGGGCGGAGGACCGCTTGGCCAGCCCGCGCCGCCGCAGCGTCTCGACCATCGCGACCAGATCGTCGCGTACGGACGTCCCAGGCAGCGGCGGGTCGGCGGGCTCCATGGAGCGCACGACGTCGACGAGCAGGGCCTCCTTGCCGTCCCAGCGGCGGTACACGGTGGCCTTGCCGACGCCCGCGGTGCGCGCGATCCGCTCGATCGACAGCTCCGAGACGGGCACGCCCTCTTCGAGGAGGCGCACCACGCCGTCGACGATGGCGCGCTCGACCGCCTCGCTGCGGGGCCGCCCGCGCCGCGCCGCGCGCCGCCGCGCCGCCGGCTGTCCGGGCTCCCACTCCGGCTGCCGCGCCGGCTCCCGTACCGGCTCCCGCTCCGTCAGGGGCACGTCCGCTCATCCGCCTCTCGCGCAAATCTCCTCGCGCCGCTCATTCTCGCCGACCTCCACCGCTTCCCGCCCGCCTCCACGGTCCGCCTCCATGGCCCGGCGGCCGGGCTCAGCGGGCGGCGGCCGGTTCCTGTTCCCCGTCCTCCCGCTCGGGATCCCCGTCCGCCCCCGCGGGCCGGGACGGCAGAAAACGCGCCACCACGGCCGCGCCGAGCAGCGCCACGGCCGCGGAGCAGAGCGCCGTGAGGTGCATGGCGTCCAGAAAGGCCGTATGCGCCGGGCCGACCAGCGCCTGGCCGGCCGGGCCGAGCTTCTCGGCGACGGCGAGCGTGGCCTCGATCGACTCGCCCGCAGCCTGCCGCATCCCGCTCGGGACGCCCTGGAGATGGCCCTCGATCTCTCCCCGGTACGCGGCGGACAGCAGCGAGCCCAGCACGGCGACCCCCAGCGCGCCGCCGACCTGGCGGAAGGTGTTGTTCACCGCGGAGCCGGAGCCCGCCTTCTCACGGGGCAGCGACTGCATCACGGACACGGTGACCGGCGGCATGATGTGCGCCATGCCCGCGCCCTGGACGAAGAAGACCGCCCCCAGCGCCCAGACGGGGGTGTCGGCGTCGTAGAGCGTGAAGGCGGCGAGCGCCGCGGCGACCAGCAGCATGCCGCCGGTGCACACGGCCCGCGCCCCGAAGCGGGCGACGACCAGCCGGGCGCGCGGTGCGAAGACCATCTGTGCGACGGCGAGCGGCAGGATCAGCAGCCCGGCCTGCAGGGCGCTGTAGCCGCGCACGCTCTGCAGATAGAAGGCGGAGAAGAACGTCACGCCCAGCAGCGCGAAGAAGACCAGCGCGATCGCGGCGACGGCCGCGGAGAAGGCGGGATTTGTGAAGTACGCCATGTCGAGGGCCGGATGGTCGCTGCGCCTCTCATGCAGCACGAACCCGGTGAGCACCGCGAGCCCCGCGAACAGCGGCAGCAGCACGGAGGGCGCGGTGAAGTCGGCCAGCTCGCCGCCGCGGATGATCCCGTACACCAGCAGCACCAGACCGACGACGGACAGGGCGACGCCCACGGGATCGGTGCGGCCCGGGGAGGGGTCCTTGGAGTCGGGCACCAGCAGCGTCATGGCGAGCAGCGCGACGACCGCGACAGGGACGTTGACCAGGAAGATCGAACCCCACCAGAAGTGCTCAAGCAGCAGTCCGCCGGTGACCGGGCCGATCGCGATGCCGAGCCCCACGCCGCCCGCCCAGATCCCTATGGCCTTGGGCTGCTCCTCCCGCTCGAAGACGTTCATCAGGACGGCCAGGGTGGCCGGCATCACGAACGCCGCGCCGAAGCCCATCACGGCCCGGTAGGCGATCAGCTCGCCCGGGGAGCCCGACAGCGCGGCGAGCGCGGAGCCGCCGCCGAAGACGAGGATGCCGAAGAGCAGCACCTTCTTGCGGCCGACGCGGTCGCCGAGCAGCCCCGCGGTGAACAGCAGCCCGGCGAAGACCAGCGTGTACGAGTTGATCGCCCACTCCAGCTCGCTCTGGCTGGCGCCGATGCCCGTGGGCGGCGGACTGGCGATGGTCTTGACGGCGACGTTCAGGATCGAGTTGTCCAGCACCACGATCAGCAGGCTGAACATCAGGACGGCGAGGATGGCCCAGCGGCGGCGGTGCACGGCTTCGGGGGCGCGGGACATGGGCCCACCCTAAGCGATTTTCGATACGGGCGCGTCTCGTAAAGAAGTAGTCCTCTTTCCCCGCGCGGCACGAAGTGCCACCATGGGAGGCGGTCCGGGGACGCCGTCAGGGCGCCTCGAGATGACGAAGGAGCCGATTGGCCATGACGCTTCAGGCTGCCCAGAAGCCGCCTGCGGGACGCTCCGCCGACAGCAGCAAGGCGCTGTACGGAGGAAAGAGCAACCGCCGCATCACCGTGCACGACATCGCCGCCGCCAAGGAGCGCGGCGAGAAATGGCCCATGCTGACCGCCTACGACGCGATGACCGCGTCCGTGTTCGACGAAGCCGGAATCCCGGTGATGCTCGTCGGCGACTCGATGGGCAACTGCCACCTGGGCTACGACACCACCGTGCCCGTCACCATGGACGAGATGACGCTGCTGTCCGCCGCCGTCGTACGCGGCACCCGGCGCGCCCTCGTCGTCGGAGACCTGCCCTTCGGCTCGTACCAGGAAGGCCCCGTCCAGGCCCTGCGCAGCGCGACCCGCCTGGTCAAGGAAGCAGGCGTGGGCGCGGTCAAGCTGGAGGGCGGCGAGCGCTCCCTGGCCCAGACCGAGCTGATCGTCCAGTCCGGCATCCCGGTCATGTCGCATCTGGGCCTGACCCCGCAGTCCGTGAACACGATGGGCTACCGGGTCCAGGGCCGCAGCGACGAGGCCGCGCACCGGCTGCTCAGCGACGCCAAGGCGGCGCAGGACGCCGGGGCGTTCGCGGTCGTCCTGGAGCTGGTGCCCGCGGAGCTCGCCGCGGAGGTCACCCGCTCGCTGCACATCCCGACCATCGGCATCGGAGCAGGCCCCGACACCGACGCCCAGGTCCTGGTGTGGACCGACATGGCCGGCCTGACGGGCGGCAAGGTGCCGCGCTTCACCAAGCAGTACGCCCAGCTGCGCCAGACCCTGGGCGACGCGGCGAGGGCCTTCGCCGAGGACGTCGCCGGAGGAACGTTCCCCCAGGAGGAGCACACCTTCCACTGAGCCACTGCCGGCACGACCGACAGCCCGCCGACATCCCCCATCGGCGGGCTGTCGTGTTTTCTGTGGCTCGGTTTGCCTCCGGGGTGCTTCAGCGTGTGTCGACGGTCGAACATGCTCGCTCCCTCGTCCCTCGGGACCTGCGCGTGATCTCCCTTTCGACACCCGCGCACCCCTTCGGCTCACTCGCCCATGGGGTACGGGCGCTGCCTTGCGAGGTCTGGTGTCGGCGGGGTGTCGGTCATCTGTCGGCGGTCTGTCGGCGGCGGCTGACAGCGTGGCCGCATGAACCGAATCGACGACGCCCCCCGACACGGCCAGCCCGCCGTCGAGGTGCGGGGGCTGGTCAAGCACTACGGCGAGACCAAGGCGCTGGACGGGGTGGACCTCGACGTCCGGGAAGGCACGGTCCTCGGGGTGCTGGGACCCAACGGCGCGGGCAAGACCACGCTCGTACGCTGCCTGTCCACCCTGGTGGAGCCCGACGCGGGCACGGCGAGGGTCGCCGGGTACGACGTGCTGAGCCAGCCCCGGCAGCTGCGCCGGGTCATCGGACTGACCGGGCAGTACGCCTCGGTGGACGAGAAGCTCTCCGGCTGGGAGAACCTCTACATGATCGGCCGGCTGCTCGACCTTTCCCGCAAGGATGCGCGCCGGCGGGCCGACGAGATGCTGGAGCGGTTCGCGCTCACGGAAGCCGCGGGCCGTCCCGCGATGCAGTACTCGGGCGGCATGCGCCGCAGGCTGGATCTGGCCGCCTCGATGACCGGCCGCCCGGCGGTGCTGTATCTCGACGAGCCCACCACCGGCCTCGACCCGCGTACCCGCAACGAGGTCTGGGACGAGGTGCGGAGCATGGTCGCCGACGGTGTGACGGTGCTGCTCACCACCCAGTACATGGAGGAGGCCGAGCAGCTCGCCCATGAGCTGACGGTCATCGACCGGGGCCGGGTCATCGCAGGCGGCCGGGTGGACGAGCTGAAGGCCAAGGTCGGCGGGCGCACCCTGCAGCTGCGGCCGGGCGATCCGGCGCAGCTGACCGCCATGGCGGCGGCGATCGCCGAGGCGGGGCTGGACGGCGTCGGGGGCGCGCGCACCGTGCCGGAGGAGGGGCAGCTCTATGTGCCGATCCTCAGCGATGAGCAACTGACCGCCGTGGTGGGCCTGCTGGGGGCGCGGGGCTTCGCCCTCGCACACATCGGCACGCATCTGCCGAGTCTCGACGAGGTGTTCCTGGCGATCACCGGACAGAAGAGCGCGCCCGAGCAGCACCGCCAGCCCGAGCAGCGCCAGCAGCACGAGGAGCACGAGGAGGCCGCCGTATGAGCGCCGTCGCCGTCACCGCCGCGGAGGGCCGCATCGGACTGCGGGCCAACCTCCGGCACATCGGGGCGCTGGTACGCCGCAACGCCCTGCAGATCAAGGCCGATCCGCAGTCCATGATCGATGCGCTGCTGATGCCGATCGTCTTCACACTGCTGTTCGTCTATGTCTTCGGTGGATCGGTCGGCGCGTTCATCGGCGGCGGACGTGACGAGTACGTCAACTATGTGATCCCCGGGCTGATGGCCATGATGGGCCTGAACGTCGCCATGGCCGTCGGCACCGGAATGAACGAGGACTTCCGCAAGGGCGTCATGGACCGCTTCCGGACCATGCCGATCGCCCGGCCCTCCGTGCTGATCGCCAAGATCGTGGTGGAGATGGGCCGGATGCTTGTCGCCACGGCGATTCTGCTCGGCATCGGCTTTCTCGTCGGCCTGGAGATCAAGACCTCGGTGTTCGAACTGCTCGCCGCGGTCGGACTGTCCATGGTGTTCGGCGCATCCCTGATGTGGATTTTCATTCTGCTCGGGATCGCCATGAAGACCGCGCAGGCGGTGCAGGGGATCGCCATGCTCGTGCTGATGCCGTTGCAGTTCGGGTCGTCGATCTTCACCCCGCCGGCGTCCATGCCGGGCTGGCTGGAGACCTTCACCGAGTACAACCCGCTCTCCAACCTCGCGGACGCCGCCCGGAACCTGATCAACGGAGGGCCGGTCGCCCACTCGGTGTGGATGACGCTCGGCTGGGCCGCGGCGATCACGGTGATAACGGCGCCGCTCGCGGTGGCCCGGTTCCGCAAGAAGAGCTGACAGCGCCGCCCGTACGGCTCCTGCGTTCCGTACGGCTCAGCGTTCAGTACGGCTCAGAGCAGGGCGGCGGCCTCCTCGACGCTGAGGCCGCCGCCCTCGGCGCGCGCCGCCTCGAACGCCTCGCCCCCGAGCACGGCACGTGTGGACTCCTCCGCCAGCCGCCTGTTCTCCCGCTCGAAGGAGGTGGCGAAGTGGCCGGGCGGCAACAGGCTGTCATGCATGCCGATGAGCCGGGCCGCCCGCAGCGCCCGCCCCTCGCCGCCCAGCCCGGTCAGCGCACGGGCCGCGGTGAGCACCGTGGACGCCGAGAGCTGCGGGGCGACCATCATCGACAGCGGGGTGGAGCCGAGCTCCAGCGCGCGGCGGCAGCGGGCCAGAGCCGCGTCGAACTCGCCGTCCAGCACCTCCACACAGGCGAGCACTCCATGAGCCAGCCCCTCGAACACGGCAAGCGTCTCGGTGCGGAAGTCGTCCAGCAGCACTTCGAGATGACTGCGCGCCTCGACGGTGCGACCCGTCCTGGTGAGCCGGAGGGCGAGGATCAGCCGGGCGGCGAGCGGGCCCTCCCTGCCGCTCTCCGGACCGGAGGCGATCACCTCGTGCAGAATCGTCTCGGCCTCCGCCCCGCGGCCCAACTCGTCAAGCACCCCGGCGAGTCTGGCCCGCAGCAGCGCGACCTGTCCTCGTGCCCCGAGGACGGCGGCGCGGTCGATCGCCCGGCGGTAGTCGGCCGCCGCGGCTTCGTACGCGCCGCTGCGCTCCTGGGCCTCGCCGCGGGCGGAGAGCGCCTCGGCCGCACCCCAGGCGTCACCGAGCCGCTCGAAGATCTCCAGGCTGCGGTCGGCGTCGCGGCGGGCGTCGCCCGCCCACAGAGTGCGGTTGGCCAGCGCGTTGGCCCGCACCTGGAGCACGGCCGCCAACTCCCAGTCGTAGCCCGCCTGCTCCGCGGTGCGGACGGTCGTGTCCAGGATCTCCAGCACGCGCTCGCCGTCTCCGGCGATGAGCACCGCGAAGAGCCACAGCGAGGCGGGGAAGCGGCACGCCTGCGGAAGACCGGGGTGGTACGTTCCGGCCACGGCGTCCAGCCAGCGGCGGCGCTCCGGGGTCATCCACTCCTCGACCGCGTGGTCCATATTGACCATCCGCACCAGCCGGATCTGCCGGCGCGCCTCCGCCAGCAGCTCCGGCCGCAGCGGCGGAGGGGCGTCCGTGCAGCGCTCCGTCAGCGGCGGGGCGGGCACGACCGGCGGCGCGAACGGGTCCGGCCCCAGAGCGGAGACGGCGTCCGTCCAGTGCCGGGCGTCGCTGCGCAGATCCCTCAGCTGCCAGTACCAGGCGAGGGACAGCACCAGGCTGAGCCCCTCGTGCTCGTCGCGGGCGGCGACCGCGTGACGCAGCGCGGTCCGCAGGTTCTCGTGCTCCAGCTGCAGCCGGTCCAGCGCGGCGCGCTGCCCGCCGCCGCGCAGCCGGGGGTCGAGGGTACGGGCCAGCTCCCGGTAGTGCACCAGATGCCGCCGCTCGGCGGCGACCCGCTCCCCGGCCTCGTCGAGCCGCTCGCCCGCGTACTCCGCGACGGTCTCCAGCAGCCGGTACCGCATCTCCCCGTCCGAGCCGGGCACGGCGACGACCAGCGACTTGTCGACAAGCGCCCCCAGAACCCCGGCGACGTCGGCCTCCCGCACACCGGGCCCGTCCGGCACTGCGTGCCACCCGGAGTGGACGGGGGCCGCGGCCCGCGCGCCCGCGGCGGTCGCCGCGCCGGAGCGCTCCGGGTCAGGCCCCCGGCCGTGCACGGCGGGGCGTTGAGGCCCGGACGGCCCGTCGTACGCACCGGGGCGGGCGGGACCCGCGGCCACGTCCCCGGTCGACCCGGGGCATTCGGCGACCGGCGCCTCGGCCGGCCGGCTGCCGGAGGGGCTGGCAAGATCCGCGTCAGCACCCGGGCGGGCTCGGGTCGCGCCACCGGCGGGCCCGGGGGCCTCGGCGGGGCGGCCTGCGGAACTCGGCCCGGCAGTGCGGGAGGGGTGGGCGAGGCCCGCGCCGCCGGCCCGGCAGGCGTGGGTCGGGTCAGCGGCAGGCCCGGGGGAATCAGCGGGGCGGATGCCGGAAGGCGGGCCGGTCAGGTCGGCACGGTCCACATCGTCGCATCCGTCGGGGCGGTGCTCGGCGTTCCCGTACGGGGCCCGCTCTTCCCGCGGCTGCCCGCCTGCCGGCTGCCCGGCGCCCGGCAGCCGGTCGTCACGGGCCGTGTCCCGGCACACCGATTCAGCCGCGGAGAGGTCGCAGCCCCCGGCGAAGACCGACAGCCGGCGCAGCACCGCGCGTTCCGGGGCGTCGAGGAGGTCCCAGGACCAGTCGACGACCGCGCGGAGCGTCTGCTGGCGCGGCAGCACCGTGCGCGCGCCGTTCGTCAGCAGCCGGAACCGGTCGTCGAGGCGGTCGGCTATCTGGCGGGCCGTGAGCATCCGCAGCCGCGCCGCGGCGAGTTCGATCGCCAGGGGCAGCCCGTCGAGGCGGCGGCAGATCTCGGCTGCCGCCGCGTTGGTCGCCTCGTCCGCGTCGATGCGGAAGCCGGGCCGCGCGGCCGCGCCGCGTTCCGCGAGCAGGCGCAGCGCCATCGGGTCCGGCAGCGGGTCCACCGGACGCACCAACTCGCCCGGCACGCCGAGCGGTTCCCGGCTGGTCGCCAGGACTGTGAGCCCCGGGCAGCGCTGGAGCAGCCGCTCGGCGAGCGCGGCCGCCGCGTCGATGACATGCTCGCAGTTGTCCAGGAGCAGCAGCATGCGCCGCCGCGCGCAGTGTTCGGCGAGTCGTACGAAGGCGTCGCCGCTCTGCCTCTCGCCGCCCGCCCGGAGTTCGTCCGCGCCCGCGCCCCACAGCACGGTCTCGCGCGCCCCGAGCGCGCTGAGGACCGCCTCCGGAACGGACTCCGGGCCGTCCACGGGCGCGAGTTCGGCGAGCCAGACGCCGTCCGGCCACGGCTGGTCCGGCCCCGCCGCCGCGGCCCGCTCTGCCGCTTCCTGCGACAGCCGCGTCTTGCCCGCGCCGCCCGCCCCCACGAGCGTGACGAGCCGGGTGCGGGCCAGATCCTGCCCGATGGCCCGCAGTTCGGGCTCGCGTCCCACGAAGCTGTTGAGCCGGGCGCGCAGATTGCCGGGCGGCGGCGTGCCAGGGACGGCCGAACGGTCGGCGACGCCGCCCGCCGTCCCGGTCAGGGGAGGGACGACGGCCGGGCCGGCGGGCCCGGACTGGGCCAGGCGGCCGGTTTCCGGCGCCGTGGCGTCGGCTGTGGAAGCGGTGCTGTCAACGGGCGGCGCGTGCCCGTGCCCGTATCCGTGCCCGTGCCCGTGCCCGTGCCGGGGAGTGTGCCCGGCTTCCCCCGCTCGGGCACTGGCCGTGCCGACCGCATCGGCCCAGGTCATCCCTTCCGGGCCGCCCGCCGGGCCGACGCCGGGGCCGGGCCCCGCCGCGGAGCCGCCCGGCGTCTCGTACGGGTACGGGCGCAGCAGCTCCTCGTGCAGCGCCCGCAGGCCGGGGCCCGGGTCCGTGCCCAGGCGGTCGGCGAGCGTGCCGCGGACCTCCTCGTACGCAGCGAGCGCCTGCGCGGTGCGGCCCGCGTCCCGCAGCGCCCTGAGCCGCAGCTCCTGGAGCCGTTCGTCGAGCGGATGCGCCGCGCACAGCTCCGCCAGCTCCGCGAGGGCCTCCTCCGCCCGGCCGCCGAGGGCGAGCAGCGCGGTCAGCCGGGAGCGGCGGGCGTCGAGCCGCCGCGTCTCCCAGCGGGCGGCCTCGGCGAGCCGGCCCGGCAGATCCGCCAGCACCGGGCCGCGCCACAGCGTGAGCGCCTCGTCGAGCAGCGCCGCCGCCTTGACGGCGTCGCCGTCGGCCAGCGCCCGCGACCCCTCGCCCGCGAGCCGGTCGAACCGGTGCAGATCCACCGCGTCGCGCTCCGCGCACAGCCGGTACCCGCCCCCCTCCGCGGAGGCCACCGCGGCCCTTCCCAAGGCCCTGCGCAACCGCCCCACCAGCGCCTGCACCGCGCCGACCGCGTCCGCGGGCGGTTCCCCGTCCCAGACCTCGTCGACCAGGACGCCCACCGGGACGGCGCGCCCCGGCCGCAGCGCGAGCGCGGCCAGCAGCGCCCGCAGCCGTGCGCCGCCGAGCGTGACGGGTGTGCCGTCGTCGTGGAGTGCCTGGGTCGGGCCGAGTACGAGGTAATGCACCAGGCCATTGTGTCCGCCGGGCGGATGTGAGCGCGCGCGAGTATCCGCCGCGCCCCGCCGGGCCGGGGTACGGAACCCGCACCCCGGCCCGGGACGTTCCACTCCCTGCCGGTACGGTCTGCCGCACACGACAGCCGTACCGCCGCCGTATCGCCATATCTCAGCCGCACACGACGCGGCGCAGCCGCACGCACGTCCGACTTCCGGGAGCCGAAGCCCATGAGCACCGCCGCGACCCGCCACAGCGAGTGGAAGATCAGTCCGGTCTTCCTCGGGATCGTCGCCGTGATGGCGGTGACGGGCTGGGCGGTGTGGACGGACTTCGCCGCGAGCGCCGGGCTTGCGGTGTTCCTGTTCGTGACGTCCGCGTGGGTCGTCTCGCTCTGTCTGCACGAGTACGCGCACGCGCGCACCGCGCACCACAGCGGCGACATCACCATCGGCGCGAAGGGCTATCTGACCCTCGACCCGCTGAAGTACACGCATCCGCTGCTGAGCATCGTGCTCCCCGTGGTCTTTGTGATCATGGGCGGCATCGGTCTGCCGGGCGGCGCGGTCTTCATCGAGCGCGGCCGCATCCGGGGCCGCTGGAAGCACAGTCTGATCTCGGCCGCGGGTCCGCTGACGAATGTGCTGTTCGCGATCGTGTGCACCGCGCCGTTCTGGCTGGACGCCCTGGACGGGGTGCCGGCCGTCTTCCGCTTCGCGCTGGCGTTCCTGGCGCTGCTCCAGGTCACGGCCGCGATCCTCAACTTCCTGCCGGTGCCGGGCCTGGACGGCTACGGGGTGCTGGAGCCCTGGCTCTCGTACAAGGTCCGCCGGCAGGTGGAGCCGTTCGCGCCGTTCGGACTGATCTTTGTGTTCGTGCTGCTGTTCTTCGTCCCGGAGGTCAACAACGCGTTTTTTGACGCGGTGTACGCGCTGCTGGACGGTCTGGGCGTCGGCCAGAACGACGCCTACTGCGGGTATCAGTACTTCCGCTTCTGGCAGGACGCGAACCCGCTGTGCGAGCAGCTGGCCGGCTGACGGTCAGCCCTTGACGCTCCCCGTGCCCGCGCCCGTCCCCGTCCCCGTGCCCGCGCCTGTGACCTTGGCGCGGCGCAGGTAGTACCACGCCATGTTGGAGGAGACGCCGACCAGCAGCACCCAGACGATCCCCAGCCAGCTGCCCCGCACAAAGGACACGGCGGCGGCCGCCATGGCGAGGGCGCAGACGACGAGGGCGTAGAGGGCGAGACGGGGCATGGGGGTCGGCTCCTGTCCGGTGGTGCGTACCGCAACAGTGTCCCTCATGCCCCGTCCCGCCCGGTACACCGGTCACACGTCGGTAACCCGCAGACCCGCGTGCGCCTTGTAGCGGCGGTTCACCGAGATCAGATTGGCGACCAGCGACTCCACCTGGTGGGCGTTGCGCAGCCGACCCGCGAAGACGCCGCGCATACCCGGGATGCGGGCGGCCAGCGCCTGTACGACGTCGGTGTCGGCGCGGCTCTCGCCCAGCACCATCACATCGGTGTCGATCTCGTCCAGCGAGGTGTCCTGGAGCAGCACGGCGGACAGATGGTGGAAGGCGGCGGTCACCCGCGAGTCGGGCAGCAGGGCCGCGGCCTGCTCGGCGGCGCTGCCCTCCGCGGGCTTGACGGCGTACGCGCCCTTCTTGTCGAAGCCGAGCGGATTGACGCAGTCCACGACCAGCTTTCCGGCCAGCTCCGTGCGCAGGGACTCAAGCGTCCTGGCGTGTCCGTCCCAGGGCACGGCCACGATCACCACATCGCTGCGGCGCGCGCACTCGGCGTTGTCGAGGCCCTCCACGCCGAGGCCGATCCCGGCGGCGGCGGCCTCGGCGCGCTCCGCGGCGCGCGAGCCGATGATCACCTTCTGTCCGGCCCGGGCGAGCCGGTAGGCGAGGCCGCGGCCCTGGTCGCCGGTGCCGCCGAGGACGCCGACGACGAGACCGGAGACATCGGGAAGGTCCCAGGGGTCCTTGGCGGGGGGCTTGGGCGCGGCGCCGGCGCCGGGGCCGGGGCCAGTGCCGGGGCCGGAGCCGGTGTCGGCGGAGCCAGTGTCGTGTGAAGTCATGGCCCCGACATTACTGGCTGGTTTTGTAGTCCGTACGGGTGAGGCGGGCGGCAACCCCCGCGCGGGCGGACGCGCCGGATACCAGGGTGCCGCCATGGATGCGGTGCGCGTGGCGCTGTTGCGCGAAGTCCTGGGCGGTACGGAGTGGCCCGAGGCGACCCGGCGGTTCGCCCGGGTGCTGCGGGCCTCGGTCCCGCCCGGCCACGTCGGCGGGCTGCTGCTCGTCGGCACGGAGCAGTACGAGCCCTGGCATCTGGCGGCGCATCTGATGGACGAAGCGGCCTGGTCGGGGCTGCCGGAGCTGACTCCGACGCTGGTGCGGCACCGGGTGCGGCCCGGGGACCCGGCGCAGCTGGCCGCCGGTCTGGGCCGGCTGGAAGCCGCAGGCCGGGGCGAGGCGCTGCTGCTGGTGGCTCCGGCGCCGCCGGGCGCGGACGTGCTGGAACGGGTCCACGGCGCGCGGCGCGCGGGGGCGACGGTGCTGTCCCTGGACGGCGGGCATCCGGAGGTCCAGGGGCTGGCCCATGAGTCGCTGACGGTGGATCAGTCCACGGCGGTGGACCTGGACACGGTGCAGCATCTGGTCAGTGCGGCGGCGGGGGAGAACTGCGGGCCCGCGCCGCGCGGGCGACGGCCCTTCAGGGACCGGCTGTCGCGGCTCGCGGACCGGCTGACCTCGCCGCCGCCGACGGGCTGGTGACACTCCGGCAATCGGCCCGGCCGCCGGAAAAAAACCCGGAAACACTGGAAACACCGGAAACACCGGGAAAGCTGGGAAAGCTGGGAAAAGAAAACTGGTTGCCCGGGTCCACCGCCTGCGCGAACCATGGCCCCTTGTGACCTCTTCGAACAGGCTGTCGTCGATCCTGCCCGATCTCTCCCCCTGGCGGTCGTCCCGCGACTTCCGGCTCCTGTGGATCCAGGGCCTGGTCACCTTCTTCGGCAGCTTCATGGCGATGGTGGCGCTGCCGCTCCAGATCAAGGAGCTGACCGGATCGCCGCTGGCCGTCGGCGCGATGGGCGCGGTGGAGCTGGTGCCGCTGGTGGTCTTCGGGCTGTACGGGGGCGCCCTCGCCGACGCCGTCGACCGCCGCAAGCTGATCCTCGGCACCGAGGCGGGGCTCGGAGTGCTCGCCCTGGTCCTCCTGGTGAACGCCATGCTGCCGGAGCCGCTGCTGTGGCCGCTGTATCTGGTGGCGGCCGGGGTCTCCGCGCTCGCCGGGCTGCAACGCCCCGCCCTGGACGCCCTGATGGCCCGGATCGTCCCCCATGACCAGCTCACGGCCGCGGCCGCGCTGAACGCGCTGCGGTGGCAGCTCGGCGCGGTCGTGGGGCCGCGCTCGCGGGTCTGGTGGTGGCCTACGCGGGCCATGCGACGGCGTACGCGGTCACCGTCGGCGCCTTCGCCGTCTCCGTGCTCCTGTGCACCCGGCTCACGGCCGCGCCGCCCGCGCTCGACGCCGACAAGCCGTCGCTGCGGGGGATCGCGGAGGGGGCGCGCTACGCGTGGTCACGGCCGGTGCTGCTGGGCACCTATGCGATCGACCTGGTGGCGATGTTCTTCGCCTTCCCGAACACGATCTTCCCGTTCCTCGCGGACGACCTGGACGCCGAGTGGTCGCTCGGCCTGATGTACGCGGCGGGCTCGGCGGGCTCCGTGGCCCTCAGCCTGACCAGCGGGTGGACCTCGCGCGTCCGGCGGCACGGGCTGCTGGTGGTCTTCGGGGCGGCGGGCTGGGGCCTGGCGATCGCCGCGGCGGGCTGGTTCTCCAACGTCTGGCTGGTCCTGCTGTGCCTGGCCCTCGCGGGCGCGGGCGACATGCTCAGCGGCCTGGGCCGCTCCACCATCTGGAACCAGACCATCCCCGACGAACTCCGCGGCCGCCTCGCCGGCATCGAAGTCCTCTCCTACAGCGTCGGCCCCCAGCTCGGCCAGGTCCGCGCCGGCGCCATGGCCGGCTGGACGGGCACCCGCCCGGCGATCTGGAGCGGCGGCCTCGTGTGCGTCGCGGGCGTCGGCCTGCTGGCGGCGGCGCTGCCGAAGCTGGTGACGTACAACGCGGACACGGATGAGGATGCGGTGAAGCGCCGGGCGCAGAGGAAGCGGAGGGAGGAGACGGCAGGGTGAACTTTCCAGGGCTGGCCCCGGACCCTCGCGCCTCAATCTCCCCCCGACTCCGTCCGGGGGTACCCCCACGGGGGGCACGGCCTTCAGGCCGTGTCGGCGCGAGCGGCGCGAAGGTGCCGCGCGATGGGGTGCGGGGCGGCAGCCCCGTAACCCCTCCCCCCGAAGGGGGGCTGGGGCTGGCCCCAGCTGCGGGAAGCCGGGGTTCCCCCACGCCCCCGGGCAACGCCGTTGCACTGACCGGCCCAGGACCGCTGGGTAAGGCAACGGCAATTGCCCCCAGGGCGCAGGGGGAGCGGGGCGCAGCCCCGGAGGCGTCAGCGGCGGTAGCCGAGGACCGTCATCATGCCCGCCTCCGCGTGGTAGACGTTGTGGCAGTGGAGCATCCACAGGCCCGGGTTGTCCGCGTCGAAGTCCGCCGTCAGCGTGGCGTTCGGGAGGATGATCGCCGTGTCCTTGCGGGCGCCGCGAGAGTGGCAGAGGCGGTCCGGGGGACGGCGCCGGTGCCGGCACTGGTGCCGGTCAGGGCGAAGGTGTGGCCGTGCAGATGCAGCGGATGCCACATCGCGGTCGCGTTGGTGAACTCCAGCCGGACGCGTTCGCCCGCGCGCACCGGCTGGCGGCGGTCCGGTGCGTACGGCGTGCCGTCGAAGGCCCAGTCGTACGTGGCCATGCCGCCGGTCAGGCGGATGCGGATCGTCCGGTCCGGGGTCCGCGCGGGGAGCGCGGCGGACTCGGCCGCGCGCAGCCGGTCCGCGGTCAGCACCCGGCCGCGGAGTTCGCCGGGGCGTACGGAGGCGGCCGGGGCGGCCCCGCCGCCTGTACGCAGCAGGGCCCGCGCGGCCGCCGACTTGCCCTCGGCCTCCGCTGTCAGCGGGAAAACGCCGTCGCCCGCAGTGACCAGCACGTCATAGCGCTCGCCCATGCCGAGCAGCAGCGCGTCCGTGCGGGTGTGCTCCACCGGGAAGCCGTCGGTGTGCGTCACCGTCAGCTCATGGCCGCCGAGCGCCACACGGAACGCCGTGTCCCCGCCCGCGTTCACGATCCGCAGCCGGATGCGGTCGCCCGGCTTCGCCGTGAAGACCGAAGGGTCCTCGGCCGTACGGCCGTTGACGAGATAGTGCGGGTAGGCGACATCGCCCGCGTCCCCGCCGAGCAGCTCGCTGTGTGCGCCCATCATCATGCGGGAGGGACCGGAGCGGGCCGGCCCCGAGGCGCTGTCGTCCATGGCCCCTTGCTCCGTGGTTCCGTGGCCCATGGGTGGTCCATGCCCGCGTGGTCGGCCATCCCCTGCGAGAGCTCCGCCAGCACCGCGTCCGGCGTCGAGCCGTCCACCCCGTCGACCCAGTCGTCCAGGACCACGACCCACTCCCGGTCGTACGCCAGCGGCTCCTTCGGGTCCTCGACGACCAGCGGTGCGTACAGTCCGCGGTCCTGCTGCACACCGGAGTGCGGATGGAACCAGTACGTGCCCGGGTGCGGGAGGGTGAAACGGTAGGCGAAGTCCTCGCCCGGCCGGATGGCGTCCTGCGTGACCCCGGGCACGCCGTCCATGTCGTTGCGCAGAGCCAGCCCGTGCCAGTGCAGCGAGGTCGGCTGCGGCAGCCGGTTGGCGAGGGTCAGGTCCAGGGTGTCGCCGGCGGTGACCCGGACCTCCTGGCCAGGCAGCCGCTCCCCGTACGCCCACGAGCTGACGGTGCGTCCGCCGCCCAGGTCGAGCGAGGACTCGGCGGCGGTGAGCTTCACCGTCCGTACGGGACCCGTGCCGCGGGCTGCCTCGGCGGCTGTGACCTCCTTGCCGTCGGGGGAGACATACGTGGGGCCGGCGGCGGGGGAGGAGGCGGAGCGGCCGGGGGAGCAGGCGGCCAGAACTCCCGTGCCCGCCGCGGCGAGCGTCGCCGTGAGCAGGGAGCGGCGCGTGATGTGGTGGTGCATGGTGAGATGTACCTCGTGTGTTGTCGGTGAGGGATGGGGCTGAAGCGCGAAGCGCTCCTAGATCCGGAGCACCGACAACTGCGTGAGGAGAGTCCGCGGGGGCGGCGGGTTGGGGCGCAGTGCGTCCGGCAGCCGGGCGCGGGCCGCCGTCAGCAGGCCGTCGCCTTCGTCGCGCGCCGCCGGCCGTATGGCGATCAGCGCGACGCCCCAGGCCGCCAGCCCCGCCAGAACCGCCAGACAGACCGCGGACGGGTCCATCCCGGTGCCGCGGGACTTGCCGTGCGCCGCATGCCCCTCGCCCGCCTCGCCGACCGCGGTCCGCGCGGCCGCCGGTCCTTCGAGCGCCTGCTGCGCGGCCGCCGGCGCCTGCTGCGCGGCTGCCGCCGCCGGGTGCGCGGGCGCCGCGGCGGGCTGCCCGGCCGCCGGTCCTTCGAGCGCAGGCCGTCCGACGGTTGCCGCCTGGTGCGCCGCCGCGATGGCAGGTCGGCTGAACGCCGCGCCGTCGAGCGCGTGTTGCACGACCTTTGTCGCCGGGTACGCCTCCGCCGAAGCGGGCCGCGCGCCGGCTCCATGTGCCGCGTCGGCGGCACGGGCCGCCTGCCCGGTCGCCCGCCCAGTCGCATGGGCGGTCGCATGGACGGTGCCCGCCCCCTGCGCCGCGCTGTCCCCCTGCGCCGCGCCCATGGCCGGATGGCCGGCCGTGTGCATCGTCGTGATCCCGAAGAGCAGCGCGGCGAACAGCAGCAGCCGCCTGACACGCATGCCGCTCGAATCCCGGACGATCACCACGCCCGAAGCCTGCCTCCCTACCCCCACCGGGTATCGGAGGGCATGCGGGAAGTCCCATACGATCAGTCCACTATGTCCTCACGTGCCCCGTCCCAGCGTGCTCGGCCCCCGCGCGCCGCACGGCCCGCCGCCCTGCTGATCGCGCTGGGGGCCGTCGCCTACACCGCATGGGTGCTGGAGGTCGTCGTGGCGACGGGGCTCAACCCCGTACAGACGTACGTCAGCGAGCTCGCCGCCGCCGACCAGCCGCTCGGCGGGCTCTTCCGGGCCACCGACCTGGCCGCCGGGCTGCTCGTCCTCGCCGGGGCGGTGACGGCCCTGTGGGGCGGCGGACCCTCCCGGCGCACCGTGTGGGCGGTCGTCGGCTGGGCGGGGCTCGCCCTCTTCGGGGCCGCGACGGCCGTGGACTCCCGGCTGCCGCTGAGCTGCGCGCCCACCGCCGACCCGGTGTGCGCGGCCCGGGAGACCGCGGGCCTCGTCCCCGCTACGCACACCGCGCACGCCGTCAGCTCCGCGCTCGCGATGACCGGGGCGCTCCTCGGCGTCGTCGCGCTCACCGTCGCCGCACGCCGCGGCGGCCGGCCGTCGCCGCTGGCCCGCGTCGGCCCCGCGCTCGTCGCCCTCGAACTGGCCGCCACCGTCTGGACGCTGGCCGCGGTCGCCGCCTTCGAAGCGGGGCGCGGGACCTGGGCCCTGGGCGCGGGCCAGCGGCTCCAGGTGCTCCTCGTGGCGGCCTGGCTCGCGGTGCTCGCCCTGACCGTCGTACGCGAACGGACCGTCGCAGCCGAACGGAAGGAGGACACGCGCACATGACCGCCGTCGACGCCTTCGTGCGGGTGGGAGGCGTGCCGCACCATGTGGTCGTCGAAGGCCGCGGGCCGGTCTGCGTGCTGAGCGCCGGTCTCGGCATGAGCTGGTTCGACTGGGACCCCGTCGTCCCCCTCCTGGCCCCGCACCGCACCGTCGTCCGCTTCGACCGCCCCGGCCACGGGCTCAGCGGCCCCGCCGCCGTGCCGCCGTCCGCCGCGGGGGAGGCCCACCGGATCGCCGCCCTCCTCGACGCGGCCGGCCTCCGGGAGCCCGCGGTGGTCGCCGGGCACTCGATCGCCGGGTTCCACGCGGAGGCGTTCGCCCGGCTGCACCCGGACCGCACAGCCGGGCTCGTGCTCATCGACTCCTCGGTCGAGGAAACCGCACGCCCGCCCGCCGCCCCCGCCGTGCGCACAGCCCTGGCCCGCGGGCTCGGGGCCGCCCTCAGCGCCGTCGGGGCGCCCGCCGCCCTCGGCCCGGCCGCCCGGCGGGCCGCGGTGCGCCTGTCCCGTGCGGGGGGCGGCGACCCCGCCCCGTACCCCCTGGTCCGGCGCTGCTACGCCACCTCCCGGGTGACCCGCGGCATCCTGCTGGAAAACGCGCACTACCGCGCCGTCGCCGCCGAACTCCTCGCGCTGCGCGGACGCCGGCCGCTGCCGCGCGGCCTGCCGGTCACGGTCCTCGCGGCGGGCGCGGACGCCCGCTGGACCGGGCGGCAGCGCGCGCTGGCCCGGCTGCTCGGCGCGGCCCGTTTTGAGCCGGTCGAGCAGTCGGGCCATCTGATGACGCTGGACTGCCCGCGGACGGTGGCGCGGGCGATCCTCGAAACGGGCGTCGTCGAAACCGGCGGCCTCGAAACGGGCGGCCCTTGAGCGGGCCGCGTCCGCTCACTTGAAGGCGTACACCCGCTCCATCCAGTGGGCGAGCTGCTCGTCGCTCAGATGCTTGGCGAGATCGGCCTCGCTGATCATCCCCACCAGCCGCTTGTTCTCGATCACCGGCAGCCGGCGGATCTGGTGGTTCTCCATCTCATTGAGCACGGCCTCCACATCGGAGTCCGCCTCGATCCAGCGCGGCGTGCCCTTGGCCATCTCCTCGGCGGTGACCCTTGAGGGGTCACGGCCCATGGCCACACAGCCGACCACGATGTCGCGGTCGGTGAGAATGCCGCACAGCCTTTCGTTCGCGTCGGCGATGGGGAGCGCCCCCACGCCGTGCTCGCGCATGAGCTGAGCGGCCCGGTCGAGCGTCTCGTGTGCGGGGATCCACTGAGCCCCGGAGTGCATGATGTCTCGTGCGGTCGTCATGATGTGCACCTCCTGTCACCATCGTCATTGCGCCGTTCGCAGGACGCGACCGCAGACGACTGAACGGGGTGTACGGGGCACCCCGCACAACACGGGGTACCCCGGCCGCCGTACGCGACACCTACGCTCCGCTATGCCCCGCTACGCCCCGCGGTGCGCTTGCGCAGCATGTCCGCCATCAGCTCGATCTCCGAACGCTGCGCGTCGACCATGCCCTGGGCCAGCTTCCGCTGGGGCTCCACGGCGCACTGCTCGACGCAGCCCTCGGCCATCGCGACCCCGCCCTCGTGGTGGGCGGTCATGAGCTGAAGGAAGCGGATCTCGGCGTCCCGCCCCGAGGCGGCGCGCAACTCTTCGAGCTGCTTCCTCGTGGCCATGCCCGGCATCAGCGCGCCGCTGGCCGCGGCCTGGTGGCCGCCGCCCCCGGCCTCGTGGCCGCCGTGTCCGCCGCCGCCCGTCATCCAGGCCATCGGCTCGCTGCCGGCCTCCAGCGCGGGCAGCCCCCACAGATCCAGCCAGCCCAGCATCATGCCGCGCTGATTGGCCTGCGTGTTGGCGATGTCGTACGCGAGCCTGCGCACATCCTCGTCGTCCGTGCGGTCCCGGACGATGAAGGACATCTCCACCGCCTGCTGGTGATGGACCGACATATCACGGGCGAATCCCGCGTCCGCCGAGTCTGTTGACGGTGTACGGGACGCGTCGTCGCCGCCCCCTTCCACGGCGGAGAAGATGGTCGCCGCCCCGGCGAACAGCAGCGCTGACACCACCGCGGCGATCGCCGCCCACTGAGTACGCGTCAGGCTGTTTCCGATCGGACTGTTTCCGGCCGGACTGTCTCCGGCCACGCTGTTTCCGGCGCCGCTCACTTGCCGTCCATCCCGCCGGTGCAGACCGCACCGCGCTCCGGGGTCTGCGGGCCCTGGACGTACTTCGTGAGGAACCGGTCCACCCGCGGGTCATCCGCCGCGTCGACCGTCAGCTGCTTGCCCCAGGCGCTCAGCATGATCGCCCCGGTCTGCTCCGGAACCGGGCTGATCAGCGAGTACGGGGTCTTCTTCACCTTCGCGGCCAGCGCGGCCACATCGGCGTCGGACGCCTTGCCGCTGTAGGTCACCCAGACCGCGCCGTGCTCCAGCGAGTGCACGGCGTTCTCCGCGGGGACCGGCTGCTCGTAGACGTCCCCGTCGCAGTTCATCCACACGGGGTGGTGGTCGCCGCCGACCGGCGGCTTCATCGGGTAGCTGACGGGGGTCTCGACATGGTTGCGGCCCAGCGTCTGCGCGTCCCAGGACTTCTCGTCCGCGATCGGCGCCTTGGCCTGCGCCTCGCGCCGCTCCTTCTTCTCCGTCTCCTGGCCGAGGGCGAAGACGCCGAAGCCGACGAGTCCGGCGACGACGACGCCGCTGACGGCGAAGGTGAGGATGCGGCTGCGCCGTTCACGTGCCTGCTCGGCGCGGCGCATCTGCTCTATCCGGGCCCGGCGGTCGCTGCTGCGGGAATTCATGGTGGGAAAGGTCCTTCGTGAGTGGGTGTGCTGGTCTGACGGAACTGGTACGGGTCGTCCAGGTCCGGCTAGGTCCGCAGCACTTGAAGGACATGCAGATCGGGGGCGCGGGGCTGGGCTTCACCGCGGGGCGGCCGCCCGTGGAGCTGTGTCCGGGCGATATGAGCCGGTGCGGTGTCCGCGTCCTGCGGTGCGTCCGCCGGGGGGCCGGTGAGCACGGCGGCGGTCAGCACCGGCGTCAGCGCGCAGTGGTCCTCGTCGTACGGACAGGTGTACGCGCTCCGTGCGGGGTTCAGCGGCGTCTGCGCGTGTTCGGCGGAGAGGCCGAAGGCGCGGGCGGGGGTGCCGGCGGGAGTGTCGGCGGACGTGTGGTGCGGGCCGAGACAGAGGAAGAGCGCGCCGAGGAGCGTCGCCACGGCGGTCATCAGAGCCGTGGGACGTGCGGCGTACGCGAGGCGGCTGGGCCGCGGGGCCCCCATGGCCGCCGATGGTAGTGCGCGGGCCGTCCCACGCCTCCCGCGGGTTCGGCTCCGCCGGGGTGGGGGAGAGGCCGCGCCGCCCGCCGCCCGCTGCCCGCTGCCCGCTGCCCGCCGCCCGCTGCCCGCCGCCCGCGGCGGCGGGCGGGCTCCTGCCCCTCCCTCCTTCCTCCTCCCTCCCGCCCGATTACCGCCCTCCGCTGGTGCGGGGTGCGGTATCCCTCCCCGCGTGTGCGGGGAGGTGCTATCGGGCGGGAGGGAGAGACGAGCAGCGGCCTGCGGCCCGCGTGGCGGTCGCTTCGGTGTCGGCCCGTGCCAGAGGCGCGGTCGTTGTTGTTTGCCGGGGTGGCGGGTGGTTGGTCCCGCGTGCCGATCCCCGCCGCCCGCGGATGCGGGGTGCGGCAACCCGCTCCGCGCGTGCGGGGAGGTGCAATCGGGCGGGTGGGCGGGACAAGCACCTGCCCGCGCCCCGGGCGGCGGTCGCCACCGTCAGGCGGCCGTCCCCCGGGCGCGCGGGCAGACACGCGAGCACGCGCGCGGCGTCAGACGTGTTCCGGGGCGCGCTCGCGCCGCTGGGACGCGTCCCGCTCCAAGGTCTGCGCGGGGCGGCGGAACAGGCTCCCCGGCCACCAGAACCAGCGGCCCAGGTCGAGCGCCAGCGCCGGCACCAGGACCGTGCGGACCAGGAAGGTGTCCAGCAGCACCCCGAGGCCGACGATCACGCCCATCTCGGCCATCGTCACCAGCGGCAGCCCGGCGAAGACCGCGAACGTCGCGGCGAGCACGACGCCCGCGCTGGTGATGACCCCGCCGGTGGTCGTCAGGCCCGCCAGCACCCCGCGGCCGAGGCCCAGCCGGGCCGACTCCTCCTTGACGCGGTGCATCAGGAAGATGTTGTAGTCGATGCCGAGGGCGACCAGGAAGACAAAGCCCATCAGCGGGATCGACCAGTCGACTCCGGCGTAGCCGAGGACGTTCTCGAATAGCAGGTTCGAGGCGCCGAGTGCGGCGAAGTACGACAGGACGACGGTGGCGAGCAGCAGCACGGGGGCGACGATCGCCCGCAGCAGCCAGATCAGCACCAGCAGGACGACGGCGAGCACGGCCGGGATCACGACCCGCAGATCGCGGTCGGCGGCCCGCTGGGTGTCCAGCGTCTGCGCGGATGTGCCGCCGACGAGGGCGTCGGCCCCCTCGACCGCGCCCACGGCCGTCCGCAGCGCGTCCACCGTGTCCTTGGCGGCCTGGCTGTCCGGGGCGGCCTTGAGCACCACGGAGAGGGTGGCGCGGGCGCCGTCGGGGGTGCGGTCGCCGTCCTCGACGCGGGCGACGCCGGGGACCTCGCTCGCCGCGGCCTTCACCTCGGCGGCCCGGGTCGCGTCGGTCACCACGGTCGCCGGATCGGAGGCTCCGGACGGGTAGTGGGCCGAGATCCGCTCCTGGGCGACGACCGACTCGGGCTTGGTCTGGAACATCTCGGACTGCCGCAGCCCCATGTCGATGCCGACGGCGCTGAAGGCAAGCACCCCGGTGACGGCGACGGACATCATCCAGGACCAGCGGGGACGGCGGGCGACGGCATGGCCGATGCGGGACCAGACGGTCCGCGCCTTGCGCACCGGCGTGCCGTACGCGGGGACGAACGGCCAGAAGACCCAGCGGCCCGCGATCACCAGCAGGGCGGGCAGCACGGTCACCATGGCGAGGAATCCGCAGACCACGCCGACCGCGCCGACCAGGCCCATGGAGCGGGAGGAGTTGACATCGGCGAGGGAGAGGCAGGCCAGGCCGACGGCGATGGTTCCCGCGGAGGCGAGGATCGCCGGTCCCGAGCGGCGCAGCGCCAGCTTCATGGCGGCGTGCCGGTCCTCCTGGCGGTGCAGTTCCTCGCGGTAGCGGGCGATCAGCAGCAGGGCGTAGTCGGTGCCGACGCCGAAGACGAGGACCATCAGGATGCCCGCGCTCTGCGGATCGACGGGCAGGCCCGCGTACTTCGCCAGCAGATAGGTGCTCACCTGGGTGAGGACCGCCGCGAAGCCGACGGACAGCAGTGGCAGCAGCCACAGCACCGGGCTGCGGTAGGTGACCAGCAGCAGGAAGGCGACCACCAGACCGGTGGCGATCATCAGGGTGGCGTCGAGGGTGTCGAAGACGGCGACCTGGTCGACCAGCGACCCGGCCGGTCCGCCGACTTCGACGTCCAGCCCGGGCGGCGCGTTGGCGCCCGCGATCTGCCGGATCTCCTCGACCGTGCCGGTCAGGCCGTCCTCGGCGGAGTTCAGCGGCACCACGGTCAGCAGGGCCCTGCCGTCCTCGGAGGGGACGGGGGGAGCGATCTGCTCGCCCTGGGCCGCGTACGGCTCGAACGCGGTCCGGTCGGCCTCCGCCTTGGCGCGGGCGGCCGAGTCGATCGTGCCGGTCTCCTCGCCGGAGCTGTAGACGATGACGGCCGGCATCAGGGCGTCGTCGCGGAACCGCTCCAGCTCGGTGTTGACCTGCGCGGACTCCGCCCCGCGCGGCAGGAAGGCGTTGGGCCCGGTCTCCTCGACCTCGCCGAGCTTCCCGGCGAGGGGGCCGAGGGCGGCGACGACGATCAGCCAGCCGGCGAGCACCAGCCACTTGGCGCGACTGCCGCCCGGTGCCCTGGCCAGACGCTTGAGCAGCGCTTTCATGAGTACTCTCCTTGTGTGGAGTGAAGGCGCACGGTGCCCTGCGCCGCGGCGTGAGGCTGTGACGACCTGCCGCGGCGCATCAGCGCCTGTGCGTGTGATGTGTACGAACTCCATGGGTACGGCCGGGAGTTGCCGCTCCTGGCCGTACCGGTTCCGGTCCCGGTCCCGGTCCCGGTCCCGAACCGGGCCGGGTCGCCGCTTACTCGATCTCGCGCATCATCTTCTCCATCGAGGTCAGCGAGGCGCGGGTCTGCGTCAGCTCGTCGAGGGTGCGGCGGTGCAGCTCGGTGCTGTCCTCCAGCAGCCGGGCGTAGCGCTCGGCGAGCCGCCGGTACTCGTCCTCACGGGCGGCCAGCATGCGGGCCCGCCAGGTCGCCGCGACCTGCCAGACGATCACGATCAGCAGAAGGAAGACCCCGCCGGCTCCGACCGCCGCCACCGTGTCCGCGTTCATGTTGCCGTCTCCTTCTGATCTTTCTGATCCTTCTGGGTGTCTTTGCGGTCCCCGGCACGGTCGTCGGCACGGTCCCCGGTGAGCGTCCGCGCCGCCGCCCCGACGGTCTCGGGGGTGAGCGAGACGCAGAACGGCGTCAGCGCGAAGTACTTCATCGCCTTGCCGCCCTCGGACAGCTCCAGCTCGCCTTTGACCAGGCCCGCGGCCTCCAGCCGCTGCAGATGCATATGGAGCAGCGGGCGGCCGATGCCGAGGTCGCGGGCGAGGGCGCTGACGTAGTTGCGTCCGCCGAGCAGCGCGGCGACGATGCGCATGCGGTGGGGGTTGCCGAGGGCCGTGAGGACCTTCAGCAGCGCGTCGCCGGAGAGCGCGTCGCCGGACGGGCCGGAGGCCGGTCGCTGGCTCATCGCGGCCCCCTTCTTCGGTATCTGTCAGTCCAGGCTGACGCACCCCGAAGGGGGTGTCAAAGAAAACTGACACATGTCGGGGTGCAATAAGGGGACCTCAGGGTCGTCTCGGGGTTCGCCCTGACCCACAATGGCCTCAGCCGCGGCGCGCAACGCGTCTGAAACGCACAGGTGCGATGCTCGACAGCGCCAGGCGGCCTGACCGGCAAGGATGGGTAGGACAGCGAACATGGATAAGCAGCAGGAATTTGTGCTCCGCACGCTTGAGGAGCGCGACATCCGCTTTGTGCGCCTCTGGTTCACCGACGTGCTGGGCTTTCTCAAGTCGGTCGCCGTCGCCCCCGCCGAGCTTGAACAGGCCTTCGACGAGGGCATCGGCTTCGACGGCTCGGCGATCGAGGGATTCGCCCGGGTGTATGAGTCCGACATGATCGCCAAACCGGACCCCAGTACCTTCCAGATCCTGCCCTGGCGTGCCGAGGCCCCCGGAACCGCCCGGATGTTCTGCGACATCCTGATGCCCGACGGGTCCCCGTCCTTCGCGGACCCGCGCTATGTGCTCAAGCGCATCCTGGCCAAGACCTCCGACCTCGGGTTCACCTTCTACACCCACCCCGAGATCGAGTTCTTCCTGCTCAAGGACAAGCCGGTGGACGGCAGCCGGCCGGTCCCGGCGGACAGCTCCGGCTACTTCGACCACACCCCGCAGAACGTCGGCATGGACTTCCGCCGGCAGGCCATCACCATGCTGGAGTCGATGGGCATCTCGGTGGAGTTCAGCCACCATGAGGGCGCGCCCGGCCAGCAGGAGATCGACCTGCGGTACGCCGACGCGCTGTCCACCGCCGACAACATCATGACCTTCCGGCTGGTGATGAAGCAGGTGGCGCTGGAGCAGGGCGTCCACGCCACCTTTATGCCGAAGCCTTTCAGCGAGTACCCGGGCTCCGGCATGCACACCCACCTCTCCCTCTTCGAGGGAGACCGGAACGCCTTCTATGAGTCCGGCGCCGAGTACCAGCTCTCCAAGGTCGGCCGCTCCTTCATCGCGGGCCTGCTGCGGCACGCCGCCGAGATTTCCGCCGTCACCAACCAGTGGGTCAACTCCTACAAGCGCATCTGGGGCGGCTCGGCCCGCAGCGCCGGAGCGGGCGGCGAGGCCCCCTCGTACATCTGCTGGGGCCACAACAACCGCTCCGCCCTGATCCGCGTCCCGATGTACAAGCCGGGCAAGACCGGCTCCGCCCGGGTGGAGGTCCGCTCCATCGACTCCGGCGCGAACCCCTATCTGACGTACGCGGTGCTGCTGGCGGCCGGCCTGAAGGGCATCGAGGAGAGCTACGAACTCCCCGCCGGCGCCGACGACGACGTCTGGGCCCTCTCCGACGCCGAGCGCCGCGCCATGGGCATCGAGCCGCTGCCGCAGAACCTCGGCGAGGCGATCTCCCTGATGGAGCGCAGCGAGCTGGTGGCCGAAACCCTCGGCGAGCATGTGTTCGACTTCTTCCTGCGCAACAAGAAGCAGGAGTGGGAGGAGTACCGCTCCGAAGTCACCGCCTTTGAGCTGAAGAAGAACCTCCCGGTGCTGTAGCCGGTCCGGCGCCGGTCCGGTCGCCGTCGCCGTCCGGCCTCCGTGCGGATGCGGATCGCGCGGGGTGCGGGGACCCTGGAGAGCGGGGGTCGAACAGCGTCGAGAGGATGACCCGATGTCCATGTTGGACAAGCTCAAGAGCATGCTCAAGGGCCACGAGAGCCAGGTCGACAAAGGCATCGACAGGGCCGGTGACATGGCCGACGAGACGACCCGCGGCAAGTACCAGGAGCAGATCGACACGGCCCAGCAGAAGGCCAAGGACCAGCTGCGGCGGGATCCCGAGGCGCCGGGGCGCGAGCAGGACAACCCGCCCCAGGCGTGACGTCCCGCTAGTCGGTTGTGGTGGTGAGGGACCGCAACACCTCGTGCAACGGCTCGGCGGCGCGTCTGCGGAACTCCTGCACCGCCCAGCCGTTGCCGTCGGGGTCCGCGAAGTACAGGAACGTGCCCCCGTCGCCGGGGGCGACCTCCACCGGGCCGGTCACCTCCAGGCCGCGCCCGGCCAGCTCGTCGCGCGCCGCCTGGATGTCGGCGACCACCAGCTGAAGCCCCTGGTACGAGCCGGGCTTGGGCGACGGCGCGCCGCCGGGCATCGGGACGTTCTCCCCGATGACGATCGAGCAGCCGGAGCCGGGCGGGGTGAGCTGGATGAGCCGGGTGCTGTCGTCGATGCGGAAGTCGATGTCGACGTGGAAGCCCACCTTGTCCCGGTAGAAGTCCCGCGCCCGCTCCACATCGGAGACGGGCACCACGATCACTTCGAGCGTCCAGTCCATGGACTTGTCTCCTTGTCTCCTTCGCCGAGCCTACTGACCGCGGCGCCCGCCGGGAATCATCGCCTTCGCCCCGGTCAGCCGATTGTCCGATACCGAGAGCGGCTAGGCTCGGTGCCGGACCTTGGTCGGGCGGTAGAGGCGGGAGACGGCTTGATGACGGTGCCAGGACGCAGAAGCAGTTCCTTCACCCGACTCCTGCGGCACGGCTTCACCGACCCCTCCGCCGCGGAACGGCTGCTCGACCTCCCGGAGATGGCCCCCGTCCGCGGCGCCCCCGTCCTGCTCGACGCCCTCGGCGACACCGCCGACCCCGACCTCGCCCTGCGCGGCCTCGTCCGCCTCGTCGAGGCACAGCGGCCCGACGAGCGGCAGGGCCTGCTGGACACCCTGCTCACCGCGAAGCCGCTGCGCGACCGGCTGCTCGGCGTCCTCGGCGCCTCCGAGGCGCTCGGCGACCACCTCGCCCGGCATCCGCGCGACTGGCAGGCGCTGCTCGCCTACGAGGCGGCCGATCTGCACCCCGGCGTGGCGGAGTTCGAGCACTGGCTCGCCGAGGCCGGGGACCCGGTCGCCCTGCGCATCGCCTACCGGCGCTGTCTCCTCGCCATCGCGGCCCGCGACGTCTGCGGCACCATCGACGTCGCCGAAACCGCCGCCGAACTCGCCGACCTGGCCACCGCCACCCTGCGGGCCGCCCTCGCCATCGCCCGCGCCGCCGCCCCCGAGGACGCCGCGCAGTGCCGGCTGGCCGTCATCGCCATGGGCAAGTGCGGCGGCCGGGAGCTCAACTACGTCTCCGACGTCGATGTGATCTTCGTCGCGGAGCCCGCCGCCGCTGCCGGGGACGACGAGAGCACCGCCCTGCGCGCCGCCACCCGCCTCGCGTCACATCTGATGCGGATCTGCTCCGAGACCACCGTCGAGGGCTCGATCTGGCCGGTCGACGCCAATCTGCGCCCCGAAGGCCGCAACGGCCCCCTGGTGCGCACCCTGTCCAGCCATCTCGCCTACTACCAGCGCTGGGCCAAGACCTGGGAGTTCCAGGCGCTCCTCAAAGCCCGGCCCGTCGCCGGCGACCTCACCCTCGGCGAGTCGTATATCGAGGCCCTCGCCCCGCTCGTCTGGCAGGCCGCGGAACGCGAGAACTTCGTCGCCGACGTCCAGAAGATGCGCCGCCGCGTCGTCGACAACATCCCCGCCGCGGAGATCGACCGCGAGCTCAAACTCGGCCCCGGCGGACTGCGCGACGTCGAGTTCGCCGTACAGCTCCTGCAGCTCGTGCACGGCCGCAGCGACGTGACCCTGCACAGCGGCGCCACCCTGGACGCACTGCGCGCGCTGGCCGCCGGCGGCTATGTGGGCCGCGCGGACGCCGCACAGCTCGACGAGGCGTACCGCTTCCTGCGCGCCATGGAACACCGCATCCAGCTCCACCGGCTGCGCCGCACCCACCTCGTCCCCGAGGGCGAGGCCGATCTGCGCCGCCTCGGCCGCTCGCTCGGACTGCGCGCGGAACCCGTCGCGGAGCTCAACCGGGAGTGGCGTCGCCACGCCTCCGCGGTCAGACGGCTGCACGAGAAGATCTTCTACCGGCCGCTGCTGGACGCGGTCGCGCAGCTCGCCCCCGGCGAGAGGGGACTCAGCCCCAAGGCGGCGCAGCAGCGCCTCGAAGCGCTCGGATACGCCGACCCCGGCGCGGCCCTGCGCCATCTGGAGGCCCTCACCTCCGGCATGACACGCGCCGCGGCGATCCAGCGCACCCTGCTGCCCGTGCTGCTCGGCTGGTTCGCGGACTCGGCCGATCCGGACGCCGGCCTTCTCGGCTTCCGCAAGGTCTCCGAGGCGCTCGGCAAGACGCCCTGGTATCTGCGGCTGCTGCGCGACGAGGGCGCGGCCGCGGAGAACCTCGCCCGGGTGCTGTCGGCCGGACGCCTCGCCCCCGATCTGCTGCTGCGCGCCCCGGAGGCGGTGGCGATCCTCGGCGACCCGCAGGGGCTCGCCCCGCGCGGCCGCGAGCATCTGGAGCAGGAGGTGCTGGCCGCGGTGGGGCGCGCTGACTCCGCGGAGGCCGCCGCGGCCGCCGCACGCGGGGTCCGCCGCCGGGAGCTGTTCCGCACCGCGGCCGCGGATCTGATCGCCTCGTACGGCGTCGACCAGAGCCCCGCCGCGGACCGGGACACCTCCGCCGCGCTCGCCGGAGCCGGCCCGATCGACCACGGCGCTCTGGTGGACCAGGTGGGCGGCGCCGTCACCGACCTCAACGCGGCCACCCTCGCGGGCGCGCTGCGCGCCGCCGTACGCGCCCAGTGGGGCGACACCCTGCCGACCAGGTTCGCTGTCATCGGCATGGGCCGCTTCGGCGGGCGCGAGCTGAGTTACGGCTCCGACGCCGATCTGCTGTTCGTGCACGAGCCGCGCGACGGAGTGGACGAGCAGGAGGCCGCCCGCGCCGCGTACGCCGTCGTCGCCGAGATGCGCCGGCTGCTGCAACTGCCCACCGCTGACCCGCCGCTGCTGATCGACGCCGATCTGCGCCCGGAGGGCAAGAGCGGGCCCCTGGCGCGCACCCTCAAGTCGTACGAGGCGTACTACCGCCGCTGGTCGCTGGTGTGGGAGAGCCAGGCCCTGCTGCGCGCCCAGCCGATGGCGGGCGACGCCGACCTGGGGGCGCGGTTCATCGAGCTGATCGACCCGCTGCGCTATCCGCCCGAGGGCCTGGGCGAGGACGCCGTACGCGAGATCCGCCGGCTGAAGGCCCGGATGGAGACCGAGCGGCTGCCGCGCGGCGCCGACCCCACCCTCCACACCAAGCTGGGACGCGGCGGGCTGACCGATGTGGAGTGGACGGTCCAGCTGCTGCAGATGCGGCACGGGTGGGCGGAGCCGGGCCTGCGCACCCCCCGCACCCGCGAGGCGCTCGCCGCCGCGCACGCCGCGGGACTCATCGGCACGGACGACGCCGCCATCCTGGACGAGGCCTGGGTGCTGGCGACCCGCGTGCGCAACGGCGTGATGCTGGTACGCGGCCGGCCCGGCGACACCTTCCCCTCCGACGGGCGCGAACTGGCCGCCGTCTCCCGCTATCTGGGCTATGGGCCCGGCCATGTGGGAGACATGCTCGACGACTACCGCCGGATCACACGCCGTGCGCGGGCGGTGGTCGACGAGCTGTTCTACGGCGCGGCTGTCTGACCCCGCTGCCCCCTCCGCCCCCTCGGAAGTCTCCTCATCGGGCCTCCGGCCGACCCCGGCCGTCACCTGGCGCCGTCGCGCAGGGTGCGCAGGATGCGCTCCAGCGCCTGGCGGTCCTGTTCCGACAGCCGGCCGGTGAAGTGCTTCTCCAGCTGAGCCACATGGGCGGCCAGTGCGCGATCCAGCGCCTCGCCGCCCTCGTGCGTCAGCACGGCGTAGGAGGCCCGCCGGTCGTGCGGGCAGGGATCGCGCCGCAGCAGGCCGGCCTCCTCCATGCGGTCCGCGAGCCGGGTGAAGCCGCCCGAGCTGAAGGAGACCGCCGCCGCGAGATCGGTCATCCGCAGCCGGCCGCCGGGCGTCCGGCCCAGCCGCAGCAGCACCTCGAACCAGCTCTCGGGCATGCCCAGATCGCGGTTCACCAGGGGCTTCAGCCGGGTGTACGCCTCCACGAACAGTCCGTACAGCGTCACGTCGTCGTCATCTCGAAGGTGCTCCGTCACAGGACAAGGGTCGCAGAAAGTGACTTCATCGGGAAGAAGGTGTCCTTGCAATATCTGCATCAGCAGACATATTATCTTGCTCGGCAGATACTTTTCCAGCAACTTATCCGCTCAGAAGGAACACCCCTGATGACCATCCCCACCACCCCCATCGCACCCCTGAAGCTCGCCGTCCTCGGCGCCACCGGCATGGCCGGCAGCCGTATCGTCGCCGAGGCGCTCGACCGCGGGCACGCCGTCACCGGCTTCGCCCGCCGCCACGACGGGCAGGAGGCCGCCGCCGAGCGTCCCGGCCTGACCCGCGTCACCGCCGATGTGAGCGCCGCCGCGACCTTGGAGCAGGCGGTCGACGGCACGGACGCCGTCGTCAGCGCCCTGCCCGGACGCGCCGTCCTGCCCATCCTGGACACGCTCGCCGGCCTGGCCCGCGCCCGGCAGCGCCGCCTGCTCTTCGTCGGCGGCGCCGGCAGCCTGCTGCTGCCCTCCGGCGAGCGCGTGATCGACCAGCCGGGCTTCCGTGACGAGTGGAAGCCCGAGGCCTCCGCCCACGTCGAGCTGCTGGACGCGCTGCGCGCCCTGCCCGACGACGCCGACTGGACCTTCCTCAGCCCGTCCGCGCTGTTCACCCCCGGTGAGCGCACCGGGGTCTTCCGCCTCGGCGGGGATGAGCTGCTGACCGACGCGGAGGGGGACTCCCGGATCTCGGGGGAGGACTACGCGGCAGCGCTGCTGGACGAGATCGAGCGGCCGGCGCATGTGCGGCGGCGCTTCACGGTGGGCTACTAGTTCCTGAAACCGGGGGCTCCGCGCCCGGACCCCCATGTCTTTTTGAGCCCCTCCGGCGATTGGGGAGCGGGGGTCCGGGTGCGGAGCCCCCGGGTCGGAACCCGCGGCAGCCGGTGCGGCAGCGCCCGGTACCACGCGTACGAGAGCGCGAAGCCGAACGCCAGGCAGATCATGCCGCCCACCGCGTCCAGCCAGAAGTGATTGGCCGTGGCGACGATCACTATCAGCGTCGCCGTCGGATAGAGCACCCCGAGGATCCTCGCCCACGGCGCGGACGCCACCGCGAAAATGATCAGTCCGCACCACAGCGACCAGCCGATGTGCATCGAAGGCATCGCCGCGTACTGGTTCGACATGTTCTTGAAGTTGCCGGAGGCCATCGAGCCCCAGGTCTCATGGACCAGAACCGTGTCGATGAAGTTCTGTCCGCTCATCAGCCGCGGCGGCGCGAGAGGATACAGATAGTAGCCGACCAGTGCCACCGCGGTGGTGGCGAACAGCGCCAGCCGGGCGGCCGCGTAACGGCCCGGATGGCTGCGGTACAGCCACACCAGCACGCCGATGGTCACGATGAAGTGCAGGGTGGCGTAGTAGTAGTTCATCGTCACGATCAGCCATGTCACGGAGTTCACGGCGTGGTTGACCGTCTGCTCGACCGCTATGCCGAGCGTCCGCTCGACGTCCCAGATCCAGTCCGCGTTCCGCAGCGCCTGCGCCTTCTGCTCCGGCACGGCATTGCGAATGAGCGAGTACGTCCAGTAACTGACCGCGATGAGCAGGATTTCGACCCAGATCCGCGGATAGCGGGGGGTGCGCAGCGTGGTCAGCCGGTGACGCGCGGGGGCGTCCTCGGGGGCCTCGTCCACCATGGGTGACGGGGTAAACGGGGTGGCCCTCTGGCCGTCCAAAGTCTTCACGGTCGTTTCACCCATGGGACGAGAGTCTGCCAGATTCGCCCCCCACACTGATCATCCCTCGGGTGGGCTAATGGCGCACCCGGTAGTACTTGCGGACGACCCCGCCCCTTCAGAGGCGGGGCCGGGCCCGCCCAGGCCGTCTGACCGGGCCTGCTCAGGCCGTCTGACCGGGCCCGGAGGCGGTCGAGCCGCGCACCACCAGCTCCGGCATGAAGACGAACTCGCTGTGCGGCGCCGGAGTGCCGCCGATCTCCTCCAGGAGCGTGCGCACCGCCGCCTGCCCCATCGCAGGCACCGGCTTGCGGACCGTGGTCAGCGGCGGGTCCGTGAACGCGATCAGCGGGGAGTCGTCGAAGCCGACGACCGATATGTCCTCGGGCACCCTCAGACCCCGCTGCCGCGCGGCCCGTATCGCTCCCAGCGCCATCATGTCGCTGGCGCACACCACCGCCGTGCACCCGCGGTCCATCAGCGCCGAGGCGGCCGCCTGGCCGCCCTCCAGCGTGAACAGCGAGTGCTGGATCAGCTCCGCTTCGATCACCTCGGGGGCGAGCCCCAGCTGATCCCGTACGGCCCCGACGAAGCCCTCGATCTTCCGCAGCACGGGGACGAAGCGCTTCGGCCCCAGCGCCAGACCGATCCTGGTGTGGCCCAGTGCCGCCAGATGCGTCACCGCCAGCGTCATCGCCGCCCGGTCGTCGGGGGAGATGAACGGCGCCTGCACCTCCGGCGAGAAGCCGTCGACGAGGACGAACGGCACACCTTGCGCCCGAAGCTGGGCATAGCGCTGCATATCGGCGGAGGTGTCGGCATGCAGCCCCGAGGCGATGATGATCCCGGCCACGCCGCGGTCCACCAGCATCTCGGTCAGCTCGTCCTCCGTGGACCCGCCCGGCGTCTGGGTGGCGAGCACCGGGGTGTAGCCCTGGCGGGTCAGCGCCTGCCCGATCACCTGCGCAAGCGCGGGGAATATCGGGTTCTCCAGCTCCGGGGTGATCAGCCCGACCAGTCCCGCGCTGCGCTGGCGCAGCCGCACCGGACGCTCGTAGCCGAGAACGTCCAGTGCGGCCAGTACGGACTGGCGGGTGGTCGCGGCGACTCCGGGCTTTCCGTTGAGGACGCGGCTCACCGTCGCTTCGCTGACCCCCGCCTGGGCTGCGATGTCTGCCAGTCGTGCGGGTGCGGTCACGGGATGCGACTGTACCGGGCGCATCTCAGACTGCCCACCAGACGCAGGTCTCGCCCGGGATGCGCACGGCGGCGCCGCTGAACTCCAGCGCCGCGGAGGCCAGCACCGGCCGCCCCGGCACCGGCATTTCGGCCTCCGTGTCCAGGGTGTTCAGCGTGCACACCAGACCGGGCCTGCGGAAGGCCAGCACCCCGTCGGGTCCGGGCAGCCACTCCATCTCCCCGTCGCCCAGGCCCTCCAGCTGCCGCCGCAGCGCCAGCGCCGAGCGGTACAGCTCCAGCGTGGAGCGCGGGTCGCCGGTCTGCGCCTCGACCGAGAGGCCGGCCCAGGCGTCGGGCTGCGGCAGCCAGGAGCCGCCGGGGCCGAAGCCGTACGGGGCCCGGGACCCCGACCAGGGCAGCGGCACCCGGCAGCCGTCCCGCTTGCCGTCCTGGCCGTCGCCGCGGAAGAACGCCGGGTCCTGGCGCACCGCGTCCGGCAGATCCTCCACCTCCGGCAGGCCGAGCTCCTCACCCTGGTACACATAGACGGAGCCGGGGAGGGCGAGCGTGAGCAGGGCCGCGGCACGGGCCCGGCGCAGCCCCTGCTCCCCGCCGCCATAGCGGGTGGTGTGCCGCACCACGTCGTGGTTGGACAGCACCCAGGTGGTGGGCGCGCCGACCGAGCGGGTCGCCAGCAGCGACTCGTCGATCACCCGGTGCATCGCGGCCGCGTCCCACTCGCAGGTCAGAAACTGGAAGTTGAACGCCTGGTGCAGCTCGTCCGGGCGGACGTACAGCGCGAGCCGCTCCGCGTTCGGGGCCCAGGCCTCGGCGACGCCGATGCGGTCGCCCTCGTAGCTGTCGAGCAGCCGCCGCCAGGAGCGGTGGATCTCATGCACGCCGTCCTGGTCGAAGAACGGCAGCACCTGTGCGCCGATCAGCTTCGCCTGCTCGCTCAGCCCGATGTCCGGCAGCCCCTCGGCCTTGACCATGCCGTGCGCGACGTCGATGCGGAAGCCGTCCACGCCCAGGTCCAGCCAGAAGCGGAGGATGGACTCGAACTCCTCGCGCACCGTTGGAGAGTCCCAGTTGAGGTCCGGCTGCTCGGGCGCGAAGAGATGCAGATACCACTCGCCGTCGGGGGTGCGGGTCCAGGCGGGGCCGCCGAAGACCGACTCCCAGTCGTTCGGGGGCAGCTCGCCGTTTTCGCCCTTGCCGGGGCGGAAGTGGTAGAGCCGCCGCTCGGGGGCGTCCGGGCCGCCGGCGAGCGCCGCCCGGAACCAGGCGTGCCGGTCGGAGGTGTGGTTGGGGACGATGTCCACGATCACCCGCAGCCCCAGCCGGTGGGCCTCGCGCACCAGGTCGTCGGCGTCGGACAGATCGCCGAACAGCGGGTCCACGGCCCGGTAGTCGGCCACGTCATAGCCGCCGTCGGCCTGCGGGGAGGCATAGAAGGGGGTGAGCCAGACGGCGTCCACACCCAGGTCCGCGAGGTGCGGAAGGCGCTCTCTGATGCCCCGCAGATCGCCGATGCCGTCCCCGTCGCTGTCGGCGAAGGAGCGCACGTACACCTGGTAGATGACGGCGTCCCGCCACCAGCCGG
This sequence comes from Streptomyces sp. PR69, assembly GCF_026420845.1. Taxonomy (GTDB): domain Bacteria; phylum Actinomycetota; class Actinomycetes; order Streptomycetales; family Streptomycetaceae; genus Streptomyces. Next base: position 15,136 of record NZ_JAOWCB010000025.1, on the reverse strand, counting down.
CGGAGTGTGCGGCGGCCGGGCTGCTGGGCATGGGAGCGAGCTCCTGGGTCATGTACGTTCCCTCGTTGGTCGTCAACTGCGTGGTACTGCTTCTCTGCTCTGTCGTGCTGGTCAACGCGCGGTGCGCGGACCGGATACGAAGCCGGCCGGGCCGGGGCCGGTCCGGCTGCCTCTTTCGCTCACCCTTCGCTCACCCCTTGGTTCCCCCCGCGGTGAGTCCCGCGACCAGATGGCGCTGTGCGAAGAAGAACAGCAGTCCGGCCGGGACCATGATCAGTACGGAGGAGGCCGTCATCAGGCCCCACTCGGCGCGGTGCGGGCCGACGAAGGTCTGCAGGCCGACCGCGAGCGTGTACTTGCCCTCGCTGCTCATGAAGGAGGTGGCGAAGGCGACCTCGCTCCAGGCGGTGAGGAAGGTGTAGAAGGCGGTGACCGCGAGGCCCGGCCGGGCGAGCGGGACGATCAGCCGCCAGAAGGTGCCGAACGGGGTCAGTCCGTCGACCCGGCCCGACTCGTCGATCTCGGTGGGGATGGTGTCGAAGTAGCCCTTGAGCATCCAGGCGCAGAACGGCACCGACACCGAGCAGTAGGTGATGATCAGTCCGCCGTAGCTGTCCAGCAGCCCCAGCCGGCCCAGGATGTTGTAGAGCGGCACGATCAGCACCGCCACCGGGAACATCTGGCACAGCAGGAACGACCACATCAGCGACTTGTCGCCGGGGAAGCGCATCCGGGAGACCGCGTAACCGGCGCTGGCCGCGATCAGCACGCCCACCAGCATGGTGCCGCCCGCGACGATCACGGAGTTCAGAAACCACGTCAGAAACTCGGTGTCGCCCAGGACGTGGGTGTAGTTCTCCAGCGTGAAGCCGGTCATCTCCGTCGGGTGGGTCCAGCCGTTCTCACCGCGGATCGAGACCAGCACGATGAAGACGATCGGGAACAGCGCGATGACGGAGGCGACGACCAGGGTGGCGTGCAGCGCGACGGACGCGCCCGCGGAGCGCTCGCCGCGGCCGCGCCGGCGGGCTGCGGGGGCGGTCGCCGCCGGGGCCGGGAGCTTCTCGGGCGCGCGGGCCGGGGTGCTGACGGTGCTCACTTGGCGACCTCCTGGCGGCTGAGCATCCGGCGGTAGAAGACGGAGAAGACCAGCAGCAGGGAGAGGATCACGATGCCGTACGAGGCGGAGCCCGCGTAGTCCCGTACGCCCTGGAAGGCGAGCCGGTAGGCGTAGGTCACCAGGATCTCGCTCTCGGTGCCGCCGGCCTGGCCGATCACCAGATAGATGATCGGGAACATATTGAAGGTCCAGATGGTGCCCAGCAGGATGATCGTGCTGGAGACCGGCCGCAGCCCCGGCACGGTCACATTCCAGAACCGCTGCCAGGCCGAGGCGCCGTCCATCTCGGCCGCCTCGTGCAGCTCCCTGGGGATGGACTGCAGACCGCCGAGGATCGCGACCATCATGAAGGGCACACCGAGCCAGGTGTTGACGGCGATCACCGACAGCTTCTGGATCGTCGGGTCGCCCAGCCAGTCCACCGCGCCGATGCCGGCCTTGGAGAGCAGCGCGTTGAGCACGCCGTTGTCGGTGTTGTACATCAGCTTCCAGGCGAAGGCGGCGACGAACGCCGGGACCGCCCACGGCAGGATCAGCAGCACCCGGTACAGGGAGCGGCCGCGGAGCTGCCGGTTCAGCAGCATCGCCAGGCCGAGGCCGATGGTGTAGTGCAGGAGGACACAGCTGGCGGTCCAGATGACCGTCCAGGTCAGCCGGGGGTAGAAGGACCCCTCCTGGCCGGACAGGATGTGCCAGTAGTTGTCGAGGCCGACGAACTGATAGCTCGCCGGGACCTCGAAGTCGCCGATCGTACGGCCGATGTTGGCCTCGTTGGCGTCGGTGAAGGAGAGGTAGATGCCGCGGCCCAGCGGATACCCGACGAGCACGGCGAGCACCACGACGACCGGCAGGACCATGGCCCACGCGTACCAGTGCGTGGCGAAGGACCGTCTGGTGCGGGTGACGGTCTTGGCTATCAGGGTGCTCATCTCTCTCCGTAGGGAACGGCCGGACTGCGGGGACGGTGGACCGGCCCGGCCGGCTGGGCGCGTGGGGTCCGTCCCACGCGTAGCGGGGAACGGATCCCCCAGCCGACCGGACCGGAGCTGCGCTGGCGCGCTTGCGCGTCAGCCGATCGAGTAGTCCTTCAGCAGCTTGGTGTTCCACTCCTTGGCGAGCGCGTCCAGGCCCTCCTTGGGGGAGACGTCGCCGCGCAGGATCTTCACGTAGTGCTGGTCGTACGCCACGAACAGATCGCCGACCCCCGGGATGACCGGACGGGACCTGGAGACCGCGAGCGCCTCCTGGAAGGCCTTCTTCGCCGGGTCGGAGGTGACCGCGTCGGTGTAGGCGGACTTGCGTGTCGGGAGGGTGTTGATCTCCTTGGCGGTGAACTCCTGGCTCTTCGCGGAGGACATGAACTTCACGAAGAGATACGCCGCGTCCTTGTTCTTGGAGCCGCGGTAGACGGAGTAGTTGTGGCCGCCGATCGGCGCGCCTGCCTTGCCGGATGAGCCCGCCGGGATCGGTGCGATGCCCAGATTGGCGCGGTCCGAAAATGCCTTGCCCGTGTAGTCGTCGGAGACCGACCACGGGCCGTTGATCACCATGGCGGCCTTGCCGTCCTTGAAGGAGGTCTGGGCCGCGACATAGCCGTCGGTGGTGGCGGGCTTGAGGGCGACATCGGACTGGACCAGCTTCAGCGCGGTCTCCATGCCCTTGACGGCCTCGGGGGAGTTCACCGTGATCTTCTTGTTCTCGACGTCGAGCATGTCGGCGCCCTCGCCGTACAGGAACGGCAGCGAGAAGTAGCCCTCGGGGTTCAGCTGGATGCCCGCGACCCCGGTCTTCTTCTTGATCGTCTTGGCGGTCTCGATCAGCTCGTCCCAGGTGGCCGGGGGCTTGCTGATGCCGGCCTTCTGGAAGATCTCCTTGTTGTAGAGGAGGCCGAGGGTGTCGGTGACCTGCGGCACGCCGACGGTCTCGCCGTTGAACTTCGCCGTGGACAGCGGGCCCTCAAGGAAGTCGTCCGCGTTGTCGAGTGCCGGGGTGCCGTCCAGCGGCTGGAGGTATCCGAGGTTGGCGAACCCCGCCGACCAGCCGACGTCGGTGCGGATGACGTCCGGGGCGCCCTTGCCGTTCTGGGCGGCCGTCTTGAACTTCTGCTCGGCCTGGTCGAAGGAGACGGAGGTCCGATTGACCTTGATCTTCGGGTATTCGGCCTCGAACTGCTCGATCAGCGTGTCGTACGCCGGGCCCTCGGCTTCATTGGAGGTGTCCCACCAGGTGATGGAACCGCTCACGCTCTGGGGGTCCTCGGCGGCCTTCTTGCCGCTGCTGTCACTCGCTCCGCCGTTGTCCCCGCAGGCGGTCGCGGTAAGAGCCAGGGCGCCGACGAGCGCGGCGACCGATATGCCCTTGCGCATGGTGATCTCCTCGTTGAGGTCAGGCCCTGACCTGTCCCTCGGGCCGGGCTGCTGCGGCGTGAAGTTAACAGCCTTGCAAGAGCTTGCGAAAGACCTTGCAGAAAGAAAACAGGGAGATTTCCAGGTTGTGACCGTCTCGTGTCCTGGGTCTTGACCGTGGTCGTTCAGCCTTCTACGGTCGGCAGCGCAGCGGCTGTTGAGAGCTTGCTGCAAGAATCACCAAGACCTGCAAGAGCCTTTCAGGCATGGCGCGTTGTCTTACGAGGCTGCGGGGCTCCCCCCATTCCGCACAGTGCCGTGCAGGAGGCAACACATGGCCAGCAGACCTCGACCTCTGGCCGCCGCGCTCGCCCTGGCGGCGGCCGCGGCGGTCGCCGTCGCCGCGCCGGTGGCGACCGGCGTCGCACAGGCGGCCCCGCCCGGAGACAAGGACGTGACCGCCGTCCTCTTCGAGTGGCGCTTTGACTCGGCAGCCCGGGCGTGCACCGACACGCTCGGGCCCGCCGGATATGGATATGTTCAGGTTTCTCCGCCCCAGGAGCATATCCAGGGCCCGCAGTGGTGGACGTCGTACCAGCCCGTCAGCTACAAGATCGCCGGACGGCTCGGCGACCGGGCGTCGTTTGCGGACATGGTGAACACCTGCCATGCCGCGGGCGTCAAGGTCGTCGTCGACGCCGTGATCAACCATATGGCGGCGGGCGACGGCACCGGCACAGGCGGCTCGCCGTATCAGAAGTACGACTATCCGGGCATCTACTCCGGAAACGATATGGACGACTGCCGGTCCGTGATCACCGACTACCGGGACCGGAGCAACGTCCAGAACTGTGAGCTGGTCGGCCTCGCGGACCTCGACACAGGCGAGGAGTACGTCCGCGACCGCATCGCCGCCTACCTCAACGACCTGCTGTCCCTCGGCGTCGACGGCTTCCGCGTCGACGCCGCCAAGCACATGCCCGCCGCCGACCTCGCCGCGATCAAGTCCCGGCTGACCGACCCCGGCGTCTACTGGAAGCAGGAGGCCATCCACGGGGCGGGCGAGGCGGTCTCGCCGAGCGAGTACCTCGGCAACGGCGACGTACAGGAATTCCGCTACGCCCGCGACCTCAAGCGCGTCTTCAACGACGAGAACCTCGCACATCTGAAGAACTACGGCGAAGGGTGGGGCTATATGGACTCCGGCTCCGCCGCGGTCTTCGTGGACAACCACGACACCGAGCGCGTCGGCGACACCCTCAGCTACAAGGACGGGGCGAACTACACCCTCGGACACGTCTTCATGCTGGCGTGGCCGTACGGGGCGCCGGACGTCCACTCCGGATACGAGTGGACCGACAAGGACGCCGGCCCGCCCAACGGCGGTGCCGTGACCGCCTGTTACAGCGACGGCTGGAAGTGCCAGCACGCCTGGCCGGAGATCGCCTCCATGGTCGGCTTCCGCAACGCGGCCCGCGGGCAGGGCGTCACGGACTGGTGGGACAACGGCGCGGACGCGATCGGCTTCGGGCGCGGGGACAAGGCGTATGTCGCCCTCAACCACGAGACGTCCCCGCTGACGAGGACCTTCGACACCTCGCTGCCCGCGGGGACATACTGCGACGTCCAGTCCGGCCGGAGCGTGACCGTGGACGGCGGCGGCCGCTTCACCGCCACGCTGGGCCCGAACACGGCGGTCGCCCTGCACGCCGGCGCCCGGGAGTGCGCGCCCGCCGCCGGGGCCTCGTTCAACGTGACGGCCGCCACCGTGTGGGGCGAGAACGTGTACGTCACCGGAAACCGCCCCGAACTGGGCGGCTGGAACCCCGGCGCGGCGCTGAAGCTCGACCCGGCGGGGTATCCGGTGTGGCGCGGGGACGTCACGCTGCCCGCGGGCGCGGTCTTCGAGTACAAGTACCTCCGCAAGGACGCGGAGGGGCGGGTGACTTGGGAGGCCGGGGCGAATCGTGTGGCGACGGTGCCGGACTCGGGGGCGGTGACTCTGTCGGACGCGTTCCGGGAGTGAGCGGCGTCGCCGGCCGCGCGGTGAGTTTCCCGTAACTGGGGCTCCGCCCCAGCCCCGCTTTCCCGGGGGCTCCGCCCCCGGACCCCCGCGCCTCAAACTCCCCCAGCTACCTCCCCCAGACTCCGTCCGGGGGGACCCCCACGGAGGTGCCCCCACGAGGCTGGAATGTGCAGCCCCTTGCGCCTCAATCTCCCCCAGACTCCGTCCGGGGGCAGCCCCACGGGGCTGGGTTTCCGGCTCCCGCGGCTCAGTCGTCAGCGGGGCTCATTTGAGCCCGTTGGGGTGCACCTCCTGGAGGCGCCTCCGTGGGGGCACCACCCAGCGGTAGCTGGGGGAGGAGTCCGGGGGTTTGAGGGTACGGCGGCGCGAAGCTGCCGCCCGCCAGGGGGCGCGGGGCGTCAGCCCCGCAGCCCCTCCCCCCGAAGGGGGGTCTGGGGGCGAAGCCCCCAGTTACGGGAAGTGGGGGTCCCCCCACGCCCAAGGGGGAGGGGTGGGGGAAACCCGCCCGGGCACCCACACCGCACACGAACCCCCGCCGCACCGCGGCAAATCCCACCCATCCCTCACCACCGAAAGGGAACCGCATTCGTGTCCACCACCGCACCGCCCCGGCGCCCCAAACGCCCCACGGCGACCACCGCCGTCACCATCACCGCCGTCGCCGCCGCCCTGCTCGCGGGCCTGATACCCGCCGTACAGGCGGCGCCAGCCGCCGCGGCCGCCACCGGGTACAAACCCCCGCGGCCGCCGTCGGACCGCGCGCTCGCCGCGGAGCCCGCGCGGCACGATCTGACGCGGGAGCAGTTCTACTTCGTGCTGCCGGACCGTTTCGCCAACGGCGAGACGTCCAATGACCGGGGCGGTCTGCCCGGCACCCGTCTCGACCATGGCTATGACCCCGCCGACAAGGGCTTCTACCAGGGAGGGGACCTCAAGGGGCTCACCGAGAAGCTCGACTACATCAAGGGTCTCGGCACCACGGCCATCTGGCTGGCCCCGATCTTCAAGAACAAGCCCGTCCAGGGCACGGGGAAGAACGCCTCCGCGGGCTACCACGGGTACTGGATCACGGACTTCACCCAGGTCGACCCGCACTTCGGCAGCAACGAAGACCTCGAAACCCTCATCGACAAGGCGCACGCCAAGGGGATGAAGGTCTTCTTCGACGTCATCACCAACCACACCGCCGACACCGTCGACTACGCGGAGAAGGAGTACGGGTACCGGCCCAAGGGCGCCTACCCCTACCTCGACAAGGACGGCCGCCCCTTCGACGACCGGCAGGCGGACCGCGCCGACTTCCGCGGGGTCGACGAGGACTCCTTCCCGTACACCCCGCGCACTGCCGGCGGCAAGACGCCCGCCTGGCTCAACGACCCCACGATGTACCACAACCGCGGGGACTCCGCCTTCGCGGGCGAGAGCAGCGAGTACGGCGATTTCGCCGGCCTCGACGACCTGTGGACCGAGCGGCCGGAGGTCGTCCGCGGCATGGAGCGGATCTATCAGAAGTGGGTCCGCGACTTCGACATCGACGGCTTCCGCATCGACACCGTCAAACATGTCGACCTGGAGTTCTGGACCCAGTGGGCCACCGCCCTGGACCGGTACGCCGCCAAGCGGGGCCGGGAGGACTTCTTTATGTTCGGCGAGGTGTACTCCGCCGACACGGCGATCACCTCCCCGTATGTCACCCGCGGCCGCCTCGACGCCACACTCGACTTCCCCTTCCAGGCCGCGGCCCGTGCCTTCGCCTCCCAGGGGGCGTCCGCCGACCGGCTCGCCGCCGTGTTCGGCGACGACTACCGCTATACGACCGACAAGGCCAACGCCTATGAGCAGGTGACCTTCCTCGGGAACCACGACATGGGCCGCATCGGGACGTTCCTGAAGCAGGACAACCCGGGCGCGGGCGAGGACGAACTGCTGCGGCGGGCGCGGCTCGCGAACGAGCTGATGTTCCTCAGCCGCGGCAACCCGGTCGTCTACTACGGCGATGAGCAGGGCTTCACCGGCGCGGGCGGCGACAAGGACGCACGCCAGACCCTCTTCGCGTCCCGCACCGCCGACTACCTCGACGATGACCAGCTGGGCACGGACCGCACGCACGCCTCGGACGCCTACGACCCCGGCCATCCCCTCTACCGGCAGATCGCGGAGCTCTCCCGGCTCACCAAGGAGCACCCGGCGCTGCGCGACGGCATCCAGCAGGAGCGCCACGCCGACGGCTCCGTCTACGCCTTCTCCCGCACCGACGCCCGCCGGAAGACCGAACACACCGAGTACCTTGTGGCGGTCAACAACGCCTCCGCCCCGAAGACGGTCACTCTCGCCGCGGACGCCGACGCCTACACCACCCTGTACGGCGACGGCCCGGACGGCACGCTCCGCTCCGCCGACGGCAAGGTGACCGTCACCGTCCCGGCCCTGTCCTCCCTGGTGCTGAAGGCCGGCACGCCTCTGCCGGCCCCCTCCGCCAGGCCGGAGATCGGCCTTGCCGCGCCGCCCGCCGGGGCGACCGGCACGGTCACCGTCACCGCGGACGTCCACGGCGGGCAGCTCAACCGGGTCGTCTTCGCCGCCCAGACCGGCAACGGCAAATGGCGGGTCCTCGGCTCCGCCGACCACGCCCCGTACCGGGTCACCCACCATCTGGACGACTCCGTCCGCGCCGGAACCCCGGTGCGCTACAAGGCCGTCGTCGTCGACAGCGCGGGCCGCACCGCGAGCGCACGCGCCGAGACGACCGCGGGCCAGGCTCCGCCCCCCGAGAAGCCGACCGCCGTCGACCGCGACTACGCGGTGGTCCACTACCACCGCCCCGACGGCGACTACGACGGCTGGCGGATCAGCACCGGCGGCACGACCGCGCCCTTCACCGGCCGCGACGCCTATGGCGCGTTCGCCTGGGTCAGGCTCGCGGAGGACGCCTCCTCGGTCCCGTACACCGTCGAACACACCGACGGCACGACGGACGGTCCGCGCCGCACCGTCGAGTTGTCCCGCACCGGACAGGTGTGGATCGAGCAGGGTGAGGCCGGCCAGCACACCACGGCCCCCGACGGGGCGTACCCGCCGCAGGACCAGACGAAGGCCGTACTGCACTACCACCGCCCGGACGGCGACTACGACGGCTGGGGTCTGCACACCTGGACCGGGGCCGAGCAGCCCACCGACTGGTCCACGCCGCTGCGGCCGGTGCAGCGGGACGCGTACGGCCTCACCTTCGAGGTGCCGCTCGCGTCCGGCGCGACCTCGCTCAGCTATATCGTCCACCGGGGCGACCAGAAAGATCTGCCCGCCGACCAGTCGCTGGACTTCGCGGCCCACGGCAAGGAGGTGTGGCTGCTGGCCGGGCAGCCGGCGTATCTGCTGCCGCAGACCGGCGGCGCGCCCGATCTCGATCTGACCGCGTCCAAGGCGCAGTTCATCGACCGTGACACCGTCGTCTGGAACGTCAAGGCGACGGACGCCACGAGCCAGCAGCTCGTGTACGCCCGCGACGGAGGGATCTCCGTCGTCGACGGTGCCCTGTCCGACGAGGGCCGCTGGCTGCGGCTGGTCCCGGCCGCCCTCACCGACGTCCAGAAGAAGAAGTACCCGCACCTCAAGGACCGCCCGGCATTCACCGTCGACCCGCGGGACCGCGACCGGGTGCGGGAGGCGCTGCGCGGCCAGCTGGTCGCCACCCAGCGGGCCGCCTCAGGAGCGCTGCTCGCCGCGACCGGCGTCCAGATCCCCGGCGTGCTCGACGATCTGTACGCGGCCGATGCCGTGGTCAAGGACCTCGGACCGGTCTTCCGCCGCGGCCGCCCCACCCTCTCCGTGTGGGCGCCCACCGCGCAGTCCGTCTCCCTGGAACTCGACGGGCGCACCATCCGGATGCGCCGGGACGACGACAGCGGCGTCTGGTCCGTGACCGGACGGCGCGGCTGGGCGGGCAAGCCCTACCGGTACGCCGTCAAGGTGTGGGCGCCCAGCGTCCAGCGGGTCGTCGTCAACAAGGTCACCGACCCGTACTCCACCGCCCTGACCGCCGACTCGGCGCGCAGCCTGATCGCCGACCTCGACGATCCGAAGCTCGCCCCCAAGGGCTGGCAGCGGCTGAGCAAACCGGCCGCCGTGCTGCTGCGGGACGCGCAGATCCAGGAACTGCACATCCGGGACTTCTCCATCGCGGACCCGACGGCGAAGCACCCCGGGGAGTACCGGGCCTTCACCGACCGCGACTCCCGCGGCATGCGGCATCTGCGCGACCTCGCCGACTCCGGCACGTCCCATGTCCATCTCCTCCCGGCCTTCGACATCGGCACCATCCCGGAGAAGAAGTCCGACCAGGCCCGGCCCGCCTGCGATCTCAAGGTGTACGCCCCCGACTCGGCCGAACAGCAGGCGTGCATCGCCCGCGTCGCCGCGAAGGACGCCTACAACTGGGGCTACGACCCGCTGCACTACACCGTCCCGGAGGGTTCGTACGCCTCCGACCCGGACGGCACCCGCCGCACGGTCGAGTTCCGGCAGATGGTGCAGGGACTCAACGCGGCCGGGCTGCGGACCGTGATGGACGTCGTCTACAACCACACGGTGGCCGCCGGGCAGTCGGAGAAGTCCGTGCTCGACCGGATCGTGCCCGGCTACTACCAGCGGCTCCTCGACGACGGAACCGTCGCCACCTCCACCTGCTGCGCCAACACCGCACCCGAGAACGCCATGATGGGCAAGCTCGTCGTGGACTCGGTCGTCACCTGGGCGAAGCAGTACAAGGTCGACGGCTTCCGCTTTGACCTCATGGGCCACCACCCCAAGGAGAACATCCTCGCCGTGCGTGCCGCCCTGGACGCGCTCACCCCGGAGAAGGACGGGGTCGACGGAAAGAACATCATCCTCTACGGGGAGGGCTGGAACTTCGGCGAGATCGCCGACGACGCCCGCTTTGTCCAGGCCACCCAGAAGAACATGGCCGGCACCGGCATCGCGACCTTCTCCGACCGGGCGCGGGACGCGGTGCGCGGCGGCGGGCCGTTCGACGAGGACCCCGGAGTGCAGGGCTTCGCCTCCGGGCTGTACACCGAGCCGAACTCCTCCCCGTCCAACGGCACGCCCGCGGAGCAGAAGGCCCGGCTGCTGCGCTACCAGGACCTGATCAAGGTCGGGCTGTCCGGCAATCTGGCGTCGTACACCTTCACCGACTCGGCCGGCCGCCGCGTCAGGGGATCGGAGGTCGACTACAACGGCGCGCCCGCGGGCTACGCGGCAGTGCCCGGCGACGCCCTCGCCTACGCCGACGCACACGACAACGAAACCCTGTACGACGCGCTCGCCTTCAAGCTGCCCGCCGCCGCCTCACCGGCCGACCGGGCACGGATGCAGGTGCTGGCGATGGCGACGGCCGCGCTGTCCCAGGGGCCCGCGCTCTCCCAGGCGGGGACGGACCTGCTGCGCTCCAAGTCGCTGGACCGCAACTCGTACGACAGCGGGGACTGGTTCAACGCCGTCCACTGGGACTGCCGGGACGGCAACGGCTTCGGCCGCGGGCTGCCGCCGGCGGCCGACAACCAGCCCAAGTGGCCGTACGCCAAGCCACTGCTGACCGCTCCGTCCCTCACCGTCGGCTGCCCGGAGATCACCGCGGCCTCCGCCGCCTACCGGGAACTGCTGACCATCCGCACCACGGAGGACGTCTTCAGCCTGCCGACCGCCGGCGCGGTGCAGGCGCAACTCTCCTTCCCGCTGTCGGGGAAGGACGAGACGCCCGGAGTGATCACCATGCGGCTGGGCGATCTGGTCGTGGTCTTCAATGCCACCCCGGACGAGCAGACCCAGCGGATCACCTCCGCGGCGGACACCGCGTACACGCTCCACCCGGTCCAGGCGAAGGGCGCCGACCCTGCCGTGAAGACGGCCTCGTACGACCGTCCGTCGGGAACCTTCACGGTCCCGGCGCGCACGGTCGCGGTCTTCACCCGCTCCTGACCCTGTGAGAAGCCGAAGGGCCCGCCGATCCTCGCCGGCGGGCCCTTCCGCACGCTCTGCCAGCGGACTCTCAGCGATTCCTCAGCGGACCGGCTGCGCGGGCACGGTCCGCCGCGCCGCGGGCGCAAGGGCCATCAGCCGCCCCACCAGCTCCGCGAAGGGCCCGTCGGACGGCTCGTCCGCGAGCATCCGCAGCAGGATGCCCGCCATCTCCTCGTCGTACGCGGCGCTCACCGCGGTCAGCGCGGCGAAGTCATGCACCAGCTGCAGCTCCAGCTCGCCACGCGGCACCCGGTGCCCGTCCAGCCAGATCAGGGCGGTCGTCTCGGCGAGCGACACCCAGGACCGCACCACCAGCTCCAGCCGCGGCGGGGGCTCTTCGATCCCCAGATGCGCCATGATCTGGTCATAGGCGGCCTGCCGCACCTCGTCGACCATCGCGTAGGCGGTGGAGGACCCCGCGGACGGCCCGCCCCGCATCAGCGCCGAAAAGCCGGGCCCATGCCCCTCGACAAAGTCGAAGAACCGTCCCATCACCCGCAGCAGCCGCGAGCCGAGCGGCCCTTCGTGCGGCTCCGCGAACCGCGCCGCCAGCTCATCGGCGGCCCGCCGCAGCGCCGCCTCGTACAGGCTCTGCTTCCCGGGGAAGTAGTGGTACACGAGCGGCCGGGAGATCCCGGCGGCCGAGGCGATCTCATCGATGGACACCTCGTCCGGCGACCGCCGGCTGAACAAGTCCAGCGCCACACCGATCAACTGCTGTCTGCGCTCTTCGACGCCCATCCTGCGGCGAACCCCGGTCGTCGTCATACCGAACACCCTAACGGGCGACGCCCGGTCGGCCCTTCCGGGACGGCTGTGGGGCCGCACACCACAGGTGTGCGGCCCCACGGGTCACTCAAGGACGCGTCACCGCCACTGGGGCGGGATATGGGAGAGCTGCTCCAGCAGATCCCAGTCCTTCGGCTTGCGGCTCGAATGCCACTGCGCGCCGTTGCCGACCCAGTAGCCGCGGTAGTTGCGGATTCCGCTCAGCCCGTCCCAGCTTCCGGGTTCCCCCATGTCGCCGACGCCGGACTCGGTTCCGCAACAGTCGCAGATGACCGACGTCGGCCAGCCGTCCTCCCAGAACGCGGAACCGTCGCCGTATCCGCAGATCCGACAGAAGTACTCGCTGTCGTCGTCGTCCGTCATGGCCGCCTCTTCGCTGATGGTGATGGAGTGCCGTTCACCGCTCGGTCTGCCCCTGAGCCCGCAGATAGTCCTCCAGAGTGGGGAACCTGTTGGTGTCATAGCCGTAGGGGTTGTCCGCGCTCTTCGGTGCGGGCCTGTTCAGGGTCTTGGGAAGCCCGTCCGCATCGTATGAGACAAGGGTGTTCGACTCCTTGTGGTACACGACATAGCCTGCGGACGAGCCGTCCCTCTTCTGTCGGTCCCAGACCCGGTATCCCTGCGGCGGCTGCGGCAGGTCGGCTGCCGACCGGTGCGCATGGGCCAGCTCGACGTACTCTCTCGCAGAACCCAGCTCAGGGAACTCCTTCTTGTGCTTGCTCCAGTGGCCGGCGGCGTTCTGGGCATGGCCCTTGGCCCTGGAGGCCGCCCAGATATGCGGCGCTTTGCCCGCGGCGCGCTGAGCCTTGAAGAAGGCCTCCACCGCACTGTAGCCCTTGGCGCCCCACTTCGTGCCGGTCGCCCCCCAGCCGACGATCGGCACCGCGGCCGCGCAGGACAGGGCGGAGTTGAAGGCGTCGCCCTCCGCGCCGTACCAGCCGCAGTTGATCAGGTCCGCCGGTTCGCCGATCACCGGGACGACTCCGGCGACGTCGAGGACCAGGTGACCGGCCTCGGAGAGGTAGTCCCAGACGTCGGACTCCTCCTCGGCCGCGGCCTCCAGGAACTCGTCCTCCATCTCCTGGAGCTCGGTCGTCGCCTTGCGGCGCTCCTCGTCGCGGCGTGCGGCCTCCGCCTCGGCGCGGAGCTTCTCGGCGACCGCCACCCAGGCCTCCAGCGCCGCCTTGTTTGCGGCGACCGAGTCCTTGCCGGCCGCCTCGGCGGAGGCGCGGGCCTCGTTCGCCGCCGCCCAGGCCGCGTTCGCAGAGCCACGCGCGGCTGCGGCGGACGCGGCCGCGTTGGATGCCGAGATCTGGGCGCTGCGCGCTGCCCGGTGGGCGTCCGCCTCAGCTTCACGGGCCGTCCTCGCGGCCTGTGCCGCGGAGGCAGCGGACTTCTCCGCCGCCTCGGCCGACCGCTTGGCCTGTGCCGCGTAGTCCTTGGCCTGATCGGCCGAGACCCGTGCCTGCTTGGCGTACTTGTCCGCATCAGCGGCCGCCTTGCGGGCGATCGCGGCCACCCGGGCGGCCTCCGCGGCGTTCTGCTGGGCCGTGGCCGCGACCGCCGAGGCATCCGCGATCAGCTTCTGCACCTGCGCGACATGCGTGGCGGCGAGCTGGTCCTTGCGCTTGGCCTTGTACTGGCCGGACTCGATGAAGGCGTGCAGCAGCTGCGGCGGGCCCTCCAGGGCGATCCGGGCCGCGGCCTTGACCTCGGGGCCGCCGCTGTTCATCAGCTGGACCGCGCGGACGCGCTCGTCGTTGTTACGGGCGGTGTACCGGTCCGTGACGATGAACTCGCGCAGCGCCTCGGTGGTGCCCGCGTTCAGCGCGGCCTGTCCCGCTGACTTGACGCCGGGCCCTGCACCGTCCATCAGCTGGACGACCTTGACGCGGTAGTCGTTGGCCGCGGCCCGGTGCTGTCCCTCGGCGAGGAAGGCGCTGATCGCCGCCGCGTCGCCGTCGAGCGCCTGCTCGGCGGCCGTGCGGACGGCGGCGGACTCGGCGGAGGCGGCGAGCCGCTCGACGCGGGAGTGCTCGTCCTGCTCTGCCGCGTCCTGCCAGCCGCTGCGCACATAGCGGACCATGGCCTCGTCATCGCCCGCGAGGGCGACTTCGGCAGCCGTACGGCTCCACGGACCCCGGGTCTTCATCGCCAGCAAGGCGATTCGACGGCCCTTGTCGGCCACCTCCTCGGGATCGGCCTGCGGGTCGGCCGCCTCGGCGGCCAGGCGTACGGCCTCGGCGTCCAGGTCCTTTGCCTCCTGGACGGACTTGGCCGCGTCCGCGCGGCGCTCGTCCTCGCGGGTCTTGAGGTCCTTGGCCTGCTCGACGGCGGCCGCAGTGCGTGCCGCCAGCTCCTCGGCCTCGATCTTGCGTGCGATGCCATGGACATCACGGGCTTTGGACACCGCGTTTGACGCGGTGTCGGCAGCGGTCTTGGCGGCTTGGGCGTGGGCCGTCGCCTTGGCGGCCGCGGTGGCGGCGTCTCCCGCGTGGTCGGCCGCTTCGTCGGCGGCCTTTGCCGCGTTCTCGGCGTGGGCGGCCGCGGAGTTGGCGGCGTCCCGTGCCTCCCGGGCCGCCGCGGCGGACTGGCGGGCCAGCGCCTCGGCCGCGTTCGCGGCGCGGGTCGCCTCGTTCGCATGGCGGCGTGCCTGAGCGGCGGCCGCGCGTGCGGCTGCGGACGATGCGCCCGCCTGGTCGGCGTATCCGCTGGCCTGCTCTGCCGCGGCGGCCGCCGCGTTGGCGTTGACACCGGCGCTCACCGCGTGCTTGGCGGCGTTGCCCGCCGCCGTTGCCGCGGCGCCTGCCTGCTCGGCCGCTTGGGCAGCCTTGCGGGCGC
>NZ_JAOWCB010000024.1 GCF_026420845.1 Streptomyces sp. PR69 | reverse complement strand
CAGCTCGGCACCTCGCCGCCCCGCTCCAGCGCACGGAGGGAGTCCGCCGCGCCCTTGAGGGTGCTGACGGGGATCAGCCGCAGGCCGTCGGGGAGTTCGGCGCGGGCGTCGGAGCACTCGCCCTCGGGGACGAGGAAGACCGTCGCGCCGTCGCGCTTGGCCGCCTGGGTCTTCAGGGAGACGCCGCCCACCGCGCCGACCGTGCCGTCGGGTGCGATGGTGCCGGTGCCGGCGATCGTACGGCCGCCGGTGAGGTCGCCGCCCGCGCCGTCCCCGTCCAGCTTCTCGACGATGCCGAGGGCGAACAGCAGCCCGGCGCTGGGGCCGCCGACGTCGGCGAGCTGGAGGTCGACCGTCACCCGCGACGGATCCTCGCCCAGGTAGGAGAGGGCCGCCTGGGTCGCGGCGTCCTGGGACTCCTCCATGTCCGCGATGTTGTGCCGCTCGATCTCCTCGTCGGACTTGCCGGACGGATAGACGGCGTCGCGCGGCAGCACGGCGCGGTCCGTGCGGAACCACCCGTCGATCACATCGCCGAGATCGATGTCCGCGGAGGGCCCCGTCGCCGCGATCGTCGTCATCAGCAGCTCGCCGTCGGTCTCCCTGGTGGGCGCCCCGGAGATCGTGATGACCTGCCGCCCCTGATCCGCGCCGAGCACATCCGCCGTGGCCCCGGGCTGCGCCACGGTGTACGGCAGGGGAGCGAGCCCCGCGACGGCGAGCAGCGCCACGACGGGCACAGCGGACAGGGCGAGGGCGCGGGGGCGCGAGAGGCGGGAGAGCAGCACGTGCCCAATCTATCCGCGCCCCGGACCGTGCGATGTCCGGGCCGCGGGGTGGGGTGGGGCCGGGCCGCGCGGGTCCAAGCGGTCCGGGCGGGTCCAGGCGGTCCGGGCGGGTCCGGGCGGCGTCACCGCAGGGCGTCTGCCACCTCGCGGGCCGCGTCCACGACGCGGGGCCCGACCCGTTCCGGGACGGAGTCCGCCAGCATCACCACGCCCACGCTGCCCTCGATGCCGGTGACACCCACCAGCGGGGCCGCCGCGCCGCTCGCGCCCGCCTCCAGTTCGCCGTGGGTGAGCGTGTAGCCGGGCTCGGTACGGCTGCCCTGTCTCGCGGCGAGGATCGCCTTGCCCGCCGCGCCCCGGTCCAGCGGGTGCCGGAAGCCGGCCCGGTACGCGACGTGATAGTCGGTCCAGGTCGGTTCGACGACGGCGACCGCCAGCGCCTCAGCGCCGTCGACAAGCGTGAGATGCGCGGTGGCCCCTATGTCCTCGGCCAGCGAACGCAGCGCCGGCATCGCCGCCTCCCGCACCAGCGGGTGCACCTGGCGTCCCAGGCGCAGCACGCCAAGGCCCACGCGGGCCCGGCCGCCGAGGTCGCGGCGGACGAGGGCGTGCTGTTCCAGGGTGGCGAGCAGCCGGTAGACGACGGTCCGGTTGACCCCGAGCTTGTTGGACAGCTCGGTGACGGTCAGCCCGTGGTCCGTATCGGCGAGCAGTTTGAGGACTCGCAGTCCCCGGTCCAGCGTTTGGGAGGTCTCCGCGGTCACGACGCCCCTCCTTCGGAGTGAGTGACGGCGGTCCTCTCTCACTCGTCACTCGCGGAACGAGGGTCGCGGCACCGGTCCCATCGGCGACGCACCTAGAGGGCCGCCGGCAGGCCTTGGCACACCGACTGCGCTCCGCGGCGGCGCTGCCACGGGGCGTTTACTTGGCCGGGACAGTAGCGAGCTGCTCCGCTCAGCGGAAGACCTCGTCCAGAATCCGGGCGCGAAGATTTCCGGGACGGCTGGTTTGCCCCTGTTCAGGACCAAGGTCATTGTCCGAATACGACGAAGAGGCTGCACGAACAAGCGCCCGAACTACCCCTCGTACGACTGAAAGTGGCCACTTCCGAGCCGACCAGACCGACCGAGCCGAGCAGGCCGAGCGGGCCGACCGAGCCGAGCGGGCGGCAGACCTCCCGGACCGGCCGGGCGACAGGCCTTCCCGGACCCAGCGCGCCTACCGCATCCGCGTGGCCCACTCCTGGACCTTCTTGATCCGCTCCCGGATCTGCCCCGCCGTCGCCTCGGCGCTCGGCGGCCCCCCGCACACCCGCCGCAGCTCGTTGTGGATCACCCCGTGCGGCTTGCCGCTCTGATGGACATACGCGCTGACCATCGTGTTGAGCTGCTTCCGCAGCTCCAGCAGCTCCTTGTGCGAGACCACCGGACGCCGCTCGGCCGGCAGCTCCAGCAGATCCGCCTCCTCATCCGGCTTCTTACGGCTGTGCGCGATCTGCCGCGCCTGCCGCTTCTGCAGCAGCAACTGCACCTGATCCGGCTCCAGCAGCCCGGGAATGCCGAGGTAGTCCTGCTCCTCCTCGCTGCCCGGATGCGCCTGCATGCCGAACTCCGCGCCGTTGTACATCACCCGGTCGAAGACCGCGTCCGACTCCAGCGCCTCGAACGGCAGCATGTCCTGCTCGCCCGTGTCCTCGTCCTGCTGCTTGTTCGCCTCGTCCATCTCCTTCTCGGACTCGGCGTACGGGTCCTCCTCCCCGTCCTTCTTCGGACGGTCCAGGACATGGTCGCGCTCCACCTCCATCTCATTGGCGAAGCCGAGCAGCATGGGAATCGTGGGCAGGAACACGGACGCGGTCTCGCCGCGCCGCCGCGACCGTACGAAACGGCCCACGGCCTGTGCGAAGAACAGCGGAGTCGAGATCGTCGTCGCGTACACCCCGACCGCGAGACGCGGCACGTCGACGCCTTCCGACACCATCCGGACGGCGACCATCCAGCGGTCGTCGCCCTCGCTGAACTCGTCGATCCGCTTCGACGCGCCCGCGTCGTCGGAGAGCACGACGGTCGCCTTCGCCCCCGTGATCTCACGGATCAGCTTGGCGTACGCGCGCGCCTGGTCCTGGTCGCTCGCGATGACCAGACCGCCCGCGTCCGGGATGGCCTTCCGGACCTCCGTCAGCCGCTGGTCGGCGGCGCGCAGCACATTGGGCATCCACTCGCCGCGCGGATCGAGCGCGGTGCGCCACGCCTGCGAGATCGCGTCCTTCGTCATCGGCTCGCCGAGCCGCGCGGCGATCTCGTCGCCCGCCTTGGTGCGCCAGCGCATATTGCCGCTGTAGCTCATAAAGATGACCGGCCGCACGACGCCGTCGGCGAGGGCGTTGCCGTATCCGTACGTATAGTCGGCGGCCGACCGCCGGATGCCGTCGTTCCCCTCCTCGTACGTCACAAAGGGGATGGGATTGGTGTCCGACCGGAAGGGCGTGCCGGTGAGCGCCAGCCGCCGGGTCGCGGGCTCGAACGCCTCCAGACATGCCTCGCCCCACGACTTGGAGTCGCCTGCGTGGTGGATCTCGTCCAGGATCACCAGCGTCTTGCGCTGCTCACTGCGGTTGCGGTGCAGCATCGGCCGCACCCCGACACCCGCGTACGTCACCGCGACGCCGTGGTACTCCTTGCTCAGCGGACCCGCGCTGTAGTCCGGATCCAGCTTGATGCCTATGCGTGCGGCGGCCGCGGCCCACTGCTTCTTCAGATGCTCGGTCGGGGCGACGACCGTCACCTGCTGCACCACATGGTGGTGCAGCAGCCATGACGCGAGCGTCAGCGCGAAGGTGGTCTTTCCGGCGCCGGGCGTCGCGACCGCGAGGAAGTCACGCGGCTGCTCCTGGATGTACTTCTCCATCGCCCCCTGCTGCCAGGCACGCAGCTTGCTGGCGGTGCCCCAGGGGGCGCGGCCGGGGAAGGCGGGCGAAAGGTGGTGTGATGAGGAGGCGGCGGTGGTAGTCACGGTCTCCGGTTCGACGCTCGTCCAGATACGACAACCGGGCCACCCTACCGGTGGCCCGGTCGGCCGAAGGGCGGGACGAGCCCGGCCCCGAAGACTGCGATCCGTGTCACATCGCGTCGTGCAGCGCCCGCAGCCGGAGGGTGATCTCTCCCAGATCCTCCAAGGCGCCGCTGGACACCTCGACCACCAGCTTGTACGCCTCTTCCTGGTCGACGGCGACCATGTCCGCGCCGTTGAAGTCGAGGAACACCACGGTGCACATCCACGCCATGCGCTTGTTGCCGTCGACCAGCGGATGGTTCACGGCGAGTGACTGCAGGAGGGCGGCGGCTTTCTCGAACAAGTCGGCGTACGCCTCGACGCCGAACATCTGCGACTGGGGACGGTGCACAGCGGAGCTGAGCAAGCCCAGGTCCCGTACGGCGATGTGCTGCCCCCCGCAGGCGAGTTCCGCCAGGTCCAGGGCCTCCTGGACCGTCAGGTACTTCACCTACTCCCCCAGCCGCTTCAGCAGATCCGCATGGCGCATGGCGTACTTGGCGCCCAGGCGGCGGACGGTCTCGCGGTCGGCCTCCTGCTCCAGATACCGGTCGATCGCCTGGAGCACTATGGCGTGCATGCTGCGGCCCTCCGCCTCGGCGCGCAGCTTGAGGGCCTCTTGCTGATCGTCACGGAGACGCAGATTCATTGCCATACCATGACGGTACTACTCATGGGGTCATTCTGGTACTGGAGCAGTTTTCAGCCGGGTCGCCACCCACGCCCCCGCCAGCGCCACCGCCGCCATCGGCAGGAACACCGCGGCGAAGGCAGCCGGGCCCGGGCCGCCCGCGGCCTCGGTGACGGCGGCGCCGTGGCCCACCGCGCCGCCGCCCAGCGCGCCGCCGCCCAGCGCCGCGAAGGCCGCGCCGCCCGCGGCGAGGAGCAGGACATTGGACAGCCCGTCCGATATCTGGAGCGCCGCCGAGTTGGCGCCCGCCTCCTCCGGGGCGGACAGCTTCAGCAGCAGCACGCTGGTCGAGGAGAGGACCAGCCCCATCCCGAAGCAGCCGAACGCCCACGCCACGCCCACGGCCCACACCGGCACCGAGTCGATCAGCACACTCGGCACGGCGGCGACCGCGGCCGCGACCAGCACCATCCCCAGCACCGTCAGCCGCTCCCGGTGCGGCTCGACGCTCGGGCGGGCCTGTACATACGAGCCGAGCGCCCATGTCGCCCCGCCCACCGCGAGCGACAGACCCGCCATCGTCGGCGACAGCCCGCGCTGAGTGACCAGCATCAGCGGCACGAACGCCTCCGCCGAGATAAACGCCCCGGCCGCGATCCCGCGCAGCAGCACGACGGACGGCAGCCCACGCGCCGCCCGGTACGTCCCGCGCGGCAGCAGCCCCAGCGCCGCGGGCGCCAGCAGCGCGGCCCCCGCCACCGCCGGAAGCAGCGACAGCCAGCGCAGATCCTGCCCGGCGTACTGCAACAGCCCCGCCCCCAGCGAGATCCCCAGCGCCAGCCGGATGCGCCGCCGGTCGAACCCCGGCCGGGAGCCGGCCGGGCCGGACGGCCCCGACGCCATCCGCCGGATTGCGGACGGAGACGCGGTACATTGCCCGACCGCCCCTTCTATCCCCTACAGGGAGCCACTCATTGGCGCACCGGACCGGCAACCAACTCCGGAAGGAAGGTGCCTTGGCAGAGATCAGCGTGAAGGCCCTGCCGCCCTGGGATTTCCGGTGCCCTGGGGCGGCAGGGCCCGGCACGTACCAGGTGTCGGGGAAGCTCGAGGACTGCTGTTGGGAGCGGACCCGACAGGACGGCACGATCATCGACAACCAGTTCGCCTCACAGGCCCGGAAGATCACGGTGACGGTGCGGGCGGGCGAGTTGTTCAAGTCCGACGGCTGCGGCACCTGGAGCCTGGTGAAATAAGCCAAGTTCTATGCACACTCCGAAGAGGTCATCTCATGTCCTCTCAGGGCACGCATCCACTGTCAGCGGACAGCATCCCGCACCATGATGTTGCCGGACTCCAGTTCAGCAACCCCACGCGAGACCGTCCCCTCCCGGACCCCGGCCGCACGGGCGACGAGCCTGATCCCGCCATGCCTCAGTGACCGCGCTTCCGCCCCCTATGGCCAGTCGGCGCTACCGCTCGTCCAGATGCGGCAACAACGCCTGGAACTTCGCAGCCAGGACGACCTCAATCCCCGTTATGTTCTTCGCGGTCCTGCAAGAGGGCCGCTGACCTCCGGGCCCGGCATGACTGTTGCCCCCTGTCGAACGGATGACCTGGGGGGTGGTGTCACCGGGCCTGGGAGGTGCCGTCGGAGACGCTGATGAGAGGTCCGGCCACCGTCCGGTCCGGCGCAATGCCGGACAGTTCGCGGGCGGCAGGTCTGCATAACGTGGATGCGCGCGTACGACACCGCTGCCGAGGCCGGCACGTTCAACTCTCCTGGAAGGGTGCGATGTTCGACACCGAAGACGTGGGGGTGTTCCTCGGCCTGGACGTCGGCAAGAGTGCTCACCACGGCCATGGGCTCACCCCGGCCGGGAAGAAGGTCTTCGACAAGCAGCTGCCCAACAGCGAGCCGAGACTGCGGGCCGTCTTCGACAAGCTGGCCGCCAAGTTCGGCACGGTCCTGGTGATCGTGGATCAGCCCGCCTCGATCGGCGCCCTCCCACTGACCGTCGCCCGCGACGCCGGCTGCCAAGTGGCCTATCTGCCCGGCCTGGCCATGCGTCGGATCGCCGACCTGTATCCGGGCGAGGCGAAGACCGATGCGAAGGACGCCGCGGTGATCGCGGATGCGGCCCGGACCATGCCGCACACCCTGCGGTCCCTGGAACTGACCGATGAGATCACCGCCGAACTCACGGTCCTCGTCGGCTTCGACCAGGATCTCGCGGCTGAGGCCACCCGCACGTCCAACCGGATACGCGGCCTGCTCACCCAGTTCCACCCGTCGCTGGAGCGTGTTCTGGGGCCCCGCCTCGACCACCAGGCCGTGACCTGGCTGCTGGAGCGCTACGGCTCCCCGACTGCACTGCGCAAAGCCGGCCGCCGCAGACTCGTCGAGCTCATCCGGCCCAAGGCCCCACGCATGGCCGAGCGGCTGATCGACGACGTCTTCGACGCCCTGGACGAGCAGACCGTCGTGGTCCCGGGGACCGGCACCCTCGACATCGTCGTGCCCTCCCTGGCCCGCTCTCTCGCCGCTGTCCACGAACAGCGCCGGGCCCTGGAAGCCCAGATCAACGCTTTGCTGGAGGCGCACCCTCTTTCCCCGGTCCTGACGTCGATGCCCGGCGTCGGCGTCAGGACCGCCGCCGTCCTGCTGGTCACCGTCGGCGACGGCACCAGCTTCCCGAGCGCCGCCCACCTGGCCTCCTACGCCGGACTCGCCCCGACCACGAAGTCGTCGGGGACCTCGATCCACGGCGAACACGCACCCCGAGGAGGCAACCGCCAGCTCAAACGCGCCATGCTCCGAGACGGCACCTTCTACGAACCCCGCACGCCCGCGGACATCGAACTCGCCGCATAACCCCAGCAAGACCGAATCACCCCAAACCCGACAGGGATGCCTTGACGAAGGACATAGAGGCACCCCCACGGACTCCCCATACCACAGCAACGATCCCCGGAGTCGGAAGCTACGACTTGTTTACCGGCAAGCCCTTAGCGCGTCGACGTACTTCGATCGGCGGCGGTGAGGCGGACCGGGTTGCGGTTACGTTCCCAACTCGCTGTCAAGGCAGGTCGCTTCATCCGCAGATCGAGCGCTGCGAAGGCAGGAACCTCTCAGTGAAGGCCACGAAGCATTCTCCGGCCAGAACGCTCGCACACCACAAACGAGTCTGAGGCCAAAGCATTTCGGCCAACAAAGGGTAGGAGCGGGGGGACATTTGCGCATAACTGGTCGTGATCATATAGTCATCCCGTTCGAGCCTGATGATCACGACCAAGGTTGTCGGGTACGCACTGGGGGAAGGCCCGCAAGGCACCAGTGGACCGTAATCCTCTTCGCCCTACCCGCTCTTGGGCAGAGAGCGCTCAGCGCATTGCGTGACGTCAGCTCAGGGCGACATCGGAAGGATCGCGGTGTCTCTGACACTGCGGGCTGCTTTCCCTGTGCATGTTTGTTCATTAAGGGGAAACTAATGAAGACGCGCAAGCGTATCGGTACTGCCGTTGTATCAGCCGCCTGTGCCGTGGCCATGACCTTCACAGGCGTGAGCCAGGCTCAGGCCGCCGTCAACACTGACTCGTCCGTACCGGTAGTCGCGGAGGAGGTCTCTCCGTCGGACGTCGCGGAGCTCGCGACCTACCTGGAGGCGATCGTTGATGGTGAACATCTCGACGAGTTCGGGAACTTCGACTACGACGCCACCGCGGCTAAGTACGGTACCGAGTTTGCCGATGCACTCAAGGCCGAGAACGCAACCTACACTCCGGCTTCCGGAAAGCGTGTCAAGCGCAGCTACACAACCTGCCTGCTGAAGGCTGTGGGGCTCGGCGGTCTAGGGGGTGCCACCTCTGCCATCACGGCCAAGTTGAAGAAGAGGCATTTCCAGGATGCCGCGCGGCTGATCATCAAGGAGGCCGCGAAGCGCGGCATCAAGGTCGCTGTCAAGGGTGGGGTCGCAGGCATGGCCGCCGCACTGGGTGCCTACGCGATCTGGTGTGCCACGCCTTGGGCGGATTGAGCACCCCCAGGGGCATGGGCGGAGGGAGCGCACCACCGTGACCCGACCTCCGAGTTCCCTGATCGGATGATCTAGTGTTCGTCTCCATCGAGCTCGCTTAGGCTTGATGGAGACGAAACACCAGCTCAGGTGATCTGCGACCCCACGATCCTTCGCAGTTCGTTGAGATACACCTCGAATCTCTCCCTCCCCGGATCGGAAAGTCTGACCCGGGTTACAGTGCGCCGTCGTTCACGAAACTTGGCGATCTCCACCATGCCTTCCTTCTCCAGAATGCCCAGCTGGCGAGAGAGCTCGGGCGGGGTGAGCTCCAACGCTTCACGCAGATCGGAGAAGTTAGCCAACTCGACCTGCCGCAGAGCGCCTAGGATTGCCAGCCGGATGGGCGAGTGGATGACTGTGGATAGCGCAGCGCGCGGTTGAGACACTACTGTCATCGCCTCCAGCGCATAACCAGGTACAGGGCTAGACCGACGGTCGGTACGGCTGCCGCCACCAGATGAGCCGCGAGACCGTTCTGGCCGTCTCCCCATATCAGGCTGAGTCCTGGGATGGCCAGTGTCATGACGGTGAACAGGAAGGTGCTTTTTTCTGTTCGGGTATGCGGCCTCCTGCCGGGAGCGCCGAGGTGGTACCACCACCATGCCAGAGCGAGAGAAAGTGCCGCCAGGAAGGTGAAGACCCCTCCCGTGCCGGATATGCCACTCTCCATGGCCATGGCGAGACCTACGTAGAGTCCAGCGACCGAAACGGCAGCGAGGATTCGCTCGCTGCGGTTTGCGCCTCTGGCGAACCCTGGCACCGCCTCAGCGGCCCTCAGTTGCTCCGTCGGATCCAGATTCCGTGTCACGACTGCGCATCCCCTCTACTCCCTGGCGACTTCCTAGTTTGCCAAGTGATTTCGATAAGTGCAACCATACCTGCCTGGACACAGCGCGCCGCACAGTTGCTGGGCGTGGGGCTTCTCACCTGGACACCGGTCCGGCCGCAGCGTCCACCAGAGCCTGAGTGCGGCTATCGACCAGGGCAGAGAGCCGTAGCCGCGGTACCGCTGCCGCGTGCCTGGTGCGTCTGCGACGCGCCAGGCCGGATGCACGGTGGCGGCCAGAACGATCTCATTGCCCCTTCCGAGCCGTTCGGTGACCGTCCCCGACACCAGCGGCCCCACGACGGACGGAATCACCCAGCTCGCCGCGAACGCCGCCATGATCGCGGGCCGGAGCCGCTCCGCGTAGGCCCTGCTGACGACCACGCACAACGCGACGATCATCAGCCCGCCGCCGAACCCCTGGATGGCCCACCCCAGGATGAACAGCCACATCGCCCCAGCCGTCCCCGACAGCACCAGACCGGCCCCGAACGCCCCAATCCCGGCGGCCAGCGGCCGCACGGCCCGTCGCGGTCGGCCCACCGCCCGGAGAGGCCCATGGCGAAGAGGCTGGTCGTGAAGTACCCGGGGAAGGCGAAGGCATACAGGGACAGGCCGTTCAGCTCGTGGGCCGCGACCCGGCATGGCCGTTCCAACGGCCGTCGCCTCGAAGGCGATGAGCGTCGCAAGACGGGGCGACGGCTGGTCCGTTGGTCGTACGACTCCTGAACCCGGTAGTGATCGACCCGTCACCAACTGTAGTGTGAGCCCCGCCACTCGTCGTGACGGCACCAAGGGGCTGGGGATATGCGGACGGAAGAACTCATCGGCTTGCTGCGGGCACCGGACCAGAGCGGCCAGGGCCGGGTCGAACAGACACCCTACGGCGGCCCGAACATCGAACGCCTGGCGGCACTTGACGCCCACGCCTCGTCCTTGCGCTCCTACTCACTGCTGACTGTCCCCGGCCTGCTCCAGGCCCCTGAATACGGCCAGCACATCATCCGCGCCGCCCTCCCCCGGCTGCCCGACCGCGAGATCAGGCGACGGACTCTGATGAAGTCCGCACGCGCCGTCTCGTTCTTTGAGCGAGCGAAACGGGGCGAGCTGCGGGCAGCGTTCGTGGTCGGGGAGCAGGCGCTGGTGCACGCCCCTGGACTGGATGCCATCGAGGCCCACCGGAAGCAGCTCCGGAGGCTGCTCGCGATGACGGACATCCGCTCACTGTCCGTACAGGTCCTCCCGTTCCATGTGGTCCCGCCCCAGTTCGCCTCGCAGTTCTCCCTCTGGGCATTCGCCAAAGAGCCCGAAGGGGAGGCGGAGTTGGCCCGTAAGGCAGTTGGCTACTGTGAGTCGATCATGGGAGGCTCATACTCGACGCGACTCGATGACATGGCCACCATGCACAACACATTCGCAGACCTTGTGAGTCTGGCGTGGCCCCCGAGCCAGTCGCGTTCGTATATCGCAGAGCTTCTGGGAGAGACGACATGACGACATTCCACGGAGTCGAGTTCCGCACATCCAGCTACAGCACCGATGACTGCGTGGCGGTGGCTCCGGCTCCCGGTGCCATCGCGGTCGCGGACACCAAGACCGGCCACAGCGACGTGATCGAGATAAGCCCCACGGCCTGGGACACCTTCCTCTCGGCCCTCACCCGCTGACGCCGCACGAGCGCCCCCGGCCGGCGCGGCACGACTCCGGCCGGGGGCGCTGTCGGCTCACGCCGCCTCGTACGCGTCCTTCAGGCCCTGGATGTCGATCTTCTTCATCCCGAACATGGCCTGCGCGACCCGACCGGCCTTGGCGGGGTCGGGGTCGCTCATCAGCTCAAGGAGCACCCTCGGGGTGATCTGCCAGAACAGCCCGTACTTGTCCTTGAGCCACCCGCAGGGCTTTTCCTCCCCGCCCTCGGTGAGCGCGGCCCAGTACCGGTCGACCTCGTCCTGCGACTCGCAGTCCACGGACAGGGAGATCGCCTCGTTGAAGGTGAACTCCGGCCCGCCGTTCAACGCGATGAACCGCTGTCCCGCCAGCTCGAACTCAATGGTCATCACCGACCCGGGCTCCCCCGGCCCGGCCTCCCCGTACCGCGCCACGGAGACGACCCGCGAGTCGTCGAAGATCGACGTGTAGTGCGCGACGGCTTCCTCGGCCTGCTTGTCGAACCACAGAAAGGTCTTGATCTTCTGCATTGTCGGCTCTCCCTGCGTGGTGGCTTCATTCCTTCCGCAGGGATAGACCGCCCGGCTCCGCGAAACTCATCGCTACCGGCGGCGCGCGAGCGGAACGGCGACGGCAGCCCCAATGATCACCGCCGCACCGACGCCGAGCCCTACCCAGAGACCGACGCCGCCGCCGCTGTCCCCGGCAGGGGCCTGGGCCTCCGCCGCCTCGCCCCCACCCGCCGACTCGGAGGCCTCGGGCGAAGGCGTTTCGGACTGAGCCGCGGCGAGGTCGGGCAGCGGGTACTCATCGGCGGGCCCGGGGTCGCCGGGCTCCTGGAGGGCCCGGAGGGGACGTACGGCCCCGTAACCGATGTGGTCATTGCGCTTGCTGCCGCTGGTGGGCCCGCTCACGGTATTGAGCATGACGCGCAGGACTTGGTTGTTGGTCCACTCGGGATGCTTGGACCAGATGAGGGCGGCGGTGGCGGAGGCGATGGCGGTGGCGTCACTGGTGCCGTGCGATGTGCACAGTCCGTTCTTACTGCCGCCACAGGCATGGACCATGTCGATACCGGGTGCCGATATGTCGACCTGTGGCCCGTACTGCGACTCCTTGGTCTTCTTCAGGTTCTGGTCGAGGGCCCCAACACCGACGACACCAGGGGTCGCAGCGGGGAAGGCAAGCTTGCGATTGCCATGATTACCCGTTGCAGCAAAGATCACGGAACCCTTGTCAACAGCGTACTTGACAGCCGCTGTGAGCTGAGGCGTGGTTTCCGGCACGCCCATTGAGATGTTGATGACCTGCGCACCTTGATCAGCAGCAAACCTAATGGCCTCCGGGGCAGCCCTGTTGAAATCCTCAGTGCCCTCGGCGAAGTTAGCCGCCATTTCGCCGTCAGGCACGCGAATGGGAAGAATCTTGCTTCCAGGCGCCAGCCCAAGGGCCCCGTCTCCGCCGCCGCTCTTGCCCGTGCCTGCGATCAGCCCAGCCATGCCGGTGCCGTGGCCGTCGTAGTCGGTGTGCTCGTCACCCTTTTCATCAGGGGCCAGGTCCTTGCCCTTGAGGACTTGGCCCCTCAGATCGCCGTTCCCAGGGTCGACTCCGCTGTCGATGACGGCGACAGTCACGCCCTTGCCGGTGCTGATCTTCCAGATCTCCTCCGCCCCCATGGCATCCAGATGCCACTGCTGGGAACGGATCGACTCAGCATGTGCAGGGGTGGCGGCGATGCCTGCCAGCAGCAACCCCAGGACCGCCGAGACCACGGCCCGACCACGAGCCCCTCGCACAATCCTGGCACCAGCCATGTTCCTCAGCCCGTTGATGTGGGGCAGCCGGTGACGGGGGCGACCAATCAATTCAGTCCTCAACTCGCCAGAAAGGTCTGGTTCGTTCTGTGTCTGCCTACAGCGGCGGGTACTGCTGCTGGTACGAGTTATGTGCCACGGCCGGGGCCGACTGCGCACGACGACGGCGGATGACGGAGAAGGCGACGGCAGCACCGATGAAGGCGGCCGCGCCGACACCAAGTCCAATCCACAGTCCCGTGTTGGAGTCGCCGCTGTCACCAGCGGTCGGGACTGCCGCCGCCGTCTTGCTGTCGCCGGGCTGTGAGCCAGCGGTCGGCTTGGAGGCGTCCGGAGACGGTGACGGCGACTCGGCTGCGGCGAGGTCCGGCAGCGGGTACTCGCCAGCGGGCCCAGGGTCGCCGGGCTCCTGCAGCGCGCGGAGGGGGCGGACAGCCCCGTAGCCGATGTGATCGTTACGCTGACTGCCGCTCGTCGGCCCGCTCACGGTATTGAGCATGACACGCAGAACCTGGTTGTTGGTCCACTCGGGATGCTTGGACCAGATCAGCGCCGCAGTGGCGGAGGCCAGCGCCGTCGCTGCGCTCGTGCCATGGGACCGGCAAAGTCCGGACTCAGTCCCGCCACAAGCATGAACTATGTCCTCGCCCGGAGCTGACAGATCCACCTGAGGACCGTACTGCGACTCATCAGTTTTCTTGAGGTCCTTCCCTAGGGCACCAACGGCGACCACCCCTGGCGTTGCCGCAGGGTAGCCAAGCCTTTGGTCTCCGCCATTCCCTGTACCAGCGAAGACCAACGAGCCTTTGTGAAGAGCGTACTTCACAGCGGACGTGAGCTCAGGGGATCCGCTCAACACTTTCATCGAGATATTAATGACCTTCGCGCCCTGGTCTGCCGCGTACCGGATGCCCTCTGATGCAGCCTTGTTGAACTTATTGATGTGTGACGTGCGATTGGCACCCATGCGGGAGTCTGGCGTGCGAATAGGAAGGATCTTCACTCCGGGAGCAAGGCCAAACGCGCCATCGCCGCCTCCGCTCTTGCCTGTGCCAGCGATAATGCCGGCCATACCAGTACCGTGTCCCGTGTAGTCGGTGTGCTCATCGCCCGGAGAATCGAGAGCCAAGTCCTTTCCTTCAAGAACTTGGCCTCGAAGATCTCCGTTTGTGCGGTCAACACCTGTGTCGATGACGGCGACGGTCACACCCTTGCCGGTACTGATCTTCCAAATGCCCTCTGCGCCCATGGCATCCAGATACCACTGATCCGAACGAACCGAATCGGCGTGTGCGGGGGTGGCGGCGATGCCTGCCAGCAGCAACCCCAGGACCGCCGAGACCACGGCCCGACCACGGGCCCGCTGAGTGCTGACAGGCATACGCATCCTCTTCGCTCGCGTCCCTCGGGGCTCAGTCGATGACAGGGGGAGCGACCCGGCGCTGGCCCTGCTGCCAGGTCTCCTCATCCTCAGTCAGATAGTCCGGCCGCCGCCCGTTGGCGTCCTCACGCCGCGAACCCGACCGCGGCGACGAAGCCGGAGGCATCATGCCACCACGCATCCCCGCCGACTGACCCACCCCACCACCCGACGCACCACCAGGTCCACTGCCGCGCACCAGACCCGAACCACCCGGCGTGAACGGCCGACCAGCCGCCACACCCGCCTGCGCCGGACGCCCACCGACCACCCCGCCGGACTCACCAGCAAGACGACGACCCCCGACCACACCACTCTGACCCGCGCCCACACCGCCGCCGGCCGCACCACCCGTGCCGTGCGCCATCGGAGGACGGCCGTGCACACCCGACTCCGTACCGACCACCATCCCCCGCGGCAACCCCGTCGCCGCACGACCAGACTGCGCAGGCGGCACCGGACGACCACCGACCACACCCTCACGCGCCACCCGGCCCGCAGGACCAGCCGACCCACCGCCGCCCACCTGCTGCCCGGTCACCGGCGACACCGGACCACGACCACCGCCACCACCAGGACGCGAACTGCCAGACCCGCCACCCTGCGACTTCACAGACCCACCACCTGCCACCGGCGGCGCACCCGTCACCAACGGCGGCACACTCACATCAGACCGACCCGCAGCAGGAGCATTCGGCGTCACCGCAGGACCAGAAGGAGCCGTCTGCGTCGGCACAGCCACACTGTCGATCCCCAACGCCACCGGGGACGACGACGCAACACTCGGCCCGTCAGGTCGCGCATAGTCACCGGCAGACGCCGTCTCAACTCGTGCCGCAGCAGCGGGCCCGCCCGTCACACTCGCGTGAGAGCCCTGAGAATGCGGGGCGGTACCGTTCCCGCCCGTACCTGTGGGGCCAGAACGGTCATAGCCCTGCGAGCTGACGATTGTGTCACCCTCGGGCACGAAGTGGTCCGGCGGTGGCTGGAACGTCGGCACCTCTTGCCTCGCCATCTGCGACGACGACTGCTCATACGACTGCGACAACTTCCGCATCTCCGCAGCCGCCTCAAGCCGCTGCTGCTCCCGCGACACCGCCAAAGCCGCCTCAGCCTTCTCCGCCACCACCCGCGCATCCGGATCATTCCGATGCGCCCGCGCCGCATCCAGACTCGCCTGCGCCGACCCCTTCGACGTATACCGAGGAATCCCCGACTGCGCCGCCGAAATCGACACCGCAGCCTCCCTCAACCACTTCGACGCCTCATCGCTGTAATCCGCCAGCCGAAACGTCGCCGACGACAGACTCGCAGCCCACTCCACAAACGCCTCAAAGCCCTCGCCCTGCCACTCCACCCGCTCAGGACGAAACTTCAACTGCAACGCAATCTGCCGAATCTCCCCCGCAGCCCTCGCCAGCCGATCCCCCGCATCCCGCACATGAAAACTCGACGCCTCATCCACCCACGCCAACATCTGCTCATGCGACATGCTCTCGAACGACGTACCGCCGCCCCCACCACCGCCACCGGCAGCTGCGTTAACCATGACCCCATCTCCCCGTGAATCGCCTGTCGCCTACTGGTAGCCGCCCGCGCCAGCGGAGTCGCCGTTGCCAGTGCCCGGAGCGGTGTCCGCGCCGCCTGCGGCCTGGGCGCGTTCGCGCGCCAGTTCCTGGGCGACCGGGTCGCGCTCGGGGTCGTAGCGATCCTCGGTGCGCTGCCGGATGGCCAGCATCCGCCGGCGGACGTCGTCGTCCATGCCCTGGTAGCCGTCCTTGGCGGACACCACCGCGATGCCCATGCCCTCGATGCAGTCGGCGAGCAGCTGGGAGAGCTCCTTGAGCTGGGTGATGACGTTCTCGTAGGCATTGAAGATGCCCGATGCCTCGGCCCACGCTCCGCCCCCGCCGCCGAACTGGCTGCGGCCGACCGGGGACGCGCCCACCTGGTCCGGCGCGGCGGGCGAACCCATCAGATCGACCAGCAGCTTGTCGACGCGCTTCTTGAACGACGTCATCGACTCCGGGTCGTACAGCATCGACGCCAGCGCTGGATTGACCATCCGCAGCATGCGCTCGTCCGCCGACATCCCCCCGTCGTCCGCCATGAAACCGACGCCTCCCCGTAGTTGTATCCCCGTGCAACACAAAGTCTCAGGCCTAACTGTAGTCAGGCGTACTGACAAGACGCACCTGGAGGTTGCTGCCGCAATGTGCACCACGTCACTGCGGCATGGCGACCAGAGCAGATGGTCCGGTTTGGGTGGCTTCGCACGGGCGATCTTCGTCACGGGCCCCTTGTTGGAGCCGAGTAGGGTTCGACCGCTCCAACCGGGTTCCCGTCATGCGCACCAGGCTTTAACCAATTCCGGGACGTAAGCGCGCAAGAATTTTTCGATATGCGCCCGCCACTCTTCGATATCTTTAGGTTTATTTACCCCATCTCCGGCGCGGACTTCCAGGACCAAGTGAGTGTATTTCCCCGTCTGGGTCTCCGGCGTCTCGTACTGGGGCTGATTCGGTTTTGGACTGCAGGCCATCCATGCCACAGCACCATCATCGGCGACTGCGGCGCTGTTCACCACCCCGCCCAATGAAACCCTTTTCAGGTCGACGTAGTCATCATCTGCCTCATGGGCGATATCAAGCTCCCCGGTTTGTCGTGAAAACGAGACCGATAGGTCGACTCTTTCATCGACTATCACCCCGCAGCTTTGACTCTCACCTGGCGTGCCCCTTAGGTTCTCCTTGACCGCCTTACCCGGGGGGAGCAGCGGCTGGACAACGGAAGCCGGAACATTTACATCGCATATTCTTTCCGGAATCGCATAGCCATATTCAGGCCCCTCTCCCGAGCAGCCGGCAAGGAGTAGTACGGGGACGCTGAGCGCCACGAGGTTGAGTCGGCGCATTATGACCCCTTACTCGCCAGGCGCCGAGCAGCCGCATTTCCATTGTTGGCTGCATCATCGATTCGATCAGTGGACATCCACATGCTTTCCTCTGCCTTCGCCTGCGGATTTTTGTCTCGCCAAAGACCAGCCAGTTCCTTAAGCCGCCCCTCTCGGTCGAGACCTGTAGCCAAGTTGTCCCGCGCCACGCCTTGCTCGATCCTTGCCGTCTCTTCCTCAAGCCACTTGGCGGTGATGACGTCGACACCTCGCTGTGCTGCGTCACCTGCATACGGAATGAAGTTCACGACACCACCCCAGGTGTGGTAGTCCCATTTTGCTTCCCAGGTGGCCTTACTCTTAGCGTCATCCGCGTCGACCTTGAGACCCTGATATCGGGCCTCTTCCAAGAAGCCGATCGTGCGGCCCGCCCTCCTCAGGGGTTCCTCGTCGCCCTCCTTGCCCGTGTTGATATCATGGACTATTTCTCGGTTTATGCTGTCCTGAAGCGTGCCGTACGCAAACTGGCCACGGGATACCTGTTTCGCTACTTCAAGTACTTGTCCCCGGTCCAGAGGGCTCTCTCCGGCGTTGTGAGCACTTGCTGCGGCATGTATGTCGTCTCCGTAGTTACCCATGGCCACTGCCATCGGTGTGCGCAGACTCGGTGGGAAGTTGTCGCCCTCGGCGGCGAGGTGCTTCAGCGCGTTCTCAAACACGCGGTTGTTCGCGTCCGTGTGCTGGACATAGCCGCCGCCCGAGTTGTAGGGGTCGATGCCCGTCGTTCCCGCCACCAGCGCCGCGCCGAACCCTGCCCTGGTCTGTGCGTCCTCGATGTCCGAACTGCGAAGGGGATCGCCCCAGATGCTGTCGGGGTCATGTGGGTTCCGCATGTGAGGATGCCCGTCGACGACATCCCAGTCCCGCTTCCGCGTCAAGTACTCCAGCCGGTCGTTTCCTTCCTTCTTTCCGTCGTCCGGGTTGGGGTCGGACTCGGGGTCGAGGAACGCTGCCGATGCCTCCGGGTCCTTGCTCATGATGCCGAGCAGGCCGTCGAGGGGATCGTTCGCAAACCACTCGTCTCGTGGCGTGACGAACCTCTTGGGGAGGTCCCAGGTGTCGTCATCCTTGTCTGACTTCTCTGCGGCAATCAGATCGTCGCAGAGATCGTGCATAAACCGGTCCGAGTACCCTTCACCGTGCTGCATGAGAGCGACAAGGGACTGGTATCCACGCACCTTCTCACCCTGCCACTCGTACCGTTTCATCCCGGCTTCCTTCAGACCGGTGTGAAACTCCTTGTAGAACTGGGATCGCGGATCCTGAGTCGCAGTGGCCAGCGCGCTGGCGAGCCCTCGCTCAGCCCCCAGGTAGTGCTGCCTGTTACCCGTGTCCGAGTCGTAGGCGAAGGTGTTGAGCTGATTGGTCACCTTGATCGTCCCCTCGGGACCCAGGTGGTTGAGCAGCGTCTGACTGAACACCTTGTCGCCGGAGTTGTCGCGCATCAGTCGCGCCCACTCCTCAGGGTCGGCAGGCTTCTCGCCGGCCAGGATCTGGTCCGCGTATTTCTTGGCCTCGCGTGCCTCTACCAGCTCGATGTCGCCGACAGCGCCGGCGTTGAAGTCGTGCGCGGTACCCCGGGCAGTGTCAAACATCTCCTTGAAGAAGTCCTTGATGCCGGCAGCATCCCGGAGTGCCCGCTTGGCTCCTTGGTCGGCGTCATCGACCGCCTGGACGGCTGCGGCCACGGCAGCGGTCCAGTTTGCTTCATGCATCACGCGCTGAACATCGTCACCGAGGACGCCGCCCCCGGCGCCCGTGCTCTTGCTGGTGTCGAGATGCGCCCGCCCCTTGGTGTCTATGTGTATGCCGGCCTCCTTGGCCGACTCCACCAGACGCCTCACGGCCTGTATGCGTTCGGTGAACTGCTCATGGATGTCTCGCAGGATCGATGCGATGGCGCGAGCCTCAACCGCAGCGGCCTCGAACTGTTTTCGTGTCGCCGTGAGGCGGGCGTCGGCGGCTTCGGCGCTGAGGCCGACCCATTCACCGTCGGTCGCGATGCCCTGAACGCATCCCCCATAGGCCTTGCCCAGGTCCTTGAAGCCGTCGGCCATCTCATCCCATGCGACGGCGGCAGCGGTCAGCGGCGTCAGCCGGATGGTGACGACGTCCTGGTAGGTGAGCATGCCCACTCCTTGAAATCTGCTGCGCACGGGGCCCGCCCTGCGCCTGCGTATGCGAGCCACGAAAGGTAGAGGTCACGCGTCCCGGCGAGGGTCCGGCCCCCGGGCGATTCGCATCAAGGAGCTTTCCACGCCGTGCTCGAAGAGCTGAAAGTCCCTCTTCGTGCGGCCCAGCAACTCCTGTTCCTGAGCCAGACGCGCCTTGAGGCCGCTCACCTGCAGAGCCCACTCGTCGTGCGCGTCCTTCAGGCCGGCCCCCGTCGCCCAGCCCTGGAACTCCCGCTCCGCGTCGTCGGTGGTCTCATCGGCATGGACACCCGCCTTGTCCAGACCGGGACGTATCACTTCCACGAGTGCCTTGATCGCCCCGCGTTTGCCCTGCGCACTGGTCTTGAGGTCAGCCGTGCCGGGGGTGCCACCCGCCCCACTTCCTTGCAGGTCACGGTCATGACCCGCCGCTGCCTCGGCCTTGATCTGTTCCCACTCATCCCAAACCATCGTGATCCACCGTACCCGCGGCTTGCTACGGGTGAGGCGTGGCGACCGCGGCCTGGGGGCGGATGGGGAGGCGGTTGACCGGGCGGCCGGTGGCGGCGCGGACCGCGGAGGCGATGGCCGCCGGGGAGGTGACCACCGGGACGGCGCTCGCCGGTTTCGCGCCGAAGGGGGCCACGACGTCGCGTTCCTCGACGAGTTTGACGATGTGGATGTCCGGAGCGTCCAGGGAGGTGGGGAGGGCGTAGCCGGTGAGGTCGGGGCGGCGGAGGAGGCCGCGGGCGGTGCGGAGGTTTTCGGTGAGGGCCGCGCCGACGCCCTGGGTGACGCCGGCCTCGATGCGGGCGGTCAGCTGAGCGGGATTGAGGACGCGGCCGACGTCCTGGGCGACGGCCATTTCGACGACGCGGACCGAGCCGATCTCGATGTCGACGTCGACGACCGCGCGGACGGCGCAGAAGGCGAGGCCGACGAAGGCGTCGCCCTGGCCGGACTCGTCGAGGGGTTCGGTGGGGTGGGGGCGGCACTGGGCGGTGGCCCACAGCTCCTTGCCGTCCATGGCCTCGGTGACGGTGGTGGACAGCACGCCGTCATATGAGGTGATCTTGCCGTCGGCGATCTGGAGCAGTTCGGTGGACATGCCGAACTTATGGGCCAGGGGCTGCAGCAGCTGGGTGCGCACCATCTTGGCGGCGCGCTCCACCGCGCCGCCCGAGACCCAGGTGTGGCGGCCGTGGGCGGCCGGGCCGGCCGGGGGCTGGTCGGTGTCGACGGGGGCGACGCGTACGTCCTCGATGCCCAGGGTCTCCTGGACGATCTGGCGGGCGAGGGTGGCGAAGCCCTGGCCGGTCTCGACGGCCGCGCAGATGACGGTGGCGACGCCGTCGTGCACCTTGACGGTCGCGGTGGAGACCTCGTCCGCGCCTTCCGCGCCGAGCATATGGACCATGCCGAGGGCGTAGCCGACGCCGCGGCGCACCGCGCCCGGTTCGCCCGCGCCCTCAAGGCCGCCGGGGAGCAGCCAGCCGTCTTCCGGGGTGTCCTTGGGGAGGGGCGGCAGGGGGTAGTCGCGTACGGCGCGCAGGAGTTCGGCCACCGGCGCGGGGCAGGTGACGGTCTGGCCGGTGGGCAGGATGTCGCCGGTCGCCAGCACATTGCGCAGGCGTACCTCGTGCGGCTCCAGGCCCAGCTTGGCGGCCAGCTTGTCCATCTGCGCCTCGTACGCGGCGCAGACCTGCATCGCGCCCTCGCCGCGCACATGGCCGGAGGGCGGGTTGTTCGTGCGGACCGCCCAGCCCTCGACGAAGGCGTGCGGGACGACGTACGGGCCGCAGGCGAAGGCGACAGCGGCGGCGAGGGATTCGGACGAGGAGTCGGCGTACGCGCCTGCGTCGAGGAGGAGCTGGGCCTCGACCTTGACCAGCCGGCCCTCGGTGTCGGCGTGGTGGCGGTAGCGCAGCAGGGTGGGGTGGCGGTGGGCGTGGCCGAGGAAGGACTCCTCGCGGGTGGCGGTCAGTTTGACCGGGCAGCCGGTCTTCAGCGCCAGCAGGCCGAGCGGCAGCTGGAAGCCGGGGTCCTCGCGGTCGCCCGTCGCGCCGGGGACTCCGGTGACGACGACCTTGACCCGGTCCCGTTCCAGTCCGAGGCAGGCGGCCGCCAGATCGCGGTCGCCGTGCGGGTCGGTGGAGGCGGCGTACAGCTCCACCCCGCCGTCCGGACGCGGTACGGCGAGCGCGGCTTCGGCGCCGATGGGGGCGGGGTCCTGGCGGCCGATGCGGTAGAGGCCCTCGACGATCACCTCGCCGACCGCCTCGGGATCGCCGTAGCGCAGCGGGATATGGCGGATGAGGTTGCCGTCGGGGTGCAGCGGTTCGGCGGCGAAGGCCTGTTCGGGGTCGGTGACGGGGTCCAGCACTTCGTACTCGACGGCGATGGCGGCCGCGGCGAGGCGGGCGGTGTCGGGGTGGTCGGCGGCGACCGCGGCGATCGCCTCGCCGTGGTGGCGTACGACGTCGGAGGCGAAGACCGGGCGGTCGGCGATCCGCTTGCCGTACGCCGCGTCGCCGGGAATGTCCTGATGTGTCACCACGGCCCGTACGCCCGGCATCTCCAGCGCGGCGGAGGTGTCGACGGAGACGATGCGGGCGTGGGCGTGCGGGGAGCGCAGTATCGCCGCCCAGAGCAGGCCTTCGGCCCAGAGGTCGGAGGCGTACGGGAAGGTTCCCTCGGTCTTGGCGCGGGCGTCGGCCTGCGGGAGGGACGCGCCGATGCCATGGGCGGCGGGCTCCTGCGGGGGGCCGTCGACCGCCGGGGGCGTCGCGGTGGTGGCCGCGTCGTTGCTCACGCCATGCCTCCGTCGTGCGGGTGGGGGTGCACACTACCTGCGCCGGGCGGCGCCTGGTGCGGAATGCGAGGTTCCGCCACCGCCGGCCCTCTGCCGTGTCCGCTGCCGTGCCCGCTGCCGTCCTCCCGCTCGGCGTCCGCCTCGGCCGCGGCGGCGGCGCTCGCCGCCCGCTCGGCGACCACCTCGCGTACGGCTGCCAGCACGCCCTGATAGCCCGAGCAGCGGCACAGATTGCCGCAGAGCGCCCGGCGGGTCTCCAGGTCGGTGGGCGCGTGGTTGCCTTCGAGGAGGTCATGGACGGTCATGGCCATGCCGGGGATGCAGTAGCCGCACTGGACCGCGCCGCACTTGGCCAGGGCGCGCTGAACGTCGGAGGGTTCGCCGTCCGTGGCGAGCCCCTCGACCGTACGGACCTCGGAGCCGGCGGCGGTGGCGGCCGGCACGAGGCAGGAGGCGACGAGCCGGCCGTCGACCTGGACGTTGCACGCGCCGCACTCGCCCTGCGAGCAGCCGTCCTTCGCACCGGCGAGGCCGAGGCGCTCGCGCAGCACATAGAGGAGCGACTCGCCGATCCAGGCGTCGGTGACGGGGCGGTCTGCGCCGTTGACCCGCAGGACGTACGAGGTGGAGGGGTGCTCGTCGCTCGGCGGGGTCGAGGGCGGGGCGGGCTCCGGGGCGGATTCCGGGCCGGGTTCCGGGCCGGGTTCCGGGGTGGGGGGCGACGCGTGCGTGGAGTCCGGCTCCGGCTCCGGCTGCGGCTGCGGCTGCGGGGACTGGGAGACCGCGGACTCGTCGGGCATCGGCGCGGAAGCCTCCGGCTCCGGGACCGGCTCCGGGACCGCTGCGGCCGCCTCCGGGGCCTCGGGCGCGCAGGCCTCAGGCGCGGGCACGGCGTCCTCGTGCGCCGCCGGCTCCTCCGCCGCCGGCGACGGCTCGTCCGGGGGCACCACGGCAGGCGCGCCGGCTTCGCTCAGCGCATCCGCCCAGGGCGCGGGCGCGCCTCCCGGCAGGGTCGCCGGACGGTCCTGGGCGGGCACCCGGGGGGACGCCTCGGAAGGAGCCGTCGACCAGGGGGCGGGCGCACCGCCGGGCAGCGTCGCGGGCGGCGGCGCACCGCCCCACTGGGAGGCGAAGACAGAGGTCGAGTACTCGCCCGACTCATCCGGCAGATCCCCGTTCGCCACCGGGATCGTCCACTGCCCGGTCAGCTCCGAGGCAGCCGGTGACAGCGGGGACGACGAGGACGGCGACGGGGAGGAGGCCGGGGCGTCCGCGGCCGTCGGCGGCTCCCCCTCGGGGGCCCCCGCCGCTTCCGCGAGGTCCCACTGGCCGGTCGGCTGCGGCGCGGCCCAGCTGGCCGTCGCCGCGGGGTCGAAGTCGGCCGCCGGCGTCAGCGGAGTGATCATCGGCGGCACATAGCCATGGCCCGGGGCCTCCAAGGGCGCCGCGGCGTCCAGCGCACCCCCCTGGGAGTGATCGTCGGCGGGCAGCTGGAAGAAGGCGGTGGCGTCGGCGTCGTACTCGCCGCCCTGGGAGGTCGGCTGCCAGCCGCCCTCCCCCTGCGCGGCGGCCCGGCCCTGTCCTTGCCGCTCGCTCTCGTCGGTGCTCACGACAGCGCCCTCCCCAGTGCTCGACGGGCCAGCGCGGCGACGGTGCGCCGCAGATGCAGTACGGCGGGCGACAGTGCGGGCTGTTCCGCGGCCGCGCCCGCAACCGCGCCCGTGCCCGCGCCCGTGTCTCCGTCCGCACCGGCCGCCGGGGCCGGTTCCGGGTCGGGGATGCACGCGGCCGCGACATAGTCGCCGAAGGCGGACAGCGCCTCGGGGGTGAGCGCGCGCTCGCCGTCCCAGTCGATCAGCGAGGCGATCCAGCGCTCCGCCTCCAGCGGCCGCAGCGGCATCGTGGCGATCGCGCCGACGGCGCAGCGCACGCCGCGGCGGGCCGGGTCGAGGACGACGGCCACGGAGGCGGTGGCGCGGCCGGGGCCGGTGCGGCCGGTGGCTTTCAGGAAAACCTGGGGGGCGTGCAGCAGCGGGACGCGCACCTGGCCGATGAGTTCCGCGGGACCGAGCATCTCGCGGCCGGCCAGCAGATGGGAGACCGGGATCTCGCGACGTGCGCCGCCCGGCCCCGCGATCACCAGGTCGGCTTCGAGGGCGGCCAGCACGGGCAGGGCGTCGCCCGTGGGCGCGGCGGAGGCGATATTGCCGCCGAGCGTCCCCGCGTTGCGGATCTGGGGCGGTCCCGCGGCCCGCGCGGCGGAGGCAAGCGCGGGGATGAGGGCGGCGAAGTCGGGCCGCCCCATGCGGGCGTGGGTCAGGCCCGCGCCCAGCAGGGCGTGGCCGTCCTGGTAGTGCCAGCCGCGGATCTCGCTGATGCGGCCGAGGCCGACGAGTCCCGCGGGGCGGAGCTCGCCTTTGTTGACGGCGGCCATCAGATCGGTGCCGCCTGCGACGGGGACGGCGGCGGGCATGGCGGCGAGCGCCGCCACGGCCTCGTCGAGCGAGACTGGCAGCGTGACGGAGTGCGCCGCCTGCGGTGCGTGCGTGGTCACCCAGATGCCCCTTCCCGGTGTCCCGGCCATCCGTCTGTGAGCCGTACCGTACGTGGCCGTACCGTACGTGCTCACAGCCTGGACGTGGCAACTCTGGCACATCATCCGGACCGGTCGGCGCGAGGGTCCGCGAAGGGCGCATTGAGCCTGAAGTGCCCCGACAGCCTTGCTCGTACCAATAGTCCGGTTTCCCAGACGCCTCGTGCCGGATCGCGGGATCATGGTGTGTGCGACTTGCGACTGTTGTGCGACATGTTCTTGGGGCTGTCCACGGTCGCAGGGCCGGGGTGCGGGCCATGCTCCTTTCCGGGCAGCTCACACGTTTGGGGGCGCGCCCTCGATCGGGCGTCCGAGCGGGCCTGTCACCCCTGCGGGGAGCGGGCGGCGCTGCCAGGGCAACGGGCCGCCGCGCGGGCGGTAGTCGACGCCCAGCGCGTCAAGGCGGGCGTGGTGGGCGGCCATGCGCCGTTCGAACTCCGCGAAGTCGCGTTCGACGGGGTCCGGGAGGGCGGAGCACCAGACGACCTCGGCGAAGGCGGCCAGCCGCGGGAAGACCTGGTAGTCGACGCGGGAACGGTCCTGCATGACCTCCGTCCACACATTGGCCTGTGCGCCGAGGACATGGCGGGCGGCCCCGGGCAGTTCGCGGAGCTCGGGCGGAACAGGTTCAAACCGGTAGACGTCTTCCAGGGTGCGTACATAGCCGATGGGCATGGGTTCTTCCGGGCCTTCGGCCTGCCGGTGGTCCAAGTAGACCTGCTGCTCGGGGCATATGACGACGTCGTGGCCCGCGCGGGCGGCCTCGATGCCGCCCCGGTAGCCGCGCCAGGAGGAGACGGCGGCGCCGGGGGCCAGACCGCCTTCCAGGATCTCGTCCCAGCCGATCAGCCGGCGGCCGCGGGCGGCCAGCCAGCGGTCGAAGTGGCGGATGAACCAGGACTGGAGCCCGTCTTCGTCCGCGAGCCCCAGTTCCCTGATGCGGGCCTGGGCCGTCGGGGACGCCTTCCACTGGTCCTTGGGGCATTCGTCGCCGCCGATGTGGACGAACGGCGAGACGTCGGCCGGGAAGAGGCCGAGGACCTCCTCGAAGACGTCCTCGTAGAAGCGGAGCACGGTGTCAGTGGGGGCGAGTACGTTCGGACTGACGCCCCAGGTGTCCCAGACGGCGAGGGAGGTCGTGTCGATGACGTCGGTGTTGCCGAGTTCCGGATATGCGGCGATGGCCGCCTGCGAGTGGCCCGGGATGTCGATTTCGGGGACGACGCGGATATGCCGCTCCGCCGCGTAGGCGACGATCTCCCGGATGTCGTCCTGGGTGTAGTAGCCGCCGTGCGGGGCGGGGTCCCACAGCTCCGAGGCCCGGTGCCCCCACTGCGTACGGGCGCGCCAGGCGCCGGTGCGCGTCAGCTCGGGATGGCGGGTGATCTCGATACGCCAGCCCTGGTCGTCGGTGAGGTGGAGATGGAGGACGTTGAGCTTGTGGGCGGCGAGCAGATCGAGGTAGCGCATGACGCCGTCCTTGGGCATGAAGTGCCGTGCCACATCGAGCATCAGGCCGCGCCAGCTGAAGCGGGGCGCGTCCTCGATGGTCTGGTGCGGGATGGCGCGGTGCGCGTCGGGGCGCAGCGGTGCGCGGCGGAAGGCGTCGGGGCCGAGGAGCTGACGCAGGGTCTGGGCGCCCCAGAAGACTCCGGCTGGATCGCCGCCGGCGATCTCGACTCCCTCGGCGACGGTGAGCCGGTATCCCTCGGGCGGGAGGCCGGGGTCGAGCCGGAGGGTGACGGTGTCGGCGGCTCCGGGGGTTCCTGGCGGGAGTTCGAGGGCCAGCGCGCCGCCGAGCACGCCGCGCAGCCAGCGCGCGGTGCGATCGGTGCCGGGGGCTGCCGCGAGAGCCGTACGGGCGTTTACGGGGAACGCGACGCCGTGCGGACCGTGGTGCGGATTGTCGTACGGGCCGTACGGGCCGTCGATGTGCGCGGGGGCCGGGATCAGATCCATGGGTGCGGTCCCTTCCACGGGTTCAGTCTGCTCCTTGGGGCGTTGCCAACCTCTTGGAAGAGCCAGACGCGCAGAGTTCCGGTTTTCCTGCCTTCGCCGGGGGTGTTGTCGGAGGTCTGCGGGGCGCAGGCGGCGGCGAGGCCCGTCAGCGCAAGTGCCAGGGCGGGGGCGGCGATGCGGACGGAGAGTTTCATCAGGGGTCCCCTCCAGCATGAGTGTTGCAACATACGCAACGCATGTTTCGCACTGCACAACACGCAGGAGGTTAGAGCCAGGACAAACTTCCGGACAAGAGGTCTCGACCACTCCATGCCCGCACTCCATGACCGGCCGCGCGCCCGCGCCATTCAGGGCCGCCCGCCATGGCCTCCGCAAACACAGACGGCCGCAAACACAGACAGCCCCCGGGTGTGCGCATACGCACACCCGGAGGCCGTCCCCAGCGGTGAGAGGACCGCTACTTCTTGTCCTTGCCGCCCTTGTCCTTGTCGCCGCCGACGCCCATGGACTCGTAGATCTCCTTGCACATCGGGCAGACCGGGTACTTCTTGGGGTCACGCCCCGGCACCCAGACCTTTCCGCACAGTGCCACCACGGGAGTGCCGTCGAGGGCACTCGCCATGATCTTGTCCTTCTGGACGTAGTGGGCGAAGCGCTCGTGGTCGCCATCGCCGTGCGACGTCTCCGGCGTCGGCTCTACGAGGGTTCCCGTGCCTGTCCCGCGCTCGGGCTCAAGAGTGCTCATAAGTGCCAAGGGTACTGAAGCCGCCCGCGATCGGTTCACAGACTCGTTCAGGGACGCGGTTCGGGGCTCGGTCCGGGGGCTGGTCCGGGGAGCGGGCCGGCTCAGTTCAGGGAGGGGTCGTCGGGGTACGTCGCGAACATCGCCAGCTCGCTGCGCTGCCGCCGCAGCACCGCCCGCCACAGCGTCTCGGGGTGCGGCGAGGACACATCGCCCGGCTCGGACTCCACCACGTACCACGCGCCGTCGCCCAGCTCGTCCTCCAGCTGGCCGGGGCCCCAGCCCGCATATCCGGCGAAGATCCGCAGCGAGCCCAGCGCCGCGCCGAGCAGCTCCGGCGGGGCCTCCAGATCCACGATGCCGATGGCCCCGTGCACCCGCCGCCATCCCAAAGGCCCCTCGTCGCCCGGGATCACGGCGACGCCGAGCGCCGAGTCGAGGGAGACCGGGCCGCCCTGGAAGACGACGCCCGGCTCGCCCGCGAGATCCGCCCAGGACTCCAGGATGTCCCCGACCCCGACCGGCGTCGGACGGTTCAGCACGACGCCGAGCGAGCCCTCGTCATCGTGGTCGAGCAGCAGCACCACCGCCCGGTCGAAGTTCGGATCGGCCAGGGCGGGGGTGGCGACGAGCAGCCGGCCTGTGAGCGAGGACACCTCGGTCATGCCGACATGATCCCGCATCTTCGGCCCCGGTGGGGGGCTCATGGCCGAGCGCACACCAGACCGCCTGCCACTGGACGTATGAGCGCAGCTCAGCCCCGACCGCGAAGGATCTCGTCGCCGCCTGGCCCGTCCGAAACGGTCACGCTCGGCAAGACGCGGCGAACAGAAAGTGTTGTGCCGGATTCATTACATTCCCATACACGTCTTGGCCGTACAGGACGCGGGTAGAAGCCCCTTAATCTTTTCTCTGGCCCTGCCCGACCTCCCCTCGCCCGCCGAGGGGAGCTCTTTCGGAACGCGAGATTCATGACCGGCACAGACGATGTACTGCTTGTCCACGGCGGCACCCCGCTCGAGGGCGAGATCCGCGTCCGGGGCGCGAAGAACCTCGTGCCCAAGGCGATGGTCGCCGCCCTGCTCGGCAGCGAGCCGAGCCGCCTTCGCAATGTGCCCGACATCCGTGACGTCCGCGTGGTGCGCGGTCTGCTCCAGCTGCACGGGGTGACGGTCCGCCCCGGCGACGAGCCGGGCGAGCTGGTGCTCGACCCGACGTATGTGGAGAGCGCCAATGTCGCGGACATCGATGCGCACGCCGGTTCCTCGCGCATCCCGATCCTGTTCTGCGGCCCGCTGCTGCACCGCCTCGGCCATGCCTTCATCCCCGGTCTCGGCGGCTGCGACATCGGCGGCCGGCCGATCGACTTCCACTTCGACGTGCTCCGGCAGTTCGGCGCGACGATCGAGAAGCGCGCGGACGGCCAGTTCCTGGAGGCCCCGCAGCGGCTGCGCGGCACCAAGATCCGGCTGCCGTACCCGTCCGTGGGCGCGACCGAGCAGGTGCTGCTCACCGCCGTGCTGGCGGAGGGCGTGACGGAGCTGTCGAACGCGGCGGTGGAGCCGGAGATCGAGGACCT
Organism: Streptomyces sp. PR69; assembly: GCF_026420845.1. Taxonomy (GTDB): domain Bacteria; phylum Actinomycetota; class Actinomycetes; order Streptomycetales; family Streptomycetaceae; genus Streptomyces. Next base: position 69,281 of record NZ_JAOWCB010000024.1, on the reverse strand, counting down.
CATCTGCGTACTGCAGAAGATGGGCGCGATCATCGCGATGGACACCGACCGCACGATCCGGATCACCGGTGTGGACAAGCTCGGCGGATACACCCACCGGGCGCTCCCGGACCGTCTGGAGTCGGCGTCCTGGGCGTCGGCGGCGCTCGCCACCGAGGGCAACATCTATGTGCGCGGCGCACAGCAGCGCTCCATGATGACCTTCCTCAACACCTACCGGAAGGTCGGCGGCGCGTTCGAGATCGACGACGAGGGCATCCGCTTCTGGCACCCGGGCGGCTCGCTGAACGCGATCGCCCTGGAGACCGACGTCCACCCCGGTTTCCAGACCGACTGGCAGCAGCCGCTGGTGGTGGCGCTCACCCAGGCGGCGGGGCTGTCGATCGTCCACGAGACGGTGTACGAGTCGCGGCTCGGCTTCACCTCCGCGCTGAACCAGATGGGCGCGCACATCCAGCTGTACCGGGAGTGTCTGGGCGGCTCCGACTGCCGCTTCGGCCAGCGCAACTTCCTGCATTCCGCGGTCGTCTCCGGCCCCACCAGGCTGCAGGGCGCGGACCTGGTCATCCCCGACCTGCGGGGCGGCTTCTCGTATCTGATCGCGGCGCTGGCGGCGCAGGGGCCGTCACGGGTGCACGGGATCGAGCTGATCAACCGCGGCTATGAGAACTTCATGGCGAAGCTGGAGAAGCTGGGCGCGAAGGTGGAGCTGCCGGGCGGCGGCACGCTGTCGTAGCACCGGGGGCTTCAGCCCCCAGTTGCGAAAAGGGCGGCCACCCCATGGGGTGGCCGCCCTTTTCGTGTCACAGGGACTTACTTGCCCTTGGCGGCTTCCTTGAGCTTGGAGCCCGCGGAGACCTTCACGCTGTACCCGGCCGGAATGTTGATCGGCTCGCCGGTCTGCGGGTTACGAGCGGTGCGAGCGGCACGGTGGGTGCGCTCGAAGGTCAGGAATCCGGGGATGGTGACCTTCTCGTCGCCCTTGGCGACGATCTCGCCGACGGTCTCGGCAAAGGCGGCCAGCACAGCGTCGGCGTCCTTGCGGGTCACCTCGGCGCGGTCGGCCAGCGCGGCCACCAACTCACTGCGGTTCATGTTGTTACTCCCGTGTTCTTCTTGCCTGTGAGGCGTGAGATCGAAGCCGATGCTGCCAGGGCCCTAGGACAGTCCCCGGACCCGGGTCTGCCGTCAGACCCTCGCGCCCAAATACGCATCCTGCCCCCACCAGCGGCGGGAAAGCCAATCCGGCACCCTTCGGAGTCACACGAAAAGCCCCGGAGCCCCGCCGTGGTGACGTTCCGTCTACTTCCCGGGAACTGCGCGGAGCCGAGCGGCGGCGGAGCCGTACGACGCCGTGCGGTCCCCAGCGCGCGGCATATGAGCGCAGGGCTCATGGTCCGCCACACTAGAGCGGCCGAAGGGGGGCCGTGCCCCGCGACGCGCCGGGGGTCACGCCGATGTGGGGCCTTCCACAGCAGTTCGAGGGCCCCGCGGCCACAAGCCGCCCGCGGGCGGAGGCCGGGCCCGCGCCGGACGCGGTCAGGCCGGAGCGGCCGCCCGTCAGGCCGGAGCAGCCGCCCCCGCGGCCCTGGCCGCGTTCCGCACCGCTCCCGCGACCGCGCCCGCGACCTTGTCGTTGAAGACGGACGGGATGATGTAGTTCGGGTTCAGCTCGTCCTCGGTGACCACGTCCGCCAGCGCCGTGGCCGCGGCGAGCATCATTTCCGTGTTGACGGTGCGGGACTGAGCGTCCAGCAGACCGCGGAAGACGCCCGGGAACACCAGCACGTTGTTGATCTGGTTGGGGAAGTCCGAACGGCCGGTGGCGACGACTGCCGCGGTCTGGCGGGCGATCGCCGGGTCCACCTCGGGGTCCGGATTCGCGAGCGCGAAGACGACGGCGTCGTCCGCCATGGCCGCCACGTCCTGGGCGCCGAGCACATTCGGGGCGGAGACGCCGATGAAGACGTCCGCGCCGGCGACGGCCTCCTTGAGGGTGCCGGTGATGCCGTCGGGGTTGGTGTTGTCGGCGATCCAGCGCAGCGGGGAGTCCTCGGCGGCGTCCACCAGGTCGGCGCGTCCCGCGTGCACGACGCCGTGGATGTCGGCCACCACGGCGTGCTTGACGCCCGCGGCGAGGAGCAGCTTCAGGATGGCCGTACCGGCCGCGCCCGCGCCGGACATGACGACCCGTACGTCCCCGATCGCCTTGCCCACCACGCGCAGCGCGTTGGTCAGGGCGGCGAGCACCACGATGGCGGTGCCGTGCTGGTCGTCGTGGAAGACGGGGATGTCCAGGGCCTCACGCAGCCGCGCCTCGATCTCGAAGCAGCGGGGCGCGGAGATGTCCTCAAGGTTGATGCCCGCGAAGCCGGGGGCGATCGCCTTGACGATCTCGACGATGGCGTCGGTGTCCTGGGTGTCCAGGCAGAGCGGCCAGGCGTCGATGCCGGCGAAGCGCTTGAAAAGGGCCGCCTTGCCCTCCATGACGGGCAGCGCGGCCTTGGGGCCGATGTTGCCGAGGCCCAGCACCGCGGAGCCGTCCGTCACGACCGCAACGGAGTTGCGCTTGATGGTCAGCCGGCGGGCGTCCTCGGGGTTCTCGGCGATCGCCATGCACACCCGGGCCACGCCCGGCGTGTAGACCATGGAGAGGTCGTCGCGGTTGCGGATGGGGTGCTTGGACGCCATCTCGATCTTGCCGCCGAGGTGCATCAGGAACGTACGGTCGGAGACCTTGCCGAGGACGACGCCCTCGATCTTGCGCAGCTCCTCGACGATCTCGTCGGCGTGCGCCGTGGAGGAGGCGGCGATCGTGACGTCGATGCGCAGCTTCTCGTGGCCGGAAGCGGTCACGTCCAGACCGGTCACGGAGCCGCCGGAGGACTCCACGGCCGTGGTGAGCTGGGAGACCGCGGTTCCGCTCGCGGGCACCTCCAGCCGGACCGTCATCGAGTACGAGACGCTGGGCGCCGTTGCCATGACCGGGTTCCTCTGCTTTCCCTAGCTTCGTTGCTATGCGGCCGTGGCCTGTATTGCCCGGCGACGCTTACCGATGTTCGCACCTACCAGCTGGTAGCCGGTAACGGCGAATAACTTCGGAAAACATCTTCCACCATACGAGATTCGATCTCGCAGGGGAACAGTCGACGGGAGAAACAACGGGAGAAACAGGAGAAACGAAACAGGTCCGCGCCACCGGCGGGTGACGCGGACCTGTCCCATTGACACATCACAAGAGAAACGGCACCGACCCGCCATGCTCGCCTCGCGGCAAGTGGTCGCTCGAAGCGACGAAGGTTGGGCCCGGGGGCTTGGATCGGGCCGATGCCACACCCAGGCTAACAAACACCTCGGGGATGCGATTCCCGGACGAGGAAAGGCGGGAGGACAAACGGGAAGGGCGAGCAGAGGCCAAGCGGAGGACAAGGGAGAGGGCAGGGGAGGGCAGGGAAGAGGGCAGGGGGACAAGGAGTTGACTGCGGATCAGGCCACGGCGCACCCGGCCGGGGGCTTTAGTCCCGCAGCAGATCCGGCACCCCGCCCCCGTCCGGCTCGTCGCGCCGCCCCGAGACCACGGTGAGCTGCTGCGTCGCCCGCGTCAGCGCCACGTACAGCACCCGCAGCCCGGCCGGGGACTCGTCCGCGATCTCCGCGGGTGAGACGACCACCGTCGCGTCGTACTCCAGCCCCTTCGCCTCCAGCGAACCCAGCGCGACTGCCCGCTCGCCCAGACCGGCCAGCCAGCGTGCGGCCTCCCGCCTGCGCTGCATGGCGACGACGACGCCGACCGTGCCGTCCACCCGCTCCAGCAGCCGCAGCGCCTCCGCCCGTACGGCCGCCCCCAGCGCCTCGCCGTCCCGCACCACGGTGAAGCGGGGCTCCACGCCGGTGGAGCGGACCGCGGCCGGGGCCTCGGCTCCCGGCATGGCCAGCGCCAGCACCTTGGCGGCCAGCTCGGCGATCTCCGCCGGGTTGCGGTAGTTCACGGTGAGGTTGAAGCGCCGGCGCGGACGGCTGCCCAGCGCCTCGTCACGGGCCTCGGCGGCCTCGTCCGGCGAGGACCAGGACGACTGCGCCGGGTCGCCCACGACCGTCCAGGTGGCATGGCGGCCGCGGCGGCCGACCATGCGCCACTGCATGGGGGTGAGGTCCTGCGCCTCGTCGACGATGACATGTGCGTACTCGGTGCGCTCCGCCGCCAGCCGCTCGGCCCGCTCCCGCTGGGTCTCCTCCCGCCGCGGCATCAGCTCCTCCAGACCGGTGAGCTGCTCCAGCGGGTCGGCCTCGCGCTTCCTGCGGGGGCGCGCCGGGGCCCCGAGGAGCGTCTGGAGCTCGTCCAGCAGCGCCACGTCGTGCACGGACAGCTCGTCGCGGCGCAGCGAGCGGGCCACCCTGCGCACCTCGCCGGGGTTGAGCACACGGCGGGCCCAGCGCCCGAGCTGCCGCTCGTCGGCCATGGCCGAGAGCACGCCCCGCGGGGTGAGCTCCGGCCACCAGGCGTTGAGGAAGTCCAGGAAGGAGTCCTCGGCGCTGACGTCCTCGTCGAAGGAGGACCGCAGCTCGGCGGCGAGTTCGGGGTCGGTGTGCCGGGCGGCGGCCCCGGACTTGGCGTACAGGGCGTCAAGCAGCAGCCGGCGGGCGCGCGGGCGCAGCAGGTTGACGGGCGCGGTGCCGCCGAGGATGTTCTGGCGGATGCGCTTCAGCTCGTCCGCGTCCAGCTCGATGCGGCGGCCGAAGGCGACGACGCGGAGCCGCTCGGGGGTCCCGCCCCGTTCCAGGGCGCCGCGGGCGGCCTTGCGCAGGACCTTCACCATCCGCGCCGAGCCCTTGGCGCGGGCGACGGCGGGATCGTCGTATGCGGTGGCCTCCGCGCCGTCCACCAGGCTGCCCAGCGCCCGGATGGCGACCTGCCCCTCCTCGCCCAGCGAGGGCAGCACGCCCTCGGTGTAGGCGACGAGCAGCGGGGTCGGGGAGACGATCAGGATGCCGCCCGCGTACCGCCTGCGGTCCTGGTAGAGCAGATACGCGGCCCGGTGCAGCGCGACGGCCGTCTTGCCGGTGCCGGGGCCGCCCTCGACCTGGGTCACGGAGGCCGCGGGGGCGCGGATCACCAGGTCCTGTTCTGCCTGGATGGAGGAGACGATGTCCCGCATGGTGTGGCTGCGGGCCTGGCCGAGGGCCGCCATCAGCGCTCCGTCGCCGACGGCTGGAAGCTCTGCGCCGTCCAGGGTGGCGGTCAGCTCGGGGCGCATCAGGTCGTCCTCGACGCCGAGGACCTTGCGGCCCTTGGAGCGGATGACGCGGCGGCGTACCACCCGGCCGGGGTCGACCGGGGTGGAGCGGTAGAAGGGCGCGGCGGCGGGGGCCCGCCAGTCGATCACCAGCGGGGCGTATTCGGCGTCCAGGACGCCGATGCGGCCGATGTGCAGGGTCTCGCCGATCTCCGCGGTGTTGTCCGGCCCGATCGCGTCGTCGGCGGGCTCGACGGAGGTGTACGCGCCGTCGGGGCCCTTCTTGCCGTCCTTGCCGTACAGCAGGTCGATACGGCCGAAGAGGAAGTCCTCGAATTCGCTGTTCAGGCGGTTGAGGTGGACGCCGGCCCGGAAAACCTGGGCGTCCCGCTCGGCGAGCGCTCCGGGCGTGCCGACCTGGCCGCGCTTGGCGGCGTCGTCCATGAGGAACTCCGCCTCGTGGATCTTCTCCTCAAGGCGGCGGTACACCTTGTCCAGATGTTCCTGTTCGACCGCGATCTCACGGTCGCGGACCGAGTCGACGGCGGTATCGTGCGCGGCCACCGTGGGCCCCCTTCTGACGTGCGCTGGGCAGCCGTCAACCGTACGCCAAGGGGGCGGGTCTGTCAGGCGTCCACCTCCACCAGGCGCTCGCCTTCGAAGGTGCGCACCTCGAAGTGATCGATGTCGTTCCGCTCCATGGCCGCGCCGCCCTGCACATAGAGCGGGTCCTTGGCGCTCTTGTGCTGGCTGCCGGGGATGCCGTATCCCCACTCCGGGACGGCCCAGGAGGTGACGACCTCCTCCTCGCCGGTCTTGGAGACGGCGACGAGGCTGCACCGCAGCGGGCCCTTGACGTTCTTCAGCTCCAGCACCGCGCGGGTGCCCCAGGCCTTGTCCTGCATGCCGACGACGGCGCTGACCTTGGTCGTCGGGTCCGTGGCCCGGATCTGCTCGTCCGTGCCCTCGAAGGCCGTCTCCCCGGTCGGCTCCCCCGCGGCGTTGCGCCCGCCCGCTCCCGCGTCGTCGGCAGTGACCACGACCGCGACGGTGGGGCCGCCGATGACCAGCGCCGCGGCCGCGGCGACCAGATACAGGCCGCGCTTGCGCCGCCGGTCCCGCTTGACGGCGACCTCGCCGAGGAGTCCGTCGAGCATCCTGGGGCCGGGCTGCTGGGGGACGGCGGAGCGGCGTGCGGAGGAGCGGCCGCCGGAGCGGTTGGCAGAACGATCGGCAGGGCGGTTGCCGGACCTGCGTCCGCCGGCTCTCTGCTGGAAGTCCGGAAGGCCCGGCACCGACGACATATCACGCATCCCGGGCAGCGGCCCCATGCCCTGCGTCAGACCGGACGCCGCCGGGCCTGTGTCCGCCGCGCCCTGATCCGGTACGCCGGGCAGTCCGGGGGCGCCCGGCTCCTGCTGCTGCGGCGGCGGGGCCGGGGCGTGGGCCTCGGCCAGCATCGCCAGCATCGGCTCGATCCCGGAGAACTCCTCCAGATGGGCCGCGCAGATGTCGCAGCCCGCCAGATGCGCCTCGAAGGCGGTGGCCTCGGCGTCGTCCAGGATGCCCAGCACATACGCGCCGACGGTGTCGTGGATGGACTCCTGTTCCTGCCCGGGCTCCTGCCGTGGCTCATATGTGTTCATGCCGTGACCCCCCTCTCTTCCAGAGCGAGCTTCATGGAACGGAGCGCATAGAACACTCGGGACCGCACCGTCCCGCTGGGTATGCCGAGCGTCTCGGCCGCCTCATTGACCGTGCGCCCCTTGAAGTATGTCTCGACCAGGACTTCCCGGTGAGCGGGCGTCAAATCATCGAGCGCATCTGAGAGCGTCATCAGCCACAACGCCTTGTCGATCTCGTCCTCCGCGGGCATGACCTCAAGCGGTGCCGGATCGACCTCCTGCGGCCGGGCCTGCCGGCTGCGGTGACCGTCGATGACGATGCGCCGGGCGACCGTCACCAGCCAGGGTCTGACAGAGCCGGTGGCCCGATTGAGCTGACCGGCGTTCTTCCAGGCACGGATGAGCGTCTCCTGCACCACGTCCTCGGCACGCTGGCGGTCGCCGGCGACAAGACGCAGCACATAGGCGAGCAACGGCCCCGCGTGCTCACGATAGAGCGCACGCATCAACTCCTCGTCGGGGACTGCGGTGACGGTGGAGTCGACACGTCGCTTCTCGCTGCGATGGCGGGCCCGTTGCGGACGGTCATCGGCCACGGCGGCATCCTTGCGCAACCTGAACCTCCCGGTCGAGACCCTGTTGACAGTCGGCTGGCGGTCTCTCCCCCATGGGTACGGAGGCGGCGCGTGGATCACTCAACGCGGCAGCGAGAAAATCGGGAATCTTTTGGCGCTCGGGATTCTTCGGCCGGCTACAGATGCGCGGCGGCGGCCCGCCGGCGGTGCCGGGCCACACGCTCGCGGTTGCCGCACAGTTCGCTGGAGCACCAGCGGCGGCGCTGCCCGCGTGAGGTGTCCAGATACACCCGGCCGCAGTTGTCGCCCTCGCACTGGCGCAGCCGGGCGCGGGCCGCCGGGTCGGTCAGCAGCTCCACGGCGTCACGGGCGACGGCCGCGAGCAGCGCCCGGCAGTCGGGCGCGGCCCACATGGCCCGTACGAGCGAGCCGTCCGCGCCGGGCACGGCGCGGACGGCGGGCGGCGGGGCGGCGGCGAACGCGTTCACCCGCTCCAGGGCGGCCTCGGCGCGCCGTCCCTCGATCTGGGCGCGGACCACCTGGGCCACACAGTCGCGGAGTTCGGCGAAGCGGGCGGCCCAGCGGGAGTCCACCCCGGGCAGCGGGGTCCCGGCCGGCACCAGCCCGGCGCCGACCAGCCAGCGGGCGAGCACCCCCGGCTCGGCGAGCGGCTCACGCCCGGCATGGGCCGCCTCCGAGGACGCCACGAGGTCCAGACAGATGCGCCCGGAGTCAAACCTCCACTCGTACGAGGACGAGGACGAGCTCCGGGACCTTGCCGTCGCGCCTGCCATGCCGGCCGTGCGTGCCATGCGCCTGTCACCGCCTAGGGGTCACCGCCGGCCGGCGTCTCCGTCGGCCGTTCTCACCAGAGTGCCCCGCCGCGCCTGCCGCCGAAAGCCCTCCTCGCTTACCGCGGGGTGACGCCTCCGCCTCACCGCAGGGTGACGTTCGGCGCGATGTCCTCATGCCTCGGCTCGGCGGTGCGCTGCTTGGCGGCGGGCGCGGCCTGCTTGCCGCAGAAGGCGGCCTCCAGAGTGCGCGCCATGGTGCCCAGCACGGCCCCGTTGTTGGAGGTGTTGGCCATCGCCGTCAGACTGCGCTTTCCGTCCTTCGTGGTGAAGGCGTAGGTGTAGTAGCCCTGCATGGTGCCGGTGTGGCCGTAGACGGAGACCCCGCAGGACAGATCCCGGCGGCGGAGCCCGAGGCCGTACCCCTGGGTGCTGTTGACCGGCGTCCACTGCTGCATCTGCTTCAGCGACTCGGCGGTCAGCAGCCGGCCGTCGAAGAGCCCGGAGAAGAAGGTGTTCAGATCGCGGGTGCTGGAGATCATCGCGCCGGCGCTCTGCGCCCAGGAGGCCGTCTGGTGCGTGGCGTCGGCGGCCGGCTTGGCAGGGTCGTCGTCCGGGAGGTAACCGCGGGTGTAGCGGCCGGGGATGCGGGTGCCCGGGTGGACGTACTTGGTGTCACGCAAGCCCAGCGGCCGGATGATCCGGTCGCGGTACTCGACGGCGAGCGAGCGGCCGGAGACCTTCTCGATGAGCATGCCGACGACGACGAAGTTGGTGTTGGAGTAACGGTACGGCCCGCCGGGCTCGCCGTTCAGGGGCCGCTCCAGCGAGAGGTCGACCAGCTCCTGGAGGGTGAAGACCTTGTTCCGTACGGACTCGAAGCCGGGGACGGTCTGGGCGAACATGTCGTTGGTGTAGTCGTACAGGCCGCTGCGGTGGCTGAGCACATGACGGACCGTGATCCGGTCGTCGGGCAGCAGTCCGGGCAGATAGTCGTTGACGGAGGCGTCGAGGTCGACCTTCCCCTCGTCGACGAGCTGGAGGAGGACGACGGCGGAGAAGGACTTGGTGACGCTGCCGACGCGGAAGCGGTCCTCGGTGCTCAGCGCCCGCCCGGTGGCCTTGTCGGCGACGCCCTTGGAGAGCCGGTAGACGGCGCTGTCGTCGTCGATTCTGGCCATCGCGCCCGGGGCGTTCTGGTCCAGCGCGGTGCTCAGCACCCCGGACAGCGCGGTGAGATCGGGGGGCGTCTCGGCGTCGCCCGCGGCCTGTGCGGGGACGGCCGTGAGGGTCAGCAGGACGGCGCTGAGCGCCGCGCCCGCCCCGAGTGTGACTGCCGTGCGGGACGCGCTGGCAAGCATATGTGGTTCTCCCCTGTGGTCATGGGTGCGCTTCTGGTCGAGCGCGCCTCATCCGTATACGCGCAACGCGTGTGACAGGTTGCGCCTCACGGGGAGTTCACACGGAAATGGCGGAAACCGTGCGCCAGAGGGGTGCTAAGAGGCTGGTGTGCCTGCGTAGGCGCCGTCGGCATAGTCGCCGTCGCCGTATTTGGCGTCGCCGTATTTGCCGTCCGACACCGGGTCAAGGGACAGCCGGTAGCCCCGCTTGACGACCGTCTGGATGAGCTTGGGTGCGCCCAGAGCCGTACGGAGCCGGGCCATCGCCGTCTCCACGGCGTGTTCGTCGCGCCCCGCGCCCGGCAGCGCGCGGAGCAGGTCGGCGCGCGAGACCACCCAGCCGGGCCGCCGGGCGAGCGCGCGCAGCAGCGCCATTCCGGCGGGCGGGACGGGCCGCAGCTCGTCGTCGACCAGGACGGCATGGCCGCGGATCTCCACCCGGCGGCCTGCGATGGGCAGGGCTCGGGCGCGTGCGGGCAGTTCGACGCCGATGAGCTGGACGAGCGGCCCGAGCCGGAAGCGCTGCGGCTGCACCGTGTCCACGCCGCGCGCCTGCAGCGGCAGCGCGGTGACCGGCCCCACGCAGGCCGCGAGGACGTCGTGGTCCAGGGCGTCGAGCAGTTCATGCAGCTGGCCGCGTTCGTCGGCGCGGGAGAGCAGGGAGGCCGCGGCGGGTGCGCTGGTGAAGGCGATGGCGTCCAGCGACCCGGTGAGGGCGGCGTCCAGCAGCCGGTCCAGCGGTGCGAGGTCCTGCGGCGGCATCCACCGGTAGACGGGTATGAGGACGACGTCCGCGCCGCCGGCCCGCAGCGACTCCACAAAGCCGGGCAGCGGCTCACCGTGCAGCTGCAGGGCGATCCGCCGGCCCGACACTCCTTCGGAGAGCAGCCGATCAAGCACTTCCGCCATGGATTCGGAAGCTGGAGACCAGTGTTCGGTCAGTCCTGCGGCGCGTATCGCTCCTTTGACCTTCGGTCCGCGGGCGAGCAGCTCCACGGTGCGCAGCCGGTCGAGGAGCGCTTCGCCATGACCCCAGCCGTCGGCCGCCTCCACCCACCCGCGGAAGCCGATGGCGGTGGTGGCGACGACGACGTCCGGGGCGTGGTCGATCAGCTCTTTGGTGGCGGCGAGGAGTTCGGTGTCGTCGGCGAGCGGGACTATGCGCAGGGCGGGGGCATGGACGACGGAGGCGCCGCGCCTGAGCAGCAGCGCGCCGAGTTCGTCGGCGCGCCGGGCGGCGGTGACTCCGACGGTGAACCCCGCGAGGGGGCCTGGCTGGCGGTCGTCTTGCATCGTGTTCGTCCCCACGTGTGCGGATGGGTCGACCGAGCCTGTCAAGCGTGCGTGACAGGCTCGGTTCACCCGTATTTCCCTGCGGTTACGGAGTGCTGCGAGCGGGCAGCGATCACACCCTGGCGTAGCTGAGCTGCGGCTCCGTCTCGGACGGGGCCTCGGAACCGGTCCCGGCGGGGGCCTGGACTGCGGCCGGACGGCGAAGGTATACCGCCCAGGTGACGACGGAGCACACCGCGTAGAAGCCCAGGAAGGCGGCGAAGGCGGCGGTTCCGGTGCCGCCGGTGAGGAAGGACTGGCGGAAGGCGAGGTTGATGCCGAGTCCGCCGAGGGCGCCCGCGGCGCCGATGAGCCCCATCGACGCCCCGGAGAGCCGGCGTCCGTGCGCCGCGGCCGCCTCGCCCGTCAGGCCCTTGGCCAGTGCCTTGGTCTGGAAGATGCCCGGGATCATCTTGTAGGTGGAGCCGTTGCCGATGCCGGTCAGCACGAACAGCGCGATAAAGCCGGCAAGGAAGACGGGAAGCGACTCGCTCACCGAGGCGGTGACGACGACGCCGGTGGCCGCGGCCATCAGCAGGAAGTTCCACAGCGTGACGCGCGCGCCGCCGAGGCGGTCGGCGAGCAGTCCGCCGATCGGCCGGATCAGCGAGCCGAGGAGCGGCCCGATGAAGGTGAGCGAGGCGGCCTGCAGGGGGGTGCGGCCGAACTGCGTGGTCAGGACGAGGCCGAAGGCGAAGCTGTAGCCGATGAACGAGCCGAAGGTGCCGATGTAGAGGAACGACATGATCCAGGTGTGTGCGTCGCGGGCGGCCTCCTTGGCGGCCCCGGTGTCGTTCTTGACCGGCGCGAGGTTGTCCATGAACAGCGCGGCGCAGACGGCGGAGAGGATGACCAGCGGGATGTAGACGCCGAGCACGATGCGCGGGTTGGTCGCGCCCGCCGTGCTGATGACCAGCAGGCCGATCAGCTGCACCACGGCCACGCCGATGTTGCCGCCGCCCGCGTTGACGCCGAGCGCCCAGCCCTTCTTGCGCAGCGGGAAGAAGGAGTTGATGTTGGTCATGGAGGAGGCGAAGTTGCCGCCTCCGACGCCGGTGAGGACCGCCACCGCCATAAACGTGCTGTACGAGGTGCCCGGCTCCATCACCGCGTAGGCGGCGATCGTCGGCGCGAGGAGCATCAGCGCGCTGAAGACCGTCCAGTTGCGGCCCCCGAAGCGGGCGACGGCGAACGCGTACGGCACACGGATCAGCGCGCCGACGAGGGTGCCGACGGCGATCAGGAAGAACTTGCCAGCCGGGTCGATCCCGTACTCCGGTCCCATAAACAGGACCATCACGGACCACAGGCTCCACACGCAGAACCCGATGTGCTCACTGAGCACGGAGAAGATGAGATTGCGGCGGGCGATGCGCTCGCCCTTCTCCCGCCAGAAGGTCTCGTCCTCCGGGTCCCACTGCTCAATCCACCGGCCAGCCATCACACGCCTCCACGGGTGTCGGATCGTGGCAACGACGCTAGAAACGGCTCGTTTCAGCGCCGTGCCAGGAGGTGACCGGTCTGAAACCTTGCTCTCACCCTGCGGACGACGCGTCTGTGAGCCCAGGGCCGGGCGGTGCGCCCAGCACCTCCGCATCCTCCCGGGGCACCCAGTCCGCGTCCCGTCTGACCAGCCAGTTTCCGGCGGCGGCCAGCTCGGCGGCAGCGGTGCGGAGCGCGTCGACGCCGGGGTGACGCAGACCACGCCGCCAGACGAGGGAGACGGGGGACAGCGGCACGGGGTCGGCAAGCGGCCGCAGCACCGTGCCCGGGATGGCCGAATAGCCGATCACCGCGAGCACGGGGTGGCCTGTTTTCGCCGTCATCCGCCGGAACTCGTCGACGCCCACCGCGAGCGGTGCGGGCGGCGCGAGCCGGATGCCCCGGCCGTCGAAGATTGGACCGATGGCGTGATGCCGACTGAGCGGGCGTGGAAATTTCCGGTTTGCGAAAGGGCCCCTGACCGATTGCGTCTCCGCAGGTCAGAGGCCCTTTTAGGGATGGTGGAGATGGCGGGAATCGAACCCGCGTCCAACGGTGCGGAACCAGGGCTTCTCCGTGTGCAGTCCGCTGCGATTTTCTCGGCCCCGGAGATCACGCGAACAAGTCTCCGACGGGCTCAGTCACTGTTTGGTTTCCCTCTACGCCCCGTGACCGGGCTTAGAGGTTTAGTCCCCTAGCTGATGCCAGGATCCGGGTCGGGAACAGCCCCGGGCTGACACTTCGCAGGTCGCTACTTAGGCAGCGAGGGCGAAGGAATCGCGCTTGGTGTTGGCGATTATTGGTTGCGACATATGGTTTACGAGATCATTGCCGCTTCCTCGACACGCTTCCCCTGCTTCGACATCCGCTGTCGAAACCGATCATCCCCATGTGCATTTTTCAAGGTGTGCACCTGCTGTGAGGTGCAGGTGTCATCGTACGTGACCAACGCCTGCGGATGCCAGCCTATTCCCGCTGACGGCGACAGGCGTCAGGCCCGGGGCCCGCCGGCGGCAGGTGTCTAGGCCCGCTGGCGGCGGCGGGCCGCCGAGATCGCGCGTTCGGCCTCGCGGCGGTCCTGCTTCTCGCGGAGCGTCTGGCGCTTGTCGTACTCCTTCTTGCCCTTCGCCAGGGCGATCTCGACCTTCGCCCGGCCGTCCTTGAAGTACAGGGCGAGCGGCACGATCGTGTGGCCCGTCTCCTGTGACTTGGACTCCAGCTTGTCGATCTCGGCGCGGTGCATCAGCAGCTTCCGCTTGCGCCGCGCGCTGTGGTTGGTCCAGGTGCCCTGGCTGTACTCCGGGACGTGGACGTTGTGCAGCCATGCCTCATGGCCGTCGATCTGGACGAACCCGTCCGCCAGCGAGGCCCGCCCCTGACGCAGCGACTTCACCTCGGTGCCCGTCAGCACGAGACCGCACTCGTAGGTGTCGAGGATGTGGTAGTCGTGCCGCGCCTTCTTGTTCTGCGCGATCAGCTTGCGCCCTTTTTCCTTTGCCATAGTGCCGTCATTTTCGCACTACGAGCCGCCCCCGAGGCCACTCAATACTGCGCGGGCCCGCTCCTCGGCCTCCTCGGTGGCGATCAGGTCCGGGGTGATGCCCTGGCCGTCGACGCTCTGGCCGGCCGGAGTGCGGTAGTGGCCGACGGTCAGCTCGGCGACGGAGCCGTCCGGCAGCTCGCTGGGCATCTGCACCGAGCCCTTGCCGAAGGTCTGCGAGCCGACGGCGACAGCGCGGCCGCGGTCGCGCAGCGCGCCGGTGAGGAGCTCGGCCGCGCTCATGGTGCCGCCGTCGATGAGGATGACCAGCGGCCGGTCGACATCGCCGCCGTGCTCTGCGTACAGGGACCGCTGCTCTCCATGGACGTCGTAGGTGGCGACCAGGCCGCCGTCGAGGAAGGCGGACGCGGCTATGACGGCCTCGGAGACCAGCCCGCCCTGGTTGCCGCGCAGGTCGAGCAGGATTCCGGCGTCCTCGGGGGCGTCGCGGACGGCCTGGCGAACCTGCTCGCCCGAGCCCTTCGTGAAGGAGGAGACCTTGATCCGTACGAGACCGTCCGCACCGTATGCGTCCGCCGTCCGCTCGACGGTGACGGTCTGAGTGGTCAGCCGGGCGCGCTGTATGGTCTCCGTCCAGCTCCGGCCGTCCCGCTCCAGACCGAGGGCGACGGAGGTGCGGTCGCCGCCGCGCAGCAGGGCCGTGACCTCGGTGACGGGCCGCTCGGCGACGGGACGGCCGTCCACGGCGAGCAGCTGGTCGCCAGCTCTGACGCCGGCCTTGTCCGCGGGGCCGCCGGGCCGCACCTTGGCGATCTCGATGCCGCCGTCGCGGGTGCGTCTCGCCCGCAGCCCGACGCCGGTGTACTCGCCGTCGAGGGCCTTGGCGAACTCCTCGTACTCCCGTTTGTCGTACACCGCGCCCCAGCGGTCGCCGCTGCGGCTGACGACCTCCTCGGCGGCCTTCACGCCGGACTTGCCGTCGGCCATCGCCTCCGCGGCGGCGCGCGCCACCTCCTCGCGGTCGAGATGCCCGACGGCCTCCCGGGCGCCGGGGGCGGACGGGCCTGCGGCGGAGGACGGGCGGGACGGGCCAGACGGCGGCGACGCGTCCTCGCGGGGCAGCGCGTTGGTCGCGGCCGCCGTGGCGAGGACTCCCGCGAACACCAACGTCAAGGCCGCCCCGCGGCCGATGCGGCGGGGCCGAATGCTGAACTCCAGGCCCGGCATGGCGTTGAGTCTAGGACAAGCGAAAGGCGCCGTACGGCCGTTGGCCGTACGACGCCAGGGGCGCTTGTCACACCTTGAGGTACTTGCGCAATGCGATGGCAGCCGCAAGGGCGGGCATCAGCAGGCCGATGACCAGCACCAGCGGCAGCACCGCCAGCACCGCGTCCCAGCCGATGAAGTTCACCAGCTGCATCTTCTCGGAGAGTGCCAGACCGCCGTCGATCAGGAAATACCTGCCGGCCAGCAGCAGTACGGAGGCGACGACTCCGCCGAGCAGGCCCGCGAACGCGGCCTCCATGATGAACGGCATCTGGATATAGAAGCTGGAGGCGCCGACCAGCCTCATGATGCCGGTTTCACGGCGACGGCTGAACGCCGAGACACGCACGGTGTTGACGATCAGCATCAGGGCGATCACCAGCATCAGGCCCATCACGAACAGCGCCGCGACGTTCATGCCCTTCATCAGGTTGAAGAGGTTCTCCAGGATGCCGCGTTGGTCGACGACCGACTGCACACCGTCCCGGCCGGCCACGGCCGTTGCCACGACCTTGTACTTCTCCGGGTCCGTCAGCTTGACCCGGAACGACTCCTGCATCTGGTCCGGGGTGATCGTCGACGCGATGGGAGTGTCGCCGTACTGCTCCCGGTAGTGCTTGTACGCCTCCTCGGCCGACTCGTGGTGGACGGACTCGACGATGCTCATCTTCTTGAGGTCGTCTTCGATCTGCTTCTTCTGCTCCGCGGTGACGGCGCCCTTGGAGCACTTGTCCGAGGTGGCCGCGTCGTTCTTGTTGCAGAGGAAGATGGAGACGTTGACCTTGTCGTACCAGTAGTCCTTCATCGTGCTGACCTGCTCGCGCATGAGCAGCGCACCGCCGAAGAGGGCGAGCGACAGGGCCACGGAGACGATGACGGCGAAGGTCATCGTGAGATTGCGGCGGAGACCGACGCCGATCTCCGACAGGACGAACTGGGCGCGCATGGCGTCCTTTCAGTGCTGGTAGCCGTAGACGCCGCGTGCCTGGTCGCGTACGAGACGGCCCTTTTCGAGCTCGATCACACGCTTGCGCATCTGGTCGACGATGTTCTGGTCGTGGGTCGCCATCACCACGGTGGTGCCGGTGCGGTTGATGCGGTCCAGCAGCTTCATGATGCCGACGGAGGTCTGCGGGTCCAGGTTGCCGGTCGGCTCGTCCGCGATCAGCAGCATGGGGCGGTTGACAAAGGCACGGGCGATCGCGACGCGCTGCTGCTCACCGCCGGAGAGCTCGCCGGGCATCCGGCCCTCCTTGCCGCCGAGGCCGACGAGGTCGAGGACCTGGGGGACGGCCTTGCGGATCTCGCCGCGGGGCTTGCCGATGACCTCCTGGGCGAAGGCCACGTTCTCCGCGACGGTCTTGTTGGGCAGGAGACGGAAGTCCTGGAAGACCGTGCCCAGCTGGCGGCGCATATGCGGCACCTTCCAGTTGGACAGCCGGGCGAGGTCCTTGCCCAGTACATGGACCTGCCCGTGACTGGCGCGCTCCTCGCGGAGGATGAGGCGCAGAAAGGTCGACTTTCCGGAACCGGACGATCCCACGAGGAAGACGAACTCCCCCTTCTCGATCTCAAGGGAGACATCGCGCAGAGCGGGACGGTTCTGCTTGGGATAGCTCTTGGAGACGCTGTCGAAACGGATCACAGTGCACCACGCGGTCAGCCGGGAGGAAGTAGGTGAGCGTGAGATTACGCGACACGGACAGGCGTGCGCAGTCAGCGCCCCCGGTTGCGCCTTTTGTCTGGGTGTGAGAATGGACCGATCCGGCGGGACGCGCCGAAAACCGCGCGAGCTGGCACAGTGGGAGGGGAACACCGTGGAACACCCGGGAACCGTCGCGTTTCCCCGGGCGTTGGCGGGAAGAAGTGTGCTTGAGGTCCGCGCCAGCGGCCGGGCGGGCACGCGGGAGGAGGAAAGCGCATGACCTATGACCGACTGGTATGCGCGAACTGTGCGGCTCCGGTGACCGAGGGTCGCTGCCCGGTCTGCCGGGCAAACCGCGAGCGGCTGCAGCAGGGCCCCTTCGGCGGACTGAGCCCGGCGGCGCTGTTGACGCTGCTGGTGCTGCTGATCGCGGCGGCGGGGCTGCTGGCCGCTCACCAGACCGCGTAATCGCTCATACGTGCGCAAGGGCCCGGGGCTGATTCGGATCAGCCCCGGGCCCTTGCGCACTGTGCACCCGTAAGGCGCTGCGCACTGGATCAGGCAGCGGTACGGCCGCCGGCGACGAGGCGCGGCAGCATACGGAAGCCAACCCCACCAGCGATCATGGTCGCGGCGCCGACCAGCAGGAACGTGGTCTCGGCGGCGCCGGTCTCGGCCAGCTCCTCCTTGGCCTCACCCTGCTGCACCGGCTTCGAGCCGACGCTGTTCGTGCCCGGGGTGTTGCTGTCGGAGCACTCCGCGCCGTCCAGGTCGACGGTGCAGGTGGTAGCGCCGCCGCCGTGGGTGTCCTCACCGCTGCCGCCACCGGAGGCGCTGGTGCCGCCGTTGTTGGCGGAGCCACCGTTGTTGGCGGAACCGCCGTTGTTGGCGTTGTCGTTGCCGCCGTTGTTGCCGGTGCCGCCGTTGTTGGCGGAGCCCTCAGAGGAGGAGCCTTCCGAGGTGTTGCCCTCGGAGGTGTTGCCCTCGGAGGTGTTGCCCTCAGAGGTGTTCCCCTCCGACGTGTTGCCCTCCGAGGTGCCGCCCTCAGAGGTGTTCCCCTCCGACGTACCACCCTCGGAGGTGTTGCCCTCAGAGGTGTTCCCTTCCGAGGCGTTCCCCTCGGACGTGTTCCCCTCCGCGGCACCGCCCTCCGAGGTGTTGCCCTCAGAGGTGTTGCCCTCGGACGTGTTCCCTTCCGAGGCGTTCCCCTCAGAGGTGTTCCCCTCCGAGGTGCCGCCCTCGGAGGTGTTCCCCTCCGACGTGTTGCCCTCAGAGGTGTTGCCCTCAGAGGTGCCGCCGCTGTCGACACCGCCGGCCGGGTTGTCGTCGTCCGGGTTCGTCTCGGCGGCGACGGTGACCTCGGCGTTCAGGCCTCCCAGGCCCGCCTCGTCGTCCACGGCCTGGGCGACACCCGCGGCGGTGAGCGATGCGCCGGCCGCGATCACCGCGCCGGCCGCGATACGCGCAACGCGGATCCGCGTCTTCTTCGTCATGTAGCTGCTACCCCCAGTAGCTGTACTCGTCATAGGACAGCGTCCAGGGCAGCGGACACCGAAGGTCGTTCACTGCGCCCCCCGTGTCACACGCGCCCCGAGTTACGCATGTCGCGCGTCAGCTTTCCCAGTTTTCGCACAAGCGTCAAGGCGGTTGCGCGTGCGATGTCCGAAATGGCATTGCTTGCCTGACCTGCACGGATGCAACTGTGACATAAAACAGAACTGCCGCCCTTCAGGCGGCAGTTCCCTTGTCGACAAAGCGAGTTTTCATTTGCCCGGGCGCTTGCGTCAGCGAATTCCGGTATGTGGCAGCAGCCGGATTACTTCTCCTGCTCCTGCTGCTTGCGCCAGCGGATGCCGGCCTCCAGGAAGCCGTCGATGTCGCCGTCCAGGACGGACTGGGGGTTGCCGACCTCGAACTCCGTACGCAGGTCCTTGACCATCTGGTACGGGTGGAGGACGTAGGAACGCATCTGGTTGCCCCAGGAGCTGCCGCCGTCGCCCTTGAGGGCGTCCATCTTGGCGCGCTCCTCCTGGCGCTGGCGCTCCAGGAGTCGGGCCTGGAGGACGCGGAGGGCCGAGGCCTTGTTCTGGATCTGGGACTTCTCGTTCTGGCAGGAGACGACGACGCCCGTGGGGATATGCGTGATGCGCACCGCGGAGTCGGTGGTGTTGACCGACTGGCCGCCGGGGCCGGAGGAGCGGTACACGTCGATGCGGAGATCGTTCTCCGGGATCTCGATGTGGTCGGTCTGCTCGACGACCGGCAGCACCTCGACGCCCGCGAAGGACGTCTGGCGGCGGCCCTGGTTGTCGAACGGCGAGATGCGGACCAGGCGGTGCGTGCCCTGCTCGACGGAGAGTGTGCCGTAGGCGTACGGGGCGTGCACGACGAAGGTGGTCGACTTGATGCCGGCCTCCTCCGCGTACGACGTCTCGTAGATCTCGGTCTTGTAGCCGTGGTTTTCCGCCCAGCGCAGATACATGCGCTGGAGGCGCTCGGCAAAGTCGGAGGCGTCGACGCCGCCGGCCTCCGCGCGGATGGTGACGAGGGCCTCGCGCTCGTCGTACTCGCCGGAGAGCAGGGTGCGGACCTCCAGCTCGTCCAGCGCCTTGCGCACATCGGCGAGCTCCGCCTCGGCCTCGGCCATGGTGTCCGGGTCGTCCTCGGCCTCGGCGAGCTCGAAGAGCACCTCAAGGTCGTCGATCCGGGCGCGCAGCGCCTCGGTCCTGCGGACCTCGGACTGGAGGTGCGAAAGCCTGCTGGTGATCTTCTGCGCCGCCTCCGGGTCGTCCCACAGGGACGGTGCGGCCGCCTGCTCCTCGAGCACGGCGATGTCTGCCCTCATCTTCTCGAGGTCCAGGACGGCCTCGATCGACCGCATGGTCGAGGAGAGGGACTTCAGCTCTTCGGATACATCGACGACTGCCACGGGTCCAGCGTAACGGCTGCCTGAGACACTCCTGCCTTCAGGCGGTGTCCGGCGGACCTCTTCCCTCCCCCGCCCCTCCCCGAACCGGGGCTCCGCCCCCGGACCCCCGCTCCTCAAACTCCCCCAGACTCCCGTCCCAGGCCCCCACGGAGGCACCCCAGCCGAGGCTGGATTTCCGGCCCTTGCGCCTCAAGCGCCAGCGGGGCTGGATTTCTGGCTCTCGCGCCTCAAGCGCCGGCGAGGCTGAGTCTCCGGCTCTCGCGCCTCAAACGCCAGCGGGGCTGAGTCTCCGGCTCTCGCGCCTCAAACGCCGGCGCGGCTGAGTGTGCGCTGCCAACGCCGGCGGGCTGGGATTTGGCGCAGCCAAATCAAGCCCGTTGGGGGCACCTCCCGGACGAAGTCTGGGGGAGATTGAGGACACGGCCGAAGGCCGTACGGGGGTCTGGGGGCCTGCCCCAGTTACGGGAAGGGGCGGGGTAGGGGAAAAGCCGACGGCACCGCGGTCCCCCTCGCGCTGCCTAGGGCTCGGCCGTGGCCGGGGGACGGGAGTCCTCTGGCGGCTGGTCTCCGTCGTCCCCGCTGGTGACGAGCCAGCCGCCGACGCCGGCCGCGGTAGCCAGGAGCACCCCTGCGGCGCCGAGCGTGAGGCGGCGCTTGCGCACCGCTTCGGCCTTGTGACGGGCGGAGCCGGGGCGGTGCCGCCCGGGGACGCGGGGGGCGCGGGCCGTGCCGCGCGCCCCGCCTGCCAGTTCGTCCGGGCCGGGCACGCGCATGGACGTGTGGGTGTCCCGGTTGGAGTCGGCGGGCGCCGCGCCGGGCACCAGCGGGACCGCGCCGCGGCGGCGGGGCGCGTCGGAGCCTTCCGGCGCGCCGGTCTGCTCGTACTGCTCCGAGGGCGACTGCGCCTCGGGCTCGTCCGGCTCGTCGACGTCCAGCGGCGCCATGCCCGCCACCAGCGGCAGCAGGTCGTGCAGCCGGGCGGCCAGCTCGGAGGCGCGCAGCCGGGAGGCGGGGGCCTTGGCCAGGCACTGCACGAGCAGCTGCCACAGCTCGTCGGGGATGCCGGGCAGCGGCACCACGGTCTCGGTGACATGGCGGCGCAGCACCGCGCCGGGGTGGCCGCCGCCGAAGGGGGTGAAGCCCGCGAGGAGTTCGTACAGGACGGTCGCGAGGGCGTAGATGTCGACCGAGGCGCGCGGCGGCAGGCCCTCGACGATCTCGGGGGCGATGTAGTCGGGGGTGCCGATGATCCCCGAGGCGTTCGGGGAGTGCGGGCCCGCGGGACGCGCCTTGATCCGCCGGGGGGTGTCGATCAGCTTGGCCACGCCGAAGTCGGTGAGCAGCGCGGGGTGCGCGCCGCCGGGGCCGAGCGGGCCCTCCATGTCGAGGAGGATGTTCTCCGGCTTGACGTCGCGGTGGACGACTCCGGCCGCATGAGCGGCGGCGAGGCCCTCGGCGACGTCCGCGGCGATCGCCACGGCCGCCGCGGGCGCGAGCCTGCGCTCCCGGTCGAGCCGGGTGCGCAGATCGGTGCCGCGGACGAGGTCCATGACGAGCGCGAGGTCCTCGCCGTCCACGACGAGGTCGCGTACGCCGACGACGCGTGGATGGTCCAGCCCGAGCAGGGCCGTGCGCTCCTGTACGAAGCGGCCGACGAGCTCCTGGTCGCTGGCGAGGTCCTCGCGCAGCAGTTTGATGGCGACGGGCCCTTCCGGCCCCTCTCCGAGCCACACCGTGCCCGCGCTGCCCCGCCCCAGGATCTGCTGGGCCGTGTACCGGCTGCCGATATTCCGTGCCAAGACTGCTCCCTCAGCGCTGGCGATGCCCCACGCCCCCGTCCGCCTTGACGCCTAAACGTACGCGGGAGAGAAGGCTACTGTCCGGTTCCCGTGCCGGTGCTCGCGCCGGGGTCGGAGCCGCCGAGGTCCGAGACCCAGTCGGTGACGGTGCTGACGGCGTCGCCGATGGCGTCCCAATAGCCCTTGCCCTGGGCGACCCAGTCCTGGAGCGGGGTCAGCTCCCAGATGAGCCAGCCCGCGATGACGAACAGGACGATCGTGAAGAGACAGCCCTTGAGGCAGCCGAGGCCGGGGATGCGCATGGGGTTGGCGCTGCGGCGACGCGGCTCTCTGGGCTGCATCGGCTCCCTCGGGGGCCGGGGAGCGGGCTGCTGGCGCTGCTGGGGCTGGGGCGGCGGCTGCGGAGGCGCGTACTGCTGTTGCTGCGGCTGTGGCGGCGGCGGGGCGTACTGCTGCTGCGGGGGCGGAGGCGTCTGGCGCTGGGGACGGCGCTGCGGCTGACGCTGTGGCTGCTGGTACGGCTGGGGAGCCTGCTGCTGTTGGTACGGCTGTGAAGGCTGGGGCTGCGGAGGCTGCTGCGGCCGGCGCGCGGGGCGGCGGCGCAGCGGGTCCTCGCTCGGGTCGAGGTACTGGATCTGCGTCTGCTCGTTGCGGTCGCGCGCCGCCTGGAGCTGGGACTGCCAGGGGTGCGGCTCCTCGGGCCGCCCGGAGTCGCCCGGCGCTCCGGGAACGCCCTCGGGGCGCGGCGGCACGGGCGGCATGACGGCGGTCGGATCGGCGCCGGGCACTCCCGCGCCGGGTGTGCCGGGCCCGCCGGGTGTGCCAGGCGCACCGGGCACGCCAGTCTGCGGGAGCACGCTGGTCGCCGCCGCCGGGTCGTACGACGGTGCGGACGCGCCGCCGCTCGGCAGCACCTGTGTGGGGTCGGCGGCCCCCGGGGCGTCGGGCACCTGCGCGGGGGCGGGATCGGGCGCGAGCAGGGCGCCCACGCCCTCCGCCGCCTCGATCTGCGCGGGCGTGGAGTGCACGCCGACGCCCTCGGCGACGGTGCGCAGGGCGCGGGCCAGGTTCTCAGCGCTCGGCCGCTCGCCCGGCTCCTTGCGCAGACAGCGCTCGATGACCGTCCACAGGGGGTCCGGGACGGTGGAGGGGCGGCGCGGCTCCTCGCTCAGATGGCGGTGGAGCACCTCAAGGGCGGTTCCGCCCGCGAACGGGGGCCGCCCGGTGACCAGCTCGTAGATCAGGATGCCCGCGCCGTAGATGTCGACGGCGGAGGTCTGCGGGCGGCCTTCGGCCGACTCGGGGGCGACGTACGCGGGCGTGCCGACGAACTCGTGCGTACGGGTCAGTCCCGGGGAGTCCGCGAGGCGCGCGATGCCGAAGTCGGTGAGCATCGGGTGCATCCGGCCGTCGCGCTCCGCGAGCAGGACGTTCGCGGGCTTGAGGTCGCGGTGGACCACGCCGTCGGCGTGGCTGGCGGCGAGCGCGTCGGCGACCTGCGCCGTGAGGAGGCACGCCGCGACCGGGGTGAAGGGCCCGTTTTCACGGAGGTACCGGTGCAGGTCGGGGCCCTCGATCAGGTCCATGACGAGGGCGAGCAGATCGCCCTCGACGACGAGGTCGCGGGTGCGGACGACATTGGGGTGGGTCAGCCGGAGCAGCACGGAGCGCTCCCGCAGGAACCGCATGACGACGTCCGCGTCGTTGGCGAGCTCCTCCTTCAGGACCTTGATCGCGACGGTCTCGCCGGGCTGGCCCGGAACGGCCGCCTCAGTGCCCGCGGTCTCCCGCTGGCGGGCTCGCCAGACGGTGCCCGTGGCGCCGCGGCCGAGCGGCTCCTCGAGCAGGTATTTGCTGCCTACCGGCCGCACGTCATGCGCTCCCTGCTGATCGTGGTCCTTGCGTGGCCCGGATGCGTCCGGGTGTCCGACCCACTTTAAGGCCGCCCGGCGCGCCGCCGGGGCGCCCAACCGTCGACGATCTTGCCGTTGGCTGGGCCCCGGCGCATCTCCAGCGCACCCCCGGACCGCTCCGGACCGCGCCGGAGATCCCCGGAGGCTCCCGGAAACGCCGGAGATCCCATCGAGCCTCGTGAAGGCGTTCGCCGGGAAGACGCGCAAACCGGGCGGAAGGTTGCCGGACGTCCTCCCAACAGACGCCTGCCAGGCACTTTCGCGACGGGAGACGATCGTTCAAGATCGCTTCTGACCGGGGTGCGGGCGGATTGTCAGAGGCAGGTGCGAGGATGCACTCAGCACGGAGCGGTGAGGGAGGGAGCCTCGCGGCGCGTGCCGACCTGCCGGGTGGGGGATCACAGGGCGGCTCCCCTGCCGGGCACCCCGCGCAGAAGGGATTGCTCAGGGCGATGCAGATCCGGCTGACCGTCTTCGCGCCGCGCAGCGGGCAGTCCGCGGCGTCCGCCGCCTCATCCGCGGCGCCCTCGGCCTCCCCGAGCCCCTCGCCTTCCCCGGCCTCCTCGCCCGTGCCCCCCGCGGCGACCGCGGGGCGGGCCTGCGATGTGCTGGTCACCGCACCCGCGGGCACCCCCCTGGCGGCGGTGGCGTCCGGGCTCGCATCGGCGGTCTGCGGCCCGGAGGCGCCCGGCTCGACCGTGCTGTACGCGGGCGGGGAGCGGCTGGACGCCCACCGCCGGGTGCTGGGCGAGCCGCCGCTGATCGACGGCGCGGTGCTGCGGCTCCAGTCCCCGGGGGAGGACGAGACGGTGTCCGCCGACGCCTCGGCGCGGTTCCAGCAGCTCCATGTGGTCGCGGGGCCGGACGCGGGCGGGGTGCATCTGCTGCACGGCGGCCGGATCTCGATCGGCCGCTCGGCGGACGCGGACGTCGCGCTGAACGACCCGGACGTGTCCCGGCTGCACTGCGCCGTCACCGTCGACGGGGACGGCCGGGTCACGGTGGAGGACCTCGGCTCGACGAACGGCACGACACTGGACGGCGTCCCGGTCGGCCCCTCCCCCGTAAGCCTCCCGGCGGGCTCCCTCCTCCGGGCCGGCGAGTCCACGCTGCGGCTCGCCCCGCCCACCGGCACGCCCCCGCTGCCGACAGCCTCCGACGGAGAGGGCCGGCTCCGGGTGCGGACCGGCAGCGCGGGCAGCGCGGGGACCGTCGACCGCCCCGCGGGGGGTGAGGCGGACGGCGGTGCGGCCGGCCCGCGGGCGGCCTCCGCACCGCACGGCTCCGGACAGGCCCCGGCGCCCGCGGCCGCGCCGCCGCATGGCCGGGTGCCGGGCCAGGCGCGCGGCGAGTCTTCAGAGACGCTGTACGCGTACGGGGACGACGCGCCGCCCGCACATGAGCAGACCGCGCCCGAGCAGGCCGTACCCGAGCGGGCTCCTCACCAGCGCTGGTCCGCCCACGATCGGGGCGGCCACCGGGCGGCCGCGCCTGAGCACGCCTCCCACGACCCGGCCACAGCCGAGTCGGCTCTCCAACAGCAGCGGGCCGGCGATCAGGAGAGGGCCGGCCATGAGCAGAGCGGCCACCGGCCGGCCGCCTCTGAGCACGCCCCCCGCGACGCGGCCACACCCGAGCAGGCGCCGCGCGGGCAGCGGGCCGGCCAGGGGCAGGGAGCCGACCGCGGGCAGGACGGCCGGCCGCAGGCCACACCCGAGCACGCCGCCCATGAACCGGCCGCAGCCGGGCGGCCCCCACACGAGCAGCGGGCCGACCGCAAGCAGGGCCGTCAACGGCCGGTCGCACCGCAGCACGCACCCCATGAGCCGGGCGCGCCCGAGGCGACCGTGCATGAGCGGGGTCCCGAGCAGTCGCCCCACGCCCTCGGCGACGCACCGGACGCGCCGGGGACGCCCGACGCTCCGCGGGCGCACAGCAGGCGGCAGGCGACCCCGCCGCGCGGCACCCGGCTGCCCGCGGCGAGCGGACCGGCCCGCAGGCGCGGCATAGGCGCATGGGCGCGGCGGCTGACCGGCGCCAGGAATGAGCCGGCCCGGGCGCGCCCGCAGCAGGCCGAGCCGCCCGCCGCACCGTCCGCACCCGCCGTGGAGCGCTGGCCCGACCCGGCCGCGGTGCTGCTCGCCGCCCTCGGACCGGGGCCGCGCCTGTGGGAGCGGGACGCGGGACACCCGGAGGCCATGGTGCTCAGGCTCGGCACCGCCGACCGCGCCGAACTGCCGTCGGTGCCGGTGACGGTGAGTCTGCGCGAGGCGGGTTCGCTCGGCCTCGCGGGCCCGCGGGCCCGGCTGTCCGGGCTCGCCCGCTGGGTCCTGGCCCAGCTCGCGGCGCTGCACCCGCCGACGGACCTGGAGATCGTGCTGATCAGTGCGGACCGGGCGAGGAGCCTTCAGGAGCGCAGGGCGGAGTGGGCCTGGCTCGGCTGGCTGCCGCAGCTGCAGCCGGGGCACGGCCAGGACTGCCGGCTGCTGCTCGCCTACGACCGGGAGCAGGCGGCGGCGCGCGCCGCGGAGCTGACGCGCCGTCTGGACGAGGGGCCGCTGGGCCCTGCCTGGGCGAGCGCCGATCGGCAGGCCGTCGCCGAGGCGGCCGCCCGGCACACGGGCCCGCGCACGGTGGTCGTCGTCGACGGCGACCCCGGCACGGCCGCGCTGCGCGAGACCGCCGCCCGGCTGGCCGCGGCCGGAGCGGCCGCCGGCATCCATCTGGTCACGCTGGCCGAGACGGCGGCCGCGTCGCCCGCCTCGCCGGTGGCGGTGACGTACGAGAGCGCGTGCGCGCTGTCCCGCCCGTTCCGCGAGTGCGGGGCCGTCGGGCTGCTGAGCGGGGATGTCGCCACGGCGCTCCGGGTGATGCGCACGGCCGGCGGACAGCCCGCCGGGCACGGCACGGTGGGCACGGTGGACGCGGTCTCGCCGGCCTGGGCGGAGCGGTTCGCCCGGGCGCTGGCCCCGCTGCGCACGGAGGGCGCGGCCGTCCGGCCGGGGCGTGCCGCGCCGTTGCCCCGGTCCGCACGGCTGCTGGACGAGCTGGGGCTGGCCCGTGCCACGCCCGCGTCGCTGCTGGCGCGCTGGGCCGCCGCGACGCATCCCGGGGGCGACGCGACGGCCGTCCTCGGCGCGGGCCCGCATGGCCCGCTCGCCGTGGACCTGACCGCGGAGGGCCCGCATCTGCTGATCGAGGGGCCCGCGGGCAGCGGCCGCACCGAGCTGCTGCGCTCCCTGGCCGCCTCGCTCGCGGCGGGTGACCGCCCCGACCGGCTGGCGCTGCTGCTGGTCGACGGCGCGGGCGCGGGTGCGGGCGGGGTCAGCGGTGGCGCGCCGGGGGCCGGACTGGCCGCCTGTGCCGAACTCCCCCATGTCACGGATCACTTGTCCGCCTCCGATCCGCTGCGTATGCGGGCCTTCGCCCAGGCCCTGGGCGCGGAGCTGAAGCGCCGGGCCGAGTTGCTGGACGGCGTCCCGTTCACCGACTGGCAGATCCGCAATGCGCGGGCCGAGCGGGGCGGCCAGAAGGACGGCACGAGTGCGCGGCAGGAGGCGGCGGAGCGCCTCGCGGGCCGGCGGCGGGCAGCTGAGCCTCCGGCGGCCCGGCACACGGTCCCGCACCAGGCCGACGCACCGCCCGAGTCCCCGCCCAAACCCCCGTCCGAAGCGGCGCCGACCGAAGCGGCGCCGACCGGCGCGGCTGCTTCCGGCGCGGCGCCGTCCGCATCGTCCGAAGCCCCGGGCGGCGCGGCCGACACCCGAGGCGCGGCGACCCCACCGCCCATCGCCCCGCAGCCGGACGCATCAGGCGCCCCGCACCCCCCGCGCCTCCCCCGGCTCATCGTCCTCGTCGACGACTTCGACGCGCTGGTCGCCCCTTCCCTGGGCAGCGCGGGGCGGCCCGCCGCCGGGTCCGTCGTACGGGCGCTGGAGGCCGTGGCGCGAGACGGCGAGCGTCTGGGAGTGCACCTGGTCGCGGCCTCGGCTCGCCCGGACCGCACCGAGGACACCGAGCCGGCGCGCGCGGCGCGGCTGCGCGTCGTGCTGGATCCGCCGCCCTCGCCGACCGGCGCGGGCCCCGACGACCCCGCGCCCGGCCGGGGCAGGCTGGGGCATCCGGACGGCCGGGTGACCCCGTTCCAGAGCGGCCGGGTGACCGGCCGCATCCCCCGTACGGCCACGCTGCGCCCCACGGTCGTCCCGCTCGAATGGGAGCGGATGGGCGATCCCCCCACCCGCCGCCCCGTGCGCGAACTGGGCAATGGGCCAACGGACCTGGCGCTGCTCGCCAGCGCCCTGGAGCGTGCCGCACGCTCCGTGGCAGCGGCCCCCGCGACGCCCCTCGCTCCGGTCAACTCCCCTTGAGCCGTCGTCTAGTTGCCCCCGAGGACCGCGGATCACCGTGCAGCCGGGGGCAGAGCGTCACAAGGGCATCACAGAAGACGGGCTGACGCCTGGCGCGGTATTGCGGCGTGCGACCGGCCGGGCGTACACCTGTCGGTCACGGGACGCGCCGGTTTCGGTCACCAGCACGCTCGACCCGCGAAACGGCGCATGGGACGCACGCGCACGAAAGAGACGGGGCAGAGATGCGCACAACTCTTCGTACGAGCAAGGCCGCCGTGGTGTTCTGCGCGATAGGCGCGCTCGCCCTCACCGGCTGCGGCGGCGACGGCGACAGCGGCAAGGGCGGCGGCGCCAAGGAGCCCGGCGGCGGTCAGACCTCCGCCGCGGCGACCGTCCAACTGCCCAAGCTGGACGGCGAGACAATCCAGGTCGCCGCGGTCTGGAGCGGCCCGGAGCAGGAGAACTTCACCAAGGTTCTCGACGAGTTCGAAAAGCGCACCGGGGCCGAGGTGACCTTCGTCCCGGCACAGGACCCGATCGTCAACTTCCTCGGTACGAAGATCGCGGGCGGCAGTCCCCCGGATGTGGCCATGCTTCCCCAGGTGGGGGCGATCCGGCAGGCCGTGCAGCGCAAGTGGGCCAAGCCGGTCGGCCCGGAGGCCATGGCGCAGCTGGAGAAGAACTACGCCCGGGTCTGGCGGGATCTCGGCGCGGTGGACGGCGTCCAGTACGGCGTGTACTACAAGGCCGCCAACAAGTCCCTGATCTGGTACAACAACACGGCCTTCGAGAACGCGGGCGTGACCCCGCCGAGCACCTGGAAGGACTTCCTGGCCACGGCCGAGACGATCTCCGCTTCGGGCGTCACCCCCGTCTCGGTGGCCGGCGCGGACGGCTGGACGCTCACCGACTGGTTCGAGAACGTATATCTCTCCCAGGCGGGCCCCGAGAAGTACGACCAGCTGGCCAAACACGAGATCAAGTGGACCGATGCGTCCGTGAAGGACGCGCTGACCACACTCGGCGAGCTGTTCGGCAGACCCGAGCTGATCGCGGGCGGCGCGGACGGCGCGCTGCAGACGGAGTTCCCGGCGTCCGTCACCCAGACCTTCACCGGCGGCGACCAGCCCAAGGGCGCGATGGTCTTCGAGGGCGACTTCGTCACCGTCAACATCGCCCAGACCGAGGCGAAGATCGGCACGGACGCCAAGGTGTTCCCGTTCCCGGCGGTCGGGGCCGAGCCGCCGGTGGTGACGGGCGGCGACGCGGCGGTGGCGCTGACAGACAGCAAGGGCGCCCAGGCGCTGCTGACCTTCCTGGCCTCGCCGGACGCGGCCGCGATCTCGGCGGGCGCGGGCGGCTTCCTCTCCCCCAACAAGGCGCTGGACCCGGCCGCGTATCCGAACGATGTCCAGCGGGGCATCGCCAAGGCGCTGATCGACGCGGGCGACGACGTCCGCTTTGACATGTCGGACCAGATGCCGCAGTCGTTCGGCGGCACGCCCGGCAAGGGCGAGTGGAAGATCCTCCAGGACTTCCTGAAGAACCCCGGGGATGTGGCGGGCGCCCAGCGGAAGCTGGAGGCGGAAGCCGCCAAGGCGTTCAAGAGCTGACGCGGTGGCGCTGACCGCATCCGGGGGCCCGGCCCGCACGCCTGCGCACCCCGTCGACAAGCGCAAGAGCACGGCCCGCAGGCGCCATGCGGTCGCGGCGGCGTTTCTGCTGCCGGCGCTGGTGCTGCTGGGCGCACTCGTGGTCTACCCGATCGGGTACTCGCTGTATCGCTCGTTCCTCGACCAGGCCGGGGACTCGTTCGCCGGTTTCGACAACTACGCGGCGATCTTCTCCGACGACACCGTCTTCACCGCGGTGAGGAACACGGCGATCTGGGTGGTGCTGGCCCCGACCGTCGCCACGGCGCTCGGTCTGATCTTCGCCGTGCTGACCGAACGCGTCCGCTGGGGCACGGCGTTCAAGCTGATCGTCTTCATGCCCATGGCGATCTCGATGCTGGCCGCCGGCATCATCTTCCGGCTTGTCTACGAGCAGGACCCGGACCGCGGTGTCGCCAACGCCGTCTGGGTGGGCGTCCATGACACCTTCGCCGAGTCGGCCGGCTTCCCCAAGGCCCGCCCGCTGCCCGTCCATCCGCTCGAAGCGGGCGAGGACGGGGCGTATGTCACCAAGGAGCCGGTGTCCGCGGGCGTCCCGGTCCTGCTGCCGCTGATCGGGGTCTCCCCGGCGAAGATGCCCTCGGACGCCCGGCCCGCGCGCGCGGCGGAGCCCGCCGCCGACGGCCGGGTCACCGGCACGGCCTGGCTGGACTTCACCCGGGGCGGCGGCGGCGCGCCCAATGCCGTCGACCCGGCGGAGCTGGGCCTGGCGGGCATCAAGGTGGAGGCCGTCAAGGACGGCGAGGTCGTCGCCTCCGCGCGCGCCGGGGCGGACGGGGTGTTCACCCTGCCCGCCGCCGCCGACGGCGCGACGCTGCGGCTGCCCGGCGAGAACTTCCGCGAGCCGTACAACGGCGTCAACTGGCTCGGTCCGACGCTCGTCACCCCGGCGATCATCGGCAGCTATGTGTGGATGTGGGCGGGCTTCGCGATGGTGCTGATCGCGGCCGGTCTGGCGAGCGTGCCGCGGGAGCTGCTGGAGGCGGCGCGGGTCGACGGAGCGGGCGAGTGGCAGGTGTTCCGCAGGGTCACCGTCCCGCTGCTCGCGCCCGTCCTCGTCGTGGTGCTGGTCACGCTGATGATCAATGTGATGAAGATCTTCGACCTGGTCTTCATCATCGCGCCCGGCTCCGCACAGGACGACGCCAATGTGCTGGCGCTGCAGCTGTACCGCTCCTCGTTCGGCACGGACGCGGACCTCGGCCTCGGCAGCGCCATCGCCGTCCTGCTGCTCCTGCTCGTCGTCCCGGTGATGCTCGTCAACATCCGCAGGCTGCGAAGGGAGAGCCGCCGATGACCGCGCAGCCCGACACCGTGACCAGGCGGGTGCGGACGGCACGACGCCCAAAGGCACAGCGCCCGAAGGCACGGCGGTCCCCGGCCGCGCGCCTCGCGGCCCGCACCGGCGGCGGGGCCGTCCGGGTCTTCCTCGTCCTCGTCGGCCTGTTCTGGCTGATGCCCGCCTTCGGCCTGCTGGTCTCCTCGCTGCGCGCCCCCGGCGACATCGCCGCCAGCGGCTGGTGGCAGGTCTTCACCCAGCCCGCGCAGCTCACTGCGGAGAACTACCGGCGGCTGCTGGAGAACGAGGCGATCACCGACTCCCTGCTGTCCACCGTCATGATCACCGTCCCGGCCACGGCGCTGGTGGTGGTGATCGGCGCGCTCGCCGGATACGCCTTCGCCTGGATGGACTTCCCCGGCCGCGACTGGTGGTTCCTGGTCGTCGTCGGCCTGCTGGTGGTCCCCGTGCAGGTCGCCCTGGTGCCGGTGTCCAAGCTCTTCGGCGTCGTCGGGATCTTCGAGACCACGCTGGGCGTGGTCCTGTTCCATGTGGCCTTCGGCCTCCCCTTCGCGATCTTCCTGCTGCGCAACTTCTTCGCGGAGATCCCTCGGGAGCTGCTGGAGGCCGCACGCCTCGACGGAGCGGGTGAGATACGGCTGTTCGCCCGGGTCGTGCTGCCGCTGGGGGCGCCGGCGATCGCCTCGCTGGGGATCTTCCAGTTCCTGTGGGTGTGGAACGACATGCTCGTCGCGCTGATCTTCGCGGACTCCGAGAGCGCGCCGATCACGGTCGCTCTGCAGCGCCAGGTACGGCAGTTCGGCAACAACATCGACGTCCTCGCCCCCGGAGCGTTTCTCTCGATGATCATCCCGCTGGCCGTGTTCTTCGCCTTCCAGCGCCAGTTCGTCTCCGGCGTCATGGCGGGAGCCGTCAAATGACCGGTGCGCCGCCCACAGCAGAGCGGTGAAGCGTCAACCTCGCGCGTAAACCTGTCGCAGCGGCGGCGCGTTGACGCGGACGACGGCCCGGGGGCCTGTTCACCGGGCCGTCGCCCCTTGTGCATCCCCTGTCCGCCACGGATGGCGTAACCAGCTCACCCCATCGGACGTTCTCGGGCCAACTGCCCGCGCCGACCGACTGGATGTGCCGTGCCCCGGTTCAGCGTCATCGTCCCCGTGTTCAAGGTCCAGGCATATCTGCACGAGTGTCTGGAGTCGGTGCTGAGCCAGAGTTACGACGACCTTGAACTGATCGCCGTCGACGACTGCTCCCCCGACGCCTGCGGAGCGATCATCGACGAGTTCGCGGCCCGCGACCGCCGGGTGCGCCCCGTTCATCTGCCGCGGAACGCGGGCCTCGGCCCGGCCCGCAACGCCGGACTCGAACAGGCCCGCGGCGACTACATCCTCTTCCTCGACAGCGACGACACCCTGGTCCCCGGCGCGCTGCGCGCCATCGCCGACCGGATCGAGGAGACCGGCGCCCCCGAGGTGCTGGTGTTTGACTACGCACGCTCCTACTGGACTGGCCGGACGGTACGCAACAAGTACGCCGCCCTCCTCACCGAACAGGGCCCCGCTCCCTTCCGGCTGGCCGACCGCCCCGGTCTGCTGAAGCTGCTGATGGTCGTCTGGAACAAGGCGTACAAGCGGGAGTTCATCGAACGCGAGGGCCTGACCTTCCCTCCCGGCTACTACGAGGACACCCCCTGGACCTACCCGGCGCTGCTGGCCGCCGACACCCTCGCCACTCTCGACCAGGTCTGCGTCCACTACCGGCAGCGCCGCCAGGGCGGCAACATCCTGGCCACCGCCGACCGCAAGCACTTCGACGTCTTCGACCAGTACGACCGGGTCTTCGCCTTCCTCGCCGGCCGGCCCGCACTCGCCCGGTGGCAGCCCGTCCTCTTCCACCGGATGCTCGACCACTTCTCGGCGATCGCCGCCTCACGGGGGCGGCTGCCGCGCGGCAGCCGCGCCGAGTTCTTCCGCCGGGCCCGCGCCCATGCCCGCCGCCATCGCCACCACCGCCAGCACCGCGGCCACCCCAGCCACCCCGACCAGCTCAGCCACCGCCGTCCCGGCGCGGCCCCGGCGCTCCGCGGCCGCGTCCGGCACACGCTCGTCGGTCTCGGCCTCCACCGCACCTTCATGGCCGTACGGGGCGTCCATCTGCTGCGCGTCCGCGCCAGGCGGGCCGCCGCAGCGGGCCTGCGCGCCCTGCGGGCCGCCGCACTGCAGCTGCACTACCGCATCCAGCTCCGGCTGCCGCTGCGCCCGCGATACGCCGTCTTCTCCGCGTACTGGAACCGCGGCTACACCTGCCATCCGGCGGCGATCGAAGCGAAGGCCCGGGAACTCGTCCCGGGGCTGCGCACCGCCTGGATCTGCGGCCCCGAGCACGCGCACACCGTCCCCGCGGCCACCCGCCGGCTGCGGCCCGGCAGCTTCGCCTACTGGACGGCCCTGGCCCGTGCCGCGTATCTGGTCAACAACGTCAACTTCGACCGGCGGCTGGTCAAGCGGCGCGGGCAGATCATGCTCCAGACCCACCACGGCACCCCGTTGAAGGCCATGGGACTCGACCTCCAGGAACACCCTGCCGCAGGCGGCCGGACGGACTTCGCACAGCTCCTCGCCAACGCCGACAAATGGGACTACTCGCTCTCCGCCAACCGCCACTCCACGCTGGTGTGGGAGCGGGTCTACCCGGCCGCCGCCACCACCCTGGAGTACGGCGCTCCGCGCAGCGACGTCTTCCAGCACGCCACGGCCGACGACGTGGCCGCGGCGCGCGCGGCCCTGGGCCTGCCGGAGGACGCCGTCGCCGTGCTGTACGCGCCCACCCACCGCGACTATCGCCGCACCCAGCGCTCCCCGCTGGACCTGGAACGGCTCGCGACGGCGCTCGGCCCCCGCTTCACGCTGCTCACCCGCGCGCACCGCTTCGGCGACGGACCGCCGCTGGCCCCGGCCGGCGCCGGGAGGCCGCCGCGGGTCCTCGACGTGTCGGACCACCCCAGCGTCGAGCAGCTGTGCCTCGCCTCCGACGCGCTGCTCACCGACTACTCGTCCCTGATGTTCGACTACGCCAACCTGGACCGGCCCATCGTGCTGCACACCGGCGACTGGGAGGCGTACGAGGCGGCCCGCGGGCTGTACTTCGACGTACGGGCCACACCGCCGGGCGCGGTCGCCCGCGACGAGGACGAGCTGATCGACATCTTCACCAGCGGGCACTGGCAGGGCTCACGCTCGGCGCAGCTGCGGGCCGCCTTCCGGGCACGGTTCTGTCCGTACGACGACGGGCTCGCGGCGGAGCGCGTGGTGCGCCGGGTCTTCCTGAAGGAGACGGCGGGCCTGCCAGCCGTCATCCCCCTCGCCGAGCGCCGCCCGGCCCCGGCCCCGGCCCCTTCGCCGACGCCGATGCCGGCGCGCCGGACGCAGGCGCTGCCCCGCCAGGCACAGGGCACGGAGCGCGGCATCTCCCCCGCTGGGCCCCCCGCTGTGTCCCCGGCCAACAGGCCGTAAGCCACCCGCCGTCCCCATCCGCCCATCCCCGCCCCATCCGCCCGTCCTTCGAGAAAGAGCCCGCGCATGCCGCCCCGCCTCAGCATCATCGTCCCCGTCCGCCGTGTGCGCGGAACCCTCCGGGAATGCCTTCGGTCCGTGCTCTCGCAGTCGTTCCGGGACATCGAGGTCATCGGTGTGGCCGATGGATCCCCGGACGGCTCCGGCCGGCTCCTCGACGAGATCGCCGACGGCGACCCGCGGGTGCGGGCCGTGCATCTGCCGGAGCCCGCGGGCGCCGAGGACCGCCGCACCGCCGGGGCGGAGCGGGCCGCCGGCGACTATCTCCTCTTCCTCGAAGCCACCCATGTGCTGCTGCCCGGCGCGCTGGAGCGCATCGCCGAGCGGCTGGAGTCCGCCAAGGAGCCGGACCTCCTGCTCTTCGGGCATCTGCGCACCCCGTTCCGGGGCGTTCCGCGGCCCACGCGCTCGCTGCGGCTGCTGCGTGACATGGGCGGCTCGCAGGTGTGCACCCTCGCCGAACGGCCCGAGCTGCTGGGCGTCGCGGCGGTGTGCTGGAACAGGGCCGTGCGCCGTGACGTCCACCGCGCACAGCGGATCGGCTTCGCGTCCGGGCCGGAGGGCGACCGGATGTACGCCCTCGCCACCCTCGCCACCGCGGAGTCGGTCGCCGCGCTGCCGGAGCCGTGCGTGGAACACCGCGGGCAGCGCCATGTCCCGGCCCTCACCGAACCGGAGGAGGCCGAGACGTCGCCCGCGGAACTCCTTGAGCAGTTCAGCGAGCTGCTCACGGCCCTGCGCGACACCCCGCGCTTCGCAAAGGTGCACGGCCCGCTCTTCGACGTGGCGGTCCGGGAGCTGCTGGAGGCCTATCCGAAGGCGGCCCGGCGACGCCGCTATGTGCGGGCGGTCGCCGCGTTCTGCCGCGTACACCGGCCATCCGGCCACCCGGAGCGGCACGGCTTCGGGGCGCTGCGGCTGCGGCTGCTGTGCGGCGGCCGCAGGGCGCTGCTCGCGGGCCTCGACACAGCCTTCGCGGCCCGCCGCGGGCTGCTGGGGCTCGCGGGTGCGGCCCGCGCCCGCGCCGTACGGCGGCTGACGCCGCTGTACTACCGGCTGCAGCGGCTGCGTCCGCTCGACCGGCGGCTGGCCGTCTACAGCGCGTACTGGAACCGCGGCGTGAGCTGCAATCCCGCGGCCGTCTACCGCAAAGCGGCCGAACTTGCCCCGCACATCCACGGGGTGTGGATCGTCTCGGCGAAGGCCGCGGCCGCCGGGCTGCCGCCGGGCGTGGACCATGTGGTGCCCGGCACCCGCCGCTACTGGTCGGTGCTGGCCCGCGGCACGTACTTCATCAGCAATGTCAACTTCCACAACCATCTGGTCAAGCGGCGCGGCCAGATCCATGTGATGACCCACCACGGCACCCCGCTGAAGGTGATGGGCATGGGCCAGCAGCAGTACCCGGCCGCCGCGCAGGGCATGAACTTCCGCACCCTGCTGCGCCGCGTCGACCGGTGGGATCTGAGCCTGTCGTCCAATCCGCACTCCACGGAGGTCTGGTCGCAGGCCTACCCCAGCGCCGTACGCCATCTGGAGTCCGGCTATCCGCGCAATGACGTCCTGGTCAACGCGGGCCCCGACGAGATCGCGGCGGCGCGCGAGCGGCTCGGCCTCCCCCCGGGCCGGCGGGCCGTGCTCTACGCGCCGACCTTCCGCGACTACGAGCGGACCTTCACCTGCCAGCTCGATCTGGACCGGGTGGCGCGGGAGCTGGGCGAACGCGGCGAGGACACGGTGATCCTGGTCCGCGCCCACTACTTCCACGACGGGGCGGGGCTGGCCGGCCGCGCCGGGCTGATCGACGTCTCCGGCCACCCTCGCGTCGAGGAGCTCTTCCTGGCGGCCGACGCGCTGATCGCCGACTATTCGTCACTGATCTTCGACTACGCCATCCTGGACCGGCCGATCGTCATCCACGCCCCCGACTGGGAGGTCTACCGCGCGGTGCGCGGCGTCACCTTCGACCTGCTGTCGGGCCTGCCCGGAGACACCCCGGGCGAGGTGACGCGTACGACCGAAGACGTCGTACGGGTCCTCACGGACGGCTCCCTCGACGGCGAACGGAGCCGCGCGCTCCGGGCCGCCTTCCGGGAGCGGTTCTGCGTCTTCGACGACGGGCGGGCCGCGGAGCGGGTGGTACGCCATGTCCTCCTCGGCGAGGAGACACCACTGCCGGTGACGCCTCCCGCGGACCGTGAAGCCCCGGGGCCGCGCGCCGCCGCCGTCCCGCGCCAGCAGCCGGCCGAGCCGCGGGGCGTGGGCTCCGCCGTCCCGCCCCCGCGGTGAAAGCCAGGGCGCCTGTCCTGCCGCCGGGGTTCGCCCCCTGTCGCCCTGCCCGTGGCCCTTCGGCCACGGGCAGGGGGCTTCCCCTCCCCCCACGCCCTGGGGGGCAATGCCGTTGCCTTACCCAGCGGTCCCGGGCCGGCGAGCTGCGGAAAGCTGCCCGGCGGAGACCGGGAAGGCCTGTTAGTGCAACGGCATTGCAACGGGGGCGTGGGGGAACCCCACTTCCCGTAACTGGGAGCTCCGCCCCCAGACCCCCCTTCGGGGGAAGGGGCTGCGGGGCTGGTGCCCCACGCCCCAGGGGGCGGCAGCTTCGCGCCGCCCGCCCCGGTACGGCCTTCGGCCGTGTCCTCAAGCTCCCCCAGCTACCTCCCCCTGGACGGAGTCTGGGGGTACTCCCACGGAGGTGCCCCCAACGGGCTGGATTTCCCAGCCCCGCCGGCGATTGAGGCGCGGGGGTGCGGGGGTGCGGGGGCGGAGCCCCCGTGAACGGGGTCTGGGGCGGAGCCCCAGTTACGGGAGGTGGGGGTCCCCCTACGCTCCAGGGCGCAGGGGGAGGGCAGGGGAAAGACCCAGCAACCGGTCGGCCACGACCCCCGCGGCCCGCCCGTCGTCAAGGTCACAGAAGACCTCGCGAAAGGCCTCATACGCCCGCACATGCCCCGCCACGGCACCCTCCGGCTCCCTCAGCGCCTCGATCAGCTCCGCCCCCTCCCGAACCAACGGCCCCGGCGCCTTCGCCTCGAAGTCGAAGTAGAAGCCGCGCAGCGTGTCCCGGTAGTGCTCCAGGTCGTACGTGTGGAACAGCATCGGCCTGCCCGTCTGGGCGAAGTCGAACATCAGCGACGAGTAGTCGGTCACCAGCACATCGCTGATCAGCAGCAGCTCGGCGACGTCCGGGTAGCGGGAGACGTCCCGGACGAAGGGGCCCACCTGCGGCAGCCGGTCGCCGACCAGGTAGTGGCGGCGGACGAGGAGCACATGGCTGCCGCCGAGCGCGCGCTGCGCCTCGGCGAGGTCGAGCCGCAGGTCGAGCGCATAGCGGCCGGCGCCCTTGGGGCGGTCCTCGCGCCAGGTCGGCGCGTACAGCACGACCGTGCGGCCGGGTTCGATGCCCAGCCGCTCCCGCACACTCGCCGCGATCTTGTGCCGGTCCTCGGCGTGCAGCAGCGCATTGCGCGGATAGCCGGACTCCAGCACCTCGCCCTCGTAGCCGAAGGCCCGGCGCAGGATGGGGGTGGAGAAGCGGTTCGGGGAGATGAGCAGATCCCACTGGGCGGCCCGGCGCGGCAGGGAGTCGATGTACGGGCGGTTGGCCTGGGCCGTGCCGAGCAGATCCCGCCCGATGCGCTTGAGGGGTGTGCCGTGCCAGGTCTGCACGGTGCAGCGGCCCGTGCCGCGCTCGTACCACTCGGGCAGCTGGGTGTTGGTGACGACGGCGCGGGACCGCGCCAGGGCCTCATGCCACTCGGTGCTGCCGTACGCCACGGCCCGGACGCCCTCGGGAAGTTGCACCTGCTGGTCGCGTACCGTCCACAGATGCTCGAAGGGGCTGCCGCGGCGGAGCAGCTCCTCGTGGACGGCGCGCGGCGAGTCGGAGTACTGGCGGCCGTCGAAGCTGCTGAAGAGCAGGGTGTCGCGGCGCTCCGGCGACCGGTTGAGCTCCGCGTACCGCTCGCGCAGCCGCCGCTCGCCGTACGGGCCGCGTTCGCGTACGCCCAGTACGGACCCCGACTCGACGACGAGTTGGTCGTGGAAGCGCCGGGTGAGGGTGAAGTCGCGGCCGCGGACGCGCTGTACGGCGGGGACGGCCGCGTGCTTGGCGGCGGCGAGCCGCACGGGGCGGCAGCGCTCGGGGGCGTCTTCGCCGCTGTCGCGGAAGAACAGATACCAGCGGCCCTCGGCCAGCGGCATCTCGCCGTCGACGCCGCCGACGCCGCCCATGCCGCAGACCGCCGCGGGGGTGAGCTCGGCGCGGAAGCGGCCCTCTTCCTCGAACCGGACGTCGAAGACCGCTTCCTCCTGGGTGGCGCTGTGCCGGAGCACCAGCTCGGGAGCGGGGCGGGGGGCGGCGGGCGCGGGGTGGCTGCCTTCGATGACGAGTCCGCCGTTGAGGGTCCAGGCGAAGGCGTCGGCGATCGGGTGGGGGCACTGGCTGCTGAGGGCGAGGTTTCCGGCGGCGGTGGCGGTGAGGACGAGCTCGCGTTCGTCAGCGACGCGGCCGACGTGGTAGCGGCCGGGGGCAAGGCCGTCGCGTACGCCCAGCGGGACGCGGCCGCCGTCGGCGCGGACGAGCCGCACGGTCCATGGCGTCGCCGCCTCCTCCGCGCCCGCGTCCTCCCCGCTGTCTGCCGTGAAAAGCGCCAGCGGCACATCGGCGTGCCAGGCGTCCGTCTCGTCCGCGGCGGCGGCCGGCACCTCGTGCGCGTCCTTGGTGCGCCGGTTCTCGACGCGGAGGGCCGTGAAGGGCTGCCGTCCCCGCCATGAGATGCGTACGGCCCCGGCCACGGTCCCGTCCTCGCCGTCGACGGGACCGTGGCCGGTCAGCAGGGCGGGGACGCGTTCCGCTTTGAGGCGCAGCTTGTCGCCGTTCAGCTCGGGCACGATGCGCGTGGAGTCGTCGAGGTAGTGGACGGCGGGCGGGGCCGGGTTGCCCAGCATCCGCAGCGGCCCGCGGCGCAGCATCCCGCCGCCGAGGACGCCGACCTCCACGTTCCAGGTCGTGGGGCGGCCGCCGCGCGGCCGCAGCCGGGCCGGGTCGACGACCGTCTCAAAGCCCGCCAGGTCGTAGCGGTGCAGGCTCTGCCGGGAGGCGGCGGTCGCCTCGGGCAGCTCGGCCGGCCGCAGCCGCAGCGGCGCGGCCCGCCGCCGGCCGTGGCGCAGCCAGCCGAGGACGCGGGGCCTGCGCCCCTGCTCGGCGGGCAGGTTGCGGACGTAGGCGTAACCGCGCAGCCGCAGTCGGCCGTCGCGCCACACCGCCTCCACCACGTCGGACAGCACGGGCAGGTCGGCCGTGCCCAGCCTGCTGACGTCCTTCGGCAGCCCGCCGGTGACGGCGGGGTGCTCGGCGTACGCCCTGCCGCCGACGGGAAGTCCGGGCAGTCCGGGCAGGTACGGGGCGCCGCGGCGGCCGTGGATGTGAAAGGCGTTGCGGTTGCGCTTCTCATGGGCGAGGAGCGCGAGGAGTTCTTCGATACGGCGCTCGCGGACGAGGTGCCACGCGGCGCGCAGGGTGAACGGCAGCCCGTCGAGGACCGGCTGTGCCACCCCTCGTGCGAAGTCCCCGGCGTGGTCGAGGAACGCCTGACGGTATTCCTCGTCGCCGTCCGGCAGCGCGTCCATGAACAGCTTCAGATCGCTGCTGAGGACGCTGGAGTCGTAACGGCGCTTTCCTTCCGGCCACTTCGCCTGCGCGGCGAGGAATCCGCTGGCCGAGGCGACGGAACGGGCCCGGTCGCGCACGGCCGCGGGGCGCGCCCTGCGGGTGGTGATGGAGCCGTCCCGGTCCCGCCAGAGGTAGACGGTGTCGTGCAGCACGTCGACGGAGGCGGCGAGGAAGTGCGCGGGCACGATCACCGGGATGTCCTCGAACAGCACGCCTTCGGGGAAGGCGAAGCCGTGCCGGTCCCAGAAGTCCCTGCGGAAGACCTTGTTGCAGGCGATCCGGTCGTACAGGAGGGGCCAGTGGCGGGTGACGTGCGTGGCGGTGCGGGTCTTCGCCATCGGCTCGCGGAACATGGGCGACTGCTCCTGCTTCCCGCTCGCCCGCAGCCGGTGCACATTGCCTGTGGCGAAGTCCGAGCCGGACTGTTCGAGCGTGGTCAGCATGCGCGCGTAGGCGTCCTGAGGCACCACGTCGTCGCTGTCGACGAAGGCGAGATATGTGCCGGTCGCCTCGCGCGCGCCCGCGTTGCGCGCCGCCCCGAGGCCCGCGTTCTGCTGCGACAGCAGCCGGAAGCGCTCGTCGCGTGCGGCGAACGCGCGGGCGATGTCGGCGCTTTCGTCGGTGGAGCCGTCGTCGACCATGACGACTTCCAGGTCCTGGCAGGTCTGCCCGGCCAACGACCGCAGACAGGCGTCGAGATACTCCGCCACGTTGTAGACGGGTACGACGACACTGAGCCGGAACGCCATGGTGCGCACATCCATTCAACAGCGGCGGATGGCCGGAGGGTTGCTCACAGGTTGCGCGGAGAACAACCCCTCCCGGCGCTCGCGGTCACCCCTCATCGCTCATGTGGGTGACGCGGCTGCGTGCCCTCGGACTCCCCCAGCGGCCGCTGGGGGAGTCCGAGGGCATGCCCCGGCTGTGCGTACTCGCTGTGTGTACTCGCTGTGCGTGCTAGCTGTGCGTGCTAGCTGTGCGTGCGCAGCAGCTGTCGCATCGTGCGCATCGCCACCGACAGATTCGCCAGATCGAAGGTGTCGGAGCCCTGGATCTCCTCCAGCGTGGTGCGCGCCCGGCCCAGGATGGCCGCGTTCTGCTGCTCCCAGGTTGTGAACCGGTCCTCGGGCGTCGCCGAGCCGTCGCCGACCGACAGGATGTCCGCGGTGAGCGCCGCATGTGCCGCGTACAGGTCCTCGCGGATGGAGGCGCGGGCCATGGACTGCCAGCGGTCGGCCCGCGGCAGTTCGATGATCCGGTCCATCAGCTGGGTGATCCGCAGCCGGTCCGCGAGGTCGTAGTACACCTCGGCGACCGCCATCGGCTCCTTCTGCGTACGGTCGGCGATGGCGACGATGTCCAGCGTCGGGAACGCGGACGAGAAGCCGGCGACGCGCATGGCGAGTTCCTCGGGCACGCCCGCCTCGGTGAGCTCCTCCAGGATGCCCTGGTACCAGTCCAGGTCCGCGCCGCGCAGCATCTTCGGCAGCTCGGCCCAGACCTGCTCGACTCGGTCGGCGAAGAAGTCGACGGTCCCGGCGAGCTCCAGCGGCTGCGGGCGGTTGCCCAGCAGCCAGCGGGTGCCGCGCTCGACGAGGCGGCGCGAGTGCAGCCGGATGCGGGTCTGGACGTCGGCGGCGACCTTGTTGTCGAGGTCCTCGACGGCGTCCCAGACCGCGCCGAGGCCGAAGATCTCCCGGGCCGCGGTCTGCGCCCGCACGATCTCCTCGACCGAGGCCCCGGTCTCCTCGCGCAGCCGGTGCAGGAAGGTCGAACCGCCCGTGTTCACGGTGTCGTTGACCAGGACCGTGGTGATGATCTCCCGGCGCAGCGCATGGCCGTCGACCGCCTCGGGGAACTTCTCGCGCAGCGGCTTGGGGAAGTACGCGTGCAGCAGCTTGAGCAGATACGGGTCGTCCGGCAGCCGGGTGGCGATCAGCTCCTCCGCCACCATGATCTTGGTGTAGGCGAGCAGCACGGCCAGTTCGGGCTGGCTCAGTCCCTTGCCCGCGCCGAGCAGTTCACGGATCTGGCGGTCGGCGGGCAGGAACTCCAGCGCCCGGTCCAGCCGGCCGTCGCGCGTGAGCCGCCGCATAAAGCGCTGGTGAGCGTGGAGCAGGGAGGAAGACTGGGTGACGGCGTTGGCCAGCGCCACATTCTGCGCGTAGTTGTTGCGCAGCACCAGTGCGCCGACCTCGTCGGTCATCTCGGCGAGCAGCTTGTTGCGCTGCTTGACGGTCAGATCGCCGTCGGCGACCAGGCCGTTGAGCAGGATCTTGATGTTCACCTCGTGGTCGGAGGTGTCCACGCCCGCGCTGTTGTCGATGGCGTCGGTGTTGACCTTGCCGCCGCTGCGGTCGAACTCGATCCGGCCGAGCTGGGTGAGGCCCAGGTTGCCGCCCTCGCCGACGA
The DNA here is from genome assembly GCF_026420845.1 of Streptomyces sp. PR69. Taxonomy (GTDB): domain Bacteria; phylum Actinomycetota; class Actinomycetes; order Streptomycetales; family Streptomycetaceae; genus Streptomyces. The sequence continues at coordinate 26,809 of NZ_JAOWCB010000024.1, read as the reverse complement.
CCTTGACCCGCAGATCCTGGCCGTTGACGCGGATGGCGTCATTGGCCTTGTCGCCGACGTCGGCGTGGGTCTCGGCCGACGCCTTGACGTAGGTGCCGATGCCGCCGTTCCACAGCAGGTCCACGGGGGCCTTGAGGATCGTCTGCATCAGCTCGGCGGGGGTCATCTTGGTGACCTTGGCCTCGATGCCGAGCGCCTTGCGCATCTGGGCGTTGACCGGGATCGACTTCGCGGTCCGCGGGTGGATGCCGCCGCCGGGCGACAGCAGCTCCGCGTTGTAGTCGGCCCAGGAGGAGCGGGGCAGCTCGAACAGCCGGCGGCGCTCCGCGTAGGAGACGGCCGCGTCCGGCGTCGGGTCGATGAAGATATGGCGGTGGTCGAAGGCCGCGACGAGCCGGATGTGCTCGCTCAGCAGCATGCCGTTGCCGAACACGTCGCCGGACATGTCTCCGACGCCGACGACCGTGAAGTCCTGGGTCTGCGTGTCGTGGCCCAGCTCGCGGAAGTGCCGCTTGACGGACTCCCAGGCGCCGCGGGCGGTGATGCCCATGCCCTTGTGGTCGTAGCCGGCGGAGCCGCCGGAGGCGAAGGCGTCGCCGAGCCAGAAGCCGTAGGAGACGGCGACCTCGTTGGCGATGTCGGAGAAGGTCGCGGTGCCCTTGTCGGCGGCGACGACCAGATAGGTGTCGTCCTCGTCGTGGCGGACCACGCCGGCCGGCGGGACGACCTCTCCCGCGACCATGTTGTCGGTGATGTCGAGGAGGGCGGAGATGAAGATGCGGTAGCAGGCGACGCCCTCGGCGAGCCAGGCGTCCCGGTCGACGGAGGGGTCCGGCAGCTGCTTGGCGACGAAGCCGCCCTTCGCGCCGACCGGCACGATCACCGTGTTCTTGACCATCTGCGCCTTGACCAGGCCGAGGATCTCCGTGCGGAAGTCCTCACGCCGGTCGGACCAGCGCAGTCCGCCGCGGGCGACCTTGCCGAAGCGCAGGTGCACGCCCTCGACGCGCGGCGAGTAGACCCAGATCTCGTACGCCGGGCGGGGCGCGGGCAGCTCCGGGATGGCCTGCGGGTCGAACTTCATCGACACATAGGCGTGGTCGCCGCCGTCCGCGGCCTTCTGGAAGAAATTGGTCCGCAGGGTGGCCTTGATGACGGTCAGGAACGCGCGCAGGATGCGGTCCTCGTCGAGGGAGGCGACCTGGTCGAGCGCGCCGTCCAGCTCCTCCAGCAGCCCGTCGGTCAGCTCGGTGCCGGCAGCCTGGCGGCCGGGCGACATCCTCGCCTCGAAGAGGGAGACCAGCAGCCGCGTGGTGTGGACGTTGTTGCGGAGGGTGTCCTCCATGTAGTCCTGGCTGAAGGTGGAGCCCGCCTGGCGCAGGTACTTGGCGTAGGCGCGCAGCACCATGGCCTGCCGCCAGGTCAGCCCGGCGCGCAGCACCAGGGAGTTGAAGCCGTCGTTCTCCGCCTCGCCCTTCCATACGGCGGCGAACGCGTCCTGGAAGCGGTCGCGGGCGTCGTCGGCGAGATAGTCGCCGCCGTTGCCGTTGCCGCCGGTCTGCGGCATGCGCAGGCCGAAGTCGTAGATCCAGGCCGTGGTGCGGTCGGCGCAGCGCAGCTCGTACGGGCGCTCGTCGACGACCTCGCAGCCGAGCCGCTGAAGCACCGGCAGCACAGCGCTCAGGGAGACCTGCTCACCGCTGCGGTAGATCTTGAACCGGCGCTCGCCGGGGCCCGCGCCGACGGGCTCGTAGAGGGAGAGCGCGAAGTCCTTGTCGGAGTGGACGAGCTGTTCGAGGTGGACCAGGTCGGCCACGGCGGCGCGGGGCGAGTGGTCGGCCTTGTAGCCCTCGGGGAAGGCGCTTCCGTAGCGGCGCAGCAGCTCGGCGGCGCGCTCCTCGCCCAGTTCGGCGTTGAGCGCCTCGGCGAAGCCGTCGGCCCAGGAGCGGGCGGCCTCGGCCAGCCGGGCCTCGATGCGCTCCTTGTCGGCGTCGGTCAGGTCGGTCAGCTCGGTGCCGGCCGGTACGCGGACCACGAAGTGCAGGCGGGAGAGGATCGACTCGGTGTTCCAGGCGGTGAAGTCGACGCTGGTGCCGCCGAGCTCCTCCTTGAGGATGTCGATCAGCCGCAGCCGCACGCCGGTGGTGTAGCGGTCGCGGGGCAGATAGATCAGCGCGGAGTAGTAGCGGCCGTACTCGTCCTGGCGCAGGTAGAGCCGCAGCCTGCGGCGCTCCTGGAGGTAGAGGACGGAGGTGACGATGGCGCGCAGCTGGTCGACGGGCGTCTGGAACAGCTCGTCGCGGGGGTAGGTCTCCAGGATCTGCAGCAGATCGCGGCCGTCGTGGCTGTTGGGCGAGAAGCCGGCCTGCTTGAGGACCTCGTCGACCTTGCGGCGGATCACGGGGACGCGGCGCACTGACTCGGTGTACGCGGCGGAGGAGAACAGGCCGAGGAAGCGGCGCTCGCCGACGACGTTGCCGTCCTTGTCGAACTTCTTGACGCCGATGTAGTCGAGATAGCTGGGCCGGTGCACGGTGGCCCGGCTGTTGGCCTTGGTGAGCACCAGCAGCTTGTGCTCGCGGGCCTTGGCGCGGGCGTCGGCGGGCAGACGGTTGAAGGACGGGCTCACCGGGTGGCCGTGGGCGTCGTCCTCCCCGGTGTGGTCGGGGTCGGCGCGCAGGATGCCGAGGCCGGTGCCGGGCACGGCGGCCAGCGCGTCTCCGTCCACCAGGTCGTACTCGCGGTAGCCGAGGAAGGTGAAGTGGTCGTCGGCGAGCCAGCGCAGCAGCTCGCGTGCCTCTTCGACCTCTCCTTCGCGCAGATCGTCGGCCACGGGCTCGCCGGGCAGGCTCTCGGCGACGCGCAGCGCGGCGTCGCGCATCTTCTCCCAGTCCTCGACGGCCTCGCGGACGTCCGACAGCACACGCAGCAGATCGGAGGTGATCTGCTTGAGGTCGGCGCGGTCGGTCTCCCGGTCGATCTCGACATGGATCCAGGACTCGACGAGCGCGTCGTGCGGCAGCGTCCTCGCGGCGGCCTCGCCGAGGTGGCCCCCGCTGCGGTCCGCCAGCACCTCGATGAGCTTGCCGGTCACATCGCGGCGGGCGACGACCTGGGGGTGGACCACCAGATGGATGCCGCGGCCCTGGCGGGAGAGTTCATTGGTGACGGAGTCCACCAGGAACGGCATGTCGTCCGTGACGACCTCGACGACGGAGTGACTGCACGTCCAGCCGTTCTCCTCGACGGTGGGCGTGTGCACGCGGACGTTGGCCGTGCCCTGCGGGCGGTTCTCGGCGAGGCGGTAGTGCGAGAACGCGGCGCCGAAGATGTCGTCCGGTTCGCGGTCGGCCAGGTCCTCGGGAGCGGTGTGCAGGTAGTAGCGCTGGAGGTACGAGAGCACGGTGTCCTGGTCCGGACGCTCCCCCTGCTCGGCGCCGGTCGGAAGGCTCCCCCCGACCGGGCTGTGCTCAGCTACCCGGGCGGCCCTCTCGAGCAGCTCGGCCTTGGCATCGTCCAGCTTGGTCTGCATGTCCTCTGGCTCCTGTCGCGCGCCGTTGCGTGACGTAGGTGAAAGAAGCGACACAACGCCACGACGCGGGGTGTCCGGTCGGAGTCGACGCTATGCCGCGGTGAGAGATGTCCGAGCCGTTATCGGCCAATTCTGGCAGCCGGACCGGCTGGATCGGATCGAAAAGGTCAGCGATCGCCCGGGCGCGGTGGCGGTCCGGGCGCAGGCCGGGGGCTTCGCTGCCCCCACGGCATATCGCGCTGATCACGGGATAAGGCTAACGCCCCACACCCCCGACCCGTCATGAGCCGTATGTGTACAAAAGACGGCCCGGAAGTTTGACACTCTGGACAGCGACACAGGCCCTCTTGGCAAACCTCGCGGAGCGGTGCAGTTTGACGTCGGGCGACACGCCTCCGAATCGACCGCGGATGCGCATCTTCCCTCCACATATGCCATATATGCCATATGCCCCATATAGCCCTGCTTCCCCCTACTTCCCCCTCCCCGGGGCCCGCAGAGCACGTATCGTCCCGGCTGGCGCAGGCCGTCGCAGGCTGACCCGCGCTTGGCCGGGCGAACGGCAGACGGGCCAGCCCAAGACCAGGAGCGGCCATGACAGCGAAGATCCTGATCGTCACCGGCGACGCCGCCGAGTCCCTTGAGGTCCTCTACCCGTACCAGCGGCTGAGGGAGGAGGGGTACGAGGTCGACATCGCCGCTCCGGCCCGGAAGAAGCTGCAGTTCGTGGTGCACGACTTCGAACCGGGCTTCGACACGTACACCGAGAAGCCGGGCTACACCTGCCAGGCCGACCTCGCCTTCTCCGAGGTCGACCCCGGACAGTACGCGGCCGTGGTGATCCCCGGCGGCCGCGCCCCCGAATACCTCCGCAACGACCCCGAGCTCCGCAAGATCCTCAAGTCCTTCTTCGACGCCGACAAGCCCGTGGCCCAGATCTGCCACGGCCCGCTGCTGACGGCGGCGATCGGCTCCCTGGAGGGCCGCCGGGTGACCTCCTACCCCGCCCTCGAACTGGACATGCAGGCCGCGGGCGCCTCCTTCCAGGACCAGGAGGCGGTCGTCGACGGCACCCTGGTCTCCTCCCGCGCCTGGCCCGACCACCCGGCCTGGATGCGCGCCTTCCTCCGCATCCTCCGCGAGCACGCGCCGACGGCATAACCGGGGCTCCGCCCCCCGGCCCCGGTCCTCAAGCGCCGGACGGCATGGATTCTCCAGCCCGTCCGGCGCTTAAGGACCGGGGGCAGCACTATCAGGCCCCGCGGGCGTGGGCGTATGAGGCGCAAGGGCCAGCACCGTCCAGCCCCGCCTGGGGGAGCTTGAGGCGTGAGGGGCCGGGGCTCCGCCCCCGGACCCTCAGACCAGCCTCCGCGCCGCGTCCACCGCTTCCTCCAGGGTGTCCACCACCGGCACGCCGTCCCCCACCGCCTCCAGGCTGGCCCGGCTGTGCGAGCCCCCCGTGTACAGGACGGCCCGCGCCCCCACATGCGCCGCCGCCAGCGCGTCGTCGGCGGCGTCGCCGATGACGACGGTCCGCTCGGGGGCGACGACGCCGCGCAGCGCCGCGAGGTGGCGCTCCATGTGGAGCGCCTTCGTGCCGCCCGAGGGGCCCGTGCGCCCGTCGACGCGTATGAAGTGCTCCTCGATCCCATAGCCCCGCACGACGGGGACCAGCTCACCATGCTCGTACATGCTCAGCAGCGACTGGCTGCGCCCGGCCTGTCGCCACTCCGCGAGCAGCTCCTCCACGCCGGGTGTCAGCCCGCAGCCGAGCCGGTGCTCGGTGTAGTGCCGGTGGAAGATCTCGTCCATGACCTCCCACTCGGCGTCGGAGGGCAGCCGCCCGGTCAGCCGCTCGTAGAAGCGGGGAATCGGCACGCAGTACAGCTCCCGGTACTGCTCCAGCGTGATCGGCTCCAGGCCGATCTCCGCGAACGCGGCATTGGTCGCCCCGATGACCGCGCTGATGTCATCGAGCAGTGTGCCGTTCCAGTCCCAGACCAGATGCGTGCGGTGCTTCCCCATGCCGAGAAACCGTACCGGCGGGCGCCGACAATCGCTCAGCCGATCAGGTTCGGGATCTCCTGGACCCCGTACCAGAGCAGCTCGTGGTCCTCCGCGCCGTCCACCGTGAACTGGGCGTCGTCGTCGCCCTGGTCCGCCGCGCCCAGCGCCTCGGCCGCGGCGGAGACGTCCTCGACGGCGTCCTCGGCGTCGACGTGCACGGCCGCCGCCTTGGCCAGCGGCACCGCGGTCCCGATGCGCACCTCTCCGACGGCGTTGGCGTCCAGCGCCCGGCCGGGGTCGGCGACGGCCTGCTGATCCGGCACGTCGACGGCGACGACGACCCGGCGGCGCGCGGCCCCTGGGTCCCCGGCGACCAGCCGCAGCGACGCGGCCGCGGCCCGGCTCAGCGCCGCGTACTCAAGCTCCTCGATGTCGTCGGAGACGTACCACTCGCGCAGCCCCGGCGTGACGGCGAAGGCCTCCAGCGGGGCGGGGCCCAGCTCGCCCGTCCGGTACGCCTCGGCGAGACCGGGCAGGGTCAGGGGGACGTACACGCGCATGACAGGCCGCTTTCTTCGTCGGGAAACGCCTTTCAGGATACGTGCGGCGATCGTTTCGGGCGTCCTCTTTCGTGGTGCGTCTGCCGTGCCGCGCGGCGTCCACCTCACGCCTTCCGGCATCCGTCGCGACCGGGAGTTCAGCGGCTCGCCTCACTCTGATAGGTGAACCTCCGCTCGACGCGCCCCGGGCGGCGACCGCGTTGCGGACCGGCTGCCGCCCCCGTAGAAGATCACCACCGAAGTTACCGCCCGGTATGACCCGGGCCCGACCTCGCATCGGGGGCGATCCGCGTGGACAGGACCATGAACCGCACGGCCGGCGGCAACCGGACCAGGCCGCCGGGGCGACGGGACCGGCGTCGGCCGGCGGCCACCGTGGCGACGGCCGCCGTGGCGCGGGCCCGGCGTCAGTCGACACCCCGGTACTGGTTCGCCGACCGCCTCCTCGCGGTCCTGAGCGGCCAGCGGCCGGTGCACTGGATGCTGGGCCACACCGTCGGCGAGGCGTACGACCAACTGGCCCGCCTGGCGCCGGGGGCCCCGCTGCGCCCGGCGGAGCGGGTGACGCCGGTGGTCCGCGCCTGCGACGAGTTCCACCCGGTGCCCGGCGTAATCGAAGCCTTCGCCCGCATCTCGGCCGGCGACCGCCTCACCGCGATGGCGTTCCGCCTCGAACTCTGCCCGGACCAGCGCTGGCGCTGCACAGCGATCGAACTGGGCACCCCCCGCGCCTCCCGCCCCTCCTGACGTCGGTCACGGCGAGCGGGGACGGGCCCCTGGCGCAGGGCCCTCCCCCTCACCTCAGGCAACACACCAGACGGCCCCCGCACCGGACAATGGACACCGAAAACCGAGGGATCCCCACCCACGGCCAGGAAGACCGGCAGACGGGCCCGTGGCCAGGGAACCCACCACGGACGGGACTCCCGCGCCCCGCCGAAGAAACCCGAAACGGCGGCAGGCCCGCCCTGCCAAACGCACCGAATACAGCCGACAGACACGCTCTCGACAAGGCGCCGAAAACCGCGCCGACACCCGCCCGCGGCCGGGACCACCCAAAACGGGCGGCACACCCCGCACCCCGGCACCCGGCAAGGTACCGGCACCCTCCCGCGCCCCGGGAGCCTCCACCCGCCGCCGTACGGTCACCCCGCCCCGCACCTGGCAACGCCCACCCGCACCCCGGCCGCTGCCCCCAGCCCTCTCACAACGGCCCCTGCCGCGCCTCTCGGGCCCGTCCCGCCGGGGCGACGGCCAAGTGGGCCCGCCCCTCCCCATCACCGTCTCAGCGCCCGCCTGACGCCCTCCCCGCGGCCGCGCCGCAGAACGCGGCCGGGGCCGGACACCCCGTGTCCGGCCCCGGCCGTGTCACACCCGCGGGTCACACCCCGCGGGACGCTACTTCTTGCGGCGACGCCCCCCGCCCTTCTGCGCCTTGCGCCGCTCCGCGCGCGTCATCCCGTCCCCCTCCGGCCGCGCCGGACGGCCATCCGTGTCGAAGTCGCCTTCGACGACGCCGCCCTCGCCGTCCACGGTCGGCGCGGAGAAGTGCAGCCGGTCCGGCCGCTGCGGCGCGTCGAGCCCCTTCGCGCGGATCTCCGGGCGGCCCGCCCCCGCGGGCACCGCGTCCCGCTTCTCCAGCGAGGGCTTCTCCGCCGCGTCCTCCACCGGGACCTCCTCGACCTGCTGCTCGACCTGGACCTCCAGATTGAACAGATAGCCGACGGACTCCTCCTTGATGCCCTCCATCATCGCGGTGAACATGTCGAAGCCCTCGCGCTGGTACTCGACCAGCGGGTCCTTCTGCGCCATCGCGCGCAGGCCGATGCCCTCCTGGAGGTAGTCCATCTCGTAGAGGTGCTCGCGCCACTTGCGGTCCAGCACGGACAGCACGACCCGCCGCTCCAGCTCACGCATGATCTCCGAGCCGAGCTGCTTCTCGCGCTCGTCGTACTGCTCGTGGATGTCGTCCTTGACGGACTCCGCGATGAACTCGGCGGTGATCCCGGCCCGGTCGCCGGCCGCCTCCTCCAGCTCCTCGACGGTGACCTTCACCGGGTAGAGCTGCTTGAAGGCGCCCCACAGCCGGTCCAGGTCCCACTCCTCCGCGAAGCCCTCGACCGTCTCCGCCTGGATGTAGGCGTCGATGGTGTCGTCCATGAAGTGGCGGATCTGCTCATGCAGGTCCTCGCCCTCAAGCACCCGGCGCCGCTCGCCGTAGATGACCTCGCGCTGGCGGTTGAGCACCTCGTCGTACTTGAGGACGTTCTTCCGCGTCTCGAAGTTCTGCTGCTCGACCTGGGACTGCGCGGACGCGATCGCGCGCGTCACCATCTTGTTCTCGATCGGCACATCGTCGGGGACGTTGGCCATGGCCATCACGCGCTCGACCATCTGGGCCTTGAACAGGCGCATCAGGTCGTCGCCGAGGGAGAGGTAGAAGCGCGACTCGCCCGGGTCTCCCTGACGGCCGGAACGGCCGCGGAGCTGGTTGTCGATACGCCGCGACTCATGGCGCTCGGTGCCCAGGACATAGAGCCCGCCGAGCGACTTGACCTCTTCGAATTCGGCCTTCACCGCCGCCTCGGCGCGCTCCAGCGCGGCGGGCAGTGCGGCAGCCCACTCCTCGACGTGCTCCACGGGGTCGAGGCCCTGCTGCCTCAGCTCCGCCTCGGCGAGGTCGTCCGGGTTGCCGCCGAGCTTGATGTCCGTACCACGGCCGGCCATGTTCGTGGCGACGGTGACCGAGCCCCTGCGCCCGGCCTGGGCGACGATCGCGGCCTCGCGATCGTGCTGCTTGGCGTTGAGCACCTCGTGCGGGATGCCGCGCTTGCTGAGCTGCTGCGAGAGGTACTCGGACTTCTCGACCGAGGTGGTGCCGACGAGGATCGGCTGCCCCTTCTCGTGCTTCTCCGCGATGTCGTCGACGACCGCCGCGAACTTGGCGACCTCGGTGCGGTAGATCAGGTCGGACTGGTCCTTGCGGATCATCGGCCGGTTCGTCGGGATCGGGACGACGCCGAGCTTGTAGATCTGGTGGAACTCGGCCGCCTCGGTCATGGCCGTACCGGTCATGCCGGCCAGCTTGTCGTAGAGGCGGAAGAAGTTCTGCAGGGTGATCGTGGCGAGGGTCTGGTTCTCGTCCTTGATCGGGACGCCTTCCTTCGCCTCGATCGCCTGGTGCATGCCCTCGTTGTAGCGGCGGCCGGCGAGAATACGGCCGGTGTGCTCGTCGACGATCATGACCTCGCCGTCGATGACGACGTAGTCCTTGTCCTTCTTGAACAGTTCCTTGGCCTTGATGGCGTTGTTCAGATAGCCGACGAGGGGGGTGTTGACCGACTCGTAGAGGTTGTCGATGCCCAGCCAGTCCTCGACCTTCGACACGCCCGACTCATGGATGCCGACGGTGCGCTTCTTCTCGTCGACCTCGTAGTCGCCGGTCTCCTCGATGCCCTTGAGGGGGTTGCCGGCCTCGCCCCGGGTAAGGCGGGTGACCAGCTTGGCGAAGTCGCCGTACCACTTGGTGGCCTGGTCGGCCGGGCCGGAGATGATCAGCGGCGTACGGGCCTCGTCGACGAGGATCGAGTCGACCTCGTCGACCACGGCGAAGTTGTGGCCGCGCTGGACGAGCTCGTCCTTGGACCACGCCATGTTGTCGCGCAGATAGTCAAAGCCGAACTCGTTGTTCGTGCCGTAGGTGATGTCGCAGTTGTACTGCTCGCGGCGCTGGGCGGGCGTCATGTTCGCGATGATGCAGCCGACGGTCAGGCCCAGGAACTTGTGGACCCGGCCCATCATCTCGGAGTCACGCTCGGCCAGATAGTCATTGACCGTGATCAGATGGACGCCCTTGCCGGAGAGCGCGTTGAGGTACGCGGGCAGGGTGCCGACGAGGGTCTTGCCCTCACCGGTCTTCATCTCGGCCACATAGCCGAGGTGCAGCGCGGCGCCGCCCATCAGCTGGACGTCGTAGTGGCGCTGGCCGAGGACGCGCTTGGCCGCCTCACGGACGGTGGCGAATGCCTCGGGGAGCAGGTCGTCCAGGGACTCGCCGTCTGCGTAGCGCTGCTTGTACTCGTCGGTGAGCGCCCGCAACTCGGCGTCGGAGAGGTTGATGAAATCCTCTTCGATGGAGTTGACCTGGTCCGCGATGCGGTGCAGTTTGCGCAGGATCTTGCCTTCGCCTGCACGCATGAGCTTGTTGAAGACGGACACTGAGGCTGGTCTCCTTGCCGGTCGGGCCTGGCACTGGATGTGTATTCGGACACTGGCACGGGCGCGGCAGGCGGGCCCCACCGCAACGGCCATCGTAAGCGAGGACCCTCCCGGGCCGGGAGGCCCGCCGGTGCTCCGCCGTCACTGGGGCTCTCCTGCTCGCCCTCAAGGAGAACGCGCGGAGCGCACGGAAGGTGCCGGGGAGCGTGAAAAGTGCTCGCATCCGCCGGTGCGGCTGACCAGAATCCCTGCATGGAGCCCATCACCCTCACCACCCGGCGTCTGCTGCTGCGCAGCTTCACCCCCGAGGACGCGGAGGCGGTGTACCAGGCTTGTCAGGATCCCGACATCCAGCGCTGGACGACGGTTCCCTCCCCGTACACCCGCCGGCACGCGGAAGAGTTCACCGGGCAGATGGTCCCCGACGGCTGGCAGACCGGCACGATGTGCACCTTCGCGATGCTGCCGCGCGAGGGCGGCACGCTCATGGGCTCCATCGGCGTCACTCTGCGTACCCTTTCGGGTACGTGGGAGGTCGGCTTCTGGACGGCGAAGGAGCACCGGGGGCGGGGCATGACGGCCGAGGCGCTGGGCGCGGTGGCCCACTGGACGTTCACCCGGCTGAAGGCCACCCGCTTGGAGTGGCGCGCGGAGGTCGGCAACGCGGGCTCCAGAGCCGTCGCGGAGAGAGCCGGATTCAGTCACGAGGGGACGCTGCGGGCTGCCCTGATGAACAAGGACACGCTCCGGGACGCATGGATCGGCGCGCTGCTCCCGTCCGATCTCGGGCTGCCGACGCCCTGCCCCTATCTGCCGGCCCCGCGGGGCTGACCGCCGTCTCCCGGCCCGGCCCCGCCCCCGCCAGCCCCGCCAGCCCCGCCGGGCCGACCGGGCCGACCGGGCCGACCGTCCGGTCCGGCCGGACTGTCAGTGGCGCCCTCTAAGGTGCCGAGCATGACCACACTGCCGCCTCCCGCCGCCGAACTCTCCGCCGACGAGGCCCGCCGGATAGCCCTGCGCGCCCAGGGCTTCCTGGGCGCGCCCGACCGGAAGGCCGGGGTGCGCGGGATGCTGCGCCGTCTGGGGGCGGTGCAGCTCGACACGATCTCCGTGCTCGCCCGCTCGCATGAGCTGATTCCGTACGCACGTCTCGGCGCGGTGGGCCGCCGCACGGTCGAGGAGGCGTACTGGACCGAGGGCCACAGCTTTGAGTACTGGTCGCATGCGGCCTGCATCCTGCCCATCGAAGAGTGGCCGCACTTCGCGTTCCGGCGTCGCGCCTACCGCTCCCGGCCGCAGTGGCACCACGAGCTGAGCGACGGCGTATACGACACGGTGATCAAGCAGCTGCGCGCCGAAGGGCCGCTGACGGCGACGGAATTGGGCGGCGCGAAGAACGGCGGCCCGTGGTGGGACTGGTCGGAGGCCAAGGTCGCCGTCGAGCGGGCGCTGATGTACGGCGAGGTGGTGTGCACCGAGCGGCGCGGCTGGAAGCGGGTGTACGACCTGGCGGAGCGCGCGGTGCCGGGCGAGCTGCTGCACGATGAGCTGGACGACGCCGAGTGCCTGCGCCGTCTGGTGCGGCTGGCCGGTGAGGCGCTGGGGGTGGGCACCCGGTCCGACATCGCCGACTACCACCGCATCAAGGGCGAGCAGTTCGACGCGGCAGTCGCGGACTCCGGGCTGGTGCCGGTGCGGGTGGAGGGCTGGGAGAAGCCTGCCTGGGCCGATCCCGCTGCGCTGGAGAGCGCGCCGCGCGGGCGGCACCGTACGACTCTGCTGTCGCCGTTCGACTCGCTGATCTGGGAGCGGCCGCGCACCGAGCGGATCTTCGGCTTCACTCATCGCCTGGAGGCATATGTGCCCAAGGCGAAGCGGGTGCACGGCTATTTCGCGATGCCGCTGTTGTCCGGCGGCAGGCTGCTGGGCCGGGTGGATCCAGCTCGTGACGGCCGGACGCTCGTGGCCCGGCAGGTCTCGCTGGACGGCCCCCGGGCGGTGGCCCCGATGGCGCAGGCGCTGCGCGAGGCGGCCGAGTGGGTGGGCTGCGATGCGGTGCGGGTGGAGCGGGTCGACCGGCCCGAGCTGGCCGCGCCCCTGATCAGCGCCCTCAGCTGAGGCTCCCCCCTCCTGATACTCACCTGATCTCGAGGATCTTCTCCCGCATCGCGTACACCACGGCCTCCATCCTGGAGTGCAGCTGCAGCTTCTCCAGGATGTTGCGCACATGGTTCTTGACGGTGTTCTCGGAGATGAACAGCTCCTTGGCGATGTCCCGGTTGTTCATACCGGTGGCGACCAGCTTGAGCACCTCAAGCTCCCGGTCGGTCAGCCGGGGCGCGGGCACCAGCCGCCGCTCGTCGGTGCGCTGGATCATCGACTTGAACTCGGTCAGCAGCTTGGACGCCATGGAGGGGCTGATCTGGGACTGGCCGTCCGCCACGGCGCGGATCGCGGTGGCCACCTCGTCCGTGGAGATCTCCTTGAGGAGATAGCCGGTGGCGCCCGCCTTGATCGCGTCGTAGAGGTCGGCCTCCTCATCGCTGATCGTCAGCATGATGATCTTGGCGCTGGGGGCGACCTCCTTGATGGAGGTGCAGGCCTCGATGCCGCCTCGCTTGGGCATGCGCACATCCATCAGCACGATGTCGGGCAGCAGATCCGCGGCCTTGTCCACGGCCTCCGCGCCGTCACCGGCCTCGCCGACGACCTGGATGTCCTCCTCCTGTTTGAGGACGATCTCCAGTCCCCTCCGGAAGAGGGCGTGGTCGTCCACCACGAGGACCCGGATCGGCTCCTTGCGGGATGCTCCCGTGTCCGTCCCGGCGCCGTCGACCGTGCCCTCCGCGTCGGCCGAATCGCCGTGCACGGGCCCGAAGCTGTCCGCCATCGTTCTCCCCCTGAAGGCCGTGGCCTGAAGAGCATAGGTGGTTCGCGGTGAGGCCAACATCAGTGCAACGCGCATATGTTGGCTTGGGACGCCATGCTTTCATGCCCGGGCGACACAGCGATGATCCCCTGGTGGCACGGTGGTGCCCCTGGGGGCGCACAGGGCGCTCCAGGGGCACTTCACACCTTCTGGCAGCCGGGGATCAGCCGCCGAGGGCGCCGCCCGCTCCGCCTGCCTCAGAGCCGGCGAGCGGGTCCGTCTCCAGATGGATGACGCCGTAGTCGTAGGCGTGTCGCCGGTAGACGACACTGGGCTGCTTCGTCTCGGAGTCGACGAAGAGATAGAAGTCGTGCCCGACCAGCTCCATTTCGTAGAGAGCCTGGTCGAGAGTCATCGGAGCCGCGGTGTGGACTTTCTCGCGGACCACCAGCGGCCCTTCGCCCTGGATTTCGAGCGAGCCGATCCTGGTGGTGGGAATGGATTCCGTCGCTTCTTCGGAGACCGGCTTGCCGTTGCCGTTCAGCGCGGCGACGCCGGGGACCACGTCGGGCACTTCCGCGGCCGTCAGCCGGCCGTTGCCCCGGCGGGTGTGGCGCTTGTCGTGCTGCCTGCGCAGCCGGGCCTCCAGCTTGCCGGTGGCGAGGTCCAGCGCTGCGTAAGGGTCGCCGGCCGCGGCCTCAGCCCGGATCACCGGGCCTCGGGAGCGGAGAGTGATCTCCACGCGGTCGGAACGGTCGGCCTGCCGTGGGTTGTGTTCCTTGGACACCTCGACATCCAGGCTGATCACCTTGGCGTCGAGCTTCTGGATCTTCTCCAGGTTCAGCTTCTCGGCCACGTGCTTGCGGAACCGCTGGGGCACCTCGGTCTTGCGGCCCTTGACGACGATGTCCACGCAGAACTCCGTTCCCGGATCGCTCCGCATACGCGTCGGCTGCGGAGCATCTCCCTCTTGCACCAGACTCCGGTGGTATCGCCGGAGTCCCGGACTTGGCGAGTTTCACCTCCTCCTCCCCAGCCGACAAGATCCCCACCCACTGGCTTCCCGTCTCTCCGGCGTGTTACGTCACTTTCCGGAAACCCAGGAGTGCACTGGGGGAGGTACGGCGTTCGCCATTCCTCACAACCGAACATAGCTCGATCAGACGGTTCGCGGCACCCGCTACCAGCACGTACCTCCGTTCAGGGGCCTTTCGTCTCTCACTACCTGCAACGTTGCAACTTCTCTGTCAGTTCCGGTTTATTTCGAAGGACCGAAGGACCGAAGGACAGAGAAGGTACGGCGACGACTGCCGCGCAGAGCCGCTCATCAGGGAGAACGGCGCGGACCGCACGTGCCGCCTCCGCCAGCGACGCCCCCGTGGTCATCAGGTCGTCCACCAGCACCGGCCTGCCCGCCGCGAGGAGGCGTGCCGCGCCCGCGGGCGCATAAAGAGCTCCGGCGAGGTTGGACAGCCGCTGCGGGGCCGTGAGCTCCGACTGGTCGGCCACAGCACGCCGCTGGCTCAGCACGCTGAGCACCGCGGCCCGCGTTCCCGTGCGCCGCAGCTCCCGGGCGGCCGCCAGGGCCATGCGCCGTGTCGCATCCTGCCCCCGCGCCCTGACCGCTCGCCGCGACGACGGCACCGGCACCAGCAGCAGCGGTCCCGCGCCGCCGCCCAGGGGGCGTCCCGCCGCGGCTCTCACCGCCCCCGCAAGCGCGACGCCCAGCGGCCGGGCCAGCCCCAGCGCGCCCCGCTCCTTGTGCGCCAGCAGCACCGCACGCACCTGGTCCGCATACACCGCCGCCGCGTACACAGCCGGCAGCCCGACCGGCTCGGGCTGCGGCCGGGCCCGTCGCGCCGCTCCCCCGTGCAGCGCGTCGGCGCACCTGTCGCACAGCTGCGTACGAGGAACGCCGCAGCCGCCGCAGGCCAGGGGCAGCACCAGTGAGGAGATCTCCCGCCACCACCATCCCCGCATGCCTCCACGATGGCGGCCCCGGCCCCGTCCCGCCACCCCTGTGGAAAACCATTCCCCCAGCTACCGCTGGGGGAGGAGTCTGGGGGAGATTGAGGACACGGCCGAAGGCCGTACAGGGGGCGGGCGGCGCGGGGCTGCCGCCCCAGGGCGCGGGGCGAACCCCATCCGACCGCACCAAGAACCGCCCCCGCGTCCTAACCGGGGTAGACGGGGAAGGACCCCTGCTCCTTCTCCACCATCGTCTGCCAGTTCCCACCCGCCGGCCGCCGCACGATCCCGTCGTCCTCGGAGTACGCCGCCAGCGGACGCTCCGGGTCATCGGACGCGGCCACGGACTTCACCCCGTTCAGCCCGGGCAGGCTGTCGGGCGGAGTGGAGCCGTCGGTCCGCAGATAGCGCACCTGCTGCACACCGCCGGCCTCCTTGCCGACCACGACGAGCCTGCTCGGCCCGGCCCAGGAAACCGCGGTGACCGATTCCATCTGCGGTGCGGCAGGCCGCAGTTCGGTCACGGACACCACCGGATTGTCCGTCGGACCCGAGCGCTCCACCCGGCCGATGCTCAGCGTGGTCGTGTCGCCCTTCTTCAGGAGCAGGGCTATGCGCACCCCGTCGGCGGAGACCTTCAGCGCCTCGATGCGCCCGCCGTCGAGCCCCGGCACGATCTTGACCTTCTGGGGTTCGCCGGCGCCTCCCTGCAGCCGCAGCAACGCAGGACCTGCGGGGTTGCGGTCGGCGACCCACAGATCGCCCCGCCCGTCCCAGCTGGGTGCGGACAGCCTGTCGTGTTCGTTCCGCCCGTGGCTCTCCACCACGGGCTCGCCCAGTTCGCCGTCCGAGACGATGGACGACACGAACAGCCGGCTGGAGTCCTTGGAGACGGCCGCGGCGGTGTGCTCATCGCGCGCCACGGCCACGGCGCTGATGGGCAGCCGGCCGTCGCCGAACGGCCCGGGCACGAGATCCGGCTCGGTTATCTCCTTGGCCGCGCCCGACAGCACCGCCAGCCGGCCCTTCTCGTCGACGAAGTACTGATTGCCGGGCCTGCCGGAGAGCTGGTCCGCGGCGAACTCCTCCGCCTGGCCACGGCCGAGCACACACAGCTGCGAACCGTCGCTGCGCTCCAGCTCGACCTGCTCAACCCGCGTGGACGTCACATCCCTCACGGTGAACAGAATCTGCGCCGCCATCTTCACGCACTGCGGCCTGCCCACGTGGGATGCCTTCTCGTTGAGCGGCACCCTCAGGGTGTTCCGGTCGTCGAAGGTCAGCGAGGTGACGCCGTCCTTCAGCCCCGTACCGGTGGGGAACGGCGACTCGACGACCGGTTTCAGCCAGTTCGTCGGACCGCCGAGCAGCGAGTTGACCGACTGCGCGGTCGCGTCCATCCCGGTCACCGGGTCCTGCTTCCGCCGGATGTAGACGGGGTCGGCGACCACCACGTCCCGGCCGGACGCGAAGTAGTACTTGTTGATCGAGAAATAGTTGCGCTGGAAGTCCGACGCGCCCAGCACCAGCCCGGCGGGCAGTGCGTCGATGCGCCACTCCTTGCCTTCGGGGGTGGTCTGCAGCGACAGATGGAGACTGCTGCGGTAGTCCCGGGGGGCCATTGGCTGGTACGCCTGCTGTGCGTCCACGGCGGCGATCTGCTTGCCCTGCAGCGGGTAGTCCATGCCCGGCTGGCCGCGGCTGCCGCCGGCCGGCTGGCTTACGTCCGGCGCGGCCGCCAGGACCGTGGTGCTCTCCTCCGGACGCCACTGCTTCGACGCTTTGGCCGTCAGATACTTCCGCGCGGTGGCGAAGTCCGCGTCATCGCTGGTCATCGCCTCAAGGAAACCCGTAATGATCTCCTCGGGCTGGGCTCCCTTACGCGGCGGCACGGCATAGACCCGCACCTGGGAGTCCCCTCCCTGGGCCTTCACCGGGTGGACATCGCCGCTGTCGGGCATCGACGCGCATCCGGTGAGCAGCACGCCGGTGCCCGTGAGCAGGACAACGGCGCGCCGCGCGCCTCGACGGCCGGGCTGTCGGGGGTCAGCGGCCACGAGTGGTGTCCTCCCGTTCCGCGGAGCGGTTCGCGGACCGTTCCGATGCCTTCTCCTCCCGCGGAGCCTGCTGCTTCTGAGGAGCCTGCTGCCGGCCGTGGTGCTGGGACGGCCCCGCGCCGGTGCGTGTGGTACCGGCGGGCCGTGGCACCACCCGGGCGCCGCCGCTGCCGGGAAGCGCCGCCGGGTCCACCCCTGCCGGCGCGGCCGAGGCGGGCAGGGGGGCGCGCGGCGGCACGGGCAGCGGTGTGCCGTCCGACAGCTGCCGCGGGGGCACGGAGGCAAACATCTGCCCCTTCTTCCCGGTCGTCGCGGCTGACTCGGCCGACTGGGCGCGTGCTCTGTTCTGCCGGGAGTCCTCGGGCTCCAGCGGTATGGGCGATCCGCGCAGCGGCTCGTCCGCCGTCCGCGGCAGGGTCAGCCGGAACTGCGAGCCGCCGCCGGGCTCGCCCCAGGCCTGGAGCCAGCCGCCGTGCAGGCGGGCGTCCTCGACGGCGATCGACAGGCCGAGGCCGGTGCCGCCGGTGGTGCGGGCGCGCGCCGGGTCGGCGCGCCAGAACCGGTTGAACACCCGGGTCGCCTCGCCCGGCTTCAGGCCCACTCCGTAGTCCCGCACGGCCACCGCGACGGCCCCGCCGGCCGCGGCCATGCGCACCACCACATCGCGGCCCTCGCCGTGCTCGACGGCGTTGACTACCAGATTCCGCAGGACGCGCTCGACCCGCCGGGCATCGGCTTCGGCCACGATCGGCTGATCGTCGCCGACGACCCGGATTCTGCTGCCCTTGCGTTCGGCCAGCGGCTCCGCCCCGCCGATGACCCTGCGCACCACGTCGCGCAGGTCTATTGCCTCGGCTTCCAGGGCCGCAGCGCCCGCGTCGAACCGGCTGATCTCCAGCAGATCCGACAGCAGCGACTCGAACCGGTCGAGCTGATCGCCGAGGAGCTCCGCCGAGCGGGCCGTCACGGGGTCGAAGTCACTGCGCGCCTCATGGATGACGTCGGCGGCCATCCGCACGGTCGTCAGCGGCGTACGCAGCTCATGGGAGACGTCCGAGACGAACCGCCGCTGCATCCGCGACAGCTCCTCCAGCTGCTGGATCTTGAGCTGGAGATTCTGCGCCATCTTGTTGAAGGCCTCGCCGAGCCGTGCGATGTCGTCCTCGCCGGTGACCTTCATCCGCTCCTGCAGCCGGCCCGCGGACAGCCGCTCGGCGATTCCCGCCGCCATCCGCACGGGCGTCACGGTCTGCCGCACCACCAGCCAGGCGATGGCGCCGAGCAGCACGACGACAAACAGCCCGGCGGTCGCCAGCGTGCCCCGGACGAGGTTGAGCGACTGCTCCTCCTGCGCCAGCGGGAAGACGTAGTACAACTCGTAGGGGTTGCCCTCGATGTCGTTCAGACGGGTGCCGACGACCAGCCCGGACTCCGGCTCCCGCTCGTTTCCGTACTTGATCTGGAGGTAGGTCTCGAACGTGCCCGGCTCCTGGTCGACGGCCTCCCGCAGCTCACGCGGGATGCTCGCCGGGTCGACCGTGCCCGAGGTGCGCGGCCCCCAGCCTGTCGGCCCGTCGGACTCGGGACTCAGCGCCACGACGTTGTACGAGCCCTGGCCGCCGCTGGCGAGCTGCTCCACCAGATCGGACCGCCAGGTGCCGCCCGCGGTGCGCCCGTCTGTGTCCGAGCCGTCCTGCCCGGCGCCGGGGGCGACCGGCGCGTTGGCCTTCTCCCGCGCCACGGCGAATCCGCCCGCCGCCTGGCTCTGCGCCGCCTTCGCCTTGGCGTCCAGCAGACCGTTGCGTACCTGGCCGATGACGACGAAGCCCAGCAGGATCACCACACCGAGCGACATCAGCAGCGTGCTCACCACGACCCTGAGCTGAATGTTCCGCCGCCAGAGCCGCACGGCGGGCAGCAGCGGCCGGCGCACCCAGCGCATGACGAGCCGCAGCACCGGCCCGCCCGACGCGCCGTCCTGGAGGAGACGCCCGCCGTGCCTCAGCCTGTCGAGGCGCGAGGGCGCACGCCCTGGCCCGGCAGCCCGCTCCGCACGGACTCCCGGCTCCCCGGGCTTCGGAGCAACGCCGCCGGGGGGCATGTCAGCTCGGCCCCGCCTTGTATCCGACGCCACGCACGGTCACCACGATCTCCGGGCGCTCCGGGTCCTTCTCGACCTTGGAGCGCAGCCGCTGCACATGCACGTTGACCAGCCGGGTGTCGGCCGCGTGCCGGTAGCCCCACACCTGTTCGAGCAGGACCTCGCGGGTGAACACCTGCCAGGGCTTGCGCGCCAGGGCGACCAGCAGATCGAACTCGAGCGGGGTCAGCGCGATCGACTGGCCGTCTCGCTTCACCGAGTGACCGGCGACGTCGATGACCAGATCGCCGATCGTCAGCTGCTCCGGCGCGGGCTCTTCGGACCTGCGGAGCCTGGCCCGGATACGGGCGACCAGCTCCTTCGGCTTGAACGGCTTCACGATGTAGTCGTCGGCGCCGGACTCCAGCCCGACCACCACATCCACCGTGTCGCTCTTGGCCGTGAGCATCACGATCGGCACTCCGGACTCAGCCCGGATCAGCCTGCACACCTCGATGCCGTCCCGCCCGGGCAGCATGAGATCCAGCAGCACCAGATCCGGCTTGGTCTCCCGGAATGCGGCAAGCGCCTTGTCGCCGTCCGCTACGAACGACGGCTCGAACCCTTCACCACGCAGCACAATGCCGAGCATCTCGGCCAGTGCGGTGTCGTCGTCGACGACAAGGACTCGTCCCTTCATAAACGACATCATCCCATTAGCTAATCGTTACCTGGCGTGACCTGGCACACAAACGTGCCAGCGCGTCCCCGGTGACCGGGGACACCGCACCCTGCTCGGTGACGACGGCCGTCACCAAATCCGGCGGCGTGACATCGAACGCGGGGTTGTACGCCTGCGCGCCCAGCGGCGCCACCGCCAGCCCTCCGCCTGCCCCTGCCGGGGCATTCGGAGCTATGACCTCCGTCACCTCATGGCCCGGTCGCTGCTCCACCTCTATCGCCTTTCCGTCCACCGTGCCGAGATCGACCGTCGTGGTCGGCGCGACCACGACAAACGGCACATGGTGATACTTGGCGAGCACCGCCAGCGGATAGCTCCCGACCTTGTTTGCCACGGATCCGTCCGCGGCGATCCGGTCGGCCCCTATCAGTACGGCATCGACCTCGCCCGCCGCAAAGAGCGAGCCCGCGGCACTGTCCGTAAGCAGCGTGTACGCCATCCCATGGCGGGCCGCCTCATAGGCGGTCAGCCGGGCGCCCTGCAGCAGCGGCCTGGTCTCGCCCACCCACAGCCGCCTCAGCCGCCGACCGCGGTGCACCCGCAGCGCCACGGCGAACGCCGTGCCCTCGCCCCCGGAAACCAGCGCCCCGGAGTTGCAGTGGGTCAGAATGCGCAGCCCGCCGCCCGGCAGCAGCTCCTCGAGCAGCGCCGTCCCGTACTCGGCCATCCGGGTGCTGGCCTGCGCGTCCTCCCGGTGCAGCTCCTTCGCCGCGGCGAGCGCAGCCCGGGCCGCCCCTCGGGCGTCCGCGCCGGACTCCGCCGCCGCCCGATGGGCGGCCTGCACACGGCGCACCCCATACCCCAGATTCACCGCGGTGGGCCGCGCCCGCTCCAGCAGAACCGCCGCTTCCTCGACGTCAAAGCCCCTGGCGGCCGCCAGCGCCACTCCGTAGGCCCCGGCGATGCCCAGCAGCGGCGCACCGCGTACAGCCAGCGACTCGATCGCCCCCACCAGCTTCGGCACATCAGTGCAGACCAGTTCGACCTCTTCGGCGGGCAGCCGCGTCTGGTCGAGCAGCACCAGCACAGGCCCATCCGGCGATTCCTCCCAGCGCAGCACGGGCAGCGGCGGCGGCCCGGCATCGGCCGGGTTGTGCGCGTATTGATCAGCCATCCGCCCAGTCTGCCCCGTGACACACCGACAATGAAGGCACGAAGGCGATACGCGAAGGAGACACAGGGCCCGGTCCGCCGCCAGACGACGCGTGGCACGATGGCTGCCAACCTGCCGCCCTGGCGGACGGACGGAAGACGTGAACATGCCGGCCGCCGAGCCGGTCCCGCGACCAATCCATGAGGTGGACGACCGTGAACGACTCTCCGGGCTGGGCCTCGCCCGGATCTGCTCCCTCCGACGGACAGGACTCCGGCGCCTCCGGCACCCCTCGCCCCGCCGGACCGGCCGCCGAGCACGGCGCGGGCGCAACGTGGTCCAAGGAGCAACCCCCTCCAGGGCAGTGGTCCGCCCCCTCCGGCCCACCCGCACCGCCTCCTCCCTCCGGTTGGGGCGGGGGCCGCCCGCACGGCGCCTGGGGCCAACCCCCGGCAGCCAAGCCGGGAGTGATTCCTCTTCGCCCGCTCGGCATCGGCGAAATACTGGACGGCGCGGTGTCCACCCTGCGCGCCCACTGGCGTACGGTCCTGGGGATCACCATCACGGTCGCGGTGATCACGCAGATCGCCAACATCCTCATCGAGCGCTATGCGCTGCCCGAGCCGCCCGCGGTCAACCCGAACCCGACGCCTTCCGAGGCCATTGACCAGTCCATCGAGTCCCTGCAGTACAGCCTCACTTCCCTCGGGCCCACGCTGTTCATCACCCTGATCGGAACCCTGTTCACCACGGCACTGCTGACTGTCGTGGTCAGCCGCTCCGTGCTGGGCCGCCCGGTGACGCTCGCCGACGCCTGGCATGAGGCTCGGCCCCGGCTTCCGCATCTGCTCGGGCTGATTCTGCTGCTGCCCCTGCTGAGCGCGGGCATCATGGCCGTCGGCCTCCTTCCGGGGCTGCTGCTGGGCAATGGCTCCGGCGTGCTGCTCACTGTGCTCGGAGGCATCGCGGCCGTCGTCGCAATCCTCTGGCTGATGGTCCGCTTCGCTCTCGCCTCGCCCGCGCTGATGCTGGAACGCCAGGGCGTCATCCCTTCCTTGCGCCGCTCGGCCAAGCTGGTCCACGGTGCCTGGTGGCGGGTCTTCGGCATCCTGCTGCTCACGATGGTGCTGCTGTTCCTCCTCTCGTTGATCATCATCGTGCCGTTTGTCGTGATCGCACTCATGGTGGACAGCAGCGGATTCAGCGACCTCCTCAGCGGCTCGGATCCCCAGTTCGGCTGGCCTTACCTGATCGTCAGCGGCATCGGCTCGGTCATCGCCTCCGCCGTCACCTATCCGATCTCCGCCGGTGTCACGGTCCTGCTCTATATCGACCAGCGCATCCGCCGCGAGGCGCTGGACCTTGAACTCGCACGGGCGGCCGGCGTTCCCGGCTATGGCTCCGAGCCGCCCGGCGGCGACACCTCCGGGAGCTGATGCCGTGCCCATGGGGGACAGGGTCGCCGTGCGGGCACTGCTGCGCGCCGGCGACGACGTCCCGGTCGACACCCCCCGCGTACCGGCCCGCGAGGCCGCGGAGCGGGAGCTGTCCAGGCCGATGTACCACGAGAACGATCC
The DNA here is from genome assembly GCF_026420845.1 of Streptomyces sp. PR69. Taxonomy (GTDB): domain Bacteria; phylum Actinomycetota; class Actinomycetes; order Streptomycetales; family Streptomycetaceae; genus Streptomyces. The sequence goes on along the minus strand of NZ_JAOWCB010000024.1, from coordinate 4,106 downwards.
AAACCTGCTCCAGCGTGCCATCGACCGCTTCTGGGAGTGGATCGGCGGTCTCTTCGACGCCGCGTCAGACGCCGCGCCGGGCGGCGCACTCGGCATCGCCGTCATCGTCCTGGCCGTCCTCGCGCTGATCGCCGCCCTGTGGTGGCGGCTGGGCACCCCCCGCAGGACCGCCGCCACCGCGGAGGCGCTCTTCGACACCAGCGCCCGCAGCGCCGCCGAACACCGCACCGCCGCGGAACAGCACGCCGCGGCCGGCCGCTGGAACGACGCCCTCCAGGAGCGGATGCGGGCCATCGTCCGCGCTCTGGAGGAGCGCGCCCTCCTCGATCCGCGCCCCGGCCGCACCGCGGACGAGGCCGCCGCCGAAGCGGGCCGCTCCCTGCCCGACCACGCCGACCGGCTTCGCGCCGCCTCACGTGAGTTCGACGACGTCGCATACGGCGGGCGCACCGCGGACCACCAGGCATACCAGCGGCTTCGCGATCTGGACCAGGAACTGGAGCGCACCAAGCCCCGGCTGAACGACACCGTCCCAGGGACGGCCCCATGACCGAAGCCGTCGGCGCCACCTCCACCGCTCCCACCACACGCCAGGTGTGGAGACGCGCCCGCGGTCTGCTGATCGCGCTCACCATCCTCATCGTGGCGGGCATCGCCATGGCCGCGCTGCGTTCCGGGGATCAGCACGGCCGCCTTGACCCCCGCTCCGCCGACCAGTACGGAAGCCGGGCCGTCGCCGAACTGCTCGGTGATCGCGGCGTCGACACACGTGTGGTGACCACCCTGGATGAAGCCACCGCCGCGATGGACGACACGACGACGCTGCTTGTGGCCCACCCGGACCTGCTGACAGTAAGCCAGCAGGACACGCTGCACACGGCGATGGCCGCGTCCGCGGGGCGGACCGTGCTCCTGTCTGCCGACACCTCTCTCCCCGTCCTCGCTCCGGACGTCCGCTCCGAAGGCCCGGCCCCGGTGTCCGCCCGGACCCCGCAGTGCGCACTGCCTGCCGCCGTTCGCGCTGGAGACGTGGACCTCGGCGGTCAGCGCTACTCGTCGGACACTCCTGGCGCGGACAGCTGCTATCCCAGCGGCGGCGTGCCCACACTGCTGCGCCTCGACGGCCCCGGCAGCGGGGAGACTGTCCTGCTCGGCGCCCCCGACATCCTCTACAACGACCGCCTGGACGAACACGGCAACGCCTCTCTCGCCCTGCAGCTCCTCGGCTCCCACCCCCATCTGATCTGGTACCTCCCTTCACTCGGCGATGCCTCCGCTACACCCGAAGGCGACAACTCGTTCTTTGACCTCATTCCGCCCGGCTGGCTCTGGGGCGCCCTCCAACTCGGCGTCGCCGCGGTCCTCGCCGCCGTCTGGCGCGCCCAACGCCTGGGCCCGCTGGTCACCGAGCGACTTCCTGTCGCCATCAGGGCCTCCGAAGCGACGGAAGGCCGCGCCCGCCTCTACCGCAGAGTGAACGCCCGCGACCGAGCCGCCGTGGCACTGCGTGCTGCCAGCCGCGGACGACTCGCCCCGCTGCTCGGCGTCCCCCCAGCGGATGCCGACTCCCCCGACGTCCTGCTCGCCGCGGTCTCCGCCCGCCTCCCCGACAGCGACCGGGACCTCCAACATCTGCTCTTCGGCCCGGCTCCCGCCGACGACGCCGCTCTTATCCAGCTGGCCGATCAACTCGACGCCCTCGAAAGAGAGGTACGCACCTCATGAGCGCCCCGACCTCCGAGTCAGCCGAGAACTCGGACCGCGCCCGCACTTCCCTGGAGGCTGTGCGCACCGAGATCGCCAAGGCCGTGGTCGGCCAGGACCCTGCTGTCACCGGGCTCGTCGTGGCCTTGCTCTGCCGAGGTCACGTCCTCCTCGAAGGGGTTCCGGGCGTCGCCAAGACGCTCCTGGTCCGCGCACTGGCCGCCTCTCTCGAACTCGACACCAAACGCGTCCAGTTCACGCCCGACCTGATGCCGAGTGATGTGACGGGATCCCTCGTCTATGACGCACGCACCGCCGAGTTCTCATTCCAGCCCGGACCCGTCTTCACCAATCTCCTTCTTGCCGACGAGATCAACCGAACCCCGCCCAAGACGCAGTCCTCGCTTCTCGAGGCGATGGAGGAACGCCAGGTCACGGTGGACGGAACACCGCGCCCGCTCCCGGACCCCTTCCTGGTCGCCGCAACACAGAACCCGGTCGAATACGAAGGCACTTACCCCCTTCCCGAAGCCCAACTGGACCGCTTTCTCCTTAAACTGACCGTTCCACTGCCGTCACGCGAGGACGAGATCAACGTCCTCAGCCGGCACGCCGAAGGCTTCAATCCGCACGATCTTCACGCCGCCGGAGTCCGTCCCGTCGCCGGCCCCGCCGACCTCGAGACCGCGCGCGCCGCCGTCGCCAAGACCGTGGTCTCCGATGAGATCGCCGGCTATGTCGTCGATATCTGCCGTGCCACGCGTGATTCCCCCTCGCTCACTCTGGGTGTCTCGCCGCGGGGCGCCACGGCTCTGCTCTCCTCAGCACGCGCCTGGGCCTGGCTCACCGGCCGCGACTACGTCATCCCCGACGATGTGAAAGCCCTCGCCCTGCCCACGCTGCGTCACAGGATCCAGCTCCGCCCCGAGGCGGAGATGGAAGGAGTCACCAGCGACTCCGTCATCACCGCGATCCTGGCCCATGTCCCGGTCCCCCGCTGAGGTGCTGACCCATGGCCCTCACCGGACGAACCGCTCTCCTCGCCGCCCTCGGCTCGCTTCCTGTGGGCATCCTCGCGCCCAGCTGGACGGGGATGCTTGCCGTGAACGCCCCGTTGTCACTAGCAATCTTGTGCGACTACGCCCTCGCCGCGCCAGTGCGAACGCTGCGATTCACCCGAACCGGTGATACATCAGTTCGACTCGGAGAGGATGCGAAGGTCTCGCTGACGATCACGAACCCTTCGCGACGCAGCTTGCGGGCGCATGTCCGGGACGCGTGGCCCCCGAGCAGCTGGCCGACAGGCGCCGACCAGACGGCGTCCCGCCACGGAGTCACCGTCCCTTCAGGAGAGCGCCGCCGCCTCACCACCGCCTTTCGCCCCACCCGTCGCGGCGACCGGCAAGCCGACCGCATCACCGTCCGCTCGTATGGGCCGCTTGGCCTCGCCGCCCGCCAGGGCAGCCACCGAGTGCCCTGGACCTTGCGCGTACTGCCGCCCTTCACCAGCCGCAAGCACCTGCCGTCCCGGCTGGCAAGGCTCCGGGAGCTCGACGGCCGCACCAGCGTCCTGACCCGAGGGCAAGGAACCGAGTTCGACAGCCTCCGCGACTATGTCCCCGGCGATGACACCCGCTCTATCGACTGGCGCGCAACGGCACGACAGAACGCGGTGACTGTGCGCACCTGGCGCCCCGAGCGTGACCGCCACATCCTGGTCGTCCTGGACACGGGCCGCACATCTGCCGGCCGCGTCGGAGACGTCCCCCGGCTCGACGCGGCCATGGACGCGGCACTGCTGCTGGCGGCGCTGGCCTCGCGTGCGGGCGACCGGGTCGACCTCCTGGCCTATGACCGCCGCATCCGAGCACAGGTCCAGGGCCGCGCCGCGGGGGACATCCTGCCTGCCCTCGTCAGCGCACTGGCGACGATCGAACCTGAACTGGTGGAGACGGATGCGCGGGGCCTCAGCGCCGCCGCGCTCGCCTGCGCTCCCCGCGGATCGCTCATCGTTCTGCTCACAACGCTGGACGCCGCCCCGATCGAAGAGGGCCTACTGCCCGTCCTCCCTCTGCTCACACAGCGCCACACTGTGCTGGTGGCCTCCGTAGCGGATCCACAGATCTCCCAGATGACCCGAGGCCGCGGCACGATCGAGGGCGTGTACGAGGCCGCTGCGGCCACCCAGGAGCAGTCCCGGCGAGCCCATACGGCGGCACAGCTGGAGCGCCATGGGGTCACCGTCGTCGACGCGACGCCGGAGGAGCTCGCGCCGGCGCTGTCCGACGTCTATCTCGCGCTCAAGGCCGCGGGCAGGCTCTGAGCCGATCCCTGACGACTCAGTGAGGATGGGGCAACGCAAAAAGGCCGTAGGCCCCGGACCAACGGTCCAGGGCCTACGG
>NZ_JAOWCB010000023.1 GCF_026420845.1 Streptomyces sp. PR69 | reverse complement strand
GGGCAGAGGGTGGCGTGGGGGTCATGCGTCCTCCCGCATCGGGACGCGGACGCCCTTCGCCGTGGCGACGGAGTCCGCGAGGTCGTAGCCCGCGTCGACATGGCGGATGACGCCCATCCCGGGGTCGTTGGTCAGCACGCGGCGGATCTTCTCGCCGGCCAGCGGGGTGCCGTCGGCGACCGTGACCTGGCCCGCGTGGAGGGAGCGGCCCATGCCGACGCCGCCGCCGTGGTGGATGGAGACCCAGGACGCTCCGGAGGCGACGTTGACCATGGCGTTGAGCAGCGGCCAGTCGGCGATCGCGTCGGAGCCGTCGAGCATCGCCTCGGTCTCGCGGTACGGGGAGGCGACCGAGCCGCAGTCGAGGTGGTCGCGGCCGATGACGACCGGCGCGGACAGCTCGCCGCTCGCGACCATGTCGTTGAAGCGCTCGCCCGCGCGGTCGCGTTCCCCGTAGCCGAGCCAGCAGATGCGGGCGGGCAGGCCCTGGAAGTGGACGCGCTCCCCGGCCATCCTGATCCAGCGGGCGAGGGACTCGTTCTCCGGGAAGAGGTCCAGGATGGCGCGGTCCGTCGCGGCGATGTCCTTGGGGTCTCCGGAGAGGGCCGCCCAGCGGAAGGGGCCCTTGCCCTCGCAGAACAGCGGCCGGATATACGCGGGGACGAAGCCGGGGAAGGCGAACGCCCGGTCGTATCCGGCCAGCTGCGCCTCGCCGCGGATGGAGTTGCCGTAGTCGAAGACCTCGGCGCCCGCGTCCATGAAGCCGACCATGGCCTCGACATGCCGCGCCATGGACTCGCGCGCCCGCCGGGTGAAGTCGGCGGGCTTCTCGGCCGCGTACGAGGCCATGTCCTCGAAGGCGACGCCCAGCGGCAGATACGACAGCGGGTCATGGGCGGAGGTCTGGTCGGTGACGATGTCGACGGGCGCGCCGGTCTCCAGCATGCGCGGCAGCAGCTCCGCCGCGTTGCCCAGCAGGCCGATCGACAGCGGACGGCGGGCGTCGCGCGCCTCGACGGCCAGCCGCAGCGCCTCGTCGAGCGAGTCGGCGCGGACGTCGAGATAGCGGTGCTCGATACGGCGCTCGATGGCGCGCGGGTCGCAGTCGACGCAGATCGCGACCCCGTCGTTCATGGTCACGGCGAGCGGCTGCGCGCCGCCCATCCCGCCGAGCCCCGCCGTCAGCGTGATCGTGCCCGCCAGGCTTCCGCCGAACTTCTTCGCCGCGACCGCCGCGAACGTCTCATAGGTGCCCTGCAGGATGCCCTGGGTGCCGATGTAGATCCAGGAGCCGGCGGTCATCTGCCCGTACATGGTCAGGCCGAGCGCCTCAAGACGGCGGAACTCCTCCCAGTTCGCCCAGTCGCCGACCAGATTGGAGTTGGCGATCAGCACGCGCGGGGCCCACTCGTGAGTCTGCATCACGCCGACCGGCCGTCCGGACTGGACGAGCATCGTCTCGTCCCGCTTGAGCGTGCGCAGAGTGCGGGTCATGGCGTCGAAGGAGCGCCAGTCGCGGGCGGCCTTGCCCGTGCCGCCGTAGACGACGAGCTTGTCGGGGTGCTCGGCGACCTCCGGGTCCAGATTGTTCTGGAGCATGCGGAGGGCGGCCTCCTGCTGCCATCCCAGGGCGCTCAGTTCCGTACCGCGCGGCGCCCGTACGGGGCGGGGTCCTGACATGGCACTGCCTCCTCGCGAATGTTGAGACTTCTATTCACATCCTGAATGGATGAATATCCTTAGTCAACAGCTGCATCGCGCGCCGCCCGGTGATTGGCTGGCGCCCATGGCTTCAGACCGCCGGGATCAGGCCGTGCACGCGGCCGTGGCACAGGGCCTCCTCTCCGAGGAGCAGCCGGTCGTCGCCCTGCTGGACGCGGGCGGCATCCGGGCGTCCGCGACCGCCCTGAGGGAGGCGTTCGCCGCGGTGACCGACGCCCCGGTGCTGCACGCCTTCGCGGTCAAGGCCGCACCGCTCGTCCCCGTGCTGGCGCTGCTGCGCGCCGAGGGCCTCGGCGCGGAGGCGGCGAGCCCCGGAGAGCTGGCCCTGGCCAGGGCGGCCGGCGTGCCCGCCGCGCACACGGTCCTCGACTCCCCCGCCAAGACCCTCGGCGAACTGCGCGAGGCCCTCGCCCTCGGGGTCGCGCTCAACGCCGACAATCTCCAGGAGCTGGCCCGCCTCGACACGCTCGTGCCCAGGCAGGCCAACGACCCCGGGAGCCCCGTCCCGCCGATCGGGCTGCGCATCAATCCACAGCTCGGCGCGGGCTCGATCGGCGCGCTGTCCACGGCCACCGCCACCTCCAAGTTCGGGGTCGGTCTGCGCGACGAGGGAGCACGCGACCGGATCGCAGAGGCGGTCCTCGACCGCCCCTGGCTGACCCGGCTGCACACCCACACCGGCTCTCAGGGCATCCCGCTGCCCCTGATGGCGCAAGGCGTGCGCGCCGTCTGGGAACTCGCCGAAGAGATCAACGCGGCAGCCGGCCGCCGCCGGATCGACACGCTCGACATCGGCGGCGGGCTGCCGGTCAACTTCGCCTCCGACGAGCACACCCCGTCCTTCGCCGCGTACGCCCGGCTGCTGAAGGAGGAGGCACCCGGGCTGTTCGACGGCGGCTATGGCCTGGTCACCGAGTTCGGCCGGGCGCTGCTGGCCAAGCACGGCACGATCCTGAGCCGGGTCGAGTACGCCAAGACCACCGGCGGCCGCCCCATCGCCGTCACTCATGCGGGCGTGCAGGTGGCGACCCGCACGGTGTACGACCCGGAGTCCTGGCCGCTGCGGATCCGCGCGTACGACGCCGAAGGGCGGCCCAAGCCCGGACCCGCGGTCGAGCAGGACATCGCGGGGCCCGCCTGCTTCGCGGGCGACCTGCTGGCCGAGGCCAGGCCGCTGCCGCTGCTGGAGCCGGGCGATGTGATCGCGGCCCTGGACACCGGGGCGTACTACTTCTCCAGTCCCTACGGCTACAACAGCCTGCCCCGCCCCGCCGTGCACGGCTTCACCACGGCCTCCGCCTCCGCCGCCTCCGCCGCTGACGGCGACGGCGACGGGCCGGTGCGGTTCACGACCGTACGACGGGCCCAGCGGCCCGACGAGATCGTCGCCGAGTCGGGCGGCGCATACGCCGGAGCGCTGCTTCGATGAAGGCATGGCAGCAGCAGACACCACGGTGCACGTCGAACGCCGGATCGCCGCCCCCGCGGGCCGGGTGTGGCAGGCGCTGACCGATCTGGAGAACATGCCGCAGGTGCTGAGCGGCGTGGAGCAGGTGGAGATCCTCTCCGAGGGACAGCAGGGGCCGTTCGACATCGGCACCCGCTGGCGCGAAACCCGCCGGATGATGGGCAAACTGGCGACGGAAGAGATGTATGTGACGGCAGTGGAGCCCGAGAGCCGGTATGTGGTGGAGGCCGACTCCCGTGGCGCGCACTATGTCTCCGAGTTCGCACTCCGCGCGGACGGGCCGGAGGCGACAACCGTCCGGATGACCTTCTCGGCCACGCCGCCGAGCGGGATCGGCGGCGTGGTCGCCAAGCTGCTGGGCGGCCTGGGCCGCCGGGCGGTGGGCAAGGCGATCGCCAAGGACCTGGAGGACATCGCCCGTTCGGTGGAACCCAAGCCGGCTGCCTGACGCGTGCGCCTCGGGTCGCCGTACAGGCCCGGCTCCCGCGCCGACCCCGTTTGCGGGGACTCCGCCCCCGAACCCCCGCGCCTCAATCTCCCCCGGCTACCTCCCCCAGACTCCTCCCCCAGCTACCGCTGGGGGAGATTGAGAGCACGACCGAAGGCCGTACAGGGGGTTTGGGGGCTTAAGCCCCCAGTTGCGGGAAGTGGGGTACTCCGCCCGACTGGGCGCGGCAGGTCGCCCGACAACCCCATGCGACACAAGGAAGGCGTGCGCGGGGCCGATGCGACCGCACCCCGCACCCGCCACGGGGCCGGGGAACGCACGACCCGCTGCCGGGGGAGGCTGCCCAGGGGGCGGCCCGCCCCTGGGCGAGGAGGAGGACCCGGTGGCGCAATGGCGCACAGGGGCATCCGCAGGCAGCGCGGGGGCCGCGCGCCCCCGTGTCACCCGAAGCGGTCGCTTCACCCGCCGTCCGCCGGGCAGAACCTCGCCACATCGAGCACCGGCACCGGCGGAGGCCGAATGACCACGACATCCGAAGAGCCTGAGAGGACGGCCGGCGACACCCCGCTGAAGCGGGCGATCGGCCCGAAGCTGCTGGTCCTCTTCATCATCGGCGACATCCTCGGGACCGGCATCTACGCCACGACCGGCAAGGTCGCGGGCAAGGTCGGCGGGGCGCTCTGGCTGCCGTTCGTCATCGGCTTCGTCGTCGCGCTGCTGACCGCCGCCTCCTATGTCGAGCTGGTCGGCAAGTACCCGAAGGCCGCCGGCGCCGCGCTGTACACCCAGAAGGCGTTCCGCGTCCCCTTCCTGACCTTCATCGTGGCGTTCATGGTGATGGCGTCCGGGCTGTCCTCCGCCAGCGCCGCGGCCCGCGCCTTCAGCGGCAACATGGGCGAGTTCACCGAGGCCGTGCCGGCCGCGCTGATCGCGATCCTGTTCATCCTGGCGCTCGCCGCGCTCAATCTGCGCGGTGTGTCGGAGTCGGTGAAGACGAACGTCGTGCTGACCCTCGTCGAGCTGTCCGGGCTGGCCGTCATTCTGACCATCGGGGCGTACGCGGTGCTCACCGGCGGCGGAGAGCCGTCCCGGCTGGGCGAGTTCGAGGCGTCGGGGACCGGCTATGCCCTGATCACCAGTGTGCTGGGGGCCACGGCGCTGGGCTTCTTCGCGTTCGTCGGCTTCGAGGACTCGGTCAACATGGCCGAGGAGACCAAGGACCCGGTGCGCACCTTCCCCCGTGCGATCTTCATCGGGGTGGCCGTCACCGGCACCATCTACGTCCTGGTGGCGCTGGTCTCCTCGCTGCTGGTCGAACACGGCGCCTTGGCCCGGTCCGACACCCCCTTGCTTGAGGTGGTCAAGGTGGGCGGGCTGGAGTTCCCGCCGAAGCTCTTCGCGCTGATCACGCTGTTCGCCGTCAGCAACTCCGCGCTGATCAACATCATGATGGCCTCGCGGCTCTGCTACGGCATGGCCAACGAACGCATTCTGCCGCGGGCGATGGGGCGCGTTCTGGCCAAGCGCCGCACCCCGGTCACCGGGATCGTCTTTGTCTCGCTGATCGCGATCGTGCTGGTTTCCACCGGCGAGATCAAGACTCTCAGCGACACCACCGCGCTCCTGCTGCTGTGTGTCTTCGCGGTCGTCAATGTCGCGGTGCTGGTGCTGCGCAGGGACCCGGTGGCGCATGAGCACTTCCGCACGCCGACGGCCCTGCCGGTCCTCGGGGCGGTGACGGCGCTGGTGCTGGCGAGCCCGCTGGCCGACCGGGAGATGAAGGTGTATCTGACGGCAGGCGCGCTGATCGCGGTCGGGGTCGGGCTGTGGATCGTGAACAGGGCGGTGCTGCAGATCCGCGGCGAAGACCGGAGCCAGGACCGGAGCCAGGACCGGAGCCACGGCTGAGAAGCGCAGGTCGCGGCCGGAAACCGCCCCTCTGTGAAGGGGCGGAGCCTATCGGTCTCGGGCATGTTCCGCTGGAAATTGCCGGAAGAGGCGCGAGCACTCGCCACCTTGCGTAATGTGCCGGTCACTGCCGCACATTCGTGCGCGGCATGGCCCGGGGGTGGGGAGGAGTGTCGGCGTGCCCGGAATCGACGAGTGCCTGTTGCAGGCCATGGTGGTGCCGGGCGCGCGCGGCGCGTCCCTCGTCGACTGGACCAGCGGGCTGGCGCTTGGCACGGTCGGCGAATCGCCCGGCGGCGACCATGAGGCGAATGCCGCGGAGACCGCCGAACTCGCCCGTATGGCCGCCGAGTACACATCCTTCACCGCCCGCGCCGTGGACCGCACCGCGGAATTCACTGTGGACCGCGCGGTGGACGGCGGGGGCGCCGCCGACAGCGAGAGCGGCAAGGCGCTGCCCGTCGAGGATCTCATCGTCACCGCGCACAACGGCTATCACCTCGTCAGATTCATCCAGACGGACTTCGACAGCAGCGTGTTCCTGCATCTGTGGCTGGACCGTGAAACGGGCAATCTCGCCCTCGCGCGGCTCCGCCTCGCGGACCTCGCCGAACGGCTGGTGCTGTGATGGCCTCGGCCGTCTCTCCCATGCTGGTGCGGCTGGCCGAGGAGAAGGCGACGGGCGTGCTCCTCCGCGACCATGGCGCGCTCTATCTGGTCGACGGCGAGGTCGTGCACGCGGAGAGCCCCGCGGCACCCGGTCTGGACGTCCTGCTGACCGCGAGCGGCCGGCTGCCGCGCGAGGGCTGGGAAGAGGCCGTCGCCGAGGCGGGCGTACGGCGTGAGGTCGGCCGCCATCTCGTCGCCAGCGGACGGCTGGGCTGCGGCGAGCTGGAGATCTGCCATCTGGGCGCGCTGTTCGACGCCGCGTACTTCGCGCTGACCCCGTGCAGCGGGCCGACCCGCTTCCGCTACGGGGTGGGGCACTGGATCGGCCGGGTGTGTCCGGTGCCCACCCCTGTCGTCGAACGCGAGGCGATGCGCCGCCGGGCGCTCCTGGACGCCATCTGGCCCCACCCCGGCCTTGACGCCGCCCCGGTGATCCCCAGGGACGCGGGCCCGGGCCGTGGGCCGACGCGCAGACAGGCGGCCCTGCTGGCGCTCGCCGACGGGGTGCGCACCCCGGCCGACATCGCGCGGGCGCTTGGCCGTCCGGCCTTCAACACGCTGGTCGAGGTGCGGCGGCTGGCCGCGGCGGGGCTCGTCGAGGCCTCCGCCGGGGCAGCGGCTCTCCCGCCGGGCCGGCCCGCACTCCCCGCCTGGATCCCGGAGGTCTCCGGTAATCCGGACATCGCCCTGTTACGCCGGCTCCGCGACGCTCTGGAGGCAACCCTGTGAGGCACCGTGACACCCGCTCAGCCCTTCGGGCCCGGCGCGGCACGTCATGAAGCGGGCACTGCGGCTGCGGCCCAGGGGCCTTGAGCGGAGCCAGCCCCGGACGAGACAGGCGACCGACGCCGAGAGGAGACAGCTGATGACGGCCGAAGCCGAGGTGCGCGGGGAGCTGAGGCGGCTGCGGGCCCGGCTGCCTCAGGTGACCGGTGCGCTCGCGGCCAGCGCCGACGGCCTCGTCCTCGCCTCCGAAACGGAAGCGGCGGGGGAGGCGGAGCATGTCGCCGCGCTCACCGCGGCGGCGCTCGGCGTCGCACTGCGGCTGACCGAGGCGACCGAACAGGGCAGTTTCCGGGAGCTGCTGATCCGGGGCGACAGCGGCTATGTCGCCACCTACGCGGCGGGCCCGGCCGCCGTCCTCACGCTGCTGGCCGGTCCCCGCACCAATGTCGGCCGGCTGCATCTGGAGGCCCGCCGCTCCGGCGCCCGCATCGGAGAGCTGATCAAGGGCGCGCTCGAACGGCCCGCGCCCGCGCCGATGACCGCGCCCGCGCCGGTGCCGCGCAAGCCGGATCGGCCCCCGAGCCTCGCCGGCCCCGCGACCGGCGGGCCGGCCGACCCGGCGGCAGGCGAACCCGACTGACCGGCAAGCCCGACCGGCCTACCCGGCAGGCCCGACCGACCGGCCGGCCGCCGCGCAGCCACGCAGCCACGATGCGAACCAGAAGAACCGATCACGAAGGAAGTGCGCTCATGGTCAACACCGAGACCGCCCTGAAGGAAGCCACTGCCATCGAGGGCGCCATCGGGGCCGCCCTCGTCGACTACACCAGCGGCATGGCGCTGGGCACGGTCGGCGGCGGCGCCGAGCTGGATCTGAACGTGGCCGCCGCCGGGAACACCGACGTCGTCCGGGCCAAGGCACGCACCATGGAACTCCTCGGCATGCAGGACGAGATCGAGGACATGCTGATCACGCTCGGCACCCAGTACCACCTGATCCGGCTGCTCAAGGGCCGCAACCACACCGGACTCTTCCTCTATCTGGCGCTGGACAAGCAGCGCGCCAACCTGGCCATGGCCCGGCACCAGCTCAAGAAGATCGAGGCGGACCTGGAGGTGTGAGCCCCGGCTCAGCGCCGCCGCGCCCCCCCCCACCCGGCGCCCCCCACCCGGCGCGCCCCACCCGGCGCGGCGTCCCCGGCCCGCGCCGCACCGGCGCGGCGGCCGCGGCGGCGCGCAGGACCAGGCGCTCAGTCCAGGAACAGCCCTCGCGCGACGGCCGATGCGTCGAACGCCTCCAGCCGCGCCTGAGCATCCGGCAGCGCGTCGCACATCGCCTCCAGCAGCACCCGCCCCAGCAGCATCGGGGCGCATGCCGTGTCAAAGGCGAGGCCCGTCCCCACGGCGGCCGGGATCAGCAGATCGCTGTGGGCGGCCACCGGGGCGAAGGCGGAGTCCGCGACGGTCACCACCGTCAGACCCGCCCGGCCGCGCGCATACTCCAGGGCCTCGACGACCTCCTTCGGATGCCGGGGCAGGGCGAAGCAGAGCAGCGCGCTCGCGCCCGCCCGCCGGGCCGCGTCGATGCGGTCGGCGAGCATCGTGCCGCCCTCGTCCAGCGTCCGTACATCCGGGTGGACCTTGGCGGCGAAGTAGGCGAAACCCTTCGCCTGCGAGGACGCGGCGCGCAGCCCCAGCACCGGCAGCGGCCGGGAGGCCGCCAGCAGCCGGCCCGCGCGCTCCACTGGGACGGGGTCGGCGAGCAGTTCCGCGAGCTGCCGCAGATTCTCGATCTCGCCGTGCACCGCCTGCTGGTACTCGTTGTACGTCTCCGACTCGCCCGCGACGCCGGCCTCCGCGGGCACGATCTCCCGCAGATGGCGGCGGAGCGCCGGATAGCCGTCGAAGCCGAGGGCGACGGCGAAGCGGGTGACGGACGGCTGGCTGACCCCGGCCAGCTCCGCCAGCTCCACACTGGACAGAAACGGCACATCGGCGGCCCGCCGCACCATGCTGTGCGCGATCCGCCGCTGCGTGGGGGTGAGCCGACGGCCCTCGAAGAGTTCCTGAAGCCGTGCGGCCGGGCTGTCCCGCAAGCCGTTCCCCCTCGTCGATTCAGACACCGGAATTCAGATACCGGAATTCAGTCACCGGATCACTGCATAAGCATATGCAGCAGCGCCGGGAAGCCGCCCGCTCAGCGGCGCAGCCGCTCGGGCACCAGGGCGTCGAACCCCGGGTCCTGGTGCACGACGTGCCCTCCCGCGACCGTCAGCAGCGAGGTGAGCGAGGCCAGCTCGTCGTCGGGCACACGGAGATAGTCGCCGGAGAGCACAGCCAGATCGGCGAGCTTCCCGGGCTCCAGGGCGCCCTTGAGATGCTCCTCGAAGGTGAGATAGGCGGCGTTCCGGGTGAGCATGCGCAGCGCCTGCTCCCGGGTGACCCTGTGGTGCAGGGCGGTGGTCCCCCATTTCATCGTGGCCCGCGTGGTCCAGAAGGCCACGCCTTCGAAGAGGTTGGCGGGCACCTTGGAGTAGTCGCTTCCGCCGGCGACGACGATGCCCGCGTCCAGCCAGCTCGCGGCGGGGAAGATCTCGGCCGCCCGGTCCGCGCCATGGAGCTGGGCGAAGAGCGGGTAGTAGAGGTACGGGTGGTACTGCATGGCCACCACCAGCCCCAGCGCCCGCACCCGCTCGATATGGTGCGGCCGTCCGTAGTGGGCGTGGTCGAGAACCCAGCGGCGGCCGTCGATGGGGATGTCGCCGTGCGCCTTCTCGAAGGCGTCCAGCAGCAGATCGATCGCCAGATCGCCGCCCGCGTGCACCAGGGGCCGCCAGCCGGCCCGGTTGAGCGCCACCATCAGTTCGGTGAACCGGCCCGCGGAGACGCACTGGATGCCCTGGTAGCCGTGCCTGCCGTCCGCGACGAGCGGGAGGCTGCGGTACGGGCGGCTCAGCAGCATCCCGTCGGTGGACCGGTCGATCCACAGCTCGCCGACGCCGTTGAGGCGCAGCCAGGCGTCCTCGCGCAGCGGGCCGTTCCGCAGGGCGGCGAGCTGTCCGATGATGGCGTCCACGCTCTCGTTGACATGGTCCACGTCGAGATCCATGGCGACCCGCACGGTCAGCTCGCCGCGCTCGCCCATGGCCTGGTAGACGGCGACGTCCAGCGGGCTGAGGGCCGGGTTGCGCACGCTGGTGATGCCGACGGCGTTCAGCTCGCGCTGCGCCCACAGCAGGGCCGAACATGACTCCTCCGCGGTGAAGATGCCGTTGTCGCCGACCGCCGAGCTTCCGCCGCCGTGGATGAGGCGGCGCGCGGTGCCGGAGAAGACCCCGGTCAGCGTTCCCCCGGAGCGTCCGATGGCGCCCTGCGGGGGTGCGGGGGTACGGGCGTCCACGCCGGACAGCCTCATCATGGCGGTGTTGACGTGCAGTCCGTCCTCGAAGGTGAGGACCACGGGGTTGTCCGGCGCCGCGTCGTCCAGTTCGGCGAGGGTGGGCGTGCGCCCCTCGTCGAGCAGTTCCGCGGCGTTGCCCGCATTGCTGAAGATCACCCGCCCGGGGCCGAGCCGCCGGGCCTTCTCCCGCAGGGCGGTGAGGATCAGGGGCACGGAGGTGAGCTGGTCGAGGCGGATGCCGTGGAAGGCGCGGGCCGACCGGTTCAGCAGATGGTGGTGGGAGTCGTTGAGGCCGGGCACGACCGTGCGGCCGTCGAGGGGCACCACGGCCGTTCCGGGCCCGGCGAGGCCGAGGATGTCGTCGTCGCGGCCGACGGCCGCGATCCGGTCGCCGTGCACGGCCAGCGCCTCGGCGCACGGGCCTGACGGGCCTGACGGACCTGACGGACCTGACGGGCCCGGCGTACCCCACGGACCCGAGGTGAGGATCTTCCCGCCGTGCAGGATGAGATCCGGGTACGGCCGCCGTGCCGACTGCCGGGCCGATCGCTCCGCGGCCGGCCGGGCCGGTCGCTCCGGGGGCCGCCGCGCCGGTTTCCAGTCCGCCATCCGTCTCCTCCTCAGTACGGTCAGAAGCACGGTCAGACGGCGCGTTCACGCAGGGCCTCCTTGACGACCGCCACGACCTCGGCGGCCTCCCGGCGGGCCCGGCTCGCGCCGTCCCCCAGGACTTCACAGGGCAGCGTGGGCTCCGTCGCGTACTTCGCATAGCGTTCACGCGCCTCGGCGAACCGCCGCGCAAAGCCGTCCATCGCCAGCCGTTTCAGCTCGGCGGCCGCCGACTGCCCGCCCCCGCGGCCGGCCGGGGCGCAGGCGGCAGCGGCGGCCGGGGCCAGCGTCTCCAGCAGCGTCAGCCCCGCCGTCCCGGCGGACGGCGCGAGGGCGCTGTGCACCAGGGCGTCCAGCTGGGCCGACAGCGTCTGTTCGTCCGCGAAGACCGACAGGCCGACGGCTCCGCCGGGCTGGTCCGGCACGGCGCGCGGTTCGCACACGGGTTCGGCCAGCAGGGGCAGGCCGTACTGCTCGTTCATCCGCCGTGCGATGCTCCGGGCGAGGTCGGGCCCTTCGCTGGGGTCGCCTCCGGCGATGAACCGGGTGGCCCGTACGCCGAGGATGTCCGCCGCCCGCAGCAGCGGCCGCGGCTGGTCCAGCTCCGCGCCGCCGAGGCGGCCGCAGAGCATCCACATCAGCTCGAAGACATGCGGGACGTCGGACTGCCGGTAGACCAGGCACCTTTCCGGGTCCACTCCCAGGGCGAGGACCGCGCGGACGGCGTCCTCGACGAGCGTCCGGTGCGGTATCCGCCCGGACCGCCCCGCCAGCGGCCGCAGATCGGCGAGGAGGAGGAAGCACTCCCCCGGGCTGAGGTACTGCAGTTCACGACAGGCGTCGACGGCGCCGACGGCATCGGCGAGCTGCAGCGGGCGGTCGGGCCGGACCGCCGCGAGGACGCGCTCGGGGAAGACCGGCCCGTGCGGGCCGGGTTCGGCGTCGGGGCTGTGTGAGACAGCCGACGGGACCGTCATACGACCACCTCACCGGCCTCGGGATCAGCACCTGCCCCGGCCCCGGTCTCGACATCGGCCCCGGCACCGGCACCGGCACCGGGAACGCGCGAGGCGCGCGGCGGATTGTGCGCGGCCAGATAGCCGTACCCCGAGGTGCCGCCGGTGCCCAGGGCGCCGTCCGGGAGATAGGCCGGGTCCCGCCGTCCCGCGAGCTGCCGTTCATGGAACTTCCGCCAGGCCCGCAGATGCCGGTCGAGTTCGACGATCCGCTCACGCAGCGAGGCATGGACGCCGGACGCGCCGAGCCTGCGCACACGGTCCACCAGCGGCACAAACCGCGGATCGGCGAGCCGCAGCACATGGCGCACCTCGGGGGTGGCGGTGAGCGCCGGGACCTTCTCCGGCAGCACGCCGTACACATGGGCGTCCAGCAGCTGCCAGCTCTGGCTCTGGATCGCGCTCGCGTCGCCGGTGGCGTCGCGGAAGCCCCGGAAGTGCTCGGGCGGCATCTCCCGCACGCTCTGGAACAGCTTGATCAGGGGTGCCGCGAACTCATCGGCCAGCGCGATGAATTGGAGCGCGGTGGGGAGCAGTCCGGGCCGGAAGGCGGCCAATGCCCGCCGGACGCAGAGAAACGCGCCCCAGAACAGACACTCGCACATGTGGATGACGCGCAGAAAGGCCACCTCGTCATGGCAGTCGGTCTGCGGGAATACCAGCAGCCGGGAAACGGCACTCGGCCCCGGTGGGTCCTTGGCGACATCCAGCAGATACCGGGCCGCCGTGCCGGGGCTGTACGGCGTCCGCGCCATGCCCCCGACATCCCCGGGTATCAGACCATAGGTCTCGTCCAGTATTTCGCACCGGGCGACGGCCACCCCGGGCGAGAAATCCTTCTTCGGCGGCTCCTGCGTTCCGGCGAGCGCCGCCATGTCAAAGGCTATCTGCTCGGCGAGGATATGCCGGAATGCCGACCAGATTCTGTCCCGAGTGGCGGTCAGCGGCTCGGGACCGTCCACGCCCAGCACATATCGCAGCAACAGCGCGGTCGTATAGGGCTCATAGCGCGGGGTGTCGCTGACCATGATGAGGTCCTGCGCCTCCAAAAACAGCCGGGCGACCTCCACCAGGTCACGCGCGGGCAGATCCAGCTCGACCGCGCCGTCCCGGGAGACCGCTCCGGCGGCGGCGGCCAGTGCGCCGATCTCCGCGCGCAGCGCGTCGTCCCGGGCGAGCTGACGCCGGCCCAGCCGATGTGTCCTCTCGCTGTACGCCGTGAGATCGAACGAGGCCAGCCCGTGCAGGAGTTCCGAAACACTCGAATCAGCGGACATCGGTTCACCCATCCTTCCAGCGGAAGCGCCCCGAGGGCTTCCATTCCGGAATCCGGCGAAAAACCGCACAGTCCGCCACGCTAGCAGCGCTTGGCATATGCGTCCCTTCGGCGTTCACCCAAGCGGCCCAGAAAGGGGGTCCGCTCATCGCCCGCAATTCGCCGCGGCATGTGCCGCTGCCTACGCTGGCCGTGCGTACGCCGAACGCACGCGAAAAGCGGAAGAGGAAGGCGTGGTGCATATGGTCTGCGATGTGCTGATCACCGGGTCGGGCTCCGTCACGGAGACCACCTGCCGCTCCCTCGCGCTGATGTCGCCGGAGCCGCTCCGCGTCACCGTCCTGGGCCGCTCCGCGCCGTGGACCGGGGATCTCGCCGCCCTGTCCGGCGCGATGGCCGCACAGCTCGGACGGCGGGTCACCTTCACCGCCGACACCGTCGACTGGGATGAGCCGGACGATCTGCCCGCCAAGCTGGACCGGCACCGGCCGCGCCTGGTCTTCCACACCGCGTCGCTGCAGTCCCCCTGGGAGCTGCTCGGCAGGGTCCGGGAGACCGGGTGGAAGCGTCTGGTGTGGGCCGCGGGAAACGCCATCACCCTGCCGATGCAGGCGCTGCTCGCGAAGCGGGTCGCACTGGCCGTACGGGACATGCGCCCCGCGCCGCTGCTGGTCAATGTCTGCTTCCCGGACTGGGTGAACCCGA
The DNA here is from genome assembly GCF_026420845.1 of Streptomyces sp. PR69. GTDB lineage: Bacteria > Actinomycetota > Actinomycetes > Streptomycetales > Streptomycetaceae > Streptomyces. The sequence goes on along the minus strand of NZ_JAOWCB010000023.1, from coordinate 86,457 downwards.
TCCTGCGCCATCTGCGGCTGCCGGTCGCCTGCGGCACCGGCAATGTCGCGATGTTCACCGGATTCCTCAAGGCGCGCTATCCGGAGCCGGAGCACACCGTCCAGGTCGTCGGCCATCTCTACCACTACTTCAAGATCATGGGCCGGCCGCACGGCCTGCTCGACGGACCGCGGGTGTGGGTCGACGGACAGGAGGTCGACGACGTCGAGACCGCGCTCGCGCCCTGTTTCACCGGGCTGCGGTCCGTCAACTCCCGCGGGAAGCTCATCAATGAACTGGTCGGCGCCGCCAGCGCGGAGACCCTGCTCGCGCTGCTCGCCCCGCAGCCCGCCCGCACCCATGTGCCGGGCCCGAACGGGCTGCCCGGCGGCTACCCCGTACAGGTGGGCGACGGCCGGGTGGAGCTGGATCTGCCTGCGGGGATCAGCCACGAGGAGGCCCTCGCCCTCAACCGCCAGGGCGCGCTCGACATGGGAGCGGCGATCATCGACGACCGCGGCTGGACCGCCTTCAGCCCCACCGCGCGGCAGGCCCTGACCGCCGCCCATGCCGCCGATCTCGCCGCCGGCTTCCACATCGCCGATCTGGAGGCGGTCTGCGCGGAGTTCGTCCGGCTCAGAGAACGGCTCACGGAGGTGTCCTGAATGCCGCAGTCCGTCGTCTCCACCGCGCAGCGGCCGGCCGGGCCGGGGAGCGGCCGCCCCGACCTGATCCTGTACGGAGGAAAGGTGATCACGGTTGATCCGCGGTTCACCGTCGCCGAGGCGGTCGCCGTCACCGGCGACCGGTTCAGCGCCGTCGGACGCGACCGCGAGGTGCTCGCCCGTGCCGGACCGGGCACCCGCTGCGTCGACCTGGCCGGCAGGGCCGTGATGCCGGGCATCATCGACGCCCACTTCCGGCTGCTGGACCGGGCGACCGCCCAGCTCCACGGCGCGGACGTCTCCCTGGCCGAAAGCGTCGCCGACATCCTCGACGCCGTACGGGAACGAGCGCGGCGGCTGCCCGCCGGGGCCGTCATCACCAGCAACGCCGGCTGGTATCCGCAGATGCTGAAGGAGGGCCGCGCGCCCAGCCGGGAGGAACTCGACCGGGCCGCGCCCGACCATCCGGTGGTGCTATCCGGGGAGTTCACCCACCTCAACTCCCTGGCGCTGCGGCGGTTCGGCATCAGCCGCACCACCCGGCAGCCGGAGTACGGCTGGATCGAGAAGGCCGACGCCCGCGGAGTCCCGTCCCACAGCGCGTGGGACGAGGGCGAGCCGACCGGGGTCCTGATGGGCGATGCGGCGCTGCTGACACGCTGCGCGCGCACCGATCTCTCGCCTGAGCTCAAGCAGGAGGCCCTGGTGTGGGCGCTCGGCGAGTGCGCCACGGCCGGGGTCACCAGCGTCCGCGAAGGCGGCCTCGACCCAGGGGATCTGGCGCACTACCAGAAGCTCGCCGAGAACGACGAGCTGCCCCTGCGGGTCTCCGTACAGCTGGCCATGAGCACCGCCCCGCCGGTGGACGAGGTCCTCGCCTCCCTGGAGCGCTTCGACCGGGTCAACCCGTTCGGCGACCACCGCCTCCGAGTCGACCGCGTCGCCTATCTGTTCGCCGACGACGACTACCACCGGATGGACGTGACCCCGCCCATCCGGGGCCAGCGCGTCCCGGCCGACCGGGTCCACCGCTACTTCCGGGACCGCTGCTGCCCGCTCGACAAGATCGAGCAGATTGTGACCGGCATGGCCGAACGTGGCTTCAGCGGCGGCATCCTGGCGGGCGGCGACCGGGCGATCGGCGCGGTCCTCGGCGTGCTGGAGCGGGCCGACGCGGCCGCCGGGCTCAGTGAGCGGCGGTGGGTGCTGTCCCAGGCAGTCTATCCGCGCCCCGAACACCATCCGCGGATGCGCGACCTCGGACTGGTGCTGACCCCCATGTGGCACCACTTCTACTACTATCCGGCGCTCGCGCACTACCACGGCACGGCGTTCGCCCAGACCATGGACCCTTTCCGCTCACTGCGCGCCGCGGGCGTCCATGTGGGGCTCGGCAGCGACATCTCCAAGATCCCTCTGAACTACTTCGCGGGGCTGAGCTATCTGCACACCCGGCAGACGCTGCGGTGGGGACCGGTCAACCCCGGCGAGGCGCTCTCCCGCGAGGAGGCGCTGCGCATGCTCACCATCGACAACGCCTATGTGACGTTCGAGGAGGATGTGAAGGGGTCGATCGAACCGGGCAAACTGGCCGATCTGGCCGTCCTGTCCGCCGACCCGCTCACCGTGCCCGGCGACCGCATCCCGGCCGTCCGCGCCCTGCTGACCATGGTCGGCGGCCGGGTCGTCCACCGGGCGGCGGACTACGGCGACTACGACTGCGGCGACTGCAACGACTACGGCGCCCCGGCCCCCGGAAGGGGATGAACACCATGCCGCTGACCACGGACCTCCGCGGCTACGAGATCGACCCCGTACGGGGGTTCCTGCCCGCGCGGGACCCCCTGGAGCGCCTGCCCGCCGCCTTCCGGCCCTGGGAGGACGTCTGCGCCCGGCTCCCGGCGCTGATGGCGGCCGGCCGGGCCCGTGATGTCGTGGGACGCCTGGAGCCCGTCACGGCGGCCCCGCCGCATGACCGCCGGGAGCTGTGGCGTGCGTACATGCTGCTGTCGCTGCTCGCCAACGCGTATGTGATGGACGGCGAGAAGCGGGCCCGCACCCTGCCGAGGGCCGTGGCGCTGCCCCTGTGCGAGACGGCCGCCGCGCTCGACATGCCCCCCATCCCCACCTACGCCACGCTGGTGCTGCACAACTGGGCGCGCGTGGACCGCTCGGGCCCGCTGGACCTGGACAACCTCGTCCCGCTATGCCCGTTCTCCGGAGGCATGGACGAGCAGTGGTTCTTTCTGTCCATGGCGGCGATCGAGGCGGCGGGCGGGCCCTCCCTGGCCGCGATCGCGGACCTGGGCGCGGGGATCGCCGACGGCCGGCCCGAGCGGATCGCCGACGCCCTCACCCGGATCGCCGACACCTGCCAGGCCATGATCGCGACCCTGCGCCGCATCCCCGAGCGGTGCGACCCGTATATCTACTTCCACCGGGTCCGCCCGCCCATGGCCGCCTGGGGTGAGCCGGGCGTCGTCTACGAGGGCGTCGGCGCAGCGCCCGAGAGCTGGGACGCCGCCAGCGGCGCCCAGAGCGCGCTGCTGCAGGCGCTGGACGCGGCGCTGGGCGTGCGCCACGGGGACGACACGGGCGCGTTCCTGCGCCGCATGCGGACCTATATGCCGCCCGGGCACCGGCGCTTCCTCGCCGACCTGGAAGCCGGACCCTCGGTGCGCGACCACATCGTGCGTCTGGCGGACCGGGACGACGGGGCGAAGCTGCGCGGCCGCTACAACGACGCCGTGGATCTGCTGGACACCTTCCGGCGACGCCATATGGAGATCACCGTCCGCTATCTGTCACAGCAGAGCGGGACGGAGGAGGTCGCGTACGGGACCGGGGGCACCGACTTCGTCCACTTCCTGCACCACACCCGCCGGGAGGCCTCCGCGCACCGCATCGGACAATCCGGGCACCGCCCCGCACAAGACGGGGGCTAGCCCCAATGACCCGCGCCGGGCGCGTCCGTACCGTGACCCCATGACGGCCCGCGACCCGGAGCTCGAGAAGGAGCTCAACGCCACCCTGCACGCCCGCCGTGAGCTGGGCGAAGAGTATGACTCGGCGCTCGTCGAGTCCTTCCTGGAAAAAGTCGACCAGCGCCTCGACAGCACGCTCGACCGGCGGGTCCGCCGGCAGCTCGCCGAACAGCAGATGAGCGTCGCCCGGGGCGCCCGGCCCCGGCCGCCGTCCCAGGACTCCGGCTCCGACTCCGGATTCGGCGAGCGCTTCGGCTTCACGGTCGTCTCGCTGATCCTCGCGGTGCCGCTGACCGCCATCGGCGTGGTGAATGAGGGCTTCAAGGGGCTGGTGGTCTCCTGGCTCGGCATCGTCGCCGTCAACGCGGTGCACGCGGCGCGCGGTTGGCCGTGGCGGCGGCGGGCGCGGCAGGACCGGGCCGGGGACGGGAGCCGGGGCTCCGACTGGGAGGAGTGAGCGAGGAGTGAGTGACGCGGGGGCCGCCGCACCCCCGGCGAACCGGGGGGCGGGACGACGGCGGCCCCCGCGTGGGACACGGTCCGGGTCAGGGCCGGTCTCCGCGTCCTGGGCGTCTGGGAGGTCCGGGAGCCGCTCCGGAGGTCCTAAGACGCCGCTCGTTACGCCGACCGGGCTCCCTGCCAGGCTCCCTGCCGACATCAGTAACTGTGCCGGACGCGTGTTAAGCGATTGCTGCGTGGACGTGACGCGTTCGTAGCCTTTTCAAGGCTCGCCGTCAGGAGTGCTGACGCCCTGTCGGCGACCCGCGGGCCCATGAGGACGGGGGCGTGGGGGCTTCGCCCCCACGCCTGTGGCCTACTTGCCGCCCGCCGCCAGGTACGCCAGCAGGTCCTGGCGGCTGACCACGCCCGTCGGCTTGCCCTCGACCAGGACGATCGCCGCGTCCGCCGCCTCCAGGACCTTCATCAGGTCGGCGACCGGCTCGCCCGAGCCGACCTGCGGCAGCGGCGAAGACATGTGCTTCTCCAGCGGGTCGCCCAGCGAAGCCGCCTGGGTGAACAGCGCGTCCAGCAGCTCCCGTTCCACGACCGAGCCGATGACCTCCGCGGCCATCACATCGGGGTGCCCCGCGCCGGGCTTGACGATCGGCATCTGCGAGACCCCGTACTCGCGCAGCACCTCGATCGCCTCGCCGACGGTCTCCTCCGGGTGCATATGCACCAGGCTGGGGATGCCGCCGCCCTCCTTGTGCCGGAGCACGTCGCCCACGGAGGCGGCCAGCCCCTCGCCCTCCAGGAAGCCGTAGTCGGCCATCCACTCATCGTTGAAGATCTTGCTCAGATAGCCGCGGCCGCTGTCCGGCAGCAGCACCACGACCACATCGTCCGGGCCGAGCCCCTCGGCGACCTTCAGCGCCGCCACCACGGCCATGCCGCACGAGCCGCCGACGAGCAGCCCCTCCTCCTTGGCCAGCCGCCGGGTCATCTGGAAGGAGTCCTTGTCGGACACGGCGACGATCTCGTCGGTGACCTCACGGTCGTACGCGGACGGCCAGAAGTCCTCGCCGACGCCCTCGACCAGATACGGCCGGCCGGAGCCGCCGGAGTACACGGAGCCCTCCGGGTCCGCGCCCACGACCCTCACCTTGCCGTCGCTGATCTCCTTGAGATAGCGGCCGGTGCCCGAGATCGTGCCGCCGGTGCCGATGCCCGCGACGAAATGGGTGATCTTCCCCTCGGTCTGCTCCCACAGCTCGGGACCGGTGGTCTCGTAATGCGAGCGCGGATTGTTGGGGTTGGAGTACTGGTCCGGCTTCCAGGCGTTCGGCGTCTCGCGCACCAGCCGGTCGGAGACGTTGTAGTACGAGTCCGGGTGCTCGGGATCGACGGCCGTCGGGCAGACGACGACCTCGGCGCCGTATGCGCGCAGCACATTGATCTTGTCCATGGACACCTTGTCCGGGCAGACGAAGATGCACTTGTAGCCCTTCTGCTGGGCCACGATGGCAAGCCCGACGCCGGTGTTCCCGCTGGTCGGCTCCACGATCGTGCCGCCGGGCCGGAGCTCTCCGGACTCCTCGGCAGCCTCGATCATGCGCAGGGCGATCCGGTCCTTGACCGAGCCGCCGGGGTTGAAGTACTCGACCTTGGCCAGGACCGTCGCCTGAATGCCTTGGGTGACGCTGTTCAGTTTCACCAGCGGGGTGTCGCCGACAAGACTGATCATCGAGTTGTGGATGCGCACAGTGTTCTCCGGGGTCTCCGTGTTGGTACGGCCAGCGTATGTGGAGCAGCGGGTGATTGGGCGACGGTTCCTTCGGGGCAGTTAGCTCATGTACGCGAGGAGGTGGCTGGGACGGTGTCGAGGGCGAGGGTCGCACGGCGCATCGCGGCGGGCGCGGCCTATGGCGGAGGCGGAATCGGCCTGATCGGAGCGGCCGCCGTGGGCGTCCTGCTGGCGGAGGTGCAGCTGGCGAAACGTTCGGTGGGCGGCGGCACGGCCCCGCTGCCGCCGCGCGGCGAAGGGCTGTACGGCCTCGCGTTCGGCAGCTCGGAGCCGCTGCGGCTCGCGGTGCTCGGCGACTCCACGGCCGCGGGGCAGGGAGTGCGGCGCGCGGGCCAGACCCCCGGGGCGCTGCTCGCCTCTGGCCTCGCGGCGGTGGCGGAGCGGCCGGTGGCGCTGCGCAATGTGGCGCTGCCCGGGGCCCAGTCCGACGACCTGGAGCGCCAGGTGACACAGCTCCTCGCGGACGAGGCGCGGCTGCCCGACGTCTGCGTGATCATGATCGGGGCGAATGACGTCACCCATCGGATGCCGCCGACGCAGTCGGTGCGCTATCTCTCCGAGTCGGTGCGCAGGCTGCGTGCCGCCGGTGCGGAGGTGGTGGTGGGCACCTGCCCCGATCTGGGCACGATCGAGCCGGTCTACCAGCCGCTGCGCTGGCTGGCCCGGCGGGTGAGCCGGCAGCTGGCGGCGGCGCAGACGATCGGCGTGGTGGAGCAGGGCGGGCGTACGGTCTCGCTGGGCGATCTGCTGGGGCCTGAGTTCGCCGCCAACCCGCGCGAGATGTTCGGCGTGGACAACTACCACCCGTCGGCGGAGGGCTATGCGACGGCGGCGATGGCGATGCTGCCCACGCTGTGCGCGGCGCTGGGCCTGTGGCCGGAGGCGGACCGGCTGGAGCCGGAGCGGGACGAGGACATCCTGCCGGTGGCCCGGGCGGCGGCCGAGGCGGCGTCGGAGGCGGGCACGGAGGTCACGGCCGCGCGGGCCCCCTGGGCGCTGCTCAAGCACCGCCGCAGGCGCCGGCTCCCCCCGCCGTCCCCGGAGCCCGAGAGCCCCCCGGAGGCCGCCACGCACCCACCAGGCGAGCCCACGGAGCAGGCCCGCCGCGCCTGACCGGGGCCTGTGCGCCTGATGCGCGCGGAGCCAGGTGGCCGACGCCCCAACAGGGCCACCCCATGCGCCCCCGGCGAGTGAGCCGAAGGGGCGCGCGGGTGTCGAAAGGGTGGGGGCACCTCCCAGCGGTAGCTGGGGGAACGCGCAGGTCCCGAGGAACGTGGGACCGAGCATGATCGACCGTCGACACACGCTCAAGCGCCCCGGAGGCGAACCGAGCCACAGAAAACACAGTTAAGCGTGCGCTTAGAATTGAGGTCCGCATCACACCGGAACCCCGGTGACCACCGCTCTACGTACGGGTAACTTCCCAGACAGTCCTGCACGCACCCTTCCCCCTCCTCCTGGAGCCGTGATGCCCGAAGCCGTGATCGTCTCTGCAGCCCGCTCCCCCATCGGGCGCGCCTTCAAAGGCTCGCTGAAGGAGATGCGCCCGGACGACCTGACCGCGACCATCATCCAGGCCGCGCTGGACAAGATCCCCGAGCTGGACGTCGAGGACATCGACGACCTGATGCTCGGCTGCGGCCTGCCCGGCGGGGAGCAGGGCCACAACCTCGGCCGGATCGTCGCCGTGCAGATGGGGATGGACCACCTCCCCGGCTGCACCATCACCCGCTACTGCTCCTCCTCGCTGCAGACCTCCCGGATGGCGATGCACGCCATCAAGGCGGGCGAGGGCGATGTCTTCATCTCCGCGGGCGTCGAAACCGTCTCGCGCTTCACCAAGGGCTCCTCCGACGGGATGCCCGACACCCACAACCCGCTCTTCGCCGAGGCCGAGGCCCGCAGCGCGGAGCGCGCCGAGAACGGCTCGGACGAGTGGCACGACCCGCGCGAGGACGGCCTGATCCCGGACGCGTACATCGCGATGGGCCAGACCGCCGAGAACCTCGCCCGGTTCAAGGGCATCACCCGCCAGGAGATGGACGAGTTCGGCGTACGGTCGCAGAACCTCGCCGAGGAGGCCATCAAGAACGGCTTCTGGGAGCGCGAGATCACGCCCGTGACGACCCCGGACGGCACGGTCGTCAGCAAGGACGACGGCCCCCGCCCCGGCGTCACCATGGAGGGCGTGGCGGCCCTCAAGCCCTCCTTCCGCCCGGACGGCCTGATCACCCCCGGCAACTGCTGCCCCCTGAACGACGGCGCCGCCGCGCTGGTCATCATGAGCGACGTCAAGGCCCGTGAGCTGGGGCTGACGCCGCTCGCCCGGATCGTCTCCACCGGCGTCTCCGCGCTGTCCCCCGAGATCATGGGGTACGGGCCCGTCGAGGCGTCCCGGCAGGCGCTGGCCCGCGCCGGGCTGACGGCCGGCGACATCGACCTCGTCGAGATCAACGAGGCATTCGCCGCGCAGGTGATCCCCTCCTACCGCGACCTGGGCTTCGAGCTGGACAAGGTGAACGTCAACGGCGGCGCGATCGCGGTCGGCCACCCGTACGGCATGACCGGCGCGCGCATCTCGGCCACGCTGATCAACAGCCTCCAGTTCCATGACAAGCAGTTCGGCCTGGAGACCATGTGCGTCGGCGGCGGCCAGGGCATGGCGATGGTCCTGGAGCGGCTGAGCTGAGCTGACCTGCGGCTCCGGCCGCCGAGCCGGCCTTCCGCCCGTCGGATGTCGGCTCGTGACTGAATCTCCCCCAGGATGTGACCTACGTCCTGGGGGAGCATCATTTCCCCAGGTCAGAGCGTTACCACGGGGGAAGAGCAAGGCATATCAGCTGTCCGATTCGTGACGTAATGCACTGACAGCTGGCACAGTCCCACGACAAGCTGATGTAGGAAGTCGGGGGATCGATCGAAACCGGGAGTACGTCCGTGAGCGCCATGTCCCTTGCCCTGCTGCTCACCACGGCCGCTGCCACGGCCGTGGGCGCCGCCGCCCTGCACGCCGCGCACGGGCTGCGCACCCAGGTCGCCGCTCTGCGCACGGAGCTGGCAGAGGCCCGGGCGGCTGCCGCCGCCGGCCGGCAGGACACGGCTGCCACGGCCGCCGCCGTTGTGCCAGGGCAGGCAGTCCGCGGCGCGGCGGACGCCGAGCCCGCCGCGCCGTCCGCGCCCGCGGCCGAGATACGGGCGGCCGTCGCCGAGGCGCTGGCCGAGGAGCGCGAGCGCGAGCTCGCCGAGGCGCGCGCCTTCTGGGCGGCGCAGGAGGCCCGGGACGCGGCGGACGCGCCCTCCCTGCTCGGCGGGGTGTCCGGCCCCGGTGAGGAGCTGCCGCCGTTCTATGTGCCGCGTCAGGCGGACTTCGCGGGGCTTGAGGCCGTGGATTTTGACGCCGTGAGCTTTGACCCCGCCGAGGCGATCGAGGACCAGCCGGAGGTTGCGGAGTTCGCCGAGGACTCCCCCGAGCTCGCGGCCGCGCGCCGCCGCCACCCGTCGCACCCGGACTTCGTCCCGGTCCAGACGCCGGTCGTCACCGACCATGAGCGCACGGTGGCGCGCCTGGAGGAGCTGGCCGAGACCCGCACCGAGCTGACCGACGTACGGCCCGGCCCGCTCGGCACCCTCGACGTCTACGTCTTCGCGGACGGCACGACGCTGTGCATGACCCCCGGCCACCGCGAGACCGCGGAGCGCCTCGCCGGCGCGCTGCGGGCCGGTGACACGCCCGTCCTGCTCGGCGGCTCGGGCGTCTCCGGCGCGTATGCCCTGACGTTCGCGTGCGGCGACGACAGCGTGTACATCCTGGCGGACCGCGTGATCGCCTCCCTGTAACCGGGGACTCCGCCCCCGCACCCCCGCGCCTCAATCGCCGGCGAGGCTCAAGGGCGCGGCCCCTCCCGCCTCAAACGCCGACGGGCTCGACTGTGCGGCCCCACGCGCCTCAAACGCCGGCGGGGCTGGAGGGGTACGGCCCCGCGCCTCAAACGTCTGCGAGGCTGCGAGGCGCGAAGGCGCGGGCCCACCCGCTTCAAACGTCGGCGAGGCTTGGTGTGCGCCTGAAAGGCCCGAGGCTCATTTTGTCCCTCAAGCGCCGGGCGGGCTGGTCTTCCCAGCCCGCTGGGGGCACCTCCCAGCGGTAGCTGGGGGAGGTAGCGGGGGAGAAGCCTGCGGGCACGGCCGAAGGCCGTACAGGGGCCGACCAGCCCCGCGGCACCCCGAAGGGGGCCTGGGGGCAAAGCCCCCAGTTTCCGGAAAGACCCGCACCCCTAGAGCCCCGCCCTCACCGCCGCCTCCCGCACCCGCGCCACCGCCTCCGCCAACGCCTCCCCATCGCCCCCACCCCGCAGCGCTTCGGCCAAATCCCGGCCCGCCACCGTCAGCTGGTCCGCGACTGCGAACACACCCGCGTCCGGCATGATCCGGGGCTCGCGGCCGGGGGCCTCCAGGCGCTGTGCGCGCACGGACAAGTCCCTGGCCAGGGCCAGGCCCTCCGCGGCCGCTCCACGCTGCAGACGGCTCTGCGGCGCGGCCCGCAGGCGCTCCGCGAGGTGATCCACGACCTGCTCCAGCTCAGTCACATCCAGCACGCCGCGACCCTATGCGCCCGCACCGGACTGTTGCCAATATGCGAACCCTCAGGCACGGTGGCGTGAAGGACCAATGCGCAGAGCGTCCGGAGGCGCCGATGTCCCAAGTCTTCTCCGAAGAGACCCATCGCAATCTGCTCGCACGCATCCCCCAGTGCACCGGTCGTGAGATCTCCGACTGGCTCCGCACCGTAGACGAAGGCCCGTCCCTCTTCCGGTTCGAGGAGAAGGTGAGCTGGCTGCGGAGCGAGCACAACCTCGCCTACGGCCACGCCAAAGCGATCATCCATGAGTACGACCTGAGGCGCGCGGCGCGCAAGCTCCTCTAGCACCAGCTCCTCAAGCTCCTCAGGCAAACGGGAAGGGCCCGCGGGGATCGCACCCCGCGGGCCCTTCCGATGCCCGGAACCGGACGGTGAGGCGTCAGTCGTCGCCCTGCAGAATCGAGATCAGCCGCAGCATCTCCAGGTAGATCCACACCAGCGTCATGGTGAGACCGAACGCCGCCAGCCACGACTCCTCGCGCGGAGCGCCGTACGCCACGCCGTCCTCGACCTGCTTGAAGTCCAGCGCCAGGAAGAACGCGCCCAGCAGCACGCCGACGACGCCGAACAGGATGCCGAGGCCGCCGCTGCGGAAGCCCAGGCCGTCACCGCCGCCGAACACCATGAACAGCAGGTTCACGGCGGTGAGCAGCAGGAAGCCCATCGTGGCGATCATCAGATAGCGGACGAACCGCTGGGTGACCCGGACGATCCTGGTCTTGTACAGCACCAGCATGGTCACGAAGACGGCCATCGTGCCCAGCACGGCCTGCATGGCCGCGCCAGGGGCGACGAACCGGTCTACGAAGTTGCTGATCGCGCCCAGGAAGAGGCCCTCGAACGCCGCGTACGCCAGGATCAGCGGCGGCGAGGGGCGGCGCTTGAACGACTGCACCAGGCCGAGCACCATCGCGATGAGCATCGCGCCGATGGCCAGGCCGAAGCGCTCGTCGGTCAGGTAGATCCAGCCGAGGACGGCGCCGACGATGACGGTGCCGAGCGTCATGCCCGTACGCATGACGACGTCGTCCATCGTCATGCGGTCCGTCTGCGGCGGCGCGACCGGCGGGGCGCCCTGGACGCTGCCCTGCGGCGCGTACGGGTTCGTGGCGTACGGGTTGGTCGTGTCGGTCGCGTACGGGTTGGCGCCGCTGCCCTGCGCGTAGGGATTGGCCGGCCCGGCCTGCTGCGCCGTGTTGAAGCCCGCGTAGCCGTTGTCCCGGCTGAACCCCCGTCGCGAGAAGACCGGGTTGCTGCTCCTCATCTCACTCCTCCATGGCCACCCTGCGCGGCCTTACGCCAAGAGTAATGGGTAGGCAAAAGTCCCACCCTCCTGCTTGCGAAGGAACTCTGCCCGATCCACCCGGCGGATGCACGCGCGTATCCGCTCAAACATGCGAACAGTCACATCACAATCTGCCAGGCGGAGTAGAGCCGGACAGATGCCGTACATTCGGAGCAATCTGGTCAGATCGGAGCAATCTGGACAGGGTGAGTGCCCGGAGCCGGACTCGAACCGGCACGGCCTGAGGTAGGCCAGCGAGGTTTAAGCTCGCCGTGTCTGCGTTCCACCATCCGGGCGTTGATGCGCGGCTCCGCGTAGGCATACGAGCCTATCCGGAGAGATCGCTTGAACGGCGGAACAGTGGCCCGATGTTGTCTTATTTTATTGACGTTTGAGGGTGTGTCAGCCCAGCTCAGCGGCGTCGGCCGCGGAACGCAACACGCCATCGGCCATGACCGGGTGCATATGTGGTTGGCGGAAAGTCGCCGCCGGAGGCCGCTGGCGGCCCTCAGGGACGACGTCATCCCAAAGGAGGAGGGGCGGGACGCTCCGTCAGACTCGAGAGGGCCCCGGGAACGGGCTCGGGGAGTGACGATCGGCGGCTCGGCGGCGGACACGATGGTGTGGTCCCACAGACCACTCCCCCGTGACAGGAGCTACCCCTCGTGACCACCACGCCCACCGCTCACCGCGCCACCGCCGTGGCCGCCCGCGCCACGGAACTGTCCAAGGTGTATGGACAGGGCGAAACCCAGGTGGTCGCCCTCGACCGGGTCAGCGTCGAGTTCCGCCAGGCGGAGTTCACCGCGATCATGGGCCCCTCGGGCTCCGGCAAGTCCACGCTGATGCACTGCGTCGCCGGGCTGGACTCCTTCAGCTCCGGCTCCGTGCGCATCGGCGAGACCGAGCTGGGCAGCCTGAAGGACAAGCAGCTGACCCAGCTGCGCCGGGACAAGATCGGCTTTATCTTCCAGGCGTTCAATCTGCTGCCCACGCTGACCGCCCTGGAGAACATCACGCTCCCCATGGACATCGCCGGCCGCAAGGCCGACAAGCAGTGGCTCGACCAGGTGATCGACATGGTCGGGCTGCGGGACCGGCTCGGCCACCGGCCTGCCCAGCTCTCCGGCGGACAGCAGCAGCGCGTCGCGGTCGCCCGCGCCCTGGCCTCCCGCCCCGAGATCATCTTCGGTGACGAGCCCACCGGAAACCTTGACTCCCGCTCCGGCGCCGAGGTCCTCGGCTTTCTGCGCAACTCGGTGCGCGAACTCGGCCAGACCGTCGTGATGGTCACCCACGACCCGGTGGCCGCGTCCTATGCCGACCGTGTCGTCTTCCTCGCCGACGGCCGCATCGTCGACGAGATGCACAGCCCCACCGCCGACGACGTCCTCGACCGGATGAAGGCGTTCGACGCCAAGGGCCGGACCAGCTGACACCCGCGCGCGCTCCGGCGCACGCCCCCGGCTCCCGGCTCCCCAGGCCCCCGGCGCTCCGTGGCAGCCGCTGCTCCCTGAGCCCTGTGCGCTGAGCCCTGTGCGCTGAGCCCTGAGCCCTCCGGCCCCCTGCCTTCACCCATCCCACAGGACTGACACAGACATGTTCCGTACCGCCCTGCGCAATGTGCTCGCGCACAAGGCGAGGCTGCTGATGACCGTGCTCGCGGTCATGCTCGGCGTCGCCTTCGTCTCCGGCACCTTCGTCTTCACCGACACCCTCGGCCAGGCCTTCCGCAAGCAGTCGGCCAAGAACTACGACGACGTCGCCGTCGCCATCACCACGTACGCCGTCCAGAGCGACGACGGCAACACGGACACCGGCGTCGACCAGGCCACCCTGGACAAGATCCGCGCCATCGACGGCGTGGCCTCGGCCGCCGGCCGGGTCTCCGGCTTCGCCGGCGTCGCCGACCAGGACGGCAAGCTGATCGGCAACGGCTGGACCAACACCGGCGCCAACTTCGCCCCCGGCAAGGACGGCAAGGACTCCCAGTACCGCTTCACCGACGGCTCGGGACCGGTCGAGGACGGCCAGATCGCCCTCGACAAGGACTCCGCCGACGCCGGGAAGTACAAGGTCGGCGACCGGGTGCGGGTGGCGACCAACGGCCCGGTGAAGGAGTACACCCTCTCCGGCGTCTTCACCACCGACGACGGCGCGGTCAGCGCCGGCGGCAGCCTGGTGCTCTTCAACACCCCGGTCGCCCAGAAGCTCTACCTGTCGCCCGGCCACTTCCAGAACGTCAACGTCGTCGCGAAGGACGGCGCGTCCGACGAGAAGCTGCTCGCCGCGATCAAGCCGCTGCTGCCCGAAGACGCCGACGTCAGGACCGGCCAGGCCGTCGCCGACGAGCAGGCGCGGATGATCGAGGAGGGCATGAGCAACTTCAACACGATGCTGCTGGCCTTCGCCGCCATCGCCCTCTTCGTCGGCGTCTTCCTGATCGCCAACACCTTCACCATGCTCGTCGCCCAGCGCACCAAGGAAGTCGCGCTGATGCGCGCGGTCGGCGCGTCCCGCAAGCAGATCACCCGCTCGGTGCTGGCCGAGGCCGCGCTCGTCGGGCTCGTCGCCGCGGCGGTCGGCTTCGCCCTCGGCGTGGGTCTGGCCGTGGCGCTGCGCTCCGGGATGTCCGCCTTCGGGCTGAAGGTGCCCGGCGGCCCGCTGGTCATCACCGCCACCCCGGTCATCTCCTCCCTCGCCGTCGGCGTGCTGATCACCATGCTCGCCGCCTGGCTGCCCGGCCGGCGCGCCGCGAAGATCCCGCCGGTGGCCGCGATGGGCAGCATGCACGCCGCGCCCACCGTGAAGTCGCTCGTCGTGCGGAACTCCATCGGCGCGGCCGTCACCGCCCTGGGCGCGGTGCTCATCCTGCTCGGCGCGGGCATGGGCAAGGACGGCCGGATGATCATCGGCGGCGGCGCGTTCCTCACCCTGATCGGCGTCATCGTGCTGATCCCGCTGCTGTCACGGCCGGTGATCGCCGTACTGCGCGCCCCCATGACCAGGCTGTTCGGCGTCTCCGGCAAGCTCGCCGGGCAGAACGCGGTCCGCAACCCGCGCCGCACCGGGGCCACCGCCTCGGCCCTGGCGATCGGGCTGACGCTGGTGACCGGACTGTCCGTGCTGGGCGCGGCCGTCGGCCAGGCCATCGACAAGTCGACCACGGACAACCTCAAGGCCGACTATGTGATCGCGATGGCCGCGCAGGGCATGGCGCTCGACGAGTCCGTGGTCCCGGCCCTTCAGAAGGCGTCCGGCGTCCAGGCGGTCTCCGCGGACCAGAGCACCAGTCTGAAGACCGGAGAGGACGAATGGCGGTCGGTCGCGGGCGTCACCCCCGGCGACATCGAGCAGCTGCTCACCCTGAAGACCGTGTCCGGCTCACTGGGCTCGCTCGCCGACGGCAAGCTGGCGATCGATCAGAAGACCGCGGAGAAGAGCGGCTGGAAGCCCGGTTCGACGATCGACGTCCAGTTCAACGACGACAAGAAGGGCACGCTGACCGTCGGCGCGGTCTACGCGGACAACGAGTTCCTGCCCGGGATGATGCTCTCCACCGCGGTGCTGAAGCCGCACGAGACCATGGCCCCGTACATCCCGCAGGTGTACGTCAAGATGGACGGCGGCCCGACCAAGGCCAATGAGCGGGCGCTGATCGACGCCCTCGGCGACAACCCGGCCATCCGGGTGATGGACCAGCAGGACGTCCGCGACGAGCAGGGCGGCATGATCAACATGATGCTGAACATCATGTACGGGCTGCTGGCGATGGCCCTGCTGATCGCGGTGCTCGGCGTCGTCAACACCCTCGCGATGTCCGTCTTCGAGCGGCAGCAGGAGATCGGCATGCTGCGCGCGATCGGCCTGGACCGCGGGCGCGTAAAGCGGATGGTCCGGCTGGAGGCCGTGGTGATCTCGGTGTTCGGCGCGGTGATCGGCATCGGTCTGGGCGCGTTCCTGGGCTGGGCCATCGGCCAGACCATCAAGGACCAGATCCCGAACTACGCCCTGGTGATCCCGTGGGACCGGGTGGGCCTGTTCCTGGTGCTGGCGGCGCTGGTGGGTGTGCTGGCCGCGATGTGGCCGGCGCGCAGCGCGGCGAGGCTGAACATGCTGTCGGCCATCAAGGCGGAGTGACCGTACGTCCGTTGTGACGCCTGTCGCGACGCCTGTCGTGACGGAGGGCCGGGCTCCCTGGAGGGGACCCGGTCCTCCGCCGTGTCACCGCCGTGTCGTTCGGTGCGGTGTCATTCGGCCCAGGTGCGGGAACGCAGGGGCATGCCGGAGGCGCCGGTGTCCGGGGTCTTCACGGCGAGGATCTGGTTGACGCCGATCCGGTTGCGTTCGAAGGACAGGGCGGAGGCGGCCATATAGAGCCGCCAGACGCGGGCGCGGCCGGGCGAGGTGAGACGTACGGCCTCGTCCCAGCCGCCCTCCAGGTTGGCGACCCATGCGCGGAGCGTACGGGCGTAGTGCTCGCGGATCGCCTCGACGTCGCGGACCTCGAAGCCGGCGTCCTCCAGCGCGCCGACGGTGCGGCCGAGGGGGGCGAGCTCCCCGTCCGGGAAGACATAGCGGTCGATGAACTCATCCACGTGGTACGCCGCTTCGTCCTTCTCCGGACGGCGGGCGATCTGGTGGTTGAGCAGCCGACCGCCGGGCTTGAGCAGGGTGAACAGCCGGTCGGCGTACTCGCGGTAGCGGACCTGGCCGACGTGTTCCGCCATGCCGATGGAGGAGATCGCGTCATACGGGCCGTCGCGGACGTCCCGGTAGTCCTGGACCCGGATCTCGATCCGGTCGGCCAGGCCCTCCTCCGCGATGCGCTTGCGGGCGTAGGCGGCCTGCTCGGTGCTGAGGGTGACGCCGACGACCTGTGCGCCGTACTCGCGGGCGGCGTGCAGGGCCATGGAGCCCCAGCCGCAGCCGACGTCGAGCAGCCGGCCGCCTTCGCGGAGGGCGAGCTTGCGGCAGACGAGGTCGAGCTTGGCGCGCTGGGCGTCCGCGAGTCCGGCGGTCTCCTTCTCGCCCCAGTAGGCGCACGAGTAGACCATGGAGGGCCCGAGGACCAGCTCGTAGAAGTCGTTGCCGACGTCGTAGTGGTGGCTGATCGCCTGGCGGTCGCGGGTCTTGGTGTGCAGCGGCCCGGACCGGCGGCGGACCTCTTCGGGCGGTGGGGGCGGGGGCGGCAGCGTACCGCCCTCCTTCAGCAGCGCGGCGGCCGCGGAGCGCAGACGGGGGTCGCGGGCGGCACGCAGGACGCCCCCGCGGGGTGCGTCGCCCCGCTCCCACACCACGCCCGACAGCAGGTCGAGGGCCTTGTACAGATCCCCCTCGATGTCGATGTCACCGGCGACCCAGGCCCGGGCGAGCCCCAGCTCTCCGGGCCGCCACAGGAACCGGCGCAGGGCCCTCCGGTGCCGTACGACGAGCGTGGGCGCCCCCGCGGGCCCGGACTCGCTTCCGTCCCAGGCCCTCACCCTCATCGGGAGCGGGCCCCCCAGCAGTTCCTCGGCAAGACTGGTCAGCCGCATCGCGGCGTCGGCCATGGCACACCTCCGTGACGGTGGTTCCGGTCCGCACCGCCTGCCGTGCGCCGGGGCACGGGTCGCGGTGCCTTACGGAAAACAATCCGACCACTGTCCGTGCTTCCCGCCACTACGCAATGCCATGGCAAAATATATGTACCCACCACGCAATGCACCGCAGGGCTGCTGCCGCCATCCGCCGCGCACATGCCGCACATATGACGCACATATGACGCATATATGCGGAAGGGCCGCCCGCACCACGGATGGCGGGCGGCCCTTCTGCAGGCTCAGGAGAAGCGCGGAGGCGTCAGCGTCAGGAGGCCTTGGCCTTCTCCGGCTTGGCGGCGGCGGCCGGGGCGGCCGGGGCCGGCTTGGCCGCCTCGTAGAACTCCTCGCGCGGGGACTCGATCGCGCCGAGCGAGACGACCTCGCGCTTGAGGAACATCGCCAGCGTCCAGTCGGCGAAGACGCGGATCTTGCGGTTCCAGGTCGGCATGGCCATGCCGTGGTAGCCGCGGTGCATATACCAGGCGAGCCGGCCCTTGAGCTTGATCTTCATCTTGCCCATGACGATCATCGCGACGCCCTTGTGCAGGCCGAGCCCGGCCACCGCGCCCTTGTTGGCGTGGCTGTACTCCTTCTGGGGGAAGCCCCGCATGCCGGAGATCACGTTGTCGCCGAGGACCTTGGCCTGACGGAGCGCGTGCTGGGCGTTCGGCGGGCACCAGGCGTTCTCGTTGCCCGCCTTGCGGCCGACCAGGTCCGGGACCTGGGCGTTGTCGCCCGCGGCCCAGATGTAGTCGGTGCCCTGCACCTGGAGCGTCGGCGCGCAGTCGACATGGCCGCGCGGGCCCAGCGGCAGGTTGAAGCGGGCGAGCGCCGGGTTGGGCTTGACGCCCGCGGTCCACACGATGGTGTTGGAGTCGACCTCCAGGCCGTTCTTCAGCACCACATGGCCGTCCACGCAGGAGTCCATGGAGGTCTGGAGGTAGACCTCGACGCCGCGGCCCTCAAGGTGCTCCTTGCCGTACTTGCCGAGCTTGGGGCCCACCTCGGGCAGGATCTTGTCAGCGGCGTCGACGAGGATGAAGCGCATGTCCTCGCGCTTGACGTTGGCGTAGTACTTGGCCGCATCCCGCGCCAGGTCCTCCACCTCGCCGATGGTCTCCGCGCCGGCGAAGCCGCCGCCCACGAAGACGAAGGTCAGCGCCTTGCGGCGGACCTCCTCGTCGGTCGTCGAGTCGGCCTTGTCCAGCTGCTCCAGCACATGGTTGCGCAGCCCGATGGCCTCCTCGATGCCCTTCATGCCGATGCCCTGCTCGGCGAGGCCGGGGATCGGGAAGGTGCGGGAGACCGCGCCCAGCGCGATGACCAGGTAGTCGAACGGCAGCTCATACGCCTCGCCGACCAGCGGCGCGATGGTGGCGACCTTCCGGTCCTGGTCGATGGTGGTGACCCGGCCGGTGAGCACCTCCGCCTTGGGCAGCACGCGTCGCAGCGGGACGACGACATGCCGCGGCGAGATGCTGCCGGCGGCGGCTTCGGGGAGGAAGGGCTGGTACGTCATGTACGAGCGCGGGTCGACGACCGTGACGGTCGCCTCGCCGTACCGCATCTTCTTGAGAATGCGTCGGGCTGCGTACAGGCCTACGTACCCACCGCCTACTACGAGGATCCGGGGACGCTCCGTGGTGCTCATGCCATCGAGTATCCACCCCCCTCCCGGGGGCCGCTCGTGAGCCCCTTCACAAGATGTCGAGCCTGCTCTGCTACACTGCGCGGCCCGCGTGACGGAGGTCATGGCAGCAATGGGGAACCACGGTGCAACGCAGAACGTTGGGCACCCCTTGTGAGCTGGCCCCTAAGGGGCATCCCCCAGGGGACCAGCTGACAGGTTCACACCGCCGTTGCGCGCCGGGTAGCCCAGAACGGACGAGCGGGAGGGGCCAACGGCCCCGCGGAGCGGGCCCTTAGGCCCTCCATGCCACCCCTCGGGGGCCATTTCCTTGTGAAGAACTTCACGAAGTTTTCTCAGCCAGCCCGTCGGGGCGCTGCCGGCTCCGGGCCGGAGGCTACCGGGTTGCCCGCCGAAGCCTGTCGCCGAACGGCTATGCGACGCCCTCTGCCGCCTTGATCGCTACCCCGTCGAGGATCTCCCACGAACGCGACTCGCCGGATCGAACCATGTGTACACGTAAATGCGTACACTGACTTCATGAGTGAGAACACCGTGACCGTGCGGGAAGCCCGCGCGCACCTCGCCGACCACATCAACCGGGCTGAGGAGGGCGTTCCGACCGTAATCACTCGCAACGGCGCTCCGGTGGCCGCCGTTGTCCCGATCGCGGACTTTGAAGCGCTGGAGGAAGCGGCCGACGTCATGTTGGCGCGCGAAGCCGAAGCCGTCCTGGCCGAGGGCGGCCCCACAGTGACGATGGCGGAACTGCTGGCAGACCTGTTCACCGAGCAGGACGGCGAAGCGGCGTGAAGTACGCCTTCAGGTTCACCACGGCAGCGCAGCGGCAGCTCCGGTCCATCAGCCGACCCGACGCCATGCGCATCCTGGCCGCGCTGACCGCGCTCGGCGACGACCCGTATCGCGAGGACGCCGACATCAAAAAGCTCACCGGCCCGTCGGGGCTCTACCGGCTCCGGGTCGGAAGCTACCGGGTCGCCTACCGGATCAACGATGGCGAACTCATCATCCTCGTCGTCAAGGTGGGCGACCGGCGGGACGTCTACCGCAACCTGTAGCACGCCGCCACGCCGCCGCCGTCGCCTGCCGAAAGCTTGCCGCCGAACGGCTACGCGGCGCCCTCTGCCGCCTTGATCGCTATCCCGTCGAGGATGTCGTGCTCGCTGACCACGACCTCCCGCACCCCGATCCGCTTCATGATCTGCAGCAGGACGAGCGCCCCCGCGCCGATCACATCCACCCGGCCGGGGTGCAGCACGCCGATCGCGGCCCGCTCGTCGTGTGTGGAGTGCAGCAGCTCGCCGGTGATCCGCTCGACGTCCTCGAAGGAGATCCGGGAGTGGTGGATCGCGGAGGAGACATAGGTGTCCAGGCCGAGCGCGATCCCGGCCACGGTGGTCACCGAGCCGGCGAGGCCGACGAGGGTTCGCGCCTCGCGGATCGGGACCGTCTCCTCGACGAGGTCGAGCGCCGCGTCGATGTCCGCGGTGATGGCGGCGATCTGCTCGGGCGTCGCCGGGCTGTCCGGGGCGTGCCGTTCGGTCAGCCGTACACAGCCGATGTCGACGGAGCGCGCCGCCTCGACTTGGCGGTGGCCGACGACGAACTCGGTGGAGCCGCCGCCGATGTCGACGACAAGACGCTCCTCATGGCCGGGCAGCTCACGGGTCGCGCCGGTGAAGGAGAACTCCGCCTCCTGCTCACCGGTGATCACCTCGGGCTCGACGCCGAGGATGTCGAGCACGCCGCGTGTGAACGCGTCGCGGTTCTCGGCGTCGCGCGAGGCGGAGGTGGCCACAAAGCGGACCTTCTCCGCGCCGTGCTCCTTGATGACCGCCGCGTACTCGCGGCAGGCGGCGAAGGTGCGCTCCAGCGCCTCGGGGGCGAGGCGTCCGGTGCGGTCGACGCCCTGGCCGAGGCGGACGATCGTCATCCGGCGGTCCAGGTCGACCAGTCGGCCGGTCACGGGGTCCACGTCGGCGACGAGGAGGCGGATGGAGTTGGTGCCGCAGTCGACGGCCGCCACGCGGGTCACTGCGCCGCCTCCCTCGCCGAGTCGGCCGAGACATCCGTGCAGGGCGTGACGCAGGGGCCCTTCGCCCACCACTCGGGCAGCATCGCGATCGCCTCGTCGCCCAGCGGGTTCACCCCGGGGCCGGCGGCCAGCGAGTGGCCGACCAGGACGTGCAGACACTTCACCCGGTCGGGCATGCCGCCCGCGCTGGGGAAGTTCTCCAGCACCTCGATGGCGTCGCGGCGTGCGATGTAGTCCTCGTGTGCGGCGCGGTACGCGGCGGCCAGCTCCGGGTCCTGAGCCAGCCGCTCGGTCATCTCCTTCATCACCCCGTTCGCCTCCAGGGTGCCGATCGCCGACGCGGCCCGCGGGCAGGTCAGGTAGTACAGCGTCGGGAACGGGGTGCCGTCGGGCAGCCGCGGCGCCGTCTCGACGACATCCGGCTGTCCGCACGGGCAGCGGTGCGCGATGGTCCGCAGCCCGCGCGGCGGGCGGCCGAGCTGCGCCTCGAAGGCGGCGATGTCCGCGGCGGTGGGCTCGGTCGGCTCGGTGTGGGGAGGAGGGGTTTCCATGCCTGCCTGAAGGTTCTCGGTGCGGTGGTTTCTCAGTGTGTGGGTTGCGGTGGGGGCTACTGCCGGGCGGGGCGGTCCGCGTGGTCCACCCCATCCCAGACATTCGAGTACCAGGGGCGGTCCGCCGCCCCCTCGTCGTCCCGGCGGCGCTCCTCGGCAGCCGGATCGATCATGGTGTAGGCGGTCTCCCCCGGCATCACATAGTGCAGATGCTCACGGGCCAGCCGCCGGATGTACTGGTCGTCCTGGAGGCGCGCCTTCTCGTCCCGGAGCCTGGCCACCTGCTCGCGTGCCTCGTCCATGCGCCGCTCCTGCTCGGCGATGTCGGCGCGCTGGGAGACGTACTGCCGCATCGGATAGGCGAGGGCCACCACCAGCGTGCAGAGGACGAGCGCCAGAAAGGCCGCCCGGCCGGTGAGCCGGGAGCGGCGGGCCTGGCGGCGGCTCTGCGAGCGGTAGACGCGGGCGGCGGTCTGCTCGCCGAGCAGCCGGATCCGGGTCGCGGTGGAGAACCGGTCCCGGTCCCGGTCCTTCGCGGCCATGTTCCGCCTCCCTCGACACGTGCGTACGTCCCCGCACACGGTACGGGACCGGGTGCGGGGACGTACGTATATACGGGTGTCAGCCCTTATACGGGGTGTCAGCCCTTGCTGTGCTTAATGGTCCGCAAAGCGAAACCGCGGGAAGGCGCTGCGGCCGGCGTACACCGCGGCGTCGTCGAGGATCTCCTCGATGCGCAGCAGCTGGTTGTACTTGGCGACGCGCTCCGAGCGGGCCGGGGCGCCGGTCTTGATCTGGCCGCAGTTGGTGGCGACGGCCAGGTCGGCGATGGTGACGTCCTCGGTCTCGCCGGAACGGTGGGACATCATGCACTTGAAGCCGTTGCGCTGGGCCAGCTCGACGGCGTCCAGGGTCTCGGTCAGCGAGCCGATCTGGTTGACCTTGACGAGCAGGGCGTTGGCGGCGGCCTCGTCGATGCCGCGGGCGAGCCGCTCGGGGTTGGTGACGAACAGATCGTCGCCGACCAGCTGGACCTTGGAGCCGAGCTTCTCGGTGATGGTCTTCCAGCCGTCCCAGTCGTCCTCGAAGAGCGGGTCCTCGATGGAGACGAGCGGGTAGGCCTCGACGAGCTCCGCGTAGTACTCGGTCATCTCGGCGGCCGAGCGGGACTTGCCCTCGAACTCGTACGAGCCGTCCTTGTAGAACTCGGACGCGGCGACGTCGAGCGCCAGCGCGATGTCGCGGCCGGGGGTGTAGCCGGCCTCCTTGATCGCCTCAAGGATGAGGTCGAGGGCGGCGCGGTTGGAGTCGAGGTTCGGGGCGAAGCCGCCCTCGTCGCCGAGACCGGTGGACAGGCCCTTCTGCTTCAGGACCTTCTTCAGGGTGTGGTAGACCTCGGTGCCCCAGCGCAGGGCCTCGGAGAAGGACTCCGCGCCGATCGGAGCGATCATGAACTCCTGGATGTCCACATTGGAGTCGGCGTGCGAGCCGCCGTTGAGGATGTTCATCATCGGAACGGGCAGCAGGTGCGCGTTCGGGCCGCCGAGGTAGCGGAAGAGCGGCAGGTCGGAGGCCTCGGAGGCGGCGTGGGCCACGGCCAGGGAGACGCCGAGGATGGCGTTCGCGCCCAGGGACGACTTGTCCGGGGTGGCGTCCAGGTCGAACATCGCCTGGTCGATCAGGCGCTGCTCGGTGGCGTCGTAGCCGACGAGCTCCGGGCCGATCTGCTCGATGACGGCGAGGACGGCCTTCTCGACGCCCTTGCCCTGGTAGCGGTTCTGGTCACCGTCGCGGAGCTCAAGAGCCTCGAACGCACCGGTGGAGGCGCCGGACGGAACGGCAGCACGGCCGGTGCTGCCGTCGTCGAGGCCAACCTCGACCTCGACCGTGGGGTTGCCTCGGGAGTCCAGGATTTCCCGGGCTACGACGACGTCGATGGACGGCACGAGCATCTCCTTCTGGGATGTGACGCAAGTTGTGATGCGAGCTGGACAGCCAGCAGTGCAGGGTCTGATTCGGCCTTGCGGCAAGAGCCTAACCGGCTCGGGGGCCGCCGCCTGCCGACGCCCGCCCGCTGGGACGAAAAAGGGGGCGAAGTGGACTGGTGCGGGGCGAATGACCACGTACCTACCAGTCAGTAGTAACCGCGGCGTGACCGCCGGACACGACATGGCACGGCGTGACACGGCGCGGTACGGCGCGGTACGGCAGGTACGGCACGCGGAAGCCCCGGCCCGGTGCGCACGGGGGAAGCGCTCCGGACCGGGGCGGTCATAGCCGGGCGGGTCAGCTCAGGTGGAGCTGCTGGCCCGGGAAGATCAGGTCCGCGTCCTCGATGATGTCGTCATTGAGGTCGTACAGCTTCTGCCAGCCGCCCTTGACGCCCTCGGCCTCAGCGATCTTGCTCAGTGTGTCGCCGGACTTGACCTCGTACTCGCCGTCGCCCTTCTTGAAGCCCTTCGCCGGGGCGGCGGGCTTGGCGGCCGGCTTGGCCGGCTTCTGCTTGACCGGCTTCTGCTTGGCCGGGGCCGGGGACGCGGAGCGCTCGGAGCGGGTGGTCGGGGCCTCGCTGCGCTTCTGCGACTGCTTCGGCTGGGACTGCTGCGCGGAGCCGGAGCCGGAGTTCGAGGAGGAGTTCGAGGAGGAGCCGCCGCCGGTGTACGCGGCGCTGGAGAGGCCGACGCCGCAGTGCGGCCAGGCGCCCTTGCCCTGGCCCGCGAGGACCTTCTCAGCTATCTCGATCTGCTGGGCCTTGGTGGCGAGGTCGGCGCGCGCGGCGTACTTGGCGCCGCCGAAGGCCGCCCAGGTGGAGGCGGAGAACTGCAGCCCGCCGTAGTAGCCGTTGCCTGTGTTGATGGACCAGTTGCCGCCGGACTCGCACTGCGCGACCTTGTCCCACTCGGCGGCGGTCGCGGCGGAGGCGGAGGTCGCGCCCAGCAGCGGTGCGGCAACCGCGGCGCCGGTGACGCCGGCGAGCGTGGCGATACGGGTGGCCTTCGACGGACGGCGGTGCTTGCCCTTGCCGGAAAGCAGCATGAAACTGTCTCCTCACCGACGCCTGCGAGGTGAGCTGTCGGGTTCGGGCCAGATGAGTGCCCGGCCGCGCGTCCTAGCGCGCGGCTCCACCCCAAGCCGGTCCCGATTGCCGAAAGCGCACGGTGTGCACTCTCAACGGCCGGGCCCGGCACCTACCTTGGGTCCCCCGCTCCTGCCTTCGGCGCTCCACGCGACGACTGTTCCCCCCGGCCGCCGGCAGGATTCGGCGTGACGGTCGACGGGGCCCGCGATGGCGAGCGGTTGGAACCGTAAACACACCGCCCGCCGCCGCTCAAGGCCGAACATCACGGAAGGATCACTCTTTCCGCGATCGACTTGACATACATTTCCGCAGGTGAGGGGCGATTCGGGCGGATTCGACAGCCACGACACGCCAGTTGAGGCAGAGAGACGCTTGTCTCACTTGCGCAGAACCGGACATAGCACCCCGAACTTCCGTTACTTCAGACCCAGATCGAGGCTCTGGCCAGGGTGAATGAGGTCAGGATCCTCCCCGACGGTCTCCTGGTTGGCCTCATAGAGCGCAGGCCACCCTCCGTGCACCTCACGCTCGTCGGCAATCGACCAGAGACTGTCCCCGGGGCGCACGGTGTAGCCCTGCCCGTCGACGGCCGTGCCGGATGCGTCACGTGAGGAACTGTCACCCCGTGAGGCATGCCTACCGCTTTCACGGCTATCTTCCATGATGCCCGACTTGTCGGACTCATCCGCAGGTGTTCCGCGATGCCGTCCGGTGCCCTCGCCGACCGTCAGATCAGAGTCGACGGGACCGACGGGGTCGGTCGGCTCGATGGTCCGAGTGGGCTCCACGGCGTCCTCGGGGAGGGCCTGAGCGTCCGAGCCGCCGGAGCCACCGGAGCTCTCAGGCGAGGCCGATGCGCCGCCGCGGAGGCCGCTCTCCTGCGGCGCTTCCGAAAAGCCCGCCCCGGACCGGGTCGTGGGCTGCTCGACGCCCTCCGGCACGGAGGAGGGCGAGGAAGAGGGGGAAGGGGAGGAAGGGGAGTCCGGGGAGGGGGCCGCCGTCGTCCCCGTACCCGCGGAGCCCTCATCGACGCCACCCTCGCCGGCGGAGCCCGTACCGGCGGAGCCGACGCCGGAAGAGTCAGCGCCTGAACCCGGCACCGCGTCCGACACCGCGCCCGGCTCCACCCCCGGGTCGACGTCGGCCGACTCGCCGCCGCTCCGCAGACCCGCGGTCGCCGCGCAGTTGGCCCAGGCGTCGGCCCCCTGCACCTTGAGGATCTGCTCCGCCACGGCTATCTGCTGCGCACGGCTGGCGAGGTCGGGGCGCGGCGCATAGACCGTGCCTCCGAAGTCCTCCCAGGTCTGCTGGGAGATCTGGAGCCCGCCGTAATACCCGTTGCCGAGGTCGGCACTCCACATCCCGCCCGTCTCGCACTCCGCGACCCGGTCCCAGGCGGCGGCGTCGGCGGCGGAGGCGGACCCGGCCCCCAGCAGGGGGATGGCGATGGCCGAACCGGTCACCCCCGCCGCGACGACAAGGGCCGGAGCCTGACGGGGTCGGCGGTGTCGACCGTTCCCGGAGCGCATGCGATTGCCTTCCGTGTGACTGCAAAGCACCGCTGAAGCAGCGGAGATGGCAGGTGAACCTAGCCGCATTCGAACGTAAGTCACAAGTCGATGCAGCATGGATCACGCAATCATCACGAAACTGACGCGCTATCAGTTACTCTGCGCTGTGAACTCCACCGGGAGCGTGCGCAGTCCGCGCATGATGAGCCCCCCACGCCACCGCAAATCGGCCGGATCGGCCGCAAGCCGGATATCGGGCAGCCGGGTCAGCAGCGTGGCGAGCGCGGTCTGTCCCTCCAGCCGGGCGAGCGGTGCGCCGAGGCAGTAGTGGATGCCGTGCCCGTAGCCGAGATGCTGATTGTCCGCGCGGGAGAGGTCCAGAGTGTCCGGCTCGGCGAACCGCTCCGGATCGCGGTCGGCCGCTGCCAGCACGACCAGCACGGGGTCGCCCGGCGCGATCTCCTGACCGCCGACGGTCAGCGGCTCGGTGGCGAACCGCCAGGTGGCCAGCTCCACCGGCCCGTCGTAGCGCAGCAGTTCCTCCACGCCGGTGTGCAGCAGTCCGCGCTCCCCCGCCGCCAGCGACGTCTGCAGCCGCTCGCGCTGCTCTGGGTTCCGCAGCAGTGCGTAGACGCCGTTGCCGATCAGATTGACGGTCGTCTCGAAACCCGCGAACAGCAGGATGAAGGCCATGGCCGCGGCCTCATTCTCGGTGAGGTGCTCGCCGTGGTCGGAGGCCCGGATCAGCCCGGAGATCAGATCGTCCCCGAGTGCGTCACGCTTGCGGTGGATCAGCTCCGCGAGATACGTGCGCATCTTCTTCACCGACCGGGCGACCCCGCCGCGCGGCCCCCCGCCGTGGCGGATCATCATCCCGGCCCAGTCGCGGAAGTCGTCCTGATCCTCGCGCGGCACGCCCAGCAGATCGCAGATGGCGTAGATGGGCAGCGGGAAGGCGAACTCATGGATCAGATCCGCGCTGCCGCGCCCCGCGAAGCCGTCGATGAGCCGGTCGGTCAGCTCCTGGACGCGCGGCGCGAACTCCGCGACCCGGCGCGGGGTGAACGCCTTTGACACCAGCCGCCGCAGCCGGGTGTGGTCGGGCGGGTCGATATTGAGCAGATGGGTCATCAGCTCCGCCTTGCGCTCGCCGGGGATGCCCGTCTTCCCCTTGGCGTGGGCGGATTCGTCATGGTGCGCCGGGTTCTTGCTCAGCCGCTGGTCGGCGAGCGCCTGCCGGGCGTCGGCGTACCGGGTGACCAGCCAGGCGTCCACACCGCTGGGGAGCCGGGTGCGGTGTACGGGCGCGTGCTCGCGCAGCCAGGCGTAGGCGGGGTACGGATCGGTGGCGAACTCCCAGCTGAACAGCGCGGGCACGGGCCCGGACGACGCGGGGCCGGACGCCGATCCGGGCGAGGAGCCGGGCGACGCGGGGTGCGGCCCGTCGGTCACGCCAGCGCCTCCGCGGCGAGGATCGCGTCCCGGAACGCCCGCCCCGCGGCGCGCAGCGCGGCCTCCGGGTCGACGCCGTCGGCCTCGGCGCGCACGGCGAGGCGCAGCAGCTCGTAGCCGACGCCTTCGCCCTTCGGCAGCTCCACATCGAGCCCGGCGTTCCGCACCCGCGCGGCCAGCTTGGCGGCGAGCGCAAGACCCGGCTGTCCGAGCGGCACTCCCTCGGTCACCGAGACACGCTGCTTCTCGACGGCCTTGGTGCGCAGCCAGTGCTCCTTGACCTCCTCCGGCGTGGTCGCGCTCTCGCCGCCGAAGACATGAGGGTGCCGGTGGATCAGCTTCTCGACGAGCGTCCCCGCGACGTCGTCCACGGAGAACGCCTCGTCCGGGTCCTCGTGCTCCTCGGCGATCCGGGCGTGGAAGACGACCTGGAGGAGTACGTCTCCGAGTTCCTCGCGCAGTTCGACGCGGTCGCCGTCCTCGATGGCCTCGACGAGTTCGTACGCCTCCTCGATGGCGTACTTGGCCAGGCCCTTGTGGGTCTGCTGGGAGGACCAGGGGCACTCGCGGCGGATGCGGTCCATGACCTGCACCAGATCCAGCAGTCGGGCGCCGGGCAGGTCGTATGAGCCGGGCAGCAGCTCCAGGTCCGGCATCGCCACCCGCCCGGATCCCGCCATACGGGCCAGCCCGTCCGTGAGCGACCGGTCGCCCTCGCCGGACGCCAGGACGACGACGGTCCGTCCGCCCGCGCACGCGTCGACCAGCTCCTGCGCCGAAGGGCCGGCGATCTCCACGGCCACGCCCGCCTCGCGCAGATACGGCAGCTGCGGATGGCGGTCGTCGGCGCAGAGCACCCGGTCGGCGGCGTGCAGGGTCTGCCAGGCGGGCCAGGACAGCAGTCCGGGGGCGACCCGGTGGCTGGCGGTGAGCAGGACGAGACGTCCTGTCCGTTCGGCGTCCGTGGTGTCCGTAGCGTCCGGGTTTTCCGGGTTGCCCGAGGTGTCCGGGGTGCCTGGAGTGTCGGCGGGTGTTTCAGCGGTCACCCGTCGAACCTACCGCGCGCCCCACGCCGGGCGCTCAGGCCCCGGCGGCCGCGGCCTCCGGCTCACTGCTGACCTGTGTGATCCAGTCGGCCCTGTAGTCGCCGAGCTCCAGCTTCTGGTCGCTCCAGGCCCCGAAGCGCGGATTGACGTCGATGTCGAGCGACTCCGCGGCGGCGGTGAAGGCGTCGTTCAGCTTCTGCTGGCCCTCGGGGGTGTTGGTCGCGCCGATGGCGGCGGCCAGCTTGTTGACCATGACATCGCGGCGTACGACATCGTCGATCTGGCCCGGAGCGACGCCGCGCTGCTGCAGATACATCGCGGCCAGCTGATCGGCCCCGCCGGCCTGCCGCTCCAGCGCGGACCGCGCCTCCTGCACCTCCTTGCGGGTGACCTCCACCCCGGCGTCGTCCGCGGCGCGCCGCACCACCTGGTCGACGATCAGGTCGTACAGCTTGGCGCGGGTGAGCCGTCCGCTGTCCTTGATCAGCTGCGCGGACTGCGGGGAGCGCTCCTGCGCGGCGCGCACCTCCTTCACCTGCGCCTGCACGGCGGCCACCGGGATGCGTTCGCCTCCGACGACGGCGGCCGCGCCGGGGTGCGCCTCATTGCCGCAGGCGGCGAGCAGGGGAGCAGCGACGAGAAGCGCGGCGGAGACGGAGAGCGCGGTGCGGCGACGGCGGTGCAAAGGGGCCTCCTCAGGAGATTGTGCGACGGTGCACAAAGCCTTGCGGTGATCGATGGTAGGCAGTCTCAGTGGTGTGGGCCACTGATTCGACCAACGATTCGGCCACCGGTTCGGATGTGCCCGCCCCGACCCTCACCGCCCGTTCACCCGCCGCTCACGGCGATGTCAGCGGCCCGACCGGAAGTCCGCCCTAAGGTCGGCCGGTGACCACGCTCTCCGTCATCGTCCCCTGCTACAACATCGAGGCGTACGCGGCCAACACCGTGAGAAGTCTGATGAACAACGCTCGGGAGGACTTCGAGTTCATCTTCGTCGAGGACTGCTCGAAGGACGACACATACGACGCCCTCCAGGCGCTGACCGAGCGGCTGCCGCGCAGCGCCGTCATCCGCCACAAGGAGAACCAGGGCCTCGCCACCGCGCGCAACACCGGGATCGACCGGGCGCAGGGCCGCTATCTCGCCTTCCTCGACGGGGACGACTGGCTGGGCCCGGGCCATCTCGCCGCGCTGACGGACACCGCCCAGCGGCTCGGCGTCGACTTCGTCCGCACCGACCATGTCCAGGTCACAGGCGTACGGCGGAGTCTTCACCGGGCTCCGGAAGGGCGGCGCGACGAGGTGCTCGACCCGCGCTCGTCGATCCTCCCGGACCATGACTCGACGATGGTCGACTACCCGTACGCCTGGGCCGGGATCTACCACTCCCGGCTGCTGGACAAGGGACTGCTGCGGTTTGCCGACGGGCTGCGCACCGCGGAGGACCGGCCGTGGATCTGGCAGCTGCATCTGCGGGCCGCCTCGTACGCCGTCACCCCGCTGCACGGGATCTTCTACCGGAGGGGTGTGGCCACCTCGCTCACCCAGATCGGCGATGTGCGGCAGCTGGACTTCATCCGCGCCTTTGACCAGGTGCTCAGCGAGGTCGAGGCCGATCCGGAGGCGGACCGCTTCCGCACGAAGGCGATTCGCAACTACTGCGCCATCATCGCCCACCAGCTGAAGGAGCAGCGGCGGTTCGAGCGTCCCGTGGCGCGTGAGCTGCGTATCCGGGTCGGCGCTGCGCTGCGCCGCATCCCCGGCGCGGAGCTGGACACGGCCCTCGCCGGACTGGACGAGGAACGGAGCACCCTGTTGAGGAAGGCCGCCGCGGCATGACCGTGCAGATATTCAGCGCCGCCGGTCCCGAGGCCGCGGCCGTTCTCACGGCCTCGTTGCGCTCCGGGCTCTTCGGGCCGCGCTCGGAGCACCGCCGGGTTCTCGTCGTCAGCGATGTGTCGCCCGCGCCGGAGCTGAGCACGCCGCTGGACCGGCTGCCCGGATCCGGGGTGCTGACCGAGCAGTTCGACGAGGTCCGCTCCTGGAACGAGACGATCCATCCGCACCATCCGGCAGGCTGGTCCCCGCGTCACCAGGACATCCCGCTGTGGGAGAAAAGCCTGCGGCTGGCCTGGCGGCTGGGCGGCGAGCGGGTGGAGGTGGTGTGCGACTCGGTCAGCGCCGATCCCTCGCGGGCGATCGCCGCGATCTTCGCCGACAGCCCCGTGCATGTGTACGCCGGGGGGCTCACGGCCTATGGGCCGACGCCCAGCCGGGTGCGGCTGCCCCTGAGCAGCCGCATCCGCCGGCTCCTCCATGTGGATCTGGCGCCCGGGGTGCGTCCGCTGCTGCTGTCGGAGTGCGGTGTGGAGCCGGTCGCCGTTCCGGAGAGCGCGATCCGGGCGGTGCTGAGCGAGCTCGGCGCGGCGGCCGGGGCCGATGCGGGCGGCTCGACCGCTCTGCTGCTGGGTCCGGCGCCGTCCGTTTCCGAGGGGCTCGGCCATGATGAAGCGCAGGCGCTGCGGCTGAGGATGGTGCGCGCCGCCGCGGCACTCGGTCATCGTGCGATCGCCGTCCAGCCCGGTCCCGGCGACCCTGCCGACGCGGTGTCCGCGCTGGCGTCCGCGGCCGCCGGGCTGGAGGTGACGCTGACGGCGCTGCCCGCCTCCGTGCCCGCCGAAGCCTTCTATGAGCGGGCGCGGCCCGCCCTGGTGGTGGGCTGCTCCCCTACGGCGCTGCTGACGGCGGCGGCCCTGTACGGCATCCCGGCCGCCCGGGTCGGGACGGAGCTGCTGCTGGAGCGGATCGCCCCCTACCAGCACCCCGACCGCGCCCCGCTGACCAT
The DNA here is from genome assembly GCF_026420845.1 of Streptomyces sp. PR69. Taxonomy (GTDB): domain Bacteria; phylum Actinomycetota; class Actinomycetes; order Streptomycetales; family Streptomycetaceae; genus Streptomyces. The sequence continues at coordinate 54,911 of NZ_JAOWCB010000023.1, read as the reverse complement.
CGCCGATGTGCTGCTCCCCGACGCGGAGACGGACGGGCGGCGGGCCGGACAGCCGGTCGATCTGGCGGACGCGTCCGCGGAACAGTCCCTGGAGGCGCTGTTGCGGGCGGTGGCGTACTGCATGCAGTCCGAGTCGTACCCGCATCTGCGGCCGGAGGCCGAGTCCCTGCTCGCGGTGCTCCCGCCCGACCGGCTCACCCGCTACTTCAAGCGGCATCGGCTCACCGGTCTCGGCCTGCCGGGCGGGCGGCCGGTGCGAGCGGCGGCGCTGCGGCGTCATCCGGCGGTGCGGAAGGTCGTCCGGAAACTGCGGTGAGGCCCTCGGCCCGGCTGCCGTGCCGGTCTCCGCTGTCGGGCCGCAGCATGATCGTACGGGAGACGGCGAAGGTCACCGGGATCGCCGCGGCGGCCGCGAGCAGCGGGGCGTATCGGCTGCCGAAGTGCAGGACGTCCACCAGGAGGTAGACGCCTGCCGTGGTGACGGTGAAGTTCGCCAGGTTGGTGAGGGGAAAGAGCAGGAACTTCCGCCAGGTCGGCCGGGTGCGGTAGGTGACATACGACGTCAGGAAGAACGAGCCGACCATGCTCAGGGCAAAGGCGGCGATATGCGCGGCTATGTACGGCAGGACGGCGAGCAGCGCCAGATAGCAGCCGTAGTACGTCCCGGTGTTCACCACGCCCACCAGGGCGAACCGGACCAGCTGGGCCTGGACCGTCATCGGCGTACGAGCTCCTCATGGGTTCGGCGGGTTCGATTGGTTCGGCGGCTGCCGACTGGGGAGGCCCGTGTCGGCGGCCTGCACCAGGAAGGGCGGAGGGCGTTTCACCTCATATTGAACCCCGGGGGCACGTTCCGGGCGTACTGCTCGCGTCGGCGCTCACGGGCGCTGCTGCGTTCTGCACGCACATGCCTTCGTCGCCGTGCCGCCATGAAGACTTCACCCGCACAGCACTCAAGTGTGGTGTGTGCGGCAGGAGTTCACGCGTACGTTCCCGGCATGCCCTCTCTCCTGCGCAGCCGCCTGTCGAAGCGAGTCCTCCGCCCCGCCGTCAGTCTCGTCGAGCAACGCATAGAACAGCGTGTCAATAAACGTGTGGAACGCACCACACAGCCGCTGCTCGGCGAGATCGAGGCGCTGCGCCGCGAGCTGGCCGACATGCGGAACCGGCAGCACGCGCTCGGGCTGCTGCTCGACAGCACCGGCCGCGGCACGCACCGGATGCCGCCCGCCACCGCGATCGACGCTCTCGTCCGCGAGATACAGAATCTCGGTGAGGGCGGTGAGCACGCCCGCCGCAGCGTGGTCGTCGCCTATCGCACGGTGGTGGCGCTGGAGGCGCTCGGCGTCGGCCGCCTCGCGGGCTCGACGTCCAACATCTGCGGCAAGCTGGCCACCGTGCCGCTGCTGTCCCCGCCGAACGGCAGCATCCTGGAGATCGGCACCCTGTACGGGCTGTTCGCCACCGCGCTGCTGCGGATGGTGCACCGCGCCGGCATCGAGCCGGATCTGACGATCGTGGACCCGCTGGCGGGCCTTCAGCTCCAGCCGGGCGCCAAGCAGGGCGCAGACCCCACGGGGACGCCGGTGCGGGAGGACGTCGTCCGCGCCAATCTGGCGCTGGGCGCGAGCCGCGCGGCGCTTGAGGCCCGTATCCAGCAGGGCTTCTCCTCCGACCCCGAAGTGCGGGCCGCGGTCTCCGACCGGGCGTACGGGGTGGTCATCGTGGACGGCGACCACTCCATGGAAGGGGTCACGGCCGACCTGGAATGGGTCGAGGAGATCGTCGCGCCGGGCGGGATCGTGGTGCTCGACGACTACGGCGACAACAAGTGGCCGGGGGTCCAGGAGGCGCTGGACAAGCATCTGGCGGCCGGGGAGACCCGGCTGAGGATGCTGGGACGGGTCTCGACGTCGGCGTTCCTGCGCGCCGAATGACCTTCAGCACACCCGCCATTCAGAAGGGGAACCAATTCCGCGGCCCGCTCCTCGAAATGACGACGTCACGAAGGAAGCATGAAGCGCAACGCGAAGAGCCGGTGGCCTTTTCCCCTTCTCGCGCTGTCCGGCCTGCTGGCCACCGGCTGCGCGGGCATCGGCAGTGAGAAGACATGCACCGCGATCGGCGGCGAGTCAGGGGTCGCGGCGGCCTGGGAACCAGCCGACTTCGCCGCCTCGGCCTCTGGGACTTCACCCGCGGACCCGAGGTCGCTCGTCGCCGAGCTGTGCGCACATGAGATCTGCGAGACCAAGACGGTGGCGAAGGCCAGCGGCGATTCGTCGCCCCTGCTGAGCAGCGTGGTGCTCGACGAGGACACCGGCGAGGGGAGCGTGCCGGTGCGGTTCACCGTGACCTCGCAGGACGACGGCAGGCGTGTGCTCTTCGACCAGCGCACGGATGTCGAGCTGCGCAAGTACCAGCCCAGCGGGAGGGACTGCCCCTCGGCGTTCCTCCGAGCCACACTCACGGCTGCCCCAGGGCAGGGACTGGCCGTCAATCCCGTCTCAGCGACGTCCCGCGACTCTCGGTCGTGATTCCGCACTGCCGACGGAACTGCTGTGCCTTGAATGACCTCGCGTTGTGGGGTCGCGGCGGGGCTACCCTTGTCGTGAGGTGAGTGTCGATGACCACAGGGTTGGCTGACAACATCCGGAAGTACCGGCGCACAGGCGGACTGAGCCAAGAGGGATTGGCCGAAGCGGCCGGCCTCTCCCTGAGCACCGTTCGCAAGGTGGAGCAAGGCGGAGACGTGCGCGTCGAAACGCTGCACGCCCTTGCCCGCGCGCTGGGCGTCTCCACGTCGGCGCTGTTCGCCACCGAAGCGCCCCGATCCGTTGTCGGCCCCCAGGACGATGCCAACCGGCGTCATCTGGTGGAGCTGCGGCGCGCACTCATGCCACCCATCGGGCTTGCCGCCCCCCTCACAGCGGCCCCGGAGGAACCCGGGGGACTGGACACGACGTGTCAGCAGGTTCGGGACGCTCGGGCACTGTATGAGCAGGACCGGTACTCATCCGTTGCCAAGTTGCTCCCCCCGCTGCTTCGCTCGTCTGAGGCAGCGGTGAACGCCCTTGAGGGGGAAGAGCAGCGACTCGCGATGACGGCGCGCTCACAAGTGCTGTTGATGACCGGGCAGTTCCTCACGCAAGTACGGCAGTACGACATGGCGTACTACGCGCTGGCGGAAGCGATCCGGCTTGGGCGGGAGACCGGTCAGACTCTCACAGCGGCTACCGGGGTCGTCGGCATGTGCTGGTTGCTACTGAGGCAAGACCGTTTCGACGAGTGCGAGCAACTTGCCGCGCAGACAGCAGCGGAGATCGAACCCCGGCTGTCTGAGGCCGCTGCGGATCATCTGGCCGTGTGGGGTGAACTGTGGCTGAGAGTTGCGGCGTCCAGCGTCCGCAACAACCGGCCGGACGTGGCGCAGGAGGCCCGCAGGATGGCAGCGACGGCAGCAAGTGCCATGGGCCGCGAAGACAACGGGTTCCCGAACCACTGGGGCGGATTCGGTCCGGCCACGGTGGAGATGAAAGCGATTGAAGACCTCTCGCTGACTGGGGACCAGCGCGGAGTGCTGCGGCGCTCCGACGAAGGTCCGGTAAGCCCCAATGGTTTGCGCAGTCTCGGCGGGGTCACCTCGAACAACTGGAACCGTCATCGGCTGGACGTGGCCAAGGCGTACGTTGCGACCGGTGAACATCAGGAAGCCATGGCTGAATTGATGCAGATCAAACAGCGCGCAAATGGCTGGATCACTCATCAGCCCATGGCTCGGTACGTCATGGCCGACATCCTCAAGACCCGCAAGCGGACACTGACGGAAGAGATGCGCAGCATGGCGGCTCACCTCGGCGTCGCCGGCTAAGCACTGCGGAGCACAGCGGTTCGCCGCACCAGGCGGCTCAACTGCCCTGCTTCGCATGTTGTTTCAGCCCCCATGCGCTCGTACGGTCCCCTTTACGTGCCAGCGGTGAGGGGAACCGTAGTCATGCGGAGAACGGAAGGCGACAGGCAGCGGCGGCAGAGCCTTGCCGACATTGCTTCGGGGCACCATGCGCGATTGCTTCCATGGACGACGGAAGGCGGCAAACCGTGCTTCCTGAGCACGCACAGCGAGTCGCGCGGAATGCGCCTGCCCGTGCCGGATGCCGAAGCGGACGAGGACCACTCCGAGAGCCCCGATGAGGTTTGCGCATGAACACACGTGCCGTATACCGCTTCGTAAGCCATTCCATCCGGCACGCACCGGAAGGCGGGATCACGTTCGAAGCCTTCTGCGCGTCCGGCTGTGACGAGGAGTCCGGACCGCAGAGCGAGCAAGATGCCGCTCAGGACTGGTGTCTTCGGCACACCGGCCGCACAGGACACAGCCCCCGGTCACCGTCATCGACGCCGGGGCCACCGCCTCCACGGTCCCCCCGGCCCGTATACGCACCCGCAGCCACGGGTCGTGCGGCAGGCCGTCCGCCTCTCGGGCGCGGTGCGCATACTCCTCGATCAGCGCCTCCGGCTCCAGACTCTTGGCGCTGGGCCGCACGGGCGCGAGCAGCTCGCCGAAGCCGAGGCGCCGTACGTTCTCCCGCATCGCCGCCAGCATCCGGCCGGATATCCCCTGCCCCAGCCGGTCCCGCGCCACGGTGATCTCAATCGCGCTGACCGTGTCCGGCTCCCGCCCGTGCCGCAGGTCGGAGAACGCCCACAGCAGCACCTGGTCCCATCCCCGCTCGGGCAGCACCCCGCGCCCCTCGGCCGCCATCCGGAACGGCACGCTGAACCCCCGGGCCACGACGCGCCCTTCAGGGTCGGTCGCCACCAGCACATACTCCGGCAGGTCCGCCATGATCCGCCCGACGTTCGCCCAGCCGACGGGGTCGTGCAGCATGAACTCCGGCCAGGTGTCGAGCATCTCCCACACGGGGGCGGCGAGCCCGGGCCGCTTTCCGGAAGGCTTCAGCCGGAGCACTGCCGGAGCATCGCCTGCTTGTCCGCGGCCGTGACGGGCAGCTCGTACTTGATCGCCACCTGCGCGAAGCGCACCGCGTACGAGCAGCGGATCCGCTTGTTCGGCGGCAGCCAGGACGCGGGCCCGGAGTCCCCCTTGGCGCTGTTGGCGGGACCGTCCACCGGCAGCAGGTTCAGCGGATCGTTGGCCAGTTGCTGCCGCTTGGCCTTGTCCCAGCGGGCCGCGCCCAACTGCCAGGCGTACGACAGCGGGACGACATGGTCGATCTGCACGGAAGCGGCCTTCTTCTTCGTCCAGTCGAGGGTCTTGCCGGTGTACGGGTCGACCAGCTTCATCGACACGACGACGCAGTCCGACCCGGAGCGGAGCCGGATGTCCGTGCCGTCACGGGCGAGCAGGTCGTTGCGGGTGTCGCACCCGTTGCGCGCGAGCGGGATGCCGTCGGCGCTGTCCATCCACGCATAGCCGAACTTGTCCCGCTTGTAACCGGTCTTCGGCCCCCGCCCCTTGGTGCGCACCTTCTCGATCAGCTCATACGCCCCCGAGTCCATCAGCCCCTTCGGTATCGGCCCCAGCCCGGGCTTGGTCCCGTCCGGATTGTCAAGCGGACTGACCCCACCGCCCGCGGGGGCCTTGGCGGCGTCCTTGGCGTCTTTGCCGCCCGTGTCCCCGATATCCGTGCAGCCTGCGAGCAGTACGGCGGGGACGAGGACGGCGGCGGTCATGGCGACGGTTCGTTTCACGCCGCGCAGCTTATGAGCCCTGTCGCGGAACTAGCGAGGCGGCGGGGCGATGCGCACGCGGGCGCCGCCCTCGCGCAGCGCCGCGACTTCCTCCTCGTCCACGCCGGAGTCGGTGACGATCTGGTCGAACGCGTGGAGCGGGGCGAGCAGATAGGGGGCGCGGCGGCCGAACTTGGCGTGGTCCACCAGCAGGATCGAGCGATCGGCGCATTCCATGAACGCGCGCTTGACCTCGATGGTCGACTCCGACCGGTGGTAGCAGGCCCCGGCGCTGACCGCCGTGGTGGACATGAACAGCAGGTCGGCCCTCAGATTCCGGATGGCCTGGGCGGTCTGGTACCCGAGGCACGCCTCCTGGAGGGGGAAGTAGCGCCCGCCGAGGGTGATCACCTCGATTCCCTTGACGGCGCCGAGGGTCCGGACGAGCGGGAAGAAGTTGGTCACCACCGTGAGCGGTGCGGCGGCGGCCAGGTGGGGGTGGAGGGCGAGGGCCGTGGTGCTCTCGTCGACGAAGACGGTCTGCCCGCGGTGGAGTGATTCGGCGGCGACGGCGGCGACGGCTTCCTTCTCGGCGTTGAGCGCCGCCGTCCGCTCCCGCACCCCCGCCTCCAGCAGGGCGGAGGGGTTGGCCGTCGCACCGCCCCGGACCTTGGTGAGCCATCCCTCCTCGGCCAGGGCGTCCAGGTCCCGGTGCACCGTCATGACGCTCACCTGGAGTACCCGGGCGAGGTCGTCGATGCGTGTGAAGCCCTGGCGGAGCACCTCACGACGTATCACATCGCGCCGCTCGTTGAGACCGAGACCGGGCCGTTCGGTGTCCTCCGCCGCGACGGATCTCTTGTCGTCCATGCACTTCAAGGTACCTGCCGGAGGGCTCGGCGGGCACCGGTGGGCCTCATGCGCATTGCGAAGACATAACAGAGAACCCCACAAGGCTTGTCAGATTTAACACTGGCGAAGTTATATTTCACATAACCCGCTGGGTGGCGCCGCTGAACACCGGGCCTCCCGAGGCAGCCGTCCCCCCGCTCCACGAAAGCGGCCGGGACCGGTCTGACACCGCGGGCTCCTCATCCACCAGGTCCGGGGCCTTAAGACACCGCTCCCCACGGCCGCACACCACGTGCAGCGCCCCGGCCACGCCCCAGCCGCTCCGGCGGCGGCGAAGGAGAATCCGATGTTCAAGCACCGCGCACTGAAGGCAGCAGCAGGCGTGACGGCGGCAGCCGCCCTCGCCTCCCTCACCGCGTGCAGCGGCGGCGCGTCGGGCTCCGGCTCGGAGAAGATGAAGATCGCCTTTCTGATGCCGGACATCGCATCCACCCGCTACGAGCTGTTCGACAAGCCGCTGTTCGAGGCGAAGCTCGCCTCGCTCTGCGCGGACTGCGAGGTGGTGTACGCCAACGCGAAGGCCGATCCGTCGACACAGCAGAGACAGGCGGACTCCGCGCTCGCGCAAGGCGTCAAGGCGCTGGTGATCGACCCGGTCGACTCGGCGGCGGCGGTGACCGTCGTCGGCAACGCCCAGGCACAGGGCGTGCCCGTGATCGCCTACGACCGCCCCATCCCCGGCGGCAAGGCCGACTACTACGTCTCGTTCGACAACGAGAAGATCGGCCAGATGATCGCCCAGTCCCTCGTGGACCACCTGAAGGAGAAGGACGCCAAGGGCGGGCTGCTCCAGGTGAACGGGTCCCCCACCGACGCCGCGGCGGGCCTGATCAAGAAGGGCATCCACAACGCCGTCGACCCGAGCGGAATCGAGCTGCTCGACGAGTACGACACCCCCGGCTGGGACCCCACCAAGGCACAGAACTGGGTCAGCTCCAAGATCACGCAGCACAAGGGCAAGATCGCGGGTGTGGTGGCCGCCAACGACGGCACGGCAGGCGGCGCGATCGCCGCCTTCAAGGCCGCGGGAGTCGCCGCGGTGCCCCCGGTCACCGGCAACGACGCCGAGCTGGCCGCGGCGCAGCGCATCGTGGCGGGCGAGCAGTACAACACCATCTCCAAGCCGATCAGGACCGTGGCGGAAGCGGCGGCCGAGATCGCCTACCAGTTCGCCAAGGGCAAGACCCCCTCCGCGGAAACCCTGATCTTCGACACCCCCGCCCGGCTGTACGAGCCGACGGTGGTCACCGTGGACAACCTCGCCGAAACGCTGATCGAGGACGGGCCCTTCAAGGCCTCCGAGATCTGCACCCCCGCCTACGCCGACGCCTGCCGCAAGGCCGGCATCAACTAGTCATCCAGCCCACGGTTCGGCCGGTCCGCCCGTGCGGGCGGACCGGCGGCCCCAGACCCATGCGAGGCAGGCACATGCCCACCACCGCAGCCGCCGGGAGCCGCGGCGCCCCCGCGCCCGTGCTGTCCCTGCGCGGGATCAGCAAGACCTTCGGCGCGGTCGCCGCTCTCACCGACATCGACCTGGACGTCCACGCGGGCGAGATCGTGGCGCTGGTCGGGGACAACGGCGCCGGCAAGTCCACCCTGGTCAAGGTGCTCGCGGGCGTCCACGCCCCGGACGCGGGCGGCGCCATCTCGTTCCAGGGGCGCCCGGTCGTCCTTCCCAACCCGAGCGCCGCCCAGAAGCTGGGCATCGCCACCGTCTACCAGGACCTCGCACTGTGCGAGAACCTCAACGTCATCCAGAACCTGTTCCTCGGCCGTGAGCTGCGCTTCCACCGGCTCGCCGAGGTCGAGATGGAGACCCGCTCCTGGGAGCTCCTCGGACAGCTCTCCGCGAAGATCCCCAGCCTGCACACCCCGGTCGCGTCCCTGTCGGGAGGGCAGCGCCAGACGATCGCCATCGCACGGTCGCTGCTGGGCGACCCCAAGATCGTCATTCTCGACGAGCCCACCGCGGCTCTGGGGGTCGCGCAGACCGCGGAGGTCCTCAACCTGATCGAGCGCCTGCGTGAGCGCGGTCTCGGCGTGATCATGATCAGCCACAACATGGCCGATGTGAAGGCGGTCGCCGACCGCGTGGCCGTGCTCCGGCTCGGCCGCAACAACGGCGTCTTCGACGTGGAGTCCGTGACCGCCGAGGACGTCGTCGCGGCGATCACCGGAGCGTCCGACAACGTCGTGGCGCGCCGGGCCGCGAACCGCTCCGCCGCCCTGGCCTCCGCCCACACCTCAGAGGTGACCCCATGAACGACACTGCTTCCGACGTCCGGCCGGTCGCCGTCGACCTGCGCGACGAGCGACTGCGCGTGCACACCGGGATACGGGGGACGGCCCGCGGCGTCCTCGACCGGCTCCGGTCCGGGGACCTGGGCGTCTTCCCCGTGGTCGCCGGGCTGCTCGTCATCTGGACGGTGCTCCACACGGCCAATCCGACCTTTCTGTCCAGCGCCAACCTGGGCAACCTCGCCATGGAGAGCGTGCCCGTCGGCGTGATGGCCCTCGGGGTGGTCTGCGTGCTGCTCGTGGGCCAGATCGACCTCTCGGTCGGCTCCGTCAGCGGACTGGCCGCGGCGGGCATGGCCGTCATGTTCGTCAACCAGAACTGGCCCTGGCCCCTGGCCGTGCTCGGCGCCCTCGCCGCGGGCGCGCTGATCGGCTGGTTCTACGGCCAGGTGTTCAACCGCCTCGGGGTGCCCACCTTCGTGATCACCCTGGCGGGGCTGCTCGGCTTTCTCGGCATCCAGCTCGGCGTGCTGGGAGAGCGCGGTTCGATCAACATCCCCTTCGACTCGGCCCTGGTCCACTTCGCCCAGACGGCGTATGTCCCCGCGTGGCTGTCCTACCTCCTCGCCCTGGGCGCGGCGGCCGGGTACTTCCTCAGCGGCTGGGCGCGCTCCCGGGAGCGCGCTCTGGCGGGGCTGTCCGCCCGCCCGCTGCGGCTGATCGCCCTGCGGTCCGGCGCGCTGCTGGCGCTGCTGGAGTTCGCCGTCTGGTACCTCAACCTCTCCCGGGGCGTCGGCTGGATGTACGTGGCCTTCGTCGCCCTGGTGATCGCCGCGCACTACGTCCTCAGCCGCACCGGGTGGGGCCGCGCGCTGTACGCCGTGGGCGGCAACGCGGAGGCGGCGCGCCGGGCCGGCATCAACGTACGGCGCGTGTACACGGCCGCCCTGGTCACCTGCACCACCCTGGCGGCACTCGGCGGGGTGCTGGCCGCCGCCCGCCTCGCGTCGGCGAACCAGAGCAGCGGCGGGGGCGATGTGAACCTCAACGCCATCGCCGCGGCGGTCATCGGCGGCGCGAGCCTCTTCGGCGGCCGGGGCACGGCCTTCTCGGCCCTGCTCGGGATCACCGTCATCCAGTCCATCGCCAGCGGCCTGACGCTGCTCAGCCTCAACTCCGCGTACCGCTTCGCCGTGACCGGAGGGGTCCTGCTCCTCGCGGTGGCACTGGATTCGGCGGCCCGCCGCTCGCGGGTCTCGCACGGACGCGGGTGACCGACCGGTCCCCGCCCGGCCAGTCAAGCTGGAGACGTGGGACAGCACACCTGCCCACCCGGAGGACCGGGCGCCGCACGGCGGCCCGCGCGTCCCCCCTCACTCAGCGGCACGCTGAGACAAGGAGCGATCACCCATGTCAGTGCTCGCCGTCGACGTCGGCACTTCCATGATCAAGACCGTTGTCCTGGACGATGAGGGCAACGAGGTGGCCGTCGCACGCCAGGCCACCGCCGTCCAGCGTCCGCGGCCCGGCTGGGCCGAGCAGGACATGACCGCGGTGTGGCAGGCCGTCGTCGCCACCATCCGGTCCGCCCGAAGCCATGTCGCGGACGGCGTGCGGTTCATCGCGTTCACCGCGCAGGGCGACGGCTGCTGGCTCGTCGACGACAAAGGCGACCCCACCGGCCCTGCGATTCTCTGGTCGGACGGGCGCGCCGCCCCGGTCGTCGAAGGCTGGCGGGCCTCCGGAGTGCTCGACGAGGCGTTCCGCCGCACGGGGTCGCTGACATTCCCCGGCCTGCCCAACGCCATCCTCACCTGGCTGGCCTCGCACGATCCGGACCGGCTGGCCCGCTCGTCCGCCTCCCTGTACTGCGGAGGATGGCTCTTCCTGCGCTTCACGGGCCACACCGCCGTCGACGAGTCGGACGCCTCGGCGCCCTTCCTCGACCCCCGCACCCGCCGCTACTCCCCCGAGATACGCACGCTGTTCGGCCTGGACTGGGCCGAGCGGCTGCTGCCGCCGGTGCGGGGCAACGGGCGGCGAGTCGGGGAACTCACCGACCGGGCCGCGCGCGAACTGGGCCTGCCGGCCGGACTGCCCGTGGTGATGGCCCCGTACGACATCGTCTCGACGGCGATCGGCGTCGGCGCGACCGCCCCCGGCCAGGCGTGCACCATCCTCGGCACCACGCTGTGCACCGAGGTGGTGCGCGACACGCCCGACACCACGGGCCGGCCCGCGGGTCTGACCATCGTCGAGGACTCGCGCGGCCGCCTGCTGCGGGCCTTCCCCACCCTCGCGGGCACCGAAGTGATCGCCTGGGCGGTGTGCACGCTGGGCCTGAGCACCCCGGCCGAGCTCGGCGAGCTCGCCGTCCAGAGCCCGCCGGGCGCCCGCGGCCTGGTCTTCCTTCCCTACCTCTCACCGGCCGGTGAACGCGCCCCCTTCCTCGACCCGCGCGCCCGCGGCGTCTTCTGGGGAATGAGCCTGGACCACCGTCCCTGCGACGTCGCCCGGGCCGTACTCGAAGGGCTCAGCATGGTCATCCGCGACTGCCTCACCGCCTCCGGCGCCGCGGCCGGCGAACTGCGCCTCTGCGGCGGCGGCGCGGCCAGCGACGCCTGGTGCAGGCTCCTCGCCGACGTCACCGGGCTGCCCACGGTGCGGTCCGCCGACAGCGAGGTCGGCGCCAAAGGCGCCTTCCTGACCGGACTGGTGAGCCTCGGCGAGGAACCCGACATCACCGCCGCCGCCCGCCGCTATGTGCGGACCCGGCCGGCCGACGAACCGGATGCGGAGCGGAGCCGGTTCTACGCCTCCCGCTTCGACACATTCCTCGCGCTGCGCGAGGTGTCCGCCGCGGGCTGGCAGGTGCTCGCCGACTCCCCGCCCGGGCCCGGCGCCTTTGCCGCCCCGACCCGTACGACCGCCGCCGGAGACCCGCATGCCTGAACCCAACGATCATCCCGAGGTGTGGCTGGGCATCGACCTGGGCACCCAGAGCGTCCGCGTGCTCGCCGTCGACGCGGCAGGAGGCGTGCGCGGATCGGGCGCCGAGCAGCTGCGCAGCCGCCGGGCGGGCCCCCGGCACGAGCAGAGCCCCGACCAGTGGTGGAGCGCGGTGCGCACCGCGTGCCGCCGTGCGCTGGACGGCGTGCCCGCCGCCTCGGTGCGGGGGGTCGCGGTGTGCGCGACCTCCGGCACCATCCTGCTCGCCGACCGCAGCGGACGTCCGCTGACCCCGGGCCTGATGTACGACGACTCGCGCGCCGTCGGGGAAGCGCCCCTGGCGGCTGAGGCCGGCGCCGCCCTGTGGGAGCGGCTCGGCCACCGGCCGCAGCCCTCGTGGGCACTGCCCAAGCTGATGTGGCTGCTCGCCCACCACCCCCGGCTGCCCGCCGGGGCCCGGCTGGTCCACCAGGCCGACCACATCGCAGAACGGCTCACCGGGCACCCCGTGGCCACCGACTCCAGCCACGCCCTGAAGACGGGCTACGACACGGAGCGCGAGACCTGGCCCGCCGCGCTCCTGGAGGACCTGCGGGTTCCCATGGCGCTGCTGCCCGACGCCGTACGCCCCGGAACCGTGCTCGGCGCCGTGTGCGCCGAGGCCGCCGAGGCCACGGGCCTGGCCGAGGGCACCCTGGTGGTCGCCGGCATGACGGACGGCTGCGCGGCGCAGATCAGCGCGGGCGCCCTGGAACCCGGCGCGTGGAACTCGGTCCTCGGCACCACACTCGTCCTCAAGGGGGTGACCGCGCAGCGACTGCGCGACCCCCTGGGCGTGGTGTACTCGCACCGCGCCCCGGACGGGAACTGGCTGCCCGGCGGCGCCTCCAGCACCGGCGCGGGGGTGCTCTCCCACGCCTTTCCCGGACGGAACCTCGCCGCACTCGACGCCCGGGCCGAACGGTACGAACCGTCCAGCCTGGTGACCTACCCGCTTGCCTCCAGAGGCGAACGCTTCCCCTTCCTCGCGCCGGAGGCCGAGGGGTTCACCCTGGGAGACCGGCACGCCGCCGCGGAGGCCGACTACCACGCCTCGCTGCTGCAGGGCGTCGCCTTCGTCGAGCGCCTCTGCTTCGACTACTTCGGGCTGCTGGGCGCGCCCCTCGACGGCCCGGTGACTTTCACCGGTGGCGGGGCCCGCAGCCGCTACTGGTGCCAACTGCGCGCCGACGTGCTCGCCCGACCGGTCACCGTGCCGGAGAACGCCGAGGCCGCGCTGGGGATGGCCATCCTCGCCCGCGCGGGCACCACCCACCCGCTCAGCGCCACGGCCCGCGACATGGTGCGGCTGCGCACCGTGGTCGAACCACGGCCAGAGCACACGCGACGCCTGCTTGAGAGCCATCTCAGACTGGTCGACGCACTCGAAGAACACGGCTGGCTGCCCGCGGCCGTCGCCCGGCACGCACGAAGGAGAACGCAACTGTGACCGATCTCGTACTGGTCCGCCACGGCGAGACGATCTGGCACGCCGAGAACCGCTACACGGGGCGCAGCGACATTCCGCTCACCCCGCGCGGACGCGAGCAGGCCGAGCGGCTCGCGGTCTGGGCCAAGCAGGCGTGCCCCGACGCCCTGTGGGTCTCCCCTCTGCTGCGGGCCCGCGACACCGCCCGCCCCGTCGCCGAGGCGACCGGCCTTGAGCCGCAGGAGGACGCCAGACTGCGGGAGGTCGACTTCGGGCGCGGCGAAGGGCTCACCACCGCCGACATGCGCGACGCGTTTCCCGAGCGGCTCGCCGCCTTCCACGCCGACCCCTCGCACCATCACCTGCCGGACGGCGAGCGTCCCGCGGACGCCGTCGAGCGGGGCATGGAATGCCTGCGGGAAATCCACCGCCGCCACCCGGAAGGCCGGGTCCTGGTCGTCGGACACAGCACCCTCAACCGGCTGCTCCTGTGCCGGCTGACGGGCGTGCCGCTGTCGGAATACCGGCGGCTGTTCCCGCTGATGCGCAACTGCGCGATCACCGAGGTCCGCTTCAACGGCGCGGACGGCGCTGCGGACAGGGCGTCGCTGCTGCAGTTCAACACCCCGGCCGAAGCCTGCGGCGACTTCCCCGCGCCGTCCGCCGCCGGTCCCGAGGAGGAAACACCGTGACCGTCAAGATCCTCGCCGCAGGTGACCACTTCGTCCAGGCCGGCCTGCTCGCCGACGCGCTGCGCGCCGAACAGGACAGGATGCCCGGGCCGTTGCAGATCGGCGAACTCCATCTGCCGTGGCCCATCGAGCCATTCGGCGACGTCGCCGAAGTACATGAGGCGTCCGGCACCGAGGAACAGCTCATCGAGGCCCTCCAGGGGGTGCGGATCTGCGTGACCCAGATGGCCCCGCTCACCCGGCGGGTCCTTCAGGCCTGCCCGGACCTCGAACTGTTCGCCGTCGGGCGCGGCGGGCCGGTCAACGCCAATCTGGAGGCCGCCACGGAGCACGGCGTCGCCGTGACCTTCGCTCCCGGCCGCAACGCCACCGCCACGGCCGAGCACACCGTCGCCCTGCTGCTCGCCGCCCTGCGCCGCATCCCCCACACCCACCGCGAACTGGCCCGGGGGATCTGGCGGGGCGACTACTACCAGTACGAGGAGGTCGGCATGGAGCTGGCGGGCGCCACGGTGGGGCTCGTCGGCTATGGCGCCATCGGGCACCGCGTCGCCCGCATCCTCGGCGGCTTCGGCGCGCACGTCCTCGTCCATGACCCGTATCTCCACGGCGGCGCAGACGCCGCCGTGGAGAGCGTCAGCCTGGACGAGCTGCTGGCCCGGTCCCGGGTCCTGTCCCTGCACGCCCGGCTGACGGCGGAGAACCGGGGCATGATCGGCGCCGCGCAGATCGCCGCGATGCCTCCGGGCTCCGTGATCGTCAACTGTGCGCGCGGCGGGCTGCTCGACTACGACGCGGTGTGTGACGCCCTCGACCGCGGGCATCTGTTCGCCGCGGCGTTCGACGTCTTCCCGGAGGAGCCCGTCCCGGCCGGCTCACGGCTGCTGCGCACCCCCGGCATCGTGATGACGCCCCACCTGGCGGGAGCCAGCAAGCAGACCGCGCACCAGGCCGCCGGGATCTGCGCCGCGGAGACCGCCCGCTATCTGCGGGGCGAACCGCTCGCCCACTGCGCCAACCCGGAGGCGCTCCCCGGCCGCGGGGGAGCCGGCGAGCACCGGTAAGGGGCGGCCAGGCGGCTGCCGGAGCCCTTCGCCTTCGCCCGCACCTCGGGAAGGCCCGTCTTCCGGCGAGCCCGGCGGCCGCCCCGCCTTGCGGACCGCCCCCCGGCGGTTCGCGTCGCGACCGGCCCGGTGCCACGATGGTGGTGACGGGGGCGGCCGTCTCCGGGAGGCTCAGCGTGGGCGTCGACGCCACCACAGGCCGCGGAGTGCCGCACGGCGGCGCGGGGACCGGCCGTGTGGACGCGGTGGTGTTCGACATCGGCGGCTCGATCTACGACGACGAGCGCTTCGTCGAAGCCCTCTACCGCGCGGTCCACGAACTGGTCGGCGAGGTCGACGAGCGTGAGTTCTGGTCGCTGTACGAGGAGGAGCGCGAAGGCGGCGCCGGGCTGCGGGAGGCGTTCGCCCACAGGTTCCTCCACGACGACGTCGGCATCCTGCGCACCCATATCGCCAAGCACTGGGCCTACCCGGTCGAGTCCCTCTACCCCGACGTGGCTCCGGTGCTGCGGGCGCTGGCCGACGACTACCGGCTCGGCATCCTGTCCAACTCGCCGCCGCAAGTGCGGGACGCGCTGCGGCGCGACGGCCTCGCCCCGCTGTTCGGCGCGATCGTCCTCGGCGGCGCCGACTCCGCGGAGAAACCCGCCGCCCAGGCCTTCCGCACCGTGCTCGACAGGCTCGGCACAACGGCCGAGCACACCGTCCACGTCGGCAACCGGCTCGACACCGATGTACGGGGCGCGCGGCGAGCGGGGCTGCGCAGCGTGTGGCTGCTGCGCGGCGAGGCCCCGCCGGCGCCTTCCCGGGACGACCTGGCGGAGGCGGACGCGGTCGTGACCTCTCTGACGGGCCTGCCGACGGCGCTCTCCCGGCTGGCCGGCGGCGCCCCGCCGCCGCAGGTGCGCAGGACCGCCCCCGCGGCTCTCGACATCACCGGTCAGTACCGCACCCGGCAGCGGCTCGCGGTCATGAACGCCGCGAGTGTCCGGCTGGGCACGTCCCTGGACGTGTCCAAGACCGCGCGTGAACTGACGCGGGTGGCCATCGGCCACTTCTCCGACTTCGCCGCCGTCGACCTCTTCGAGGACGTCGTGCGCTCCGGCGGCCCGGCGTCCCGGCCCGCCGCGCCGCCGCTGCTCCGCGTCGCACAGGACTCGGTCCTGGAGGGCTGCCCCGAGTCGGCCGCCCGCCCCGGTCAGCCGTGCCGGCACCACCCGCTGTCGCCCATGGCGCGCGCCCTCGCCGCGGAAGCGCCGTCAGGGCACTGGACGGACGACCGGGACATCCGTGAGTGGTTCCACCACGATCCCCCGGCCGCCGGAACCCTCCGCCTCCTCCGCGTCCACTCCCTCATCGCCGCGCCCCTGCTCGCCCGCGGGACCCTCCTCGGCGTCGTGCACTATCTGCGCCACCGCACACCGGACCCGTTCGACGCCGACGATGTGCTGCTGGCCCGCGAGATCACCACGCGGGCCGCGCTCGCCATCGACAACGCCCGCCGCTACGCGCGAGAGCGCAGCACGTCCCTGGCCCTGCAGCGGAGCCTGCTTCCGCGTCACGAGGCGCGGCTCTCGGCGGTGGACGTCGCCAGCCGCTACGTTCCCGCGGAGTCAGGCGCGGGAGTCGGAGGCGACTGGTTCGACGTCATCCCCCTGTCGGGGGCGCGTGTGGGGCTCATGGTGGGGGACGTCGTGGGACACGGCATCGCGGCGTCCGCGACCATGGGACGGCTGCGAACGGCCGCGCTGACCCTGGCCGACATCGACCTTCCCCCGGACGAACTGCTGACCCACCTCGACGACCTCGTCCTGCGCCTCGACGAGGAAGAGCCCACGCCTGCCGGGCACGCGACGCCGGAACAGCACACCCACACCCCGGTCGCCGGAGCCACCTGCCTCTACGCGGTGTACGACCCGGTGTCCCGGTGCTGCACCATGGCCCGTGCCGGCCACCCGCCCCCGGCGGTCGCCTCCCCCGACGGCACGGTTCGCTTCCCCGACCTGCCGAACGGTCCGCCGCTGGGCGTCGGCGGGCTGCCCTTCGAAAGCGACAGCCTCGAACTGCCCCCTGACAGCGTCATCGCGCTCTACACCGACGGCTTGCCGCACTCCGGCAGCCGCGACCTCGACGAGGGACTGCGGCTGCTCGGCGAGCTGCTCACCGGTCCCGCGGCCTCACTCGAAGAGCTCTGCGACCGGGTGCTGCACGGCCTCTCCCCGGGGAAGCACGAGGACGACGCGGTCCTCCTCCTGGCGCGCACCCGGGCGCTGGACCCCTCGCTCGTCGCCACCTGGGAGGTCGCCGCCGACCCCGCCGAGGTCGCGCGGGTCCGTCATCTCGTCACCGGCCGGCTGACGGAGTGGGGGCTGGAAGAGCTTGCGTTCACCACGGAGCTCGTGGTCAGCGAACTGGTCACGAACGCGATCCGCTACGCGCGGCCCCCGCTGACGCTCCGTCTGATCCGGGACTCCGTGCTGATGAGCGAGGTGTCCGACGCCAGCAGCACCACGCCGCACAGGAAACGGTCGCGCGCCTTCGACGAGGGCGGACGCGGACTCCTCCTGGTCGCCCAGCTCACCCGGCGCTGGGGCACGCGGTACACGCCGAGCGGCAAGACCGTCTGGGCCGAACAGGACGTATGACGCATACAGTGCCGCAACCAGGGCATCCCGGCTGGTCGTCACATACGAGCCGACGGACTCTTCCACCAGGGTCGCATCCGGCACAGGCATGGGACTCATCTAGAGTGCGCTCGAACATGCGGCCAACCCACCAACGAGCCGGGAGAGCGACAGCACGTGACAGGCATATCCGAGGACGCGGACAGACAGGCGACCAGCGGATCGTCTCCGACTCCGGACGACCCAGGGGCGGGAAGGAGCCGCGCCCGCTCACTGGGCCGGTACACGGTCACGGGTCTGGCGGGAGTGCTCGTCGGGGCCGGCGCGGCCTCCGCGCTGTGGGCGACCGGGCTGGTGACCTACGGGCAGACTCCGGACACCAAGGGGTACGCCGCGACCAGCGATCTGTGCGCCGATGCCAAGCTCAAGGCGCTCGGCGGCGCGCTGGGCGATCCGACGTCCCCGGAGGGTGACCACTGGGAGCATGATGCGCTGGACATCTCCACATGCTTCCTGCGACTGGAAAGTGCCGGAGAAGAGCAGCCGTACAACGCCCTCATCCACTACCGGCTGCACAAGAAGACCGATCCGGCCGCGGAGTTCGAGGTCTATGCCACCGACCCCGGCTACCTCGCCCCGGAAGACGCCGAGTTCCGCGCCGAGCCCCTCGGCGGGCTGGGCGATGAAGCCATCGAGCTGGTCGCCGACGACGGAAGCGGAATCAAGACCTCGGTCCGCGACGGCGGCGCCGTGCTCAGCCTCACCGTGTACCCGTCCCACCAGCAGCACAGCATCTCCGAGGACAGCCGCGAGCTCATCAAGTCCGACCTCGCCGATCTGCTGGCGGCGCTGAAGAAGTGAGTCGGTCCGGTGGAGGCGCGCGGGCGCGCCTCCACCGGATCAGGGGTCAGGAGCCCAGGATGGTCGTCAGGAACTCGCCCGTCCATGCCAGCAGTTCGCGGCCCACGACCGGCTTGCCGCCGATTTTGCCCGTGGTGGGGCGGGGGACCAGGACCTGGTGGACGGCGGGCTTGATGACCGTGCGCGGATAGAGGCGCTTGAGGCGGAGCTCCTGGGATTCGCGGAGGTCGACCGGGGCGAAGCGGATGTTGGGGCCCTGGAGGACGATCTCGGTGACGCCGCAGGCGCGGGCCAGCATGCGGAGGCCGGCGACGAGGAGGAGGTTCTCGACCGGTTCGGGGAGCTTGCCGTAGCGGTCGGCGAGCTCCTCGCGGACCGCCTTGATGTCCTCCTCGGAGTTCGCGGAGGCGATCGCCCGGTACGCCTGGAGGCGCAGCCGCTCGCCGGGCGCGTAGTCGTGCGGGACG
Organism: Streptomyces sp. PR69; assembly: GCF_026420845.1. Taxonomy (GTDB): domain Bacteria; phylum Actinomycetota; class Actinomycetes; order Streptomycetales; family Streptomycetaceae; genus Streptomyces. Next base: position 35,945 of record NZ_JAOWCB010000023.1, on the reverse strand, counting down.
TGCGCGTCGACCGGGAGCTCGATCTTGACCTCGAGCGGGGGCTCCTCCGCCCCGCCGCCTTCGAGCGAGGCGCGGTAGTCGGCGACCGCCTCGCCGACCATGCGGACGTACAGATCGAAGCCGACGCCCGCGATATGGCCGGACTGCTCGCCGCCGAGCAGATTGCCCGCGCCGCGGATCTCCAGGTCCTTCATCGCCACGTACATGCCCGCGCCCATCTCCGTGTGCTGGGCGATGGTGGCGAGCCGCTCGTGCGCGGTCTCGGTCAGCGGCTTCTCCGGCGGGTAGAGGAAGTAGGCGTAGCCGCGCTCGCGGCCGCGGCCCACCCGGCCGCGGAGCTGATGGAGCTGGGAGAGGCCGAAGTTGTCGCCGCGCTCCACGATCAGGGTGTTGGCGTTGGAGATGTCGATGCCCGACTCGACGATGGTCGTCGAGACGAGGACGTCGTACTTCTTCTCCCAGAAGTCGACGACGACCTGTTCCAGCGTGGACTCGGACATCTGGCCGTGGGCGGTGGCGATCCGCGCCTCCGGCACGATCTCGCGGAGGCGGGCGGCCGCCCGGTCGATCGACTCGACGCGGTTGTGGATATAGAAGACCTGGCCCTCGCGGAGCAGTTCACGGCGGATCGCCGCGCCGATCTGCTTCTCCTCGTACGGGCCGACGAAGGTGAGGACCGGGTGCCGCTCCTCCGGCGGGGTGGTGATGGTGGACATCTCCCGGATGCCGGTGACCGCCATCTCCAGCGTCCGCGGGATGGGGGTGGCGGACATGGTCAGCACGTCGACGTTGGCGCGGAGCTTCTTCAGCTGCTCCTTGTGCTCCACGCCGAAGCGCTGCTCCTCGTCGACGATGACCAGGCCCAGGTCCTTGAACTTCGTCTCGGACGAGAACAGCCGGTGCGTGCCGATGACGATGTCGACCGCGCCGTCCCGCAGCCCCTCCAGGGTGGCCTTCGCCTCCGTGTCGGACTGGAAGCGGGACAGGGCCTTCACCGCGATGGGGAACTGCGCGTACCGCTCGCTGAAGGTGCCGAAGTGCTGCTGCACCAGCAGCGTGGTGGGGACCAGGACCGCGACCTGCTTGCCGTCCTGCACCGCCTTGAAGGCCGCGCGGACCGCGATCTCCGTCTTGCCGTAGCCGACGTCGCCGCAGACCAGCCGGTCCATCGGGACCGACTTCTCCATGTCTTCCTTGACTTCGGCGATGGTGGAGAGCTGGTCGGGGGTCTCCGCGTACGGAAAGGCGTCCTCCAGCTCCCGCTGCCAGGGCGTGTCCTGGCCGAAGGCATGGCCGGGGGCCGCCATCCGCGCCGAGTAGAGCTTGATGAGATCGGCCGCGATCTCCTTGACCGCCTTCTTGGCGCGCTGCTTGGTCTTGGTCCAGTCCGCGCCGCCCAGCCGGTGCAGCGTCGGGGCCTCGCCGCCCACGTACTTGGTGACCTGCTCCAGCTGGTCGGTGGGGATATAGAGCCGGTCGCCTGGCTGGCCGCGCTTGGCCGGGGCGTACTCGACGAGCAGATACTCACGGGTCGCGCCCTGCACGGTGCGCTGCACCATCTCGATATAGCGGCCCACGCCGTGCTGCTCGTGCACGATGTAGTCGCCCGCCTGGAGGGTGAGCGGGTCGATCTGCTTGCGGCGGCGGGCCGGCATCCGCTGGCCGTCCCGGCCGGCGGCCTTCTGGCCGGACAGGTCCGTCTCCGTCAGGACGGCGATTTTGAGGCCGGGGTCGATAAAGCCGTGCTCGATCGAGCCGCACGCCACATGCACGAGGGAGGGCGAGATCTCCGCCAGCGCGCCGTCGAGGCGGGCCGCGATGCCCTCGCCGCCGAGCACCTCGACGGTGCGGGCGGCGGGGCCGTGGCCCTCGGTGACGTACACCGTGCGCCAGCCGTCCGCGAGCCAGCCCTTGGTGTCCGCGAGGGCGCGGGCGGTGTCTCCCCGGTATGACTCCGGGGCGTGCATGCCCAGTTTGAGGGTGTCCCCCGCCGCGTCAGCGGCACATGTCTCCGCGAGTTCCTCGTCGGCGGCGAACGGCGACACCGACCACCACATCATGCCCAGCTCACGCGCCCGGTCCCGGACGTCCGCGATGCCCCACAGCGAGGCCGCGCCCACGTCGATCGGGGCCTTGCCGCCGCCGGCGCTGGCCGCCCAGGACGCCTGCAGAAACTCCTGCGAGGTGGCCACCAGGTCCGCGGCCCGGCTGCGCACCCGCTCCGGGTCGCACACCACGGCCATCGCCCCGGCGGGCAGCACGTCGAGCAGCAGCTCCATATCGTCGACGAGAACGGGCGCGAGGGACTCCATGCCCTCGACCGCGATCCCCTCGGCGATCTTGCCAAGCAGTTCGCCCAGCTCCGGGTGGGCCTCGGCGAGCTCCGCCGCCCGCTGCCGCACGGAGGCCGTGAGCAGCAGCTCACGGCACGGCGGCGCCCACAGCCCGTGCTCCGCCACCTCCAGGGAGCGCTGGTCCGCCACCTTGAAGTAGCGGATCTCCTCGATGTCGTCGCCCCAGAACTCCACGCGCAGCGGATGCTCCTCGGTCGGCGGAAAGACATCGAGGATGCCGCCGCGGACCGCGAACTCACCGCGCTTCTCGACCAGCTCCACCCTTGAGTACGCGGCGGCCGCGAGCGCGTCCACGACCTCTTCGAGGTCCGCCTGCCGCCCGCTGCGCAGCGCCACGGGCACCAGCTCGCCGAGCCCCTTGACCTGCGGCTGGAGCACGGAGCGCACGGGCGCGACGACCACGGACACCGGCCCGGCGGCCGGGTCGTCAGCGCTGGGGTGGGCGAGGCGGCGCAGCACGGCGAGACGGCGGCCGACGGTGTCGGAGCGCGGTGACAGCCGCTCGTGCGGCAGCGTCTCCCACGCCGGGTACTCGACGACGCCCTCCTCGGGCAGCAGCGAGCGCAGCGCGGCGGCCAGATCCTCGGCCTCACGGCCGGTGGCGGTAACGGCCAGCACGGGGCGCTTCGCCTCCCGGGCCAGCGCGGCCACGGTGAAGGGGCGGGCGGCGGGCGGGCCGACCAGATCGACGTGCATCCGGTTTCCGTCGGCGGCCGCCTTCACCGCCTGGGTCAGCGCGGGGTCGGCGACGACGGCATCGAGGAGACCGTGCAGGCTCATGGACAGATCCATCCCGTGGGTGAGGCTGGCGGGGCGAAGCGCGGGGGCAACGCGAAGGGCCCGACGCGTAGGACGGGCCGGGGTCCTCCAGCGTACGACGGCGGTGTGACAGCCGCGTCCGGAATGCCCGCGGGGGTCCCTGCGGGGGCTGTGGGGGGCGGTTCTTCCGCGCGGCGAGCGGAGTGGAGCGGCACCGCGTACGGGTGTGAGCGCGGGCGTCCCCTGCGGATACGGACCGCCGGGCCGCCGATGCGCACGGCGGCGCGCGGGGCCGCCGCACCAGGCCGTACGCGCACGCGCGCAGGCGAGCCCGATGGGGCGGGTCATGGGGCTGCCTCCGTACTGCCCGTCTCGGCCCGCCCGCGCGGGCGGGCCGAGACGGGCCGGAGCCCGAGCGCGGCCCCTCGGGCCCGTACACGCACGCGCGCAGACAGGCCAACATACGCACGGCGGCGCGCCCTGCACACGCGCGCGTACGGGCCCCAGAGTCGTCACCGGCTGGCCGCCTTCGGCGTCCCCGTTACACGCGCGCACGCGGGCAGGCGTCCTGTCCGGTCCTGACCGTCCGTGTCTAGCCGGTACGCGCACGCGGGCGGGCGGGCCCAGTTCGGGAACGGCCGTGGCCGCGGCGGCCCCGTACACACACGCAGGGCGGGCCCGGACCCCCCGTCGGCTGCGCGGGCGGGCCCAGCAGTGCGTTCAGCGCGAGCAGCATGCCGCGGACGCGCGCGGGCGGGCCGGCTCCGGTGGCCGGGCCGGCACCACCGCCGGCCCGGGCTTCCGCCACGCGGCGCATCGGCGCAGACGGGTCCGCCGCGGACTACTCCGTCGCGATCGCGTTCAGCACATTCATCCGGCCCGCGCGGAACGCCGGCACCAGCGCCGCGAACAGCCCCACGAAGGCCGAGCCGATGAACACCGTGACGATCGTCGGCCACGGGATCTCAAGGACCTCCAGGCCCTCCAGCGCCAGCAGCTTCTGCGCGGCCGTGCCCCAGCCCATGCCGAGCCCGAGGCCGAGCAGCGCGCCGAAGAGGGCGATGACCACCGACTCCAGGCGGATCATGCGGCGCATCTGGCGGCGGGAGAGGCCGATCGCCCGCATCAGGCCGATCTCACGGGTGCGCTCCACCACCGACAGGGCCAGGGTGTTCACCACGCCCAGCACCGCGACGATGATCGCGAGCGCCAGCAGACCGTAGACGATGTTCAGCAGCTGGCCGATCTGGTCCTTCAGGTCCTGCTTGAAGTCCGTCTGGTTCTGCACCTTGTAGGTCGGGTAGTCGGCGATGGACGCCTTGAGCGCGCTGTACGCCTCCTTCTCCTGGCCGTCGACGGCCTTGGCGAACAGGAAGAAGTTCTGCGGCATCTTCTCGGCGGGCAGATGCCGCGCGGCGGTCGTGATGTTCATATACATCGCGCCTTTGTCCACGTTCGTGTCGTCCGAGGTGATCGCGGCGACCTTCAGCTGCGCGCTCTGACCGCCCTTGAAGGCGACGGTGAGCGTGTCGCCGACCGTGACGCCGTGCTCCTCGGCGTACGAGTCGCCGACGGACATCGCGTTCTTCCCGTAGGCCGCGGACAGCTCGCCTGCCACCGTCGTACGGCGCAGATCCTGTGCGTACGTCGGGTCGGCGGCGACCAGGCTCTCGTCCTCGGTCTTTCCGTCGGGCGAGGTCAGCTTGGCGTCGACGATGCGGTACTCGGTGACATGCGCGATGCCGGCGGTCTCCTCCAGCGCCCGCTGCACCTGCGGCACGATCGGCTGACCGCCCTCCGAGGAGACGATGAAGTCCGCGCCGACCGACTTGTCGAGTTCCTCGGTCGCGGAGGCGACCATCGAGGAGCCGACGACGGACAGGCACGCCACCAGCGCGAGGCCGATCATCAGGGCCGCGCCGGTCGCACCGGTGCGGCGCGGGTTGCGCAGCGCGTTGCGTTCGGCGAGCCGGCCGACGGGGCCGAGGAGCCGCAGGGTCGGCGCGCTGAGCATCCGTACGACGACCCCGGCGAGCAGCGGGCCGATCACGATGAATCCGATGAGCGTGAGGACGACTCCGAGGCCGAGGAACATCGACCCTTCGCTCGCCTTGTCCGCACGGGCGGCGGTTGCGAGCGCCACGGCTCCGACGCCGGTGAGCAGCAGACCGGCGACGGCCCGGACGCGGCCCGACGTGGCGTCGGCGGGCATGCCGGCGTCCCGCAGCGCGGCCATCGGCGAGATCTTCCCGGCCCGGCGGGCGGGGATGTACGCCGCGACGACGGTGACGACGACGCCGAGGACCAGCCCGGCCACCGGGGTCGTCCACTTCACGGTGAGGTCCCTCGTGGACAGCTCCATGCCGACCGAGCCCATCAGCTCCATCAGTCCGACGGCCAGACCCACGCCCGCCGCGACGCCCACGGCCGAGCCGACGACGCCCAGCAGCAGGGCTTCGAGAAGCACGGAGCGGTTGACCTGCCTGCGGCTGGAGCCGATGGCCCGCATCAGGCCGATCTCCCGGGTGCGCTGCGCGACCAGCATGGAGAAGGTGTTCACGATCAGGAAGACGCCGACGAGAACGGCGATTCCGGCGAAGCCGAGCATCGCGTACTTCATCACGTCGAGGAAGGAGCCGACCTCCTCACGGCCCGCGTCGGCCGCCTCCTTCGCGGTCTGCAGCTTGTACGGGGCGTCCAGGGCCGCGGCGACGTTCTTCTTGAGCTGCTCATCGCTGACGCCGTCCGCTCCGGTGGCCAGCACATGCGTGAACAGGCCCTCTTTGCCGAGCAGTTCGCGCTGCGCGGTGGCGGTGTCGTAGTAGACGACGGCCGCGCCCGGGTTGGTCACCTTGAAGGAGGCGATGCCGGAGATCTTCGCGGTGAAGTCGCCGGTGACGGCGATGGCGCGCAGCTCGTCGCCCAGCTTGAGACCGTGCTTGCCGGCGGTGTCGGCGTCGACCATCACCTCGGCAGGACCGCGCGGGGCGTGGCCGGAGGTGATCTCCATCGCCTTGAGGTCGTTCTGCGTCCAGTTGCCTGCGATGGTGGGCGCGCCGGTGCTGGAGCCCATGTTCTTGTTGTCGGCGTTGACGACGGTCACGCTCATCGACATGACCGCGCCTTCGGCCCGCTGGACTCCGTCGGCCTTGGCGACGGAGTCCAGGACCGAGGCGGGCATTGACTCGGGCTTGCCGGTCCGCGGGTTGTCGTCGGTGTCGTCCGCGTCCTTGGGGCTGACGGTGACATCGGCGGCGGTGACGGAGAACAGCTTGTCGAATGTCGTGTTCATGGTGTCGGTAAACACGAGCGTTCCGCAGACGAAGGCCACCGACAGCAGCACGGCCACCGCGGAGAGCGCCATCCGGCCCTTGTGGGCGAGGAAGTTGCGCAGCGAGGTCTTGAGCACGGTCACGACGTCCGTCCCTGCGCGTCGAATTCGGAGGTCTGGTCGAATTCGGAGGTCTGGGGGTGTCCCCCGGAAAAGCACCGCATACGGTCCAGCACGGCGTCGGCGGTGGGCCGGAGCATCTCGTCCACGATCCGGCCGTCGGCGAGGTAGAGGACGCGGTCGGCGTAGGCGGCGGCGACCGGGTCATGGGTGACCATCACGATGGTCTGGCCCAGCTCGTCCACGGAGCGGCGCAGAAAGCCCAGCACCTCGGCGCCGGCGCGCGAGTCCAGATTTCCGGTCGGCTCGTCCCCGAAGATGATCTCGGGGCGGGCGGCGAGGGCCCGCGCGACGGCGACCCGCTGCTGCTGGCCGCCGGACAGCTGCGCCGGGCGGTGCTTGAGGCGGTCGCTCAGACCGACCGTCTCCACCACCCTGTTGAGCCAGGCGGCGTCCGGCTTACGGCCCGCGATGTCCATGGGGAGCGTGATGTTCTCCAGGGCGCTGAGCGTGGGCAGCAGATTGAACGCCTGGAAGATAAAACCGATCCGGTCCCGGCGCAGCTGGGTGAGCTTCTTGTCCTTGAGCTTGGTGATCTCGGTGTCATCGAGATGGATCTCGCCCGAGGTGACGGTGTCGAGCCCGGCGAGACAGTGCATCAGCGTCGACTTGCCGGACCCGGACGGGCCCATGATCGCGGTGAACTGACCGCGGGCGATGTCGACGTCCACATGGTCGAGCGCGACGACGCGGGTCTCCCCCGCGCCATACGCCTTGACGACCTGCCGGGCTCGCGCCGCGACGGCCGTACCCCCTCCGGTCCCCCCGTGCGCGGGAATGGTGACAGCCGTAGTCACGGTATGACTCCTCGGTAGCGGATGGACGGCAGGCATGACGGCCTGACCGTTGCTCTGAGTCTTCCGGCAGCAGTGGCCTGATCGCGCTGGTGCACGGTGCAGTTCCGGCCCGGGGGTTTTCCCCACCCTCCCCCGGCGGCGCCTGCCTCGGCTGCGCCTGCTGCGGCCTTAAAGACAAGCTAAAGAACCGCCTCCTCCATCTCGTCGTCCGCCGGGACGAACGGCCCCTGGCCAGAAGTAGGGAGTAGCCCCTAAGGGATCTCCCCCTGAAGGGGGAGACGGAGAAAGCCTGAACCCTCCCGTGGCGTGAGGCGCAAGTGAGAAGGTGTGCCCGAGGCGATAAGCGCAGACTGAAAGGAACGGGGAGTGGCAGGAGCCGGCGACACGGAGGAGGGCGTGGACGGCGGCGGCCAGCGCTCACGGCCCGCCGCCTGGGCGCGGCGCTGTTCGGCGCCGTCGCCAACGCCGTGCCCACCGCGCACCTCGGCGCCGCGGGCGGCGATCTGGACGCCGCCGCCCGCGCGCTCGACGACCCCTCCTCACTCACCGCGGACGCCGCCGACCGGCTGCGCCGTGCGGTCGACGCCGCCGTGGACCACGTCTGCCAGGGCGCGGCCGCCGCGGCCGCCCTCTCCCTGCTGGTCCTGCTCACCTTCGCCCCACGGCGTTTCCCCGTCCTGACGGACGAGCCGACGGACAGGTGACGGACGAGGACCGACGTCGCGCCTGTTCACCCCTCCGCGGGAGCGCGGCCCGTCAACGCCGCCAGGCTGTTGCGGATGTGCGTCATCGTCGCCTGCATCTCCTCGCGCGTCTGAAGGTGTTCCCGCAGCAGGCGTTCGGTGTCACGGGAGATCCGCTCCGCGCGCAGCCGCGCCGCGGCCTTCAACTCCGCGCCGCGGGCCTCCGCGTCCTCCTGGGAGTGACGGGCGCTCTCCTCCGCCTCGGCCAGGGCGCGCCGGGCCTCCGAAAGACGGGCCTCGGCATGGGCCGTCAACTCCGTGTGGCGCGCGTCCAGTTCCGCCTCGTCCTCGGCGAAGCCGCGCTCGGCGGCCTCCCAGCGCTCCGCCTGTTCCTTGCCCAGCTCGGTCAGCATCGCCTCGGTGCGCCGGTGCATCTCCTCCAGTTCTGCGGCCGCCTTGCCCCGCAGGTCCTTCGCCTCCCGCCGGGCTTGCGTGTACAGCGCCTCCGCCGACCGCTGGGCCGCGAGCAGCGTACGCCGGGCGCACTCCTCCGCTTCGGCGCGCACCGCGTCGGCGTGGGCCTGGGCGGCGGCCCGTACGGCGTCGGCCGCCGTGCCCGCCTCGTCCGCGAGCGCCTGCGCCTCCTCGCGGGCCGCCGCGTCCAGCGCCTCCGCCTCCTCAAGGACCAGCGCCAGCAGATACTGGGCGCGGCTGCCCAGCGTCTCGTAGGTCTGCGGGGGCAGCTGCGCGACGGTCTCCCGCAGCCGCTCCGTCTGCGCGGCCATCTCCTTGGCCAGGACGGTCAGCCGCGCGGCACGCTCCCAGGCCTCGTCGCGCTCCTGCGACAGGGCCGAGACACGGGCGTCGGTCTCCGCCATGCGGTAGCCACGGCGCACGACGGCGAAGCCGTGGGGTGACATCGATGCAGCGCTCATCCTTCAAGCCCCTTTCCGGCACACAATGCGATTCGGCGCACATCCTGGTGGATCAAAGGGAAGCGGCCATACCGCGACACTCCCCCCGCCCTCACGGGTCAAGGATGCGCCATACGACAGCAAACGCCCGGCCCGGTTCCCTGCGGTATGCACCGTTATGGAACCGGGCCGGGCGCAGGCGCCGAAGCGCCAACGGGCCGAAGGGGCGTGCGCGCCGGGCTTCAGCGTGGCAACGCCGGCGGGCTCAGAGCAGACCGTCCCACATCTGCTCCAGCAGCACCGACCACCAGCTCTCCTCAGACGCCAGCGCCGCCGGGTCCAGCGCCGCCAGCTGCGCCTGAAAGTCGACCGTCCAGCGGCCCGCCTGCTCCTGGTTCAGCCCGTACCGCAGCCGCCACATACGGCCCAGAAGCGCCAGGCAGCGGACGAACTCCGGCATGCCGCTGTTCACGAACTGCGGCGCGACCGGCTGGCCGCCGGGCCCCGCCTCCACCGGCACCGCCACGATGTGCGCCGTGCCGTACTGGACGCAGACCGCCCGGCCGAAGTCCGTGCCCACCACCAGATACGAGCCGGCGTCGGACGCGGGCCGCACACCGCGCTGCGCGGCCAGCTCCGCCAGCGTGGGCACCACAGGCTGCGGCGGCTGCGCCCAGAAGAACGGGTTGAAGTCCCCCGGCAGCCCCGCCCACACGAGCGTCGCCGCCACCAACTCGGGCACCCCCTGGCGGGAGACCGACCGCTGGTCGAAGCGGCAGATGCCCTGCGGGCCGAACGCGGCCGCCAGCTCCTGCGCGATCGCCTCCGGCGGCGCGGGCGGGGCGGGCCGCACCTGCGGCAGCGGGGCGCGCACCGGGGCGGGGCGGGCGGGGCCGTCCGCGACCTGGTGCAACTCGCCCTGATGCGCGAGCAGCTGCCGCATGCCCTGCTGCCGTGAGGCATGGTCCCGGCCATACGGGGCGATCGAAGTGATCCGCGCCTGCGGCCAGTTGTCCCGGATCATCCGTGCGCAGTACGCGCCCGGAAGCTCACAGGACTCCAGCTCCGTATGCAGCTCCAGCACCTGGTCCGGCGGTACGTTCAGCGCACGCAGCTCATGGAAGATCTGCCACTCCGGGTGCGGGGTGCCGGGCGCCGAGCGGCGGATGAGCTGCTGCTCGGAGCCGTCGGGCGCGCGGTAGCGCAGCACGGCCTGGTAGCCGGGGCCGACGGTCGGCAGCCCGCTCGGCTGCGGCGGATAGCCGTACGAGGGCGGGCGGCCGCCGCCGTGAGGGGGCTGCGGCTGGTGCGGCTGATGCGGCTGCGGTGCTCCGGGCGGCGGCCCGGGCGGTCCCGGCGGGCCGGGCGGCTGCGGCGGCTTCGGACCGAGCTGACCGGGGTCCGCCAACACGGTCGCGGCATGGTGCACCCCACCCTGCGGCGGCGGAGCCGCCCCCGGAGCAGCCGGAGGCGCAGGCGGCCCAGGCGGCTGCGGCGGCTTCGGACCCAACTGACCCGGATTCGCCAACACGGTCGCAGCATGATGCACCCCACCCTGCGGCGGCGGAGCCGCCCCCGGAGCAGCCGGAGGCGCAGGCGGCCCAGGCGGCCCCGGAGGACCAGGCGGCTGCGGCGGCTTCGGACCCAACTGACCCGGATTCGCCAACACGGTCGCAGCATGATGCACCCCACCCTGCGGCGGCGCGGGCGGGCCGGGCGGCTCCGGCTGCCCCGGCTGCTCCGGCTGCTGCGCGGGCTCAGGGTCGAGTTGGGAGACGAGCTGCGTCGGCAGATACCCGCCCGCCGGAGCGCCGGGCGCGCCCGGCCCCGACGGGGGAGGCGTCGGGTTCCCGGACGGAGCGGGCGGGGCGTCCGCCGGCCGTTCCAGTCCCGCGTCACCGGCCCCTTCGGGCCGCACGGCGGGGGAGATCGCCGTGGGCGGCAGCTGGCTGCCTCCCGACATCAGCGCCGTCGGGGCGTCCGCCGGGGTGCTCGGCGGCGGAGTGTCGTCGTCATCGGCGCCCGACAGCGGCGGGGCGAACACCGTGGCCGGCAGCGGGACGGAGCCGTCGTCCGAACCGCCCCCGCTGGTGTCCGTCCAGCCCGCCGTCTGCGACGACGCGGCGTCGGAGGGCAGCGTGGACTCCTCCGTGTGCCCGCCGGAGGGGGCGGAGGCGCTGGGCCACAGCGAGCTGCTCTGCGAGACGTTGCCGCCGGACGACGCGTCGGCGTCGGGGCGGCCGGACCCGCCCATCGGCGTGACGCCGCCGCCCGCCTGCGAGGCTTTGCCCCCGCCGGATGTCGCGGAGGACGCCTCCAACGACTGCGCGTCCGGGACGCTCTCGCCCTGGGAAGCGTGCGCACCGGCAGGCCCGGCGGCCGGTACGGGGGTGCCCTGCGGCGACGCGGCATATGACGCGCGGCTGCCAGCGCCGCCGGGCACAGCGTCAGAGCCCGCCTCCGCGGCCCGGGGGACGCCGTCGTCCGCAGCACCCGAACGGGAGGCTTCACCCGAGGCGCCGGAACCGGGCGACTCCGCGACCGTACGCGCGTCCGCCCCAGAGGAGCCCCCCGCGCCGGACGGCGCGGAACTCGAACCCGCGGCAGCGGGGCCTGCCCCACCCCCGCCCCCAGCAGCCGCACCCGCCGCATCCGGAGCGCCGGACGGCGCACCCGAGCCCTCGCCAGAAGGCACAGCACCCGGAACCGGACCGCCGACGCCGAGTCCCCCAGCACGGGACGACCCCGCGCCGGCGGCCGATGAGCCGGTGCCCGCGCCGGACGGCACAGCACCCGAACCCGCAGCGGCGGAGTCAGCCCCGCCCCCCGCATCCGGGACACCCCCGGACACACCCGAGCCCGCGCCAGGCGGCACAGAACCCGAACCCGCGCCCGCATCCCGCACGCCGGACGGCACAGCACCCGCCCCCACAGCAACGGAACCAGCCCCACCCCCCGCATCCGGGACGCCCCCGGACACACCCGAAGCCGCGCCGGACGGCGACCCCGCGCCCGACACGCCCCCGGCAGCCCCCGTACCCACCGCGTCCGGATCACGCCGCGGCGCGCCCACGCCGGGGCCCGCATGCGCATCCCCCGCGCGGGACGGCGCGCCCGCGCCCGGACCCGCAGCCGCGGGACCCGCTCCGGCAGACCCCACAACCGCGCCGGACGGCGACCCCGTGTCCGGGATGCCCATCCTGTCCGCCGCGTCCTGAAGCCACTCCGGCGGCGTCAGCAGGAACGACGTCTGATTCAGATCGATCCGCTGCGGCGGCTCCGGCGCGGCCGGAGCCGCGTCCGCCGCCGCCGACCCGTACTCCTCCTCGTACCGGCGGATGACCTCGCCCACCGGCAGCCCGGGCCACAGCGTGGCCTCCCCGCTGTCCCGGGCGATCACCAGCCGCTGCCGGCCGCCGTCCGAGACGGGGCCTCCCTCGCGGTCCTCCGCCCACACCACAAAGCCCAGCTCGAACTCCCGCACCCGCACCTCGCGATGCTGATACGCGGGCACATCGCCGTTGATCCACTCTTCGGCGCGCTCCTGCGCCTGCGCGAACGTCACCATCGGACCGTCACCCCTCGTCCGAGACCGGGACGGCGCGCGCGAAGCCGCCGTCCACCATCAGGTTCGCCACCGTCTGAAGTTCCGGCGGGCTGCCCGCCAGCCGCCGCAGAAAGCCGTCGAAGTCCTCGCCGCAGGGCAGCAGCAGCCGCTCCACACGCTCCTGCACGGTCCAGCCGTCCTGGTCACGCGCATCGTCGTACGCGCAGAACCACACCGACCCGGCCCCCGGGCCCTTCACCTTCACGGCGATCAGCCCGCCCTGGACGAAGCCGACGCCCAGATAGTCCTTCGTCAGATGGTCCCGCAGACACTTGTTGACGTACACCAGGTCATTGACGGCGGCTTCATCGCGCACGGTGAAGAACGGCTGGTCAACCAGCAGCCCCAGCTCCGCGTCCAGCGCCACCCCGGCCGGCGCGCAACCGCCCGCCGCCTTCAGGAAGGAGCGGTACGCGCCCGGCAGCCGGTAGCCCAGATCCTCCTCCACGCCCCGCAGTTGCTGCTCGCTCACCGGCAGCGCCCGCTTCGGCAGGGCGAAATGAGCCGGCCGCGTCTCCTGCAACGGGCGCGTCCCGCGCTTGCCCTGGTCCACGGCGGCCGTGGCCAGTCCGCCGTGGTGCCGCAGCAGCGCCTTCACCTCGGCCGGGATCAGTTCGAGCCGGCGCGTGCCCGGCACGTGATGCCATGTCCAGCCGTGCGGCGTCGCCACCGGAGCGACCGTGTCCCACAGCTCGTGCCCCGCGGCGTGCAGCGCCGCGTTCGCCGACACGTAGTCCGTGAGCCGCAGCTCGTCCACGCCGAAGCCCTCGGGCGGTTCCGCGATCTCCGCGGCGGCGCGCGCGTACGGAGAGAAGTCCGGGTAGCCCTGTTCGTCCACGCGCACACCTCTGGGGTGGCGGGAGGCCCGGACCGGGTCCGGGAAGTGCACAAGCTGCCCGGCGTAGGCCGCGTTCGGCGGCGCGGCCCGGCGCCCGAGCCGACCTGTCGTCATGGCGGTAGCCCCCTGCTGCGTCTGGCTGGTTCCGCACAGCCTAAGCGGTACGGTGACGGCCGCCCCCGGCCCGCCGCCCCGGTCACCGGCAGTCACAGCCGGACCCCCGCGCCCGGCTCACGGCGGAATGCGAACGCACCCCCTCAACACGCCCGCCGACACGTATAACCGACCCCGCTTCCACACCAGCCGCCCCATTTGGCAGGCTGTCTAGGCAACTCGGGGGATTGCAGAGGGGACGAGACACCATGCACACAGCGCAACAGGGCACTTCAGGTGATCCACGTCTCAGCTGGAGCAGCACCGAAACGGGCATACCGCCCGCGCTCCACCACCGCAGGGACGGCATACTCCCGGCCGTCGCCGCCGCCCTGTCCGTCCGCGGGCGGACGCTGACCTGCACCGCGGGCAAGGGCGATGAGCCGCCCGCGCTCCATCCGCTCGTACAGGACTTCCTCGACACCCTCACCAGCGGACAGCGCGAACGCTTCACGGGCCGCTGCCCCGAAGCCATCCTGCTCTCCCGGCACCTCGCCTCGGCGGAGAGCCAGCGCTCCAAACGCGCCCAGCGGAAACCCCTCACCCACGGGGAGGCACGGCGCTCGCTCAAGCACGCGAAACTCACCGCTCGCCGCATCCGGGAGGACGGCGACCCGCTCCACGGCAGCTACGCCGCGCCCTGCCGCTCCTGCGCGGCGCTCCTCGACCACTTCGGCGTACGCCCTGTAGACCCGGCCGCCGCCCTTCCCGAGAACGGCTGAACGCGACCCCGATGCCCGACTACCCCAATCTGAGCACCACCCGCTTCCCGGTGGCCGTCGACGCCGCCCTGCGCACGGCCGGCTGGCAGCCCGGCCGCTGGGACATCAAGCTCGCCGAACACTGGGCCGACGCCCTGCGCGCCCATGTCTCCCCCGCGGGCCACCGGCACCAGGTGTTCCCCGCGGCCGTCGAAGCCTGGGCGGAGTTCGGCGGACTGCGCATCGTCCCGCCGGGGCCGGGCCGCCAGACCGCCCCCAGCGCCGTACGCTTCGACCCGCTCGCGGGCCTCCATATGGCCCGTACGCTCTCCGACCTCGGGCGCGCGCTCGACACCGAACTCGCGCCGCTCGGCGAGGAAGACGGCCATATGGGCGTGCTGGCCATCGACGCGGTCGGCCGCGTCTACACCGTCGACCACACCGGCGACTGGTATCTCGGACCCACCCTGGACCACGCCCTGTCCACGATCGTGACCGGGCTGCTCCCCACTCGCCTCACCTCGCCGTAAGCCGCGGCGACGCGCACGGCGCGAGGCTCCCCGCGGCACCGCCGGCGCCCCGCGGCACACCTGGTGTCCGCGGCATACCCGGCACCCGCGGCCCGCACCGCCCGGCCCCGGCACGAGACCCGGCACGCAGGCACGGCCGCGGCGGCAGGGGGCAGGGGGCAGGGGGCAGCGTGACAGGACGGCAAGCACGGGGCCGGCCGGTCAGGCCGCGCCCTCGGGCAACCTCTGGCGGCCCCCCAGGAGGGCCGTGCCTCAGGCCGCGCCCTCGCCCGCGTCCGCCGCGGGCAGCACCGCCGACACCCGGAAACCGCCCGCGTCCGTCGGCCCCGACACAAACACACCGCCCAGCGCGGTGACCCGCTCCCGCATGCCCACCAGGCCGTTGCCGCCGCTCGGCAGACCGGCGTCCGCCGCCCCGGCGGACGCGTCCGGCTCGCTGTTCTCCACCTGCATGGCCACCTCCGCGCCCCGGTGCGCCAGCCGCACCGTCACCCGCGCGCCCGCCGCATGCTTGTGGACGTTCGTCAGCGCCTCCTGCACCACCCGGAACGCGGTCTGCTCCACCTCCGGCGCATACTCCCGCGCCTCCCCCTGCACGGACAGCTCCACCACCATCCCCGTCTGCCGGGACTGTCCCACCAGGGACTCGATGTCCGCCAGGCACGGCCCGTCGTCCGCGGCCGCGGCTGCCGCGGCCGCTGCCGCCGCCGCGCCCACCGCCGCCAGCGGCGCGGGCGCCTCAGCAGGGGGCCCGGCGAAGGCCCCGGCGGAGGCTTCGCCGGGGCCTTTGCCGGGAGCCGCAGCGCCTGCCGCGGCGGCGGGCCGGGGCGCCAGCACATCCTCCCCGGACCGCAGCACCCCCAGCATCTCCCGCAGCTCGGTCAGCGCCTGCCGCCCCATGTCCCCCACCAGCGCGGCGTTCTTCACCGCCTTCTGCGGGTCCTTCAGCGCCACCGCCTGCAGCGCGGCCGCATGCACCACCATCAGGCTCACCCGGTGGGCGACGACGTCGTGCATCTCGCGCGCGATCCGGGTGCGCTCCTCCTGGCGGGCCCACTGCGCACGCTGCTCCGCCCGGTCCGCCAGCAGCGACAGCTCCTGCTCCAGACTGTCCGCCCGCTCCCGCAGGCTCTCCATCAGCCGCCGCCGCGCCCCTATGTAGAGGCCGAACAGCACGGGCGGCGCGGTCAGCCCCAGCGACACCAGACCGGCCATCAGCGGCACATACCAGGGCCCCGGGTCAAACTCCGTCGTGTCCACGCCCTGGCGGACGTCCACGAACGTGACGATGAAGGCCGCCGCGAGCTGTGTGCCGGCCAGCAGCGCGGTGATCCGCCGGGGCACCTCGGACGCGGCGAGCGTGTAAAGGCCGACGACGCCCAGCAGAAAACCGATCTCCGCGGGCGTGGTCGCGATCGACACCAGCACCACGGCGATCGGCCACCGCCGCCGTACGACCAGCACGGCCCCGACGAACAGCCCGAACAGCACGCCGAACGGCACCGGCAGCGCCGCCTTCTCGGCGAACCCCACGCCTTCGAGCCCGCACTCCAGGGCCGACAGAACCCCCAGCCCCACATCCAATGCGACGGACCGCCGCCGCCCCCACCACAGCCAGGCCCGGTCGGGCGTGCCCGCAGCGTCCTGGTGTGCCCCCGTTGTGGTCATGCCTCCCAGCCTACGGGCGGCCGCGAATCGTTTTCCGGGCAGTCCGGGCGGCCCTCCCGGACGGGGCTCGGCTCCCGGCAGGGGCACGGCGGAGGGGGCACGGCCGAGAGGCGGGAGCGTCGCATCGGAGGGCGGCGGTACGGCATAGTAGGGGCTGCGTCCGCAGCCGATCACCTGAATCGGACATAGCGGCAATCCCGGGTCGTCTAAGGGCAAGACGTCAGATTTTGGTTCTGATCATGGGGGTTCGAGTCCTCCCCCGGGAGCACATCCGTTCAGCGCCTGCCTCCCGTTCGGCTCCTGACCTCCGCGTCAGGGCCCGCCCGCATTTCCCGGATCAAACCCCCCGGTATCCTTCGGATGTCCACCACCCGAAGCCGAAGGGCATTTCCCGTGAGCGCCAACCGCCCGGCCGCCGTCGTCGTACTCGCAGCGGGTGAAGGCACCCGCATGAAGTCGAGGACTCCCAAGGTTCTGCACGAAATCTGCGGGCGTTCGCTCGTCGGACATGTGGTGTCCGCGGCACGCGAGCTGGGGCCCGAGGAGCTCGTCGTGGTCGTCGGGCATGCGCGTGAGCAGGTCGAGGGGCATCTCGCCGAGCGCTGCGCGGGGACCAGGACCGCCTTCCAGGCCGAGCAGAACGGCACGGGGCACGCGGTGCGGATGGGGCTGGAGGAGCTGGGGCGGACGCCCGAGGGGACCGTCGTGGTCGTCTGCGGCGACACTCCGCTGCTGTCCGGCGCGACGCTGGGCGCGCTCGCAGAGGTGCACGCCTCCGACGGCAACGCGGTGACCGTGCTGACGGCCGAGGTGCCGGATGCCACGGGGTACGGGCGCATCGTGCGCGATCCGGCCACCGGCGCGGTGACCGCGATCGTGGAGCACAAGGACGCGACCGAGGAGCAGCGGGCGATCCGGGAGATCAACTCCGGGGTGTTCGCGTTCGACGGGCGGCTGCTGGCGGATGCGCTGGGGAAGGTGCGCACGGACAACAGCCAGGGTGAGGAGTACCTCACCGATGTGCTGGGGATTCTGCGTGAGGCCGGGCACCGGGTGGGGGCGTCCCTGGCGGGCGACCACCGGGAGATCCTGGGGATCAACAACCGTGTGCAGCTCGCTGAGGCGCGCCGGCTGTTCAATGAGCGGCTGCTGCGCGAGGCGATGCTCGCGGGCGTCACGGTGGTGGACCCGGCGTCGGTGCAGCTCGATGTGACGGTGACGTTCGAGCAGGACGCGGTGGTGCATCCGGGGACGCAGCTGCTGGGGTCCACGCATCTGTCGGAGGGCGCCGAGGTGGGGCCGAACTCCCGCCTGAGGGACACCTCGGTGGGTGCGGGCGCGCGCGTGGACAACACGGTGGCGGACGGCGCGGTGATCGGCGGGGGGGCGACGGTGGGTCCGTTCGCGTATCTGCGGCCGGGTACGCGGCTGGGTGTGCGGTCAAAGGCGGGCGCGTATGTGGAGATGAAGAACGCGTCGATCGGCGAGGGGACGAAGGTGCCGCATCTGTCGTATGTGGGGGATGCGACGATCGGCGATTATTCGAATATCGGCGCGGCCAGTGTCTTTGTGAATTACGACGGTCAGACGAAGCATCACACGACGATCGGTTCGCACTGCCGTACTGGTTCGGACAATATGTTTGTGGCTCCTGTCACGGTCGGGGACGGTGCGTACACCGCGGCCGGTTCGGTGATCACAAAGGATGTGCCGCCTGGTTCGCTGGCTGTCGCCCGTGGCCAGCAGCGGAATATCGAGGGCTGGGTGGCCCGCAAGCGGCCGGGCAGCGCCGCCGCGGAGGCGGCGGCCGCGGCAACGGAACGGGTACGCGACGAGAACTGACCGGAAACAGGTGCGCCGATCTCGGCGTACCGTGATACGTGCACACAATTTCGGCTGGCTCGCGCCGAGGACTCTCGCGGCCAGGGATCACGTCTGAGGAGACAGTGCTGTGACCGGGATCAAGACGACCGGCGAGAAGAAGTTGATGCTCTTCTCCGGCCGCGCCCACCCCGAGCTGGCCGAGGAGGTTGCGCATCAGCTGGGCGTCGGCCTCGTGCCGACGAAGGCCTTCGACTTCGCCAACGGCGAGATCTATGTCCGGTTCCAGGAGTCCGCGCGCGGTGCGGACTGCTTCTTGATGCAGAGCCACACGGCGCCCATCAATAAGTGGATCATGGAACAGCTGATCATGATCGATGCTCTGAAGCGGGCCTCCGCGCGGAGCATCACCGTGATCATCCCCTCCTATGGCTATGCCCGTCAGGACAAGAAGCACCGTGGCCGTGAGCCGATCTCGGCGCGGCTGATCGCGGATCTGCTGAAGTGCTCGGGTGCGGACCGGATTCTCACGGTGGATCTGCACACGGACCAGATCCAGGGCTTCTTCGACGGCCCGGTGGACCATCTCTCCGCGCTGCCGGTGCTGGCGGACTATGTGGGCGCGAAGGTCGACCGGGACAAGCTGACGGTGGTCTCGCCGGACGCGGGCCGCGTCCGGGTGGCGGACCGCTGGTGCGACCGGCTGGACGCCCCGCTGGCGATCGTGCACAAGCGCCGCGACAAGGACGTGGCCAACCAGGTGACGGTGCACGAGGTCGTCGGCGAGGTCGAGGGCCGGGTGTGTGTGCTGGTCGACGACATGATCGACACGGGTGGCACAATCTGCGCCGCGGCGGAGGCGCTGTTCGCGCATGGCGCGGAGGATGTGATCGTGACGGCGACGCACGGCATCCTGTCCGGGCCGGCCGCGGACCGGCTGAAGAATTCCAAGGTCAGCGAGTTTGTGCTGACGAACACCCTGCCGACGCCTGGCGAGCTGGAGCTGGACAAGATCACCGTGCTGTCGATCGCTCCGACGATCGCCCGCGCGGTGCGCGAGGTGTTCGAGGACGGCTCGGTGACGAGCCTCTTCGAGGAGCAGGCATAACCGCCGTCTGCCTCTGACTGAGCGGCGGAGGGCCGTCCGGGTGCGCACGCCCGGACGGCCCTTCGGCGTTTTTGGCAGCCGGGAGACTGATCGGCTCAGACTGATCGACTTTGGGCCTGTTCGGGGCGCGGGTAGACTGGCGGGGTTGCTCGGCGAGGGAGGCCGCATCCTGATCGGTGCGGCGGTCCGTTATCGACGCGCTCTTCGTAGCAGGCCAGTCGTGGCCGGGTGACCGCCACCAGTCTCTGTCTTACGAGGAGTGCATATGTCCGAGGTGAAGCTCACCGCCGAGCTCCGTGCCGATTTCGGCAAGGGCGCCGCCCGCCGTGTCCGCCGTGAGGGCAAGGTCCCGGCCGTCGTCTACGGCCACGGCGCCGCGCCGCAGCACATCGCGATCGACGGCCACTCGCTGATGATGGCCCTGAAGACCCCGAACGCCCTGATCCGCCTGGACGTCGACGGCAAGAGCTCGCTGGCCATCCCGAAGGACGTCCAGCGCGAGGCCATCCGCGGCTTCCTGGTCCACGTGGACTTCCTGGCCGTGAAGAAGGGCGAGAAGGTCTCCGTCGAGATTCCGGTCCACGCCGAGGGCGACCTCGCGCCGGGCGGCAACCTGCTTGAGCACGTGCTGAACACGCTGCCGGTCGAGGCCGAGGCCACCCACATCCCGGAGTCGGTCACCGCCTCCATCGAGGGTCTGGAGGCCGGCGCCTCCGTCCTGGCCAAGGACGTCAAGCTGCCCGAGGGCGTCACGCTGGCCATCGACGGCGACGAGGTCGTCCTGCACGTGGTCCACGCCCAGGCCGAGGAGCCGGCCGCGGCCGGGGCCGAGGGCGAAGAGGCCGCCGAGGCCTGAGCCGTACGCTCTGCTTGACGGGGTGGCGGGCTGCGGCCCGCCACCCCGTTCCCTTTGCGACCCGAGGAGATGTGAGAGGCAGATGACGACGGACGCAGCCGCCCCGTGGCTGATCGTGGGGCTCGGCAACCCGGGCCCCGGCTATGCGGGCAACCGCCACAATGTGGGCTTCATGGTCGTCGACCTGCTCGCCGAGCGTATCGGCGGCTCCTTCAAGCGGGCGCAGAAGACACAGGCGCAGGTGCTGGAGGGCCGGATCGGCGCTCCCGGCCCGGCGAGCCGCCGGGTGGTCCTGGCCAAGCCGATGTCGTATATGAATCTGTCCGGCGGCCCGGTCACGGCGCTGCGGGACTTCTACAAGCTGCCGACGGCGAACATCGTGGCCGTCCATGACGAGCTGGACATCGACTACGGCGCGCTGCGGCTGAAGCTGGGCGGCGGCGACAACGGACACAACGGTCTGAAGTCGATGACGAAGGCGATGGGGCCCGACTATCACCGGCTGCGGTTCGGGATCGGCCGTCCGCCGGGCCGGATGCAGGTGGCGGACTTTGTGCTGAAGGACTTCTCGTCGGCGGAGCGCAAGGAGCTGGACTACTTCGTGGACCGGGCGGCCGACGCGGTGGAGTGCCTGGTGTCGGAGGGCCTGGAGCGGGCGCAGAGCGCATACAACTCGTGACCGGGGCGGCGTACGAGCGGCGTACAACTGGGGACAACACCGGTCAAGCCGCCGACCGAGGTTGACCGAACGCGGTCGGGTGGCCAAGGATCACGCCCCATGAAGCGTGCCTCGAAGCGGACTGATGCGCTCCTGTACGTCCAGCGGGCGGCGATGGCGCTGGTGGCCGCGCTGCTGCTGGCGGCCGGCTGCTGGTCGTCGTGGGGCACGGCACAGCATGTGATCCTGTCCAAGGGCCGTGAGCACGGCACGCTTACCGTCACCGGCTGTTCCGCGGACGTCTGCACCGGCCGCTACGCCCCGGACGACCCGGCGGCGCCCCGCGACAAGGTCACCATCGAGAAGTCGGTCGCCGTGGACAAGGGCGCGGTGCTGTCGGTGGTGTTGAAGCCGGGCACGGCCGAGGCGGTGCGCACAGGGCCGGCCGGTACGCTGCACGCCTGGCTGCCGCTCGCGGGGGCGCTGGTGCTGGCCGCGCTGGTCATCGGCGGCGGGCTGCGGATGACGCGTACGGCATGGACGGCGGGGGCCGTGGGCGGAGTGCTGCTGGTGGGCACGTTCTTCGCGCTCTGAGCCCAATCGTTACCCACGATCTTTCCTGCATAACGGGCATGGCGCGCATCAGCTGACGTCTGTCCCTTGACCGGAAACAGCCGTCGGCTGGAAGCTGAGCCGCCACCTCCCACGGCACATGCATATCCACCTGCCACAGAGGTATCCCTCATGCCCACTTTCCGGAACCGTTGGGCCACTGCCGCCGTTCCCGCGGCCGCTTCTCTGCTCCTCGTCGCCGGCGGCGCTCCCGCGTTCGCCGCGGACGGCGACGGCCTCTACAGTCCCACGCTGCGCCAGCAGCTTCCGCGCACGGCCACCACTCAGGACGACGGCGCCCCGCAGGAGAACGACTGCGCGGACATCCCCGCCGACATGGACGGCTGGCACTTCGTACTGCCCGGCAACAAGGCGGACTTCGTCAAGCTGACGGTGACGTTCGAGCCCGGCGGCCAGCAGGTGATCACCGACTTCGGCCCGCCGTCCGGCATGCACGCGTATGTGGCCTCCCAGCCCGGCGCGACCCTCGTCTCCGTCGTCGCCGAGGTCAAGGGCGGCGGGCTGGAGAAGTTCAACCTCTCGCACACCTGCCCCGCGGGCGCCGAGCCGGTGAAGCCGGAGCCGGACGACACCCCGGACGGCGACGAGACGCAGACCACCGAGCCGTCGCCGAGCAGGACGTCGAGCGAGACGACCGACGGGAAGCCGTCCGCCACGCCGTCGAAGACCGCGTCCGAGACCACATCCGAGACCGCGTCCGAGACGGGGAAGCCGTCGGCGACCCCGTCCCCGGACGCTTCTTCCCCCGCCGCCTCCATGCCCGCCGAGGAGGGCGGCAGAGGTGCGGGCGACCTCGCGGAGACGGGCTCCAGCACGCCGGTTCTGGCGCTGTCCGCCGTGGCCGCGGCCCTTGTCGCGGGCGGCGGCTTCCTGGTGCTGCGCCGCCGCAGGGCCGCGTCGCAGAACTGACCGCCGACCCGAAACGACCACACGGCGACGACGACGGCACAGCGGCCACGACGGCCGGTGAACCGGCCCCGGAAACAGGGGTGCCCCCGCGCCGCCCTTCCGGCGCGGGGGCACCCCCATGTCCTGGGGCATGGGGCCGTACGGCCCGCCGTGTCAGCCGGTGTTGCGCAGCCCCGCCGCGACGCCGTTGACCGTCAGCAGCAGCGCGCGCGACAGCAGCGGGTCCGGCTCCTCACCCCGCTCGGCGGCGGCGCGCTGGCGGGCCAGCAGCGAGACCTGGAGGTAGGAGATCGGGTCGAGGTAGGCGTCGCGGATGGCGAAGGTCTGCTGGAGGACCGGGTTGGAGTCCAGCAGCTTCTCGCCGCCCGTCACCTTCAGCACCTCGCTCACCGTGAGGGCGTGCTCGGCTTCGATGGTGTCGAAGACATGCCTGAGGTTCTCGGGCACCAGCGTGTCGACGTAGTGCCGGGCGATCCGCAGATCCGTCTTGGCGAGCGTCATCTCCACATTCGCCAGGAAGTTGCGGAAGAAGTGCCACTGCTCGTGCATCTCGCCGAGCACACTCTCCAGTCCCGCCTCCCGCAGCGCCTTGAGCCCCGACCCGACGCCGAACCAGCCGGGCACGATCTGCCGGGACTGCGTCCAGCCGAAGACCCACGGGATGGCCCGCAGCCCGTCCAGGCCGGCCCCGCTGTCCGGGCGGCGCGAGGGCCGCGAGCCGAGGTGCAGTTCGGCGAGCTGGTCGACGGGGGTGGAGGCGAAGAAGTACGCGGGCAGGTCCGGGTCCTCGACCAGCCGCCGGTAGGCGGCGTGCGCGGCGTCGGATGCGGTGTCCATGGCCGCGTCCCAGCGGGCCAGCGCCTCGTCGGACTGGCGCGGCGCGGTGTGCAGGGCGGACGCCTGGAGGGTGGCGGCGACGGTCAGCTCCAGGTTCTCCCGGGCCAGGGAGGGGATCAGATACTTGTCGGAGATCACCTCGCCCTGCTCGGTCACCTTGATCTCGCCCTCCAGCGTGCCCCAGGGCTGCGCGAGGATCGCGTCGTGCGTGGGGCCGCCGCCGCGGCCCACGGTGCCGCCGCGGCCGTGGAAGAGCCGCAGCCGCACCCCGTACCGGTGGGCGACGTCGCGCAGCCTCCGCTGGGCGCGGTGGATCTCCCACTGGCTGGTGGTGATGCCGCCGAACTTGGAGGAGTCGGAGTAGCCGAGCATGACCTCCTGGACGTCGCCGCGCAGGGAGACGAGCCGCCGGTAGGAGGGGTCGGCGAGCATCTCGTCGAGGATGACGTCCGCGGCGCGCAGCTCGTCGGTGGTCTCCAGCAGCGGCACGATGCCGATCTTCGCCCAGCCGGCGTGCAGATCGATCAGCCCGGCCTCGCGGGCCAGCACGGCGGCGGCGAAGACGTCGTCCGCGCCCTGGCACATGGAGATGATGTACGACTCGATGACTTCCGGGCCGAACCGCTCGAAGGCTTGCTTGACGGTGTGGAAGACGCCGAGGGTCTTGGCCCCGGCGGCGTCGAGCGGCGCGGGGGTGGGGGCGAGCGGGCGGCGTGAGCGGAGCTCCTTGGCGAGCAGCTTCCGCCGGTACTCGCGCGGCATGTCCGCGTACCGCCAGGACTCCTCGCCGAGCCGGTCGAAGAGCTGGCCCAGCGCATGGTGGTGGGCGTCGGCGTGCTCGCGCACGTCCATGGTGGCCAGCTGGAGGCCGAAGGCCGCGAGGGTGCGGATGGTGCGGTCCAGCCGGCCGTCGGCGAGCAGCCCGCCGCGGTGTTCGCGCAGCGAGGTCTGGATGAGGGTGAGGTCGTGCAGCAGCTCTGCGGTGCCCAGATAGTCGCGGCCCGGCTCGTGGGCGGTGCCCTTGGCGAGCCGCTCGCGGGTGTTGACGAGCTTCTGCCGGACGCAGGTGGCCTTCAGCCGGTACGGCTCCTCGGCGTTGAGCCGCTTGTAGCGGGGGCTGATCTCGGGCAGCCGCTCCAGGTCGCTCTGCAGCGAGCTGAGCAGCTCCTCGGTGGCCCCGGCGTAGCGGATGGAGTTGGACAGCAGTCCGCGCAGCTCGTCGGTCATCTCGATGGCGTCGGCGATGCCGTGCTCGTGCTGGAGAATCAGCACCTCCCAGGTCACCTCGGGGGTGACGTTGGGGTTGCCGTCGCGGTCGCCGCCGATCCAGGTGCCGAAGGTGAGCGGGCGGGTGCCGGGCGGCAGCTCCACGCCGACGCGCTCCAGCTCTGCGGCGAGGTCCTCCAGGACGTCGCCGACCGCGCCCGCGTGCAGCTCGTCCAGGTAGTAGATGGCGTTGCGGGCCTCGTCGGCGGGCTCCGGGCGGACCACGCGCAGCTCGTCGGTCTGCCAGATCAGGTCGATGTTCTCGGCCAGCCGCAGATCGTGGCGGCGGCGGTCGGCGGCGTTGCCCGGCTCCTCCAGCAGCGCGGCGATGCGCCGGAGCTTGTTGAGGACGGAGCGGCGGGCGGCCTCGGTGGGGTGGGCCGTGAAGACGGGCCGTACGTTCAGATGCTTGACGGTCTCCCGCAGATGGTCGGGGTCGGCGTCCTTGAGCCGGTCCGCGGTGCGGGAGAGCAGCCCGCCCTCTGCGGCGCGGCGGCGGCGCATCTCATGGCCGCGGTGCACCTGCTCGGTGACGTTGGCGAGGTGGAAGTAGGTGGAGAAGGCGCGCACCAGCTTGGCGGCGGTCTCCAGGCCGGTGTCGCCCAGCAGCGCTGCGGCTGCTTCGCCGTCCTCCCGGGTCAGATGGCGGACCCGTTCCACGAGCTCAAGCAGCTCGGGCCCTTCCTGGCGGACGAGCGTCTCGCCCAGCAGATCGCCCAGTCGGCGGATGTCGGCGCGCAGTGCGGCGTCGACGGCAGGGGTCTCGGGGGCGGCGGAGGTCTGGTCGGCACTGCTCACAGGTGCGGCTCCTTGCAGTGTTCTAGCACGTCTGGAGGGGTACTGGAGGCTTGCGGACCGCGCTGTCCGACGTCACCCAGGATAGGTGGCCATTTCCCTGACGTTATCCACAGGTCTCTTGCCCGCGCCCTGTGCGCTGCCATACTTACGTCGGCGTAGGTTACGGAACCGTAGCCAGGTCACTCGTGTGCTCTCGGGTGTCTTGCGCCCCGTCCCCCGCCCGTTCGCACCCCACAGGGGATACTTCATGACGACAAGTCCCGAGCTGCTAAACGATGCCTCGAAGCCTCCGTCGGCCGCCGCCCCGCCGCAGAGCGGCGGCGAGCCTCTTCCCTCCGCCACCCTGGGCGGGGACAGCAAGCGCTCCATCGAGCAGATGGCCCTGCTGCTCTTCATCACCGTGCCTTTTCTGGCCCTGGTCGCGGCGGTGCCGCTGGCCTGGGGCTGGGGGGTGAGCTGGCTGGATCTGGGGCTGCTGACGGCCATGTACTTCATCGGCTGCCACGGCATCACGATCGGATTCCATCGCTATTTCACCCATGGCTCCTTCAAGGCGAAACGGCCGCTGCGGATCGCGCTGGCGATCGCGGGCTCGCTGGCGGTGGAGGGCCCGCTGGTGAGGTGGGTGGCCGATCACCGCAAGCACCACAAGTTCTCGGACGCGGAGGGCGACCCGCACTCTCCGTGGCGGTTCGGTGAGACGGTCCCGGCGCTGCTGAAGGGCCTGTGGTGGGCGCATATCGGCTGGATGTTCGACGAGGAGCGGACGCCGCAGCAGAAGTACGCCCCGGATCTGATCAAGGACCCGGCGATCCGGCGGATCTCCCGTGACTTCGTCTTCTGGACGGTGCTGTCCCTGGCGATCCCGCCGCTGATCGGCGGTCTGGTCACGATGTCGTGGTGGGGCGCGTTCACCGCGTTCTTCTGGGGGTCGCTCGTGCGGGTGGCGCTGCTGCACCATGTGACCTGGTCGATCAATTCGATCTGCCACGCCGTCGGCAAGCGTCCGTTCAAGTCGCGGGACCGCTCGGGCAATGTGTGGTGGCTGGCGGTCCTGTCGTGCGGCGAGTCCTGGCACAACCTCCACCATGCGGACCCGACGAGCGCCCGGCACGGGGTGCTGAAGGGCCAGCTCGACTCCAGCGCCCGGCTGATCCGCTGGTTCGAGAAGCTGGGCTGGGCGTATGACGTGCGCTGGCCCAACGCCTCCCGGATCGACTCCCGCCGTGTCGCGGCCCAGGCCGGCCAAGCCCCCGGCGAGAGCAAGGCCGCCGACGCGGCATGATGGAGGACGTGGCGATCGACGGCAGCAGCAGCAGCGAGAAGCCCCGGCGGGGGCGCAGGGTCCGGATGACGGGCGCGGAGCGCCGTGAGCAGCTGCTGGACATCGGCCGCACGCTCTTTGCGGAGAAGGGCTTCGAAGGCACGTCGGTGGAGGAGATCGCCGCCAAGGCAGGCGTCTCCAAGCCGGTGGTGTACGAGCACTTCGGCGGCAAGGAGGGGCTGTACGCGGTCGTGGTGGACCGGGAGATGCGCCAGCTGCTGGACATGGTGACGGGGGCGCTGACGGCCGGGCATCCGCGGGAGCTGCTGGAGCAGGCGGCCTTCGCGCTGCTGGACTACATCGAGAGCTACACCGACGGCTTCCGCATCCTGGTCCGCGATTCGCCGGTCGCCCAGTCGACGGGCACGTTCGCCTCACTGATCAGCGATATCGCCACCCAGGTCGAGGACATCCTGGGCCTGGAGTTCAAGGCCCGCGGCTTTGACCCCAAGCTGGCCCCGCTGTACGCCCAGGCCCTGGTGGGCATGGTGGCCCTGACGGGCCAGTGGTGGCTGGACGTCCGCCGCCCGAAGAAGGCGGAGGTGGCGGCGCACCTGGTGAACCTGGCGTGGCACGGGCTGGACGGCCTGGAACAGAAGCCGCGCCTGATAGGCCACCGCAAGAACTGAATTCCGGGGGCTCCGCCCCCGAGCCCCCGGGTACGGAAACCACTGGCGCCCCGTCGCTCTCGCGTGAGCGGCGGGGCGCCTCGTATGCCCTGTCCGGCCGGTGGATCGCCGGCCGCGGCCGTGGATATGGCCGCGCCGGCTAAGCCGGCCAATCAGGCCCCCTTCCGGGCGACCGCGAAGACTCGGCGGAAGGGGAACACCGTGCCGTGCGGCCCGGGCGGATACGCCTTGCGGAGCAGATCGCGGTACTGGGCGAGGAACTCCGCCTCCGCCGCCGGGTCGTCGGCCAGTTCGGTGAGGACGGGGCGCAGGGCCGTGCCCTTGACCCAGTCCAGCACCGGGTCCTCGCCGGTGAGGAGCTGGAGGTAGGTGGTCTCCCAGGTGTCCGTCTCACAGCCCAGGTCGGTCAGCCGCATCAGATACTCCGCCGGCTCCAGGATGTGGACATAGCGCCGCCCGTGGTCGCTGAGGCGGGCGCGCCACTGCGGGGCCTCGCAGAGTTCGCCGAGCAGCGCATGGCTGGGCGAGGTGAAGTTGCCCGGCACCTGGAAGGCGAGCGTGCCGCCGGGGGTGAGCCCGTCGATCCAGTCGGAGAAGGATTCGGGGTGGTTCGGCACCCACTGCAGCGCGGCATTGGAGACGATCAGGTCGTATGGCTCGTCCGGCGTCCAGTGCGCGGCGTCGGCGGGCCTGAAATCCAGCCAGCCGCCGCCGGCCGTGGTGCCCGCGTACTCCTTGTCGGCCAGCGCGAGCATCTCCGGTGACAGGTCGAAGCCGGTGATATGCGCGGTGGGCCAGCGCTCCGCGAGCAGCGCGGTGACGTTTCCGGGCCCGCAGCCGATATCGGCGATGCGTACCGGCTTGCCCCGGTCCGGCAGCTCTCCTATCCGGGCAAGGAGATCCAGGAACGGCCGGGTGCGATGACCGGCATGGCGAAGATACTGATAGGGATCCCAGATCGGGACGGAATGCATGTTCGAGCCCCCTCGCAGGAACGGTCTACCGAAGCGGAATAAGGTTCCGGCCCGACCATGCCCACGTAGGGGCCTGAATATATCTTGACATCAAGAGACTTCATGTCGACAGACCCTCTACACTGATCGATATGGAGGACGAGGTCGATCGACTGGTCGCAGCATGGCGCCGTGAGCGCCCCGACCTCGACGTGGAACCGCTTGAGGTGCTCAGCCGCGTCTCCAGGCTGGCCCGCCATCTCGACCGGGCCCGCCGTCTCGCCTTCTCCGAGCATCAGCTGGAGCCCTGGGAGTTCGATGTGCTCACCTCGCTGCGGCGGGCGGGCGCACCGTACCAGCTGTCCCCCGGCCAGCTGCTCACCCAGACGCTTGTCACCTCCGGCACAATGACCAACCGCATCGACAGACTGGCCAAAAAGGGCCTGGTGGAGCGGCTGCCGGACCCCAGCGACCGGCGCGGAGTGCTGGTCCGTCTCACTCCCGAGGGCCGGGACCGCGCCGATCAGGCGCTGGCCGGGCTGCTCGCCCAGGAGCGGGCGATCCTGGCCCAGCTGTCCCACGCGCAGCGCGGCGAACTGGCGGATCTGCTACGCCAGCTGACCGCCCCGTTCGACAACGTCCCCGGCTAGATCGGCGGGGCCGACCCCCGCCCTGCGCGCCAGCGCGACCGCCGCGAGCGTGGAGTGCACACCGAGCTTTCCCAGGACGTTCTGCATATGTGTGCGAACAGTGTGAGGCGAAAGAAAAAGGCGCTCGGCGACGGCCTTGCGCCCCAGTCCCGCGACCATGCAGCGCAGTACCTCCCGCTCGCGCGGCGTGAGCGACTCCACGAGCCGTTCACTCTCGGTGCGGTGCTTGCGCGCCGCGGTCAGCTCGCGCAGAACGCCGGTGAGCAGCGCCGGCGCGACATAGGTCTCATCGCGCAACACCCCGCGGATCACGGCGAGGAGCCGCTGCAGCGAGCAGTCCTTGGCGACCCATCCGGAGGCCCCGGCCTGGAGTGCGAGGGCGGCCCGCCGGGGGTCGTCCTTCTCCGCGAGCACCACGGCCCGTACCCCGCCCTGGCCCGAACGCACGCCCGCGACCAGGGAGATGCCGTCGACGGCCCCCTCCACGGCCTTCGCGCCGCCCGTGCCGTTGTCCGCCTCCGAGGCGGGGTGGGAGGCGGAGGCCGTACGCGCGCCGGGCACGCTCTGGACACCCTGGACGCTCCCCCGGGCGCCCGGCGCGGCGGTGCGCGCCGCCGCCTGGCCGGCGCTTGCCCCGGCCCCCGGAGCCGTCAGCGCGCCCAGATCGGCGTCGACGAGCAGGACGTCGAATCTGCGCCCCTCCGCGGCCGCGCGCTCCAGACAGCGCATCGCCGCGGGGCCGCTGCCCGCGGCAGCCACATCGACATCGGGCTCCGCCGCGAGAGCCGCCGCGAGCGACTCGGCGAAGATGCGGTGGTCGTCCACCACCAGCACACGGATACGAACCACAGACACCCCCAGTGTCGGAGGATGGACCAACGCGGGCACGACGCCCGGGATATGGGGTGGCACAGCGCTCGCTCGGCCGCCGCCGTGCTGTTGCTGATACCCCCGCCCCGGGCGTCGTACCCGGCTGTCTCGCCCCCTGATCGACACCGGCCCCCACCGGTGCTGAGCATCAGCGTACGGACGCGGGCCCGCACGGGAAGGGTCTTTGCAGAACTGACTGGCCAGGGTGTTTTCCGTGTGCCTGGTGTTCACAGGGGGGGCGGAAGTCGACAGAGATCGACAGCCTGCCAGGCCGGAATCGATCACTCCGAAACCGGCCGGACAAGCGGCCGGCCCTGTGGCCGGACCCGCGGCCGGACCGGATCGCTCAGGAGAGCCGGACCGCTCCTCCGGAAGGCTGCGCCGGAAAGATCCGCGGGGCGGCCAGCCCGGTCGCCGCGAACGCCTCCGTCAGCCCCGCCGTCTGCGCCGCCGCCCCGGCCGGGCCCTCCGCCTCGGCCAGCACGACCGCCGAGCCGCCGAAGCCGCCGCCGGTCATCCGCGCGCCCAGCGCCCCGGCCCCGAGCGCCGTCTCCACGACCAGGTCCAGCTCCGGACAGGAGACCCCGAAGTCGTCGCGCAGCGAAGCGTGGCCCTCGCTCAGCAGCGGCCCGACCGCCCGGACGTCGCCCGCCCGAAGGTGCGCCACCACCTGCTCCACCCGCCGGTTCTCGGTCACCACATGCCGGACCAGCCGTCTGGTCTCCTCATCCGTCAGCCGGGCCAGCGTCTCGTCCAGGCCCTCGTACGGGATGTCGCGCAGCGCCTCGACCTCCAGGACCGCCGCGCCCGCCGCGCAGCCCGCCCGGCGCTTTCCGTACGCCCCGTCGCTGTGCGCATGCCGTACCCCGGTGTCGACGACGAGCAGCGCCAGTCCGTGCGCGGCCGGGTCGAAGGGGATCTGCCGCTGGGACAGATCGCGGGTGTCCAGATGCAGCGCATGACCCGCCGTGCAGCAGGCGGACGCCGTCTGATCCATGATCCCGGTGGGCACGCCGGCGTAGACGTTCTCGGCGCGCTGGCACAGCCGCGCCAGCCGCCAGCGCTCCAGGCCCAGTTCGTACAGGTCGTTCAGGGCGAGCGCGGTGACCACCTCCAGCGCGGCGGAGGAGGAAAGCCCCGCCCCCATGGGCACGGTTGAGGTGAAGGCGATGTCCACGCCGCCGACCGCGCCCCGGGTGGCTTCCCGCAGCGCCCAGACGACGCCCGCCGGATAGTCGCTCCAGCCGGCGGGCCCCGTGCCGGGCGCGAGGCCGGCCACGCGGAGTTCCACCGGATCGCCGGGCGCGTCCGCCGAGCGCAGCCGCAGCAGCCCGTCGTCCCGCCGCGCCGCGGTCGCCACCACGGTGTGCGGCAGGGCGAAGGGCATGACGAAACCGTCGTTGTAGTCGGTGTGTTCGCCGATCAGATTCACCCGTCCGGGTGCTGCCCACACGTCTTCTCTCATCAGGCGTCATCCCCCGTGTGGGCGACCCGGCGGGCGAAGTCCCAGGCGTCGGAGACGATCCCGGCCAGGTCGGCTCGGCTGGGCCGCCAGCCGAGCCGCTGCTGGGCGACGGCGGCGGAGGCGACGAGGACGGCCGGGTCGCCGGGCCGGCGGGCGGCCGTCACCTCGGGGACGGGATGCCCGGTGACCTTGCGGACGGTCTCGATGACCTCCCGCACCGAAAAGCCGTTGCCGTTGCCGAGGTTGCAGATCAGATGCTCGCCGGGGGCGGCGGCGTCGAGCGCCAGCAGATGGGCTTCGGCGAGGTCGGCGACATGGATGTAGTCGCGGACGCAGGTGCCGTCGGGGGTCGGGTAGTCGTCCCCGTACACCGAGATCGACTCGCGTTTGCCGAGGGCGACCTGGAGGACGAGCGGGATGAGATGCGACTCCGGGTCATGGCGCTCGCCGCAACCGCCGTACGCGCCCGCCACGTTGAAGTACCGCAGGGAGACCGCGGCCAGCCCGTGGGCCGCCGCCTCTCCGCTGATCATATGGTCGACGGCGAGCTTGGACGCACCGTAGGGGCTGGTGGGAGCGGTGGGGTCGGTCTCGGCGATCGGCGTCGAGACGGGCTCTCCGTATGTGGCTGCCGTGGAGGAGAAGACGAGGGTGCGCACCCCTGCCGACCGCATGGCGGCGAGCAGCTCCAGTGTCCCGCCGACGTTGTTCGCCCAGTACTTTTCGGGCTTGGCGACCGACTCTCCGACCTGCGAGAAGGCGGCGAAGTGCAGCACCCCGTCATAGGAGGGGTCGAGATGCCGGGCCGCGTCCTGGACACGGCCCTCGATGAACCGGGCCCCGCCGGGGACTCCCTCGCGAAAGCCGGTGGAGAGGTCGTCGAGGACGGTCACCGTGTGCCCGGCCTGAAGCAGATGCTGCGCCACCACGCTGCCGACATATCCCGCGCCACCGGTGACCAGGTACTTCTTGCTCACTTGCTCGCTACCTCTCGCAGTCGTTCGGCCGCGGTCTCCGGCGGCACATCATTGATGAACACGCTCATACCGGATTCGGAACCCGCGAGGAACTTCAGCTTGCCGGAAGTGCGGCGGATGGTGAAAAGCTCGAGATGGAGCCCGAACTCCCGTCTGTCCACGGCCTCCTTGTTCGCAGCCTCCTCGTTCGCGGCTTCCTTGCTGGCCGTGCCTCCGGCGCCCGGCCCGGTGAAGGGGGCCTGATGCCAGGCGGAGACATAGGGGGTGGGCGGCGCGCCCTCGCCGAAGATCCGGTCGAAGCGCTTCAACAGTTCCAGATAGATCTGTGGAAACTCTGTGCGTGCCGGCTCGTCGAGCGCCGGGAGGTCCGGGACGCGCCGCCGCGGGTACAGATGCACCTCGTACGGCCAGTGGGCGGCGTACGG
The DNA here is from genome assembly GCF_026420845.1 of Streptomyces sp. PR69. GTDB lineage: Bacteria > Actinomycetota > Actinomycetes > Streptomycetales > Streptomycetaceae > Streptomyces. The sequence goes on along the minus strand of NZ_JAOWCB010000023.1, from coordinate 3,311 downwards.
CACGAAGGCGACCCAGTGCTCTCCTTCCAGCACCACGCGGGTGCGCTCGGCGAGTTCGCGTCCGACGACGTCGTCGAAGAGATTGCGGCCGGTCGCCGCCAGATGCCGGGCCGTGGAGCGCAGCATCAGGGCGGTGCGGGGGGTGACGAAGGGATAGGCGTAGATCTGGCCGTGGGGGTGGCCGAGCGTCACCCCGATCTCCGCGCCGCGGTTCTCGAAGCAGAAGACCTGCTCGGCCTGCGGGAGCGCGCCGAGTTCCGCCGTGCGGTCGGTCCATGCGGCGAGCACCAGGCCCGCCCGCTCCTCGCTGAGGGAGGCGAAGGAGGCGTCGTGGTCGGAGGTGAAGCAGACGACCTCGCAGCGGCCCGCTTCTCCGCTCAGGGAGGGGAAACGGTTCTCGAAGACGACGACCTCGTAGTCCGGGGCCGGGATCTCGGTGAGGCGTCCGCCGTGGGACGGGCACAGGGGGCACTCGCCCGCGGGCGGGTGGTAGGTGCGGTCCTGCCGGTGGGAGGCGATGGCGACGGCGTCGCCGAGCAGCGGATCGCGGCGGATGTCCGCGGCGGCGGTGACGGCCGCCGGGGCGAGTGGCCGGCGGTCGCGCAGGGCGCGCCAGTCGCGTACGGCGTCGTCCCGGGAGTCGTAGTACAGCAGCTCACGGCCGTCGGCCAGCCGGGTGGAGGTCTTCTTCACCGCGGCAGCCCGGGTGAGCGCCGCTCCTGGCCCGCCGGCGCGAGGGTGGGCGCGGCCGCGGGTGCGCGGTCCAGCAGGCCGGTGCGGGCGGCGAGGGCCGCGGCCTCCAGCCGTGAGCCGACGCCCAGCTTCATCAGCACCCGCTGCACATGGGTGCGGGCGGTGCTGGGCGCGATGCCCATGCCCGCCGCGATCAGCCGGGTGTCCTCGCCTTCGGCGACCCTGACCAGCACCTCGACCTCGCGCGGGGTCAGCAGCCGCAGCAGCCGCTGCCCCTCGTCGTCGGGCTGGGCGGCCGGGTTGAGCAGTTCGGCGAAGGCTCCCTGGAGCAGCTGCGGGGCCACCACGGCCTCTCCGGCGCGTGCCTTGACCATGGCGCGCTCGACGCCCTCGATGCGTTCGTCATGGCGCACATAGCCGGAGGCCCCGGCGGCGAAGGCCGCGGCGATCCCGCGGGGGCTGGGCACCGGCCCGAGGACCACGACGGCGATCTGGGGGCGCTCCCGCTTGATCCGTACGACCGGGTCAAAGGCTCCGGGCTCCGCGGGCGCGGCCGTGCCCAGCAGGCACACCTCCGGCGAGCGGCTCACCACCAGCTCGGCCGCTCCGGCGGCGGGGGCGGCCGCCGCGAGCACCCGGTGCCCGCGCAGCTTCAGGGCCGAGGCGAGCGCCTCGGCGAGCAGACGGTGATCGTCGACCACCATGAGCCGCACGCCCATAGAGAGAAACCCCCATCCCCGCCGGACCCGGCCTGGCCCCCCGGCCCTCCCTGCCCTGCGTCCTGTCTGCCTGTCTGCCCCTGCCTCCTGACCCGGCAACGTACACGCTTGTTCGACGTCGCGCGCCCCTAACTCGGCAGAAGCCCCCCAGAATGCCGAATTCTTCGTGAAACAGGGCTACTTAACGGGTGGAAGCGGGTAAAGATGTGGCCCGGCGCAGGAGTGCGCCGGGCCCCATACATGCCCACTCAGCGGGCGGTGCAGTCAGTTCTTCGTGGTGAAGACGACGGCGAGGTACCGCTTCTGGGAGGAGGACGAGGTGGACAGCCGGTCCGCGGAGATGTAGAAGGTGCCGTCCCGGTACAGATACTCGCTGCCGTTGACCGAGCGGCTGGTCTCCGCGTCACGGATCGTTCTGTCCGCGGGGTTCTCCAGCAGCACGGTCTGCTTGAACGTCGCGCCGTCGATGCTGACGATCTGACCGCCCTTGTTGTACGGCGGGTACTTGTAAGCGATCACGTTTCCGCCGTCCATGCGCAGCGGGTAGAGCGTGTACTTGGGGCCCGCGTCGGCGCGGTCGCCGGTCGCCTTCCCGGTGGCGAGGTCGAAGGAGACGATCTCGTTGGTGCGGCCGTAGTCCTCACCGGGCGCGTCGTGCTCCTCGGTCGGCAGATAGATCCTGCCGTTGCCGACGACGACGAACTGGCAGCCCTCGACGCCGTCGCTCGCCGCACAGCGTGCCAGGTACTTGTCGCCCGGAGCCACGATCTTGGCGCGCAGCTTGCCGGTCTTGCCGTCGATGGAGAAGAAGTCGGAGATGCCAAAGGTGCCGGTGTCGCCGACGTCGGCCGCGACGACCAGCGGGTCGCTGGAGACGATGCGCGCGCCGTCGACTCCCGCGGGCAGGTCGTACGACCACTGGGGGCTGCCGTCCGGCTTCAGCATCTGGATGCTGACCTGGGGGTTGTCGTAGGAGCCGCATCGGCGGACGGCGACCAGCGCGGGGCCTCCGCCGTAGCCGATGTCACGGCACTGGTTGGTGTCGACCTTCGGCTTCCACAGGACTTTGCCCGAGTCGAGGTCAAAGGCCGCGCCGCCGGACAGATCCCCGGCCGCGACGATCTTTCCGCTGAGTGTGACCTCGGAGAATCGTGCCTTCTTGTCGCCTGAGGAGCCGCCGGTGACGGACGTGCTCCACAGCAGCTTGCCGGTGTTGAGGTCAATCACGCCGACCTCGGTGCACTGCTGGTAGTTCTTCGGCGGGGTCCGCTTCTCGGCCTCGAAGGCGATGGCGGTCTTGTTGTCCTCGGTGACATGGCGGGAGGCGGCGCAGATCTGTCCGGGCAGCGGCAGCTTCCACAGCTCGTTGCCCTTGGCGGGGTCGTACGCGGAGATCGACTCGACGCCCGGCTTGATGAACGCCTTGTCCGTGACCCAGGAGCCCACGACGTCGGTGAGGTCCGTGATCTCGGGCTGGGGCAGCTGGAACGCGACCTTGGCGGCGGTGCTGCCGGGGGCCTTCTCCTTGCCGGGGCCGTCGGGGGCGTTGCCCCCGCCGTCCTCGCCGCCGCCCTTGGCGCCGCCGTCCGCGCTGTTCTTGGCCTCGTCCTTCTTGCCGCCGCCTTCGTCGTCCTTGAGGAGCGAGTAGGCGACGCCGCTGCCGATGATCAGCACGATGGCGACGGCCGCCGCGATGATGATCTGGAGCTGGGCGCTGAGCTTCCTGCCGCCGCCGGGCGGGACCGGCTGGGGCGGCATCGGCTGGGTGGGGTAGCCGTAGCCGTACGGTGCCTGGCCGGGAGCCTGGCCGGGATGCTGCCCCGGCGCCTGGGGGTAGCCGTAGCCGGCGGGCGCCTGCGGGTAGCCGTAGCCGGGCGCGCCGGCGGGCGGGCCCGCGGG
>NZ_JAOWCB010000022.1 GCF_026420845.1 Streptomyces sp. PR69 | reverse complement strand
CTTGAACCACCGGTGGCACGACCACTAAAGCAACGGCATTGTCATCCGTTCGACAGGGGGCAACAGTCATGCCGGGCCCGGAGGCCAGCGGCCCTCTTGCAGGACCGCGAAAAAAACACAACGGGGGGAGCCCACGGTTCGGGCGCTGTCGGTGGTGGTCGTGCAGCGGGTGCGGACCGGGCAGGGACGGCACTGGCTCTTGGTGAACCGTGCCACGATCAGAGGTGCCGCGGTGGGTGAGGAGGTCGGATAGGGGCCGTGCCATCCCGCGCTGGTCTCGCCCCGTGGGCAGGTGACCTGCCGGCGGTCGACGTCGATGTGGAAGTCGTCGCGGCCGAAGCCGTCGTTCTTGCGGTGCTGGCGGGTGGAGTTGACCGGCAGCGGTCCGGTGACCGTGACCTGGTGTTCACGGGCTGCCTGTTCCAGATGGACCAGGGAGGTGTAGCCGCCGTCGACCAGATGCTCGGCGGGCAGCAGTCCGCGGTGCTGAGCCGGGTGTGGATGCCGGGCAGAGCCTTCGCGTCGTAGCCGGTGGCGTCGGCGGTGGCCACATCGGTGATCACGTTGACGCCGTCAGGATCACAGGTCTCGGTGAGATGTGCGACGAAGTGAGATGTGCGACGAACCCTTTCCAACGGGTGATATGTCCGCGGCGCGCGTAGCGGGTCGTCGGGTCGTAGGGCCAGACGACTGCGACGGCCGAGGGCGGCAGGCCGCCGTCCTCGGAGGGGCGCCAGCGCAGGCGGCCGGCCCCGTCGCGGTAGTAGTTCTGCACCATGATCTGCCGCAGGGCCTGGACCCGGGGACCGGACAGGCGATCCGCCCCATGCTCCCCGAGGTGCTCGATCAGCCGGACGGCGTCGCCGCCTGTGGCAAGGACCCTGGCCTTGGGGCGGGTGGGGTTCCTGCCCAGACGGACCGGACGGCCGTAGCGGCGCCCCCACTCCCCGTCGATCAGGCCGGCCAGCAGGTGCGGAGCTGTGCCGGCCAGCTCTTCCAGCGCTGCGCGGACGGCCTCGGTGGCCAGTTCCAGCCGGGTCAGGTCGCGCACCGCGGCCAGGACGTGGGTGGAGTCCGTGCGCTGGGTGGTGCGCTCGCGGGCGAGACTGGCCTTCTTCAGGCGCGCGAGCGCGAGGTCGAGGAGACGGTCAGCTCGGCCGTCCTCGGTGAGACGCTCGCGGAAGTCGGCCAGCACGCTGTGGTGGAAGCCGGGATCGTCCAGTTCCATGGCCAGCGCGTACTTGAAATCGATGCGGCAGCGGACCGCCTCGGCCGCCTGCCGGTCCGACAGACCGAGCAGGAACTGCAGCACGCAGACGGTGGCCAGCTGGGCGGGCGCGAGTCCCGGGCGGCCATCGCGCGGGTACCAGTCGGCGAAGTCCTCGTCCCGCCACAGCCCGCCCAGGTGGTCTCTGACCCACATCGCCGTTGTACCGCCCGGGTTGCCCGCCCGCGCCATCTGCACGGTCAGAGAAGGGACTTGCTCACCAGAGCGGGCGTGGAGCGACAACGGGCACCTCGACAACTGCATCGGTCCTTGAACAGAGCCGAGCATGCCCGTTGGTCATGCTGCCCCGCCGGGGATCCCCAAGATCCCCGACAGAGTCAAGCTAGGGACCTGTGCCCGACCGGTCGGGCTCTAGCGTGACCGGTGATCGAACGACAGGGGGCGTGATCGCGTCAGCGTCCGATTACGCGAATGCCTAAGCCTTTCTGGCCGGAGCCCGTGAGAGGCGGCCCATGCCGCTCAGATGCCCCTGGGTGCCGGGTTACCTCTCCAGCAGGGTGAAGAGACTCTCCCAGCGCGCGATGATCTCATCTGTCGAGTAGCGCTGGATGTCGTTACGGGCCTGCTCGCCCATCCGGTCCCGGAGCGCCTGGTCGGTCATCAGCTCGTCTAGGCGGCGAGCGAACTCTTCGGTGCTGCCCGGAGGAGCGAGATACCCGTTCTCCCCGTCCGTGATGATCTCGCGGACGCCTGGAGCGACATTGAAGGCCACACAGGGCACGGCTGTGGCCATGGCCTCCATCAGCGAGAGCGGAAAACCTTCGCCGCGGGAGGAGAGGGCGAACAACGAGCTCTCCCGCAGAGCCCCCGGAACATCGGAGGTGCGCCCCATCCATTCGACGGAATCGACCAACCCCAGTTCCGCGCACTGCTTCTTGAGAGCTGCCTCCTCCTCGCCGGAGCCGTAAATTCGCAGCATCCAGTCCGGGTGTCGCGGCGCGACCTTGGCCCAGGCGTCGAGCAGCAGGTCGACGCCCTTCTCCTCATGCAGGCGACCGATGCTGACCACGCGCTTGGCGGTACGTGGCGAAGGCTGGTCAGGGAAGAAGGGCAGTGGGTTCGGCATGGCGCCTACATGGTCGAAACGCTGCCGGATCCACAAGTCCGCGTCTTCGCGAGTCAGCGTCAGCATCCGGTCGACGTCCGCGTAGTACTTCTTGACCCGGGCGAAGCGCGAAGACTTGCGGCACGTCTCGAACGACTCATGGCTCATGCCGATGACGCGCAGCCCCGTGGTGTCTGCAAGTGCAACCCACTCCATCGCCCACACCTGTGTGACGATTACTACGGAGCCCGGCCGAGCGACACGGAAGAGTGCGGTCAGCTTGGCGGCCTGCTCGCGCATGCCGGCCTCGCGGGCCGCCCGCCGCCGCCGCTCGACCAGGTCGAGCTTGCCTTTGATGCCCCGCAGTGGCTTGAGCGACGGCGGGTGGACGTCGTACAGCGTCGTCGTACGGTACGGCAGGTCGTCGTCGAGGTCAGCGCGGCGGCCCTCCGGCGCTGGGACGATGCCGAGCACATGCACCGCGTGGCCGCGGTTCGTGAACAGCTGGGCCATCTGGTGCGTGAAGCTGGTGATGCCGCCCAGCTCGTCGACGCTGTTAGAGACCAGGAAGATGTCGCGTGCGGTGTGGTCGTTGCACATAGAGGTCGCCCCGCGCTTCAGCTCGTTCTTCTGCTCAGTCATCAACGGCTCCAGCGGGAGAAGAACTGATCGACGATGCTCCGCGCGGCGGTGCCCTGGTCGTATTCGCCGAACTCGGCGACGAAGCGCTTGCGTGCGTCCGCGTACGGCTGGTCCTGATCTTCCAGATCCCGCACTGCCGTGAGGAACTCGTCCTCTGTGTACACCACCGGCCCTGGCGCGTGCTCCAGCAGGTCGAAGTAGGTGCCGCGGCCCTCGTGCACGTACTGCTCGTAGTCGTAGGTGAAGAACAGCATCGGCCGGTTGAGCAGGGCATAGTCGAACATCACGGAGGAGTAGTCCGTGATCAGCGCATCGGCCAGCTCCATCAGCGGCATCACGTCATGGTGGTCTGAAACGTCGATGACCGTGCCCTGGACGGTGGGCGGCAACACCACGTGGTTGAGGTAGTGGGCGCGCACCAGCAGGACATAGCGGTCGCCGAACTCCTCGGCGAAGCGCTCCACGTCGAACGGCAGCGCGAACCGGGAGTTACGGCCTGCGGTGCGGAATGTCGGGGCGTACAGCAGGATCTTCTTGTCAGCGTCGATGCCCAGCTCGGCGGCGAGCGGACCGCGCTCGCGGTGGCCTTCTGCCTCCTCCCGCTCCCGCGCCTGCGCTAGCACGTCGTTGCGCGGGTAGCCAACCCGGAGCAGGGTGCTGTCCTTGAGCCGGAAGGCCCGGGCCAAGGTGCGCACATCGTGCTCCGAGCGCACCAGGAAGTAGTCGAAGCGGTCCAGGTGTCGTTGCTCCGCCTCCTGCTGCTGGCGTGTGGCCGCTTTGAGGCTGGGCTGATCGAAGCCCATTTTCTTGAGCGCCGAGCCATGCCAGGTCTGGATGTAGGTGGTTTCTCGACGCTTGGCGAGCTTGAGCGGATAGCTCTGGTTGTCCACCCAGAACTCGGCGCGAGCGAGCGCTTTGAGGTACGGAAGGGACCAACGGCGCACCAACTGGGCATCCTTGGGGAAGTCTTCGGAGTTGCCGCTGTACGACCAAATGGCCTCGAAGTCCAGGTTTCGGCGACGCATCTCCTCGTAGATGGCGCGCGGGCTGTCGCTGAACTGCTTGCCCAGATGGCTTTCGAAGACGACGGTCCGCTTCTTGACGGGCAGTCGGCTGTAGAGCTCGTGGTAGAGCCGCAGTTTGCTGGTGCCTGAGGTGAGTGTTGTGCGCAGCTGCTTGGCCCGGCGGTAACCGGACTTCGCCAGCTTGCCGGGCGCGCCGCGCACCCCACGCTGGATGAGTTCCTCGAGCCGGTCGCTGCCGCGGTGGGTGGAGACCAGGCGGAAGGCGAGATGACCCTTAGCGGTGGCATGCGGCTCGATGTGGTCGCCCACCAGCCGGGTGAGACGGGGCCGTACCGGCAGGGCACCGCCGCCCAGTTCGTTCTCCCCGACGGTCAGCCGGGTGTGGGTGCGCACACCGTCGGCGCTGAGGTTGACCCGGAGATCCCATACTGAGTCGATGACACCGAGGGGCCGCAGCTTGGCGCTGAGGTCGGCCTCCGCCTCCCAATGGATGGTGTCGCCCGAGTGGCGCACCGTTTTCACCGGAAAGACGAAGGTCTGCAGGCTCCGCCTGCGAGCCCGGAACTCCAGCTCCGCCCTGAGTGTGGCGACACTCTTGACAATGCCAAGCGGGTTGGTGATGCGGCCGGCCAGCCGAATGGTGCCGTCAGACTCTGCGTAGTGAGTCAGTTCATTGCGGAGGAACAGCTTGTTCAGCGGCTTCTGGTGATACCCGAGGTCGGTGACGTCCAGCACACTGCGGGCGAACTTGGCGGCCTCGGTGTTCCCGTCGTCGAGATGCTCGGCGCACCAGTAGATCCGACCGTTGCGCTCGGTGAGAGAGGAGGAGACCTTGTCGCGGTGCGTCAGGGTGTCCACGGCGGGCAGGAGGTTCGCCCAGTCGCCCTTCTCCAGCAGGTACGCGCAGATCGCCTGGATGGGCGCTACCTGGCCGTAGGCCGCGCGTGACAGGCTACCGAGATAGTCCTGGGAGAGCGAGGCGAACTCGTCTCGGTACGACTGGTCGCGGAATGGCAGGTCGCGCAGGTGTAGCACCAGGTCGTGCTTGAGAAACTTGACGTCCTTGGCGTGCTTGAGCTCCGCCAGACCGTGCTGCTCCAGCAGGGTGTCGATCCGCCGGTGGATCTCCAGCCGGTGGATGTAGTTGGTCATCTCGTGGCGGCGGTTGGTCACTGACTTGACCTTGGCCTGCGCATGGACGTTCCAGAAATAGACCTGGTTGGGGATCAGTGTGATCTTCTTCGCCTTGAGATATGCCTCGGCGATGAACATCAGGTCCTCGTAGAACATGCCCTTGGGGAAGCGCAGGTCGTTGTCAACGAGGAAGGCGCGGCGGTAGCACTTGTTGGTGGAGAGCGTGTCCCAGACGAAGAGGTCTGGCAGCTCGGTGACCGAGTTCAGCGTGCGGGTCTTGGAGTAGAGCCAGGAGTACCACTCATCCCGCTTCTGGGCCCTCGTGTCCTTGTGGACGCGCACACAGAGACCGGAGACCATGTCCGCCTCCGTCTCCTCCGCTGCGGCCACCATGTTCCGGCAGGCGTTGGCTTCGAGGGCGTCATCGCTGTCGAGGAACATCACGTAGCGGCCCCGAGCGTGCCCGATGCCGATGTTGCGAGGTTCACCGCCCGCTCCGCTGTTCTCGGCGAGCTGGTAAGCGCGGACCTTGCCGGGATGTGCTGCCTCCAGCTCCTTGGCGACCTCGAATGTACGGTCTCCGCTGCAGTCGTCCACGATCACGACTTCGACGTTCTGCAGTGTCTGATCCAGCACTGACCGGACGGCCGTCGGCAGGCGCTCCGCGTCATTATAGGCGATGACGACCACTGACACGTCAGGCACAGGCACCTCGATCCACTTGTTCTCTGCAGGCTGCCTCAAAGCTACCTCGTGTTCGTTTTCGTCCAGAACGGGAGCCCGGTGGCGGCTCTACTGATTCGATCGTCGATTTTAGTGCCACCCAGCGGCGTTACCGGTCACCCAGCCTGCTCACGGTGATGGATTGCTCAAATCGCCACACCGTGCAGAGAGGTACGCCGAGGCTGGCTTCGTCGCGTGGGCGTCCAGCGGGCGGAATGCATGCGCGTCCGGCGCCCGCTCTGGCATAGATTCGGGCTTGTGACAGTGGCAAGGCAGCAGGTAACAGAGGCTCGCAGGATCGTCGTCAAGATCGGCTCGTCGTCGTTGACCACGGCGGCCGGCGGGCTGGACGCCGACCGGGTCGACGCGCTTGTCGACGTCCTCGCCAAGGTGCGCAGCGGCGGGGAGAAGGAGATAGTGCTCGTCTCCTCCGGCGCCATCGCCGCCGGGCTCGCGCCGCTCGGGCTCGCCCGGCGGCCGAAGGACCTGGCCCGTCAGCAGGCCGCGGCCAGTGTGGGGCAGGGGCTGCTGGTCGCCCGCTACACCGCCTCCTTCGCCCGCTACGGGGTGCGTGTCGGGCAGGTGCTGCTGACCACCGACGACACCAGCCGGCGCGCGCACTACCGCAACGCCTGCCGGACCCTCGACCAGCTGCTGGACATGGGGGCCGTGCCGGTCGTCAACGAGAACGACACCGTGGCGACCGACGAGATCCGCTTCGGGGACAACGACCGCCTCGCCGCGCTCGTCGCCCATCTCGTACGGGCCGATCTGCTGGTGCTCCTGTCCGACGTGGACGGGCTCTATGACGGTGACCCGTCGCGCCCCGGGACCGCACGGATCGACGAGGTGCGCGGCCCGGCCGACATCGCGCATGTGCAGATCGGCAGCGCGGGCAGGGCCGGCGTGGGCACCGGCGGCATGGTCACCAAGGTGGAGGCCGCCAGGATCGCGGCCGCGGCGGGCGTTCCGGTCGTCCTGACCTCCGCGAGCCGGGCCGCCGACGCCCTCGCCGGGCGCGCCACGGGCACGTACTTCCACAGCACCGGACGCCGCTCGGCGGACCGGCTGCTCTGGCTTGCCCACGCCTCCACCCCGCAGGGCGCCCTCACACTCGACGACGGCGCGGTGCGGGCCGTGGTGGAGGGCAGGAAGTCGCTGCTGCCCGCCGGAATCGCGGCGGTGGAAGGCGAGTTCAGCGCGGGAGATCCGGTGGAGCTGCGGGACTCCGCGGGCCGGCCGGTGGCCCGGGGGCTCGTAAACTTCGACTCCAAGGAGATTCCGCTGCTCCTCGGCCGTTCCACACGCGAGCTGGCCAAGGAACTGGGCCCGGCATATGAGCGGGAAGTCGTACATAGAGACGATCTGGTTGTTCTGCACCCCTGAAACGGCTGAAACTCCGGCCATCCAACGGAGACCTTCGGCAAAAACGCCCCGCGTTCCGTCGCGGGCTGCTCAACTTTGTTCCGGGGGAAGGCGGGGTCCCGCACGACAACTCAGCAACAGGAGGCCGCCGGTGAGACGAGCGCGCCCAGGGGATGTGCCCCGGGGGGCGGGGGGAGTCCCCCACGCCCGCAGGGCAGGGGGCGAGGAACGATTCCTGACCAGCGTCAAAGCGGCCGGGGACGGAGCGGACGGCGTCGCGGACGATGCCGACGCCGCCGCCGACGCCGCCGCCGACGCCGCCGCTGAGGCGGCTGCTGAGGCGGGCGGCGGCGTACACGCCCGTCGCGCCGAGTGGGAGCGGCGCAGCCGGGAGGCCAGAGCCGCGTCGCGGCAGGGCCTCGACACGGGCACGGAGCCCGTCGGAGAGGAGACGCGGACCGGAGCCCACGGTGAGGAGCAGGCGCAGTCCAAGCTGTGGCACATCACGCTGAGCGTCTCCGGCCCCCGCGCCCCGCTGAAGGAGGTACGCCGCGCTCTGGAGCAGCTTGCCCACGACCACCCCTTCCTGCTCACCAGCCGATACGCCGACGACCACGCCGAGATCCGCTACTGGGAAGAGGCCCGGGATCTGCACGACGCCGCGGCCGTGGCGCTGCGGCTCTGGGGCGAGCACCGGTCGACCGCCAAGCTTCCGCCCTGGAAGATCGTGGGCCTGGAGGTCATCGACCGGCAGACCTACCACCAGCGCGTCGCCGAGGGCTATGGCCCGCCCCCTGCCTCACCGGTGGGCATCCATCCCTTCTGAACGTCCTCTCCGAACCCTCACCCTCCTCTCTGAGCCATCCCTGCTCTCTGAGCCATCCCCGCAGGCCGTGCCCTCCGGAGATCGTCTCCTCCAGGCCATCTCTGTGAGGCTTCTGTCTCGTATACGAGGTTTGCGTCTCGGAGTGCGGGATATGTGATGGACGCCCCCGGGGAGCGCATTACCCTGCGGGCATGACGTCGCTCCCTTCGGTCTCGCCCTACGACAACATGTCCCCCGTCGCCCAGGCCGCCTACCGCGCCCGTGCCGCCGCAGCCGACCTCGCGCCCCTGCCGCGCTCGGCCAAGGACGACGCGCTGCTGGCGATCGCTGACGCCCTTGAGGTGCGGACGAGCGAGATCGTCACGGCCAACGCCGAGGACATCGCCCGCGCCCGTGAGGCGGGCACCAGTGAGGCGATCATCGACCGGCTCACCCTGACCCCGGAGCGCGTCCGCGCCATCGCCGCCGATGTGCGCCACGTCGCCGCGCTGCCCGACCCGGTCGGCGAGGTCGTCCGCGGCTCGACCCTGCCCAACGGCATCGATCTGCGCCAGGTGCGCGTCCCCCTCGGCGTCGTCGGCATCATCTACGAGGCCCGCCCCAACGTCACCGTGGACGCCGCGGCGCTCTGCCTGAAGTCGGGCAACGCCGTCCTGCTGCGCGGTTCGTCGTCCGCGTACTCCTCCAACACCGCACTGGTGAGGGTCATCCGCGACGCCGTCGGCGGCTCCGGACTGCCCGCCGACGCCGTCCAGCTCGTGCCCGGCGAAAGCCGCGACTCGGTACGGGAGCTGATGCGCGCCCGCGGCATGGTGGACGTCCTCATCCCGCGCGGCGGCGCCTCGCTCATCCGCACCGTCGTCGAGGAGTCCACCGTCCCGGTCATCGAGACCGGCACCGGCAACTGCCATGTGTACATCGACGCGCAGACCGATCTGGACATGGCCGTCGACATCCTGATCAACTCCAAGGCACAGCGTCCCAGCGTCTGCAACGCCGCCGAGACGCTCCTTGTCCACCAGGACATCGCCGACGCCTTCCTGCCCCGCGCCCTGGACGCCCTCGCCGACGCCGGCGTGACCGTCCACGGCGACGAACGGGTCCTGGACATCGCCCGGACCGCCGGCGCCAAGGCGACCGTCGTGGAGGCCACCGCAGACGACTGGGAGGCCGAATACCTCTCCTACGACATCGCCGCCGCCGTCGTGGACTCCCTGGACGCCGCCGTGGCCCACATCCGGCTGTGGTCCTCGGGGCACACCGAGGCGATCGTCACCACCTCCCAGGCAGCCGCCCGCCGCTTCACCCAATTGGTGGACTCCACCACAGTCGCCGTGAACGCGTCCACACGCTTCACGGACGGAGGCCAGTTCGGCTTCGGCGCGGAGATCGGCATTTCCACGCAGAAACTGCACGCCCGAGGCCCCATGGGCCTGCCGGAACTGACCTCCACCAAGTACATCGTGACCGGCGACGGTCACACTCGGTAGACACCGTCCGTCACTGGACCCAGGGAGAGTTCACGCTCTCCCTGCACAAAACGGCTGCCCCAGGTCTACTCTGAAGGCGTGCCGGACGACGTGGGGGGCAGGCCGTTCCCGGACGGCTGGGAGCCCGACGACGACCGCGGAGGCGCGGACGAGGACTTCGCCTCCGTGGTGTTCGACGAGGACTTCGTCCGGGCCGCCGAGGTCCATGAACCCACCGCGGTCGAGCGCCTGCTCGCCGCCGCCCAGGCCCGCGCCGAGGCCGAGGCCGCCCGCCACTCACCCGGCCGGAGTCCCGCCGACGACGAGTTCTACGAGGACGACGACGGCTACGGCGCATACGGCCCCGGCGGCCATGCCCACAGCCGCGGCCACGACGGCGAAGACGCCGAGTACGGCGAGTACGCCGACCCCTACGGCCGCCATGGCGGGGCTCTGCGCCCCTACCGCGGCAGCACCCGCTGGCACCGCCCCGTCGCCTGGGTCCTGGCCGTCGTGATGGGCATCGGCATGGTCGCCCTGGCCTTCACCGCCGTCTACCGGGGCGGCGGGGCCGGCAACCGCCAGGACCCGGCCCCGCCCCCCGCGACGACCGGCGTGGACAGCACCACCCCCGCCAAGGGCTCCGTCGCCGGCCGCGGCGGCAGCCCCTCGGCCTCGGCCGAGTACTACGCCCCGCCCGTCTCAGCCGACCCCCGCACCCCCTGAGACCTCTGGTCGAAGTCCCGCGGACCCCTGGTCGACCAGCCCGACGAGAGGCCGTCGGAAGCCATCCAAACTTGTCATGTACCAGCGCGTTTACCGTGGCCCTGCCAGACCTACCCTGAAGGTATGGCAGGGCGTGGAGACCCGCCCGAGGGAACGCCTGACGGGACACCCGAGGAGCCCCACGGCGGCAACGAGGACGAGTTCCGGTCCGTCGTCTTCGACGAATCGTTCGTACGTGCTGCCCGGCTCCAGGAGTTCTCCGCACAGGAGCGGATGGGCGAGCACGCCCAAGCCGTACGGAGCCTCCCCGCCTGGAGCGGCAGAACCGCGAGAACACAGATCCTGGTCATCCTCCTTCTGGTCGCCATCGCCTTCGGCACGGCCGTCTACCTGGGCGTCCGCCAGCCTTACAAACCGGCCCCCGTCACAGCCGCCGAACCGCTGCGGATGACCGTGATCCCGCTCGCCCCGCAGGGCCCGGTCCCCGGCGGCACCCCCGAGGAGCTCTACAGGAACGGGCCCGCCGCCGAGTACCGCGCCGGGGCGGCCGGCATCACCCTGCCCGCCGCCCGCCGCACGGCGGACTTCTCCGAGGGCCAGGTGATGACCGCGCTCACCACCGCCAAGGACTACATCGTCGAATCCACCCTCAACCCCGAGGTGCTCAGCGGCGCCGCGGTGCGACCGGTGCGGGTCCTGCTCGACCCCGGTCAGTTCGAGCAGTTCGACCGAAGCGTCGAGGGCTCGGCCGTCGACGCCGCGCACGCCGCCACCGGCTGGCTGGTGCGCTATGACCCGGCCGAGGTGGAGCTGGCCGACCCGGAGGTGCGCGTCCACGGCACGCTGAGCTACAGCCAGACCGGCCCGGACTCCCTTGAGGTGGTCTCCGACCACACATTCGCCTTCGCCCTGCGCCCGGCCGAGAAGACCGCGTCCGACCAGGCGTCCCTGTTCACCGTCCGCCGCGAGCTGCACTTCCGCTTCGACCGCGACGATCTGCAGCACCGCCGGGCCGAGCTCACGGCCAGCATGGTCATGGCCGGCCCCCAGTCCTGCTCCGCCGACCTGTCCGACGTACTGCGGCCGCTGCTCGCCGGGGAGCGGGCGGGCCAGGAGGGCCCCGCGGACACCGACCCGTATGAGCACGGCCCGGCGACCGCTGGGCTGTGCGGCACGCTCGCCCCGGCCGCCCAGCCCTCGCCCTGAATCGCCTCGCCCTGAACCGCCTCGCCGTGAGCCGTCTTGCGGCGGGGCGCACGCCAGGTGGGTGACCGACCGGGGTGCCGGACGCCGAACGCTCAGCCGGTGCTCTTGGAGCCGCCCCCGCCGCCCCCGCTGCCTCCGGTGAACTTCTCGCGCAGCTTGCCGCCCAGGTCCCCGGCGCCCCCTGCTATGTCCCCGACGAGCTTCATCAGCGGATCCTTGCTCGAGCGCACCGTGTCGGCATAGTGCGCCGCGGACTCGCGGAAGGAGTCGGACACCGAGGTGTCGCCGTCCTCCGTCCGCCGCGGATAGTGACCGTCCATGATCCGCTGGTAGTCGCGGCTCGCGGCCCACTTCTTCAGCTCGGCCGCGCGCACCGTGGTGAACGGGTGGGAGCGGGGCAGCACATTGAGGATCTTGAGCACCGAGTCCCGCAGATCGCCCGACGCCTCGTACTCCTCCGCCTGCTCCAGGAACGCGTCGACGTTCATCTCATGCAGATGATTGCCACCCGCGATCTTCATCAGGCCCCGCATCGACGCCTGCAGATCCTGTCCGACCAGCAGCCCGGCCCGGTCGGCCGACAGCTCGGACTTGCGGAACCACTCGCGCAGAGCCGTGACGATCGCCATGATCGCCACATTGCCGAGGGGGATCCACGCGACCTTCAGCGCCAGATTCGTCAGGAAGAGCAGAATCGTGCGGTACACGGCGTGGCCGGAGAGGGCATGCCCGGCCTCATGCCCGACGACGGCCCGCATCTCCTCTTCGTCGAGCAGCTCCACCAGGCCGGTGCTGACCACGATGATCGGCTCGTCCAGGCCGATGCACATGGCGTTCGGCTTGGGGTCCTGTGTGACGTACATCGCCGGGACCTTCTCCAGATCCAGGATGTAGCAGGCGTCGCGCAGCATGGTGTGGAGATGGGCGAACTGGGCGTCGCTCACCCGCACCGAGTCGGAGAGGAAGAGCAGTCGCAGGCTGCGCTCCGGAAGCAGCCCGCTCAGTGCCTTGAAGACGGTGTCAAAGCCGCTGAGCTTGCGCAGCGCCACCAGCGCCGAGCGGTCCGCGGGGTGCTCATACGCACGGGAGGAGATGCCGGGGAAGCGCCTGCGCTGCCGGCTCGGCGTCTTCTCACGCCTGCCGTCGCCGTCACCCGTGCTGCCGCTCGCGCCGCCGCCCGTGCTGTCGTGGTCATCGGTCATGGATGCCCCCTGCTTCCTGTTTCACGAGTCCTGCCGGTCCTGTGTGCCTGTGCTGACCCGTCCCCCGAACACCTCACAGCGTAGGTGTTCGACCCGCCGTGCGTCGGGGCCTGTGGATAACCCGGCCCGAGGACCACAGGGAGGCAGTCCGCAGGCGACAACGACGACAACGACTGAGTCGGCGTGAGCGTGCCCGGGCCGCCCGCATACGATGTGCCCGAAGTCCGCTCCGGGCTCCGCGCGACGTCCGACCCCCGATCGATAGGTCCAGCCGACGATGACCCTCGCCAGCACCGCCGCAGCCAGCCTCGTCACTTTCGCCGAAGGCGCCGAGCACGGCGGCAACCACGCCAGCCTCAACCCCTACATCACCGGTGGCGGCGCTCTCCTGGCGCTGCTTCTGCTGCTGTGGATCACCACCCGCTTCAACCGGGACCGCTGACCGGACCGGGCCGGCCGCCATGCCAGTAGGCTCTGCACGCATGGGAGAGCAGGAAGTGCCTGCCGGTGCGCGTTCCGGCAAACGCCGACTCGGCGTGATGGGCGGGACATTCGACCCGATCCACCATGGACACCTGGTGGCGGCCAGCGAGGTCGCCGCCTTGTTCCATCTGGACGAGGTCGTGTTCGTGCCGACCGGACAGCCGTGGCAGAAGTCCCACAAAAACGTCTCCCCGGCGGAGGACCGCTATCTGATGACGGTCATCGCCACGGCGTCCAACCCCCAGTTCTCCGTCAGCCGCATCGACATCGACCGCGGCGGGCCCACGTACACCATCGACACCCTGCGTGAGCTGCGCGCACTCAACGACGACGCGGATCTGTTCTTCATCACGGGCGCCGACGCGCTCTCCCAGATCCTGGGCTGGCGGGACGCCGAAGAGCTCTTCTCGCTCGCCCACTTCATCGGCGTGACCCGGCCAGGCCACGATCTGACGGACGACGGGCTGCCGGAAGGCGGGGTCTCGCTGGTCGAGGTCCCCGCGCTGGCCATCTCGTCGACGGACTGCCGGGCGAGGGTCGCGCAGGGCGACCCGGTCTGGTATTTGGTGCCGGACGGTGTGGTGCGCTACATCGACAAGCGCCAGTTGTACCGCGGCGAGTGAGCCACGGAGAGGGGCACCGGTGAACGACCAGCAGCAGCCATACGATCCGTACCACCCGCAGCCGCAGGTGATCGGCTACGACGAGTACGGACAGCCGGTCTACGTCCAGCCTCAGACCCAGCATCAGTCCCAGGCCCAGCCGCAGCAGCAGAACTACGGCGGGTACGACCCGTATGCCCAGCCCCGGGACGACCAGGGCTACGGCTACGACCCCTACGCGCAGCCCCAGCAGTACGACCCCTACGCCCAGCAGGGGTACGGCTACGCCCCCCAGCAGTGGAGCAGCCCCCAGCAGCACGCCCAGGCGCAGCCGGAGTCGCCGGAGCGCTCCTTCACCGCGGCCCCGGAGCCCACTGCCCCGGAGCGCCCTGCCCCGGAACCCGCCATCCCGGAGCAACGGCGGGACGAGCCGCGCAGGCCTGTGGCCGATGCCGACGGCGGGGGATACCGGACTGAGCAGTTCTCCTTCATCGAGGAGCCGGACGAGGACTCCGAAGACGTCATCGACTGGCTGAAGTTCACCGAGAGCCGCTCTGAGAGGCGCGAGGAGGCCAAGCGCCGCGGCCGCAACCGCATCGTCGGGCTGATCGTCGTCATGGCCCTCGCCGCCGTCAGCGGCGTCGGCTACCTCTGGTACGCGGGCAAGCTCCCCGGGCTGTCCGATTCCCGGAAACAGAACACCACAGCCGCGTCCGGCCCGCAGAAAAGGGACGTGATCGTGGTCCATCTGCACAACACCAAGAAGGAGGGCACCTCCACCGCGCTGCTCGTGGACAACACCACGAGGCAGCACGGCACCACCGTCCTGCTGCCCCGCTCCCTGTCCGTCGCCCAGGACGACGGCACGGCCACCACCCTCGGAAAATCCGTCGAGGACGACGGCTCGACCGGCACCCGCGAAGCCCTCGGCTCACTGCTCGGTGCGAAGATCAGCGGCACCTGGCGGCTTGACACCCCGTACCTGGAAAACCTCGTCGAACTGGTCGGCGGCATCGACCTGACCACCGACATCGAGGTCCCCGCCGTGAAGAAGGGCGAGGAGCCGCAGGTGAAGAAGGGCGAGAACCAGACGCTGGGCGGCCGCGCGGCCGTCGCCTACGCCACCTACCTCGCCCCCGGGGAGGCCGAGCAGAAGCAGCTGCAGCGCTTCGGACAGGTCATGCAGGGTGTGCTGCGCAAGTTCCCCGACGACCCGAAGTCGGCGACCGTCATCGTCGAGACCCTGGCGCAGATCCTCGACCCCTCGCTGACGGAGAAGGACCTCGGCGCGTCCCTCGCCTCCCTGGCCCGGCACGCCAAGGGCGGCGACTACACGACCGCCGTGCTCCCCGTGCAGGAGGACGGCACGCTCAGTCAGGAGGCCGCGAACAGCGTCGTCAAGGACGTCCTGGGCGGCTCCGTCACCGCCCCGGAGCAGGGCGCCACCGTGCGCGTGGGCATCCGGAACGCCACAGGGGACGACGCCGCCACCGAGCCGGCCCGGGTCTCTCTCGTCAACGGCGGCTACTCGGTCGTCGACGGAGGGACGGCGGACGCGGAGACCGCCTCACGCGTCACCTACGGTGACGGGACGGAGAAGGCCAAGGCCGTGGAGGTCGCCAAGACGCTGGGCCTGCCGGAGAGCGCGGTCGAGAAGGGCGAAACAGCCCGCAACGCCCAGGTCACGGTCATTCTCGGCAAGGACTTCGAGTACCGGCAGGAGTGAGCGGGCTCCGTTCCGGGGTCCGGGACTGAAGGAGCCGGGAAACAATGCCCGTGAGGACTGTCGGCCGTCCGTGAGACCCTTGAGAGGTACCGACCGCCGACGAAAGCCAGCTTGTGACCGCCACTGACCGCTCCCTGGAGCTTGTCAACGCCGCCGCCCAGGCGGCCGCCGATCGACTCGCGCACGACATCATCGCGTATGACGTCAGCGATGTGCTGTCGATCACCGACGCCTTCCTCCTCGCCTCCGCCCCGAACGACCGCCAGGTCAAGTCGATCGTCGACGAGATCGAGGAGCGGCTGAACAAGGACCTCGGCGCCAAGCCCGTGCGCCGGGAGGGCGACCGGGACGCCCGCTGGATCCTGCTCGACTACGTCGACATCGTGGTGCACGTCCAGCACACGGAGGAGCGCGTGTTCTACGCTCTGGAGCGCCTGTGGAAGGACTGCCCGGAGATCACGCTCCCCGAGGACGCGCAGAAGACCCGCGGCAAGGGAGAAGAGCACGCCCGGCTCACCGGCGGCACGGACGGTGAGCTGAGCTGAGCGGCACGGCCCACCGCGCCGGAGAGCCCAGCGCTCCTGGCGAGTCCAGCGCACCCGAGGAGTCCAGACCTCCTGGCGAGTCCAGCACACCCGGGGAGTCCAGGAGCCCCGGACAGTCCGGTTCCACGGCGGACGCGGCACGCAGGCCCGTCCGCGGCCGGCGCATCGTGCTGTGGAGGCACGGGCAGACGTCCTGGAATCTTGAGCGCCGCTTCCAGGGCTCCACGGACATCGAGCTGACGGTGACCGGCCTCGCCCAGGCGCGCCGGTCCGCCCGTCTCCTCGCCTCGCTCAAGCCCGACGCCATCGTCGCCTCCGACCTCAAGCGGGCCGTCGCCACCGCCGGCGAGCTGGCCGCGATCACCGGCCTCGACATCTCGTACGACGCCGCCCTGCGTGAGACATACGCGGGCGCATGGCAGGGGCTCACACACGACGAGATCGTCGCCCGGTACGGCGAGCAGTACGCGGCCTGGAAGCGCGGCGAGCCCGTGCGCCGAGGCGGCGGCGAACTGGAGAGCGAGGTCGCGGACCGGGCCGCCCCGGTCGTGCTGCACCACGCGGAGAAGCTGCCCGCGGACGGCACCCTCGTCGTCGTCAGCCACGGAGGCACCATCCGCACCACCATCGGGCGGCTGCTCGGCCTGGAGGCCCGCCACTGGGAGAGCCTCGGCGGACTCTCCAACTGCAGCTGGTCGGTCCTGGGCGAGGGCGCGCGCGGCTGGCGGCTGCTGGAGCACAACGCCGGCACGCTCCCCGAGCCGGTCCTCGGCGACGACGACTGACGCCTGAGCACCGGGTCCCGCGGCCCCCGCGCGGGCCGTGAGCCCCGGCGCACCGGGCCCGGGACCCCGGATTTCACTTTCCGGCAGGTCACAGGCTAAAGTTCTTCTTGTTCGCAGCGCGGAGCGCGAAGAACACAAGGGGCTATAGCTCAGTTGGTAGAGCGCCTGCATGGCATGCAGGAGGTCAGGAGTTCAATTCTCCTTAGCTCCACAGACCGGATCCCGTCCTCCAGTGAGGGCGGGATTTCGCGTTGAGTGCGTTCGTGAACGCCGCTGACCTCGTTGCGTGGTCATGGCAGAATCAGACGGCCGGAGGGGACACCGGCGGGAACGGGAGGGTGAGCGCCATGTCCGCCAGCAGCAGCGAGGAGGCCGACGACCTGCTTGCCGCGGCTCAGGCGCCGGCCCACCTCAGCTGCCCGTCCTGCGGTTCCGGCCATGTCGCCCAAGTCCTCGGTGACAACGGAGGGGTTTCCTACGTGTGCACGGCCTGCGGCCACAGCTGGAGCTGAATGATGGGTGCACACAGGCGGAAATGCGACTGGTGCGGCAGCGGTACGCCGATCGTCCGGGACATGGACCCGCTCAACCCCGAGTACCAGTACTGGTGCGAGGAGTGCGCCCGGGCGCTGATCATAAAGGGCGACCCCATCGAGACCTACCGGGAGCTTGAGGGGGAGCCCATCTACGGGCGTCTCCTCGACGAGCACTGCACGCTCAAACGCTTCTACTCGTTCGCCACCGCGTAGCCCGCGCGAAACCGGACATTACCGGCCTTGTCCATGCGGAACGGCAAACGATTTGGTGATGGGCCGGGGTGACCGTGTAATGTTGTCGGTGTCGCCGCGGGGGAAACCCCAAGCCAAGCAGGCCGATTCCCTCGGCTGAACCGGTCGGCGCACCGCAAGGGGCTATAGCTCAGTTGGTAGAGCGCTTGCATGGCATGCAAGAGGTCAGGAGTTCAATTCTCCTTAGCTCCACAGAAGCCGAGAGGGCCATCCGATCCGGATGGCCCTCTCGGCATGTCGCCGCTGTGCCGCTCCGCTGCAGCCGTCATAGGGCCAGCTGTCACAGGGCCCGCCGCCACAGGCTGCTGTCGCAGCACCGCGACGGCGGACCGCCGTGACGACGGGTCAACTGCGCCCGCTGCCCAGGGCCTTCCGGCCGCTGCCGGGCGGCAGCTCAGGGCGCTTCGACGGGGCGGGAGCGGGACCCTGCTCGATACGGAGCGCCAGCGCGGGGCAGCGGCGCACCGCTCGCTGTGCGCGCCCCCGCAGATGCATCGGCACCGCCGCGTCCGCCAGCGCCGGATAGCCGTCGGGGCCCAGCCTGATCAGTTCGGGCACGATGTCGGCGCAGAGCCCGTGGCCCTGGCAGAGCGTCCAGTCCACCGCCAGCTTCTCGCCGCTCGGAATGGACTCCTCCGCCTCCTCGTAGCCCGGTCCCGGTAGCGGCAGCACACCGGTCGTCTCCCGGCCGCAGCCGCCGTCCAGGACATGGGCGGCGAGATCGTCCGTGAAGGCCGACAGGGTCGACGAGAAGAACCGGGCAGAGCCGTCCGGGTGTTTGCACGCTCCCCGGCCCTT
The DNA here is from genome assembly GCF_026420845.1 of Streptomyces sp. PR69. Taxonomy (GTDB): domain Bacteria; phylum Actinomycetota; class Actinomycetes; order Streptomycetales; family Streptomycetaceae; genus Streptomyces. The sequence continues at coordinate 83,447 of NZ_JAOWCB010000022.1, read as the reverse complement.
CACGGCCTGGGTGACCTCACGCAGCGCCTCCAGGGCCGCGGGGCCGCCGCCGTTCAGCACGTCGGACAGTCCGCCGGCCGCCGCCGGCAGGCCCAGGCGGCACGGACCGCACTGGCCCGCGGTCTCGGCGGCCAGCCAGTTGGCGACGCGCAGTGCCTCCCCCAGAGGGCAGGTCTCCGGGCCGATGGGCAGGATCGCGCCCGCGCCCAGCGAGCCGCCGACGGACGCCAGGGACTCCCGTGAGACGACCGCCTCCTGGACGGCGACCGAGTCGATCCAGTTGCCGTGGTAGCCGCCGGTGAGCACTCCCTGAGGCAGCGGCGGGGCGCCGGCCAGCTGGAGGATGTACCGCAGTGGCACACCGGTGGGGGCCTCGATCACCATCGGGCGCGCCACGGCCCCGGAGAGCGTGAGCATGACCGTGCCGGGCTCGGTGTCCAGCCCCATGTGGCCGTATCGGTGAGACCCGATCCGGGCGGCCACGGCGAGCTGGGCGAACGTCTCGGCGTTGGACAGCAGCGTCGGAGCACCGCCGACGCCCGAGTCGGAGGCGCGCTCCCGCCTGCCCGGCGGCAGCGCGGGCCCCCCGCCCACGGCGCGGATGACCGCGGACGCCTCACCGGAGACCATGCGCTCGGGGGTGCGCACCACACGGGCCCGCAGCTGTGCGCCGCGCCGGTCCGTCAGCCCTCGCTCGGCCAGGGCGGCGCGTATCGAGATCTCCGTGGAATTACGGGTGACCGCGACGACCAGCGTGCGTGCGCCGAGCGCCTCCGCGGCCAGCAGCGCCCCGTCCAGGATCAGATGGGGGGCGCGGTTGAGCAGGACCGTGTCCTTGCGGCAGGCGGGCTCGCCCTCACTGCCGTTGATCACGACGACGGGCCGCACCCCGCGCCTGATGGATGACTTGGCGACGGCGCGGAGTTTCTGCCCGAAGGGGAAGCCCGCGCCGCCGCGGCCGCGCAGTGAGATCTCCTCGGCGAGCTGGGCCAGCCGCTCTCCGGTCACGGGTTCCAACGGCCCGTGCACCTTGAGGTGCATCTGGAGGTCGAGGCGCTCGACGAGGTCGAACCCCTGGGTCAGCTGGGGGAGGCCGACGACGCGGACCTCGGGGACGTCGGGGAGGGGGGCGTTCACGGTCGTTCTCCTGCGGGTGCGTGCCAGGGTTCCCCGGCCGGGGGCGGGAAGAGCGGCCCGGGCAGCGGAGCCGTCTCGTCGAAGGCGCCGGAGGGGCGGGGAACGGGGTCGGGAGCCAAGGGGTCGTCGAAGGGGGCGTTGAAGGGGGCGTTGAAGGGGGAGTCGGACGAGGCTCCAAACGAGGAGCCGGGCGGGTCGAAGGGGGCGGGGCTTTCGTATCCGCCGCCCCCCGGGGCGTACGAAGAGCCGTACGGGGTGTTGCCGTACGCGGCCTCGGAGGCGCCGGTGGCGGCGGTGCCGTACTGCGCCGTCATGCCGTCCGCGGCGTCGTACGCGTGCGTGGGCGGCGTCTCGTACGGCACGGACGCCCCGGGGGCTCCATAAGCGGAAGCGGCCCCCGGTGAGGCCGACGGGGCCGGCGGGGGAGAGGCGGGGGAAGCGGGTGCGGGCGGCGGAGGCGAGGGAGTCGGCCACAGCGCGGGCCTGGCCGCTCCGGGTTCGGACACGACCGGCAGTTCCTCGGTCATCGGCACCCGCTCGGCCAGCGGAGCACCCGGTGCGTCGCCCGGTGACGCACCGCGGCCCCCACGGTCTCCCGACAGGGAGACGGCGCGGTACGCGGCGGCGATCCCGCGACCGGGGCCGGGGCCGGGGCCCGGGCCCGCGGGGCCGTCCTCGGCCGGCGGCGGCACCTCGTACAGCTGCGGCGACGGCGCCTCGATCCTTGGCGCCTGTACACGCGTCTGCTCCAGGGGGGACTCCCGCCCGACGTCCTGCGCGTACCGTCCGAAGGCTCCCTGCGGGGATGCACCGCCCCGCCGTCCGGCCGAGCGGTCCCCACGGCCGGCGGCGGCCGCCGCGCCCGGCATGCCCGCCAGGCCGGCGGCGCCCGGCAGCGGTGAGGCGCTGAGGTTGCGGCGGAACTGCTCCTCGGCGGCTGCCGAGTCCGCGCGGCCCGTCAGTGCCGTGATCCGGGCGGCGATCGTGCGCTTCGCTTGCGGCGGCAGCAGCCGCAGCGACACCACGGCGGCGACGCCCAGCAGCGCCAGGGAGTACATCGCCACCACCCAGCCGGCCGCGGGCCGCCCCGTGTACAGGCCGTGCACCAGCGCGAAACACCATGCCGGGTAGGCCAGCATGTGCAGGGGACGCCAGCGCCCCGCCGTCCGTACATTGCCCGCCAGCGCACTGCGCAGCGCGCCGGTCGTGCCGGCGACGACCATCAGCAGCCCGGCCAGCGAGCCGAAGCCGATCAGGGCCTCCGTGCTGGTGACGCCCAGGCTGAAGGGGATCAGCGCGCCGATCAGGGCGACATGCCCAAGCGACACCTTCACGGTGACGTGCAGCAGCAGAAAGGCCAGCGATGCGATGGCGGTGGTCCGGTGCACGGCCTGGGCGAGCAGACGGTGGCGCGGGGAGAGCAGCAGCCGGTCGGTGGCGATCAGTCCCCATGCCACGGACGCGCTCAGGGAGACCAGGGAGAGCACCCCGGTGGTGAAGTCGAGCGCGGCCTGGAAGCCGTCGCCTCCGACGGCGGCGATGAGGGGCAGGAGTACCAACGCCCCCGCGACCACACCTCCTTGCGCCCGGCGGCTCAGACCCGGGCCCGATTCGGGCGACGGACGCGGCATGCGGTGAGGGTTCATGGGGCTCCTCCCAGTGGTGCGGCAAAGGCGGTCCCGCTGACGCATGCTAGGTCGCCGCATACCAGCTGGTACGAGGTTTGCGGGTTTAGACGCAGAAGCGACCGCAACTGACTTTTGGGTTGCCCTGGAACGCGGTGTTACGCGGAGTAAGCCCCGTTCACGGGGCGGGTGCAGACCATTGCGGACCGTTGCGAACCGTTCCGCCGGGTCCCCTCGCCGCCGTGCTGTACCCTGACGCCATGCGTGCCGTACGCCTTCTGCTTAGCGAGCCGCGCTGATCAGTCCCGGCCGATGAGAGACCCGGCCGGAATCAGCGCGGCGACCCCTCCTGTGCGAGGGGCCCTTTTGTTTGTGGGCTCGGCTTGGGTGCGGGCCCGGCTGGCAGAGACGATCGATGGAGCTTTAGGGATCATGAGCGAGACGAACACGGCTGCCGAGACGGCGGCCCCGCATCGTTACACGGCGGCCATGGCCGCCGACATCGAGGCACGCTGGCAGGACGTCTGGGACGCCGAGGGCACATACGCGGCGCCGAACCCGGCCGGGGATCTGGCGGGCGATCCGGAGTACATCGCCCGGCCCAGGAAGTTCGTCATGGACATGTTCCCGTATCCCTCGGGTGCGGGGCTGCACGTCGGCCACCCGCTGGGCTATATCGCCACGGACGTCTACGCCCGCCACCAGCGCATGACCGGGCACAACGTCCTGCACACCCTGGGCTTCGACGCCTTCGGCCTGCCGGCCGAGCAGTACGCCGTGCAGACCGGCACCCACCCGCGCGTGTCCACCGAGGCCAATATCGTCAATATGAAGGCCCAGCTGCGCCGCCTGGGTCTGGGCCACGACAAGCGCCGCTCCTTCGCGACGATCGACCCGGACTACTACAAGTGGACCCAGTGGATCTTCGTGCAGATCTTCAATTCCTGGTACGACGAGGCGGCGCGGAAGGCCCGCCCGATCGCCGAGCTGGTCGAGCAGTTCGAGAGCGGACGGCGCCCGGTCCCCGGAGGGCGCGCGTGGAGTGAGCTGAGCGCCGTGGAGCGCTCCGACATCCTGGGCGAGTACCGCCTGGCGTACGCCTCCGACGCACCCGTCAACTGGTGCCCCGGCCTGGGCACCGTGCTGGCCAACGAGGAGGTCACTGCCGACGGCCGCTCCGAGCGCGGCAACTTCCCCGTCTTCAAGGCCAAGCTGCGCCAGTGGAACATGCGCATCACCGCCTACGCCGACCGGCTGCTGGAGGACCTGGACGAGCTGGACTGGCCGGACGCCATCAAGCTGCAGCAGCGCAACTGGATCGGCCGCTCCGAGGGCGCGCGCGTCGACTTCCCGATCGACGGCGAGCAGATCACGGTCTTCACCACGCGCCAGGACACCCTGTTCGGCGCGACGTACATGGTGCTGGCCCCCGAGCACCCCCTGGTCGAGAAGTTCGTGCCGGACGCCTGGCCCGAGGGCACGCACGACGTGTGGACCGGCGGCCACGCCACGCCCGCCGAGGCCGTCGACGCCTACCGCAAGCAGGCCGCCGCCAAGTCCGACGTCGAGCGCCAGGCCGAGGCCAAGGACAAGACCGGAGTCTTCACGGGCGCGTACGCCGTCAATCCCGCCAGCGGCGAGCGCGTCCCCGTCTTCATCGCCGACTATGTGCTGATGGGCTACGGCACCGGCGCGATCATGGCCGTCCCGGCGCACGACACCCGCGACTTCGCCTTCGCGCGCGCCTTCGAACTGCCGATGCGCTGTGTCGTCGAGCCCTCGGACGGCCGCGACGCCGACCCGGCCTCCTGGGACGACGCCTTCGTCTCACACGAGGCGAAGATCGTGAACTCGGCGAACGACGAGATCTCACTGAACGGCCTGGGCGTCGCCGAGGCCAAGGCCGCCATCACCGAGTGGCTGCGGAACAAGGGCATCGGCGAGGGCACCGTCAACTTCCGGCTGCGTGACTGGCTGTTCAGCCGTCAGCGCTACTGGGGCGAGCCGTTCCCCATCGTCTACGACGAGGACGGCGTCGCGCACGCGCTGCCCGAGTCGATGCTGCCGCTGGAGCTGCCGGAGGTCGACGACTACGCGCCGCGCACCTTCGACCCGGACGACCGCCACACCCAGCCCGAGACGCCGCTGTCCCGCAACGAGGACTGGGTCAACGTCGAACTGGACCTGGGCGACGGCGCAGGTCTGCGGCGCTACCGCCGCGAGACCAACACCATGCCCAACTGGGCGGGTTCGTGCTGGTACGAGCTGCGCTACCTGGACCCGCACAACGACTCCCAGCTGGTCGACCCCGAGATCGAGCGCTACTGGATGGGGCCGCGCGAGGGGGCGCCCCACGGCGGCGTCGACCTGTACGTCGGCGGCGCGGAGCACGCCGTGCTGCATCTGCTGTACGCGCGCTTCTGGTCGAAGGTCCTGTACGACCTGGGGCATGTCTCCTCCGCCGAACCCTTCCACAAGCTGTTCAACCAGGGCATGATCCAGGCTTATGTGTACCGGAACAGCCGCGGCTTCCCGGTGCCCGCCGCCGAAGTCGAGGAGCGGGACGGAAAGTTCTTCTTCGAGGGCGAGCAGGTCAAGCGTGAGCTGGGCAAGATGGGCAAGTCCCTGAAGAACGCGGTCACTCCGGACGAGATCTGCGCGGAATACGGCGCCGACACGCTGCGCCTGTACGAGATGGCCATGGGGCCGCTGGACGTCTCCCGCCCCTGGGACACGCGCGCCGTCGTCGGCCAGTACCGGCTGCTGCAGCGCCTGTGGCGCAATGTCGTCGACGAGACCACCGGCCAGGTCACCGTCGTCGACGCCGAGCCGGACGAGGACACGCTGCGCGCCCTGCACAAGGCCATCGACGGCGTCGGCCAGGACATGGAAGGCCTGCGGTTCAACACCGCCATCGCCAAGATCACTGAGCTGAACAACCATCTGACGAAGGCGGGCGGTCCCGTCCCGCGCAGTGTCGCGGAGCGGCTGGTGCTGCTGATCGCCCCGCTGGCCCCGCATATCGCGGAGGAGCTGTGGCACAGGCTGGGCCACAGCAGCTCGGTCGTGCACCAGGACTTCCCGGTCGCCGACCCGGCCTATGTGGTGGACGAGACCGTGACCTGCGTGGTGCAGATCAAGGGCAAGATCAAGGCGCGTCTGGAGGTCTCGCCGTCCGTCTCCGACGAGGAACTGGAGAAGCTGGCGCTGGGGGAGCCGGCCGTGGTCGCGGCGCTGGGCGGCGCCGGCATCCGCAAGGTGATCGTGCGGGCGCCGAAGCTGGTGAACATCGTGCCCGCGTAGGCGTCCCCTTACGCCCCTCGCATGGAGATTCTCCCGGATTCCGGGGTTTCCCTTACGGGCAGGTTGGGGGTTCTCCTGGAACCCGCAGCCTGCCCGATGCGTTTACCGTGGAAGGACAACCGACCGACGCCGGAGGGCGCTCATGGAGGCCGTGGTACTCATCCTGGCGCTGCTGTTCATCGCCTTCGTGGCGCTGGGGGTGTATGTGACCGTCAAGGCTGTGCGCGCGGCCAAGCGGGGAGTGGAGCGTACGGTCACACAGGCACGCCGCACCGTCGAGGACACCGCGCTGCGCGCCAAGAGCTATGGCCAGGGCGGCGTCACGGCCGAGCTCGCGCAGCTGCGGCTGCAGCTGCGCACCTCCATGAGGGCCACCCAGGACGCTCTGCAGGCGGGCGCGGCGGAGGACGCCTCGCTCTCCGAGTCCCTCGGGCTGTTCCAGCGGCTCAGTGCCCATGGACATGAGCTGGACGACGAACTGAAGCGTCTGGAGCGCGAGCCGGACCGGGCTGCCACCGCGTCCCTGCTGCCGGGGCTGAGGGAGCGGACGGAACGGATCACGGCATCGGCCGAGTCGCTGAGATGGGCGGCCAGGGACCGTGCGCGGAGGTTCGCCGACGACGATCTGGACTCGCTCAGCGCGCAGATCGATGTGGAGGCGGGTGCGCTGCGGCACTGGTCGTCGGAGACGCCCTCGCACACCTCGGCGTCCGCGTCGCCGTCGTCCGTGTCGCCGTCCGCGAAGGACCGGCCGGTGACGGCCGCCGACTGGCCGGAGGCGGGGCCGCCCGCCGCCGAGGGGGTGCCCGCAGAGCAGATATGGCCGGAGACCGGCATTGATCAGGGGGCGGGGCAGACGGCAGCCGCCGGAGCAGGTACGGGTGCGGGTACGGGGCCCGGGTCGACGCTCGCCGACCAGCCGCCGGCCATCACGGGCCGCGATCCCCGGCAGCGGACGGCCTATCCCTGGGAGAAGACCTCCCGCCCGGAGACGACGACCTGAGAGCCGTGTCGTATGACGGCGCGTCCTGTGACGGTGTGTTCCCTGTGATGGTGTGCTCCTCTGACGGCAGGCTCCGTTGACGGGACGCTCGTGTGACGGGACGCTCCTGTGACGGGTTGAGGGCGACGGGCGGGGCCGGGCTGCGGTGCACCGGCGTCGGCGAGTAACCTCCCGCTCATGTCCCGCCATGTCGCGATCGTCACCGATTCCACGGCCTACCTTCCGCCGCAGACGATGGAACGGCACGGCATCACCACGGTGCCGCTGACCGTTGTTCTCGGCGACGAGGCGCTGGAGGAAGGCACCGATATCTCGGCCCGTTCTCTCGCCCTCGCACTGCAGAAGCGACGTCCTGTGACCACGTCCCGGCCGAGTCCGGAGACATTCGCCGCGGCCTACCGGGCGAGAGCGGAGGCAGGCGCCGATGGAATCGTCTCGCTGCATCTGTCGTCGGAGCTCTCCGGGACGTACGACGCCGCCGTGCTGGCCGCCAAGGACGCGCCGGTGCCCGTGCGGGTGGTCGACACCAGAATGGTCGCCATGGCACTGGGGTTCTGCGCGCTCGCGGCCGCCGAGGCCGTGGGGGCCGGCGGAACCCTGGACGACGCCGTAGCCGCGGCTGAGAAGCGGGCTTCGGGCACCTCCGCCTATTTCTATGTCGACACTCTCGACTACCTGCGCCGTGGTGGACGCATCGGCGCCGCGCAGGCGCTGCTCGGCTCCGCGCTCGCGGTGAAGCCGCTGCTGCAGCTCGACGGCGGCCGGATCGAGTTGCTGGAGAAGGTGCGTACGGCGTCCAAGGCCATCGCCCGGCTTGAGGAGATCGCGGCCGACAGCGCAGGCGCCAACACGGTGGACATCGCGGTGCACCACCTCGCCGCGCCCGAGCGGGCCGCGGCGCTGGCCGAACGGCTGCGTGAACGGGTGCCGGGGCTGGAGGAATTGCATGTCAGCGAGGTGGGGGCGGTCATCGGCGCACACACGGGTCCGGGCCTGCTGGCAGCCGTCGTGTCTCCGCGCTGAGCGGCGCTCCGCACCGTCCATTTCACCCGTGAGGGTGAGCGAATTATCCACAACCGGCTGGTAATCCACGGGAATTGGGTCGGCTCAGCAGGTTCGTGCGGATGTGCCTACCGTCTCGCACATGGCTCTTCGAACACGTTCTGCAACCAGCGGACCGGGCCGTGCCCCGGCCTCGGACGGCCGTGTCCGTGACGGGCGCGGCGCACACTCCACTCGCCGTGCCCGCTCGATCCGCCGAGCCGAGGTGCTGCGCCGAGCGGACACCGAGCTTTTCCCGGGCGCCCGGCCGCCGCGAGACGCCGAAGTCTCAGGCGGCGGCCCCGGCCCGGAACCTCCTCTCAGCGGGGGAGCAGACCCGGACTGCCGACCCGGCCGCACACGACGCCTGCGGGGACATACCAGGCCGCCGTCCCCTCCGGCTGACGCGGTGCGCCGACGCGCCGACGCCATGTTCGGCGTCGATCCGCCAATCCCTCCCCTCGGTGGCGTGATCTGCTCCCAGCCCGACTCGACCGCCTCCGCCACGGCGGAGAGAGCGGGGGAGGAGGCAGCCGAGCCCAGTCCTTCCGCACGGCAGCGGGCGATGCTCGCCCTCCGGGAACGCCTCCCCCTGTGGGTACGGCTCCGCTGCGGACTGGAGCCGCGTGCTCTCGCCGCGCTGGCCGTTGTGCTGATGGTCGCGGCAGCCTTCGCCGTACGGCATTTCTGGACCGGGGAGCCGCAGACCGTCCACGCCCCGGAGCTGGTGCGCCATGGGGCGGCGGCAGCGGCCACGGGCCCGGATCCCGGCCCTGGCCCGGACTCCGGGACAGGGGCCGGTGCGGCGAATGAGCCGCGGCCCTCGCCGGGGGCGGCGCCGTCCGCAGCGGGACCCACAGCGACGATCGTCATCGATGTGAGCGGCAAGGTGCGACGACCGGGGATCCAGCGGCTGCCCGCGGGCTCCAGGGTCGTCGACGCGCTCAAGGCGGCCGGAGGCGCAAAGCCCGGCACGGATCTCACCGGGCTCAACCAGGCCCGCCCGCTGCTCGACGGAGAGCAGGTGCTGGTGGGCGCTCCGGCGCCGCCGGCTTCCGCCGCAGGCGGGCCGGGTTCCGGCAGCGCGCAGCCGGCGGGGCCGGTCAGCCTCAACTCCGCCTCGCTTGAGCAGCTGGACACCCTGCCGGGCGTGGGCCCCGTCCTGGCCCAGCACATCGTCGACTACCGCACCCGTCACGGCGGCTTCCGGTCGGTGGACGAACTGCGTGAGGTGAACGGCATCGGCGACCGCAGGTTCGAGGACCTGCAGCCTCTGGTGCGGCCATGAGGAGCGCCACGGCCGGCCGGGGCACGGACAGCCTGCCCGCGGGCCCCGCACGCCCCTTGCAAGAGGGGCCGGCCGATCTGCGGCTGGTGCCGCCCGCCCTGGCGGCCTGGGCGGCATCGGCCCTCGCACTGGACGCGCCCGGCCGGTGGACGGCGACAGCTGTCGCGGTCTGCGTTCTGGCCGCCTGTCTGCTGAGCATCCCAGCGGCGGCGCGGGCCCTGCGGGCAGCACACGGCGCACGCGAGCGGATGCGGCAGGAGGCGCACAAGACCCGGCCGCCGAAGCACCGGCCACCGAGGCGCGGGCCGCAGCGGCGCTGGCGTGGCCGCACGGCCGCCGCGGCCGTCCTCCTGTGCGCCTCGGCGGCCGCCGCCTCCGCGGGTCTGCACGGCGCGGATCTGCACCGGGGGCCGCTGCCCGAGCTGGCCCGGCAGCGAGCCAGGGCGACGGTCGAGGTGGCAGTCTCCGCCGATCCGCGGACCACCCAGCCGAAGGTCCAGGGCAACCGGATGGCCGGGACCGCCGTCGTGCTCGACGCCGAGGCGACAAAAGTCACCACGGCCGACGGAGCGGTTACCGCGACCAGGACACCGCTGCTGGTGATCGTCCCGGCGGGGAAGAGCACAGAGCAGTGGCTGAAACTGCTGCCCTCCACCCGGCTCACCCTGACCGGGAGGCTCACCCCTCCGCTGCGGGACGGCGACCCCTACGCCGCCGCACTGAGAACGCGCGGTGCGGAGCCGCCCCACGTCACCGGACAGCCGAGCGTCCTGCAGAGCGCGGCGGGCAGCCTCCGCGCAGGGCTGCGCGAGGCGACCGACCGGCTTCCGGAGGACGCCCGGGCCCTGCTGCCCGGCCTGGTCGTGGGAGACACCTCGCGCATCGGACCCGAGCTGAAAGACGCCTTCGAGGCGACCGACCTGACCCACCTGCTGGCCGTGTCCGGCAGCAACCTGAGCATCCTGCTGATCCTGCTGGTGGGTCCGCCGGGTGCGGCGCTGCTCGCAGAGCGGCGGGGACTGGCACCGCGGTTGGGCATCACTCTGCGTCAGACCGCCCTGGCGGGCGGGGCGGTCACCCTCGCCTTCGTCATCCTCTGCCGCCCGGAACCCAGCGTGCTCCGGGCCGCCGCATGTGGGGCCGTCACCCTGCTCGCCATCGGCACGGGCCGCCGCCGCTCGCTGCTCCCCGCCCTGGCCGCGGCAGTGCTGCTGTTGCTGCTCTACGACCCATGGCTGTCCCGCAGTTACGGCTTCCTGCTCTCCGTACTGGCCACCGGGGCCCTGCTCACCCTCGCGCCCGGCTGGAGCAGCGCACTGCAGCGCCGCCGGGTGCCGCCGAGGCTCGCCGAGGCGCTGGCCGCCGCCGCGGCCGCGCAGGTCGTCTGCGCACCTGTGGTCACCGTCTTCGCCTCCCGGGTCAGCCTGGTCGCGATTCCCTGCAACCTGATCGCAGAGCTCGCGGTGGCCCCTGCCACGGTCCTCGGATTCGCCGCGCTCGCCACCGCGCCGGCGGCGATGCCCATCGCCGAACTGCTGGCCCGCTGCGCGGGGTGGCCCGCCGAATGGATCGCCTCCGTCGCCTACACCGGCGCCGCGCTGCCCGGAGCGGAGGCAAGCTGGCCGGGCGGCTGGACCGGCGGGCTGCTGCTCGCCCTCGCCATGCTGATCGCTGTGGTCGCCGTGCGCAGGGCGCCCCGGCACCCATGGGCGGCCGCGGGGTGCGCGCTGCTGCTCCTGCTCGTCCTGCTGCGCCCGCCCTCCGTGACCAGAGCCGTCACCGGCTGGCCGCCCCCGGCGTGGGCGCTGGTGATGTGCGATGTCGGACAGGGCGACGCCATGGTTCTCGCGGCGGGCGACGGAGCGGCGGTCGTCGTGGACGCGGGGCCCGATCCGGAGCCGGCGGACCGCTGTCTGCGGGAGCTCGGCGTCACCCGGATCCCCCTGGTGCTGCTCACCCACTTCCACGCCGACCATGTGCACGGGCTCCCGGGGGTCCTCAGGGGCAGAGCGGTGGGCGTCGTCCAGACGACGGCGTTCGGCGAGCCGGGCGACCAGGCGCGGTTCGTCCGGCGAGCGGCCGCCGACGCCCGAGTGCCCGTGATCACCGCGGCGGCCGGAGAACGGCGGGCCGTGGGGCGGCTCTCGTGGCAGGTCCTCTGGCCTGAGGGGCGTGAAGGGTCTGAGGGGCGTGAGAGGCAGGGCGGACCTGGCGCTTCCGGCGGGCGGCCGACAGCTCCGGAAGGGGCCAACGACGCGAGTGTCACGCTGCTCGTGCGGATCGAGGGCGGACCGACCGTACTGCTCCCCGGCGATCTTGAGCCGCCCGCCCAGCGCGGTCTGCTGCGGGCGCATCCCACGCTGCCGCCGGTCGACGTCCTCAAGGTCGCCCACCACGGCTCCGCTCACCAGCATCCGGGACTGCTGCGAGCCGTCCGCCCGCGTCTCGCGCTGATCTCCTGCGGAAGGGACAACCGGTACGGCCATCCGTCTCCTCGCACCGTGGCGGCCCTGCGGGCCGCGGGGGCGCGCGTGCTGCGGACCGACGAGGCCGGGGCGATCGCGGTGACGGGCGAGGGCGGCGGGCTGCGCGCGCTCGTCAGCAAGCCGTCGGCCCTCACCGCCGCCGGAGGCGCATCCCTTCACAGCCGCCACCGGCCACGGTCTCCCCCCGCCGGCCTCCCCGCAGGACGCCTGCTGCCTGCTGCCTGCTGCCGACGGCCGGAGGCACGTCGCCCCACGCCGCTCGATGCCGCCCGACGCCGGCCGCAGTCGAGAGGCCGGGCGGGAGGTGGCCCGACCGTGGCCTGGCCGACAGGCCCAGGACTTGGGATGCATGCGGAAGGATCACCGGAAGACGACACTGGCCCCATGGACCCCATGGACGACTACCTCAGCCGTATCGGAGCCGACCGCCCGGAGCGGGCGGACGCCGGCGCCCTGCGCCAGCTTCAGCTGCACCATCTGACGGAGGTGCCGTTCGAGAATCTGTCCATCCATCTCGGCGAGGACATTCTGCTGGAGGAGGAAGCGCTCCTCACCAAGATCGTGGACGCACGGCGCGGCGGCTTCTGCTACGAACTCAACGGAGCCTTCGCCCTCTTGCTGCGGGCGCTGGGCTTCCGGGTCGATCTGCTCCAGGCGCGGGTGTTCGGGGAAGACGGCCGGCTGGGCATCCCGTACGACCATCTCGCCTTGCGGGTGGAGACGGCCGACTCCTCAGGGCCCTGGCTGGCGGACGTCGGCTTCGGCGACCACAGCCACTACCCGCTCGCGCTCGACGAGCGCGGCGACCAGCTGGACCCCGCGGGCACGTTCCGGGTCACCGAGGCGCCGGAGGGCGACCTCGATGTGCTCCGGGACGACAAGCCCCAGTTCCGGCTGGAGACACGGCCCCGTGAGCTGAGGGACTTCACCGCCGGGGCATGGTGGCACCGTACGTCGCCCCAATCGCAGTTCTGCCGGTCCGTCGTGTGCTCCCGGCTCACCTCCACCGGCCGGATCACGATCTCCGGCAGAAAACTGGTGACCCACGAACACGGTGAACGCCAGGAGCGGAAGCTGGCCAACGACGCCGCTCTGCTCGCCGCCTACCGCGACCACTTCGGGCTGCGGCTCGACCGGCTGCCGTCCGAGCCCGTGGCGCGGCGGCAGAGCTAGGGCCCGCTATATGAGCCGACAGCCCGTGGGAGGCCGGAGGGTCAGGGGACTTCGAGCCAGCCGTCGAATTCGGCGGCGAAGCCGTCCAGCGCGGCGGGGGCCAGCCGGCCGTCCGGATCTTCCACGACGACCAGCCACTGGGCGTCTTCCGCATCGTCCTCGCCGGCCAGGGCGTCCCGTACGAGCTGGGGTTCCTCCGTCACCCCGAAGCGGTCGGCAAGCCCCTCGGCCACCTCTTCCGCCGAGTCGCGGTCCGGCAGCACCAGAATGTGTCGTTCACTCACCCGCCCATTCTCCGGCACGGGCAGGAGTGTCAGCGGGCCATGGGATGCTGGAGGGCAATGGCCAGCAGAAAGAATTCGACCGACGATCCGCTCGCCCCCGTCACGCTCGCGGTGGGCCAGGAGGACCTGCTTCTGGACCGGGCGGTGCGGCAGGTGGTGGCGGCGGCGCGAGCCGCCGACCCCGATACGGACGTCCGCGACCTCATCGCCGACCAGCTGCAGCCCGGCACGCTCGCCGAGCTGACCAGCCCGTCGCTGTTCGCCGAGCGCAAGGTCGTGATCGTGCGGAACGCGCAGGATCTGTCCGCCGACACGGTCAAAGACGTGAAGGCCTATCTCGCAGCGCCCGCGGAGGAGATCACGCTGGTGCTGCTGCACCCGGGGGGAGCCAAGGGCAAGGGCCTGCTGGACGCGGCCCGGAAGGCCGGAGCGCGTGAGGTCGCCTGCCCGAAGACGACGAAGCCCGCGGAGCGGCTGACGTTCGTCCGGTCGGAGTTCCGGGGGCTTGGCAGATCGGCGACGCCCGAGGCGTGCCAGGCGCTGGTCGACGCGATCGGAAGCGATCTGCGGGAGCTGGCGAGCGCGGTGGCGCAGCTCACGGCGGATGTGGACGGCACGATCGACGAAGCGGTCGTCGCCCGCTACTACACGGGCCGTGCCGAGGCGTCGAGCTTCACCGTGGCCGACCGTGCGGTGGAGGGGCGGGCGGCGGAGGCCCTGGAGGCGCTCCGCTGGTCGCTGTCCACCGGGGTCGCCCCAGTCCTGATCACCAGCGCGCTGGCGCAGGGCGTCCGGGCGATCGGCAAGCTGTCCTCCGCACGAGGCGGACGGCCCGCCGATCTCGCACGCGAGCTGGGCATGCCGCCGTGGAAGATCGACCGCGTAAGGCAGCAGATGCGCGGCTGGACCCCGGACGGCGTCGCGGCGGCGATGCGGGCGGTCGCGGAGGCGGACGAAGGGGTGAAGGGCGGTGGGGACGACCCGGAGTACGCGCTTGAGAAGGCGGTGGTGGCGGTGGCGCGGGCGGCGCGGGCTCGCCGTGGCTAGGCGGTGGCCGGGCGGGTTTCCCCTCCCCGCCCTTTCCCGTAACTGGGGCTCCGCCCCAGACCCCGTTTCCAGGGGCTCCGCCCCCTGACCCCCGCGCCTCAATCTCCCCCAGACTCCGTCCGGGGGTGCCCCCACGGGGCTTGATGGTGCAGCCCCCTGCGCCTCAATCGCCGGCGAGGCTGAACTTCCGGCCCCCGCGCCTCAAGCGCCGGACGGGCTCGCTTGGAGCCCCTCCGGCGCTTGAGGGCATGGCCTTCAGGCCGTAATGGGGGTCTGGGGGCTTGCCCCCAGTTACCGGAAAGAGCCGCATGGCGAAGGCCCCGGTACGCCTGCCCTGGGGAAAGGGCGAGGGCCGGGGCCTTCGTTTTCGGCTGGTGCGCCGCACCCGCGTGGCGAACGCAGGCCGCGTGCGGCGCGGAGAGTGTGGTGCCGGGGAAGGGGGCGGATGAGAGGGCCCGCCGGATCCCTACCGGCGATCAATCAAGAGCTCAGCCCTTGAGGGTGGCAACCTTGGCAGCCAGCGCCGACTTCTTGTTGGCGGCGTTGTTCTTGTGGAGGACACCCTTCGAGGCGGCCTTGTCGAGCTTCTTCGACGCCAGCGCGACGGCCGCGGTGGCCTTCTCGGCGTCGCCCGCCGCGATGGCCTCGCGGGCCTGGCGGACCGCGGTCTTGACCGAGGACTTGACGGCCTTGTTGCGCAGGCGCGCCTTCTCGTTGGTCTTGTTCCGCTTGATCTGGGACTTGATGTTCGCCACGAAAGAGCCTTTACAGGTTCGATGATCTCTTGTCCGTCCCACGCGAGAGGGTGCGCGAGACACAGCTGCCCAGGCTACCAGTCGCTCATCGAGCGGCCCAAACCGAGCACACTCCCGTGCGCGTGGGACCATAGAGCCTACGTATCGACTGAAGACGTAAGCCTCAGCCATCGACCGAGCCAGACGCGCCCGGCGTCTCGAGAATCAGGACCCTGCGTGCCCGCGACCCCCAGCAATGTGCCCGAGCCGAGCCGTACCGACCCGGCGCTGATCCGCAACTTCTGCATCATCGCGCACATCGACCACGGCAAGTCGACGCTTGCCGACCGGATGCTCCAGCTGACCGGAGTGGTCGAGCAGCGGCAGATGCGCGCCCAGTACCTCGACCGCATGGACATCGAGCGCGAGCGCGGCATCACGATCAAGTCCCAGGCCGTGCGGCTGCCCTGGGCCCCCACCGAGGGCCCCGACCAGGGAAAGCCCCATATCCTCAACATGATCGACACCCCGGGGCACGTCGACTTCACCTATGAGGTGTCGCGCTCCCTCGCCGCCTGCGAGGGCACGATCCTGCTCGTCGACGCCGCTCAGGGCATCGAGGCACAGACCCTCGCCAACCTCTATCTGGCGATGGAGAACGACCTCACGATCGTGCCGGTCCTCAACAAGATCGACCTGCCGGCCGCCCAGCCCGAGAAGTTCTCGGAAGAGCTGGCCAACCTGGTGGGCTGCGAGCCCGAGGACGTGCTGAAGGTGTCGGCCAAGACGGGCCTCGGCGTCGAGGCGCTGCTCGACCGCGTCGTCCGCGAGGTCCCCGCCCCGGTCGGCGTGAAGGACGCCCCGGCCCGCGCGATGATCTTCGACTCGGTCTATGACTCCTACCGGGGCGTCGTCACCTATGTCCGTGTGGTCGACGGACAGCTCAGCAAGCGCGAGCGCATCAGGATGATGTCCACGAACGCCACCCACGAGCTGCTGGAGATCGGGACCAACTCGCCCGAGATGCTCCCGGCCGACGGTCTCGGGGTCGGCGAGGTGGGCTATCTGATCACCGGTGTGAAGGACGTCCGCCAGTCCAAGGTCGGCGACACCATCACCCAGCAGACCAAGGGCGCCGAGGAGCCGCTGGGCGGCTACAAGGACCCCAAGCCGATGGTGTTCTCCGGCCTGTATCCGCTGGACGGCTCCGACTACCCGGAGCTGCGGGAAGCCCTCGACAAGCTGCAGCTCAACGACGCCGCGCTGGTCTACGAGCCGGAGACCTCCGCGGCCCTCGGCTTCGGCTTCCGCGTGGGCTTCCTGGGCCTGCTGCACCTGGACGTCATCCGCGAGCGCCTGGAGCGCGAGTTCGGCCTCGACCTGATCGCCACCGCGCCCAACGTGGTCTACCGCGTGGTGATGGAGGACGGGACGGAGTACACGGTCACCAACCCGAGTGAGTTCCCCGAGGGGAAGATCGCCGAGGTCCATGAGCCGGTCGTGCGGGCCACGATCCTCGCTCCCAGCGAGTTCATCGGCTCGATCATGGAGCTCTGCCAGGCCCGCCGCGGCACTCTGCTCGGCATGGACTACCTCTCCGAGGACCGGGTGGAGATCCGCTACACCCTTCCGCTCGCCGAGATCGTCTTCGACTTCTTCGACCAGCTGAAGTCCAAGACGCGCGGTTATGCCTCCCTCGACTACGAGCCGACCGGCGAGCAGAGCTCCAGCCTGGTCAAGGTGGACATCCTGCTGCACGGCGACAAGGTCGACGCGTTCTCCGCGATCACCCACAAGGATCAGGCGTACGCATACGGCGTACGGCTGGTCGCCAAGCTCAAGGAACTGATCCCCCGGCAGGCCTTCGAGGTGCCGGTCCAGGCGGCCATCGGCTCGCGCGTGATCGCCCGCGAGACCATCCGCGCCATCCGCAAGGACGTCCTCGCCAAGTGCTACGGCGGTGACATCTCCCGTAAGCGGAAGCTGCTGGAGAAGCAGAAGGAAGGCAAGAAGCGGATGAAGATGGTCGGCAGCGTGGAGGTCCCGCAGGAGGCTTTCATCGCCGTCCTCTCCAGCGACGAAGGCGCCAAGGGCAAGAAGTAGGGCAGACGCAGGACAAGACGCAGGACAAGAAGCAGGGCAGGAAGCGACAAGTGGGGCGGGAAGCTGCGGGAAACGGCTCGAAGCGCCGAAAAGAAGTGACGTGAGAGGATCCGCCCCGGTGCACGGCCGGGGCGGATGCTTTCTCGCGCCGTGTTCGCGCCGTGTTCGTTATGAAGCGGCAGCGTGCAGAGTCTTACGCGGCGGACGCGTCCGCTCTACTCTGATCACGGCTCGATGGTTACTCGCCAGTTAAAAAGGCCAGGAAGGCCAGGCTCGGAGGACGACGTCGTGAGCGAAAACCAGACTCTGATCGAGAACCGACCGCCCTCCGTGGCGATGCTCTTCACCGAGCGCGTCGCGGCCACGCCCGACGGCGAGGCCTATCGCTATCCGGTGCCCCCCGCTTCCGGTCAGGGCCCGGACGACTGGAAGTCGCTGAGCTGGCGGCAGGCCGCCGACCGCGTCGACGCCATCGCCGCCGGGCTGATCGACCTGGGGCTGCGCCCCGAGGAGCGGGTGGCCCTCGCCTCCTCCACCCGCGTCGAGTGGATCCTCGCGGACCTCGGCGTGATGTGCGCGGGCGGTGCGACCACGACCGTCTATCCGTCCACCAACGCCGAGGAGTCCGCCTACATCCTGGCCGACTCCGAGAGCCGGGTGCTGATCGCCGAGGACGCCGTACAGCTCGCCAAGGCGCGCGAGAAGCGAGCCGAGCTGCCGGGCCTCAGCCATGTCGTGGTCATCGACACCGAGGGGGTGGAGGCCGACCCGGCGGACCCCGAAGGCTGGCTGCTCTCGCTCGCCGAGCTGGAGGCGCGCGGCGCACAGCACCTGGAGAAGCACCCCGACGCGGTCAGGGATCGCATCAAGGCGATCACGGCCGATCAGCTTGCGACGCTGATCTATACCTCGGGCACCACGGGCCGCCCGAAGGGAGTCCGGCTGCCGCATGACAACTGGTCGTATATGGCCAAGGCCATCGCCGGCACCGGTCTGATCAACAAGGACGATGTGCAGTACCTGTGGCTGCCGCTCGCCCATGTCTTCGGCAAGGTGCTCACCTCCGGCCAGATCGAGGTCGGCCATGTCACGGCCGTCGACGGCCGGGTCGAGAAGATCATTGAGAATCTGCCGGTCGTACAGCCCACCTATATGGCCTCCGTCCCGCGGATCTTCGAAAAGGTCTACAACGGCGTCGCCGCCAAGGCGCGCGCGGGCGGCGGGGCCAAGTACAAGATCTTCCAGTGGGCGGCCGGCGTCGCCCGCGAGTACGCCAAGGCCGCGCAGGACAGCTACCGCCGCACCGGCAAGGCATCCGCCCCCTTCGGGCTGACCGTCAAGCACAAGATCGCCGACGCGCTCGTCTACAGCAAGCTCCGCGCGGCCTTCGGCGGCCGGCTGCGCGCCGCCGTCTCCGGCTCCGCCGCCCTCTCACCCGACATCGGCTACTTCTTCGCCGGCGCGGGCATCCACATCCTCGAGGGCTACGGCCTGACCGAGTCCAGCGCCGCCAGCTTCGTCAACCCCGGCGAGGCGTACCGCACCGGCACCGTCGGCAAGCCGCTGCCCGGCTGCGAGGTGCGCATCGCGGACGACGGCGAGATCCTGCTCCGCGGCCCCGGAATCATGGAGGGCTACCACGGGCTGCCCGACAAGACCGCCGAGGTCCTGGAGCCCGACGGCTGGCTGCACACCGGCGACATCGGAGAGCTGTCCGCCGACGGCTATCTGCGGATCACCGACCGCAAGAAGGACCTGATCAAGACGTCCGGCGGCAAGTACGTGGCGCCCGCCGAGATCGAGGGCCAGTTCAAGGCGGTCTGCCCGTTCGTCTCCAACATCCTGGTGCACGGCGCGGACCGGAACTACTGCACCGCCCTGATCGCCCTCGATGAGCCGACCATCCTTGGCTGGGCCGAGGAGCACGGCCTCGGCGGCAAGCCATACGCCGAGGTGGTGGCCTCCAAGGAGGTCGAGCAGCTCATCGACGGCTATGTGCAGCGCCTCAACGAAGGCCTCCAGCGCTGGCAGACGATCAAGAAGTTCCGGCTGCTGCCGCGCGACCTCGACATCGAGCACGGCGAGCTGACGCCCAGCCTCAAGCTCAAGCGCCCGGTCGTCGAGCGCGAGTACAAGGACCTCATCGAGGAGATGTACGACGGCGCCCGCGAGGCGTGAGCGCACGGCATACGCGTACAGCACACGGCGCCCGGCAGGGGTTCGCCGCCGGTGACGGACAATGGAGGGCATGCCTTCCGTACTGCCCGACGGCGAGCCCGTGCCTCAGGACGGCGCCCTGCCCGCGTCCGCGCTCGACGCGTCCGCGGACCGTCCGCTCGCCTTCTATCTGCATGTGCCGTACTGCGCCACCCGCTGCGGCTACTGCGACTTCAACACCTACACCGCCACCGAGCTTCGCGGCAGCGGCGGCGTGCTCGCCTCCCGCGACAACTACGCCGCCACGCTCGCCGACGAGATCCGCCTCGCCCGCAAGGTCCTCGGCGACGACCCCCGGCCGGTGCGGACCGTCTTCGTCGGCGGCGGCACCCCGACGCTGCTGGCCGCAGGCGATCTGGTGGCGATGCTCACAGCGGTACGGGACGAGTTCGGGCTCGCCGACGACGCGGAGATCACCACGGAGGCCAACCCGGAGTCCGTGGACCCCGCCTATCTGGCCGCGCTGCGGGAAGGCGGCTTCAACCGGATCTCCTTCGGCATGCAGAGCGCCCGGCAGCATGTGCTGAAGGTCCTCGACCGCACGCACACCCCGGGGCGCCCGGAGGCATGCGTGGCCGAGGCCCGGGCCGCCGGCTTCGACCATGTGAACCTCGACCTGATCTACGGTACGCCGGGGGAGAGCGACGACGACTGGCGGGCCTCGCTCGACGCCGCCGTCGGCGCGGGCCCGGACCATGTGTCGGCATACGCCCTGATCGTCGAGGAGGGCACCCAGCTCGCCCGGCGCATCCGGCGCGGCGAGGTCCCGATGACCGACGACGACGTGCACGCGGACCGGTATCTGATCGCCGAGGAGACCCTCTCCGCGGCCGGTTTCGAGTGGTACGAGGTATCGAACTGGACCGCCTCCGAGGCGGGCCGCTGCCTGCACAACGAGCTCTACTGGCGCGGCGCGGACTGGTGGGGCGCGGGCCCTGGCGCGCACAGCCATGTCGGCGGCGTGCGGTGGTGGAATGTGAAGCACCCGGGTGCGTACGCGGCCGCCCTGGCGCAGGGACGCTCCCCGGGCGCGGGCCGCGAACTCCTGTCGGCGGAGGACCGCCGGGTGGAGCGGGTGCTGCTGGAGCTGAGGCTGCGGGAGGGAGTGCCGCTGGAGCTGCTGCGGGACGCCGGGCTGGCCGCCTCCCGCAAGGCGCTGGCGGACGGGCTCCTCGAACCCGGGCCGTACGAGGCGGGGCGGGCGGCGCTGACGCTGCGGGGGCGGCTGCTCGCGGACGCGGTGGTGCGGGACCTGGTGGACTGAGGGCACCAGAGCCCCCAGGGCCCAGGTGATCGGGGCGGGCGCACCCCGTGCGCGTACCCGGTCACGGGGCGTTGTGCCAACCCTCCCCCAGAGCTTCGCCCGGGGGCCCAGCCTGCGGAACGATCTCCCGCAACGGGGCCCTGTACCGGGCCCTATACGGGGCCTTATTCCGTCACGAAGTCGATGAGCCGCTCCACAGCGCCCAGCAGCGCCGGCTCCAGGTCCTTGTAGGAGCGGACGGAGCCCAGAACGCGCTGCCAGGCCGCCCCGGTGTTGGGAGGCCAGCCGAGCGCCCGGCAGACGCCGGTCTTCCAGTCCTCGCCGGGCGGGACCGCAGGCCAGGCGGCAATGCCCAGGGCGGCGGGCTTCACCGCCTGCCAGACGTCGACGTAAGGGTGGCCCACCACGAGGACGTCATCGCCCGTGACCCGGGCCGCGATCCGGGACTCCTTCGAACCCGGCACCAGATGGTCGACCAGGACGCCCAGCCGGGCGTCCGGCCCCGGCGCGAAGTCGGCGACGATCGCGGCAAGGTCGTCGACGCCCTCCAGGTACTCCACGACGACGCCCTCGATGCGCAGATCGTCGCCCCACACCTTCTCGACCAGCTCCGCGTCATGGCGGCCCTCCACATAGATGCGCCCCGCGCGGGCGACACGGGCCCGTGCGCCCGGCACCGCGAGGGAGCCGGAGGCGGTACGGGCGGGGCGCGACGGGGCCTGGGAGGAGGGGCGGACCAGGGTGACGACCTCGCCCTCCAGCAGGAAGCCACGCGGGGCGAGCGGAAAGACCCGGTGCTTGCCGAAGCGGTCCTCCAGGGTCACCGTCCCCGCCTCACAGCGGATCACCGCGCCGCAGAAGCCCGTCGAGACCTCCTCCACCACCAGATCCGCCTCCGCGGCCACCTCGGGCACGGCGGCGGATTTCTTCCAGGGGGCTGTCAGGTCAGCGCTGTAGTGTCGCGGTCGCATGGGGGGCCATTCTGCCGGGGGTCCGGGGGTTGTCCCCCGGGAGATGCAGCCAAGGGGGTGTCAGGTCCGGGCTGTAGCTGCGCATTTGGCCGACGTTACGACACCCCGAAGCGTCTCGCCAGCTCATCGCGCTGACGCCGTACGAACGCGGCGTCGACCACCGCCCCGTGCCCCGGCACATACACCGCGTCGTCCCCGCCCAGCGCCAGCAGCCGGTCCAGGGCGGCGGGCCAGCGCGAGGCGATGGCGTCCGGGCCCGCCTGGGGCTCGCCCGACTCCTCGACCAGATCGCCGCAGAACACCACCTCGGGGCTGCCCGGCGCCAGCAGCGCCAGATCGTGGCCGGTGTGGCCGGGCCCCACATTGGCCAGCAGCACCTGGCGGCCGCCGAGGTCCAGCGTCTGCTCGCCGAACACCCCGTGCTGGGGGATGACCATCAGATCGACGGACTCGCCCGCCTCGGCCGCGTCCAGCCCCTCCCGTACCGCGTCCGCGCGGATCGCGTCCCGCTCCCGCCGCATCAGGGCGTCGACGCCGACCGCCCCGTACACCTGGGCGCCGGAGAAGGCCGCCGTGCCCAGCACATGGTCGAAGTGCGGATGGCTCAGTGCGATATGCGTCACGCGGCGCCCGCCCGTCAGGGCCTCGGTCTGGGCCCGGATCGCGGCCCCCTCACGCAGCGTGGACCCCGTGTCGAACAGCAGAACGGCGTCCCTGCCGGCCACCAGACCCACGGTCGCGTCCCACACCGGAAGCCGTCGTCGGCCCACCCCGTCGGCCAGCCGCTCCCAGCCGAAGTCTTCCCAACTGACGTCCATACGGCGACGCTACTGGCAACGACCTGGGACGGCTCGCGGTAGCGTGGTCGGCCGCCCTTGCTCAGGGCGTACCCCACGGCCGTACACTGGCTCGGGGGAAGGCTGGCACTCGGACGCAGTGAGTGCCAGGCAAGAAGCCAGAAGGCGCCGAGCAGGCGCCAAGCAGGACCGAGAGAGACCACAGCTGGAGGTGTGCGCAGTGCTCAGCGAACGCAGACTCGAAGTGCTGCGCGCGATCGTCCAGGACTATGTCGGCACGGAGGAGCCCGTCGGCTCCAAGGCGCTCACCGAGCGTCACCGGCTCGGCGTCTCGCCCGCGACCGTCCGCAATGACATGGCGGTGCTGGAGGAGGAGGGCTTCATCGCCCAGCCGCACACCAGCGCCGGGCGGATCCCGACCGACAAGGGCTACCGGCTGTTCGTGGACAGGCTGGCGGGTGTGAAGCCGCTGTCCTCCCCGGAGCGCCGGGCGATTCAGAATTTCCTGGACGGGGCCGTCGACCTCGACGACATCGTCGGGCGCACGGTGCGGCTGCTGGCGCAGCTGACCCGGCAGGTCGCCGTCGTCCAGTACCCCTCGCTGACCCGCTCCACGGTCCGGCATGTGGAACTGCTCTCTCTCGCCCCCGCCCGGCTGATGCTCGTGCTGATCACGGACACCGGGCGGGTCGAACAGCGCATGGTCGACTGCCCCGCGCCGTTCGGCGAGACCTCGCTCGCGGATCTGCGGGCCCGGCTCAACGCCCGTGTCGTCGGCCGGCGCTTCACGGATGTGCCGCAGCTGGTGCAGGACCTTCCCGAGTCGTTCGAAGCGGAAGACCGGGCCACCGTCTCCACGGTGCTCGCGACCCTGCTGGAGACCCTGGTCGAGGAGACCGAGGAGCGGCTGATGATCGGCGGCACCGCCAATCTGACCCGCTTCGCGCATGATTTCCCGCTGACCATCCGGCCGGTGCTGGAGGCGCTTGAGGAGCAGGTCGTGCTCCTCAAGCTGTTCGGCGAGGCCAAGGACTCCGGTGTGACCGTGCGGATCGGACATGAGAATGAGCACGAGGGGCTCAGTTCCACGTCCGTCGTCGCGGTCGGCTACGGTTCGGGCGACGAGGCAGTCGCCAAACTCGGCGTGGTCGGACCGACCCGCATGGACTACCCCGGAACGATGGGAGCGGTACGCGCAGTGGCACGTTACGTCGGACAGATCCTGGCGGAGTCGTAAGTGGCCACGGACTACTACGCCGTACTCGGCGTGCGTCGCGATGCATCGCAGGACGAGATCAAGAAGGCCTTTCGCCGCCTCGCGCGCGAACTCCACCCGGATGTGAATCCGGACCCGAAGACGCAGGAGCGCTTCAAGGAGATCAATGCGGCGTACGAGGTGCTGTCGGACCCGCAGAAGAAGCAGGTCTACGACCTCGGCGGCGATCCGCTGTCCCAGGCGGGCGGCGGCGGTGGCGCGGGCGCCGGCTTCGGCGCGGGCGGGTTCGGGAACTTCTCGGACATCATGGACGCGTTCTTCGGCACGGCGTCGCAGCGCGGACCGCGCTCGCGGACCCGGCGCGGCCAGGACGCGATGATCCGCCTGGAGGTCGAGCTCACCGAGGCCGCCTTCGGCACCACCAAGGACATCCAGGTCGACACCGCCGTCGTCTGCACGACGTGCAGCGGCGAGGGCGCGGCCCCCGGCACATCCGCGCAGACGTGCGACATGTGCCGCGGCCGTGGCGAGGTCTCGCAGGTCACCCGGTCCTTCCTGGGCCAGGTCATGACCTCGCGGCCGTGCCCCCAGTGCCAGGGCTTCGGCACCGTCGTGCCGACGCCGTGCCCGGAGTGCGCGGGCGACGGGCGGGTGCGCTCCCGGCGGACGCTCACCGTCAAGATCCCGGCCGGGGTCGACAACGGCACGCGCATCCAGCTCGCGGGCGAGGGCGAGGTCGGCCCCGGCGGCGGGCCCGCGGGTGATCTCTACGTAGAGATCCATGAGCTGTCGCACCCCGTCTTCCAGCGGCGCGGCGACGATCTGCACTGCACGGTGACCATCCCGATGACGGCGGCGGCGCTGGGCACGAAGTGCCCGCTGGAGACGCTGGACGGGATGGAGGAGGTCGACATCCGCCCCGGCACCCAGTCCGGCCAGTCCATCCCGCTGCACGGCCGCGGCGTCACCCACCTGCGCGGCGGCGGCCGTGGCGATCTCATCGTGCATGTGGAGGTGCAGACCCCGTCCAAGCTGGACCCGGAGCAGGAGCGGCTGCTGCGGGAGCTGGCGAAGCTGCGGGGCGAGGAGCGGCCGATGGGGCAGTTCCAGCCGGGGCAGCAGGGGCTGTTCTCCCGCCTGAAGGACGCGTTCAACGGGCGTTAGCCTTTGGCTGTGTCCTCAAGCTCCCCCAACCGGCTGGATTTTCCAGCCGGTCCGGCGCTTGAGGACAAAATCAGCCTCGCCTGGGGGCACCCCTGGGGGCACCTCCGTGGGGGTACCCCCGGACGGAGTCTGGGGGAGGTAGCTGGGGGAGTTTGAGGCGCGGGGGTCCGGGGGCTTAAGCCCCCGGAAGACGGGGTCTGGGGCGGAGCCCCAGCACAGAGCGGGACGTGGCACGATGCTGGGCATGTCGTCCACCGCACTGACCACCCTCTGCCGGCTCCCGATCGTGCAGGCCCCCATGGCCGGCGGCGCATCGTGTCCCCGGCTCGCCGCCGCCGTGGCCGAGGCAGGCGGGCTGGGGTTCCTCGCGGCCGGGTACAAGACGGCGGACGGCATGTACCAAGAGGTGAAACAGCTCCGCGCGCTCACCGGCCACCCCTTCGGGGTGAATCTCTTCATGCCGCAGCCCGCGACCGCCGACACCGCCGCCGTGGACGTCTACCGGCAGCAGCTCGCCGGGGAGTCCGCCTGGTACGAGACAGAGCTGGGCGACCCCGACAGCGGCACGGACGACGGGTACGAGGCCAAGCTGGCCGTTCTCCTCGACGATCCGGTCGCCGTGGTGTCGTTCACCTTCGGCTGCCCCACTCCCACGGTGTTTGAGGCGTTCGCGAAGGTCGGCACGCTCACCGTCGTCACCGTGACCACCCCGGAGGAGGCGCTGGCCGCCGAGGAGGCGGGGGCGGCCGCCGTGTGCGTGCAGGGCATCGAGGCGGGCGGGCACCAGGGCACGCACCGGGACGACCCGGACGCCGACGGATCGGGCCTCGGGCTCCTCTCGCTGATCGCGCTGGTCCGCGAGACCGTACGGCTGCCGATCGTCGCCGCCGGCGGGCTGATGCGCGGCGGCCAGATCGCCGCGGCCCTCGCCGCGGGCGCGAGCGCCGCGCAGCTGGGCACCGCGTTTCTCGTCTGCCCTGAGTCCGGGGCGCACGCGCTGCACAAGCAGGCCATGACCGATCCGCTGTTCGTCCGCACCGAGCTGACCCGGGCGTTCTCCGGACGGCCGGCCCGGGGCCTGGTGAACCGCTTTATGCGGGAGCACGGCCCGTACGCCCCCGCCGCCTATCCGCAGATCCACCATCTGACCAGTGGCCTGCGCAAGGCCGCCGCCAAGGCGGGCGACCCTCAGGGCATGGCCCTGTGGGCCGGACAGGGGCACCGGCTGGCCCGTGCCCTGCCCGCGGGAGAGCTTGTCGCCGTGCTGGCCGCCGAGGCGGAGGCGGCCAGGGCCGGCCTTGAGCCCGGCGCCGCAGACAGCGTGAGCGCCGGGAGCGCTGGGAGTGCTGGGAGCGTGACGCGATGACCGCGCCCGTCTTCGTCGTCGAATCCCTCGCCGGGGTGGGACCGGGCTCGGTTCTGACCCTCGACGGACCCGAGGGACGCCACGCCGTGTCCGTCAAGCGGCTCCAGCCGGGCGAGGATGTCGTGCTCACGGACGGCAGGGGCCATGGCGCGGCCGGGAGGGTCCTGCGGACCGAGGGCAAGGACCGGCTGATCGTGGAGCCCGTCGAGTTCCCCGAGGAGCCCGAGCCCGCGCCCCGTATCACCGTCGTCCAGGCCCTCCCCAAAGGCGACCGCGGCGAACTCGCCGTCGAGACCATGACGGAGACAGGCGTGGACGCGATCGTGCCCTGGTCGGCGGCCCGCTGCATCACCCAGTGGAAGGGCGACCGCGGCGCCAAGTCCCTGGCCAAGTGGCGCACCACCGCGCGTGAGGCGGGCAAGCAGTCGCGCAGGCTCCGCTTCCCCGAGGTCGCGGACGCCGCGAGCAGCAAGCAGGTCGCGGCGCTGCTCGCCGCCGCGGACTTCGCGGCCGTCCTCCACGAGGAGGGCGCACAGCCCCTGGCCGCCGCCGAACTGCCCGCCGAGGGCTCGATCGTGCTGGTCGTCGGACCCGAAGGAGGCGTTTCCCCCGAGGAGTTGGCCCTCTTCGCGGAAGCGGGGGCGAAGCCGTACCGCCTGGGCCGCACCGTCCTGCGCACCTCGACGGCGGGAACGGCCGCCACGGCGCTGCTGCTCGGCCGTACGGGCCGCTGGTCCTGACCCGCGCCCGCCGGCTGCCTGGCTCGCGCCCCCGCGCCCCCGCGCCACTCCGGACACGGCGCGAAGGCTGCTTTCCCCGCACTCCGGCACCTGGCACCCTGCCGTGCATGGGGTCCTCGACAGGACGACGCGTCGCGATCGGCGTCGCCGCGGCGGTGGCCGGGATCGCCGCGACGGGGTGCGAGCCGGCCTCCTCCGGCGGGCTGAGCGCCGTCGCCGCGGCCGTCACCACCGACAAGACCGCGACCAGCACCCTGGAGCGACTGCGCTTCGACGTGCGCTGGCTGAGCTGCACGGGAAAGGCGCGTCCAGGCATCATCGGCAGCGCCGCCCCCTCGGCTTCGCCTCCCGTGCCGGTGACCGTCGACTGCCGCGGCGAGACTGGTTCCGGGCAGCGGATCACGATCACCGGAAAGGTGACCCGGGAGATCGAAGGGCGGTGCGTCCATGGCGATCTGATGGCCAAGGTGGACCGCAAGACCGTCTTCGAGGCCACCATGCTCGGCGACTGCGGCGCACAGCCGACGGCCACGGCCACGGCGACGGTGACCCCGCCACCGCCGGACCCCCGGCCGACGCGGCCTCCGTCCACGGTCACCACGACCGTGACGCCAGCCCCGACCCCGACGCCCACACCCCCGCCGCCCCCGACCCCGGCCGTCACGGTCACCGTGACCGTCACCCCGGACACCGCCCCGACGCCCACCCTCGTCGGCGGTCTCCGGCCAAGTGATCCAAACGCCTGACCGCGTGGCCCTCCGATGCCTAGGGTGACCCTGTGACGCACCCTGGCTACCTCCGGTACCCGCATCTCCACGGCGAGTCGGCCGTCTTCACCGCGGAGGACGACGTCTGGGCGGCACCGCTCGACGGCGGCCGCGCATGGCGCGTGAGCGCGGACAACATGCCCGTAAACCATCCCAGGATCTCGCCCGACGGCAGACACGTCGCCTGGACGTCCTACCGCGACGGCGCCCCCGAGGTGCATGTCGCCCCGCTCGACGGCGGCCCCTCCACCCGGCTGACGTACTGGGGCAGTTGGAAGACCTCCGTCCGCGGCTGGACCCCCGACGGCCGCGTCCTCGCCGTCACCACCCATGGGCAGGCGTCCCTGCGCCGCAGCCGGGCACGGGCGGTGCCGCTGGACGGCGGGCCCGCGGAGGAGCTGCCGTACGGGCCTGTCGGCGATGTGGCGTACGGGCCGCGGACGTTGCTGCTGTCGGTCACGATGGGCCGGGAGGCGGCCTACTGGAAGCGGTACCGGGGCGGCACGGCCGGCAAACTCTGGCTGCAGGAACCGCCCGACGCCGACGCCGATGCCGACGCCGCTGCCGACGGTGGCCGCGAAGTGACGTACGCGCGCGTGCACGAGCGGCTCGACGGCAATATCGAGTACCCCCTCTGGGTCGGCGACCGCATAGCCTTCCTCTCCGACCACGAAGGCGTCGGAGCGGTGTACTCCTCCCTGCCCGACGGCTCGCGGCTGCGCCGCCACACCCCACTCGGCGGCCACTACGCCCGCCACGCCGCCACGGACGGCCGCCGCGTCGTGTACTGCGCGGCCGGTGAACTCTGGCTGCTCGACAGCCTCGACAGCCCCGACAGCCCCGACGGCCCCGACGGCCCCGACAGCCTCGACAACCTCGGCGCCGCGCCCTCCCGGATCCCCGTACGGCTCGGCGGTCAGCGCATCGATCTGCGCCCCCGGCCCATCCGGGCGGAGCACCACCTCGGCGCGGCCTCCCCCGACCACACCGGCCGGGGCAGCGCGGTGGAGATCCGCGGCGCCATCCACTGGGTCACCCACCGCGAAGGCCCGGCGCGGGCCCTCGCCGTCCGGCCCGGAGTACGGGGCAGGCTGCCGCGCACCTTCCGCGCGGGCGGCGACGAACACGTCGTCTGGGTGACCGACGCCGAAGGGGAGGACGCCCTCGAATTCGCCCCCGCGACCGGAGTCGCCCCCGGCGCGACGCCGCGCAGGCTCGCGGCGGGCCGCCTCGGCCGTGTGCTGAGCCTGGCGATGTCGCCCGACGGCCGCCATGCCGCCGTCGCCTCCCACGACGGGCGCGTGCTGCTCGTGGAGCGGGAGACGGGCGAGGTGCGCGAAGTCGACCGCAGCGAGCACGGGGAGGCGAACGGACTGGCGTTCTCGCCGGACTCCGCCTGGCTGGCCTGGTCGCACCCCGGCCCCTCCCCGCTGCGCCAGATCCGACTCGCCAACACCGCGGATCTGGGCGTCTGCGAGGCGACGCCGCTGCGCTTCGCCGACTTCCAGCCGGCCTTCACCCTCGACGGCAAGCACCTCGCCTTCCTGTCGGAACGGGCCTTCGACCCCGTCTATGACACACATGTCTTCGACCTCGCCTTCGTCGGCGGCTGCCGCCCGCACCTGATCACGCTGGCGGCGGCCACGCCCTCGCCGTTCGGGCCGCAGCGGCACGGCCGCGCCTTCGACGGCGACACCCCCGAGAAGGCGGCTCAGGCCGACGCCCCGGCCGATGGGGCGGACGACGGCGGAGCCCGCGGCGGCCCCGGCGCCGACCCTGGCACCGGCACCGGCGGCGAGAACGGCGGCGGCGTCACGTCCGCGCCCGCCACCCGCGTCGACTTCGACGGACTCGCCGACCGCATCGTGCCGTTCCCCGTCGAAGCCGCCCGCTACTCGACGCTGCGCGCCGCCAAGGACGGGCTGCTGTGGCTCCGCCACCCGCTGCGCGGCGTCCTCGGCGCGACGCGCGCCACCCCCGACGACCCCGGGCCGAACACCGTGCTGGAGCGGTACGACCTCGTCCGGCAGGACGTCGAGGAACTGGCCTCCGACGCCTCCCACTTCAGCGTCAGCGGCGACGGCAAGCGGGTGCTCCTGCACACCGACGGCAAGCTCAAGGTCGTCCCCAGCGACCGCAGGGCCGCACGCGACGAGGACGGCGACACGCATATCACCGTCGATCTGACCCGGGTGCGCAGCACGCTCGACCCGGCCGCCGAGTGGCGGCAGATGTACGACGAGGCCGGACGGCTGATGCGGGACAACTTCTGGCGCGCCGACCTGGGCGGAGTCGACTGGGACGGCGTACTGGACCGCTACCGGCCCCTGCTCGGACGCATCGCCACCCACGACGACCTGATCGACGTCCTGTGGGAGGTGCAGGGCGAACTGGGCACCTCCCACGCGTATGTCACCCCGCGTGTGTGGGGCGGGGACCGAGCGGGCAGACAGGGGCTCCTCGGCGCGGACGTCTCCCGCGGGGAGGACGGGCTCTGGCGCGTCGACCGGGTCCTGCCCTCCGAGACGTCCGACCCGCACGCGCGCTCGCCGCTCGCCGCGCCGGGCGTCGCGGTGCGCGCGGGGGATGCGATCGTCGCGGTGGACGGCGTCCCGGTCGACCGCACCGCCGGGCCGGGGCCGCTGCTCGTCGGCTCCGCAGGCAAGCCGGTGGAGCTCACCGTCTCCCCGGCCGGCGGCGGCGAACTGCGGCACGCCGTCGTCGTGCCGCTCGCCGACGAGGAACCGCTGCGGTACCACGCCTGGGTGGCCGACCGGCGGGCCTATGTGCACGAGAAGTCCGCCGGCCGCCTCGGCTATCTGCACGTGCCGGACATGCAGGCCCCCGGGTGGGCGCAGATCCACCGCGACCTGCGGATCGAGGTGGCGCGGGAAGGGCTGATCGTCGACGTGCGGGAGAACCGCGGCGGCCACACCTCGCAGCTCGTCGTCGAGAAGCTCGCCCGCCGCGTCGTCGGCTGGGACGCGCCGCGCGGCATGCGGCCCTTCAGCTATCCACAGGACGCGCCGCGCGGGCCCGTCGTGGCCGTCGCGAACGAGTTCTCCGGCTCGGACGGCGACATCGTCAACGCGGCGATCAAGGCGCTTGGCATCGGGCCGGTCGTCGGCGTACGCACCTGGGGCGGCGTCATCGGCATCGACAGCCGCTACCGCCTGGTGGACGGCACGCTGGTCACCCAGCCCAAGTACGCCTTCTGGCTGGAGGGTTCCGGGTGGGGCGTGGAGAACCACGGCGTTGACCCGGACGTCGAGGTCGTCGCCGCCCCGCAGGACCATGTCGCGGGCCGCGACCCCCAGTTGGACGAGGCGGTCCGCATGGCCCTCGCGGCCCTCGCCGCCCACCCGGCCAAATCCCCACCGGAGCTCCCGCCCCTGCCGTAGCCCTCCGCCCCTGGGGGGGGAGGGACGCATACGGGGCTGCCGCCCCGCACCCCCGCCCAGCGGCAGCTTCGCGCCGCAGCTCTGCGGGGCCCTTCCGGGGGCTTGCAGACTGTGCCCCCGGCGGCCACGGCGGTCCATGGCCTGGGCCGCGGCGCGGCCGGAAGCGGCGCGGCGCGGCACGGAGCGCAGAAGCCTCGGCGGGGTGCCGGTGTGGACAAGGGTGTCCATGCGCTGGGCCGCGGAGCGCTGGAAGGGGCGCGGCGGTTGGTTCGTGGCGGCTTGGTGTCGCCTGGGCGTGGACAGGTGGCCACACCTTGGGCCGCGAGCGGCCGGCAGCAATGCGGCACGGAGCGCCGAAGGCTCGGCGCCGGCGGCCACGGCGGTCCACACGCCTGTCCATTCCCGGGGCCGCGGCCGGGGAACGGCGCGGCACGGAGCGCCGATCGGCCCCGATACGATGCAGGGGCCGAAGACCTACGCGAGGAGGATCCCCACCATGGCGGGAGAGCCGCAGGCGGACTGCCTGTTCTGCAAGATCGTCGCGGGGGAGGTGCCCGCCACCATCGTCAAGGACACCGAGACGACCGTCGCGTTCCGCGACATCAACCCGCAGGCCCCCACTCACATCCTCGTCATCCCCAAGGCGCACTACGCCGACGCCGCGTCCCTCGCCTCCGCCGCACCGCAGCTCGCCGCCGATGTGCTGCGTGAGGCCGGTGAGGTGGCCGCGGAGGAGAAGGTCGACGGAGTCGGCTACCGGATTGTCTTCAACACCGGCAGCGGCGCAGGCCAGACCGTGTTCCACGCGCACGCCCACCTCCTCGGCGGCCGCGGCCTCGAGTGGCCTCCTGGATAAGCGGCCCGCATTGTCCGTACGAGAACTGGTCGTCCTGGGCACCGCCAGCCAGGTGCCCACCCGCCACCGCAACCACAACGGCTATCTGCTCCGCTGGGACGGCGAAGGCATCCTCTTCGACCCCGGCGAGGGCACCCAGCGCCAGATGCTGCGGGCCGGGGTCGCCGCGCACGACATCAACCGGATCTGCGTCACGCACTTCCACGGCGACCACTCCCTCGGCCTCGCCGGCGTGATCCAGCGCATCAACCTCGACCGGGTCCCGCACGAGATCGCCGCCCACTACCCGGCGAGCGGACAGCGCTTCTTCGACCGGCTGCGGTACGCCACCGCCTACCGCGAGACCGTGCGGCTGAGCCAGGCTCCCGTCGCCGCCGACGGGGTGCTCGTCGCCACCGCCCCGTACACCCTTGAGGCGCGCAGGCTCTCCCACCCCGTCGAGTCGTACGGATACAAGCTGATCGAGCCCGACGGCCGCCGCATGCTCCCCGAGAGGCTCGCGGAGCACGGCATCGCGGGCCCGGATGTGGGACGGCTCCAGCGTGAAGGGGAGCTGCGGGGCGTCACCCTGGACGACGTCAGCGAGTTCCGCAGGGGCCAGCGGTTCGCCTTCGTGATGGACACCCGGCTGTGCGACGGCGTCCACGCCCTCGCGGAAGGCTGCGACATGCTCGTCATCGAGTCGACGTTCCTCGACGAGGACGGGCAACTGGCCGCGGAGCACGGCCATCTGACCGCCGGACAGGCCGCCATGGCCGCCCGCGACGCACGCGTGCGCCATCTTGTGCTCACCCACTTCTCGCAGCGCTACAGCGACCCCGAGGAGTTCGCCCGTCAGGCCCGCGCCGCCGGGTTCGACGGCGAGCTGACCGTCGCCAGGGATCTGACGCGCATCCCCGTGCCCAAGCGGGTCTGACGGCCCGCGACGGCCCGCGACGGCCCGCGGCGACCCGCCGTCGACGGTCCGTGCCCCTGCATCCGCTGCATCACAGGACCGCAGGGCCCCCGATCGGGCACACTGGCCTGATCTGCACCACTTTTCTGGAGCGCGTACGGTGACCACTCACCACGGAGAGCAGCCGGGAGACCGGGTGGACCCCAGGGGCCGGGCGGAGCTCGGGGGCCGGGAGCATCTGACGCCCGTGGGCCGCCCCGGCTGCCTGGACCCGCTGGCCGCCCTGCGGACGCCCGCCGACCCGGCCTGCGACGTCTACCTCACCGGCAACGTCTTCCTGGACATCATCTTCACCGGACTGGACAGCGCACCCGTGCGCGGCACCGAATCCTGGGCGCGCGGCATGGGCTCCAGCCCCGGCGGCGTCGCCAACATGGCCACGGCGCTCGCCCGCCTCGGCCTGCGCACCTCCCTGGCCGCGGCCTTCGGCGACGACCACTACGGCGAATACTGCTGGGACGCCCTGGAGCAGGGCGAGGGCATCGACCTCTCCCTCTCCCGCACCGTCCCCGGCTGGCACTCCCCGGTCACCGTCTCCATGGCGTACGAGGGAGAGCGCACGATGGTCTCCCACGGCCATGAGGCGCCGCCCCCCGAGCCCGCCCCCGACTGCCCGCCGCGCGCCCGCGCAGCGATCGCCTCGCTCGCCCCCGGGCGCGCCGAATGGATCTCCCAGGCCGCCCGCAAGGGGGCGAGGATCTTCGCCGACGTCGGCTGGGACGACACCGGCCGCTGGGACCCGGACGACCTCGCCGACCTCGAACACTGCGAGGCGTTCCTGCCCAACGCGGAGGAGGCGATGCGCTACACACGCACCGAGTGCCCCCTGGCCGCCGCGCACGCCCTGGCCGAACGGGTCCCCGTCGCCGTGGTCACACTCGGCGCCAAGGGCGCGTACGCGGTGGACGGAGCGACCGGCGAGAGCGCCCAGGTCCCCGCCATCGCGGTGGAGGCCCTGGACCCGACCGGCGCGGGCGACGTCTTCGTCGCCGGATTCGTCACCGGCACCCTCGCGGGCTGGCCGCTCGCCGACCGGCTCGCCTTCGCCGGGCTGACCGCCGCGCTGTCGGTCCAGGAGTTCGGCGGGTCACTCTCCGCACCCGGCTGGTCCGAGATCGCGGCCTGGTGGAGCCATGTCCAGGACGTCCCCGACCAGGACCCGGCCGCGCTGCGCCGCTACGCCTTCCTGCGGGCCCTGCTCCCGGCCCCCGCCCGGCCCTGGCCGCTGCGCCGGGCGGTCCCCACCATCGGCTTCCGCCGCTCGGCCTGACGTCCGGCCCCGGCCCCCGGCGTTCGGCGAAGGCCGCGGACCGCAGATGGGCCCGGGCCGCACGTGGCCCCGGACCGCAGATGGGCCCTGGACCGCACATGGGCCCGGGAAAAGGTCTCGGCCTTGTCAGCGCGGCGTCGTAGGCTTGGAGTTCCAGAGGTTGTCGACAGGCGAGAACCCTGCAACAGGAGGTATGCGCAGGCCAGAGAGCCGGCCCATGACTCAGACACCCACAGATCAGGTACGAGCCCACTTCACCGTACCCGCCAAGCATCCGATGGTGACCGTGCTCGGCTCGGGCGACGCGCTGCTCCGCGTGATCGAGGACGCCTTCCCGCACGCCGACATCCATGTGCGGGGCAATGAGATCAGCGCGGTGGGCGACGCCACGGAAGTCGCACTGATCCAGCGCCTGTTCGACGAGATGATGCTCGTGCTCCGCACCGGGCAGCCGATGACGGAGGACGCCGTGGAACGGTCCATCGCCATGCTGAAGGACGAGACCGGGGGAGCGGCGGTGGAGACCCCGTCCGAGGTCCTCACCCAGAACATCCTCTCCAGTCGCGGCCGGACCATCCGCCCCAAGACGCTCAACCAGAAGCGCTATGTCGACGCCATCGACAAGCACACCGTCGTCTTCGGCATCGGCCCCGCGGGCACCGGAAAGACCTATCTCGCCATGGCCAAGGCGGTCCAGGCCCTGCAGTCCAAGCAGGTCAACCGGATCATCCTGACCAGGCCCGCCGTCGAGGCGGGCGAGCGGCTCGGCTTCCTGCCCGGCACGCTCTACGAGAAGATCGACCCGTATCTGCGTCCGCTGTACGACGCGCTGCACGACATGCTCGACCCCGACTCCATCCCCCGGCTGATGGCCGCGGGCACCATCGAGGTCGCTCCCCTGGCGTATATGCGCGGCAGGACGCTCAATGACGCGTTCATCATCCTGGACGAGGCGCAGAACACGAACCCCGAGCAGATGAAGATGTTCCTGACGAGGCTCGGCTTCGACTCGAAGATCGTCATCACGGGTGACATCACCCAGATCGACCTGCCCGGCGGCACCAAGTCTGGACTGCGCCAGGTCCAGGAGATCCTCGACGGCGTCGACGACGTCCACTTCTCCCGGCTCACCTCGCATGACGTCGTACGGCACAAGCTCGTGGGCCGTATCGTCGACGCGTACGAGAAGTACGACAGCCGCAATGGCACGCCGCACGGGACCCACGGGAAGTAGACGCACAGCACCATGTCGATCGACGTCAACAACGAGTCCGGCACCGAGGTCGACGAGCAGGCGATCCTCGAGATCGCCCGCTATGCGCTCGCCCGGATGCGCATCCACCCGCTCTCCGAGCTCTCGGTGATCGTTGTGGACGCCGAGGCCATGGAACAGCTGCACGTCCAGTGGATGGATCTGCCCGGTCCCACCGATGTCATGTCCTTCCCGATGGACGAGCTGCGCCCGCCGGCCAAGGACGACGAGGAGCCCCCTCAGGGGCTCCTCGGCGACATCGTGCTCTGCCCTGAGGTCGCCAAGCGGCAGGGTGAGCAGGCCCCCACCCAGCACTCCATGGACGAGGAGCTCCAGCTGCTCACCGTCCACGGAGTGCTGCATCTGCTCGGTTACGACCACGAGGAGCCCGACGAGCGGGCCGAGATGTTCGGCCTCCAGGCGGCGATCGTGGACGGCTGGCGGGCGGAGAAGGGCCTGACCGGCCCGTCCCCCGCGCCCACCGTGTCATGACCGGTCAACTGATCTTCGGCGCCGTCCTGCTGGTCGTCGTCGCCTGGCTGGCCGCCTGCGCGGAGGCGGGCATCGCCCGGGTCTCCAGCTTCCGCGCCGCCGAGGCCGTACGCTCCGGGCGGCGCGGCGCGGCCAGACTGGCCCAGGTCGCCGCCGACCCGACCCGCTATCTCAATGTCGCCCTGCTGGTGCGGGTCGCCTGCGAGATGGCGGCGGGCGTGCTGGTCACCTATGTCTGTCTGGAGGAGTTCGCCGAGACCTGGGCGGCGCTGCTGGTCGCCATCGCCGTGATGGTCCTGGTGTCGTACGTCGCCGTCGGCGTGTCACCGCGCACCATCGGCCGCCAGCACCCGCTGAACACGGCCACGGCGTCCGCGTACATCCTGCTGCCGCTCGCCCGGGTCATGGGCCCGGTCCCGCAGCTGCTGATCCTCATCGGCAACGCCCTCACGCCCGGAAAGGGCTTCCGCAAGGGCCCGTTCGCCAGCGAGGCCGAGCTGCGGGCGATGGTCGACCTCGCCGAGCAGGAGCAGCTCATCGAGGACGAGGAGCGCCGCATGGTGCACTCCGTCTTCGAGCTGGGCGACACCCTGGTGCGCGAGGTGATGGTGCCGCGCACCGACATCATCTCCATCGAGCGCTTCAAGACCGTGCGGCAGGCGCTGACGCTGGCGCTGCGCTCCGGCTTCTCCCGCATCCCCGTCACCGGGGAGAACGAGGACGACGTCGTCGGCATCGTCTATCTCAAGGATCTGGTGCGCAAGA
The DNA here is from genome assembly GCF_026420845.1 of Streptomyces sp. PR69. Classification (GTDB taxonomy): domain Bacteria; phylum Actinomycetota; class Actinomycetes; order Streptomycetales; family Streptomycetaceae; genus Streptomyces. The sequence continues at coordinate 46,730 of NZ_JAOWCB010000022.1, read as the reverse complement.
CGCATATCAACCGCGAGGCGGAGGCCGATCTGGTCGCCACGGCGATGCGGCCCGCCGTCTTCGTGCCCGACACCAAGAACGCCGGCGATCTGCTGCGCGAGATGCAGCAGAAGCGCAACCACGTGGCCGTCGTCATCGACGAGTACGGCGGCACGGCCGGCATCGTCACCATCGAGGACATCCTTGAGGAGATCGTCGGCGAGATCACTGACGAGTACGACCGGGAGCTGCCGCCGGTCGAGGAGCTGGGCGGCGGGCGCTTCCGCGTCACCGCCCGGCTCGACCTGGGCGACCTCGGCGAGCTGTACGGCCTTGACGCGTTCGACGACGAGGACGTGGAGACGGTCGGCGGGCTGCTCGCCAAGGCGCTGGGCCGGGTCCCCATCGCCGGAGCGTCCGCGGTGGTGGACCTGCCGGGCGGGCGGGCGCTGCGGCTGACCGCCGAGTCCCCGGCCGGCCGCCGCAACAAGATCGTCACGGTGCTCGCCGAACCCGTCGGCCAGGAGCCGCCGGCGGCCGCCCAGGACCAGTATGGAGGGGGGAGCGGGGGAGTGAACGCGCAGCGCCCCGGCCCCGACCGGCCCTGACGCCGCACGGTCTGACCGCCGGAGACGGGCACGGCGGAGAAACTCCAGTGGCTGACGAGCCCGGAGGGCCGCCGAGGCTCGCTTTATCCAGTGGCGGGCTGAGCGGCGAAGCCTGCGGCCGCGCTGACCGCGGCGCAGTTGAAGGCGGCCACGCTGGAGGTCAAGGACCTGCCGGACGGCTGGAAGGCGGACCCGACCGCCGCCGACGAGTCCCACCTGAGCCAGAGCGTTTGGGCGGCGAGGTTCCCGGCCACGGGGCCTCGCCGCTCGCGTACGCGTTGCCGATCTATGCTCGGTCCATGACGCAGAGCACCGACCAGAGCACCGGCCTCGACCCCGAGGACCGCAAGATCATCACCCTGGCCCGCAGCGCCCGCGCCCGCAACGCCGTGCCTGAGGGCGCGGCCGTACGGGACGAGACCGGCCGCACCTATGTCGCAGGGACGGTGGCGCTGGACTCGCTGAAGCTCTCCGCGCTGCGGACGGCGGTGGCGATGGCCGTCGCGAGCGGCGCGCGGTCGCTGGAGGCGGCGGCCGTCGTCTCCACCGCGCAGGCTCCCTCCGCCGAGGACCGCGCCGCCGTCCGCGACCTCGGCGGCCCGGACACCCCGGTCTTCCTGGCGGCCCCCGACGGCACGCTGACGTCCTCGACGCCCGCGGGCACGTCCGACTGAAACAGCGCCCGCCGCACCCTGGTGTGGCGGGCCCCCTTCGTAGCTTCGTAGCTGCGCGGTCCACAGCGTCCCCGCGGAACGCTCACGGGATCTTGACAGTGTCTGATGGGCCATCAGTCGGTGCATTTCGATTCCATTGACTTCTCACCGCCCCCGCCCGTCAATGGCCCTCTGCCGCCGCGGAAGAGCCGCCGCGTCCGCACCCATCAGGACCAGGCAGTCAGAAGGGGGCAGTCATGCCTTCAGCCACCCCCGGACCCCGCAGGGCCGCAGCGCCGCCCGGAGGCGTCAGGCGTTCCGTACGGCGGCGGTGGGGCGCCGCGCTGGGCGCGGCCGCACTGATCGTCGGCGCGGGCCCGCTCGCCGCAACGCCCGCCGCAGCCCTGGAGACCGCCTCCGCACCGGTGGACTTCGACACGCACTGCGTACCGCCGCCGATCGCCGGCATCCCGCCGATCGACGGCACCACGACCGCCGAGATCACCGTCGACAACGCCGCCCCCACGGTGGGCGACACCGTCACCGTGACGTACACCGTCACGAAACCCGCCGCCAGCAACCCCGTCGATCTGGCGCTGCCCGCCGACATCATGACGCCCACCGGCAAGGTCACCCTCGGCGGCGCGCAGACCGGCGACGTCACCGTCGCGGGCCCGAAGAAGAACCCGCCCGTCCCCGGCAAGGGGGAGTTCCCGCCGTTCTCGATGACCGGCACGTTCACGGTCACCGAACCCGGCTCGATCACCCTCTCGCCCGGCGACTACAACATCCACACCAGCTACATCATGGAGCTGGACACTCCCTGCACCGTGACCAACCCGCCCGCCCCCGTCTCCGAGACCATCGACGCGACCGACGAGCCCGGCGCCAACGAGCGCGCCATCCAGCTCGCCGCCGCCTCCGGCAAACCCGGCGACCAGGTCACCGTCACCGGCACAAAGTTCACCCCGCACGCGGACATCACCGTCGCCGGCCGGGCCGGGGACGCCGACACCGCCGACACCATGACCGTCACGGCCGGTGCGGACGGCAGCTTCAGCGCCTCGCTCAAGGTCAGCGACCCGGACACCACCGGCATCGTGGCGTACGAGGGCGACGCCTGGAACCCCGACACCGGCGCGGGCCCGGCCGCCTACACCGTCATCGAGGACACCCCGCTGCCGGAGAACAGCCAGCGGCTCACCGCCTCCGTCGCCGCGGGCGTCCTGACCATGTCCCAGGCGGGCGACACCGTCGAGCTGTCCGCCGTCGACTTCGGCGCGGGCGGCGCGTCCACCGGCGACCTCCAGACGGTGACCGTCAAGGACTTCCGCGGCGGCCCCGCGGGCTGGTCGCTGACCGGCAAGGTCACCGACTTCTCCGGACCCGGCGGCGCGAAGATCGACGCGGGCGCGCTGAGCTGGACCCCGGCCTGCGCCACCAAGCCGGGCAGCCCCAGCACCTGCGCCGCGGGCTCTTCGGGACCGGTCGGCTCGGCCGGCGCGACGCTGGCCACCACTCCCAACGGCGCACTGTCCGGCGGCGAGTTCACCGTTGACGCTGGTCTCTCGCTCGACGTGCCGGCGTTCACCGCACCCGGCGGCTACTCCGCGGTGCTGACCCTCACCCTCACCTGAACACCTGCACCTGAACACCTGCACCTGGCACCTGCACCTGGATTCCCGCGTGAACCGCATCGTCGGGCCGGCCGCCGGGCGCACCCTGCGCCCGGCGGCCGGCCCGCCACGGCCCCGGAGGGACGCATGCGCAAGGCGTACGTTCTCCTGCTCGCCGCCCTGCTCGCACTCCTTCCCCTCGGGCTCCCCGCCGCGGGCGTCCTCGCACACGCCGCCGACAACGGCAACTGGTCCGTCTATCCCGCCGCCTCCCAACTGGGCAGCAGACCGTACTTCTATCTCTCCGCCGACCCCGGCGCCGCCGTCTCCGACGAGGTGACCGTCGCCAACAAGACCGCCGCGCCCCTGACCTTCCGGCTGTACGCCGCCGACGCCTACAACACGGCACGCGACGGCGGCTTCGCCGTACGCACCCGGCAGGAGAAGCAGCGCGGCATCGGAGCCTGGGCCACGCCCGAACGCGACCGGATCACCGTCCCCGCCCATGGCTCCGTCACCGTGCCGTACACCATCGCCGTCCCCGACGACGCCGAGCCCGGCGACCACGCGGGCGCACTCGTCGCCCTCGACGAACGCATCGCCCCGGCCGGTGACGGCGGCCGTGACGGCGGCCCGGCCGTGGACGTCGGCGTCCAGCAGGCCGTCGGGGCCCGCGTCTATCTGCGGGTCGGCGGCCCCACCGTGCCCGCGCTGGCCGTCGAGGACGTCACCCTGACCCATGACAAGCCCCTGGTGCCCGGCGCCGGCGAGAGCAGCGTGCTCATCTCGTACACCCTGCACAACAGCGGCAACGTCACCCTCAACCCCACGGTGGCCCTGAAGGCCGAGGGACTCTTCGGCCGCGACCTGCTCGACCGCGAGCTGACGAAGATCCCCGCAGAACTCCTGCCCCGCCAGAAGATCCGGCTGACCGAGCGCTGGACGGACGCGCCCCAGCTCGAATGGGGCGAGGTCCGGCTTACGGCTGCCGCGCGCGACGTGCGCGAGTCGGCCACGGCGTCCTTCTTCGCCCTGCCCTGGCTCGTCGTGCTCCTCCTCACGGCGGCGCTCGCGGTGGCCGCCGTCGTATGGGCCAGAGCCCGGCGCGGCGCCCGGCCCGGCAGGCCGCGTGTACGCCCGGGGGTCTGACATCGGGGACAATGGGCGCCATGAGCGCTCGCACTGAAGAGAACAACAGTCCGCACCGGGCCGGCTTCGCCTGTTTCGTAGGCCGCCCCAACGCGGGCAAGTCCACCCTCACGAACGCTCTGGTCGGCCAGAAGGTCGCGATCACCTCCAACCGGCCGCAGACCACCCGGCACACCGTGCGCGGCATCGTGCACCGCCCCGACGCGCAGCTGATCCTGGTCGACACCCCCGGCCTGCACAAGCCGCGCACGCTGCTCGGCGAGCGGCTCAACGACGTCGTACGCACCACCTGGGCCGAGGTCGACGTCATCGGCTTCTGCCTGCCCGCCGACCAGAAGATCGGCCCCGGCGACCGCTTCATCGCCAAGGAGCTGGCCGGCATCAAGAAGACCCCCAAGGTCGCCGTCGTCACCAAGACCGACCTGGTCGACTCCAGGACCCTCGCCGAGCAGCTCATCGCGATCGACCGGCTCGGCAAGGAGCTGGGCATCGAGTGGGCCGAGATCGTCCCCGTCTCTGCAAAGGAAGGTGTGGAGCGTAGCTCCTCGGACAAGGGCGGTGGCGGGCGACGGGCGGGCACGCAGGTCCAGCTGGTCGCCGATCTGCTGATCCCGCTGCTGCCGGAGGGCCCGGCCCTCTACCCCGAGGGCGATCTCACCGACGAGCCCGAGCAGGTCATGGTCGCCGAACTGATCCGCGAGGCCGCGCTGGAAGGCGTACGGGACGAGCTGCCCCACTCCATCGCCGTGGTCGTCGAGGAAATGCTCCCCCGCGAGGACCGCCCCGCCGACAAGCCGCTCGTCGACATCCACGCCAACGTCTACATCGAGCGCCCCAGCCAGAAGGGCATCATCATCGGCCCCAAGGGCAAGCGCCTGAAGGAAGTCGGCATTAAGTCCCGCAAGCACATTGAGGCGCTGCTGGGGACGCCGGTGTTCCTGGACCTCCATGTCAAGGTCGCGAAGGACTGGCAGCGCGACCCGAAGCAGCTGCGCAAGCTGGGCTTCTGACCGGGGGCTTAAGCCCCCGGCCCCCCCGCGCCTCAATCTCCCCCAGACTCCGTCCGGGGGTGCCCCCACGGGGCTGGGATTTGGCGCAGCCAAATTCAGCCCGTCCGGCGCTTGAGGACACGGCCGAAGGCCGTACCGGGGTCTGGGGGCTTGCCCTCAGTTCCGGGAAGGGGCGGGGCAGGGGAGCAAGCCCGCGCAGCGGCCCCCCCGCGCCCCCTACGCCCCCTCCTTCAGCACCACCGACATCAGCCGCCTCTCCCCCTCCGACAACCGCGGATCCGTCGCGTACACCGTCTCCCCCTCCACCGTGATCTGGTAGCTGAACCCGTCCGGCACCCCGACCGGCGGAGTCCGGTGGCCCTCGGCCAGTACCTGCCTGGCGAGCTCCTGCAGCTCATCGGCGTCGGCGCGGCCCGCGGTGTCCAGCTCCGCGAACCGCTCGATCCCGCCGAATCCTCCGGTACGCCTCACCTGAATACGCATGGCACCCGTTCTAGTACGAATCGGGGCGCGGCGACACCGGAGCGCCGCCACGCACACCGGCCCGCTCACCCCGCCTCACCTCACTCACACTGGCTCCACGGACAGCGCATGCCGGAACACACCCCGCGGATCCCACCGCGCCTTGGCCCGCCGCAGCCGCCGGTAGCCGTCCTTGTAGTACAGCTCCGACCACGGCACCCCCGACGCGTTCCACCGCGGATCGGCCAGATCCACGTCCGGATAGCTGATGAACGCCCCGTCGTCGACCGGCCCCGGCGCCGGGACCCCGCCCGTGTCCGCGTACACATCCCGGTAGAACTCCCGGATCCACGCCAGATGCCGCGCCTCCTGCTCGGGCTTCTCCCAGGACGCCATATAGGTCAGCTTCAGCACCGAGTCGCGGTGTGCCGCCGCGGTGGCGGACGGCGCGACGTCGTTGACCCGGCCGCCGTAGGTGTTCAGGGACACCATCCCGCCCGGCACATCCACATCCGCGCGGGTCAGATGGCGATGGACCGCCTCGATCTGCCGGCCGGTCAGCCCCTTCCGCGCATACCCCGACTTGATCTTCTGGCTGAACGCGCTGCCGTCCTCGCCCGTCCCCTCCAGCGCCGCCGTCAGCCAGGGCAGCCGCCGGGTCCGCACCGCCGAGGGCCGTACGCCGCCGTCCGCGCCGATCGCCTCCAGATGGCCGCGCAGCAGCCGCTCCGCCGTACCCGGACCGGCCGCCACCTGCCCGGCCATCCGGTGTGCACCGAGCTGCCTGCGGAACAGGATGAACTCGCTGTACAGCGCCGCCTCCGCGGCGCCGGAGCCGCTGTGCCGCTCGGCCCAGCGGCCATGGCCCCGCACCATCCGGGCGAACGCCTCCCGGTCCATGCCCTCCCAGCTCCACTCGGCGGTGAAGCTCAGCACGGTGGCCGGGGGCGAGGGCAGATCCCGGAACCAGTAGCGGGTGACCACTCCGAAGTTGCCCCCGCCGCCTCCGGTGTGCGCCCACCACAGCTCCCGGTTCGGATCGTCCGCCTCGCGCGTCGCCACCACCGCGCGGGCCCGGCCGCGCCGGTCGACCACCACGACCTCGACCGCGTACAGATAGTCGACGGCGAGCCCGTACAGCCGGCACAGCGGCCCGTAGCCGCCGCCCGGCACATGCCCGCCGGCCCCCACCTCGGGGCACCAGCCCGCCGGCACGGTCACGCCCCAGCCGAGGTGCAGCCTGCGGTACACCTCGGCGAGCGTCGCCCCGGCCTCCACGGCGAAGGCGTCCCGGTGCGGGTCGTAGTACACCTGCGTCATCCCGGACATGTCGATGACCACGCGGATGTCCGGATGGTCCACGAAGTCCTCGAAGCAGTGGCCGCCGCTGCGCACGGCGAGCCGCCTGCCCGCCCTGACCGACTCGTTCACGGCCCGTACGACCTGCCGGGTCGAGCCGACGACATAGACGAGATCGGGGCTGCCCTTGAAGCGGGTGCCCTGGCCGCGGCTGACCAGGTGCTCATAGCGGGGGTCGTCGGGGCCGGCCCTGACCGGTCCCAGCGGGGGCGGCGGCCGGCGCCCGTGCGCGGCGGCCCCGGCCCCGGACCCGGCTGTGGCCGCGGCCGCGGCTCCTGATCCGGCCGCGGCTCCGGTGAGAGACAGCCCCGCCCCTGTGGCGGCGGCGGTGCGCAGAACGGTGCGTCGGGTGTGTTCGCTCATGCCCGTGACGCTACGGAGCGCGACATCGCGATGACATAGGGCTGAGCGGTGAACACAAGGGGCGCCCAGCCCCACCCCGGGGTGCGGCCGCCCCCACCCGTCAGGCGGTCTCCACCCCCACCTGCGCCCAGGCCTTCACCACCGCCTCGTGCTCAGCGCCCTCCCCGTACCGGGCGGCCGCGGCCGCCGCCGTCAGCCGGGCGAAGCTCGTGAAGTTCGCGTCCACGGCCAGCTCCCCGCCGGTCAGCACGTCGAACCAGATCTGCCCCGCCCGCTCCCACGCCTTGCCGCCCAGCCGCGTCGCGACCAGATAGAAGGCGTGGTTCGGGATGCCCGAGTTGATGTGCACCCCGCCGTTGTCCCGGCCGGTGCGGACGTAGTCGTCCATCGTCGCGGGCTGCGGGTCCTTGCCGAGCACATCGTCGTCGTACGCCGTGCCCGGGGCCTTCATCGAGCGCAGCGCGACACCCGTGACGCGCGGTGCGAGCAGCCCCGCGCCGATCAGCCAGTCGGCCTCGTCGGCGGTCTGGCCCAGGGTGTACTGCTTGACCAGCGAGCCGATCACATCGGAGACGGATTCGTTGAGCGCGCCCGGCTGGCCGTAGTAGCTGAGGTTCGCCGTGTGCTGGGTCAGGCCGTGCGCCAGCTCGTGCGCGATGACGTCGACCGGGATGGAGAAGTCGAGGAAGATCTCGCCGTCGCCGTCTCCGAAGACCATCTGCTCGCCGTCCCAGAAGGCGTTCCCGTACTGGTCGCCGAAGTGGACGCTGGCGTTGAGCGGCAGGCCCGCGCCGTCGAGGGAGCTGCGGCCGTACTCCTTCAGCAGCAGCTCGAAGGTGGCGCCGAGACCGGTGTAGACGCGGTTGACCGTGGCGTCCTTGACCGGCTCATCCCCCTCGGCGCGGACCACGACGCCCGGCAGGTCCGTGCCGTTCTGGCAGTCGTGGACGGTGCGCTGCGGGGACTCGGGCGCGCCCTCCGCGTCCGCGCCCGTGTCCCTGTCTGCGTCGTCTTCGCCGGCGGTCGTCCCCGGGGCCGCCACCGGGGCGGCGACGGTCGTCAGCTGCCGCCGGGTGCGCTGTACGGCGTCCGCTTCCAGGGTGCGGCGGGCGGGCGCGGACAGGGCCGGGTCCTGCGAGCGGGCCAGCCGGTCGAGGACATGCGGAGGCACGATGGTGCAGAACAGCGCTGCCTGGGTTTCAGTCATGCTCCGCAATGTGGCACTGGGTCACCGGTCTGTCACCGTTCGGCGCAGCGATTGATGAAATGGAGTGATTCATTACGTTCGCCCGTGACTCATGAGGCATCCCGCATACTGGAACGGGACCGCCGACTTGCGTGTCTCTCGGCTACGCTCGTTCATCATGCGTAGCGGGCTGCTTCTCCTTAGCCGCCGCGGCGAGGGCCTGTAGTCGTAGGCCGACCCCCTCCCCGCGGAGTCTGGTGTTGCGGTGATCACGACCCGTCGGCCGTCCCAGCGGACACTCCGAGGAGCCCCACGCAATGTCTGAAACCTCTGTCGGTCGCCCCACGCCCATCACCAACGCGACCCGCACCCAGCAGCCGTCCGGGATGCCGATTCACAAGTACCGGCCGTACGAGGCCGTGGACATCCCGGACCGCACCTGGCCCGACAAGCGGATCACGGTCGCGCCCCGCTGGCTCTCGACCGACCTGCGCGACGGCAACCAGGCGCTGATCGACCCGATGTCCCCGGCCCGCAAGCGCGAGATGTTCGAGCTGCTGGTGCGCATGGGCTACAAGGAGATCGAGGTCGGCTTCCCGTCGTCCGGCGAGACGGACTTCGCCTTCGTACGCTCCATCATCGAAGAGGGCGCGATCCCCGAGGACGTGACCATCTCCGTGCTGACCCAGGCCCGCGAGGACCTGATCGAACGGACGGTGGAGTCACTGCGCGGCGCGCACCGCGCCACCGTCCACCTGTACAACGCGACCGCGCCCGTCTTCCGCCGGGTCGTCTTCCGGGGCTCCAGGGACGACATCAAGCAGATCGCGGTGGACGGCACCCGCCTGGTGATGGAGTACGCGGACAAGATCCTCGGCGATGAGACGGTCTTCGGCTACCAGTACAGCCCGGAGATCTTCACCGACACCGAGCTGGACTTCGCGCTGGAGGTCTGCGAGGGCGTCATGGACGTCTGGCAGCCGGAGGCGGGCCGCGAGATCATCCTGAATCTGCCCGCGACAGTGGAGCGCTCCACGCCCTCCACGCACGCCGACCGCTTCGAGTGGATGTCCCGGAATCTGTCCCGACGTGAGCACATCTGTCTGTCGGTGCACCCGCACAACGACCGCGGAACCGCCGTGGCCGCCGCCGAACTGGCCATCATGGCGGGCGCGGACCGCATCGAGGGCTGTCTGTTCGGGCAGGGCGAGCGCACCGGCAACGTCGACCTGGTCACCCTGGGCATGAACCTCTTCTCGCAGGGCGTGGACCCGCAGATCGACTTCTCGCAGATCGACGAGATCCGCCGGACCTCCGAGTACTGCAACCAGATGGAGATCCACCCCCGCCACCCGTACGCGGGCGATCTGGTCTACACGGCCTTCTCCGGCTCCCACCAGGACGCCATCAAGAAGGGCTTCGACGCCATGGAGGCGGACGCGGCCGCGCGCGGCGTCACCGCAGACGAGCTGGAGTGGGCGGTTCCGTATCTGCCGATCGACCCCAAGGACGTCGGCCGCTCCTACGAGGCCGTCATCCGGGTCAACTCGCAGTCCGGCAAGGGCGGCGTCGCCTACGTTCTGAAGAACGACCACAAGCTGGACCTGCCGCGCCGGATGCAGATCGAGTTCTCGAAGATCATCCAGGCGAAGACGGACACCGAGGGCGGCGAGGTCACGCCGAAGGACATCTGGGCGGTCTTCCAGGACGAGTATCTGCCCCACCCCGACCCGCAGAGCGCCTGGGGCCGCGTCCAGCTGCGCTCCGGCCAGACCACCACCGACACCGACGGCGTCGACACCCTGACCGTCGAGGCGGTCGTCGACGGCGTCGACACCAGCCTGACCGGCACCGGCAACGGCCCCATCTCCGCGTTCGTCGACGCCCTCCAGACCATCGGCATCGACGCCCGCGTCCTGGACTACACCGAGCACACGATGAGCGAGGGCGCCTCCGCCCAGGCCGCCTCGTACATCGAGTGCGCCATCGACGGACAGGTCCTGTGGGGCATCGGCATCGACGCCAACACCACACGCGCCTCCCTCAAGGCAGTGGTCTCGGCCGTCAACCGAGCCGCCCGCCAGTAGCTCTTTCGGGTCTCATCGGGCCCCGCGCCCCCGGTTCCCCCGCAGCAAGGGGGCGACCGGGGGCGCACCGCTGCACAGGCAGCGCGAGGGAGGGGAATCGGCCATGTCCCCGGTGTACTGCGGCCGGGGTACTGACGCACCCTCACGGATGTGGCTAACATCACGTCAACGCGGCGGTGTTGCCGGATGGTTACGGAGGTGCGACGTGCAGCCAGTACGTGGACTATTCGGCCGAAAAGTGCTGGTATGCGGAGTCCACACCTCGTGGAACACCATCGGCGACGGAGAGTTCTTCTGCCCCGGCTGCGGCGGCGACCGCAACTACCGCAGACGCACCGGCCGCCGGCGCTTCACCCTCCTCGGCGTCCCGCTGCTGCCGCGCGGCTCGGCGGGCCCGGTCGTCGAGTGCGCGGCCTGCCGCTCCCGCTACGGCATGGACGTCCTGGACCACCCCACCACCACCCGCTTCTCCGCGATGCTCCGCGACGCCGTGCACACCGTCGCCCTGGCCGTCCTCGCCTCCGGCGGCACCGCCTCCCGCACCGTCCGCGAAACGGCGGTCACCACGGTCCGCGCGGCCGGCCTCGACGACTGCACCGAGGACCAGTTGACCTCCTTCATCGACGCCCTCGCCGCCGACACGGGCCGCTTCATCACCGACTCCGGCCCCTGCGGCGCGGCCCTGGCCATCGAACTCCACGAGGCCCTCGAACCCCTGGCCCCCCACCTGGCCCCCGCGGGCCGCGAATCCATCCTCCTCCAGGGTGCCCGCATCGCCCTCGCGGACGGCCCCTACATCCCCGCGGAACGCGACGTCCTGACGACGGTCGGCGCGGCCCTGCAACTCCCCCCAGAGGACACGACCCGCCTGCTGGACTCGGCCCGCGCGCCGTTCTAGGCGGGTCGCCATCGTGCTGACGTGACCGGCCCTGCACAGCGTCCGCTGCTGTTTCTCGACGTCGACGGACCACTCATGCCCTTCGGCGCGGCACCGGAGCGGCATCCGACGTACGCGACGGGCCCCGGCTTTAGCTGCGGCGAGCCTGCTCGGCGAGGGCGAGGATCTTGTCGGTGACGTCACGGTCGCCCGGTACTTCGCGTCCCTGGGCTTCGGAGGCCTGGATCTTACCGCCTCGCTCAGCCGCGGCGGCGAGCATCTCTGCGCGGACCTGCCAGCGGGCCGCGACATGGCTGAGCTCGTGAACAGGAGCGCTGTTGATCTCAGCGATGAACTGCCGCCGCAGTTCGGCATTGCCGAGCGCCTCGCTGATGCTGCTGACGGTCCACGGTTCGTGTGCGCTCATGGTGTCCGTCCTCTCCCTACCCGGAGTCGATGCCAGCCTAGCCGCGCGGGCAGACGTGGCGGGGTCAGCCCTTGAGGGTCTGGACGAAGGCGGCCCAGGCGGGGGCGGTGACGACGAGGACGGGGCTGGAGGGGAGCTTGGAGTCGCGGACGGGGACGACGCCGGGGACGTTGTCCAGGACTTCGACGCAGTTGCCGCCGTGCCCGTCGCTGTACGTGCTCTTGCGCCAGGCGGCCGCGCCCGGGAAGTCGTACCCCACTTCGACGCAGTTGCCGCCGTCCCCGTCGCTGTAGCTGCTCTTGCGCCACCGGGCGGTGCTCAGGTCGAACGCTCGCATCGTCTGAAGTCCTCCGCCGCCGACTCGATCAGGGCCAGGGACGCCTCCGGCGACAGCGCGGCGGCCCTGAGGAGATCGTAAGCGGCCTGAGTACGCTTCACCACTGCTGGATCGTCCAGCAGATTTCCCGAAAACACTGCTTCTGTATAGGCGGTTGGCGGGGCGTCCTCGAACTCCATCAGTCGAAGCCCGTTGCCCATCTCTGGGTACGCTCCGGCGGAGAATGGCAGGACCTGGATCAGCGCCTTGCGCTCGCGGGCCATCGCAACCAGGTGGTCGAGCTGCCGTGCCATGGCGGCCGGGCCGTCCACCGGGATGCGCAGGGCCGTCTCGTGCAGGATCGCCCAGTACATGGGGCGGGTGGCATCGCTGAGAATCCTTGCGCGGTCCGTCCGTGCGTCCACTGTCTCGTCGAGAAACTCCTCGGTCGCGAGCGGGTTGCTCGCCAGTGTGACCGCCCTCGCGTACTCCTTCGTCTGGAGGAGGCCCGGAACGACCGTGGGCTCGAACTCGCAGATCTTCGTCGCCAGCGCTTCGAGCTCCGCGACCGCGGCGAAATAGGTCGCATACGGCGACTTGTCGATCAGCTTTCGCCACATCCTCTCGAAAATGCCATCGGTTTGCAGCACCTCATCGATGCGCTGCGCCACATCCAACTGCGGCTTCCTGATGGCCTGTTCGAACTGGCCGATGTATCCGCCGGATACGAACACCCGCGTCCCCAAATCCGATTGCGTGAGCCCCGCCGCCTCCCTCCGCCGCTTGAGTTCCGCGCCGAAGAATTCCCACGCCGCCTGCCGCAGACCCTTGGCCATGGATCAATCCCCTTGTGACACACGTCCGTTGTAGTGCGCATACCCCTGTTGAGCGTAGCTGCGGAGCGTCACCCTTGTGTTGCGAAACGTGAAACCGGATCGAAGAGGGAAGCCATGGCCGCGAACATGCCTAACCCACCGAACCCGCGCTCCCGGCACTCGGTGAATTGCATCGAAGAGGCGGAGGAAACCGTGAACAGACTGCGTGAAGTCTTGCAGCAGTCGGGCATTACGCTGCCGTCGCTGCGCGTCGAGCTCGCTTCGTACACCCGGGACACCCCCTGCCCGCTCATTGAATTGGGGCGGTGCAACGTCGACACGGCACGTGCGATCACCGCGGTCGTGCTCTCAGGGGAAGGGGGAGCGGCGCAGTGACGATGCCGTCCGAAGGCGCATACGTCGTGGACGTCCGCACCGGAACGGTGGGCAGGTACGTCGGTCAGGCCGGACAGGCTCTGCGGCTGCGGCCGGTGGGCGGCGGCCGGGAGTGGGTGTGCACGCCGGAGAAGGTCCGGCCGGCCACCGCCGCCGAGCGGATCAGCGCGAAGACGGCGTACGAGAACGCCCGGAGCCGCGGGGAGGTTCCTTGACCTCCGGGGCCTCCTCGAAGGCAGACGCGGACGGGAACTTCACGTCCGTGCAGCCGCGGCGGGCGGTGACGTCGTCGACGTACGCGCGAAACACCGCCGAGAGGTCCGCCCGCACGGTGCGGTCGTAGGGGTAGGCAACGGTCAGCGTATGGAGAGCGGGTTGGCCCTGACAGGTGGAAGAGGCCCACCAGACATTCGCACCGCCGACCTCCCCTGCGGTACCGGGTTTGAGCGGTGTCTGGTCAGTGACGCCTTCAGCGGTGACCGCTGTCGCTTCGTCGCCGAAGAAGGACTCCGCCTGCATCCACCACGGCAGATGCCGGAGAAAGGGCTCTAGCTCGAAGTCCCGGTGCAGCCACGGGCTCAGCTCGGGCCATATGCGGCGCAGTTCATCCGTGCTCAGGGCGAGCAGACAGGACTCCGTCCAGGCCCGTGCGCTGGTCGGAGCCGCCAGGAAGCGGTCGGGCAGCCTCCCGCGGTCGGCACCGCGCAGGAAACGTGCGTACCAGGCGCAGGTGCCGTCCGCGGCGGTCGCGGCGCCGAGGCGCCGGTTCGGCGGATCGAGGTTTTTCGGGGGCCGGGTGAGCTGTGCGGAGCAGTCCAGCTGGGCCGCTGCCTTCTGCACGGCTTCCCTTGCCAGGGCTGCCAGGGTCTTGCGCTCCTCGGCCGTCACTTTCTCCGAGTCGTAGGACGCCAGTGCGGTGGCCGACACCGAGGTGAGTTTGCCGTCGCCCGGTGTGTCGCACACGGCCTTCATGGTGACACTGTCCTGTGTGTAGCTGCCGAGGCGGCCGTCACCGAGGGGGTGGTCCATCGGGACGTCGGCGTCGCCTACCGGGTTGTCCGTGCCTTCGCGTATCTCGTTCTCGAAGGGGGCCGTGACGCTGTTCCCAACAAGGTGGGCGTATCGCTCGTTCGGCTTGGGGCGTATGGACAGCTGGAACAGGCCGAAGAGTTTGTCTTTCCCCGTCACGCGATAGACGACGCAGTCGTCTGGCCCGGTGACGGGCGCGGTGATGCGATCGTCCGCATCGTCGGGGGCTTGTGCGCGCAGCGTTCCGCCGTGCAGGCTCAGCACCTTGTCCGGGTCCACCAGGCCCCCGCACGCCTTCGCTATCTCTTCCTGGCTGCGGGCGCGGGTCCGCAACTCGTCGAGGCCGGTCCACAGGCTCCAGCCGCCGAAAGCCAGGCCGAGCAGCGCCACCCCGACGATCAGCCGGTTCCACCTCTGATCCATGGCGGATAAAAGTATCAACCGACTAATGGTGCCTGTGGGATGGCGCTGCCCGGTTCACGGTTGCGGCGTCGCTATTCGGCCTTGCCGACGCCGCTGTGCTGCAAGTCGTGCAGCGAGGCCGTCAACTGGTCCACCTCCTCCGCCGTGTTGTAGAGCGCGAGCGAGGCGCGGGCCGCGTCTGTCAGGCCGTAGTGGGCGAGGGCCGGCTGGGCGCAGTGGTGGCCCGCGCGGATGGCGATGCCGTCCTTGTCGAGCCAGTCGGCGATCGTCGCCGCGTCGAATCCCGTCAGCGTGAAGGTCAGCACGCCGATCCGGTCCGCCGCGGGGCCCAGCAGCTCAAGGCCCGGGACGGTGGCGAGGGACTGGACGGCGTACGCCATGAGCTGGTCCTCGTACGCGGCGACCGCCTCGCGGCCGAAGCCGGTGAGCCAGTCGAGGGCCGCGGCGAGGCCGACGACGCCGGAGATATGGCCGGTGCCCGCCTCGAAGCGGTGCGGGTCGGGGGCGTAGGTCGTCTCGTCGAAGGAGACCGAGTCGATCATGTTGCCGCCGCCCTGCCAGGGTGGCATCGAGGCCAGCACCTCGGGTTTGGCGTACAGCGCGCCGATGCCCGTGGGGCCGAAGATCTTGTGGCCGGAGAACGCGTAGAAGTCGGCGTCCAGGTCGGTCACGTCCACGGGCGTATGGGCCACCGCCTGGGCGCCGTCGATGAGCACCCTGGCGTCGTAGCGGTGGGCCAGCGCCGTCATCTCGCGTACGGGCGGGACCGTGCCGAGGGTGTTCGACGCATGGCTGATCGCCACCAGCTGGGTGCGGTAGGACAGCAGATCGGCGTAGGCGTCCTGGTCGATCGTGCCGTCGGGCAGCAGCGGGACCGGGACCACGCGGGCGCGCCGTTCGGCCGCGATGCGCTGCCAGGGGACGATGTCCGAGTGGTGTTCCAGCTCCGGGACCAGGATCTCGTCGCCGGGGCCGAGGTTGGCGCGGCCCCAGCTCTGCGCCACCAGATTGACCGCCTCCGTGGTGCCGCGCGTGAAGACGACGCTGTCCGGCGACTGTGCCCCGAGGAAGGAGGCGATGGCGGCCCGGCCGCCTTCGTACGCCTCCGTGGCCTCGCGGGCCAGGGTGTGCGCGCCGCGGTGGATGTTGGAGTTGGCCGTCGCGTAGTAGACGGCCAGGGCCTCGATCACCTGGCGCGGCTTCTGGGTCGTGGCGGCGTTGTCCAGCCAGACCAGCGGGCGGCCGTTGACCGTCCGGTGGAGGATCGGGACGTCCTCGCGGGCCTTCTCCGGGGAGAACCCTGTTGCGTTGGACGCGGATGGCGAGGACGGCGCGGATGGCGAGGGGCGTGGTGCGGTCGCCTCAGGGGGAGCGGCGGCGGTCGCTTCCGTGACGGCCGACGGGAGGGCCGTGGGCGGGACGGCCGTGGGCGGAATCGCCGTGGGCGGGACCAGACCGCCCAGGAGGTCACTCGTAGTCATAGTAACGAGACACCTCGACGTTCTTGAGCACCGCGACCGCGTCTTCCACCAGCACCGCCGCGTTGAAGTACGCCGTCATCAGATACGAGGTGATGCCCTTGGTGTCGGTGCCCATGTTCTTCATCGCCAGGCCCGGCTCCACCTCGTCCGCGACCTTGGCCGGGCGCAGCCCCACCACGCCCTGCTGCTCCTCGCCGACGCGCATTAGCAGAATCTCGGTGGTGCCGTTCAGCCCGTTCATGCGCACCTTGTCCGAGGGCAGCAGCGGCACTCCGCGCCAGGTCAGCAGCGGGCTGCCGAAACGGGTGTCGATCACCGGCGGCACGCCCCGGCGGGTGCACTCGCGGCCGAAGGCGGCGATCGCCCGCGGATGGGCGATGAAGTAGGCGGGCTGCTTCCAGACCTTCGCCAGCAGCTCGTCGAGGTCGTCAGGGGTGGGGCGGCCGCGCCGGGTCTGCACGCGCTGGCCCGGGGCGACATTGTGGAACAGCCCGTACTCCGGGTGGTTGAGGATCATGGCCTCCTGGCGTTCGCGCAGCGCGTGGATCGTCAGATCGGCCTGGACGCGGGTCTGGTCCATCGGCTGGTTGTAGAGGTCGGCGACCCTGCTGTGCACGCGCAGCACGGTCTGCGCCAGGCTGAGGTGGTACTCGCGCGGGGCGTCCTCGTACTCCACATAGGTCCCGGGGAGGTCGGGCTCGCCGACATGGCCGGAGGCCAGGTCGACCGGGACCTCCGCACCGGCCGGGGCGTCGTCCCCGGCGGCGAAGGCGGTGACGGCGGCCCGTAATGTGCCGGTCTCGTCCCGGTCGGCGACCCGGTCGAGCTCCGCGCGGTCCAGACACAGGGCCGTACCGGCGGTCACCGCCCTGACCTGGACGGGCATGGCGGACTGGCGGGTCCATGCCGCCAGGTCGAAGAACTGGCCGTCGCTGATCACATCGAGCACCGAGTCATCGCCGTACGGGCCGGTGACATGCTTCTCCGCGCGGCCCTTGACCAGCACCCAGAGGCGCTCGGCCGGCGCGCCCTCGGCGGCCAGCTCCTCTCCGGGCCGGAAGGAGACCTCGGTGAAGGCGGCGGCCAGTTCGGCGAGCAGCGCCGGGTCGGCGTCCCGCAGATACGGCACCTCCCGCAGATCCTCGGGGATCACGCGGACGACGCCCTCCTCGTCCGTGTAGGTGCTGATCCGGTCGTCGCCCAGGACGAAGGAGCGGCGGCGGTTGACCCGGTAGACACCGGCGTCCATGTCCACCCAGGGCAGGGCGCGCAGCAGATAGCGCGGGGTGATGCCGCGCATCTGCGGGCGGGTCTTGCTGGTGGTCGCGAGATGGCGTGCGACTTCGGGGCTGAGGCTGAGCCGATCGGTCATGGCGGTCTCGGTCTCCTTACCGGATCAACCGGATTTACCGGAACTGGGAACGGCGGCGGCGCATGGACGGCGCGCACACGGCGTATGCATGTGCAGGGACGCGAACATGTGCGCATGACGGACAGTCCCGTCGGGTGCGTCCGCTATCCGCACGGGAGTTGGACGGCTCCGATCCTGCTGCCCATGTCATATGACCTCAAGAGGGCGGTAAGCCCGAAGAGTCCTGAAACATTCGAATCGCTGCGCGAGCAGGTCACCCGGACTGCTGGACGGCTCTCTGGATCTCCCGCTCATCTGACTCATTTCCGCGATGTTGTCGCCGCCCGCGGCAGCTGCTACGGCACACGGTGCGGGGGAGGCGGGACCGGGTCCGCCGCCCCCATGCCGTACGGGACAATGGACCCATGACCCTGTTCCGTGATGACGGCATCGTCCTGCGCACCCAGAAACTGGGTGAGGCGGACCGCATCATCACGCTCCTCACCCGCGGACACGGGCGGGTGCGGGCCGTCGCCCGCGGAGTGCGGCGCACCAAGTCGAAGTTCGGGGCGCGGCTGGAACCCTTCTCCCATGTCGACGTCCAGTTCTTCGCCCGCGGCAGCGACCTCGTCGGCCGCGGACTCCCGCTGTGCACCCAGAGCGAGACCATCGCTCCGTACGGTGGCGGCATCGTCGCCGACTACGCCCGCTACACCGCCGGCACCGCCATGCTGGAGACCGCCGAACGCTTCACCGACCACGAAGGCGAACCGGCCGTACAGCAGTACCTCCTCCTCATCGGCGCACTGCGCACCCTCGCCCGCGGCGAGCACGCCCCGAACCTCGTCCTCGACGCCTTCCTGCTGCGCTCCCTCGCCGTCAACGGCTACGCCCCCAGCTTCGAGGACTGCGCCCGCTGCGGCCTCCCCGGGCCGAACCGGTTCTTCTCCGTCGCCGCGGGCGGCGTCATATGCGGCGACTGCCGGGCGCCGGGCAGCGTCGTACCCTCTGCGGAGGCCGTCGGGCTGCTCAGCGCGCTGCTGACCGGCGACTGGGCCACGGCGGACGCCTGTGAGCCGCGGTACGTCAGAGAGGGCAGCGGACTGGTCTCCGCCTATCTGCACTGGCACTTGGAGCGCGGACTGCGCTCGCTGCGATACGTCGAGAAGTAGCGATCAACACACCAATGGGAGATGTGAGCCGCATGGCACGACGCGGAATCCTGGGCCGGCCCCGCCGCGAGTACAAGGTCCCCGAGCCGCACCCCTCCGGCGCGCGCCCGCCCAAGATCCCCGGCGAGCTGATCCCCAACCATGTCGCGGTCGTCATGGACGGCAACGGCCGCTGGGCCAAGGAGCGCGGACTGCCCCGCACCGAGGGCCACAAGGTCGGCGAGGGCGTTGTCCTCGACGTCCTCAAGGGCTGCATCGACATCGGGGTGAAGAACCTCTCCCTCTACGCCTTCTCCACCGAGAACTGGAAGCGCTCGCCCGACGAGGTCCGCTTCCTGATGAACTTCAACCGCGACGTCATCCGCCGCCGCCGCGATGAAATGGACGAACTGGGCATCCGCATCCGCTGGGTCGGCCGGATGCCCCGCATGTGGAAGTCCGTCGTCCAGGAACTTCAGGTCGCCCAGGAGCAGACCAAGAACAACGATGCGATGACCCTGTACTTCTGCGTCAACTACGGCGGCCGCGCGGAGATCGCCGACGCCGCCGCGGCCATCGCCGCCGACGTCCGGGCCGGAAAGCTCGACCCCGCCAAGGTCAGTGAGAAGACCGTGCAGAAATATCTGTACTACCCGGACATGCCGGATGTCGATCTCTTCCTGCGGCCCAGCGGCGAAATGCGCACCTCCAACTACCTGATCTGGCAGAGCAGCTACGCCGAAATGGTCTTCCAGGATGTGCTGTGGCCCGACTTCGATCGCCGCGACCTGTGGCGCGCCTGCCTGGAGTACGCCCAGCGCGACCGCCGCTTCGGCGGCGCGATCCCCAACGAGACCGCCGAGTGACCGGATGACGCACCAGGGGCGGGGTGCCCGGCACCCCGCCCCTGTCGTCCCGCGAACCTTTACGCAGATGGCCCCGAGGTCACTCCTTCTTCGCGGCGCACTCCGCGCACGTGCCGAAGATCTCGACCGTGTGCGCCACATTCACATAGCCGTGCTGCGCCGCTATCGACTCCGCCCACCGCTCCACCGCCGGGCCCTCGACCTCCACGGCCTTGCCGCACAGCCGGCACACCAGATGGTGGTGATGGTCGTCCGTCGAGCAACGGCGGTACACCGACTCGCCGTCGCTGGTACGCAGCACATCGACCTCGCCCGCCTCGGCGAGCGACTGCAGCGTGCGATAGACCGTCGTCAGCCCGACCGAGTCGCCCCGGTGCTTGAGCATGTCATGGAGCTCCTGCGCACTGCGGAACTCGTCGACCTCGTCGAGCGCCGCCGCCACCGCGGCGCGCTGCCGGGTCGACCGGCCGCGCACAGGGGCCGCCTTTCCGCTGCTTGGCGCCGTCGCCACAGGTGCCTCCTCGCCTCGCCGCTCTTCACTCACGTCCGGCCAATTGTGCCAGGTTGCATCAGACGCCCGGTCGGCCTGTCGACTCCTGGCCAGACCCTGCGCAGTCCTTGACGTGAACGAGCAGGGCCGGCTGACCGGGGCCGGCTCAGACCCTGACGTCGTCTGCCGAGGTCCCCGCGGCCGCGGAAGCCCCCGCGGCCGTGTGCCCCGCCGCCTCCGCGGCGGCGGCCTCGGCCGCCCGGGCGCGCCGCCGCGCCAGCGGGGTCGCCAGCGCGGCGAGCACGGCGAAGAGCGCGATCGTCAACAGAACAATGGTCGCTCCCGGCGGCACGTCTTGGTAGTACGAGGTCGCCGTGCCCGCCACCGAGACGGTCACCCCGATCGCCACCGCGCCCGCGAACGTCGCCCGGAACGACCGCGACAGCTGCTGCGCGGCCGCCACCGGGACCACCATCAGCGCGCTGACCAGCAGCAGCCCGACCACCCGCATGGCGACGGTGACGGTCACCGCGGCGGTCACCGCGATCAGCAGATTCAGCGCCCGCACCGGCAGACCGGTCACCCGCGCGAACTCCTCGTCCTGGCTGACCGCGAACAGCTGCCTCCGCAGCCCGATCGACACCAGGATCACAAAGGCGGCCAGCAGCGAGATCGCCGTCAGGTCGGCGTCGGAGACCGTGGACAGCGAGCCGAAGAGATAGCTGGACAGATTGGCGGCCGAGCCCTCGTCCGACAACTCGATCAGCATCACGCCGCCCGCCATGCCTCCGTAGAAGAGCAGCGCCAGCGCGATGTCGCCGCGGGTGCGGCCGTAGGTGCGGATCAGCTCCATGGTGATCGCGCCGGCGACCGCCACAAGCGTGGCCATCCAGATCGGATTGGTCGACAGCAGAAAGCCCAGGCCCACACCGGTCATGGCGACATGGCCGATGCCGTCGCCCATCAGCGCCTGGCGGCGCTGGACGAGATAGACGCCGACGGCGGGCGCGGTGATGCCGACCAGGATCGCGGCGATGAACGCCCGCTGCATAAAGGCGGTGTCGAGGATGTCCATGGTCCTAAGTCAGCAGTCCCGTGCGGAGCGGCTCGCCGGCCGCATGCGGATGTACGTGGTCATGGCCGGGCAGGGCGTGCTGGCCGACGGCCTCAGGGGGCGGGCCGTCATGGACCACACAGCCGTCGCGCAGCACGACGGCCCGGTCGATCAGCGGCTCCAGAGCGCCCAGCTCATGCAGCACCAGCAGCACCGTCGTGCCGTTCGCGACCTGCTCGCGCAGCGTGTGGGCGAGGATCTCCTGGCTGGCCAGATCCACCCCCGCCATCGGCTCGTCCATGATCAGCAGATCGGGCTGCGCGGCGAGGGCGCGGGCGATCAGCACCCGCTGGTGCTGGCCGCCGGAGAGCGCGCCCACCGAGTCCCCGGCACGGTCGCCGAGGCCCACCAGGTCGATGACCCGCTGTACGGCCTCCTTGTCCGCGCGGGAGGCCCGCAGGCTCAGCCGCGTACGGGACAGCCGGCCGGCGGAGACCACCTCGCGGACCGTGGCGGGCACGCCGCTCGCCGCCGTGGTCCGCTGCGGCACATAGCCCAGGCGCGACCACTGGCGGAAGCGGCGCAGCGGGGCGTCGAAGAGCCGTATCTCCCCGGCGGCCAGCGGGACCTGGCCGATCACGGAACGGACGGCCGTGGACTTGCCGGAGCCGTTCGCGCCGAGCAGCGCGACGACCTCACCGCGGCGCACGGTGAGGTCGATGCCCCGCAGCACGGGGCGGGCGCCGAGGCTGGCACGGGCGCCCCGGACGGATATGACGGGCGGCTCCGTCTCCGCCGCGCTGCCGGGCGGCTGCGTCCCGCTGCCGGGCGCCGCGGACGCCCGGGCCTGTATGGCGGGCTCACTCATCGCCGTCGCCTCCACTACGTCTGTCATTTAGCGCCGAGCGCCTTCTTCAGGGCGGCGAGATTGGCTTCCATGACCTCGATGTAGTCATCGCCCTTGGACCTGTCCGTGATTCCCTCCAGGGGGTCGAGGACGTCCGTCTTCAGGCCGGTGTCGGCGGCGAGCGTCTTGGCGGTCTTGTCGCTGGCGAGGGTCTCGAAGAAGACCGTGGTGACCTTGTCCTTCTCCGCGATCTCCTGGAGTTCCTTGATCCGGGCGGGGGAGGGGTCGGCCTCGGGGCTGAGGCCGGCGATGCCCTCCTGGGTGAGGCCGTAGCGCTCGGCGAGGTAGCCGAAGGCGGAGTGGGTGGTGATGAAGGTCTTGGTGGAGGCGTTCTTCAGACCGTCCGCGAACTTCGTGTGCAGCGCGTCGAGCTTCTTGACCAGGTCGTCGGCGTTCTTGGTGTAGTCGGCGGCGTGGTCGGGGTCGGCCTTGCCGAGGGTCTCGCCGACCTTCTCGGCGACCTCCGCGTACTTCACGGGGTCGAGCCAGATGTGGGGGTCGGCGACAGCGGGGTCGTCATGGCCCTCGGCCTTGTGGCCTTCGTCTGCATGGTCTTCGTCTGCGTGGCCCGCCTCGCCGTGGCCGTCTTCCTCGTGGCCGTGCGCGTCGGAGTGCGCCTCGCCCTCGTGGCCGCCTTCCTCGTGGCCGCCTTCCTCGTGACCGTGCTCGTCATGGCCGTGATCGTGGCCGACCTCGGCGCCGTGGTTCTCCAGCGTGGTCAGCGTCGCGGCGTCGACCTTGTGCTTGGCCTCGGACTGGCCGATGGCCTTGTCGACGGCCGGCTGGATGCCCTTGAGGTACAGGATGTAGCCGGCTTCGTTCAGCTCGGCGGTCTGGCGGGGCTTGAGCTCCAGGTCATGCGGCTCCACGCCCGGCTTGGTGAGCGTGGTGACGGAGACATGGTCGCCGCCGATCTGCTCGGCCAGGAACTGCATGGGGTAGAACGACGCCACCACCTTCAGCTTGCCGTCCCCGCCCTTGCCGTCGGCCGTGGTGGTGCTGGTGCTGGAGCTGGAGCAGGCGGTCAGGGCCGTCAGCCCGAGCGTGATCGCTCCGGCGGCAGCGGCGGCGGGTATGAGGCGGCGTCGTACGTTCATGGAAGTCATTTTCAACAAAACTGGAAACGATTGTCAACAACGGTCACAAGGGGCCTCTGGCCCCCACCGATTTGATCCGGGGGGTGCGGCCGCCGGTAATCTGAAGCATTCGCCGTCGAGGCGCTACGCGCCGCCCCTGTTTCTGTCCGTTCGCCGTCGTAATGAAGAGAGCACCGTGGCCGCCGACAAGATCGACACCATCGTCAACCTGAGCAAGCGCCGTGGCTTCGTCTACCCCTGCAGTGAGATCTACGGCGGTCAGCGCGCCGCCTGGGATTACGGACCGCTGGGTGTCGAGCTGAAGGAGAACATCAAGCGCCTGTGGTGGCGTTCCATGGTCACCTCGCGCGAGGACGTGGTCGGCATCGACTCTTCGGTGATCCTGGCCACCGAGGTGTGGGAGGCCTCCGGCCATGTCGCCACCTTCACCGACCCGCTGACCGAGTGCACCTCGTGCCACAAGCGCTTCCGCGCCGACCACCTCGAAGAGGCATACGAGGAGAAGCACGGCAAGCTCCCCGAGAACGGCCTCGCCGACCTCAACTGCCCCAACTGCGGCAACAAGGGCACCTTCACCGAGCCCAAGCAGTTCTCCGGGCTGCTCTCCACCCACCTCGGCCCCACCCAGGACTCCGGCTCCGTCGCCTATCTGCGTCCCGAGACCGCCCAGGGCATCTTCACCAACTTCGCCCAGGTGCAGCAGACCTCCCGGAAGAAGCCGCCCTTCGGCATCGCGCAGATGGGCAAGTCCTTCCGCAACGAGATCACGCCCGGCAACTTCATCTTCCGCACCCGCGAGTTCGAGCAGATGGAGATGGAGTTCTTCGTCAAGCCCGGCGAGGACGAGCAGTGGCACGAGTACTGGATGGAGCAGCGCTGGAACTGGTACCGCGACCTTGGTCTCCGCGAGGAGAACATGCGCTGGTACGAGCACCCCAAGGAGAAGCTCTCCCACTACTCCAAGCGCACCGCCGACATCGAGTACCGCTTCCAGTTCGGCGGCAGCGAGTGGGGCGAGCTGGAAGGTGTCGCCAACCGCACCGACTACGACCTCTCCGCCCACTCCCAGGCGTCCGGCACCGACCTGTCGTACTTTGACCAGGAGGCCGGCGAGCGCTGGACCCCGTATGTCATCGAGCCCGCCGCCGGCGTCGGCCGCACCATGCTCGCCTTCCTCCTCGACGCGTACAACGAGGACGAGGCTCCCAACGCCAAGGGCGTCATGGAGAAGCGCACCGTGATGCGCCTCGACCCGCGCCTCGCGCCCGTCAAGGTCGCGGTGCTGCCGCTCTCCCGCAACCCGCAGCTCTCGCCCAAGGCCAAGGGCCTCGCCGCGGACCTGCGCAAGCTCTGGAACATCGAGTTCGACGACGCGGGCGCCATCGGCCGCCGCTACCGCCGCCAGGACGAGATCGGCACGCCGTTCTGCGTCACCGTCGACTTCGACACCCTGGACGACAACGCGGTCACCGTGCGCGAGCGCGACACGATGAAGCAGGAGCGCGTCTCGCTCGACCAGATCCAGACCTACCTGGGCAGCCGTCTGCTCGGCTGCTGACGCCCCACGCGCCGCACGGCGGCCGCACGGCGTACGAAGCCCCCGGTTCCGCGTACGGAGCCGGGGGCTTCGTTGCACACTGGGCACCATGCCGACGCCCCTCAGGCCCAGCCTCAGCAGATGGGACCAGCACGGCCGCGAACACGTCGTGCACATCCACAAGGCCGGAATCCAGCGCACGCTGCGCTGCGGCACCTGCGGCTGGCGCAAGGCCGCGCAGTTCCTGCCGTATCTCCCCTGGCTGAAAGCGGAAGCCCACCTCATGGAGGCCCACCAGGCGACGGTCAACCCGGCCGCGGGCCGGGCATAGCCCCGGCCCGAGGGCCGTCGACGGCCGAAACCTGCTCGTCCGCGGGCGGCCGAATTCCAACAACGCGCGCCATGGCCGAAATTCGCTAAGCCCTTAGCACCGGTGGACATTCAGGGTCAAGGCGCTCGGGCGGCTATGGCCGAAGAGCGCCAGTCGGCCGGATCGGGAGGGGCGCGGGCGGTGCGGGGCACACGGCGGCACGGGCACCGGCCGCGGTGCGGGACAATGGGCGGATGACCACCACCCCGATCCCCGGGCTGTCGATAGGCCCGCACGCCGTGCAGCCGCCCGTGGTGCTCGCTCCCATGGCCGGCATCACCAACGCGCCGTTTCGCACCCTCTGCCGTGAGTTTTCGGCAGGCAAGGGGCTGTTCGTCAGCGAGATGATCACGACGCGGGCGCTGGTGGAGCGCAATGACAAGACCATGCAGCTGATCCACTTCGACGCGAGCGAGACCCCGCGGTCGATCCAGCTGTACGGGGTGGACCCGGTCACCGTCGGCAAGGCCGTCCGCATGATCGTGGACGAGGATCTGGCCGACCACATCGATCTGAACTTCGGCTGCCCGGTGCCCAAGGTCACCCGCAAGGGCGGCGGCTCCGCCCTGCCGTACAAGCGGCCGCTGCTGCGGGCGATCCTGCACGAGGCGGTGACGAACGCGGGCGATCTGCCGGTGACGATGAAGATGCGCAAGGGCATCGACGACGACCATCTGACGTATCTGGACGCCGGGCGGATCGCGGTCGAGGAGGGCGTGACGGCGATCGCGCTGCACGGCCGCACGGCGGCGCAGCACTACGGCGGCACGGCCGACTGGGACGCCATCGCCCGGCTCAAGGAGCATGTGCCTCAGATCCCGGTGCTCGGCAACGGCGACATCTGGACGGCGGACGACGCGCTGCGCATGATCCGCGAGACCGGCTGTGACGGGGTCGTGGTGGGGCGCGGCTGCCTGGGCCGGCCGTGGCTCTTCGCGGATCTGGTGGCGGGCTTCGAGGGCGCGGGCCCGGACGCGTACGCCAGGCCGTCGCTGCGGCAGGTCGCGGACGTCATGGTGCGCCACGCTCAGCTGCTGGGAGAGTGGATCGGCGACGAGACGCGGGGCGTCATCGACTTCCGCAAGCATGTGGCCTGGTATCTGAAGGGTTTCTCGGCCGGCTCCGAGATGCGCAAGCGGCTCGCCGTCACCTCCTCCCTGGACGAGCTGCGCGAGCTGCTCGCCGGGCTGGACCTCGACCAGCCCTGGCCGTCCGGCGCGGACGGCCCGCGCGGGCGGACGTCCGGCAACAACCGCGTGGTGCTGCCGGACGGCTGGCTGCGTGACCCGTACGACTGCGCGGGCGTCACGGCGGACGCGGAACTGGACACCTCGGGCGGTTGAGCCGGGCCGGCGGCGCTTCCGGGCGCGCCGGCGACGGGCTATCCGTCCAGACGGCCCGCCCGGCGGGACAGCGGGGAGGTGTCAGCGGAGTTGCTGACGCTGAAGGTGACCGCGCCCGCGACATAGCGGTCGTCGGTCCATTCGATGGGGCGGCCCGCGGCGGTGCAGGTCAGGTGGCGCTGGCGGAGCAGGGGGCTGCCGCGGCGGACGTGGAGGAGCCGGGCGTCGACGCTGCCTGCCGGGACCGCGTCGATCAGATGGTCGCCGTAGTGGGCGACGATGCCGTGGGCTTCGGCGAGGCTGTTCATGATGGAGACGCAGTCGTCGGGGAGTTCCTCGACGGCGGGGGCGACCCAGTCCGCGTACGCGGTGCGTTCCAGCATGGCCGGTTCGCCGTCGAGGAGGCGCAGACGGACCACGTAGAGGATGCCGGCGCCGGGCGGGAGGGTCAGCCGGGTGGACTCCGCGGGGGTGGCGGGGCGGCGGGTGCGGGTGAGGATGCGGCTGGAGATCTCATAGCCCTCGCCCTGCGCCCACTGGGCGAAGCTGTTCAACTCGGCGAAGCTGTGGCGGCGTTCGCGTCGCAGCACGATGCGGCGCGCGCCCTGGCGGGAGCCGATCAGCCCTTCGGAGGCCAGGACGGCGACCGCCTGGCGGACCGTGCCGCGGGAGGCGGACCAGCGGGCCGCGAGGTCGCTCTCGCTGGGCAGCTGGGAGCCGACCGGGTACTCGCCGCCGAGGATCGAGCGGCGCAGCGCTTCCGCGATCTGTAGATAACGCGATGCCGCCACGCGTTCGCCCTCCGTGTCAGGGGTCGGGTGTGCGCAGTTCATCTGTGAACCGCGCTGTTTTCAGTCAGCCTAGACCGGGGGAGGGGGTGCTGTCGCCACAGCCGGCGACAGGGGCGACAGGCGCTGGATAACGGGGAGGATACGGTTCTCGGTCTTCCGGAAGCCGTGCCCGGCGCGTCATCCGCCGTTCATGAACCGGCCAGATCCGCCGGGCGAACTGAACCCGGCTTGTTCAGACAAGTTCCGTCCCCTTGGCTCTTGGGAGAGACCCGTGTTCAGATCTGCCGGCCGCGGCGCGGCCGCCCTGCTCGGCGCCGCCGCCGTCCTCACGTCCCTCAGCGCCTGCGGCGCCGCCCCCGACGACACGGCCGACGCGGCCGGCAGCGGCGGGGTCAAGGCGTCGGACGCCGGTTCCGCCGCCGACTTCGGCGGGATGAAGGAGCTCATCGCCGCCGCACAGAAGGAGGGCGAGCTCAACGTCATCGCCCTGCCGCCGGACTGGGCCAACTACGGCGAGGTCATCAAGGCATTCGAGGCCAAGTACAAGATCAAGGTCAACAGCGAGAACCCGGACGCCTCCAGCGCCGACGAGATCGCCGCCGTGAAGTCCCGCAAGGGCCAGAAGCGCGCCCCCGACGTACTGGACCTCGGCATCGCCTTCGCCCGCAGCGGTGCTCAGGAAGGGCTGTTCGCCCCGTACAAGGTCGAGTCCTGGGACAAGATCCCGGACTCCCAGAAGGACGCCGAGGCCCGCTGGTACAACGACTACGGCGGCTATGTCTCCATCGGCTGCGACGCCAAGCGGATCAAGAACTGCCCGCAGAGCTTCGCCGATCTGCTCAAGCCCGAGTACAAGGGCAAGGTCGCGCTCAACGGCAACCCGACCAAGTCCGGTTCCGCCTTCGGCGGCGTGTACGCGGCCGCGCTCGCCAACAAGGGCTCCTTCGGCGACATCCAGCCCGGCATCGACTTCTTCGCCGAGCTGAAGAAGAACGGCAACTTCATCCCCGTCGAGTCCACCCCGGCCACGGTCGAGAAGGGCGAGACGCCCATCAGCATCGACTGGGACTACCTCAACGCCGGGTACGCCGACCAGTTCAAGGACAAGGGCGTCGACTGGAAGGTCGCCGTCCCCAGCGACGGCGTCTACGCCCAGTACTACTCCCAGGCGGTCAACAAGGAGGCCCCGCACCCGGCGGCCGCCCGCCTGTGGATGGAGTTCCTCTACAGCGCCGAGGGCCAGAACCTGTGGCTCAAGGGGTACGCCCGGCCCGTGCTGCTCCCCGCGATGATCGAGGACGGCACCGCGGACAAGACCTTCACCGGCAAGCTCCCCAAGGTCTCCGACGCGCCCGCCTTCCCCTCCTCCGAGGAGCTGGACAAGGCCAAGGCCGACCTCGCAGAGAAGTGGGACAAGGCCCTCTCCTGATGACCGCGCTCTCCCAGCCCCCCACGTCTGCCGGCGGCGGCGCATCGAGTCGCCGCCGGCCCAGGCGCGGACCCCGTACGCATCTCGCCGCGCTGCCGCTGCTCTGCTTCACCGCGCTGTGCTTCGGACTGCCCGTCGGCGCGCTGCTGTACGGGGCCGTCACCCGCACCGACCCGGACACCGGCGCCACCGCGCTGACCGGCGAGCATCTCGCCCGCTCGCTCCAGGGGCCCTACCTCGGCTCCCTGATCGGCAGCGTGCAGCTCTCGGCGCTGACCGCGCTGATCAGCTCGCTCCTCGGCGTGCTGATCGCCCAGGCGATCGTCACCTCGCGCTCCCGCGCCCTGCGCGACGCCGCCCTCACCGCGTCCGGAGTGCTCGCCAACTTCGGCGGTGTGCCGCTCGCGTTCGCGTTCATCGCGACCCTCGGCATCTCCGGAGTCGTCACCCAGCTCGCCGACCTCACCTCGCTCGGCTGGAATCTGTACTCCTTCACCGGGCTCGCCGTGGTCTATCTGTACTTCCTCACCCCGCTCATGGTGCTCGTGATCATCCCCGCGCTGGACGGGCTGCGGCCCCAGTGGCGCGAGGCCGCACAGAACGCCGGCGCGAGCGGACGCCAGTTCTGGCGTCATATCGGCCTGCCCGTCCTCGCGCCCTCGCTGCTCGGCGGCTTCGTCCTGCTCTTCGGCAGCGCCTTCGCCGCGCACGCCACCGCCGCCGCCCTCGTCGGCGGCTCGGTGCCGCTCGTCACCCTGAAGATCGCAGACGCGCTGTCCGGGAACGTGCTCGTCGGACAGGAGAACGTGGCCCTCGCCCTCAGCCTCGACATGATCCTGATCGCCGGCCTCGTCATGGCGGTCTATCTCCCCCTCCAGCGACGGAGCGCCCGATGGCTGCGATGACGACGACCACCATCGACCGCCCGGCACGGGCGGCCGCGACGCCCCGGAGCAGACGGCCCCGCATCTGGCGGGGGGCCGTGCTCACCCTCGCCGCCTGCTACTTCCTGATCCCGCTCGCCGCCTCGTTCGTCTTCACGGTGCACACGCCGGGACAGGGCGTCTCCTTCGAGGCATACACCGCGCTGCTCTCCGCCGACGGATTCACCGACAGCCTGCTGCTGTCGCTCGCCCTCGCCGCCGCGACCATCGCGCTCGCCCTGCTGCTGGCCGTGCCCGCGCTGGTCGCCGTGCGCCTCGGCGCGCCGCGGCTGCGGCCCGTCGTCGAGGTGATGTGCATGCTGCCGCTCGTGGTGCCGCCGATCGCGCTGGTCACCGGCATCAGCACCGTGCTGCGCTGGGGGCCCGAACAGCTGTCGCACACGCCCCTGTACCAGACGTTCCTCGCCGTGCAGAACGAGGACTTCCCGGTCGTGCTCGTCCTCGCGTACACCGTCCTCGCGCTGCCGTTCGTCTACCGCTCGCTGGACGCCGGGCTGCGCGCCGTCGATGTGCCGACCCTGGTGGAGGCCGCCCGCAACTGCGGCGCGTCCTGGCCGTACGTCGTCGTACGCGTCCTGCTGCCCAATCTGCGCGCCGCGCTCGCCGGGGCCGCGTTCCTCACCCTGGCGCTGGTGCTCGGCGAGTTCACCATCGCCTCGCTGCTCGGCTTCGAGCCGTTCGCGGTGTGGATCGTCACCATCTCCGGCTCGCAGGCGAAGATGTCGGTGGCCGTCTCCGTCCTCAGCCTGCTCATCACCTGGGCGCTGCTGCTCCTGCTGTCCCGCGCGGGGACGGCCGCAGCGACAGCCGCCCCGTCCCGTACCTCCCGCAAGGAGTCCTGAGACCATGTCCACCCCCACCGCCGAGGCCGAGCGGACGGACCCGGCCGCCGCCGCGCCGTCCGGAGCGCGCGTCGAATTCCGCGGGCTGCGCCGGGCGTTCGGCCCGACCGTCGCCCTCGACGGCCTCGATCTGACCGTCGAGCCCGGCGAACTGATGGCGCTCCTCGGCCCCTCGGGCTGCGGCAAGACCACCGCCCTGCGGGTGCTCGCCGGATTCGAGCACCCGGACGCGGGCGAGGTGCTGCTCGACGGCGAGGACATCACCGGTGTGCCGGCCAACCGGCGCGACGCCGGGATGGTGTTCCAGTCGTACAGCCTCTTCCCCAATCTGAGCGCCCGCGACAACGTCGCCTTCGGGCTGCGCGTCCGCAAGGTCCCGGCCGCCCGGCGCCGCGCCCGCGCCGCCGAACTCCTCGGCCTGGTGGGGCTGCCCGACCACGGTGACCGCTTTCCGCACCAGATGTCCGGAGGCCAGCAGCAGCGTGTGGCCCTCGCCCGCGCCCTGGCCCTTGAGCCGCGGGTGCTGCTGCTCGACGAGCCGCTGTCCGCGCTGGACGCCAAGGTGCGGCTCAGCCTGCGCGAGGAGATCCGGCGGCTGCAGCTCTCCCTCGGCATCACCACCGTGTTCGTCACCCATGACCAGGAGGAGGCGCTGTCCATGGCGGACCGGGTCGCCGTCCTCAACGCGGGCAGGCTGGAGCAGTGCGCCGCCCCGGCCGAGCTGTACGAGCGGCCCGCGACGGCCTTCGTCGCCTCCTTCATCGGCACCATGAACCGGCTGCCGGGGCTGCTGACCGGCGGCGGCACGGTGGCGGTCGCGGGGCGGCGGCTGCCCGTGGACGGCGACGCCCCGGCCGCCGTA
Organism: Streptomyces sp. PR69; assembly: GCF_026420845.1. GTDB lineage: Bacteria > Actinomycetota > Actinomycetes > Streptomycetales > Streptomycetaceae > Streptomyces. The sequence continues at coordinate 15,460 of NZ_JAOWCB010000022.1, read as the reverse complement.
CGGGACGTGGAGGTGCTCATCCGGCCCGAGAACGTCACCGTGGCCGCCGAGCCGGACGGCGAGGCCGTCGTCGCCTCCGCCTCGTTCCTCGGCGCGGTCACCCGCGTCCATGCGGAGCTGGAAGGCGTCGGCAGGATCACCGCGGATGTGCCCTCCCGGGACGCCGTGGCACTGGCACCCGGTGCCCGCGTCCGGATCGGCCTCGCCGAACGCCCGGTCCTCGTCGTGCCCGCGACGGCCGCCGCCGGGGACGGGGCCGTTGAGCGTGCGGCTGCCGGGGCCGCCGAGTGAGCCCCGCCGAACCCCGCCCCGCCGCCGTCCTCTTCGACATGGACGGCACCCTCGTCGACACCGAGATCCTGTGGTGGCAGGCCGCCGAAGAGGTCGCGGCCGGCCTCGGCCACGGCCTCGGCGACGCCGACGCCCCCGAGGTCGTCGGCCGCGCCGTCGAGGACACCGCCGCCCATCTCGTACGGATGACAGGCGCGGCGGACCCGCAGTCCGCGGCCCGGGTGGCGGCCGAGCTGACCGCCACGTTCTTCGCCAAGGTGGCGGCGGGCGCGCCGCTGCGCCCCGGCGCCCGGCGGCTGCTGTCCGCGCTGGAGGCCGACGGGGTGCCGTTCGCACTGGTCAGCGCCTCGCCGCGGGTCGTCGTCGATGCGGTGGCGGGCGGGGCGCTGGCCGGGGTGCCGTTCGCCTTCACGCTGTCGGCGGACGACACCGTGCGGACCAAGCCGCACCCCGATCCCTACCGGGCGGCGGCCGAGCGGTTCGGGGCGCTCCCCGGGGACTGTGTGGCGGTGGAGGACTCGCCGGACGGCAGCGCGTCCGCCGAGGCCGCGGGGTGCGCGGTGCTGGTGGTGCCGTCGCTGCTGCCGGTGGCGCCGTCGGCCCGGCGGGTCTTCGCCGGGAGCCTGGAGGAGGTGGATCCGGCGATGCTCGGACGGTGTGTTTCCGGCGCGTTGCGGGCACCCGTCGGTGAGTCCGGATGATGGAATCGGGACGCGTGAAACGGCGTGATTCTCGCCACCCTTGATAGGGGTTGCGCTCAGATGAGCGATCTCAAGGGGTCGCTTCCTTCGCTCCAGATCTAGAAGGGGTGGCACGGGGTGCCACCCCTTCTGTCTTCAAGTCTTGAAAACAAAAGCCGGAGGAGGCGCTCATATGAGCGCGTTAGCTCTGGTTTGAGTCAAGTGTGCTTCGGTGGCTGAAGGGAGCTCGAAGCCGCTTACTACGCGTCAGTCACTTTCGATCTGCTGGCGGACGAGTGGTTAAGGCCGTATGACGCGCAAGTGGACGTACCCAGACGCCTTTGATCTGGGTATGTTCCTCGCCGTCAGGGCAGCCACCGAGTCCTCGAGGAGTCGAGACCCGTGTCGGAAAACAAAGATCAGAAGTTCGTCTATGACTTCACCGAGGGCAACAAGGACCTCAAGGACCTGCTCGGCGGAAAAGGTGCGAACCTCGCCGAGATGACCAACCTCGGTCTCCCCGTCCCTCCGGGCTTCACGATCACCACCGAGGCGTGCAAGGTCTACCTCGCGAGCGGCGAGGAGCCGCCCGCCCTGCGCGACGAGGTCAGCGCCCATCTGACCGGCCTTGAGCAGACCATGGGCAAGAAGCTCGGCCAGGCCGACAACCCGCTGCTCGTCTCCGTACGCTCCGGCGCCAAGTTCTCGATGCCCGGAATGATGGACACCGTCCTGAACATCGGCCTCTCCGACGACTCGGTCGCCGGTCTGGCCAAGCAGTCCGGCGACGAGCGGTTCGCCTGGGACTCCTACCGCCGTCTCATCCAGATGTTCGGCAAGACCGTCATGGGCGTCGACGGCGAGCTGTTCGAAGATGCCCTCGACGAGGCCAAGCAGGCCAAGAAGGTCACCGTCGACACCGACCTCGACGCCGGCGATCTGCAGAAGCTGGTCAAGCGGTTCAAGAAGATCGTCAAGTCCGAGGCGGGACGGGAGTTCCCCCAGGACCCGCGCGAGCAGATGGATCTGGCCATCCGCTCCGTCTTCGACTCCTGGAACACCGACCGGGCCAAGCTCTACCGCCGCCAGGAGCGCATCCCCGGCGACCTCGGCACGGCCGTCAACGTCTGCTCCATGGTCTTCGGCAACCTCGGCCCCGACTCCGGCACCGGCGTCGCCTTCACCCGCGACCCCGCCAGCGGCCACCAGGGCGTCTACGGCGACTACCTGCAGAACGCACAGGGCGAGGACGTCGTCGCCGGCATCCGCAACACCGTGCCGCTCGCCGAGCTGGAGAACATCGACAAGAAGTCGTACGACCAGCTGATGCAGATCATGGAGACGCTGGAGACGCACTACAAGGACCTGTGCGACATCGAGTTCACCATCGAGCGCGGCCAGCTGTGGATGCTGCAGACCCGCGTGGGCAAGCGCACCGCGGGCGCGGCCTTCCGCATCGCCACCCAGCTTGTCGACCAGGGGCTGATCGACGAGGCCGAGGCGCTGCAGCGGGTCAACGGCGCGCAGCTGGCGCAGCTGATGTTCCCGCGCTTCGACGACACGGCGAAAACCGAGCTGCTGGGCCGGGGCATCGCCGCCTCGCCGGGCGCGGCGGTCGGCAAGGCCGTCTTCGACTCCTACACGGCCGTCAAGTGGTCCCGCTCGGGTGAGAAGGTCATCCTCATCCGCCGCGAGACCAACCCCGACGACCTGGACGGCATGATCGCCGCCGAGGGCATCCTGACCTCCCGCGGCGGCAAGACCTCCCACGCCGCCGTCGTCGCCCGCGGCATGGGCAAGACCTGCGTCTGCGGGGCGGAGGAGCTCCAGGTCGACACCAAGCGCCGCAGAATGACCGCGGGCGACACGGTGATCGAGGAGGGCGACCTCGTCTCCATCGACGGCTCCACCGGCAAGGTCTACCTCGGCGAGGTGCCCGTCGTGCCCTCCCCGGTCGTCGAGTACTTCGAGGGCCGCATGCACGCCGGCGCCGACGACGCCGACGAACTGGTCGGGGCCGTCCACCGGATCATGGCGTACGCGGACCGGGTGCGCCGGCTGCGCGTACGGGCCAACGCCGACAACGCCGAGGACGCCCTGCGGGCACGGCGGTTCGGCGCCCAGGGCATCGGACTGTGCCGCACGGAGCACATGTTCCTCGGCGAGCGCCGCGAGATGGTCGAGAAGCTGATCCTCGCCGACCACGACGACGAGCGGACCGAGGCGCTCCAGGCCCTGCTGCCGCTGCAGAAGCAGGACTTCATTGAGCTGTTCGAGGCGATGGACGGGCTGCCCGTCACCGTACGGCTGCTGGACCCGCCGCTGCACGAGTTCCTGCCCGACATCACCGATCTGTCGGTGCGCGTCGCGCTCGCCGAGGCCCGCCACGAGCCGCATGAGAACGAGCTGCGGCTGCTCCAGGCCGTGCACCGGCTGCATGAGCAGAACCCGATGCTGGGCCTGCGCGGCGTACGCCTCGGCCTGGTCATCCCCGGTCTGTTCACCATGCAGGTCCGGGCCATCGCGGAGGCCGCGGCCGAGCGGAAGAACGCCAAGGGCGACCCGCGCGCCGAGATCATGATCCCGCTGGTCGGCACCGTGCAGGAGCTGGAGATCGTCCGCGAGGAGGCCGAGGCCGTCATCGCCGAGGTCGAGGCCGCCACCGGCGTGGAGCTGAAGCTGGCGCTCGGCACGATGATCGAGCTGCCGCGCGCCGCGCTGACCGCGGGCCAGATCGCGGAGGCCGCGGAGTTCTTCTCCTTCGGCACCAACGACCTCACCCAGACGGTGTGGGGCTTCTCCCGCGACGACGTGGAGGCCAGCTTCTTCACCGCCTACCTGGAAAAGGGCATCTTCGGCGTCTCCCCGTTCGAGACCATTGACAAGGACGGCGTCGGCAAGCTCGTCCGGGACGCCGTCGAAGCGGGCCGCGCCACCCGCCCGGATCTGAAGCTGGGCGTGTGCGGCGAGCACGGCGGCGACCCCGAGTCGGTGCACTTCTTCCATGAGGCCGGCCTCGACTATGTCTCCTGCTCGCCGTTCCGGATCCCGGTGGCGCGGCTGGAGGCGGGCCGGGCGGCCGCTGTGTCGTCGGGGGCCTTTGGCAGCGACTCACGCTGACGCCTCGCTGACGCCGCCAAGGCGTCTGCGGGCGCTTCCCCAGGACGCCGGAGCCGCCGCCGGGAGGTCAAACCCTCACCGCACTCCCGCGGCGGCTCCGGGGGGTGAAAGAGGAAGGGGCGGACGCCTTGTGCGGGGCGTCCGCCCCTTCCGCATGTCTGCCGCCCGTCTTCCGCTTGCCCGCCGGGCAAGGTGCAGAGGGCATACTTGCGCCGCGCACGGCCACGGCCGGCAACTGCGCTGAGAGCGCTCCGAGTTCCGCGCCGCCGAGCGGTCCCGGCGAGCGCTTTACGGTCGACTTACGCCGCCTGCTGTTGAATTTCGTACGGCCGACCGCGGAAACGGCAATCGAATTTCTGCCATTCGCTGCGCAAAGTCCAGGCGGGGCACGGCCGGTGGATCCCCATCCTCCGGCCGTGCCCCATTACCCATGCCGGACACGGAGCCGCACCCTCTGCCAGCCGCCGCCGGACGCGCAAAGCCCCCCACGGTCTTCGCCACGTCACATCGGTGACAGAAGGATTCATGCCCGACGTCGTACAGCCTTTCGGTTGTCACCCCGGGCCCGCGAGGCGTTTCAACTGTGGCCGAAACTCCGTGGTGACGGCCTGTGATGGCGTGCATACTCGGGGATCGGGGCGATTAGCGGATGCAACAGTGGGGGTTCAGTGCTGCGAATCCATTTCACCGGCGACGACCTCGCGAGAGTGCGGATGGCGTCCAGGCCGGACGTGTTGTGGGAAACGATTCTGAGCTTTCACCGATTGCGGGACCGGCGCGGTGCGACGGTCTTCGGGGAATGGCGGTCCGAAACCCGCGCCCGGTTGAACGGTGAAACACGGCTGCTCTCCGCGCTGGTGCCGCCGAAGGGCTATTTCCCGGACTTTCTGACCCCGCCCGAGGCACGGGACGGGCTCGACGCGGGCCTTGAGGCCCTGCGTGCCACCCCGCCCGCCCGGCTGCGCGCCGAGCTGGCCCTGGCGGCCGCCGACCGCGCCTGTGTGCCCGGACTGCCCGGCAGACTCGCCGCGCTCGCCGACGGCAGAGCCGAGCCGCTCGCCCGGCTCGTCGGCGCGCTGCACAGCTACCACCGCGCCGCCGTCGAGCCGTACTGGCCCCATCTGCAGGCCAGGATCGAGGCCGACCGCGCCGTGCGCGGCCGTGCGCTGCTGGACGGCGGCCCCGACGAACTCCTCGCCTCCCTGCCGCCCGTGCTGCGCTGGCGCGCACCCGTGCTGGAGGCGGACTACCCCGTCGACCGCGAGGTCCGCCTCGGCGGGCGGGGCCTGCTGCTCCAGCCGTCGTTCTTCTGCCGCGGGACGCCCGTGGTCTACCGCGACCCCACACTGCCGCCGGTCCTCGTCTACCCGGTCGCACACCGCAGCGCCCCGGCCTTCCACGAGCCCGGCGGGCCCTCGCTCGGCCGGCTGGTCGGCCACACCCGCTCCGCCGTCCTGCAGGCCATCCGCAGCGGCAGCACCACCAGCGAACTGGCCCGCAGGGCGGGGGTGTCCCTCGCCTCCGCGAGCCAGCACGCGGCGGTGCTGCGCGAGGCCGGCCTGGTGGTGACCCTGCGCCACGGCAACTCCGTGCTGCATACGCTCACCCCCCTGGGGGCGGCGCTGCTGCGGGGCGGCGTCACCCCCGAGGCGCTGGGGGAGACGCCGGGCGCCGTACGGCCGGATGCGCCGGGGTCCGTACGCCCCGAGGCCCCCGCCTCCCGGCTCGCGCCCTCCGGACCCCGGCTGCCGGCCCGGACGCCCGTCTGACGGCCGGAGCCGGACCCCGGGGCCCGCGTCCTGTGGTGACCGGGCAGACGGCGGGCGTCCGGCTGCCGGCGAATCGGCAGCGAGCGGACCGGTCATAAGCCGGCCGCCCGTGCGGTCGCCGGGCGGCGACCGGTCACCAGGCGGCCGGTCACCAGGCGGCCGGCGCCAAGGCGGGCCGGGGCGGAGCGATCGTGCGTGAGCGGACCGGCAGGGGCGCAGCCTGCGGGGCCCGCGAGCCGGCCGGCTACGCGCGGAACGGTCCCGTCACCTCGTAGGTGATCCCGCCGTACGAACTGCCGGACGTGCCGCGCTGGCTGGAGAAGTACAGCCGTGAGCCGTCCGGCGAGAAGGCCGGCCCGGTGATCTCCGAGCCGGACTGCCCCTCGACGCGCAGGAAGGGCGCGACCACATCGTCCGGGGTGATCACGCAGATCTCCATATTGCCGCCGTCCTCCGCGACGTAGAGATCGCCGGACGCCGCGCCGGTGACGTTGTCGACGCCGGTCAGCGGCGCGGAGCCGCCCTGGACCAGGGAGTCGTCATAGGCCAGCTCGATGGTCTGCGCCGCCGCGTTGTACTGCCAGACCCGGTTGTCGCCCTTGGTGGTGAACCAGCAGGTGTCGTCCGCGTAGAAGCAGCCCTCGCCGCCGCTGAACCGCTTGGCGCCCGAGACCTGGTCGCGGGTCGCCGTCGGCCGTCCGTCCGGGTCGTACACCTCGCCCCAGGTGACCGGGCCCGAGGTCCCGGAGCCCATCCGCAGCGCCTCCAGCGTGCCGGAGGACAGATCGCCCCAGGTGTCCGGGGTGAAGCGGTAGAAGCAGCCGTCGCCGACGTCCTCCGTCAGATAGATCACCTTCCGTACGGGGTCGGCCGCGGCGGCCTCGTGCTTGAACCGGCCCATGGCCGGACGCCGCGCCGCCGCCCGCACGCCCCACGGGTCGGTCTCGTACACATAGCCGCGGTCCACCTCCTCACAGGACAGCCAGGTGTCCCACGGGGTCTTGCCGCCCGCGCAGTTCTGCCGGGTCGAGGAGAGGATGCGGTAGGCGCCGGTGATCGCGCCGGTCGCGGAGAACGCGATCGCGCTCGCGCCTCCCGAGGGGTTCACCTCCGAGTTGGAGACATATATCCAGCCGCTGCCGTCGGCGTAGCAGGCCCCGCCGTCCGGGGCGCGGTGCCAGGTGTACGAGGTGGAGCCGACCCGCTCGCCGGTACGGGCGACGACACGGCTGGTGAAACCCTCCGGCAGGCGTATCCCGTTGGCGTCGGACGGGGCGAGGGGGCCGTAGGGGCCGGTTCCGGGCTGGGCCGGGTCCGCGATGGCCGCACCCCGCCACAGAGTGCCGCCGAAGGCGGCGGCCGAGGCGCCGATGACCGTTCCGCGCAGGAAACTGCGACGTTCCACTAGTCACTCCAGGATGGGGGGAGAGCGCCGTCCCGCGAGGCCGGGCGGCGTCGCGGGACGGCGCGCTGACACGAGCGCTGACTGAAGCGAAAGCTATGAGCGCTGAATTGGCGTCACGTCAACAAGCAGTGACCTGCGGGCGGCGACCGCCGTCAAGCACTGTTCTCCGTCATACGTGTTGACCTCTCCCCGGACGGCACGCCCGCCCTGGCAGCCGCACCGTTCACCCCGCCGACCGCCCCGCCGACCGCGCTGCTCCGCGGAAGACCGGGTCGGTCACGGCGCTTCCAGCAGCTCCTTCAGCGCTGCCAGCCGCTGCTGCTCATGTCCCACGGTCACCGACTGGGCGTGCCAGCCCGGCAGCTGGTGCTCCTCGACCAGATGGGGGGCGATCCCGGCGTGGGTGCGCCCGGTCGCGCCCCAGCCGTCCAGCAGGGCGAACCACTCGTCCCAGTCCCGGCCGGTGGTCGCGCGCAGCGCCTCGCCGGTCAGCTTCCCGGTGATCCGCCTGCCGCCCGAGCGTGCCGCACCGGCGGCGTTCTCGCTGCTCATGGGGGTGAGGCTAGGACCGGGTCCCCGGTGCCGCAAACGCGAGCGCCCCGAGGCCGCCGCCCACACCCCGGGGCGTGCGCCAGGGCTTCAGGCGGGCCCGCCAAGCCCCTGGTACGCCACCTTCGTCAGCTGCTCCGACGCCGCCCACAGCCGTTCGCCCGCCACATCGTCGCGCGTCCAGCGCGCCCGCCAGGACGGCGCGGGCGCGCCCCGCCACATCACCAGCCGCGGCCCGGTGAACGAGTCCGGGCGCACGCCCGGCGCGGTGGCCGCGTACAGGGTCGGCAGCGCCCCGGCCTCCGCGGGCTGGGCGACGAGCCGATTGCCCAGCTCCATGATCCGCTCAACGCCCCTGCGGCCCTCCAGCCTCGCGCCGGCGGACTGCAGATTGGTGGCCGCGTAGCCCGGGTGCGCCGCGGCGGCCACCACATCGGCGCCGGCCGCCCGCAGCCGCCGCGCCAGCTCATGGATGAACAGCAGATTCGCGGTCTTGGAGCGGGCGTAGGCGATCCAGCGCCGGTACCGCCGCTCGCTGTTGAGGTCCCCCATGTCGAGCGTGGCCAGCGCGTGCAAGCCGCTCGACACGCTCACCACCCGTGCGCCGGGCGTCGCCAGCAGCCGGGGCGTCAGCAGTCCCGTCAGCGCGAAGTGCCCGAGGTGGTTGACCCCGAACTGCGTCTCGAAGCCGTCGGCGGTCCGCCCGTACGGCAGCGCCATCACTCCGGCGTTGTTGATCAGCAGATCGAGCCGGTCGTACGGGAAGCCCGCGGCGAACGCCCGCACCGAGGACAGATCCGCCAGGTCGAGCTGCCGGAACTCCGCCTCGGCCCGCGGCGCCTCCGCTCTGATCCGCCGCTCCGCCTCCCGCCCGCGCGCCTCGCTGCGGCAGGCCAGCACCACCCGTGCACCGCGCCGGGCCAGCTCCCGGGCCGTGACCAGCCCGATGCCGCTGTTGGCCCCGGTGACCACGGCGACGCGGCCACGCTGATCGGGGATGTCGTCCGCGCTCCAGCCGGCCATGAGTGAGCCCCTCGCTCGTCGGTGACGTCAGTGCCGTGTGTTTCGACGGTGTGTGCGACGCTCGTGTGCGAGGGGCAGCCTACGCCTTGGGCTCACGCGCCGGACGGGCTGAAATCCGAGGTCCGGCAGGCGAAGACCTCCACCGTCACCTCGTCGTCGTCGAGACAGCGCCCCGACTCCAGGTCGAAACGCTGCTTGAGCAGCGGCGACGCCACAAACGGGCGGCCCTGTGCCGAGCCGAGCAGGCCGCGGGAGAGGACCTGCGCCCCGGTGAACGGATCGCGGTTGTCGATCGCGTACGCACGGCCCGCACGGTCCGTGAACACCGCCGCCTGGCGGCCGTCCGGCAGCAGGGCCGCGATGCCCCGGCCGGGCGTGAGCTGGGACAGCTCGCACACGGCCAGCCAGCTGTCGTCGTCGAGACGGAGTTCGAGCGTCATCGCGAGGAGACCCCTTCCAGGGTGAGGATCTGCAGGTCCGGCTTGATCTGGTCGCGCTCCGGCACGAACCGCACGGACGGGTCCGGCGCGTCGGGCGCGTTGACGAAGGAGACGAAGCGGCGCAGCCGGTCCGGGTCGTTCAGCGTCTCGGCCCACTCGTCGCGGTAGTCGGCCACATGCTTGGCCATCAGCGCCTCCAGCTCGTCGCAGAGCCCCAGCGAGTCATGCACGACCACATCCCGCAGATGGTCCAGGCCGCCCTCCAGCCGCTCCAGCCACACCGAGGTGCGCTCCAGCCGGTCCGCGGTGCGGATGTAGAACATCAGGAACCGGTCGATCAGCCGTACCAGTTCGGCGTCCGACAGATCCTTGGCCAGCAGATCGGCGTGGCGCGGGGTCGCGCCGCCGTTCCCGCCCACGTACAGATTCCAGCCGGAGGCGGTGGCGATCACGCCGAAGTCCTTCGACTGCGCTTCCGCGCACTCCCGCGCACAGCCCGAGACCGCCGACTTGAGCTTGTGCGGGGCGCGCAGCCCCCGGTAACGCAGCTCCAGTTCGATGGCCATGCGCACCGAGTCCTGTACGCCGTAGCGGCACCAGGTCTGCCCCACACAGGACTTGACCGTCCGCAGCGCCTTTCCGTACGCGTGCCCCGACTCAAAGCCCGCGTCCACCAGCCGCGCCCAGATCGCCGGAAGCTGATCCACCCGTGCCCCGAACATATCGATCCGCTGACCACCCGTGATCTTGGTGTAGAGACCGAAGTCCCGCGCCACCTCGCCGATCACGATCAGCTTGTCCGGGGTAATCTCCCCGCCGGGGATGCGCGGCACGATCGAATACGAGCCGTTGCGCTGCATATTGGCCAGAAAGTGGTCGTTGGTGTCCTGCAGGGCGGCCTGCTCGCCGTCCAGGATGTAGCCGCCGCCGAGCGAGGCGAGGATCGAGCCGACGGCCGGCTTGCAGATCTCGCAGCCCTCGCCGCCCCGTGCCTCCTCGCGGCCGTGGCTGTCGAGGAGTTCGGCGTACGAGCCGAGCCGCAGCGTGCGGACGATCTCGTACAGCTCGCTGCGCGTGTACGGGAAGCAGCCGCACAGGCCCTTGTCCCCGGTCTTCGGCAGCAGCTGGCCGATGACCTTGACACAGCTTCCGCAGCCGGTGCCCGCCTTGGTGCACTTCTTCACCTCGGGCAGCGAGGAGCAGGCGCAGATCTCGCCCTTGGTGACATTGTGGCAGGAGCAGATCACCGCGTCGTCGGGCAGCGCGGACGGGCCGAGCGCCACCGGGGCCCCGGCCCCGGTCGGCAGCACCAGCTGCTCGGGTGAGACCGGCGGCACCGAGCCGGTCAGCGGCCGCAGCATGCCGTACGACTCGGCGTCGCCCACCAGGATGCCGCCGAGCAGCGTGCCGTCCTGGGCGACCACCAGCTTCTTGTAGACCCCGGAGCGGGAGTCCGAGTAGACGACGTCCAGGCAGCCCTCCGCCGCCCCGTGGGCGTCGCCGAACGACGCCACATCCACGCCGAGCAGCTTCAGCTTGGTGGAGGTGTCCGCTCCGGTGAACGGCTTGGCCTCGCGCTCGCCCGGGAGCCCGATCACGGCCGCGACGGCCGCCGCGGCCGTCTGCGCCATCTCGTAGCCCGGCGCGACCAGCCCGTACACCCGCCCGTCGGCGGCCAGCGCGCACTCGCCGATCGCGAACACGGCCGGGTCGGAGGTGCGGCACTGCTCGTCGACCACGATGCCGCCGCGCTCGCCGACCTCCAGGCCCGTGTCGCGGGCGAGCTGGTCGCGGGGGCGCACCCCGGCCGAGAAGACCACCAGGTCCGCCGTGAGCTCCGCGCCGGTGGACAGCTTCATTCCGGTGACGGCGCCGTGCGGGGCGCCGTCGGCGGTGGTGACCTCCTGGGCGCCCGCGCCGGTGTGCACGGTCAGGCCCATGTTCTCGATGGTGCGCAGCAGGGCCGCCCCGCCGCCGTCGTCCACCTGCACGGGCATCAGCCGGGGCGCGAACTCCACGATATGCGTGGCGAGCCCGAGGCCCTTGAGCGCGCCCGCCGCCTCCAGGCCGAGCAGTCCGCCGCCGACGACCACGCCGGTGCGGGCCGTCTTGGCGTACTCCTCGATCGCGAGCAGATCCTCGATCGTGCGGTAGACGAAGCAGCCCTCGGCGTCCTTGCCGGGCACCGGTGGCACGAAGGGGTACGAGCCGGTGGCCAGCACCAGCGTGTCGTACACGATCGTGCGGCCGGAGCGGGACGTCACCGTGCGGGCGGCGCGGTCGACGGTCTCGGCGGGGTCGTCGAGGTACAGCTCGATGCCGTGCTCCCGGATGAACTCCGGGTCCGTGAGCGACAGCTCGTCCGGGGTGCGGCCGCTGAAGTACGAGGTGAGCTGCACGCGGTCGTACGCGGCCCGCGGCTCCTCGCACAGCACGACGACGCGCGCCCGCTCGGTCACGCCCTGCTCGGCGAGGGCCTCCAGGAACCGCTGGCCGACCATCCCATGGCCGACGACCGCGATGGTGGGGGTGGTGGACTCAGCCATGTCACAGGCCTCCGTTGTCAGTGAGCAGATGGAGCAGGGGCACGGACTCGGGGAGGACCTCGTCGTCCTCCCAGGCCCGGGCCAGTTCGCCGACGGCGGCGAGGTCCCCGAGCAGCACCCCGCCGACGAGCCGATCGCCCCGGACGACGACCTTCCGGTACGCGCCGCGCGTGGCGTCGGCGAGCTGGACGACGTCGTCCCCGGGCTGCGGCACGGGGTCGCCGAACGCGGCGAGGTCGAGGGGGCCGGGGGTGGCGTTGTCGCCGCCGTCGCCCGACGTGTTGCCGGTTGTGCCGCCCGCCGTGTCACTCGCCAGCGCGGCGAGGGTGAGGCGGGTGAGCGCGCGGGTGCCGGTGTAGCGGGGAGGCGGGGGAAGCGCGGGCGCGTCCTCGGCGGTGGACGCGCCGTCGTGGGACGCCCCGCTGCCGGCGGTCACGCGCCCGCCGGCCCCTGCGGGCGGCTGCGGGGAGGGGGCGTCCTCGGGTTCGCCGCCGGGCGCGGGGCCGGTGGTGGACGCCCTGTCGTGGGGCGCGCTGCTGTCGGCGGTCACGCGTCCGCCGCTGGACGCCGGTCCGGGGGCGGGGGTGTCGATGCCTGCGGTGGGCCGCGGGGTGGGCGCGTCGTCGGGTTCGCCGCCGGGTGCGGGGCCGGTGGTGGACGTCCTGTCGTGGGGCGCGCTGCTGTCGGCGGTCACGTGTCCGCCGCTGGAGGCCGGTCCGGGGGCGGGGGTGTGCTGCGGGGTGGGGGCGTCCCCGGCGTCGTCGCCCGACGCGTGGTCGTCGGGGGCTTGGGCCGTCCGCGGGGAGAGGGCGGCCGCGCCTGCGGGGCGCACGCCGTTGGACGCCGGGCCGCCGGCTGTGGCTGGCGCGGGCCGGGCCCCGGCCACGCGGGACTCGTGTGCCAGCAGCTGGGCGAGGACGTCCGCCTGTTCCAGGGCGGGGCCCGCCAGGCCGTGCACGACGCCCGCGTGCTGGGCGCAGTCGCCGATGGCGTGGATGTACGGGTCCGAGGTGCGCAGCTCGTCGTCCACGACGATCCCGCGGTCGACTGCCAGCCCGGCGTCCTGCGCCAGCGAGACGCGCGGCCGCACCCCGCAGGCGAGCACCGCGAGATCGGCTTCGAGGGCGTAGCCGTCGGCGAGCTCGACGGCGCTGAGCAGCGCGCCGTCGTCCGGGTCCGGGTCCGCGTCCGGGTCCGCGGACGGGCCGGGGCGCCCGTGCACGCCGTGAGCGACCGCCACGGCCAGGGGCGCCCGCGCCGCGGTGCGCAGGCCGCGGACCCGGCACTCCGTGTGGACCTCCACGCCCAGCGCCTCCACATGGAGGCGCAGCAGCCGGGACGCGGCCGGGTCGAGATGGCGTTCCATCAGCCGTTCGCCCTGCTGGGCGAGGACCACACGGGCCCCGCGCGCGGCCAGGGCGCGGGCCGCCGACACGCCGAGGAGACCGCCGCCGATCACGACCGCCCGGGTGCCGGGGCGTACGGAGGCGGACAGGGCCAGACAGTCGTCGAGGGTCCGGAAGGGGTGCACGCCCTGCGGCAGGCCGGGCCCGATGCCGCGCAGCGGCGGCAGCACCGGGTTGGAGCCGGTGGCGAGCACCAGCCTGTCGTACGGGACGGCCGTGCCGTCCGCGCAGATCACCCGACGGCGCTCCCGGTCGATGCCGGTGACCCGTACGCCGCGCCGCACGCCCGCATGGGGCAGCTCGATCACCTCGGGGCCGTACCGCCCGGCGAGCACCTCGGCGAGCAGGACCCGGTTGTACGGGGCGTGGGTCTCCTCGCCGAGGACGGTGACGGCCATGCCGGCGTCACCGAGCCGCCGTGCCAGGCGCACTCCGGCGGTCCCGCCGCCGATGACCACGATCTCCGATCCCATGCAGGCAGCCTGCGTCCTCGGTGTTACCCGCCTGGCACCTGATTGTTTCCCGTGGGGAACGCTGCGCTCAGCGCCGCCGGCACACCGCTGTGAGGCGCCCCCAGGCGAGGCTGGGTATCTGGTTCCCGCGCCTGGTGCCGCTGGCGCTCTGTCCGGGCGTACAGCTCACTCCGCGTCGGCCTGTCAGTGACGGCACGGAGCATCGGACGGTCAGCGGGCTTCTCCGAGGGATGTCATACAGCTGCCAGAGGGCCGATCCGAGAGGCCCACCCGCAGTTGTCGCACATGACGATCACGACGCGCTCGTAGATCGTTCCCCATGTCTCCAGGCTTCGGCACCCGTCACAGGGGGCGCGCCGGTACGTCCGCTGGACGAAGGCGAAAGCCTCGTTCAGTGTGTTCGCATCCATGAGCGCCTCACTCTGTGTTGATGTCCTATTACCATGACACAGCGGCCCGTCCTGAGAGGACGGGTCGCCGGCATTGGGCCGGGGCGTTGCCGTACGACGCGGGTGGCGTTGTGCGGGAGTGGGCGGCGGTCCCGTCCTCTAGGGCGCGGTGAGCTGTCCTGTCGCTCATGCGAAGTGCTCCGCGTCATCAGGCTTGTGAGCCAGGTCGCTGGGGTCGGTGTTCGCTCCGCACAGGACTACGGCGATCCGTTCCCCGCTCTGCGGGCGGTAGCCGCCGGCCGGGATGCGCGCCTGTTCGGGGAGGGCGCGGCCGGGGCGGCTGTGGATCGGGGCGGTGAGTGCGGCCAGGGCTGCGGCGGCTCCGTGCTCGACGGCGAGCCGGTGATGGTCCCACAGGGTGCGCCGGGCGCGGATGATCTCGCTGTCCGGGACGGTCACGGAGTGCACCAGGTCCTGCTGTGCTGCGTGCAGGGCCATTGCGGAGGCGCGGCGGGCGCCGAGGGAGTCGGCCGCGACGGAGTCCGGGGTGACGTCGACGAGGTCGCCGGTTTCGACGGCGGCGTTGAGGGCGCGGCAGTTCTCCGGCTCGACCGCGACGGTGCGGATGCCGTGGTGCTGGGCGGCGGCGGCCACTCCGGCGAACAGCCCGCCGCCTCCGACCGCGACGACGACGGTGTCCAGGCCGGGGATCTGGCGGCGGATCTCGTCCAGGAGGGTCCCGGCTCCGGCGGCGATGAGCGGATGGTCGTAGGCGTGGGAGGACAGCGCTCCGCTGCTGGCGGCGAAGTCGGCGCAGGCGTTTGCGGCCTGTGCGTACTCGGTGCCGACGAGGCGGACGTCCGCGCCGTACGCGCGCAGCTTGGCGACCTTGACGCGCGGCGCGGTCTCGGGCAGGAACACGGTGGCCCGCACCCCCTGCTGCCGCGCGGCCCACGCACACGCCAGCCCGGCGTTTCCCCCGGACGCGATCGTCACCCCGGCCTCCGGCAGGGTGCCCGCCTCACGGTGGGCCTGAAGGAAGTTCTGCGCTCCGCGGGCCTTGAATGACCCGGTGTGCTGCATGAACTCCAGCGCCAGCCAGACCTCGCAGGGGTCGGGGTCGCGTTCTTCGACCGGGTCGCGGAAGGCTGTGGGGATCGCCCCGGGGTCGGTGCGGGCGAGGGAGACGGGGCGGATGTGGTCGGCGATGCGTTCGTGAGCGGCTTTGATGTCGGCGTAGGCAAGCTGGTGCACGGTGTGCTCCTGTGGAGGGGTGGTCAGGCCGAGGAAGAAGCGAACGCAATGCGCCGCCCGACGGGTGGCGCATCGTGCAGTCGTGTGGACTGGTCAGCTGCCATAGCGTTCGGGT